>NZ_JBIRAY010000001.1:0-1890617 GCF_044326405.1 Actinomadura sp. 1N219 | reverse complement strand
TCGGGGGGGGGGGGGGTTTCGGCCGCCCCCCGATTCGGTCATGCGGTCTTCTTGGCCACTCCGCCCCAGGCGTCCACGACCGCGGAAGGGGCGAGCGGATTGTGCTCGGGACGCCATCGGTGAATCTGCACGACACCCGGATCGACCGGTTCCAGGCCGTCCAGGAAACGGGTGATCTGCTCGGGGCTGCGCAGATGGTAGGGGACGGACCCGCCCTCGTTGTAAAGGCGGATGGCCTCCACATACGCGAGGTCGGTGTCGGTGCCGTCGTACACGGCGAGGAAGCTTTCAGGGGGCAGTGCGGCCGTGAGCCGGTCGATGATCGAACGGGCGCGTTCGTCGTCCTCGGTAATCGGGACGTGTCCCAGCACGCCCATCAGCATCAGGGCGATCGGACGGTCGAAGTCGAGTTTCGTCCGGGCGACGTCGAGGACGGCTTCCGGCTCGTTCAGATCGGCGTCGATGTAGTCGGTGCCCTCCACCCGGTTGCTCGTCAGAAGGACCCGCGCATGGGCGAGGACCAGCGGGTCGTTGTCGACGTAGACGATGCGGGATTCGGGGGCGACCCGCTGCGCGACCTCGTGGGTGTTGTCGTGGCTCGGCAGCCCGGTGCCGATGTCGAGGAACTGCCGGATTCCCTCGTCCGCGGCCAGATGCCGGACGACCCGGGAGATGAAGTACCGGGAGACGCGGGCCATGTCCTTGATGGCCGGGTAGATCGCGGCGAACTGCTCGCCGGCCTCCTGGTCGATGGGATAGTTGTCCTTTCCGCCCATCCAGTAGTTCCAGATGCGGGCGGAGTGCGGCACGGACGCGTCGATCCCCGCCAGCAGGTCCTTTTCGGCCTCGCGCCAGGAGAACGCGTCATCGCCGGAACTCATCGCAGCCTCCATCGGTGCGGGCCCCGCCGCGCTCACCGGGGAAGCGGGGGGCTTCACGGGAATCTGTTCCGCGTCAGGAAATCAAGCGGACGGCGAGGTGACAACCCGCCGGACGGCCACTTCCCGATATGTCACTTGCCGGAGCAAAGACGGCGCAGCATGTCGCGGGTCTCGTCGGGAGTTGCGGCCTCGATGCTGAGGCGGTCGAGTACCTGGCCGAAATGCAGCATGTCCGCGGGCCCGGTGGGGTAATCCGCGCCGCCGAGCCGTTCGAGGTAGATCACGTCGGGCAGCCGTTCCTCGGCGAAGCGCAGGGCGGTGATCGGCCCGCCGGCGGCGGCGTACCCGCCTTTACTCAGCGGCATCACCTGTATCCCGACATTCGGCAGGTAGGAGACCTTCAGCAGGTACTCCAGCTGAGCGCGCATCGTGGCGGGGCCGCCGTATTCGCGGCGCAGCATCGCCTCGTCCAGGATGGCCCACAAACGCGGCGGGTTCGGGCCCCACAGCCTCTTCTGCCGCAGCATTCGCAATTCGACGCGGCGGTTGATCTGCGTCTCGGGAGCCGCGCCGTGTTCCAGGCGGATGACCGCCTCGGCATATTGCGGTGTTTGCAGGAGGCCGGGAACGAATTGGATCTCGTACGCCTGGACCAGCCGTGCCGCCCGCTCCAGATCGAGGTAGAGCTCCGCCCATTCGGGCACCACGTCCCGGTACCGCCGCCACCAGCCCGCCGTCTTGAAGCGCCGCGCCAGCGCGTGCAGCCCGGCGTGCTCCTCGATCGCCTGGTCACGCCCCTGCGCCCCACCCGGCGGGCGGTTTCCGGCCGGGTGCCGGGTCCCGGTCCGGACGTCCGGCACCGAGACCCGCTGCGGCACGGCCGCCGCGCGCACCGCCGCACCATCGAAAGGTTCGCCGGTCGAGGACGGCGTCTCCCGTGGACGTCCGTTGAACCGGCGCCACGCCTCCTCGTACCTGGCCTTCCACTCGTCGAGGGTGCCGAGGTCGTCCGGGGCGACCCCGTTCTGGGACGCGATCACCCGCAGCACGGTCACCAGGGACGCCACCCACGGCCATTTCGGCAGCGTCTTCCCCTGCCGCGACAGGATGCGCTGGATCGTGGACCGCTTGAGCTCCTCCACCCGCAGCGTGCGCCCCTGCACCGGAGTGGCGAACTTCCGCGACAGCGCCTCCACCTCCGCGTAGCTCGGCGGCCCCGCCTGGATCCAGATGTCGTTGAGGCCCGAGAGGAAACGCGCGAGAACGACCGCCGGGTCGTCACTGGACGATTCCATGATCCATTTCCGCCGCCTTCCGTCCGCCGTCTTGAGATAACCGTACACATTGGAAACCGGCGGACAGGAGCGGGAATTCCGGCCCACCACCGCCCCACGAACGCGGACAAATTGGGCATTAGTGATAAACATCAGAATTTCGAGCGGCGTCCCAACTCATCCCACCCCCGCGCGCGACGCCGCGACCCACGGCCAGAGTGGTGCCCGCACTTCGAGCGAAGGAGAGAACAACGATGCTGCGGGACGCCGCTCCTCCCCTGCCGCTGCCGATGCGCCCCCCGGACGATCACGGCCGGACGGCGGAACCGTGCTGGTCGACCGTCGACACCGCAGTGCTGGCGATGTCGCTGTTCACCACCTGGGCCGCCCGCACCGGACGCGTCCTGCGCAATGCGCCGATCAGCGAGCTGACACCCGCCGAACTGATCGAATTCTGGGCCGACGATCAATTGGAGGATGTGCGCCCCGACCCCTTTCCCGCGTCCCGTGCTAACACGACGGTGATCGCCGTCGACATCGCCGGTTTCGGACGGCGCTGCCGGGACACCGCGACCCAGCGGCGCGTCCGCCGCGAGATGTACGGGCGGCTCGGCGAGGCGTTCGCCGCGGCGGAACTGCCGTGGCGACGCTGCCGCTGCGAGGACCGCGGCGACGGGGCACTGATCGTCGCGCCCGCGGAGGTCGATCCCGTCCACTGCCTCGACCGGCTGGCGCACCACCTGGCGGTCATCCTGCGCGGCCACAACCGGTTCGCGGACGACGCCGCCCGGCTGCGGCTGCGCATGGCCGTCCACCACGGCTACGTGGAGCGCGACGCCTACGGCGTTTTCAGCCCCGCCACGATGCACCTGTTCCGGCTCCTTGAGGCGCGCTCGTTCAAGGAGGCGCTCCGGGCCGCCGGCGCGGACCTCGGCGTGATCACGTCCGACACGTTGTACACGGAGGCCGTGCTGCGCGGCGGCGGACGCGGCGCCCTGTCCGCCTACCGGCCGCTCCGGGTGAGCTGCAAGGAGATCCGGCGCGCGAAAGCCTGGCTGTGGCTGCCATCCGGCCTGGTCACGGGCGTGGAAGATCGTTAAAATCGGAGAGATGCGCTTCGCGATCTCCATTCCGCAGGACCTCCCCGACGGCGAGTTCGACCCGGCCGGCTTCCGCGCCTTTCTGCGACGGGCCGAGGCGCTCGGCTTCGACGGCGCCTGGACGCAGGAACAGGTGCTCGGGACGGCGTCCCGGTCGAGCCCCCTCGAAACGATGACCTACGCGGCGGCGTGCACCGAGCGGATCCGGCTCGGCTGCGCGGTGTTCGTGAGCACCCTGCACAGCCCCGTCCACCTGGCCAAGAGCCTCAGCACGCTGGACCAGCTCAGCCGGGGCCGCGTGGACGTCGGCGTCGGGGTCGGCGGGGGCGGCCGGACGCTGTCGGCGTTCGCCGTCGACGCGGACAGCCGCGTCGCGCGCTTCACCGAGGGGGTGGAGCTGATGAAGGCGTGCTGGACGCGTCCGCGCATCACCTTCGACGGCCGCTTCTGGCAGCTCGACGGCGCGGCGATGGAGCCCAAGCCGTTCCAGAAGCCCCATCCCCCGGTCTGGTTCGGCGCCCGGCACCCGAACGCGCTGCGGCGCGCCGTCCGGCACGGCGACGGCTTCTTCGGCGCCGGGTCCGCGACGACCGGGCAGTTCATCGACCAGGTCCGCACCGTCCGGGAGGCGCTGGCGGAGCAGGGGCGCGACGCCGCGGGCTTCCCGATCGCCAAGCGCGTCTACATCGGGGTGGACGACGACAGGGCCCGCGCACGGAAGCGGGCTGCCGCCACCCTGGAGCGGTTCTACGCGCGGGACGACCTGCTCTCCGTCGCCGTGTTCGGCCCTGCCGACGAATGCGTTCAGGGAGTGCGCGAGGTGATGGACGCGGGCGCCGAGCTGGTCCTGTTCACCCCGCTCTGGGACGACGCGGAGCAGATGGAGCGGCTCGCCGCCGAGGTCATCCCCCAACTGCAGTGAGCGGACCGGGGAGCCCGCAACGGGATCGGGCTCCCCGGCACTAGCGCGTCGTCAGCGCGAATGCTTGCGCAGGAATTTGCGCAGGACGGGGTTGTAGACGTCCGACCGTTCCCAGTGCGGCGCGTGCCCGCATTCGTCGGCGACGACCGTCTCCACGTTGCGGAAATGGCTCGCCATGACCCGCTGCACGGACGGCGGGCTGTAGAGGTCGCCGTCCCCCCACAGCAGCAGGGTGGGCACTCTCAGCCGCTCCACGTCCGCCCAGGTGGGGCTGGTGGCGTACGGCTGCCCGACGTCGCTGGTCGAGGCCCGGTCGTGGATCTCCTCCCAAGCGTGCATCCCCTCCGGGTTGAGCGCCCGGTAGGACGGCCCCAACTCGATGAAGGACGACGGCATGTCGTTGAAGCCCGTGGGCCGCAGCCGCCGCAGCATGTCGACGTAGTCCTGGTTCGTCACGCTGGTCAGGCTGCCGCTGATCGAGAGGCTGAGGAGCCGCTCCTCATGCAGCAGCGCGTAGTCGAGCGCCACTCCCCCGCCGTAGGCCACGCCGACGAGGTGGAACCGGTCGATGCCGAGGAACTGGAGCAGTGCGTGCAGGTCGGCCGCGCCGGTTCCCGGGTCGTCGGGGTCCGGCGCGCTCGACCCGTACTTGCCGCGCATCGAGAAGCCGATGACGCGGTGGCCGGCCTTGGCGAAGTAGGGCTGCTGGTACGGCCAGATCTCGCCGCTGCCGCTGCCGGGGTGCATGAAGACGATGGGGGTGCCGCGGCCTCCGGTGTCCCAGTACCAGAGGCGTCCGCCGGGCACCGGCGCGTGGCCCTCGCGGGCCGGCACCTGCTCGGGAATGGGAATGATCTTGAGTGGAGGCTGGTCGGATCCGCCCGCGGCGGCCGTCCCGCCGCCGGCGGCGAACACCGCGCCACTGGCGGCCAGCACCGTGGCACCTCCCAGGAGTCCTCTGCGCCCGATTCTCGGAGCGGACGTTACCCGCTCGGCTCTGTCGTCGTCGTTGGTCGTCACTCAAGACCTCCCAGATCTTGATGTCGGCTGACTTTCCCCCGAGTTCGTGGGTGGCGGGAGGCTGGCGGGGCAGGCTGGTGGACGGGTCTGCGGGTGTGCGGGCTACCAGGCGGGGAGCGGTGTGGCGGGAGGACGGGCGGGGCGGTCGCCGGCGGGCCGCACCTCCGGCAGCCGGCCGAGCACGGCGGCGTACTCCTCGACGAGCAGCCGGACGATCCGCGCGGCCGGGAGGACCGCGTCGACCAGACCGGCGGACTGGCCCATCTCGACCTTGCCGCCCGCGACGTCGCCGCCGACGGCCGCGTCCTTCAGGCTGGACGCGGTGAACTCGGCCCGGCGGCGTTCCAGGTCAGTGCCGGCGTGCTCCAGCTCCGCCATGCGGCCGGCGAAGTCGTTGGCCAGGACCCGGATCATGCCGAGGCCGCGGCCCACGGTGCGGGTGTCGCCGGTCCCGGCGGCGAGGACGGCCTCCTTGTAGGCGGGGTGGACGTTCGACTCGGCGCTGGCGATGAACCTCGTGCCGAACTGCGCGGCACCGGCGCCGAGGGACAGCGCCGCGGCCAGCCCGGCCCCGTCTGCGAACCCGCCCGACGCGATGATCGGCGCGGTCGGGAACCGCCGGGCCACCGCCCTGACCGTGACCAGCGTGGACACGAGCCCGGCGGGCGGGTGGCCGCCCGCCTCCGCGCCGACGACGATGAGGCCGTCGACCCCGGCGTCCACCGCCTTGGCCGCGTGCTCCTCGGTGGCGACGACGTGCAGGCAGATCGTCCCGAGGTCCTGGAAGCGGCGCAGGTACCGCTGCGGGCCGCCCTGGGACGCGATCAGGATCGGGACGCGCTTGGCCGCGAGCAGGTCCATGGCCTCGTCCGCGCCCTTGCGGTACAGCGGCAGGTTCACCGCGTACGGACGATCCGTGCCGGCCGCGACCTCGGTGATCGCGCGGTCGAGGTCGGGCAGCCGCATCGGGCCCGCGCCGATCACGCCGAGGCCGCCCGCGTTCGACACCGCGAGCGGCAGCGCCGAGTTCGACGACGCCCACGACATGCCCGCCTGGACGATCGGCAGGTCGCAGCCCAGCAGGCGCGTGACCGCCGTCTCGATCCGCGCGGCGCCGTTCATTTCGTCTCCACCGAGTCGAGCAGGCGGCGGGCGTGCTCGGCGAGATGCCGCTTCTGGACCTTGGAGCTGGCCGTCATCCCGAACTCCTCGAAGCCCGCGACCACCCGGACGTGGTGCGGCACCTTGAAGCGGGCGAGGCGCTCGCGCGTCCAGGCGATGATCTCCTCCGGCTCGGCCGCGCAGCCCTCCGCGAGGACGACGAACGCGAACGGCACCTCGATCAGGCGCTCGTCCGGGACCCCGACGACCGCCGCCTGCTTGATCTTGGGATGGCCGTGCAGGACGTCCTCGACCTCGGTCGGCGCGACGTTCTCGCCGCCGACGCGGATCAGCTCCTTGGCCCGCCCGACGAACTCGAGGCGGCCGTCGCCGCCGAGCCTGCCGAGGTCGCCGGTGCGCAGCCAGCCGTCCGGCGACAGCGCCTCCGCGGTCTCGGCGGGCATGGCGTAGTAGCCGCGCATCACGTTCCAGCCCCGGACGAGGATCTCGCCGACGTCCCCCGCCGGGAGGTCGCGCCCGGTCTCCGGGTCCTGGATACGGACCTCGACGCCGGGCTCGGGCAGCATCCGGCCGCTCGCCCGGACGTCCTCGGGCTCCCACCAGGCCGACTGCGCCACGTTCGGCGACGCCTCCGACAGCCCGTAGCCGACGACGCACTCGGACGCGCCGAGCTCGTCCACGATCCGCCGGACGACGGCGGGCGACGCCGCCGCCCACGCGCCCCGCAGCTTGAGCCGCCGCTTGGACCGGTCCGGGTGGTTCAGCAGCATCAGGGCGATCGTGTCGTTGCCGGAGAAGTGGGTGCAGCGCTCCTCCTCGATCAGCCGGAGCGCCTCCCCCGCCTCGAACCGGTCCATCGTCACGACCGTGGCGGCGTGCTGGACGCAGGCCAGCACCGTCAGCGTGCTGCCCGCGGCGTGGAAGAACGGCCGCGCGCTGTGGAAGCGGTCACCGGCGCGCAGCCCGAGCCGCTCGCCGGAGAAGAACGCGTCGCCGCACATGTTGAGCTGGGTCAGCAGCACGCCCTTCGGGTGGGACGTCGTCCCGGACGTGTACTGGATCAGCAGCACGTCGTCGGGCGTCCCGCACGGCTCGACCGGGCCCGCCGCGCCCGCCATGAAGTCGTGCCAGGACCGGGCGGCGGCGGGGACGTCGGCGGTGCCGGTCCGTCCGAGCACGACGACCGACCGCAGGTCGGGCAGGTCGGCGCCCGGCAGCCCGGCGTCGACGGCCGGGCAGATCTCCCGCAGCATGGCGATGAAGTCGACGTTCAGGAACCGGTCGGCGACGAACAGCGTCGACGACCGCGACTGCCGCAGCGCGTACGCGATCTCCGGCGGCCGCCACCGCGTGTTGATCGGGACGGTCACCGCGCCCAGCGACCCGATGGCCAGGAACAGCGCGACCCACTCCGGGCCGTTGCCCAGGCAGACGGCCACGTGGTCGCCGCGCCGGACGCCCGCCGCCGACAGCGCGGCGCGGACGGCGGCGACCTCGGTCTCCAGCGCGGCGTAGGTGACGCGGCCGTGCGAGGCGACGACCGCCTCGACGTCCGGCGCGATGGCCGCGGCCCGGCGCAGCGCCTCGTGGACGGTCAGCGGGCACACCCCGTCCAGCACGCCGTGCGATCCCGTCGGTCCCGTCGATCCCGTCGGTCCCATCGGTCAGCTCCCCTCCTGCGCCGCCGCCCGGCTCCGGCTCTCGCGCATGGCGCTCGCGAAGTCCTCGACGCCGCCGCGCCATCCGCCGTCCGCGAGGCAGCGTTCGATCGCCGCCATCTCGATCCGGATCCCCTTGGGCAGGTCGGTCTCCGAGCCGAGGTCGATCGCCTGCTTGGTCAGCGACATCGCCAGCCGGGGCGCGCTCGCGATCGTCGCGGCGATCTGCTCGCCGACGGCCGGCAGCTCGGCGGCGGGGACCGTCCTCGCCACCAGGCCCACGGCGGCGGCCTCGTCGACCGCCATCGTCCGGGCTGTGAACAGCAGTTCCTTCGCGCGGCGCTTGCCGATGACGCGCTGCAGCCGTTGTGTGGCACCGACCGTGCCCCAGTGCGGCTCGGGGAAACGGAACGTGGTGTCGTCGGCGGCGACGACGAAGTCGCACGACATCGCGATCTCGCCGCCCGACCCGACGACCGCGCCGTGCACCAGCGCGACCACGGGCTTCGAGCACCGCTCGATCGCCTCGTACGCGGCGAACGAGGCGAGGCGGCGGCGCCGGACCCAGGCCTCGTCGCGCCCCTCGCGCTCCTTGAGGTCGGCCCCGGCGCAGAACGCGGGCCCGTCCGCCCGCAGCAGGACGGCCCCGACGCCGTCGTCGGCGTCCAGGCGCGCGAACGCCTCGCTCAGCCCGTGGCACATGGGGAGGTTCAGCGCGTTGCGCGCCTCCGGCCTGTTGAGCACGACCTGCGCGACACCGTCGGCCTCGTGCACCAGCACCGGATCTTCGTCGCTCACCGCTAGATGGTCCCTTCTTCGCGTAGCCGGGCCAGCTCGGCCCGGTCCAGTCCCAGCAGCCCGGTCAGCACGGCGTCGGTGTCGGCTCCGAGCAGCGGCGGGACGCCCGGCTCGGGGTACTCGGTCTCGTCCAGGCGCAGCGGCGTCCGGAGTGCGGAGAACCTGCCCTCGGTGGGGTGGTCGAAGTGGCCGACCATGCGCCGGGCGTCGATGTGCGGGTCGGCGAGCGCCTCGCGGGCGGACTTCACCTCGCCCGCGGGGACGTCCACGGCCCGCAGCGCCTCCGCCAGCTCGTCCCGGGGCCAGCGGCCGACGGCGGCGGTGAGCTCGGCCTTCACGCGGTCCCGCTGCGCGAGCCGCCCCTCGTTGGCGGCGAGCGCCGGATCGGCGGCCAGCTCGTGCAGGCCGAGCACCCCGCACAGCGGGGCCCAGTGCTGGTCGCTGCCGCTGATGTGCAGCCAGCCGCCGTCCGCGCACCGGAACGCCTCGGACGGGACGCGCCCGGGATGCGCGGTTCCGGTGCGCCCGGGGTCCTCGTCGAGGGCGAAGATCCGGGCGGCGGCGAGGGCCAGCAGGCTGGCCTGGACGTCCATCATCGCCAGGTCCACGTGCCCGCCGCGACCGCTGGCGCGCCGCTCCATGAGACCGGTCAGCGCGGAGATGACGATCCACAGGCCCGAGGTCATGTCGGAGACGGGGATGCCGACCTTGGCGGGCGGCGTGTCCGGGTGGCCGGTCAGCGACATGATCCCGGACAGCGCCTGGAAGACGGTGTCGTACCCCTTCCGGTCCGCGTACGGGCCGGACTGGCCGAAACCGGTGCTGGAGATGTAGATCAGGCCCGGGTTGAGGGCTTCGAGCGCCTCGTAGCCGAGCCCGTGCTTGTCCATCGTGCCGGGCATGAAGTTCTCCACCAGCACGTCCGCGCGGGCGGCCAGGTCGCGGGCGATCTCCTGCCCGCGCGGGGTCCGCAGGTTGAGCGTGACCGACCGCTTGCCCCGGTTGAAGGCGAAGAAGTAGGCGCTCTCGCCGCCCGGCAGCCGCGGCTCGAAGCTCCGGGACTCGTCGCCGCCGCCCGGCCGCTCGATCTTGATCACCTCGGCGCCGAGGTCGGCGAGGATCTGGGTGGCGAGGGGCCCGGCGAGGACGCGGCTGAAGTCCACCACGGTGACGCCGTCCAGGGGCCTCATGAGCCCGCCCCCCGGAACCCCCGCATGATCGTGTTGACGTCGCCGCCGGTCCGCATGGCCTCCGCGAACGGCAGGTCGGCGACGCGGTAGAACAGGTTCTTGGCCGCGGCCATGGCGAGCGGGTTCACCTCGGCCCAGCCGGACGCGATCTCCAGCCCGGCCTTCTCGGCGTCCGCGGGGTCGGCGACCCGGTTGGCGAGCCCGAGATCGGCCAGCTCCCGGGCGTCCAGGACGCGGCCGGTGCTGATCAGCTCGAAGGCGAGCTTGCGGCCGAGGTTGCGCTGCAGCCCGGTCATCACGATCGCCGGGACGATCGAGTGCCGCACCTCCGGGTAGCCGAACTTCGCGTCCGTCGCCGCGACCATCATGTCGCAGCCGATCGCGAGGCCCGCGCCGCCGCCCATCGCCGGGCCCCGCACGACCGAGACGATCGGCTTGGTGAGCTGCTGCAGCATCATCTGGGCGCGGGTCGTCAGCTCGGCGCGGCGGATCACGGCGTGCTGGTCGGCGGGCGTCAGATCGGCGAACTCCTTCAGGTCGGCGCCGGCGCAGAAGCCCCGTCCGGCGCCGGTGAGGACGACGGCGCGGACCGCGTCGTCGGCGTCGGCGGCGCGCAGCGCGTCGTACAGGGCCCGGGTGAGTTCCGTGTTCAGCGCGTTGAGCTTGGCCGGACGGTTCATCCGCAGCACCCGGACCGCGCCGTGGTCCTCGACGATCAGCACCTCGGGCTCAGCCATTCCGTTCCACCTCTCCACCGGCGGCCGCGCCGCCGGCAAGCTCTCCGCCGATCAGGCCGAACCCGGCCCGGGCCACCATGCTGTGCAGGGGACGTCCGAGCGCCCGCTCGCACCGCTCGGACGCCGCCATGACCTTGCCGAGGTCGAGCCCGGTGGCGACGCCCTCGGACTCCAGCAGGTTCACCAGGTCCTCGGTGCAGACGTTCCCGGTCATGCCGCCGCCGTACTCGATCTGCGCGGGATGGCCGCCGACGCCGCCGAGCGAGCTGTCGAAGTCGCGGCAGCCGGCCTCCAGCGCCGCGACGCAGTTCGCGAGCCCGCTGCCGCGGGTGTTGTGGAAGTGCGCGATGAGCGCGGGTGCGGATCCGCCCGCCGGGATCCGGCCGAACATGTCCTTGACGGCGGCCGGCGTCGCGAGCCCGGTGGTGTCGCCGAGGGTGATCATGTCGACGCCGAGGTCGGCGAACCGGGCCGCGTCGGAGGCGACCACGCCGGGGTCCACCGCGCCCTCGAAGGGGCAGCCGAACGCCACGGAGATCACGCCGACGAGCCGGAACCGCCCGCCGGCGAGCCGCACCATTTCGGTCACCCGCTCCCACTGCCGCTCCCGCGTGGTGCGCATGTTGCGCTGGGTGTGCGACTCGGTGGCGGACACGAGCAGGCTCAGTTCGGTGGCGCCGTGCCCGGCGTCCAGATCGGCGATGGCGCGTTCCACAGCGCGGGGATTCGGACACGTCGCCTTGTACGACACGCCGGGCGGACGGGGCAGCCCGGCGAGCACCTCGCTCGCGTCGCGGAAGGCCGGAACGCGCTCCGGGTGGCTGTAGCTGGTCGCTTCGATCCGCGTGAAACCCGCGTCGGCGAAGGAGCCGATCAGGTCGAGCTTCACCCCGGTCGGGACGTGGCCGGTCTCGTGCTGGAGCCCGTCACGGGCGAAGCACTCGCAGATCGTGGCGCGGTCGGCCATCAGCGTCCGCCTCCTAGGGGAGCGTCGATGTCGTCAGGGCGAACAGGTCGTCACAGCAGGAATATAACCTACTGTTGACAACATCAACACCCGCGCTCGTCGGCGGGCCCCTCCGGGGCGCGGACCGGATCAGCGCTCCGAGCGCTCCAGGGCCTTGGCAAGCGTGGCGAGCTTGCGCAGCGCCGAGTCGAGAACTTCCTGCTCAAGAGGGGTCAGGCAGACGAGGAAGGCGTTGTTGCGCTCGTTGGCGGCGGCGATGAGCCCCCGGTAGAGGGACCGCCCGCCGCGGGTCAGGGTGAGCTGGGTGGTGCGGCCGGGACCGGGCTCCCGCTCGACCAGGCCGGCCGCCGCGAGCTTGGTCGCGACCCGGCTCATCTGGGCCTTGTCCAGGCCGGCCAGCCGGGCCAGCCGGTTGACGGTCAGCGGCTCGTCCGCCCCGAGCAGCGCGATGGTCCGCCACTCCTGGAGGCTGACGTCGAATTCCCGCCGGTAGCGGAGTGCGGCGCTGCGGGAGAGCGCGTTCGCCACCCGGTGCAGCCGGTACGACAGCAGCTCCCTGATGGGGATGAGTTCGGTGTCCTCGGCGGCGGGGTCCGCTGAGCGGGACGGTTGGGCGTTCATGCCCCCACTGTAAGACCGCGCCGAACCAGGTCGGCTCTCCGCGACCAGGTGTTGACAAACACAACACCCAAGGACGAGACTGACGCGAAATCGATTACGGTCGGCGTAACCGAAGGCACAGGGAGGTCCGCAACATGCCCGCAGACCCGTCAGCCACGCTGCTCATCGACGGAGTGTGGCAATCGGGACCCGCGACCTTCGACGTGACGGATCCCGCGACGCTCGACGTCATCGCGCAGGCCGCCGACGCCGGGCCGCAGGAGGCGCTCGCCGCCCTCGACGCCGCCGACGCGGCCGCCGAGCCGTGGCGCCGCACGACCGCCGAGGAGCGCTCCGCCGCGCTGCGCGCCGGGGCGGGCCGGATCCGCACCCGGGCAGACGCCCTCGCCGCCCTGATGACCAGCGAGAACGGCAAGCCGCTCGGGGAGGCCAGGGGCGAGGTCCTGGGCTCGGCCCGGATGCTCGAATGGGCCGCCGAGGAGGCGCGCCGCGCCAACGGCCGGGTCGCCCCGGACGCCGCCGGCGGCCCCGGGATGGTCCTGCGCTCCCCGGTCGGCCCGGCGCTGGCGATCACGCCGTGGAACTTCCCCGCGAGCATGCTCGTCCGCAAGGTCGGCCTCGCGCTCGCCGCCGGCTGCCCCGTGATCGTCAAGCCCGCGGAGCAGACCCCGCTGATCGGCACCGAGCTGGTCCGGCTGATCGCCGAGGCCGGTGCGCTGCCCGGCGGGGTGCTCCAGTCGCTCACCACGACCCGTCCGGCGGAGGTGGCGGGCGCGCTGCTGGCCGACCGCCGGCTGCGCAAGGTCAGCTTCACCGGCTCCACCGAGGTGGGGCTGAGCCTGCTCGCGTCCACCCGCGACCACCTGCGCCGGACGTCCCTGGAGATGGGCGGCCACTCCCCCGCCATCGTGTTCGACGACGCCGACCTCCCCGCCGCGGCCGCCGCGGCCGCGGCGGCCAAGTTCGCCAACGCCGGGCAAAGCTGCATCGCGATCAACCGGCTGTTCGTGCACCGGTCGGTCCACGACGAGTTCCTCGCCCTGCTGCTGGAGAAGGTGGCGGCGCTGCGGCTCGGGCACGGCGCCGCCGAGGGCACCACCACCGGCCCGCTGATCGACTTCGCCGGCCTGGACAAGGTCGAGCGGCACGTCGTGGACGCGGTGAAGCGCGGCGCCGAGGTCGCGGCCGGCGGGCGCCGCTGGGTGCCGGGCGACGCCGGGCTCACCGGCGCCTTCTACGAGCCGACCGTCCTGACCGGCGCGGACGACACCATGCTGATCAGCACGGAGGAGACGTTCGGCCCAGTCCTGCCCGTCTACGCCTTCGACGACGACGACGAGGCGATCCAGCGGGCCAACGCCACCGACTACGGGCTCGCCGCCTACGTCTTCGGGTCGGGGCTGGCCCGGGTGTGGCGGGCCGTCGACCGGCTGAGCTTCGGGGTGGTGGCGGTGAACGAGGCGTTCCCCGTCCGGCCCGAGCTGCCGTTCGGCGGGATGAAGAACAGCGGTCTTGAGCGCGAGGGCGGCAGCGAGGGCATCGAGGCCTACCTGGAGACCAAGTCCGTGGCGATCAAACTCTGAGGGCGACACCAATGGCGATCGAACAGCAGGCGACCCGGCCCACCGGCCAGGAGCACGACGACCGCGCCCGGCGGCTCGCCGACCTGGACGCCCGGACGGTCATCCACCCGCACAGCGTCATCGGGGCCCCGGCCGAACCGCTGATCCTCGACCGCGGCGAGGGCGCCGTGGTCTGGGACGTCCAGGGCAGGCCCTACATCGACGGCACCTGCGGCCTGTGGCAGTGCCCGGTCGGCCACGGCCGCGCGGAGCTCGCGCAGGCCGCCGCCGAGCAGATGGCGAAGCTGGAGTTCTACTCCTCCTTCGGGGACTACTCGAACGAGCCGTCCATCCGGCTGGCCGAGCGCCTCCTGGAGCTGGCGCCGCCGAGCATGCGCCGGGTCTTCTTCACCAACGGCGGGTCGGAGGGCAACGAGACCGCGATCAAGCTGGCGCGGCTCGCCCACCACCACGCCGGGCGGCCCGAGCGCTTCGTGATCCTCGCGCGCACCGGCGGTTACCACGGGATGGGCGGCGGCTCGCTCGCCGCCACCGGCATCGACCGGCTGCGCGCGGGCTACGGCCCGCTGATGCCGGGGATCGAGTTCCTCGGCAAGCCGCACGGCATCGGCGGCGCGGACGTCACCGACGCGCTGGTCGCCGAGCTGGAGGAACGTATCGAGCGCGTCGGCGCAGGCAACATCGCCGCGTTCGTCGGCGAGCCGGTGCTCGGCGTCGGCGGCATGGTGCCGCCCCCGGCCGACTACTGGCCGCGGGTTCAGGACGTGCTGCGCCGCCACGGCATCCTGCTGATCCTGGACGAGGTCGTCACCGCGTTCGGCCGGATCGGCCACTGGTTCGGCTGCGAGCGGTACGGCGTCGAACCGGACATCATCGTGACCGCTAAGGGCCTGTCCAGCGGGTATGTCCCGATGGGAGCGGTCCTCGCGGGCGAGCGCGTGCTGGAGCTGGCCGACGGCGCCTCGTTCCTGCACGGGTTCACCTACAACGGCCACCCGGTCGGCGCCGCGGTGGCGCTGGCCAACATCGGAATCCTGGAGCGCGAGGGGCTGCTGGAACGTGCCGACACGCTCGGCCGGAAGCTGCTCGACGCGTTGAAGCCGCTCGAACGGCTGGACCACGTCCTGGAGGTGCGCGGCGTCGGGATGATGCTCGGCGTCGAACTGGACCCCGCCGCTGACGCGGCGGGGGTGCAGGCCGCCGCGCGCGCCGACGGCGTGATCGTCCGGGCGTCCGGCGACACCATCGTCCTCTCACCGCCCCTGGTGATCGACGAACAACAGCTGGACACGCTCGCCCGTGTCCTGACCAAGCACGTCGCGGCGGCCTGACGGGGCAGGACACGCGAGGCCCGTACACGACCTGCGGAGGAAACCGTGCGGCTCAACCTAAGCAAGACCGGCAGGACGGCCAGATTCGCGGCCGCCGGCCTGGCCGTGACCCTTGCGGCCGCGGCCTGCAGCATCGGCAACGCGAGCGACGACGACGGCAAATCGCTGACGTTCGTCTCCACGGGCGCGCCGTTCCAGGACTACCAGGCGGAGGCGTGGCAGAAGCCGTTCACCGCCGAGACCGGGGTGAAGTTCCGCAACGACGGCCCGGTCGACGAGGCCAAGATGAAGACGATGGTCGAGGCCAAGAAGGTGACCTGGGACGTCGTCGACACCAGCGCCGCCGCGACCGCGCAGTACTGCGGCAAGTACCTGGAGAAGCTCGACTTCTCGGTCATCGACAAGACCAAGTTCCCGGCGGGGACGGTCAACGACTGCGGCGTGCCCGCGTTCTTCTACAGCACGATCTTCATGTTCAACACGCAGAAGTACGGCGCGAACCCGCCCACCACCATCGCCGACTTCTTCGACGTGAAGAAGTACCCGGGCAAGCGGATCGTCCCGCCGGAGATCTCCGTCGGCCTCCTGGAGGCCGCGCTGCTGGGCGACGGCGTCCCGCAGGACAAGCTCTACCCGCTGGACCTGGACCGGGCCTTCAAGAAGCTCGACCAGATCAAGAAGGTCACCACGTTCGCCAAGACCTACGGGCAGATGCAGCAGATGATGGTCGACAAGCAGATCGACATGGGCCTGATGCTCAACGCCCGCGCCTACCAGGCGCTGAAGGCCGGCGCCCCGTTCAAGCCCGTCTGGGACAAGACGATCGTGAACTGGGACGACCTGGTGATCCCCAAGGGCTCGAAGAACAAGGAGAACGCGATGAAGTTCATCGCGTCCGCGTCCGGGGACCAGCAGTCGGCCAAGATGGCGGAGCTGGCGTCGGTGCTGCCGATCAGCGAGAGCGTCCAGCCGAAGTTCGACCAGTACCAGCAGCAGCTCAACGCGTACGCGCCGGAGCGCAAGGACAGCGTCGTGCGGTCCGACTCCGTCTGGTGGGGCCAGAACTTCGACAAGGTCACCGAACGCTACACCGCGTGGCTCTCCGGGTGATCCGCCGATGAGCGCCCCGACCACCTCGGCGCCGCCGCCTGCGGTCGCTCCCGGGGCCGGCCTCGCCGGCCGGCCCCGGCGGGCGATGGCGGGCTGGTTCATCCTGCCCGCCACCGCGCTGCTGCTGGTGTTCTTCTGCTACCCGCTCGGCAACATCATCTGGCGGAGCTTCACCGACCCGTCCGCCGGGCTGGGCAACTACACCGGCCTGCTGGACGACGGCGTCTCCGTCACCGTGCTGACGCGGACGCTCGTCACCGCGCTGATCGTCGGCGTCTGCACGCTGATCATCGCCTACCCGTACGCGTACGCGATGACGAGGGTCTCGCCCCGCACAAGGAACCTGATGACGGTGGTGGTCCTGCTGCCGTTCTGGACGTCGATGATGGCCCGCAACTTCGCCTGGTACATGCTGGAGCAGCGCGGCGGCCTGATCGACGACGCGTTCTCCGCGATCGGGATAAACGGCGTCGTCCTGCTCGGCTCGGTCGCCGGGGTGGCGGTCGCGATGGTGCAGGTCATGCTGCCGTTCGCGGTGCTGCCCCTGTACTCCGGCATGGAGGGCATCGACAAGCGGCTGCTGGACGCGGCGACCAGCCTCGGCGCGCCGCGCTGGCGGGCGTTCGCCCGCGTGTACCTGCCGCTGTCGCTGCCGGCCGTGCTGTCGGGGTTCACGCTCGTGTTCATCCTGACGCTCGGGTTCTACGTCACCCCGGCGCTGCTCGGCTCGCCGCAGCAGTCCCTCGTCCCGCAGCTGATCGCGACGCGGGTGACCGACCTGCTCGACTTCGGCAGCGCGGGCGCGCTGGGCACGGTGCTGCTGGCGATCACGTTGCTGGCGCTGTTCGTGGTGTCGCGGTTCGCCAACCTCTCGTCCACCACCGAGAAGGCGGTGACCAATGAGTAACGCGCAGCCCCTCAAGAACGGGGTGCGGGCCGGGCGGGACGGCGGCCTCGGCTGGGGCCTGAAGATCGTCGTCGGCCTGATCGGGCTGCTGCTGATCGCGCCGACCGCCGTGGTCATCCCGATGAGCTTCTCCTCCGGGACCACGTTCCAGTTCCCGCCGGACGGCTGGTCGCTGCGCTGGTACGAGTCGTTCTTCACCTCCGAGCGGTGGATGCGCTCGCTGCTGACGTCGGTGCAGATCGGGCTGCTCGTCGCGGTGACGGCGACCGTCCTCGGCGTCGCGGTCGCGTTCGGGCTGAACCGGACGCGCTTCCGGGGCCGCGGCGCGATCCGCTCGATGATGATGGCGCCGCTGATCGTGCCGAGCATCGTGGTCGCGGTCGCGATCTACGGCGTGTTCCTGAAGTGGCAGCTCAACGGCACCGCCCTCGGGTACGTCGTCGCGCACACCGTGATGGCGCTGCCGTTCGTGGTGACGGTCATGTCGACCAGCCTGGCCGGCTACGACCGGACGCTCGACACCGCCGCCGCGACGCTCGGCGCCACCGCCTGGAAGACGTTCTTCCGGATCACCGTCCCGCTCGTCGCGCCTGGCGTGCTGTCGGGGTTCGTGTTCGCGTTCGTCATGTCGCTGGACGAGGTCGTCATCGCGCTGTTCCTGCAGACGCCCGACATCCAGACGCTGCCCGTCCAGATGTACAACTCGATCACGCTGGAGATCGACCCCACCATCGCCGCGGCGTCCAGCCTGATGGTGGTGGCGACCAGCATCGTCCTGCTGATGCCGCAGTTCGTTCGCCGCAAGCGGAGCACAACATGAGCCATTCCGACAGCAACAGCAGCAGCCACGGGATCCGGATCGCGGGCGTCTCGAAGGTCTACTCCGGCACGTCCCGGCCGGCCGTGGACGACGTCTCCCTCGACATCGCGGACGGCGAGTTCATCACCCTGCTGGGCCCGTCGGGGTCGGGCAAGACGACGATGCTGTCGATGCTCGCCGGGTTCGTCTCGGTGTCCGCCGGGTCGATCGAGATCGACGGGCGGGACGTCTCGCGGCAGAAGCCGCACCGGCGGAACCTCGGCGTGGTGTTCCAGCAGTACGCGCTGTTCCCGCACATGACCGTCGCGAAGAACATCGCGTTCCCGCTCCAGCAGCGGAAGATGACGAAGGCGCAGATCGCCGCGAAGGTGGGCGAGGCGCTGAAGCTCGTCCACCTGGAGGAGTACGCGGACCGGCTGCCGAGCCAGCTGTCCGGCGGGCAGCAGCAGCGCGTCGCGCTCGCCCGCGCCGTGGTGTACCACCCGCGGGCGCTGCTGATGGACGAGCCGCTCGGCGCCCTGGACCGCAAGCTCCGCGACGAGCTGCAGCGCGAGATCGCCAGGATGCACCGGGAACTGGGCATGACGTTCATCTTCGTCACCCACGACCAGCACGAGGCGCTCACCCTGTCCGACCGGATCGCGGTGTTCAACGAGGGCCGGGTCGAGCAGGTCGGGACGCCGTCCGAGCTGTACGAGCGGCCGGAGACGCTGTTCGTCGCGCAGTTCCTCGGCGAGTCCACGTGTTTCCGGGGCGCCGTCGATGTTTCCGGGGGCGTGCTGCGGTGCGGCGGCTTCACGCTGCGGGCGCCGCGCCTGGACGCCGGGCTCGACGGCAGCGACGGCGTCGCCGTGATCCGCCCGGAGCGGCTCGAACTGCACACGGACAAGGCCGCCGCGCCGGACGGGCACAACCAGGTGCGCGCCACCGTCACCGAGATCGTCTACGTCGGCAACCACCACCAGGTGGGGCTGCGGTTCGGGGACGGCACGAGCGGCTCGGCCATGCGCCTGGCCGGCCGGTCCCTCCCGGCGGTGCCGGGCGAGGAGGTCACGGTGAGCTGGGACCCGGAGCACCAGTCGATCGTGGCCGACCCCGCCGACGAGCCGTCCTCGGGGCACGCCGCCGAGCCCCTGGGCGCCACCGCCGGCACCTGACCCCGCCGATCACTAGGAGCTAGTTGCATGGCAGTCCCCACCGAGGGCGCCCGGCCCGATGAGCGTTTCGAGCGGATCACCGCGGGCGTCCCGGAACTCGCCGACGAGCGGCTGCGGGAGGTCCTCCGCGACCGCTACGGCGTCGACGCCGCGTCCCTGCGGCGGCTCGCCGGGGAGACGGACCAGAACACCCACGTCGTGGACGCCGGCGGCGCCGAGTACGTGCTCAAGGTCAGCGACCCCGCCGACCGCAGGGCGATCGATTTCCAGACGGCGCTGCTCGCGCATCTCGCGGAGCGGGATCTGGGCGTGGTCGTGCCCCGGGCCGTCGCGGACGTGTCGGGCGCGCCGGTCACGTCCGTCCCCGACGGGGGCGGGCGCGAGTTGCCGGTCCGGTTGCTCACCTGGGTTCCGGGGGCTCCGCTGGCGGAGGTGGGACGCCGGTCGTCCGAGCTGCTCGCGGACGTCGGCGCGGTGGCCGGTCGGCTGACCGCTGCGACGGCGGAGTTCGTCCACACCGATCCCCCGGCGCCGCACTACTGGGAGTTCCCGCACGCGGGCGCGGTGCTGGCCGCGTCGATCGGGCATGTCGGCGACGCCAGTCTGCGGGCCGCCGCCGAGTCGCTCCGCGACCGGTACGTGCCGCTGCTGGACGAGCGGTTGCCGGAGTTGCCGGTGGCGGTCGTCCATCACGATCTCAACGCGTTCAACATCCTGGTCCGCCGGGACGGCGGGCGGCGCCGCGTCGCCGGCGTGATCGACTTCGGTGACGCGCTGCCGACCGCGCGGATCGCGGATCTGGCGGTGCTGGCGTCCAGCGTGATGCGCGGCGCCGCGAACCCGCTGGCGGTCTTGGCGACGCTCGCCGCCGCCTACCACGACGCCCGCCCGCTGACGGTGGCGGAGCTGGACGTGCTGTTCCCGCTGGTCGCGGTGCGGTCCGCGACGGTCGCGGTCACCGCCGCGCGGCTCGACGCGGAGCGGCGGCACGGCGACCCGCGGCACCGCTCGGCAGCCGCCGCGGACCTGATGCGCACGCTCTCGGACGTCCCGGCGGACGTGGGACGCGCCGCGATCAGGCACGCGTGCGGGCTGCCCGCACACCCCTCCGGGCCCGCGGTGACGACCTGGCTGGCGGACAACGCCGCGTCCGCCGTCGCCCCGGTGGACGGCTCGCTCGCCCCGGTCGACCTCAGCGCGTCGTCCGCGATCTACGACGACGCCGATCCCCGCGACCATGACGCCTTGCGCACCGCCGCCGGTGCGGAGATCGTGCGCCGCCGTCCGGGCGTGCCGGTGGGACGGTACGCCGAGCCGCGCTTCCTGGCCCCGCGCCGACGCCGCAGCACAGGACCGGACGAGCCCGCCAACGTCCACCTCGGAATCGACCTGTTCGCGGGTGCGGGCACGCCCGTCCGCGCGCCCCTGCCCGGCCGGGTCGAGGAGGCGGCGGACAGCGGTCTCGTCCTGCTGCACGAGCCCACCGAAGGCGTCCGGTTCAGGACGCTCTACACGGGCCTGACCGGCGCGGCGGCCGTTGGCGACGAGATCGCGGCGGGCGCGCGGATCGGGGAGATCGCGCCGGGCGGTGCGCTGCCGCCGCATGTGCGCGTCCAGGTGAGCGTCGCGCCGCTCGACGGCTGGACGGGCGTGCCCGCCGCCGTCCCCGACTCGGAGTCGGCGATGTGGCAGGGCCTGTTCCCCGACCCGACACCGCTGCTCGGCGCCCAGAACGCGGTCACCCCCTGGACGTCCGGCATCGGCAAAGCGCTGGAGGGCCGCCGCACCCATCTGCCGGACAGCCACCCGATGTACTTCAAGCGGCCGATCAGCATGGTCAGAGCCCGGGACTGCCGGTTCTACGACGAGGAAGGCCGCTCCTACCTGGACGCCCTCAACAACGTGACCCTCGTCGGACACAGCCATCCCCGGCTCGTGGAGACGGCGGCGCGCCAGCTCGGCCGCCTCAACACCAACACCAGGTTCGTGTACGACACGCTCACCGAGTACGCCGAGCGCCTCACCGCGACACTGCCGGACGGCCTGGACGTCGTCTACTTCGTCAACTCCGGCAGCGAGGCGAACGACCTGGCGCTGCGCATGTCCCGCTACCTGACGAAGCGGGACGACGTCGTCATCATCGACGACGCCTACCACGGCTACACCTCGGTCGTCTCCGATGTGAGCCCGTCCCGCTACAAGCACTACGGCAAGCCCGACACCACGCACCCGACCCCGAACCCCGACCGGTACAGAGGCGCGTACGGCTACGACGACCCGGACGCCGGAGCCAAGTACGCCCGGCACGTGATCGACGAGTTCGACCGCCTCGCCACCGAAGGCCGGGCCCCTGCCGCGTACCTGTTCGAGGCGCTGCTGGCGGGCGGCGGCCAGGTGGTGCTGCCGCCCGGCTACCTCGCGCCGATCTTCGCCGCGGCGTCCGAACGCGGCGTGCTGACGATCGCCGACGAGGTGCAGGTCGGGTTCGGACGGCTCGGCGAAGCCTTCTGGGGTTTCCAGACACAAGGCCCGGACGTCGTCCCCGACTTCGTCACGATGGGCAAGGCCATGGGCAACGGCTTCCCGATGGCGGCCATGGTCACCACGCGGGAGATCTCGCGAGCGTTCGACCCGACCGGACGGTTCTTCTCGACCTACGGCGGCAACCCGGTCGCCTGCGCGGTCGGCCTGGAGCTGCTGAACGTCGTCGCGGACGAGGGCCTCCAGCACAACGCGCTCGTCGTCGGCCAGTACCTGCGCGACCGGCTATCCGGGCTCGCCGACCGGCACCCGCTGATCGGGGACGTCCGCGGCCAGGGCTTCTACAGCGGGGTCGAGTTCGTCCTCGACCGCGAGAGCAAGGAGCCCGCCTCCGACGAGACGCTGATCATCTGCGAGCGGCTCAAGGACGAGGGCGTCCTCGTGTACCCGACGGGCCCGGCCTGGAACATCCTCAAGCTCAAGCCGCCGCTGACGTTCACCCGGGCGGACGCCGACGAGTTCACCGACACACTTGACGACATTCTCGAAACGGGCTGGTGATATGGCTGAATACGCCGACAAGGTGCTGCTCGGCGGCAAGGTCCTGACCGTCGACGCCGGGTTCACGGTCGAGTCCGCGGTCGCGGTGGCCGGGGACCGGATCGTGGCCGTGGGCGGCGACGACGAGGTCCGGGCGCTGGCGGGCCCGTCCACCGAGGTGATCGACCTGGCCGGGCAGACGGTGCTGCCGGGCATCAACGACGCGCACCTGCATCTCGCGCTGTTCGGCCTGTCCGGGCCGCCCTTCTCCGTCGATTTGAACGGCATCGACTCGCTCCGCGCGCTGAACGACGCGCTCGCGAGCGGCCCGCCGGGGCCCGGCGGCAGCCGGTGGCTGATCGGCGAGGGCTGGCGGGAGGCGAACATCCCCGAGTTCGACGCCGACGTCCCCGGCCCGCACCGCTCCCTCATCGACCAGGCCACCGGGGACCGGCCGACCGTCCTGCACCACGCGTCCCGCCACTCGGTGCTCGTCAACACCGCCGCGCTCACGATCGTCGGCATCACCCGCGACACCCCGGACCCGGCGGGCGGGCAGATCGTCCGCGGCCCGGACGGCGAGCCCACCGGCCTGCTGCTCGAAGGGGCGAAGGGGCTGATCAACGACCACGTCCCGGCGCACTCCGAGAAGGAGCGGCTGGACGCGATCGAGACCGCGATGCGGACGCTCAACGCGCTCGGCATCACCAGCGTCACCGACCCGATCGTCTGGCCCGAGCTGCTGCGCGACTACACCACCCTGCGCAGGGACGGCCGGATGACGGTCCGGGTGAACACGCTGATGCACTGGGACTGGCCGTCGCCCGCGAGCTCGTCCGACCGCCTGGAGAAGGCGCTCGGCTACGCGGGCCTGTCGACCGGGCTGGGCGACGACTGGCTCCGGATCGGCGGCTGCAAGCTGTTCGCGGACGGCGTCCCCACGCAGTGCACCGCGTGGCTGCACGACCCGTACCCGTCCGGCGACCACGGCCACCTCATCACCCCCGGCGACGACGACGAGGCCCGCTACGACGAGCTCCTCCAGATGATCGAGCTGGCCCACCGGAACCGGCTGCAGGTCCAGGTGCACGTCACCGGCGACCGGGCCGCGGACGCCGCTACGGACGGGATCATCCGCGCGCTCAAGGCCGACCCGTGGCCGCGGGCCCGGCACGCGCTCCTGCACGGCACGCTGCTCTCGGAGGACTCCTACGCCCGCCTCGCCGAGCACGACATCAGCGTGATCACCAGCTCGCTGATGAAGTCGCACAGCGGCGCGTCCATGACGCGGTCGATCGGCGCCGAGCGGTGGTCGCGGGCGTTCCCGGCCGGTGCGCTGCTCGCCGCCGGGGTGCACGTCGCCGACAGCTCCGACGCGCCGGTCACCTATCCCGACTGGCGGCGCGGCATCGCCACGTTCGCGGGCGCGGCCCCTGGACCGTACTCGGACGTCCCGCCCGACCTGCGCCTCACCCGCGAGCAGGCGATCCGGCTGTGGACGACCGCGGGCGCCTACATCGAGAACGCCGAGGACCGGAAGGGGACGATCACCCCGGGCAAGCTCGCGGACCTCGTCGTCCTGGACGGAGACGTCCTCACCGCCGACGACGACGCGTTGCAGCAGATCAAGCCCACCCTGACCCTCGCGGGCGGACGGGTCGTCCACTCCGCCTGAGCCGTTCCTTAAGTCCGCTTTCGCTCCCTCTTGTTGTGATCGTCGCATGCCGTCCCGACGGCGGGCGGCCGGACGCGACAAGGGGGAGAGAGCATGGCTCTCAGCCGACGCACGAGGATCGTCGTCGTGGTGGCGGGGCTGGCCGGCGCGGCCACGGTGACCGCGGGCGGCGCGGCGCTGGCCGATTCCGGGCCGGAGCCCGTCCGCACGCAGTTGCAGATCGTCGACTACCAGCCCGCCACGGCGGGGACGCCCGGCAAGGACTGCCCAGAGCGTGACGGCGGCGCGGGCGGCGGCGCGAGCGGGGGCGCGAGCGGCGGCGCGAGCGGCGGCCAGGCCCCGGCCGAAGGCGTGCAGTGACCGGCGGCCTCGACGCCGCCCGCGCCCTGCCGCCGTCGACCGCGCTCGCGGAACGGGCGCTGTTCGAGGTCAAGCGGGTCATCGTCGGCCAGGACCAGATGATCGAGCGGATGCTCGTCGCGGTCCTGGCCGGCGGCCACTGCCTGCTGGAGGGCGTGCCGGGCGTGGCGAAGACGCTGGCCGCGCAGACGCTCGCCACGGTCGTGGGCGGGTCGTTCGCGCGGCTCCAGTTCACCCCGGACCTCGTGCCCGCCGACATCGTCGGGACGCGGATCTACCGGCCGTCCACGGAGACCTTCGACATCGAGCCCGGCCCGGTGATGGCCAACGTCGTGCTCGTGGACGAGATCAACCGCGCCCCCGCCAAGGTGCAGTCGGCGCTGCTGGAAGTCATGGCGGAGCGCCAGATCAGCATCGCGGGCAGGACGTTCCCGGTGCCCTCGCCGTTCCTGGTGATGGCGACGCAGAACCCGATCGAATCGGAGGGCGTCTACCAGCTGCCGGAGGCGCAGCGCGACCGGTTCCTCCTGAAGATCGACGTCGGGTATCCGTCCGAGGCGCAGGAGCTGGCGATCGTCTACCGGATGGGGGTGCGCCCGCCCGAGGCGAGCCCGATCCTGGACGCCGCCGACGTGACGGCGCTGCGGGACGCGGCCACGGACGTGTTCGTCCACGACGAGGTCGCCCGGTACGCGGTGCGGCTCGTGGGCGCCACCCGCGACCCGTCCGGGCACGGCGTCCCGAAGGTCGCCGGGATGCTCGCCTACGGCGCCGGGCCGCGCGCGTCGCTCGGGCTGATCGCCGCCGGACGGGCGCTGGCGCTGCTCCGGGGCCGCGAGTACGTCCTCCCGGGCGACGTGCGCGACCTCGCCGGGGACGTGATCGCACACCGTCTCGTGCCGTCGTTCGACGCCCTCGCGGACGGCGTGGACGTCCGCTCGATGGTCGCGCACATCGTGGCCGCCGTACCGATGCCGCAGGTCGCGCCCATGGAAGCGAACGACGACGGCAGGGCAGCATGAACGAGCCCCACCTGCGCGATCTGGCGCCCGAGCACGCGCTTCGCCGCCTGGAGCTGACGGTCACGCGGCGCCTGGACGGGCTGCTGCAAGGCGATCACCTGGGCCTGCTGCCGGGTCCCGGGTCGGAGCCCGCCGAGGGCCGCGAGTACGTCGCGGGCGACGACGTCCGCGCCATGGACTGGAACCTCACCGCCCGGATGACCGCGCCGCACGTCCGCGACCGCGTCGCCGACCGCGAGCTGGAGACCTGGGTCCTGGTGGACGCCACCGCCAGCATGGACTTCGGCACCGGACGGCTCGAAAAGCGCGACCTCGCCGTGTTCGCCGTGGCGGCGGTCGGGTTCCTTACCGAGCGGACCGGGAACCGGCTGGGCGCGCAGATCGTCCACGACGACCGGATGCGCCGCGTCCCGGCGCGCACCGGAAGGGCGCACCTGCTCGGCCTGCTGGGGACGCTGCTGGCCGCCCCCCGCAGCCCGGCCGGGAGCGGGGACGCGTCGCTCGGCGCGGCGGCCGAACTGCTGCATCGCACCGGAGGCAAGCGCCGGGGCCTGGCGGTCGTGGTCTCCGACTTCCTGGAGCCGGTGGAGAGCTGGGAGCGTCCGCTGCGGCTGCTCGGGGCACGCCACCAGCTCCTCGCGGTCGAGGTCGTCGACCCGCGCGAGCTGACGCTTCCGGACGTCGGCATGCTCACGCTCGTCGACCCGGAGACGGGCCGCAGGCGCGAGGTCCCCACGGCCGGACGCAGGCTCCGCGAACGGTATGCGGAAGCCGCCGCCCAGCAACGCGCGGAGATCGCGGGCGGGCTGCGCCGGGCCGGGGCGACGCACCTGCGGCTTCGCACTGACGGAGATTGGGTTCGCGACCTCGTCCAGCATGTGCTGGCGCAGCGGCGCATCGCCAAGGCGGCGCCGCCTCCGGGAGGTGCGGCGTGAGCTTCCTCGATCCCGTCCGGCTGCTGTTGCTGCTCGGGCTGCCCGTCCTGATCGCCGCGTACGTGGTGATGCAGGTGCGGCGCGGCAGGTACGCGGTCCGCTTCACCAACCTCGCGCTGCTCGACAAGGTCGCGCCCGCCAAGCCCGGCTGGCGCCGCCACCTCCCCGCGGCGGCGTTCCTGCTGATGCTGGGGCTGTTCGTCACCGGCTTCGCCCGTCCGGCGGCGGACGTGCGGGTGCCGCGCGAGCAGGCGACGATCATGCTGGCGGTCGACGTGTCGGCGTCCATGGAGGCCACGGACGTGGAGCCGAACCGGCTGGAGGCCGCCAAGGACGCCGCCCGGACGTTCCTCGGACGCGTCCCCGACCGCTTCAACATCGGCCTCGTGTCGTTCTCCGGCACCGCGTCGGTCGCCGTCCCGCCGACGACGGACCGCCAGGCGATGCGCACCGCCATCGACGGGCTGAGGCTCGGCCCGCGCACCGCGATCGGCGAGGGCATCATCGCCTCGCTGGACGCGATCGCCGGGTTCGGCGCGCAGTTCGGCGAGGACGCGCCGCCGGGACGCGTCGTGCTTCTGTCCGACGGCACCAACACCGCCGGGCGCAGCCCCGAGGAGGGCGCCAGGCGCGCCGTCCAGGCCCGCGTCCCGGTGTCGACGATCGCCTACGGCACGCCCGAGGGCGTCATGATCCAGGGCGGGCGGGAGATCCCAGTGCCCGTGGACGGCCCCGCGCTGGAGCGCCTCGCCCAGGACTCCGGCGGCCGTTTCTACGAGGCCGCGTCCGGCGACGAGCTGCGCGGCGTGTACGAGGACATCGGCAGCAGCATCGGTTACCGCACCGAGCAGCGGGAGATCTGGGGCTGGTTCATCGCCGCAGGGCTCCTGCTGTCCTGCGCGGTCGCGGCCGGGTCGCTGCTGTGGTTCTCGCGGCTGCCGTGAACGACCTGAACGAAACGCATGGGGAGCGGAGTACTGACCAATGAGACCTGAGCGTGAGGAGCCCCATGAGTTACCCACGGCAAGCCGATCCCCGGTACGGCAACGCTCACTACGACCCGTACGACGATTCCCGGTTCGGGTTGGGCGAGCCGCGCGGCCCCGATTTCCTGTCGCCTCCTCCCCGTACGTGGCCGCAGGACGATCCGTTCAGGCGTCCGGCGCCGTCTGCCCCGTGGGCGGCGCCGGGCCACGACCCGCGGGCGGCGCCGGGCTTCGATGAACCCGGCCGACACCGTGGCCCTGACCGTGGCCGTGGTCGCGGCTCTGGCCGGGCGGTCGTGGTGGCCGTGCTCGCCGCGCTGCTGGCGGGCGGCCTGGCCGGGGGCGTCGCGGGACGGGTGACCGCCGGCGGCCCGGCGTCGACGGCGCTGTCGCAGTCCGGCGCGGGGCCGGTGACCGGCGGGGCGGGGGACCTCAGCGAGGTGGCGGCGCGGGTGCAGGCGAGCGTGGTGTCGATCGAGGTGCGGTCGGGGAACGCGCGCGGCACCGGGTCCGGGTTCGTGATCGACCGGCAGGGGCACGTGCTGACCAACGCGCACGTCGTCGACGACGGCGGCGCGGTCACCGTCGTGCTGGCCGACCGGCGCCGCGTCCAGGCGCGGGTGGTGGGCTCCGACCGGGCGCTCGACCTGGCGGTGCTGGCGATCCCCGCCGGAGACAGCCCGGCGCCGCTGGCGTTCGGGCGCTTCTCCGACGTCCGGGTCGGCGACCAGGTCCTCGCGCTCGGCTCCCCGCTCGGCCTCCAGGGGACGGTCACCGGCGGCATCGTCAGCGCGCTGAACCGCAGGGTCCGCATGGGGCAGGGCGGCGTCGCCAACGCGCTGCAGACCGACGCGTCCATCAACCCCGGCAACTCGGGCGGGCCGCTGGTCAACGCGCGCGGCGAGGTCGTCGGCGTGAACACGGCGATCGCGACGCTGATGCGGGACGGCGGCGGCTCGATCGGCATCGGCTTCGCGATTCCCGCCGACCGGGCGCGGGACGGCGCCCGCCGCCTGGCCCGCTGAGCCGCGCCCCGTCCGCGTACCGTCGAGTGCAGTGACCTGGTGAGAAAGGTGGCGTCCCGGATGCGGGTGCTGGTGGTCGAGGACGAGGAGGACCTGGTCGAGGCGCTGCGGTACGGGCTCGTCCGCGCCGACTACGCCGTCGACGTCGCCTACGACCTGGAGGAGGCCACGCAGAAGCTGTACGCGTCCGCGTACGACCTGATGGTGCTGGACCTCGCCCTCCCCGACGGCGACGGGTTCGACCTGTGCCGCGCGGTCCGCAGCGGTCGGCTGGACGGGGAGAGCGGCCCTGACCTGCGCATCCTCATGCTGACCGCGCGGGACCGGCTGGCCGACCGGGTCCGCGGCCTGGACGAGGGCGCCGACGACTACCTGGTCAAGCCGTTCGCGTTCCCGGAGCTGCTGGCGCGCGTCCGGGCGCTGCTGCGCCGGGAGAGCGGCGGCGGGTCGGCGGTGTGGACGGTCGGCGACCTGCGGCTCGACACCGGGCGCCGGGAGGCGTTCCGCGCCGGGCGGCTGCTCCGCCTCACGCCGAAGGAGTTCGCCGTGCTGCGCTACCTGATGAGCCGCCCCGGGCAGGTCGTGTCGGCCGAGGAGCTGCTGGAACACGTGTGGGACGAGAACGCCGACCCGTTCACCAACACCGTCCGGGTCACGGTCGGCACCCTGCGCCGCAAGCTCGCCGCGCCGGACGAGGAGCAGGTCATCGAGACCGTCGTGCGGCACGGCTACCGCCTGCGGGAGACGCGGGAGTCGGGGACGGCGGGGACGGCCGCCGTCCCCGCCGGGAAGTGAGGCCGGGCGTGGTGCACTCGATCCGGTTCCGGCTCACGGTCCTGTACTCGGCGCTGCTGTTCGCGCTGACGGCGGTGATGCTGGGCGGCGTCTACCTGGCCGTGGACCGCAGCACCGACGCGCGGCCGATCACCAAGACGTTCAACGCGGAGAAGATCGTCCAGATGCCGGACGGCACCCAGCAGCGGCTCGGGCAGGTCGAGGTCGTCAAGGTGCAGCAGGTGGAGGAGGCGGTCAACTACGAGACCCAGCAGACCTTGCGCCGCTACTCCCTGATCACGCTCGGCGGGCTGCTCGTCGCGAGCCTCGGCATCGGCTGGGTGCTGTCGGGCCGGGCGCTCAAGCCGGTCGGCGCGATCGCCCGCGCCGCCGAGGAGATCCAGGCGACCGACCTGTCCCGGCGGATCAGGCTGTCGGGCCCACGCGACGAGCTGCGCCACCTCGCCGACACCATCGACTCCATGCTGGACCGGCTGGACGCGGCGTTCCGCGCGCAGCGGCGGCTGATCGACGACGCGTCGCACGAGCTGCGCAGCCCGCTGGCGATCATCCGCGCCAACGTCGACACCGTGCTCAGCGAGCCGGACGCCGGGACCGAGGACCGGCGCCGCGCCGTCCAGGTCGTCGACCGCGCCACCACCCGGATGACGCGGCTGGTGGAGGACCTGCTGGCCACCGCGCGCCGGTCCGCGCCCGCCCTCGGCGACGCCGACGTTGACCTCGGCCTCGCGGCGCGCGAGGCGGCGGAGGAGTTCGACACGCTCGCCGCGGCGCGCGGGCTGGTGATCGAGCGGCGGCTGCGGGACGGCCTGTCCGTGATCGGCGACCATGACGCGCTGCGCCGCGCCGTCGGCAACCTGCTGTCCAACGCCGTCCGGCTGGCGCCGGTCGGCACCGCCATCACCGTCGCCGCCGACCAGGCCGGCGGCTGGCAGTGGATCGCCGTCAAGGACGCGGGCCCCGGCATCCACTCCGACGAGCAGGACCGCGTGTTCGACCGGTTCTGGCGCGGCTCGGAGACGCGCCGCTCCCGTTCCCCGGACCGCCGCACGGGGCTCGGGCTCGCGATCGTCCGGAGCATCGTGGAGGCGCACAACGGCCAGGTCCGGCTGTTCTCCGCACCGGACGTGGGCAGCACGTTCGTGCTGTGGTTCCCCGTCCACTCCCCCGGCGGCGGCACGGCGGCCGCCGCCCCGCCCGACGCCGATCCCCTCGCCGATCCCCACGCCGGCCCTCGCGAATCGGGCCAGATCGTGTAAGCATGACAGCGCGTGTAAGCATGGCGAGTCGAGGGCCCGACGCGGGAGAGCGTGATGCGCGGCGACGGCAGCACCCCAGCGCGGATACCCGGGCCGCCCGTGACGGACGACGGCGCCGACGCGATCGTGGCGGCGGGCGGGCTGCACGTCTACCAGCTGAAACTGCACGCCGAGTACGGCCCGGTCGTCCGGTTCCCGCTGCCCGGCGCTGACGTCGCGGTGTCGGTCGCCGACCCGGTGCTGCTGGAGGCCACGGCGAAGATCGACAAGCGGCCGGAGAAGCTGTTCGAGTTCCTGGCGCCGCTCCAGGAGTCGGGGAACCTGCAGACGATCCCCGCCGCCGAGCACGGCCCGTGGCGCCGGGTGATGCTGTCGGTGCTGGCCGGACGCCCCTCGCACGAGGCGCACTTCGCGCGGTTCGCCGCGCTGACGTCCGAGCTGGCAGACCGCTGGGCCGCCCGTGCCGCCGCCGGCGACGCCGTCCCGCTGCAGAAGGACCTGAGCGAGCTGTCGCTCCGCATGATCTGCGAGTACGCGCTCGGCAGCGGCCTTGAGTCGGACGAGTCCGCCGGACGGGTCGTGTCCGCGTTCGAGGACGTCCTCACCGAGCACCTGGCGCGGCTCTACCACGCGGACCTGCCGGGCGACGCGGAGGAGCGACGCGTCCGCGCCGACGAGGCCCTGACCTACCTGCGTGCGACCGTCGACCGCGTCCTCGCCGCGCACGACCCGTCCCGGGAGACCGAGCGGAGCGACATGATCGCGGCGCTGGTCGAGGCGGGCGAGTCGCCGGCGCGGATCCGCGACTCGGTGCTGATGACCATGCTGGCCGCCCACCACACCACCGGCGTCGCCATCTCCTGGACGCTGTACCTGCTGGCCCGGCACCCGGACGCCGCAGGACGCGCCGCCGCCGAACTCGACCGCGTCCTCGGCGACCGCGCCGCGCCCGGCTACGGCGACCTCAAGGAACTGGCCTACCTGGAGCGGGTGCTCAAGGAGGCGATGCGGCTGTACCCGCCGGGCCCGTACGGCGCGCGGGAGACCACCGAGGACCTCATGCTCGGCGAGCACGCCGTCCCCGCCGGCACGACGATCTTCTACCCGTTCTGGGCCGTGCACATGAACCCCGACCACTGGCCCGAGCCCGAGGTGTTCGACCCCGGCCGGTTCACCCCGGAGGCGTCCGCCGGACGTCCCAGGCTCGCCTACATCCCGTTCGGGCTCGGCCCGCGCAGCTGCGAGGGCGCCGCGCTCGCCATGGTCGAGGCGGAACTCGTGCTGGCCATTCTGCTGAGGCGTTTCCAATTCCAGCTGGCGCCCGGGCAGACGGTGACGCCGATCGAGCGCTTCGTCCTGTGGGCCGCCGAGGACATCCACATGACCCTGACGCCGCGCGCACGCGCGTGACCAGGGCCGGAGCCCGGCGTCGAAACTCGATATATGACAATCAAGTCAGATATGACATCGTATCGAACGGCGGTGCGATGATCTGGGGCAGCCAGGTTTCCCCACGGTCTCGACCGGAGGACCCCCATGAGACCACGCACTGCCCTTAAGACGGCGCTCAAGGTGACGGCGTCCCTCATCATCGCCGGCGCCGGACTGACGGCGGCGAACACGGCGACGGCGGCCCCGGCCGCCGCGCCGCCGCCGTGCTCGGACGGCACCCTTGTGCAGACCGACACCGGACCCGTCTGCGGCCTCGACGGCGACGGGATCAGGAATTGGCTCGGCATCCCCTACGCCGCCCCACCCGTCGGCGACCTCCGCTGGGAGCCGCCCGCGCCGCATCCCGGCTGGACGGCGCCGGTCCAGGCGACCGAGCCGGGCAGCATGTGCCCGCAGCCGGGCGACTTCCGTCCCGGCTCGACCGACGAGAACTGCCTGAAGCTGGACGTCCGCGTGCCGGAGGACGCCGGCAGCGGCCCGCTGCCCGTCATGGTGCAGTTGCACGGCGGCGGGTTCCGGCTCGGGACGCCGTCCAACGGGACGCGGATCGCCACGGCCGGAAAGGTCATCCAGGTCGAGGTGCGGTACCGGCTCGGCATCATCGGGTTCCTGTCCCATCAGGCCCTGGGCTCGAACGCCGGGAACTACGGGATCGAGGACCAGCAGGCCGCGCTCGGCTGGGTCAAGCGCAACATCGCGAAATTCGGCGGCGACGCGGGCAACGTCACCATCTTCGGCCCGTCCGCCGGAGGGTCGAGCGTGTGCGCCAACATGGCGTCGCCCACCGGTCGCGGGCTTTTCCACAAGGGCATCATCGAAAGCGGCGAGTACAACTCGCTGCGCGGCGTCCACGCCACCTGGCAGGCCCAGGACTGCGCGACCAAGCTGCCGACGCAGGCCGAGGCGCAGGCCGCCGGGGCGCGCTTCGCCGCGGCGGTCGGCTGCGGAAGCGCCGCGGACGTCGCCGCCTGCCTGCGCCAGGTGCCGGTGCAGACCCTGCTCGATCAGGCCGGCAACGGGCTGGGCCCGAACAGCGGCACGCTCGCGCCCATCGTGGACGGCAAGACCCTGACCATGTCGCCGGGGCAGGCGTTCGCCGCCGGGGAGTTCAGCAAGGTCCCGGTCATCCACGGCGTGGCCAGGGACGAGTCGCAGATCCGTCCCGCCGAGACGCCCGCGGAGTTCGAGGCACAGGTCCGCAGCCAGTACGGGGAGTTCGCGCCCAAGGTGCTCAAGCGCTACCCGCTGTCGCAGTATCCGGAGCCGTCGGCGTTCATCGCGGCGCGGACCGTCCTCGCGGACTCGACGTCCGTCTGCCCGGCGCTGCTCAACGACCGGCGGCTCGCGAAGCACGTCCCGGTGTACGCGTACCGGTTCGACGACACCAACCCGCCGCCGCTGCCCTTCGTCGACTTGACGAGGCCGGCCGGCGCGTTCCATGTCGGGGAGTTCAGCTACCTGTACCACGGCACGTTCCCGAACCAGCCCCCGCTGGACCCCAACCAGCTGGCCATGCAGGACCAGCTCACGTCCCAGTGGACGGGTTTCGCCCGCACCGGTGACCCGAACGTGGACGGCACGCCGCCCTGGACGCCGTTCACCGCCGAGAAGGAGGCCCAGATGTCGCTGCTGCCCGCCGGGACGAGCCGCATGACCCGCGAGATCTCGTGGCCGCACCACTGCAATTTCTGGCACAAGCTCGCGCCGTTCACGGGCTGACGCCGGTACCGCCGGACGCCCCCGCGCGAGACGCGGGGGCGTCCGGTGCTCGGCCGAACCGGGGGTCTAGTCGTAGGACGCGAGGGTGCGCGCGTGGACGCCGAGCACATGGGTCAGCAGCGCGGGGGCGCGTGTACCGTCGGCGGCGTCCGGGAGGACCTCGGGGGTGAGCGTCCAGTCCGTGCCGACCCACGAGTCGGCGATGGCGCCCTCGCTGGACGGCAGGTTGTTGCAGGACTGCCGGACCCGGATCGCGCGGACCGTCTCCGCAGCCGGGGTGTCGGTCTCCACCATCAGGACCGGGACGCCGACCAGCGGCCCGTCCTCCACAAGGCGCAGCAGGTGGTGCGCGTCCTCGCCGTCGAGCGCGGCGCCCGCGTCGAGGATCACCGCGAGCCGCACCGGCGGCCCCTCCGCCAGCCCGGACGGCAGCTCGCCGTCCTGCCCGCCGCCGACCTGCCGCAGGTCCACCAGGTCGAGCAGGCGGCGGAGCCGCTCGGCCGCGCCTGGCCCGGTCGCGACGCCGCCGCCGAGCAGCCGGGCGCTGATCATCGGGTCGAACCCGTGCAGCCAGCCGGCGCCCGACAGGCCCGCCGCGTCGATCACCTCAAGCCCGACGAGCCCGGGCGGGACGGCGGCCAGGAACCGGGTCACCAGCGACCAGGCGTAGGCGGCCGAGTCGCCGGGCATCGTGCCCTGCGAGATCCACACGCCGCGCCGCCACGGGAGGCGCAGGATCAGCGGCACCAGGAGGTCGGGCAGCTCGGCGGTGGACAGCCGTCCCGCCAGCATCCCCTCGGCCAGGTCGGCGCCCGGCTGCCAGGTCAGCCAGGACGGCGCGGCGAACGGCGCGACCTCGGCGGTGACCTGCGGCTCCACCCGGGCCAGCTCGTCGCGCAGCTGGGCCGCGTCGGCGCGCAGCCGCTGGTCGGCCGCCGCCATGAGCTGCTCGAACCGCCCGCGCGGCGCCCGTCCGGCGATCTCCTCGTTGCGGAGGTTGAGCGCGTGCTCGGTGGACGCGCGGAACGAGGCGAGCGAGCGGCTGGCGTCCTCCCAGACCAGCCAGCACCGTTCGAGGTAGCCGACCTCGTTCCCGGACGGCGGCGCAGGCATCCCCTGCGGCGTCGGCATGCCCTGCGGCGCAGGCATCCCCTGCGGCGGGGGCGGGGCCTGCGGCGGGGGCGGGGATCCGACGGCCGGGCCCGGCGGCGCGGAGGCCATGGCCTCCTGCGGTGCGCTCGCGTCGGCCGCGTCGCCGGGGTCGTCCACCTCGACGCCGTGCGCCTCGACCAGCTCGGCCAGCCCGCCGGCGTAGCCCTGCCCGACGGCGCGGACCTTCCACCTGTCGTCCCGCCGGTACACCTCAAGCCCGATGATCGCCTTCTCCGGGCCCAGCCCGTCGACGGCGAACACGGCCAGCGGCGCGCCGTCGTCCCCGGTGAGCCGCACCTGCGGCGGCGGCATCGCGCCGAACGACGACGTCCCGGTGATGCTGACCGCGATCAGCACCGCGTGCGCGTCGGCGGGGACGGCGTCGAGGTCGAGGTCGAGGCGCTGGCGGCCGCCGCCGTCCGCCCAGCGCACGCCCGGCGCCTCGGGGGCGTTGAAGAACACGAGGTCGGAGTCGGTGCGCACGCGCAGGTCCGAGCCCACCAGCAGGGCGCTGACGTCCACGGGCACGGCGCAGGACACCGAGGCGGTCACCCGCCGGGAGGGCAGCGGCGCGTTGGCGCCGCGGGAGAGGTCGGTCATCGGGCGGTCAGGCGTGATTGGCGATCACCGGCAGCATGTCCTCGAACGTGCGGCCGTGGCACGGCTCGCCGATCGCGTTCATCTTCCAGCCGTCGCCGTGCCGGTAGATCCGGGACATCACCATCGCCGTGTGGGCGCCGCCGCCGGTCAGCGTGTACCGGGCCATCTCGCCGCCGTCCATCTCGTTGACGAGCCGGCAGAACGCGTTCTCCACCTCGTTGAACGTCTGCCCGTTGAACGAGCTGACGGTGAACACCAGCGACGTGACGTGCACCGGCAGCCGGCCCAGGTCGACGATGACGGACTCGTCGTCGCCGTCGCCCGCCCCGGTCAGGTTGTCGCCGGTGTGCCGGACGGACCCGTCGTCGCTGGTCAGCTTGCCGAAGAAGACCACGTCCGCCAGCGCGGCGTCGGCGAAGAGCACGCAGGACGCGTCGAGGTCGATGTCCCGCTCCCGCGAGCCGAAGAAGCCCTTCTTCTTCACCGCGTCCCAGCCCAGCCCCATCCTGACCATGCTCAGCGCACCGCCGGGCTTCTCCAGCGAGATCCGCTGGCCCTTCACCATCGAGACGGTCACAGCCGTCGCCTCCTTGAGTCCCCTTCGCCGCGCCGCGCCTGCTCCGCGAAGCGCTCCGGCCTGTAGGCACCCCGGCCACCACGCAGGGGCGTCCGGGGTACGAGCAAAGCCTCGCAGCCTATCAGCCCCGTTGTCACCCGTTCCCGGACGATCCGGGGCGGCGAGGTCAGGCCACGGACCGGTTCACGCCCCTGGAAACGGCGGCGCCGGCCCACCGTCGGAGCCCTCGCGTAGCCCCGCTCGGACGGTGGGCCGGCGCAGAACCGGCTGGCTGACCCGCGGCCTGACCCGCCGAAGGTCGGGAGGGGACGTCAGCCGAAGTCGACGTCGATGCACTGGTAGAAGGCGTTGCCCGTGTCCGCGATGTCCCAGACGGAGAGCAGGATGTGCCTGCCCTGACGCTGCGGGAGCGTCCCGCTGTGGACGTCCCGGTCGGACGGTTGCCGGCCGCCGTAGCTCTTGTTGATGACCGGCGTGAGGTCCAGGCTGTTCCGGGTGAGCGGCTTGGTGTTGTCCCAGCCGTCCTTGGTGAGGAAGTAGCGGAACGACGTGGTGGAGTGCGCGGCGGTGAAGTGCCAGGAGACGTTGAAGCTCTGGCCGCTCGTCACCTTGGTCGCGGGCCAGCCGGTGCCGCCGCGCTGGTCGTCGAGCTCTCCCCAGCGCCCGTCCGCGCCGGCGCAGATGGTGCCGTCGCGCGGTCCGCTGGACGGGAAGCCCTTCGGGCCTTCGACGCCGTCCGGGTCCCACTGGACCTGGCCGCAGTTCTGGACCTTGCCCTGTCCGCACAGGTAGCTGCGGCTCGGGGGCGAGGTGGTGTAGCCGTGGGACCACGCCGGCACGGCGAGCGCGAGCGGCAGCCCGGCGGTCACGGCCGCGGCCACGGCGATGCTGGTCTTCCTTGGCATCCTGCTTCTCCTTGGCGGGAGGTGCGCCGTACGGCGGCGCACCTGGAGGCGGAGGCGAGCCGGCCGGGGGCCGACTCAAAAGGAAACTTTCCTTTCAGTAAGGTGAACCCTGCGCGGCCCTCCGTCAACCCCGCGGTCACGGGCGCGCGTCTTTCTGGCACGCGTTGCATAGTGCGGGCGCCGGGGCGGCGGGGCCCGCGGCGGGCGGAGTGACGACCCCGACTTTGCCGTCATTCGCCTTCGCATTAGCGATTCCGGTGGTAATTCTTGTGCTATCGTGTGCGCTGCAAATCGTTGAAACAGCGTATTGCTTGTTGGTTGGCGTGTGGAGGCTGGCGGTGCGTTCAGGCAGGATTCTCAGGTTCGACGAAGTCCGCGGTTACGGATTCATTGTTCCCGACGGCGGCGGCGAGGACGTGTTCGTCCACGCGAACGAGCTTCTCGACGACAAGGCGGCGTTCTCGCCCGGCACGGCGGTCGAGTTCGAGGTGACCGAGGGCGAGCGCGGCCTCAAGGCGTTCGCGGTGCGCGCGGTGAGCTCGCCGTCCAACGGCTCCGCGTCCGTGGTCGACCGCGCTCCGGCCGGCGACTCCAACGACGACATGCTGTGCGACGTCCTGTCCCGCAAGGAGCTCAGCCGGGAGATCGTCGACGTGCTGCTCGCGGAGGCGCCCGATCTCACCGGCGGCCAGATCGTCAAGATCCGCGGGAGCATCGTGGAGATCGCGCACAAGCACGGCTGGATCGACGACTGATCGTCCGGCGAAGCGGTTTTCGCTTTTCCCGCGAGCCCGCCGCCGCGCGCGAGCCGTGAGCGGCGGCCCGGCCATTCCCGGGGAATGGCCGGGGTGCGGATTGCGGGCCGCGGCGTCCGGCATTCCGGACGCGGCGTTCAGTTCCCGCCGTGCGCCGTGCGGACCGCCGCCGGGATCATGACGGCGGCCGGGCACGTGACGGTCTCGCGCATGCGGATATGCCCGCCGTCGGCGTCCCCGGCCCCCAGGACGGGCGCCGCGACGGCGTTCCCTTCCGGGTCGGCGACGCGCCGGAAGATGCGCACCGACTCCTCGAAGCACTCGATCGCGCGGGACGGCCGCCGCGCGCCGAGGTAGGCGACGGCGAGCCGGTTCAGGCTCCACGCCTGGCCGACGAGATCGCCGAGCCGGCGCTGCACGGCCAGGGCCTCCCGGTGGTGGCCGATGGCGTCGCCGAAGCGGTCCGCGTCGTTGCAGGCCATGCCGAGGCCGCTCAGCATGAACGCGACGCCGCGCCAGTCGTCGGCCCGGCGGGCCGCGCCGAGCCCGATCTCGTACGCGGTGATCCAGTCGTCCCGGCTCCGGCCGAGGCGGAAGAACGTCAGCAGGACGGCCGCGAGCCGCCAGGCGACCGAGTGGCGGCCGTGCTCGTGCGCCGCCTTGATCACGGCGGGGAAGTTCTCCGCCTCGGCGTCCAGCCAGGCCAGCGCCTCCGCGCGTGCGCCGAACGCGGGCACCGTACCCGCGGCGCCCGCGTCGGGAATCTCTAGCGGGATGCGGTGGTCATGCGTGTTCACCACCAGGTCGGCGGAGTGGGCGGCGCGGAGATACCAGGCGAGCACGCGCCCGGCCGCGGCGTCGCGCTCGTCGGCCGTCTCGTGCTCGTGCGCCTTCCGCCTGGCGTGGACGCGCAGCAGATGGTGCATCCGGTAGCGGCCGGGGGACGCCTGCTGGAGGAGGTTCTCGTCCAGCAGGTCTTCGAGCGCCGACTCCGCCCGCGCGAGGGGCAGGCCGGTCAGCGCGGCGGCGGACGCCGGCGTGGAGTCCGCGCCGGGATGCAGGCCGAGCAGCCGGTACATGCGCTGCCGGTCGCCGGTCAGCGCCCGGTAGGACAGGTCGAAGGACGCGCTGATGGAGCGGTTGCGGAACTCCAGCTCGTCCGGGAGGCGCTCCTCGTCCTCCAGGCGCGCGGCGAACTCGGCCGGCGTCCAGGCGGGACGGGTCTGCAGCCGGCGGGCCGCCATCGTGACGGCCATCGGGAGCTGCCCGCACCGCTCGGCGATCCGCGCGGCGGCGGCCTGGTCCGCCATGACCCGCTCCCGGCCGGCGATGCGGCCCAGCAGGTCGCGGGACTCGGGCGGCGCGAAGACGGAGAGCCGGAGCCGGAAGACGCCGTCCAGCCCGGCCAGGCTCCGCCGGCTGGTGATCAGCACCAGGCCGGTCGGGTCGCCCGGCAGCAGCGGCTCCACCTGCGCCTCGTCGGTGGCGTTGTCGAGGATCACCAGCGCCCGGCGGCCGTGCAGCCGGTCCCGGTACAGCGCGGCCCGCGACTCCAGGTCCGGCGGGATCCGCGCGGCGGGCACGCCGAGCTGCCGCAGGAACGTCTCCAGCACCTCGGCCGGGTCCGCGGCGGGGACCTCGGGGTCCATCGCGCGCAGGTCGGCCCACAGCTGCACCGCGCCGAACCGGCCGCGGGAGCTGATCTGATGCGCGGCGCGGACGGCGAGGCGCGTCTTGCCGGCGCCGGGCATGCCCTCGATGGCGATCACCGTCAGCGCCGTGTCGCCGTGGCCGCCGGCGCCGTCGGCGAGCCGGTTGAGGGCGCGCAACTCCGCCTCCCGGCCGGTGAACTCGACGATGTCCATGGGGAACTGGCGCAGCGTGCCCGTCCTGCTGTGCGTGTGGCCGGACGTCGCGTCCGCGGGCCGTCCCGCCTCCTCGCCGCCGCCATGCGGTGCGGTGTCCAGCGCGGGGTCGCCGCTGAGGATCCGCCGTTCCAGCGAGCGCAGCCGCGGCCCGGGGTCGATGCCGAGATCGTCGGCGAGATGGCGGCGGACCTGCGCGTACGCGTCGAGCGCGTCGGCGGACCTGCCCATCCGGTAAAGGACGAGCATCAGCCGCTCCCACAGCCGCTCCCGGAGCGGATGGCGCGCCACGAGCCGCCGCAGGTCGGGGACGAGCGCGTCGGAGCGGCCGAGCAGGAGGCACGCGTCCGTGTACTGCTCCATGAGGAGGAGCCTGCGCTCTTCCAGCCGTTCCACGTCGGCCTGCAGGGGGGCGCCCAGCGGCATCGCTTCGAGCGGCCGTCCCCGGCCGTGGCGCAGTGCCTCGGCGAAGTCCTGCGCGGCCTGCTCCGCCCGTCCCGCGAGCAGCGCCTTCTCTCCCCTGGCGAACGACTCCTCGAACCGGAACAGGTCCAGCTCGCCGGGCTCGACGCGGAGCAGGTAGCCGGGCGAGCGGGTGACGAGGCGGTCCGCGGGCTCGCCCGCCGACCGCAGCATCCGGCGCAGCGCGGCGATGTATCCCCGGACGTTCGCCCGCGCGGACGGGGGCGAGGTCCACCAGACGGCGTCCACCAGCCGGTCGATCGGAACGACCTGGTTCGCCGCCAGCAGCAGCGCCGCGAGCACCGCCTGCTGCTGCGGCCCGCCCGCGCTGACCGGACGGCCGTCCGCAACGATTTCCAGCGGTCCAAGGATGCGGAATTCCATCTGATCCCCTAACCGGCCCTGTCAGGAGCGATCACATCGTGCCGCTCTTCGGGTTCCGGTCCCACCGTCGAGGAAGACATCGGCCCTATGCGGAAAATATACGGCACCCATGCACGTTTCAGGGCAACCTGGGTGTCGCGGATGATCAGCCACCACCAGCAATAGTCACATTGCGAACACAAAACGTAATGACGGGGACTTCGGTATGGCGGGATACCACGGGGAACGTGTCGGGGGCTTGACCGGGAGGGAGCCGGATACGGGCTGCGGGCGGCCGGATCCGGCCGGAACGCAGGCCGGTCCGGGACCGCGGGTGACCAGGGCCGGCGCGCGGAGCGGCGCGCGAAACGGCAGGACCCGCGCGGCGCCCGGGGCCCGGTGACCGCACGGCTTCAGGCTGCGCGTCCCTTCCCGGCGAGGGTCACGGGAGATCCCGCGGGAGACAGGGACAGGCGCTCCGCCTCCGTAGCCCAACGGCAGAGGCATACTCCTTAAAAGAGTAGAAGTGTCGGTTCAAATCCGACCGGGGGCACAGAACTTCACCGTCGAGCGCGTCATGGCGGACATCTTCCGAGGTCGAGCGGGCGGTCGGCACTCCAGGGCGGGCGGAGTGCCGCCGTTTGCCCCCGCTCCGGAAGCGGGGCGCGGGGACGCATACCGAGTCGAGTTCGGTTCACCCGCCATTTACCGAAACGTCTTTCACGTTCGTCCAGATGATCAGTCGAGGCTCGTCATCCGGGAGGGGAAGCGGCAAAAGGTGAAATTAATTCGGGTCAGGGCGGCCGGTCGTGCCGGCGCGCCGCCGAAACGCCTCCCGCTCACCCTGCCGGGTCCCTACCGATCCCCTACTCCTTCCCTATCTCCCCCCTGCCCGCTCCCCTCGCCCCTCCCTCGCACACCCTCTCCTTGCCCACCCGCCCCCACGGCGCCCGGCCGCCCGCTCGCCGCGCCCGCCCTCCGGGACCGCCGCCGGACGGTCTGGAATGGCGTACCCGCGCACCCGGTCCCGGGACGGGCGGATCGAAAGTGTTCCGCAATGGCCGGATAACAGCGAGCGGCCGCGGCCGGCCTGCCCGGACGCACCGTCCTTTATTCTGGACACATGATCTGGTGTCGGCTTGCATCGGAGACGTCCCCCGCCACATGTCCGCTGAGTCGGCAGCGGCATCGGTTTTGCGAGCCGATGGCATGAAGAGTGATTTTTCAATGACCTCCGAGACCGCGGTCGAATCTGAATCGAAGGCGGTCAGGGTGGTCGTCGTCAGCGACAATCCGGTGTCGCGGATCGGCTTTCGGGCGTTGCTCGGCACGGCTCCCGGAGTGGACGTCGTGGGCGGCGGGCCGGTCGAGCGCTCGGTCGCCGGAGTCCGCGCGCACCGCCCCGACGTGGTCCTCCTGGACGCCTCCCCGCCGCCCCCGGACGGCATCGCGCGGCTGGCCCGATCGGGCGTCCGGGTGGTCGCGGTGACGGCCGAGCAGGAGCCGCTGATGCTCGTCCAGGCGGTCGCGGCGGGCGCCCACGGCTGCCTCGTGTACGGGTACTTCGAGCCCCACGGACTCGCAGACGTGCTGGTCGCGGCCGGTAGGGGCGAGTCGTCGCTGTCCCGGCCGGTGGTGACGGCGCTCGTCCGGTGGGTGCACGACGGCGGCGGGCCGCGGCCGGACCCGGGGCTGACCGCGCGGGAGGCCGAGATCCTGGAGCTGATCGCCGCCGGGCTCACCAACCGGGAGATCGCGCGGCGGCTGGTCATCACGGAGAAGACCGTGAAGAACCACGCCCACCAGATCTACAAACGGCTCGGCGCGGACGGCCGGGAACACGCCGTCGCGCGCTGGCTGGAATTGAATTCGGTGCCCACTGGAACGGATCTGCCCTAACCCCGGCCCGCGGCCGCTGATAATCCGCCGCCACGCACCCCCGGGTCCTAGGACCGGGCCCAGGCCAAGATGGGCCCCTGGGTGCCCTTTACTTGCACAGTCAGTTACCGCATGATCTGTTGGGCCGCGTTCCAAAGGCCATTAATTCCATTTCTGGCGTGGTTGTGAACGGCTGTTGAAATTCAGTCGCCGTCGTCCATGCGTCCTGGGGAGGCTTGGTGAAAGTCGTTCGCCGTCCCGCTCTCAGCGTCCTTTTCGGGGTGCTGGCGGCGGCCGTCCTGATCATCGGCCCGCCGCTGTCCGCGTCGGCCGCGGGTCCCCGCATCGATCTTCAGGTGCTCGTCGTCACGAACGGCTCCGCCTCGGTGACGGCGGTGACGCAGCAGCTGAAGGCCGAGGGCGTGCCGTACAAGACCGTCGACCTGCGCGCCGCCGGCCGTCCTGTGATCGACGAGGCGTTCCTGTCCGACACGGTGGACGGGACCCCGCGCGCGAAGTTCCAGGGCGTCGTCCTGCCGAACGCCGCGCCGTTCGAGAACGACGCGGAGATGGCCGCGCTCGCCGCGTACGAGAAGCGGTTCGGGATCCGGCAGCTCGACGCGCACGTCCGCCCGTCCGCCGCCGTCGGGCTGAACGCGCCCGCCTACACCGGCCCCATGGACGGCGTGACCGCCCAGGTCACCGAGGCCGCGCGGGCGGACGCGCTGCGCTATCTGGGCGGCCCCGTCCGGTTCGACGACGTCGAGCCCGGCGTCGGCGAGACCACCGGTTTCGTCGCGACCCCGCTGCCGGACGACCCCGACGCCGGGAAGTCGTTCAAGCCGTTCGTCACCGCGAACGTCAAGGGGACGGCGGGCGCCGTCGCCGGCGTCTACACCCACGACGGCCGCAGCGAGATGGTGCTGACCTTCACCTCCGAGAGCGAGCAGTGGCACTTCCAGACGCTCGGGCGCGGCCTCGTCACCTGGCTGACCAAGGGCGTCCACCTCGGCTATGACCGCAACTACTTCGGCGTCCACGTCGACGACGTCTTCATGCCGGACGCGCGGTGGAGCACCGAGCACAACTGCACGCCCACCGAGGACTGCGAAGACGGCGTGGAGACCGAGGACATCCGCATGGAGGCCGGCGACGTGTCGTTCGCCACGCAGTGGCAGACGCAGCACGGGTTCGTGCTCGACATGGCCTACAACGGCGCCGGCAGCGACGAGGCGGCCCTGAAGAACGGCGTCGACCCGCTCACCGTGGCGTTCGTCGCCGTCCGGGACAAGTTCCGGTGGTTGAACCACACCTACTCGCACCCGTTCCTCGGGTGCGTCCAGGACAACAGCACGAGCCCGTGGCAGTGCAGACGGAACCAGTCCGGCCAGATCGTGTACGTCAGCGCGGCCGACATCGAACGGGAGGTCTCCAAGAACGTCCAGTGGGCGTCCGGACGCGGCATCCCGGTCGACGCGAGCGAGCTCGTCACCGGCGAGCACTCGGGCCTGCGGGTCACGCCGCAGCAGCCCGACGACAACCCGAACCTCGCCCCGGTGCTGGCGAAGACCGGCGTGAAGTGGACGGCCAGCGACGCCTCCCGCGAGAAGGCGCAGCGCGTGATCGGCTCGGTGCGGACGGTCCCGCGCCACCCGCTGAACATCTTCTACAACGTCGGGACCGCGGAAGAGGAGGTGGACCAGTACAACTGGATCCACACGCGGCGGTCTGACGGCGGCAGCGGCATCTGCGAAGAGGACTCGTCGTGCATCGAGCCGCTCGACCCCGACAGCGGGTACGAGTCGTACATCGTCCCGGTGGAGACGCGGACCGCGCTGACCCACGTCCTCGCCAACGACCCCCGGCCGCACTACGCGCACCAGTCGAACCTGGCCGAGGGCCGCATCCTCTACCCGGTGCTCGAACGGGTCCTGAGCCAGTACTGGTCGTCGTTCGCCGCCAACACCCCCATCATCAACGCCCCGATGTCGGCGCTCGGCGACGAGCTGCGCCGGCAGGACGCGTGGCGCGCCGCGGTCGGCGCCGGCGCGATGGACAGGGGCGACGTCACCGCGTACGTCCAGGACGGGACGGTCACCGTCAAGGCGCCGGCCGGGCTGGAGGCGCCGGTGACCGCGCCGGAGGGCACGCAGGACGCGGGCGGCGCGCCGTTCGGGCAGGCCTACGCCGGTGAACGGTCCGCCTACCGGGCCGGGGACGTCACGCTCACCTTGCCCGGAGCCTGACTTTGGACATCACCCTGGTGACGGAAGGGACCTATCCGCACAGCTACGGGGGCGTGAGCGTGTGGTGCGATCAGCTCGTACGGGGTATGCCGGAACATTCTTTCCAGGTCAGGGCGCTCACGACCACGGGGACGGAACCCGTGGTCTGGGACCTTCCCGGGCACGTGACGTCCGAGCCCATTCCGATGTGGGGGCCGCCCAATGGGCGGCCTTCCTCACGCGGGCGGCACGCGTCGCCGGGCGGACGGCGCGCGGCCCGCAACCTGCTGCCGTCGTCACGCCTCTGGTTGCCCTCGTCCCGGAAAGGGCGGCACGCGTCGCCCGGCGGACGGCAGGTGTCGCGCAGTGACGCGCGGCGGTTCGAGCGGCTGTGCCGCGGCTTCCTGCACGCGATCCTCACCCCGTCCGACCCGGTCTCCGGCCAGGGGGCGTCTCCCAGGAACGTGCCGGAGGCCGAGGTCTTCCAGCGGATCCTGCGCGGGCTCTTCGAGTACGGGCAGACCGCCGACCTGAGCGCAGCGCTGCGCACCGAGGCGCCCGTGCGCTGGCTGATGGACGCGTGGAACGCCCGCGCCGCCGAGTTCGACCAGATCGGGACCAGGCCGACCGTCCACGACGCCCTCACCGCCATCGACCTGCTGGAGCACCTGCTGCGCCCGCTGCAGGGCCCGCCGCCGCGGGCCGACCTCACGCACGCGGTGTCCAACGGCATCCCGATCCTGCCGGGCCTGGCCGCGAAATGGACGTACGGGACGCCGCTGTGCCTCACCGAGCACGGCATCTACCTGCGGGAACGGTATATCGGCATGCGGCGGACGCCGTACGCGTGGCCGGTCAAGTCCGTCCTGCTCGGCTTCATCCGGCTGCTGTGCTGCGTCGGCTACCGCACCGCCGACCTGCTGACGCCCTGCAACCTCTACAACCAGCGGTGGGAGGCGCGGTGCGGCGCCGACCCGGACTCCATGGAGACCGTCTACAACGGCGTCGACCCGGCGCGCTTCCCCGCCGCCGGCGCCGAGCCCGCCGCGCCCACGATCAGCTGGGCCGGACGCGTCGACCCGATCAAGGACCTGGAGACGCTCATCCGGGCGTTCGCGCTGGTCAAGGACGAGGTGCCGGACGCGAGGCTGCGCCTGTTCGGGGGCACGCCGACCGGCTGCGAGCGCTACCACGCCCGCTGCGAGGCCCTCGCCGAGGACCTCGGGGTCGCCGGCCAGACCACCTTCGAGGGGCGGATCGACGACGTCCACGACGCGTACGCGGCGGGCACCGTGGTCGCGCTCTCCAGCATCTCCGAGGGCTTCCCCTACACGCTGATCGAGGCGATGACCTGCGGCCGCGTGACCGTCGCGACGGACGTCGGCGGGGTCAGGGAGGCGGTCGCCGACACCGGGCTCGTCGTCCCGCCGCGGTCGCCGCGCGAGATGGCGGACGCCTGCCTGCGGCTGCTCGGGGACGAGGTGTCGCGGCGGCGGCTCGGGCACGCCGCCCGGGACCGGGCGCTGGAGCTGTTCACCGTCGACCGCGCGGTGGACACGTTCCGCGGCATCTACACCGACCTGACCACGCCGGGTGCGGAGAGGCGCCCGGCGTCCGAGGCGAGGCTGGCATGACCGCGTCCACGCAGAGCGCCCTGCCCGACACCGCGCCCGACTCCGTCCCGGCGGCCACCGCGCCCGACTCGGTGCCGACGGTCACCGCGCCCGATCCCGTGCCCGACGCCGCGGACGACTCCGCGGGAGACTCCGCGCCCGCCGCGCAGGGGGACGTCGAGGCGCTGCGGGAGCGCATGGCGGATCTGTGCGCGAGCGCCGTCGATCCGCTGGAGGTCACGGCCGGGCTGGAGGCCGAGGGCATCAACGACGAGGCGGCCCAGAAATACGGCCACCCGGACGTGTTCGCGCTCGCCGAGGACCTGTACGCCGGGACGCCGCGGCGCCCGCGTCCGCCGCCGGCGTCCGCGGCGCCGTGGCAGGCCGTGCCCTGGCGGCATCTGCTCCGCGGCGTCCTGTTCGGCATGCCGGGGCTGTGCTACATCGTGGGCACCCCGATGCTGCACGGCAGGGCCGACAACGTCCTCCTCGTGTTCTCGCTGCTGCTCTCCTGGATGATGAGCCAGGGGACGGCCTACCTCGGATACGTCTGGCTGGGGTTCGGGAACAAGCAGGCGGCGTCCCGGGTGCTCCGCTACGGGCTGACCGCCGGGCTGCTGGTCGTGGTGCCGGTGACGGTCGCGGCCGGGGTGGCGTCCGGGGCGGGGGCGCGGGCGATCGCGCTATCCGCCGGGCTCTGCGGCTACCTGCTCGCCGCGACGGTGGCGCAAGTGAACGGCGCCGAGATCAGGCTGTTCTTCGCACTGCTCCCGGGCGTCGGAGCGGTGATGATCTACCTGGCCGGCAACGGCTGGACGCTGCCGTCCGGGCAGCTCGACGGGATGCCGGAGGTCGTACCGGGCACGGCGGCAGCGTCCGGCGCCGTGCCCGGCACGGTGTGGATCGCCTGGGCGGTGTCGCTCGCGGCCACGCTGGCGCTGGCGATCGCCTGCACGTCCGAGGCGGGACGCGTACGCCGGTGGCGCGCGAAGGGCGGCCGGGCGGGCGTGCAGGACCGCCGGGCGACGCCGGGCCCGGTGGTGACCCGCCGGGACGTCGCGGCGGCGCTGCCGTTCGCCCTGTTCGGGCTGCTGACCGGCGGGCTGCTGACGTTCACGCTGCTGTGCGCGCTGTCCGGGCGCCCGGTGCCGCCGGGGACCACGACCGTGGCGGTGCTGTCGCTCTCGCTGTCGATGGGCGTCGCGGAGTGGATCCTGTACGCCTACCGGCGGCGCATCCACCGGCTGCTGGTCACGCACACCGGGATGGCGGGGTTCGCGCGGTCGGCCCGCGCCGCGCTGGCCGTCGCGCTCGCCCGGTACGCGGCGTCCGCCGTGGTGCTCGTCGCCGTCGCCGCGCCGCTCGCCCGCCTGCCGGCCACGGCCATGACCGCGCGGACGCTCGGCGGCTTCCTCGCGCTGGGCTGCGCGTTCTTCCTCTCGCTGGTGCTGCAGGCGTGCGGGCGTGTCCATGTCGTCCTGCCCGTCTACACCTGTGCGCTGGCCGCCGAGGTCGCCGCGGCGCTGACCGTCCCGCACCTCACGCCCGGCACGGTCCAGCTGGTGGTCTCCGGGGCCCTGCTCGTCTTTCTCACGACGTACGCGGGCCGCGTGCTGGCCCGCGTGACCTCACACCGATGAAGGGGCACGCCATGCTGAGGACGACCGGCGAGCCGGCGGGACGGGTGGCGTCGGTGGCCGTCCCCGCGTACTTCCCCCCTGGCGCGCTGGACTGGACGACCCTCGCCGACCCCCGGCTCGGCGCGGTCGTGCTCAACGTCGACAGCGGAGCGGGCACCGTCAGGGACCGCGCGTTCGCGGCCACCGCGCACCGCATGGCGGAGGCGGGCGTGCCGCTCGCCGGGTACGTCGACACCGCCTACGGCTCCCGCCCGCCCCGCGCGGTGGAGGACGAGGTGGCGCGGTACTGGAAGTGGTACGGCATCCGGAGGGTGTTCCTCGACCAGGTGTCCGCCGTCCCCGGGCACGTGCTGCGGTACCGGCGCGTCGTCGCGGGCGTGCGGGGGCGCGGCGCGACGTACGTCGTGCTCAACCACGGCACGTACCCCGATTCCGCGTACGCGGATCTCGCCGATCTGCTCGTCACGTTCGAGGGGCCGTGGTCGGCGTACCAGCACGTCCGGGTGCCGGCGTGGGCGGCGCGGCTGCCCGCCGAACGGTTCTGCCACCTCATCTACGCGGCGCCGCAGGCCGTCCTCGCGCGGGCGCTGGCGCGGGCGGGGCGGCGCAACGCGGGCGTCGTCTACGTGACGGACCGGGCGGGCGCGAACCCGTGGATCGGGCTGCCGGGATACTTCTCCCGCGAGCTGTCCCTCGTCTACGCGAACCGGTGAGCCCATGCCGTCCGGTGCCATGCGAATACCAGGGTGGGCCCTCGGCGCCGCCGCGGTCGTGGTGTCGGCCGCCGTCCTGGCGGCGGTCCTGTTCTCGGTGGTGGCGCCGGACGAATCCGCCCAACCGGCCGCGTCCGCGTCCCCGACCCCGTCCTCGCCGCGCACATCTCCCCCGCCCAAGAAATCCGCTCCGGCGAACGAGGCGGAAGCGGAAAGACGTCGCGCACGGGTCTGGGCTCCGGCGCCGGGCACGCGGTGGCAGTGGCAGCTCACCACGCCGGTGGACGTCGGCGTGGACGTGCCCGTCCACGACATCGACGGATTCGGGAACGGCGCGGACGTCGTCCGGGAACTGCACCGGCGGGGACGCCGGGTCATCTGCTACATCAACGTCGGGGCCGCCGAGAGCTACCGTCCCGACAACGCCGCGTTCCCGCCCGCCGTCCTCGGCAAGGGGAACGGGTGGCCGGGCGAGCGCTGGCTCGACATCCGCCGGACGGACGTCCTCGCCCCCATCATGGCCCGCCGGTTCGACATGTGCCGGGACAAGGGGTTCGACGCGGTCGAGCCCGACCTCCTGGACGGGTACGCCTCCGACACCGGGTTCCCGCTGACCGCCGCCCACCAGCTCCGCTACAACCGGCTGATCGCGAAGCTCGCGCACGAGCGCGGCATGTCGGTCGGGCTCAAGAACGACCTGGCGCAGGTCCCGGCGCTGGTCGGGACGTTCGACTTCGCCGTCAACGAGCAGTGCGCGGAGTTCGGCGAGTGCCGCAGGCTGCTGCCGTTCGTCCGCGCGGGCAAGGCCGTCCTGCACGTCGAGTACAACATGGCCGCGGCGGACTTCTGCCGCCAGACCCGCGCGCTCGGTTTCGCGTCCATGCGCAAGCGCCTCGACCTGGACGCCTGGCGCCAGCCCTGCTAGCGGGCGGGGCCTTCAGGCGCCCGCGCGGTGCGGCTGCGGCCTGGCCCGGTCGATCTCGGGAAGGGTCCGCAGGACGCTGCGCAGGTGCGCGCGGGCGGCCTCCTCTGCGGCGGCGGCGTCATGGGCGCGGATCGCGTCGATGATCGCCAGATGCTCCGGCAGCGACTCCCGCGGACGTCCGGGATGCATCGCGAGCCGGAACTGGTGCCGGACGTTCTGCGCCCGCAGCCGTTCGAGCGCGTCCGACGCGGTCCGCTGGCCGCTGATCTCCTGGATGCGGCGGTGCAGCCGCTCGTTCAGGTCCGAGTAGCCGAGCACGTCGCCGGTCTCGACGGCGCGGCGCATGTCGTCTCCGATGTCGGCCAGCTCGGCGGCGTCCCCGGCGCCGATCCGCTGCGCGGCCTTCGCGGCGCACAGCCCCTCGATCACCATCCTGAGCTCGCAGATCTCGATCGCCTCCGCCAGCGACACGGCGCGGACCCGGGCGCCGCGGTTCTGGACGCGCTCGATCAGCCCCTCGTTGGTCAGCGCGATCAGCGCGGCCCGGACGCTGGACCTGCTCGCGGCGAACTGCTCGGACAGGTCCGCCTCGACCAGCCGCTGGTTCGGGACGAACTCCCCGTTGAGGATCGCGTCCCGGATCCCCGCGACGACCGGCTCCTCCGGTTTCCCCTTCGGCACGGCCCACTCCCGGCTCAGCATCGGACGGACGAGATTGTCAACAATTTTGTTACAGTTCGAGTGTAGCGACCGCCGCGCGCCAAGGAGGCCGGATGCCGGAGGAGACCGCCTGGAAGCCGACAATCGCCGTCCTCGGGCTGGGCGAGGCCGGGAGCGCGATCGCCGGTGATCTGGCCGCCGCCGGAGCCGTCGTCCGGGGCTACGACCCCGCGGTCCCGGCCCCGGCGCACATCGCCCGCGTGGGCGGCGAGGCCGAGGCGGCGGACGGCGCGGACCTGGTCCTCAGCGTCAACAGCGCCCACGACGCGGCCGGCGCCCTGCGGGCCGGGGTCGCGGGCGTCCGCGCGGGCGCGGTGTGGGCGGACCTGAACACCGCGTCCCCCGGCCTGAAGCGGAGCCTGGACGGCATCGCCCGCGCGCACGGCGTCCGGTTCGCGGACGTCGCGATCATGGCGCCGGTCCCGGGGCGCGGCCTGCGCACGCCGATGCTGGCGAGCGGGGACGGCGCCGCCGACGTCGCGGCCGTCCTCGCCCCGCTCGGCGCCGCCGTCGAGGTCCTGCCGGACGGCCCCGGCGCCGCGGCCGCCAGGAAACTCCTGCGCAGCGTCTTCTTCAAGGGGCTGGCGGCGGCGGTCGTGGAGTCGCTGGAGGCCGCACGCTCCGCGGGCTGCGAGAGCTGGTTGCGGGACGACATCACCGCCGAACTGACCCGCGCAAGCGCCGACACAGTGGACCGGCTCGTGACCGGGACGCACCGGCACTCCGTCCGCCGCGCCGCCGAGATGGCCGCCGCGGCCGACATGCTGACCGACCTCGGCGTCCCGCCGCTCGTGGCGAGCGCGAGCCGGGACCTCCTGGAGCGCCTCTCCGCGAAGGCCACGGCACCGATGGATCAGACAGATCCCGGGACTCTCGGCGATCCATCGGTCCGGAGCGACGCGCCCGGCTTGCGGTAGACGAAGTCGTCCGCGCCTGGCCCGTCCTGAACAGTGATCGTGGCGTCGCGGACGAGATGGTGGTCCGGCGACAGGGAACAGGCCGGGTCGGTGCGGGCGGCGTCGCCGGTCAGGGCGTGGGCCTGGCAGCGGCAGCCGCCGAAGTCGATCTCGCGGCGCGGGCATTCGCGGCACGGCCCGGTCATCCAGTCCGTCCCGCGATAGGAGGTGAACGCGGCGGACTCCGTCCAGATCCAGGCGAGCGGCTTCTCCCGGACGTTCGGCGGCGCGAGGTCCGGGATCGCGTACGCGGCCGGGCACGGCAGGGCGGTGCCGTCCGGTCCGACCGTGATCGAACGCGCGCCCCACCCGCCCATGCACGGCTTCGGGACGCCCTCGTAGTAGTCCGGCATGACCCAGACGAGTTCGGGCCCCTCGCCGGGCCCGTGCGCGTCGCGCCACGCGGCGACCGTGGCCTTCGCGCGGTCGAGCTGGTCACGGGTGGGGAGCAGCGCGGCGCGGTTGTGGAGGGCCCAGCCGTAGAACTGGGTGTTGGCGAGTTCGATCCGGTCGGCCTCCCAGCGGGCGCCGACCTCGATGATCTCCTGGAGGTTGTCGAGGTTGCGGCGGTGCAGGACGACGTTCAGCCCGAACGGCACCTCCGCGTCCCTGATCACTCGGGCGGCGTGCTCCTTGTCGGTGTAGGACTCGCGGCCCGCGATGAGGTCGGAGCCGGGGCGCCGCGCGTCCTGCAAGGAGAGCTGGACGCTGTTCAGCCCGGCGTCCAGCAACTCACCGAGCCGCCCGGCCGTGAGCCCGACGCCGCTGGTGACGAGCTGCGTGTAGACGCCGGCGCGCTGCGCGGCCGCCACGATCTCCGCGAGGTCGGGGCGCAGCAGCGGCTCACCGCCCGACACGTGCGCCTGAACGATGCCGAGATCGGCGGCCTCGCCGAACACCCGCGCCCAGTCGTCGGTGCCCAACTCCGCGCTCTTGCGGACGAGCTCCAGCGGGTTCGAGCAGTACGGGCAGTGCAGCGGGCAGGCGTGGGTGACCTCCGCGAGCAGCGCCCACGGCGCCGGGACGGCCGGTGCGGTCATCGCAGCCAGCCCTCCGCGCGCACGCGTTCCAGGAACGCGGGCACCTCGTCGGCGAGCGGCGCGTCCGGGAAGGACTCGCCGAGTTCGGCGACGATGTCGTCGACGGTGCGGCTGCCGTCGCAGAGCCGCAGGATCCGGCCGCCCGTGCCGCTGAGCCGCACCGCGCGCTCGGGCATGAGGAGCAGGTCGGCGTCGCGGACGCGGTCGTGCCGCAGCATGACGGACCTGTCCAGGGCGGGGCGCCACGGCCCGTCAGCCGGCATCGGATCCCCCTCCCGGCGCGTGCTCGACCGCGTCCAGCAGAGCCCAGAGCAGGTCGCACTTGAACGCGAACGCGGCCAGCGCCCGCTCCTGGTCGCCGGGCGTCCGCGCCCACTCGTGGACGAGCCGCAGCGCCTCCTCCGAGTCGCGGCGGCCCTGGCCGACGCGCACCTGGAAGTAGCGCAGCCCTTCGCGCTCCACCCACGGATAGTGGCGTTCCCAGGCCGCGATCCGCGTCGCCATCAGGTCGGGCGCGAACAGCTCGGTCAGCGACGACGCGACCGCCTCCAGGGTGGACGCGTTCCGGCAGAAGTTGACGTAGCCGTCCACGGCCAGCCGGACGCCGGGCAGCACTGCGTCGCCGGACAGCAGCAGCTCGCGGTCCAGCCCGACCGCCTCGCCGAGGCGCAGCCACCGCTCGATGCCGCCGTCGGTCCCGTCGCCGTCCGGGGAGCCGTCGTGGTCGTGGACGCGGCGGATCCAGGACCTCCGCAGCTCCCTGGTGCCGAGCTTGGCGAGGATCAGCGCGTCCTTCACCGGGATGTGCCGCTGGTAGTGGAACCGGTTGAGGACCCAGCGCCGCAGCTCCGCGCGGGTGAGGGCGCCCTCGTGCATCCGCAGGTTGAACGGGTGCCGGTGGTGGTAGCGCTCCTCGCCCAGCGCCCGGAGCCGCGCTTCGAGCTCGGCCTCCGTCGCCATGCGTCCGCTCAACCCCGTGGTCACGGTGGTCACAGTTCGATCAGCGCTCCCTCCCGGGCGACCTCCAGCCCGGCCTCGGCCAGCCGCCGGTGCCCCGCGTCGTCCGGGTGGACGAGGCGGTTGGTGTTGTTCAGGTGCGTGTAGAGGCGCCGCTCGGCGGGCAGCGCGGCCATCCGCTCGGCGGTGCCGTTCGGGCCCGTGATCGGCAGATGTCCCATCTGGGTGGACGTCTTCTGGGTGAACCCGGAGCGGACGGGCTCCTCGTCGTCCCAGAAAGTGCCGTCGATGAAGACGCAGTCGGCGTCCTGGAGGGCGCGGTCGAGGGCGTCCGGCCAGTCGGCGAGCGCGGGGGCGTAGACGACGACCTTGCCGTCGCGCCGGTCCCGGACGCGCAGCGCCACCACCCAGGCGTCGCCCGCGGGCTCGTCCAGTTCGGCCGCGTAGCGGGGCCGTTTCCCCGAAACGCGAATTCCCTGGACCTCCAATGGCCCGCCGTCGAGTTCTGCCAGATCTTTCTCCGGCAGAACCGTCCAGGAAAGGCCCGCGTAAGGGGCGAGGACCCGGTCCAGGCGGAGGCCGCCGGACAGCGCCGCGCGCACCGCGCCGGTCGACACGATCCGCAGCCCGGACGCCTCGCGCAGGCGCGGAATGCCGAGCGTGTGGTCGAGTTCGGCGTCAGTGAGGATGACCCCGGCGATGGGGGTGGCGCGCCGGGCAGGACCGGGATGCAGGACGGCGCAAGCCTCGATCTGCTCCCCGATGTCGGGCGTCGCGTTGACCACGTACCAGCCGCCCTCCCCCGCCTCGACGGCGATGGAGGCATGTCGCCTCCGCAGGGAGGGCTCGGAACGGGCGGCGACGCACCCAGCGCAGGCACAGTTCCATTGAGGCACGCCGCCACCCGCCGCGGTGCCGAGAATCAGCAGCCGCATCGCGGACGGGTCAGCCCTCGGCTGTGAAGTAGGCCGTGACCTCCAAGGAGGTCTCCACGATCTGGTAGTCGGGCGTGACCCAGCGGTCCGCGCGTTCGTCGGTCCGGTCCGCGTCTGAGCTGTGGACGGCCATGCAAAGCTCCTTCCTCTCGACTGGTACCGGGGAAGCGCCTTGCTACTACAGAAAGCGCTTTCCAAGTCCCTTCATCCCGATCGTATGCCCGGTTGGAACGGGCCCTCTAGGGCGCTCCGTGCCAAAAAAGACATGAAGTCCCTGCCAACGTCTACGGAACGGCCGCCGGTGATCACGTTCGGTGGCGAATTCCAGGAATGCTAAGCCGCCCGTGCCTGATCGCGAATGGTTTATCGCCCGCGGGTCGCGGCGGCGCCGGGCGGGTGGCGATGAGTTGACCCGAACATGGGGTGGGCGGGGCATGGATCCACCATCACGGGATACGTCGGAGAAGGCGCGGTGCCCAGCGCTGAAAGGAGATGTGTCATGCGTGCCTTGACCGTCCTGCCGGAGAAGCGCGGCTCGCTCGCCGTCACCGACGTCCCGGACCCGGAGCCCGGCGAGAACGACCTGCTCGTGGACGGGGTCGCCGTCGGGGTGTGCGGCACCGACCGGGAGATCGCCGCCGGCGACTACGGCTGGGCGCCGCCGGGCCGCGACCGCCTCGTCATCGGGCACGAGTCGCTGGGCCGGGTGCGGGACGCCCCGTCCGGCGCCGGGTTCGCGCCCGGCGACCTCGTCGTCGGCGTCGTGCGGCGTCCCGACCCGGTGCCGTGCGGGGCCTGCGCGCACGGCGAGTTCGACATGTGCCGCAACGGCCGCTACACCGAGCGCGGCATCAAGGAGATCGACGGGTTCGCGAGCCGGTCGTGGACGGTGGAGGCCGGCTACGCCGTCGCGCTCGACCCGCGCCTGGCGGAGGTGGGCGTGCTCATGGAGCCGACCACGATCGTCGCCAAGGCGTGGGACCAGATCGAGAAGGTCGGCGCGCGGGGCTGGTTCGAGCCGCGCAAGGCGCTGGTGACGGGCGCGGGGCCGATCGGGCTGCTCGCCGCCCTGCTCGGCGTGCAGCGCGGCCTGGACGTGCACGTCCTCGACCAGGTCGCGGACGGCCCGAAGCCGCGGCTCGTCGCCGACCTCGGCGCGACCTACCATCACGAGGGCCTGGACAAGGCGGTCGCGGGCGCGATGCCCGACATCGTGATCGAGGCGACGGGCGTGTCGCAGCTCGTCTTCGGCGCGATGGCGAACAACGCCGCCTACGGCATCGTCTGCCTGACCGGCGTCTCGTCGGCGGGCCGGCACGTGGAGGTGGACGCGGGCGCGCTCAACCGCGACATCGTCCTGGAGAACGACGCGATCATCGGGTCGGTCAACGCGAACCTCGGGCACTACGCCGCCGCCGCGCGGGCCCTCGCGGAGGCCGACCTGGACTGGCTCGGACGGCTGATCTCCCGCCGCGTCCCGCTGGAGCGCTACGAGGACGCGTTCACCCCGCGCCCCGACGACGTCAAGGTCGTCATCACGCTCGACGACTGATCCGGCCCCCGGCCAGGACGGTAGGCCGGGATAACGCGTGGACCAGCGCGAGCGCGGCCGTTAGAGTCGTCGATCGGTGAGCCGGGAAGCCTGGTCGGCGCTCACGTCAGTCGACCCCGAAGGACCCCGGTGATGACGAACCTGCTGCTGGTGTTCGCCGCCCTGCTGCTGCTGGCGGTGCTGGTGTCGAGCCTCGCCCACCGGACCGTCCTGTCGACCGCCGCGCTGTTCCTCATCGGCGGCTTCCTGCTCGGCGACGGCGTCGGCGGCGTCCTGCCGCTGCACCCGGACGACGAGATCGTGGCCACGCTGGCGGAGCTGGCGCTGTTCGCGGTGCTGTTCACCGACGGCATGCACGCCGGCTGGGCGGACCTGCGCAGCGCGTGGCGGCTGCCCGGCCGGGCGCTCGGCTGGGGCCTGCCGCTGACGCTGCTCATCACGGCGGTCCTCGCGCACTTCGTCGTGGGCCTCGGCTGGACGGAGTCGCTGCTGATCGCGGCCGTCCTCACCCCGACCGACCCGGTGTTCGCGGCGGCGCTCGTCGGCAACGACCGGGTGCCGCCGCGGCTGCGGCACCTGCTGAACGTGGAGTCCGGCGTCAACGACGGGCTCGTCCTGCCGTTCGTGGTGCTGTTCCTCGCGATCGCGCAGGGCTCGGACGACCTGCACCTGGGCGAGCTCGGCGCCGAGCTGGCGGGCGGGCTCGCGATCGGCGTCGCCGTGCCGCTGGCGGCGCTCGCGCTGGAGCGGACCCGGCTGTTCGCGGTCTCGCGCAAGTACGAGCCGCTGAACGCCGTCGCGATCGGGCTGCTGGTGCTCGCGCTGGCCGAGGTCACGCACGGGAACCTGTTCCTCGCGGCGTTCGCGGCCGGCGTCACGGTCGCGTCGGTCGGCGACCGGTACCGGGAGTCGTTCGAGGAGTTCGGCGAGCTGCTCGCCGAACTGCTCAAGCTCGCCGCCCTGCTGGTGTTCGGCGCGCTGCTGTCGCCGACGTTCCTCGGCGACGTCGGCTGGACGGGCTGGGTCTTCGCGGTGCTGGCCCTGGTCGTCGCGCGTCCGGCGGCGATCTGGGTGTCGTTCCTGCGGTCGGGGCTGACCGCGCGCGAGCAGGCCGCGGTGATGTGGTTCGGGCCGAAGGGGTTCGCGTCGGTCGTGTACGGGCTGCTGGTGCTCGAATCGGGCATCCCGGACGGCGACCAGATCTTCCACCTCGTCGCGGTGACGATCGTCCTGTCGATCCTGGCGCACTCGTCCACCGACATCGTGGTGGCGCGCGGCTTCGACGAGGAGCGTGAGATTCCCGCCTGGTAAAGACCCGCCTTCCCAATCGAAGTCCTAGGTACGAAAAGCCGTTTTCCACATTTCCGATTAATGCGGGCATTACGGGCTGGCGAATGTGGCCGAAATCATGCGCGGACCTGGGCCGTGCGGCCAGGATGCGGGCATGACCTTCCCGTTGATGCACGGGTACGACCACATCAATGTGGTCGCCCAGCTCGACCCCGTCGCGGCGGTGCGCGACAGGGAACTCGGCGAGCGAATTCGGCAATACCCGAAACTCCTGCCCGGCGGCTCCCCGGATTTCGGGCATGCGGTGCAAAAAGGAAAGGAGTGGCGGATCGCGTCGCTCGGCTGCGACGACCCGTCCTCAGCACGGTACAGCCTCGCCATGGACCTCCGGACGGACGCGCCCGGCGACCCCGACCCCGCGACCGCCCGCGCCATGCTCGCCGCGGCCGACCGGCTCGACCCCGAGGAGGGCGACCAGCTCGCAAAGGACGAATGGGAGATCGGCGACCGTCGCTACCGGATCATCCGCGTGGAGAAGTTCGTCCTGATCGGCGACCGCGTCATGGAGCCGCCCCGCTCCACCGACGCCGACCTGCCCGGGGACGGCAGCCTGCGCGGCCACCTGATCGACCCGCCCGCCCCGTGCGGGCAGTGGGAGGCGCAGCTCCGGCTGAACCTGGTCGGGCACATGCCGGTGGCCGGGACCGTCCCCGACATCGTCCGCGCCGAGGCCCGCCACGCGATCCAGACCCACCCCGGGGTCGTGCTGCTCCCGCCGACCTTCGTCGTGGTCGAGATCGACGGCGGCTGCTGGTCGCCGATCACCGGCGGGGACGACCCCGACGAGGCCCGTGACCGGCTCGCCCGCCACTTCACCGACCTGCTGCCCCGGCTCCGCGAGTTCCAGAACGACCCGGCCGCCCCCGAGGAGCTCGCGGAATGGACGGCGCTCGCCGAGGAGATCAAGGCGGCCCCCGGGCACCGGGTCCTCGCGCGCGGACGCGAGTTCAGCACCGTCCGCGTGTCCCGGATGCTGCGCCTCGGCCGCGACGGCCCCGAAGGCCCGCGCCCGTGCGACGAGGAACGCTACGGCCTCACCGGCGCCGCCGAGTCATGACCCCCGCGGCCGGCGCCCCCGCGCCGGCCCACCGCGCCCCCTGCCGATCGGGTCGGCCGAACCCTCCGCACCGCCGGTCGCGTCAGCCGGACGGTGCAGTGATGTCCTGCGGCTTGCCGAGGTCGTGCAGCGTCAGCGTCGCCTTGAACTTCACGTCCATGCTCTGCTTTCCGGCGTTGAGGAAGAACTCGCTGGTCATCGTCAGGCGCCGCGGGCGGTCCCGGCCGTCCACCCAGAGCGTGGAGTTGAAGATCGCGTCGCCCGGATACACGCTGAGCGCTGCCTTCCGCGCCTCCGGGGAGTCCTCCAGGCACTGCGCCACGGTGCAGGACGCGGAGAACACGCTCATCGCCTCGCCGCCCTCCGTCGTCGGGGACGGCCGGGGCGCCGCGATCTGCCCGCGGTAGATCTCCGCGATCATGGTGGTGTCGACCATCTTCGCGGTGCTCGCCGGGTCGTAGCCGTCCTTCCCGGTGAGCCGGGGGCCCGCCGGGAGCGTCCGCCACTGCCCGGACTGGAGCGTGTTGCGGACGTAGGTCTGGTCGCCGATCGTGATCACGCGGACGGCCCCGGAGTCGTTCCGGGTCGGGCCGGGCCGCAGCTCGATCTCCGTCGCGACCGAGGACAGGTCGAGATCGGTGGCCGGGTTCCCCGGCATCGAGCGGTGCGTCCCGCGCATCTCCGCGGTCAGCTTGAAACCCGGGATCATCCCGTTGAGGGCGTAGACGTCGACCTCGACGTCCGCCCGGTGCGGCTGGCCGCTCAAGGCGGCGAGGGCCTTCTCCAGCTTTCCCGCCGCCTTCTCCTCCGGTGACTCCTCCGCCGGCCCGCACGCGGTGAGCACCAACACGAGGACGCCGATACCGGCCCCCGTCCCCCGCCACTTCATGAACAAAGACCTCCGACGCGCTGCGCAGTTTGCCCCGCATGGATAGCGCGTCACGGCTGTCCATCCGCTATCAGATCCCTGTCACACCAGGTCAGCGGCTCAAGAAGCGCGGAAGCAGCTCAGGACGGGCGGAAGCGGATCAGGACGGGGGTCTCGGTGATCCGCATCGCCTGCCCAGCCTGGACGGGGACCGTCCGGCCGTCGAGGTGGTCCACCCGGTGGGCGCCCGGCTCGGCGCTCGTCTCGGCCGTGGCGTCCGCCATCCACCGCACCGCGGCCTCCACCGATCCCGGCAGCAGGAACCGGCACTGCCAGGCGCCTTCGGGGAGGCCGACCGCGGGCCCCTTCCCGCAGGACCGGATCCGGGCGCCGTCCAGCCACTGCTGGAGCCGCTGGACGAACAGCGCGGCGCGCGTCGGCGGCCCGCCCTCCGCCTGGAGGACGAGCGGCAGGTTCCGCGGCCCCCAGCTGTAGAAGTACATGCGGCTGTAGCGGGCGTACAGCCCGGCGAGGTAGTGGCGGACGGCGTAGTTGTTGGCGTCGTCCTCGCCCAGCGGCTCGACGGTCGGGATGTCGTGGGCGGGGCCGGTCGCCCACATCGGCAGGTGCACCCCGACCTGATGCAGGGCGTTGTAGATGAGCATCGCCTGCTCGGTCATCTCCTCGGGCCGTCCGTCGCCGAGCCGGGGATGCAGCTTGACGGCGATCGCGTCGCAGGAACGGAATCCGCCGAGCGTTCCGAAACGGATGAGGTATCGGAGCCCCTCCGGCTTCCACATCTCCCCGAACGACGGGCAGACGACCGTGGCCCGCGCGTCCACCGCCTTGATGATCGCGGCCGCGCGGCGGGTCAGCTCCACGAGCGTCGCCACGTCGCCGGTGTAGTGGTACGGGGTGTTGGGGAAGTCCCAGAGTTCGTACGCCTCGATCTGCCCGCGATAGCGGGAGACGACGGCGCGGACGTAGCGGTCCCAGTCGGCCAGGTCGTCGGGCGGCGCCGTCCTGGAGCCGTCGGAGTACGCGCTCCTCGGGCCGCCGGGCGCCGCCCACGCCGGGGTGATGCCCATGGTGTAGGTCATCGGCAGGCTGGCCCGGCGCGCACCGGCCGCCATCCGGTCGAGCGCGGACCAGTCGAACGCGTCCCGCCGCGGCTGGACGTTGGACCAGCGCGTCCCGCTGTCCCAGAACCGGACGGCGCCCACGCGGAACCCGGGCATGGCGCCGCTGCCGCTCCCGACCGTCGTCCCGAAGAACGCCGCCGGGACGTCGAGGGGCGGGGAGTTCACCCACGTCGGCCCGCCGATCCGCTGCCGTCCCTGCCCGAGCGGCGTCCCGTCCGTTCCGGACGAGTTCGGACGGGACGGGTCTGCTCCCGCCGCGCCGCCGCCGACGCCGGGCAGCATCGCCAGCGCCAGCACGAGAATCGCTCCCCGCGCCCGGAGCCGTCCCCGCGCGCCCACCCGTCCGGGCACAGGCCGCGTGCCGGAGAAGGTTTCGGACGGCGCGGAGCCGGGGCGGCTCTCCGCGTCTGGCCGCCTTGACGGCGAGGGCTCCGGCGTCGGGTGCCGCAACGCGGCGTCGCCCTGGAGGATGGCTTGGTGGAGGGCGCGGAGCCCGGCCGTGGGTTCGAGCCCCGTCTCCTCGACCAGGAGCGCCCGTCCCTCCCGGTACGCCTCCAGCGCCTCCGACCGGCGCCCACACCGGTAGAGGGCGAGCATCAGCCGGGCGCGCAGTTCCTCGCGGAGCGGATGCTCGGCGACCAGCGCGGACAGCTCCGCCACGACCGCGGCATGCCGTCCGAGGGCGAGTTCGAGGCCCAGGCATTCCTCCAGGGCCGTCAGGTGCGTCTCCTCCAGCCGCGCCGCCTCGCGGGAGGCGAACGCCGCGTCGATCCCGTCCAGGGGGCGGCCCCGCCACAGCCCGAGCGCTTCGCGGAACGTTCCCGCCGCCGTTTCCGGACGTCCGGCCCCGGCCTCTTTCCGGGCGTCCTCAACGAGGTCGGTGAACACGGCCAGATCCAGGCGGGCCGAACCGAGGCGCAGCACGTATCCGGGCGGACGCGTCTCGATCAGCGCACCGGCCTCGCCGAGCGCGCGGCGCACTCGATGCACGAGCGTGTGCACCTGGGTGCGGGCCGACGCGGGCGGGAGGTCGCCCCACAGCTCGTCCACCAGCCGGTCGACCGACACCACCTGGTCGGCGCTGAGCAGCAGCCGGACGAGCAGCGCCCGCCGCCGCCCCCCGCCGAGAGCCACGGCACGGCCGCCGACGCTCGCCTCCACAGGCCCGAGCACGGCGAAGACGACCTCGTGCATGCGCGTCCCTTCAGGTCGGATGGCCATACTTCATGCCATCCCCGGCACCGGCTTGTCCAGGAAACAGGGAGATTCCCGAGCGCCGGATCAGGTGATCTTCGGAGATTGTTGGCTGCCGGATCGCCCGATCTTCACCCCGCTTGCGTAATCATCAGCGAGCTTGATCTTCGCTGAGAGGGGCGTCGCCCATGCCACGGAAACTCACGGTCGTATTGGTCACCGCAGTGCTGGTGGGCGGCGTCGGGGCCGTCCCGGTGCGCGCGGACGCGCCGGGTCCGCCGGGCGTGGACGGCGCCGGTTCGGGTGAGCGCCCGGACGCGCGGGCCGCCCTGCTGCCGTCGTCCAGCACGATCGGGAAGCTGCGGTTCACCTCGACGACCCGGCTCGCGCCAGGCGTGGTGTTCAAGACGTTCGAGACGACCGGCATCGGCGGCCCGGTGCTCGGCGACCTGCTCGACGTGGATCTGCGCAGCCCGGGCGTCAGCATGGGCCTGCTGCATCCGCCGAACGTCGCGGCGCGGCAGACGGTCTCGGGCATGGCGGACGCGCAGCGCGCGCTGGCCGGGGTGAACGGCGACTTCTTCAACATCAGCGAGACGCGTCCGGGCGTGGTGCCGACCGGGGCGTCGTCCGGCCCGGAGGTGGACGCCGGCGGCCCGCTCAAGGGCGCGGTGCCGGACGGGCAGCGGTTCGGCCCCGCGCTGCCGCCAGGAACGTCCGCCGAGGACGTCATCGGCATCGGCGCCGACCGGCGCGGGCATCTCGGCCGCCTGCACCTGACCGGCACCGTCCGCGCCGGAACCGCGCGGATCCCGGTGCGCGGCCTCAACCAGTACGCGCTGCCGGTAGGGAGCGCGGGCGCGTTCACCGACGAGTGGGGCAGCGTGTCGCGCCGGCGCTCGGTGTGCGGGACGGACACGGCCCGGAACGACCCCTGCAGCACGAACACCGCCGAGGTGACCGTCCGGCGGGGCGTGGTCACGAAGGTCGCGGACGAGATCGGCGCGGGCGCCATCCCCGACGACACGACCGTTCTGGTCGGACGGGAGGACGGCGCGGACGCCCTGCGCAAGCTGCGTCCCGGCGATCGCGTACGGATCGGCTACCGCTTCACGGGCCCGATGAAGTTCCGCTTCGCCATCGGCGGCTTCCCCGTCCTGCGGGACGGCGAGCCGCTCGCCGGGCTCGACCCGAAGGGCCCGGCCCCGCGGACGGCCGCGGGCGTGAGCCGCGACGGCCGCCGCATGTACCTCGTCGTCGCGGACGGGCGGTCGGAGCGCAGCGCCGGGCTGACCGTCGCCGAACTCGCCGCGCTCCTGGACGAGGCGGGCGCGGACGACGCCGTCAACCTGGACGGCGGCGGCTCGTCCACGTTCGTCACCCGGAGCGGCGGGAGGTCGGTCGTCCGCAACGAGCCCTCGGACGGCCGGGAACGCGCCGTCGCCAACGGCATCGGCGTGTTCCTCCACAGCGCCCGTCCCTGAAACCGGAGCGCCCGTCCCTGAAACGGGAGAGGCGCGGGCGGGGACGACTCCCTCGACGGCGTCGTCCCCGCCCGCGCGTTTCGACCGCCCGAGGCAAGCGGCCGAAGCGGGTGGCCCGAGCGGTGGCTAGCGGCCGAAGGCCAGCATCACGTGACCCTTGTCATTCGGATAGTTGGTGAACATGTCGCCGGTCAGGACGTAGACCATCCCGTTGGCGACGACGGCCCCGCCGCCTCCGGCCACCGCGCCGCCGCGTCCCGTGCCGCCGTTGACGGTCGGGAAGTCGGCGATGGTGTCGAAGCTCCACAGCACGTCGCCGGTCTCGGCCGAGTAGGCGCGGACCTTGCCGTCCATGCTGCCCTCCCAGACGAGTCCCGGCGAGGTCGTCACCGCGGGCGGGTGACCGAGCCGGCACACGTTCGGGTACTGCGCCGCGCCGCCGGTCGTGCAGCCGTCGGCCGGGTTCGGCGTCTTCCAGATGATGTGGCCGTCGGCGGGGTTGATCGCGAACAGCGTGCCGGGGTTCGCCATGTAGGTCGCCACGTAGAGGCGCTCGCCGTCATAGCTCGACCCCCACTGGATGCCGCTGAGACCGCCGCCCGGCATGGGCTCGGACAGCTGGCGCTGCCAGACGATCTCGCCGGTGGCCGCGTCCAGCACGTGGTAGACGCCGACCTTCTGGCCGATGCCGATGAGGCGCCGCCCGTTCGCGGTGAAGATGTTCGCCGTGGCGCCGAGGTCGAAGTCGAGCGCGGTGCCGTCGGGCAGGTTGGGGCAGTACTGCTGGTCCTCGGGCGACGGGCTGTTGCATTCCCGGCGCCAGGTGTCGACGTCGGTCATCTTGCGCGTCCAGCGCGCCTCGCCCGTCTCGGTGTTCAGCGCGAGGACGGAGTCGAAGTGCCCCCCGCTCCCGCTGTAGTTCTGCCCGGTGCCCACGTAGAGCGTCTTGGTGGACGGATCGATCGCGGGCGAGCTCCACACGCCCGCGCCGGACGGCCCGTAGCGGGGCTGGCCGTTAGGCCAGGTGCCGTCCTGCTTCGGCTCGGGGACGGTGTAGAACCGCCAGTCGAGCTTGCCGGTCTTGACGTCGCGGGCGTCCACGTGGCCCCGGAACCGGCAGCAGGGGTAGTTCTTGCCGTTGAGGTTCTCGCCGCTGGACGTGCCGACGTAGACGCGGCCCTGGAAGACGATCGGCGAGCTGGTCAGGATGGCGCCGGGGAAGTCGTCGATCCGCTCGGCCCAGGCGAGCTTCCCGGTGGCCTGGTCGAGGGCGTACAGGTAGCCGCGGGAGTCGCCGAAGAACACCTTGCCCTCGGCGACGGACGCGCCGTCCCGCACCTGGGCGAACCCGGTGCCGACCGTGGACAGGTCGAACTGCCACTTGACCGCGCCCGTCTTCGCGTCGGCGGCGCGGTAGATCCCGTCCGGCCCGCCGAAGTAGACCGTGTCGCCGACGACGGCGGGCTGGCTGCGCGGCCCGCCCGCCTGGCGCGGGAACCCGAACGCCCACTTGAGCTTGAGCTCGCCGACGTTCTTCGGCGTGATCTGGTTCTCCGCGGCGGCGTGGCGGCTGCCCTGGAGGTCCTTCGTCCAGGTGGGCCAGTCCGCGGCGGGGGGCTCTCCGGACGCGGCGGGCCCGGAGGCGACGGCCCCGCTCACCAGCAGGCAAGCGGCGACGGCCAGGGCGACCGCCCGTCTTTTGCGACGCATGTTCAGTTCCCTTCGGGAATTGGGAGCTTGGGGGTGCTTCAGGAAACTTCAGGAACCTTGGGAGCGCCGGGTCGGGCCCGGCAGGGCGCCCCTGAGCAGCCGGTCGCGCAGAGCGCCCGTGTTGCGCCGGCTGACGGTCAGCCGCGTGCCGCCGACCCTGAGCGTGCACCGTCCCGACTCGACGACCATCTCGTCGATGTGCGCGAGCGAGACCAGGTGCGACCGGTGGATGCGGACGAACCCGGCGTCCCGCCACGCCTCCTCCAGGGCGGCCAGGGAGACCCGGACGAGATGGCTGCCGGCCCCGGTGTAGAGGCGCGCGTAGTCGCCGTGGGCCTCGGCGTACCGGACGTCCGACCGCCGGACGAAATGGGTCGCGCGTCCCAGCCCGACCGGGATGAGCTCGTCGGCGCCGGCGTCCTTGACGACGACCACGACCACCAGGCGCTCTTCATCCCCGGTCGGGCGGGACGGCGATCGCCCCTGCCGTGCACGGCTCTGAGCCTGCGTACGATTCGGCGGGGTTGTCCGGCCCTGGAATGGGACCGGGCGAGAATGAACCGCTGTGGCTCGCATGCGCTCATGGAATCCGCGCGGCCGGAGGCGTTCAAGAGGCCGCTGCGAAATCTGGCACGTAGCGCACAATCCGCGGCATTCCACGTCAATCCACCTGGTCGATGAAGTGCTCAGTCAGCCGATATCCAGTTATCCCGATTACTTACCGAACGGCATGTACTTCTTCCAGAAGTCGCAGTGGTGCTGCCTTCCGATCTCCCTGGTCATCTCGCTGTCGCCCGCGGGCACCAGCGACATGACGCCCTGGTCGGACTCGGTGAACGGCGTCCACAGCGGAGTGCCGTCCACGGTCGGGTTCCCGGTGCGGGCGAATCCCGTCCACTGGGCGGTGAGCTGCTTGCCGAACGACGCCTGGTTCGGCGTCAGCGTGGTGTTGCCGAACGGGCTGAGGAAGATGCTCTCGCTGATGTGGTACGACCCGTTGGGCTTGGTCGCGTCCAGGAAGAACATCGGCGGGGCGTCGGCGTTGTCGGTCTGGTACGCGAACACCTTGATGTGCTTGGCCATCCGCTGGTCGTTGATGAGCGCCGGGCAGACGGAGTTGGAGTCGGCCACGATCGTCCGGTAGGCGATGAACGGCGAGGGGTCCGGGAACCGCTCCAGCGGGTACAGCTTCATGACCTCGTCCGCGGCGTCGCCGTACTGCTGCCGGATGTTCGCCTGGTACTCCGCGGGCGTGTTCGCGGCCGGGAGCTGGGTCTCGTCGCGGTCGACGCCGTGCATCAGCGTGACGTCGTTGACCTTCCCTTCGGCGAACGCCTGCGCGGGCGATACGGGCAGCACCTCCCCGTCGACGACGGGGCCCTGCGTCCCGACGTCCGCCCCGACGCCGCGGCCGGTCTGGTCCAGGAGCCGCTGGACGGGCACGGCGCGCAGGCAGGCGGCCCTGTCGGCCGTGTTCGCGCAGCCCACGGCCGCCGCGAAGCGGTCGGCCGCCTGCTGCGCCTCATCCCGGGTCGGCAGGTCGGCCATGCAGTCCTGCGGCTGCCACTGGACGTCGGCGCCGCGCCGCGAGTTGTACTCGCCGCTCTGCGGAATGCCCTTGTGGAACAGCCCCTTCGCGGTCGGCGAGGCGGCGTTGGCGCACACGCTCGACCCGCCGGCGGACGCGCCGTAGATGGTCACGTTCTTCGGGTCGCCGCCGAACTTCGCGATGTTGGCCTGCACCCAGCGCAGCGAGGCCTGCTGGTCGCGGAACGCGTAGTTGCCGGAGTTCTCGCCGAACGCCTTGTCCGACATGAAACCGAAGATGTTGAGCCGGTACCGGACGCCGACGTGCAGCACGCCGCCGTTCTTCACCAGGTGCTTGCCGTCGGACGGCGCGCCGAACCGGAACCCGCCGCCGTGGAACTCCACCATCACCGGCAGCGGCTTGCCGTCGGTCTTCTCCGGGGCGGTGACATTCAGCCGGAGGCAGTCCTCGTTGGTCGAGCCCTGCCCGAGCCCCGGCGGCTGCGGGCAGGTCGGGCCCGCGGCGGTGGCCTCAAGCGTGTTCGTCCACGGCGCGGCCGGCTGCGGCGGAGCCCAGCGCAGATTCCGCAAGGGCGGGGTCGCGTACGGGACGCCGAGCCAAGTCTTGACGCCGTCGGCTATCCCGCCGCACACCGGGCCCTTGTCCGTCTGGACGGTGGTGCCGTCCGCGCACACCAGCGCCTTGCCCGCGCCGCCGGGCGCGGCGCCGGGCGCGGCGTCGGCGGTGGCCTGGGCCGCGGGGAGCACGGGAGCGAACGCGACCGCCGCCGCGCCTATGGCCGGGACGATCCATTTACTGATTTTCACACCCGACGTTTTCCTGCCGGTTCTTCTCGCGCCCGAGACCGTTGCGCGAGTCCTCATTCTCGGCATTTTCATGCTCGGCGTCCTTTACCGTCGACTACAGTTCGACGGGCTCCCGGCAGGCGGTAATTCGGCGCCGGCCGTCCCGTCCCCCCGGCGGCTGGACGATAAGTCCCGCATAAGCCGATATGACAGGCGAATTCGCGCCGTCCGCGTTGAGCGGCGCCGTCCACTCGCCAAGCGGTACCGCCCCAACGGCGGACGGCCCCGGCGCACGGCACGGTCGTCCGAGGGCGCCGTGCGCGGACGATCGAGAAGCGGCGGCGGGCAGGCGGGCGGGTTCGGCAGTCCCGGTCGATGGGAGGCGGCTCGCGCCATCGTCGGCCGGGCGTTTACTCTACCAAACAATTGTTAGAATAATGCCGGGACGAGCCGGGACGAGCATGAGGGCGGCAGCACATGGATCTTGAGTTCGGGGCGGCGGACGAGGAGTTCCGCGCGGAGGTGCGGGCGTGGCTGCGCGAGCACGTCCCGTCCGGGCCGCTGCCTTCGCTGGAGACCGCGGACGGCTTCGCCACGCACCGCGAGTGGGAGCGGACGCTCGGCCGGGCCCGGCTCGGCGTCGTGTCCTGGCCGGAGGAGTACGGCGGGCGCGGCGCGTCCGTCCTGCAGTGGCTGATCTTCGAGGAGGAGTACTACGCGGCCGCCGCGCCGGGACGCGTCAGCCAGAACGGCATCAACCTCCTCGCCCCGACGCTGCTCAAGCACGGCACGCCGGAGCAGCTCGCCCGCGTCCTCCCGCCGATGGCCTCGGGCGAGGTGATCTGGGCGCAGGCGTGGTCGGAGCCGGGCGCGGGCAGCGACCTCGCGGCGCTCCGCGCGACCGCCACGCGCACGGACGGCGGCTGGATGCTCGACGGCCAGAAGACGTGGAGCTCGCGGGCCGCGTTCGCCGACCGCGGTTTCGGCCTGTTCCGCTCCGATCCGGACTCGGCGCGCCATCGCGGGCTCACGTACCTGATGTTCCCGCTGGACGCGGACGGCGTGACGGTCCGCCCGATCGGGCGGCTGGACGGCAAGCCCGCGTTCGCCGAGCTGTTCCTCGACAAGGTGTTCGTCCCGGACGAGGACGTCATCGGGACGGCCGGCGACGGGTGGCGCGTCGCGATGGCCACGGCGGGCAACGAGCGCGGCCTCACCCTCCGCAGCCCCGGGCGCTTCACCGCGGCGGCGGAACGCCTCGTCGAGCTGTGGAAGGAACGGGCGGACGCGTCCGACACGGCGATGCGGGACCGGGTCGCCGACGCCTGGATCAGGTCCCGGGCCTACCGGCTCAAGGGGTTCGAGACGATCTCGCGCGGCGACGACATCGGCTCCGAGTCGAGCCTGAACAAGGTCTTCTGGTCGGAGCTGGACGTGGCGCTGCACGAGACCGCCCTCGACCTGCTCGGCCCGGACGGCGAGCTGGAGTCGGACTGGCTGGAGAACTACGTGTTCTCGCTCGCCGGACCGATCTACGCGGGCACCAACGAGATCCAGCGCAACGTGATCGCCGAGCGGCTGCTCGGCCTGCCGAGGGGGTCCCGGTGAAGTTCGTCCTGTCCGCCGAGCAGCGCATGTTCGGGGAAACGCTGCGCGACATCCTCGCCGAGTCGGAAACACCGAAAACCGTCCGCGCGTGGGCGGCCGGGGACACGGGCCCCGGCCGGGCGCTGTGGTCGTCGGTCGCCGAGGCGGGAGTGTTCGCGGTCGCCGTGCCGGAGGGCTCCGGCGGCGCCGGGCCGCTGCCGGTCGAGCTGTGCGTCGCCGCCGAGGAGCTGGGCCGCGCCGCCGCACCCGGCCCGTACGTGGAAACTCTCGCCGCCGCCGAACTCCTGGGCGGCATGGGCGTGGGCGGCGGGTCGCCGTGGCTGCCGCGGATCGCGGACGGCGAGGCGATCGTGTCGCTCGCCGTCCCGCACGCGCTGGACGCCGACGTCGCCGACCTCGTCCTGGACGCGGACGGCGTCGAACGCGAGCCGGGAGAGCGCGCCACATCACTGGACCCGGCGCGACGCCTTTTCCGCATCCGAGGTGACGTCCCCGTCCCCGGTTTCACTGATCTCGGTGCGCTGCTGTGCGCGGCGCAGCAGATCGGGCTCGGCCGGGCGCTGCTGGACGTGTCCGTCGCCTACGCCAAGACTCGGCAGCAGTTCGGGCGTCCGATCGGCGAATACCAGGCGATCAAGCACCATCTGGCAAGCGCGCTGGTGGAGCTCGAGTTCGCGCGGCCGCTCGTGTACGGGGCGGCGCTGGCGTACGGGACGCCGGACTTCGCGCGGGACGTGTCCGCCGCCAAGGCCGCCGCGTCCGAGGCGTCCTACGCGACGGCCAAGACCGCACTTCAGGTGCACGGCGCGATCGGCTACACCGACGAGTACGACCCGTCCCTCTGGATCCGCAAGGCCCGCGCCCTGTACTCGGCGTGGGGCACGGTGTCCCAGCACAGGGCGCGCGTCATGGCAGCTCTTTGAGCGCCCCGCCGTCCTTGAGTTCGACGCGGCGGACCTTGCCGGACGCGGTCTTCGGGAGGTCGTCCACGAAGACGACCTCCCGCGGGACCTTGAAGTTCGCGAGCCGCTCCCGGCAGTGCCCGATCAGCTCGTCCGCGGTGGCGCTCCGCCCCGGCCGGAGCCGGACGTAGGCGCGCCCCACCTCGCCCAGGCGCGCGTCGGGAACACCGGCGACGCCCGACTCGGCGACGGCGTCGTGGCGGGCGAGGACGTCCTCGACCTCGGCCGGGTAGACGTTGAAGCCGCCGACGACGAACATCTCCTTCGTCCGTCCGGTGATGGCGAGGTTGCCGCGCTCGTCCAGGCGGCCGCGGTCGCCGGTGTCGAGCCAGCCGCCGTCCCGGATCGCCTCCGCCGTCGCCGCCGGGTCGCCCAGGTAGCCCTTCATCACGTTGTAGCCGCGGACGAGCACCTCGCCGTCCGTGCCCGCAGGAACCCTCTCGCCGTTCTCGTCGACGATGGCGACCTCGACGTCGGCGATGGGCTTGCCGCAGGTGGTCGCGATGGTCTCGGCATCGTCGTCCACCGAGCAGACAGACACCGTGCCGGTCGACTCCGTCAGCCCGTACGCGGTCACGACCTGCGGGAACAGCTCGGCACGGAGGCGCCGCACCAGCGCCACCGGCACGTCCGCCGCGCCCGTCACGGCCAGCCGGAGGGACGAGAGGTCGCGCTCGTCCCCGCCCGGGGCGTCGAGCAGCGAGGTGTAGATCGTCGGCGGCCCCGGCAGGACCGTGATCCTCTCCCGTTCGATCAGCCGCAGCGTCTCCGGGACGTCGAACGTCCGCTGGAGCACCATCGTGGCGCCCTTCAGCAGGCAGGCCAGCACGCCCGCCTTGTAGCCGAACGAGTGGAACAGCGGGTTGACGATCAGGTACCGGTCGCCGGCCCGGACACCCGTCCGCTCCGACCACGCCTCGAACGTGCGGACGTTCTGCTCATGCGTGCTCATGACGCCCTTGGGCTTTCCGGTCGTCCCGGACGTGAACAGGACGTCGGCGATGTCGTCCGGACGGACGGCTCCGGCTCGCGCGTCGGCCTCCGCCCGGGAGACGGCCTTGGCGACGAACTCGTCCCACGTACTGACGCCCGGCCGCGCGGCGCCGTTGAACGTGACGACGGCCTCCAGCGCCGGAAGCCCGGCCATGACCCCCGACTCGTCCAGGCCGAGCATGCCGGGATAGTCGATGCCGAGGAACCCGTCCTCCACGAAGAGGATCTTCACCTCGGCCCTGGTGAGCGGCCAGCGCGCCTCGTCCCCCTTGAACCGCGTGTTCAGCGGGACGAGCGTCGCGCCCGCGCCCATCGCGCCGAGCACGGCGACGATCCACGCCAGCCCGTTCGGCGCCCAGATCGCGACGCGGTCGCCCGGCTCGATCCCGGCGCCGATGAACGCGCCCGCCGCCTGCCGGGCCCGGTCCCGCAGCTCGGCGTAGGTCACCCGGACGTCGCCGTCGACGACCGCCTTCGCCTCCGGAAACTCCTCGGCCGCCCGCGCCAGAACGCCCGGAATCGTCAGCTCGTTCATAACCCTTCATCATGGGCGCGGCCGCGCCGGTCGGGCGAAGCCTCGTCCCGCTCACCGGTACGCGCGCGAGGGCTTACTGGTCCGGGCCTCGGCGCAGCTCCCTGGCGGCCGTCCGGTAGGCCCCGGAGATGCGGACGAGCATGTCGAGCAGCAGCGGCGCCTGCTCCGGCGTGTAGTGCGCGCCGACCTCGTCCAGGTAGCGCCTGGACGACTCGCATGCCGCCTCGTAGTCGTCCATGCCGCCGGCGACCGGCTCGACGGTGACCGTCCGCCGGTCCTGCGCGCCGCGCACGCGCCGCACGTAGCCCGCCTTCTCCAGCCTGTCGACGAGCCGGGTCGTGGAGGCGGACGGCAGCCCGAGCTCCTCGGAGATCGTCCCCACGGCGAGCGGCCCGCGCATCTCCAGCAGGATCGCGGCGGCGACGTCGACGGGCTGCAGCCCGAGCCGGTCGGCGACCGCCTCGTTGTGCAGCAGGACCGCGATCACGAAATCGCGGAACACGTCCTCGCCCTGCCGCACCTGATCCGCCCGCACCTGATCCGCCCGGACCCGATCCGCCTGCTTCCGCTGACCCACTGTCGCACCCTACTCCGCCCCGATGTATCTTCATATCGAAGATACTTCATTTCGGAGGGGACATGGAGATTCTCGTCATCGGCGGCGGCATCGGGGGCCTGGCCGCCGCACGCGAACTGCTGGCCGACGGTCACGACGTCCGGGTGTACGAGCAGGCCCCGGCCCGCCGGACGGGCGGCAAGGCGATCCTGATCTGGAGCAACGGCACCGCCGTCCTGCACGACCTCGGCATCAGCCTCGACGGCGTCGGCAACCGCATCGACAGGATCGACGCCCTGACCTCGGACGGCCGCCTGCGCACCACCCAGAGCATCGCCCACACCGCCGCCCGCTTCGGCTTCGAGACCAAGGCCATCGCCCGCCGCGACCTGCTGGAACGCCTGGCCGACGGCCTGCCGGACGACCTCGTCCGCTACGGCATGACCTGCGAGCGCATCACCCAGGACGGCGACCGCGTCACGGCGTCCTTCGACGACGGATCGACCGACACCGCCGACCTGCTCATCGGAGCGGACGGCCACCACTCGATCGTCCGGCGCCACCTCTGGGGGGACGGGGCCGTCCAGCCGGCGACCTTCGGCACCTGGCAGGGCCTCAGCCCGATCGACATCGACCTCACCGGCACCCACGACCACAGCATGATCACCGGACGGGAGGGCGCGTGCGGCCTCATGCCCGCCGGAGACGGCCTCCTCCAATGGTGGTTCGACGTGCGCTGGTCCCCCACCGACCCGCGCCCCGCCTCCCCGCTGAACGACCTGCGGCAGCGTTTCGGCCACTGGGCGTCGCCCGTCCCGGAGGTCCTCGCCGCCGCCACCGACGACGACCTCGAATTCTTCGGCCACCACTGGAACAAGGTCCGCCGCGTCTGGGGAGACGGCCGCATCACCCTGGTCGGCGACGCGGCCCACACCATGCCGCCCACCCTCGGCCAGGGCGCCAACCAGACCCTTGAGGACGTCTGGGTCCTGGGACGCGAACTCGCCAAGGAAGACAAGGACCCTGCTGCGCGCCTGCGCGAATACGAGAAGACCCGCTACCCGCAGATCTCCAGGGTCTCCCGGATGGCCAAGCGCAACCCCGCCAACTGGCGCATCCCACCCATGATCGGCCGCCTCTTCCCGGAAACGTCCCAGACCACCATGCTGGGACGGTTCAGCAACCGCCTCACCGTCCCCACCAGCCGTCCCGCCGACGACCAGAACCCGTCCTCCGCAAGCACAACCCGCCAATGAGGGAAGTCAGGGTGCGGCCCGTCTCGGCCGGCCGGTGATCGCGTCCGGCATGGGGTGGATGCCGACGCGACCGATGCCGTCGCGGACGGCGGGGTCGGCGGCTCGTATGGCGCGGACCTGGTCCTCGTCCTCGGCCTCGACCACCGCCAGGCCCCAGAAACCGGCCGGGTCGGCGACCGGGCCGAAGACGACGGCGGTGCCCTTGTCGGCGAGCGCCTGCCAGTAGGCGACGTGCTCGCCCATGGTGCCCGCCTCGGCTTCGGTCATGCCGGCCGGGAAGTCGGGCCGGTGCGGTTCGAGCTTGTAGACGAAGTAGCTCATGATCGCCTCTCCGGTCGCGGGTGTCGCCGCGGCGCTCCCGCGGCGTCGGCGAGGCGGCCGAGGATGACCGTCCAGCCGGTGCGGTAGGCGCCACCGGTGTAGCCGCCGGGCACGGCGCAGTCCTCGGACAGCTGGGCGTCGCTGAGCGCCTCCCACCCCCGGTGCTCGACGGTGACGCGGGTGAGGAGGGGGCCGAGAGCGGTGAAGGTCAGCTCGACCTCGGTCGGGGCGGGGGTGCTGGTCCAGGTCATGGCGAACCGCTCGGGCGGCTGCCAGACCAGCAGCTCGCCCCACACCACGACGGTGCCGTCCTCCCAGGTCTCGTAGACGCCGCCGCCCGCCCGCCGTTCGAGGGTGACGTCGCGGACCCGGTCCTTGCCGGCGGAGAAGGGCTGCACCGGCCACCACACGCCGATGGTGCGCACGCACACGTCGAAGGTGTGGCCGATGTCGCTGCGGACCAGCGTGGCCTGGCGTATCGGCGGCCGTCGCAGCGGGGTGACGGACGGGTCAGCCGGCACGGCCTTCCTCCCGTTCGTCGGTGTCGGACAGCCCGCGCTCGGCCTCGACGAGACGGCGAGCGGTGTCCAGCGAACCGGCCCACATCTCGTCCAGGAAGGCGCGCAACCCGGCCAGCCCTTCGGGACGGGCACGGTAGAAACGGCGGGTTCCCTCGCGGCGTTCGGACAGCAGCCCCGCGCCCTTGAGCACCGTCAGGTGCTGGCTGATCGCGGTCCGGCTCACCTCGAACTGCTCGGCGATCCGCGTAGCGGGCAACTCCTCATGCGCGACCAGCCGCAAAATGGCACGCCGCCGCGGCTCAGCCAACGCCTGCAACGCCCGGTCGGTCGTGTCGTCAGCGCCGGTCATGTCGGCAGCGGAGGTCACGCGATCGGCCGTCTCATGGTCGCGCCCCCCAGTTCGTCAGTTGTCGCTAACGTTAGCGATGACTGACATAGAGGTCAAGCATGGTGACGTCGAAGCCGCGGCCGGGCGCCCACCGAACTCGGCGGGAGGTCAGGTGAAAAGGGCTCGGCCGGATGAAATTGTCTTCTTGCCGTCCACATTCGCTTCGAAGAGGGTGGAGTCGGCGGACTTCCAGGTGGTTATTTGGAGGAGGTCGCCGGGGAAGACTGGGGCGGCGAAGCGGCCTTCTAGTTCGGTCAGGTCGGCTGGGTGTGCGTTTAGGGATCTGGCTAGTGGCAGGGTTGTGGCGGCCAGTGTGCACAGGCCATGCATGATGGGGCGCGGCATTCCGGCGGTCTTTGCTGCGTCCGGGTCTATGTGCAGGTGGTGACGGTCGCCTAGGAGCCGGTAGAGCGCTGCTTGGTTTGGACTTGTCTTGACGGTGAGGGTCGTCTCGTCGGGCTCTGTCTCTGGACGGCGGCGTGCGGACGGGCCTCGTTCGCCGCCGAAGCCACCGCAGCCTGGGGCGAACAGAGACCAGGTGGCCTCGAAGTATTGGCTTTCTACGGTGACGTCGAAGACTGCGGCAGAACCCTTGTCCCAGACCTCGGAGACGTGGGCGGTCATTTCGACGGATCCCGAGCGTGGCAGCGGTTTCAGGACGCGTAGGCGCTGCGAGCCGTGGACGGCGGTTCGCGCATCGAACGCGCCTGCCGAACCCAGAGCGTCCGGGGCCCATTGGGCGAGGGTCAGCGCGAAAGTCGGCAGGACGCGAAGGCGTTCCTCGAAGACGAGGTCGAGGTCGGACGCGTCCGCGCCCACGGCGAGGGCATAGAGGATGGCCTGCGTTTCGTCGTACGACACGGTTTTGGTGCCGAGTGCGCGGCCGCGCCATTCGTTCATAGCCGTCCATCATGGGCGCGGCCGGTCATTCGGGCCACGTCCGTCCCGCTCACCGATACCTCGGCCCCCGCGCGCCCGGCCCGCCACGCGGCGATGGCGGGCCGGGGTGGGGGTCAGCAGGTGTCGAGCATCGAGTTCAGGGTGCTCTTCTCGGCGCTGTCGACGGTGAGGCCGTAGTACCACTTCACCTGGATCCAGGCGCGGGCGTAGGTGCAGCGGAAGGCGGTGCGCGGCGGCTGCCACTCGGCCGGGTCCTTGTCGCTCTTGGCCTGGTTGACGTTGTCAGTGACGGCCCACAGCTCCGGGCCGCCGAGGTCGTTGGCGTAGGCCTGGCGGCGGGACGTCGTCCAGGCCCAGGCGCCGGAGGCCCACGCCTCGGCGAGCGGCACCATGTGGTCGATGTCCAGGTCGGAGGCGAGGGTCCAGGTGGCGCCGTCGTAGGGCGAGTACCAGGAGCCGGACGTCGGGTAGCACGCGGAGTCGGTGACGATGTTCGTCCCGTCCCGCTTCAGGACGGTCTCGCGGGTGTTGCACGTTCCGGAGATGGTGATCCAGTGCGGGAACAGGTCGCGGTCGTAGGTGTCGGCATGGGACTCGGCGGCGACGGTGAGCTCGGCCAGCCGGGCGGCGGCCGTGGCGGCGGACGGGATGTTGGGCGGCGTCGCGGACGCCGGCGTTCCGAGGACGCCGATCAGCGCCGCGCCGAGCACGGCGGGCAGCAGGAACAGGAACGGTCGTCGCATGGGGATCGCCCTCCTGCGGCCGTTCCCGGCCGGGACCGGTGGCTCCTGACGGGACGGGAACGGCGGCACAGCGACCGTGGCATTTCACCGTAAGTGTCTTAAATGTCACGGATTGCCCAAGGTGCGGGCGGCCTTGGGCGGATGCTGCCGTCGACTCCCCCGTCGCATGTGGCGTGACCTGCGGCGACGGCTTCGGCAGGCGGCGGTACGCGGGCGCGGCCGGCCGGTGAAAAGCCTGCTAACGCGTCCTGTACGGGATGGTCCGGGCGCCAAAGGTCCGGTCGTGGCGTCCGCTCAGGTGTCGGCGCCCAGGACCAGGCCGCTCGTCGGGACGCCCGTCCCCGCGGTGACGAGGACGTTGTGCACATCTCCCGGCTGGTTCACCGAGCTGCCCCGGACGAGCCGGACGCCCTCCGCGATCCCGTTCATGCCGTGGATGTACGCCTCGCCGAGTTGTCCGCCGTGCGTGTTGAAGGGGAGGCGGCCGTCCAGTTCGAGGTTGCCGTCCGCGACGAAGTCCTTGCCTTCGCCTTTCGCGCAGAAGCCCAGTTCCTCTAGTTGCGGCAGAACGAGAGGCGTGAAGTGGTCGTAGAGGATGGCGGCCTGGACGTCGGCGGGCGTCAGGCGTGACTGCGCGTAGAGCTGCCGTCCGACCAGGCCCATTTCGGGGATGCCGGTGATCTCGGAGCGGTAGTAGCTGGTCATCATCTGCTGGTCGTTGCCGGACCCCTGCGCGGCACCCCAGATCAGGGCGGGACGGTGCGGCAGGTCGCGGGCGCGTTCGGCGGACACGACGACGAGGGCCTGGCCGCCGTCGCTCTCCTGGCAGCAGTCGAGCAGCCGGAGCGGCTCGGCGATCCAGCGGGACGCCTGGTGGTCTTCGAGGGTGATGGGACGGCCGTAGAACCAGGCGGCCGGGTTCCGCGCGGCGTGCCTGCGGTCAACGACGGCGATCCGGCCGAAGTCCTCGCTGGTCGCGCCGTACTCGTGCATGTAGCGGCGGGCGAACATGGCGACCCACTGCGCGGGCGTCGCGAGCCCGAACGGCGTCATCCACGAGTAGGCGGCGCGGTCGGCGCTGACGTCCATGGGACGGTCGGCCTGGCCGAGGCCGTAGCGGATGCCGGAGCGTTCGTTGAAGGCGCGGTAGCAGACGACGACGTCGGCGACTCCGGTGGCGACGGCCATCGCGGCCTGCTGGACGGTCGCGCAGGCCGCGCCGCCGCCGTATCCGACGCGGGAGAAGAAGCTCAGCTCGCCGATGCCGAGATTGCGGGCGATGTGGATCTCCGAGCTGGAGTCGGCGGTGAACGTCACCATGCCGTCCACGTCGGACGGTTCGAGCCCGGCGTCGATGACGGCGGCGAGCACGGCCTCGCAGGCGAGCCGCAGCTCGCTGCGTCCGGACGCCTTGGAGAACTCGGTGGCGCCGATCCCGGCGATCGCGGCGGCGCCCGGCAGCACGCTCATGCGCCGCGCCCTTCCGACTGGACGGCCCTCAACTGGACGGCCCTCAACTGGACGACGACGGTGCCGGTCACGTGCGGGCCGATGGCGTTGGCGCCGCGCACCGCGATCTCGACGCGGCGGTCCTCGGGATGCTTGGCGGTGATCGTCCCGGTCAGGACCATGGTGTCGCCGGGGTAGTTCGGCGCGCCGAGGCGGATCCTGATGGCCTTCACCACGGCGGCGGGGCCCGCCCAGGCGGTGACGTACCGGTCGACGAGGCCGTTCGTCGTCAGGATGTTCATGAAGACGTCCTTGGAGCCGCGCTCGACCGCGAGGGACGGGTCGTGGTGGACGTCCTGGTAGTCGCGGCTCGCCAGCGCGGTCGCGACGATCATCGTGCGGGTCAGCGGGACGCTCAGCTCGGGGAGGTCCTCGCCGACCGCCACGTCCTCGAACCGGCGGTTCAGGTTCACAGGGCGGCTCCCAGCAGTTCGAGGTCGTGGGACGCGCCGCCGAGCGTGCCGGAGATCTGCTTGCCCCAGAGGAAATGGCGATGGACCGGGTAGTCGACGTCCACGCCGATCCCGCCGTGTAGGTGCTGGACGCGGTGGACGACGTTCAGGCCGCCTTCGTCCGACCACCATTTGGCGACCAGGACGGCGGAGTCGGCGTCGTCGCCCGCGGCGATCAGCGAGACGGCGTGCCAGAGGCAGACGCGGAGCGCGTCGATCTCGATGTAGCAGTCGGCGAGCTGGTGCTGCACTGCCTGGAAGGTGGCGAGCGGGCGGCCGAACTGCTCGCGTCCTGCCAGGTACTCGGCGGCCAGGCGGAGCGCGCCCTCCGCCACGCCGACCTGAACGGCGGCGAGCGCGACGCGGGCGAGGCGCAGCGCGGTGGCGAGGGCGCCGTCGCCGTCGCCATCGTTGACGGGCTGTGCCGGAGTCGCGTCCAGGGTGAGGTGCGCGGCGCTGTCGTGGGTTGTGGTCTGGGTGTGCTCCCAGGAGACGCCGGGCGCGGACGCGTCGAGCAGGTAGAGGCCGGGGCCGTCCGCTGCCGAACTGGCCGCGACGAGGATGCGGTTCGCACCGGATGGGGTGGGGACGACCGCTTTGGTGCCTGTCAGGAGCCAGCCGTCTTCGTCGCGGACGGCCGTGCAGCGGGGTTCTGCGGGGTCGGCGGGCGCGAATTCCTCCAGGGCGATGGTCAGGCGTTCGGTTCCGTCCGCGACGGCGGGCAGGAGTTCCCGCTGCTCAGGTGTGCCGTGCTCGGCGATGGTGAGCGCGGCGACGAGCACCGGCCAGATCGGGGCGGGCGCGACGGCACGGCCCTGCTCCTCCAGCAGGACGGCGAGCCCGCCGACGCCCAGACCCGCGCCGCCCGCGTCCTCGGGCAGGGCGATGCCGAGCAGGCCCGCGTCCGCGAGCGCCGTCCACAAGGAGGCGTCGAGGAGGCCGGCGCGGGACTGCTCCGCCGCCTTGATCCGCTCCTGCGTGGCGTGGTCGGTGAAGATCTGCCGGGCCAGGTCCCGGACGGCCTCCAGCTCTTCGCCGAGAGTGAAGTCCATCAGCGCTCCTTGGCGTCCGCCGGGCGGAACACCGGCAGGGACAGGTCGGGGTCCGGGTCGATCCAGCCGAGGACGACCGGCATGCCTATCTCCATGTCCTCCGGGGCGGCGTCCGCCATGTCGGCTATCAGGCGGGTCCCCTCGGCCAGCTCGATCACGGCGACGATCAGCGGATAGTCGAAGGCCGGATGGCGCGGGTGATGGTTGACGACGTAGGTGTAGACGTGGCCGTTGCCCGTCGACTCGACGGCGTCCCAGCCGAACGAGCCGCACTGCGGGCAGGCGGGGCCGGGCGGATGCCGCAGCGATTTGCAGTCGGCGCAGCGCTGGATGACCAGGCAGTGCTCGCGGGCGGCCTCGAACCAGAAGGCGTTGTCCGGGTTGATCGCGGGTCGCGGCCGCAATGCCTTCGGCTCCGTCCCCGGCTCCGGCTGGGCTGGTGCCTCGGCCGGCTTCTCGGCCGGACGGAAGCGGAGGGTTCGCCAGCGTTGGGTGGCGACGACCTCGCCCGCCTCGTCTCGGTACGTCTTGATGGTGCTGATGAAGCGTCCCGCGCCCAGCGCCGTCTGCTTCTCCGGGGAGATCGACTCGACGGTCTCCTCGACGCTGACGTGGTCGCCCGGCGTCAGCTCGCGGTGGAACTCGAACTCCGAGTCGGTGGCGACGACGGACGTGTAGCCGCCCTCGGCGAGCAGCGCGTTCAGCCGATCCGGCGCAGAGGGCTCAGAATCCGGACGGACGGACGCCGCGTATCCGCGCATCGTCCACGCCTGCATCATCGACGCGGGCGCCACGATGCCGTCACGTCCGCTGGCGCGTGCGGCGTCGTCGTCCAGGTAGACGGGGTTGTCGTCGCCCATGGCCTCGACCCAGTGGCGGATCATGGGGACGTTCACCGCGTCCTGCCCCAGACGTCGGGCGACCAGCTCGCGTCCGCCCCAGGCCCGCAGCCTGTCCTCGTAGGCGTCGGTCATGAGCGCCTCGACCTGGGAAGTCCGAGGCCCTGGACGGCGACCATGTCGCGGAGCACCTCGTTGACGCCGCCGCCGAACGTGTTCACGATGCCCTGCCGGGAGAGCTGCTCGATCTGCCCGTAGAGCACGGCTCCCGGCGATTCGGGACGGATCCGTCCCGCCGTGCCGAGGACTCCGGTGAGGGTGCGCTGGACGTCGATGTGCGTCTCCGTCCCGTACGACTTGGCGGCCCCGGCCTGCGCGCCGGTCAGCGTGCCCGCCTCCACGGCCATCGTCATCTTCCAGTTCATCAGCCGCATCGCCTCCAGCCTGGCGTGCGTGCGGGCGAGGTCGGCGCGCACCCACGGCAGGTCGAGGGCGCCGTTGTCGCGGGCCCAGTCGCGGACGTCCTCCCAAAGGCGGATCATCCGTCCGCCGAGCGCGGCGAGCCCGATCCGCTCGTGGTTGAGCTGGGTGGTGATGAGCGTCCAGCCGCCGTCGACGTCCCCGACGACCGAGGACGCGGGCACCCGGACGCCGTTGTAGTAGGTCGCCGTGACGATCATTCCGCCGACGGTCTGGATCGGGCTCCAGGAGAACCCGTCGGCGTCGGTCGGGACGATCAGGATGGAGATGCCCTTGTGCTTCGGCGCGTCCGGGTTCGTGCGAGCGGCGAGCCAGATGTGGTCGGCGGTGTTGGCGCCGCTGGTGAACACCTTGCTGCCGTCCACGACGAACTGGTCGCCGTCGAGGACGGCCCTCGTGCGCAGCGACGCGAGGTCGGTTCCGGCGTCGGGCTCGGTGTATCCGATGGCGAACACGATGTCGCCGGACAGGATGCCGGGCAGGAATTGGCGCTTCTGCTCGTCCGTCCCGTACCGCATGAGGGTCGGGCCGACCGTGTTGACGGTGACGAACGGGAACGGCAGCCCCGCCCGCTGCACCTCGTCGAAGAACACGAACTGCTCGGCGATCGACCGGCCCTGCCCGCCGTACTCCTCCGGCCAGCCGTAGCCGAGCCAGCCGTCGTTGCCGAGCATCTTGACGATCTCGCGGAACCGCTCGCCGCCGACGCCCTGCTCACCGGCGCGGCGCCGCACGTCCGGGGGCAGCAGGCCCGCGAAGTACGCCCTCAGTTCCGCGCGCAGCGTGCGGTGCGCCGCGGACTCACGCAGATCCATGTCGACCCCTCACGGAAGGAAGCGCTCGCGGCCGGCGGCGGCGAACTCCGCGCGGAGCGCCGCCTTGTCGGCCTCGGTCATCAGGGCGTACCCGGGGGCGCCCCGGCCGGCCCACCGGTAGACGGGGTCGGCGGTGCGCCACCCTTCGAGCTGCATCTCCTTCTTCCTGAGCTTGCCGGAGCCGGTCGTCGGCAGCGCGTGCGAGACGCGCACGAACCGCGGCGCGCCCTTGGTGCCGAGATCGTCCTGGACGGCGAGGAACGCGGGAAAGTCGAGATCCTCGAACTCCACGCCGTCGGGGATCTCGATCGCCGCCATCACCTGGTCGCCCGAACGCGGGTCCGGGACGCCGAACGCGACCGCGTCCACGATCTTCGGATGGCGGCGGACGATGTTCTGCGTGAGCAGCGCGGAGATGTTCTCGGAGTCGACGCGGATCCAGTCGCCGGACCGTCCGCCGAAGTACAGGAACCCGTCGCCGTCGACGTAGCCGAGATCGCCCGTCCAGTACCAGCCGTGCCTTACACGCTCGGCGTCGGCCTCGGGATTCTTGTAGTAGCCCTCGAACAGGTCGGCGCCGTCCACGTCCACGATCTCGCCGATGGCGGCCTCGGCGTTGGTGACGCGTCCGTGCTCGTCCAGGACGGCGGGCGCGCACGTCTCGCGCGTCTCCGGATTGACGATCCGGACGCCGTCGCGGGCAGGCTTTCCGAACGCGGTAGCCGGAGTGCCCGGCACCCGTTTAATCATCCCGGCGCTCTCGCTGGACCCGTAGCCTTCGAGGAGCTTCGCACCGAAACGGCGGAGGAACTCGCGCTTGTCCTCGGGAGACGCCTCCGTCCCGAACCCGTGCGTGAGGGTGTTGTCGCCGTCGTCCGGCTGCTCCGGAGTGCCGAGGACGTAGCCGATCGCCTTGCCGACGTAGGTGAAGAACGTCGCGCCGTAGAACCGCACGTCCGGCATGAATCCGGAAGCGGAGAACTTCTTGCCCAGGACGACGGTCGCGCCCACGGCCAGCGACGGAGCCCATAGCGCCATGAGCGCGTTGCCATGGAACAGGGGCATCGAGCAGTAGCTGATGTCGTCCCGCTTGATGTCGTACTTGGCGCTGTTGTTGCGCCCCAGCTCGGCGAGCCTGCCCTGCGAGCAGCGTGCCGCCTTCGACGCACCGGTCGTCCCGGACGTGAATAGCAGCAACATCTGCGTTTTAGGAGTAACGGACGGATCGGCCTCGGGCTCGCGGGCGGCGTGCGCCTCGACCCCCGCCGCGTAGCCGTCATCGTCGACGAGCAGGAACCGGTCGCGCGGGACACCGACGTCGAGGCCGTCGAGGCGCTGCAGCCCCTCCCGGTCGGTGACGACGAGCTGAAGGTCGGTGTGGCGGACCTCCTGCTCCAGGTAGGACCCGGTCCGGGTGGAGTTGATCCCGACGACCGTCGCGCCGCTCAACGCCGCCGCGCCGAGCCAGAGCACATACTCGGGGACGTTCTCCAGCAGCACCCCGATATGGAACGGTCCCTCCCGGCGAAGCCCGCGCACCAGCGACGCGCGGGCGGCGCTCTCCCTGACGACCTCGTCCCACGTCCACGTCCGCTCACGGCTGCGCAGGCCGGGACGGTCGTCACCCAGCCTGGCCAGCAGCATCCCGGCGATCGTCTCGTCTCGCACTCGCACACCCCTCCCGGCAGGCTCACATGGGCTGGACGAGGACGCAGCGCGTCCCGCCGTAGATCGCCGTCATGCACTTGTTGCAGTGGATGCACAGCGACTTCGTGTCCGGCTCGTCCTTGATGCGGTTGATCAGGTCGGGTTCACGCAGCAGCGCCCGCGCCATCGCGACGAACTGGAAGCCCTCCGCCATGGCGGTGTCCATGCCGGCCTTGTCCGTGACGCCGCCGAGCAGGACCAGCGGCATCTTCACGGCGGCGCGGATCTGGCGGGCGTCCCTGAGCAGGTAGAGGTCCTCGTACGGGTACTCCCGCAGGAACCGGCGTCCGACCAGCTTCACGCCGAGCTTGATCGGCTGCGGCATGACGGCGGCGAACTCGTGCAGCGGCGCGTCGCCCTTGAACAGGTACATCGGGTTGAGGAGCGAGCTGCCCGCGGTGAGTTCGAGGGCGTCGAGGGAGCCGTCCGCCTCCAGCCACCGGGCGACCTGAATGGCCTCGTCCAGCCAGAACCCGCCGGGCACGCCGTCGTCCATGTTGAGCTTGGCGGTGATCGCGATGCGATCCCCCACCGCGTCCCGCACGGCCCGCGCGATATCCCGCGACAGCCGGGCCCGGTTCGCCAGCGACCCGCCGTACTCGTCCTTCCGGTGGTTGATCTTCGGACTGAGGAACGAGCTGGCCAGATAGTTGTGCCCGAGGTGAATCTCGACGGCGTCGAACCCGGCCTCAATCGCCATCCGCCCAGCATGCGCATGCCCCTGAACAACCCGCTCCAGGTCAGCACGCGTCGCGGCCTTGGTGAAACTAGTGGTCGTCGCATGGAAATGCCGACTGGGCGCAATGGCAGGCAGCCCATTGCCCTTCGGATTCGCAACCGGCCCAGCATGCCCGATCTGGGCAGCGACGGCGGCACCCTCAGCATGCACGGCCTCGGTAAGTTTCCGCAGGCCGGGGAGCGCTTCGTCCGTCCACAGAATTTGCTTGCGATCCGTCCGCCCATCCGGCGCGACCGCACAATACGCAACGGTCGTCATCCCCACGCCACCAGCAGCATGCCGCACATGAAATTCGATCAGCTCGTCAGTGACGAGACTCTTCTTGCTGAGCCCCTCATACGTCGCCGCCTTGACGATGCGGTTCCGCAGCGTGACGGGCCCCAACTTCGCCGGGGCCAGTACGTCGGGTATCGGGTCTTTCATCCAGGTCCTCCATCCGGACCCGACGTTAATCAGCGAACCGCCCGCCCACACCGCACATCCCGCTGACTGGGAGCAACGATCACCCCCAACCCCACCCGGAAACATCCGCCCCTTCAAGATCAGGTCCAACACCTCGGCCGCCACCTTCACGTCCCCGCACGGCGACACGAACCCACCACGCCCGTCTCCCGCCTCGGAATACCCCACGCCCGGCCCGGCAACGCCCGGACGCTGACCACGGCCCCGATGTCGTCCGCCGCCCCACTCGCGTAGACCCACAACAACGGAACCGGAAACCGGAACTCCCGCTTGCCGTACAGCCCCACACACCGCCATCCCATAGGCAGAAGGGGCGACCCGGAGCAACTCCAGCCTCCGCACCGCCGCGTCATGGCCGACCCACGTCCGCCACACCAGGACGACCCGCCACCGCCCCACCGCCTGACACGTAAGGCTCTCCCGCGTCACATGGCACAAAGGGGCACGGAGGGGTCAGAACGGCGACTGCGTGGAGGTCGCGGCCCTCCCAGCTCGAGTAGCGGTTCGCGACTCCAAAGATCCGCGTGGACCCAAGCTGATCTTCTTCACGGAGGCTTGGCGATGCACGACGATGCGTGACACGCTCTGAGCGCCGGAACTCTCGCGACGGGCTGGGTGCTTGACGGCCGCGCAGCGGCGACAACGGCGGCGAATGGGTCGAGGTCGGCGACCTCGACCGGGTGTCGCCGTCCGCGACAGCAGGGACCCACCGGCCCCCAGCCCACACCAGGACGACGGACAACACCTGGACTCGGAAACTGGCGGAAGAGCAGCCGCAGCGGCGGGACCCGGTGACTAGCGTCGAGGTGGCGGATCTCATGGTGCAGTACGTCGAGAGGGAAGATCGAAAGATCTTGCAGGCGAGGCAGTGTGAAGTCATCGAAGTCCACGTGATTCCGCATCTCGTGCTTCGTCTCACCGGTGACGTCTGTCTGGAGTTCAGCGGCCGCGTACTGCACACGACCGGGGCCAGAACCGAAGAGAACCCGGGGAAGGACCTTGCCGAACTCGCGGAGCACGAATTGTCGAGCCTGCTGTTTTCGAAGCCACTGTCCTGGGTCGTGTTCAACACCGGGAATCAGCGGATCGTCTTCTCCAATCACTGGCACCTGGCGCTCAAAGCCAGCCTTGGGGACACGTGGCGGCTGGAACTTGGACACGGGCGCACTCTCACCTACCCGCCGATCAGAGAGATCGACTGATGTCGGTGACCTGCCGCACTCTCCCGGGACACGCTCGCCGATTGCGCCCATGTGAGTGGGGCGGGCTGACGGAGCGGGTCAATGCTGTGTGGGTCGTGGTCCGCTTCGCAGGCAAGCCGTCGTGCAGCCCCACATGAGCTTCCAAGTGTTTCCCTTCACGGCGAGGCCTGGCTCGTGCTGGGCAACGACGGCCCCGTCCCATGCCCCGGCGTCGACTGACACCATGACCAACCGCACCACCTAGGCGGCTTGGGCGAGTTCGGTGGGTTGGGTGGGTTGGGTGGGTTGGGTGGGTGGGGCGTTGGCGTCCGGTGGCGGGAGGACGCGGTAGATGTGTCGTCCGGTGGTGTCGCGGATGATGTGTATCTGTTCGGCGTTGGTGTGTTTGAAGCGGTTGTGCCATCCGCAGCAGAGGGCGAGTTGGTCGATGTCGGTGGGGGAGCCGAGGGCCCAGCCGGTGACGTGGTCGACTTCGCAGAGGGTGGCGGGGACTTCGCATCCTTGGACGGCGCAGGTGGGGTAGAGGGTTTCGAGGACTTGGCGTTGGCCGGGGGTGGCGAACCGGGCGCGGTGTCCGAGGTAGAGGGGGATGTGTCCGCGTCCGAGGATGAGCGGTGAGACTCCGGCGCTCAGGGCGATGCGGCGGGCGTGGGCGGCGGGGATGGGGGTGCCGTCGGTGAGGCGGGCGGGGGTGGTGCCGCCGGTGAGGGTGTTCAGGTCGCAGATGACGGTGACCTTGGTGGCGCGGTGCCCGCCCGCGAGCACGCTGGTGAGGGCGGCGGCGGTGCGTTCGGGCAGGTCGCGGCGGTCGTCGGGTCCGGCGGGTTTGGCCAGTGGGGCCAGGGTGCCGTCCCAGATGGCGGTGTCTTCGGCGTTGAGCCAGCCTTTGATGTAGCGGCCGCCGTCCAGGGAGCGGGTGGAGGTGACCCAGGACTGCTCGTACCCGCGTTGAGTGTCCTGGTCGGGTGTTTCGGTGTCGTCGCGTTCGGCGATGACGTCTCGGATGCGGCGGCCGAAGGTGGCGACTTTCCCGGCGGAGAAGCCCTGGTCGACCATGTCGAGCAGGACCTTCTCAGCGGTTGCGCAATCCTCGTCGTCCAAGCGGGCGACGGCATCGGCCACGGTGGAGGCATGACCGTGACTCAGTTCGCCGGTGGCCAGAAGCTGTGTGACCCGGGGCAGCCGGTGCCGTTGCCGGGCCAGGGTGATGCGTTCCTTGGCGCGGGTTTCGCGCATGCCCATGCGGGAGCGGAGCCAGGCTTGGGTGGACGGTAGGCCCCAGCGGCGCATCTCTCCGGAGGCGTCCACCCGGCCGATCAGTTCCGCCAGTGCGCTTTCCTGCTGATCGGAGGCCGCTGCGAGAGTCTCGGCGATTTCCAAACACGCTGCGGGTGATTCGGGTGCGGCGCGTCCGGCGAGTTCGCGTGTGATCGCGGCGATGGCGTTCACCAATTCCATGGTGGACGCCGCTCCGAGATCAACTTCAATCGAACTCATATTCGAATGATATCAGGGGCGGTCTTCTATTCGTGGCCGACTGGGGTTGGACTTTTATCACCGGTTGGTTAGCCTGCCCCTCTTTTGTTGGATCTTCGAATTCAGGGAACTGGACAAGTGGGGTGGCGCGTCGGGCGGGGGGCAGGCGGAGCCTGCCCGACGTAAGCTGCTCCCAGGGGCCGCAGAGGCTCCAAAGTCAAGGGTGGGACGGAGTCCCATCGCGTAGCGACGCGAAGCGCCCTTGACTTTGGAGGGGCGGCCCCGTACGCAGCGCCACCCCACCCGAACCCTAGAACATAAGAACATAACAACATCGAACAAAACGCTAGAACCCCGAGGCCGAAGCAATTCACCCAGACTCCGAACAGCACACGATGCAGAATGGCGGCCCCCGACGTCGCCATCCCGACGGCTGCGGCCAAGCCTCGCTGGGTCGACTAGTGAGAGGGGCGGTTGATGTGGAAAGGGCGGCCAGGAGCCGCCGGCCCGCGTGGGGTGCAGTTCTTTCCAGCAGGCTCTGTCCTGCCGGTGTGGACCGACGTTGGGCGAGTCAGAGGATGAAGGTGGCGACCAGCATGAGGCCGAATGCGGTGGCGCCGGCGTAGCCCCAGAGGCGGGACGTGCGGTGGGCGCGGGCTCGGCGTGCCTGGCGTTCCCGCACGCCGGGGACGGACGGAGCGGGCGCGGCGGGCTGCAGGCGGTCGGCGGTGGCGATGAGCGACTCGGGGGGAACCGCCAGGCGGTGGACGGGGAGAGCGATCGGGCCGCCGAACGCCCTGACGTTTCCCGTGATCATGGATCGGGCGATCTCGCGGTGGCCGCGCGGCGACTCCTGCGGGTCGATCACGCGCACGATCAGGCGGAGCTTTTCGGTGCCCTTGATGCCGCTGTCCACGTCCAGCTCGGTCACCTGGGTCCACGGGACGAACAGTTCGATCCGGTGCCAGGTGATGCCGTCCGCGTTGAATGTCAGGCCGCGCGCCTCCCGGATCTGGGTCACCACCCCGCTCACCGTGAGCCCCGCCGTCGCGACCCACCAGACCGTCCAGAACAAGGTGCCGGACGAGGTCAGGCCCAAGAGGAACAGGACGGCCACCGAGGCGGGATAGAGCAGCGCGCCCAGCCACGAGGTGTAACCGCGGACGCGGACGACCTCGTCGCCGAACTCATCGACACGCACGGGATCCATCGACTGCTCCCTGTCGGCTCGCCCCAGATGACGAGCCGGGGGGAAGGAGGGCAGTCTATTGTCGTTTTATGTCCTGTTCTTCAGGGACTCGCTGATCTGGTCGGTGTGGGACTGGGATTCGACTAGTTGGCGCAGGAGCCAAAGGCGCAGGACGCGGGTTATCGCGGCGGCCAGGTACAGGGCTGCGCCTACGACGGTCAGCGCCAGAAAGCCCACCGCGAGTGTCTGGAGTGAGCCGACATCTCGCATGTCGTCCTTGGTGAGAGAGACGTTGTAGGCGATGAACACGCCTACGACTCCGGCCACCATGGCGACGGCGCCGATTATGCGGAGGACGCCGTCATATCTCGACTGGTCTGTTTTTAGTTTTTGGCGTGCGACGTCGTCCTTGAACTGCTGGCGCCGTTCTTCGGTGAGCATCGTGGGTCAACCTCCCAGGTAGTCGCTGGACAACCGGTCTTCGATTTCGTCGGGCGGCCCGGCCGCGACGATGCGGCCGTTCAGCATCAGGGCGGCGGTGTCGGCGATCGGCAGGACGGCTCGGGCAAACTGCTCGGCGACCAGCACCGAAAGGCCGCCCTCGACCAGTTCGGCGACCGTCTCGTACATGCGTGTGACGATCATGGGTGCGAGGCCCATGGACAGTTCGTCGAGCAGCAGCACCGCCGGGTCGGCGCCGAGGGCGCGGGACAGGGCGAGCATCTGCTGCTCGCCGCCCGAGAGTGAGCCGGCGAGCTGGCGGCGGCGTTCGCCGAGGATGGGGAAGCGGGCGTACGCCTTTTCCTCCAGGTCCTCCAGGCGGGCGCCGGTGCCGGTGGCGGCCCACAGGTTCTCCCGGACGGTCAGATTCGGGAAGATCCCGCGGCCCTCGGGGATGGAGCACACGCCCAGGCGGGCGGCGTCCTGTGCGGAGATGCCGTTCACCTTGCGTCCCGCGAAGCGCAGTTCGCCGCTGGACGGGGCGTGCAGGCCCGCGCACACGCGCATCGTGGTGGATTTGCCGCCGCCGTTCGGGCCGAGCAGGGCCAGGAGGGAGCCCGGACGGAGGGCCAGATCCACTCCGTGCAGGACCTCGATCGCGCCGTAGCCCGCGCGGACGCCGGCCAGTTCGAGCAGGGGCTCGGTCATCGCGCCCCCTCCTCTGTGCCGATGTAGGCGGCGATGACCTCGGGCGACTCCTTGATCTCCGCCGGGGTGCCGGACGCGATCAGCGCGCCGTAGTCGAGGACGTGGATGGTGGCGCAGAGCCGCATCACGAGCGGCAGGTCGTGCTCGACCAGGCAGATCGCGAGGCCCTCGGCGGCGAGGCCGGTGAGCATCTCGGCGAACGCGTCCGTCTCGCGGTCGGTCTGGCCGGACGCGGGCTCGTCCAGGAGCAGGACGCGCGGTGACGTCATCAGCGCGCGGGCCACCTCCACGACGCGGGCCCGTCCGATGGGGATGTCGGAGACGTCACGGTCGGCGATGTCGGTGAGGCCCGTCCGTTCGAGGATCTTGTCCGTGTCCTCTTCACGGGTGGAGCTGTGCTGGATGTCGCCCGCTACGCGGATGTTGTCGCGGACCGACAGCGACAGGAACAGTTCCAGGCGCTGGAACGTCCGCGCCATGCCGCGCCGGGCACGGCGGGCCGGGGACAGTCTCGTGATGTCGTCGCCGTCCAGCAGGACCTGGCCGGACGCGGGTTTCTGCAGGCCGGTGACGGTGTTGAACAGCGTGGTCTTGCCCGCCCCGTTCGGGCCGATCAGTCCGGTGATCTCTCCTTCGCCGACGGTGACGCCGACGTCGTCCACGGCGGTGTTGCCGCCGAACCGGACGGTGATGCCCCGTGTTTCAAGCAGAGACACTGTTTCAAGCAGAGGCATGGGCACCTTCCTTCGGGCCGAGGTCGCGGTCGAGGCTGAGGTCGCGGCCGAGGCCGAGGTCGCGGTCGAGGCGAGTGCGGAGCTCGTCGGTGTAGGGCTCGTCCACGCCGATCAGTTCCAGGGGTGTCGGACGGGCCCGCCGCTCCTCCGTGTAGAGGCGGCCGACGACGGGCAGCAGCATGATCGTGCAGAGGGCGATCAGCGAGAACGTCCAGGCCCCGATCACGCCGTTGAGCGCCAGGACGTACAGGGCCGCGCCGAACGCGCCCGCCCCCAGCAGGACGGGCCGCGAACCGCGCAGCGTGCGGTAGCCCTCGACGATGTCGTGGACGAAGCCGCTCGGGTTCCGTCCGACGCCCATCCCGACCAGCGCCGTCCCGACCAGGACGAGATGGCCGAGCGCGCTGTAGACGTTCGACATGCCCTCGCTCTCCAGCGCCAGGTCGCTGAACGTCGACACCAGGACGGCCGACCCGACGCCCGCCATCAGGCCGCCGAACAGGGCGCCGCTGATGTAGCCGATCCCGGCGACGACGACGAGCATGAGCAGCGCCAGGCTGCCGACGAAGGAGAAGTTCTCCTGCGCCACCGTCCCGGTCGCGGACGACATCAGCACCCCGCCGAGCCCGGCGATCGCCGCGGAGATCATGAAGACGCTCAGCTTCAGCCGGACGAGGTTCTGCCCGAGCATCGCGGCCGCCGCCGGGCTGTCCTTCATCGCGGCGAGCCGCCGCCCGTATCCGCTGCCGCGGAGCGCGGCGAGGCCGATGGCGATCAACGTGAACAGGACGGTGGCCGTCATCAAGGACGACGTCCCGTCCCGCAGGTCGAGCGGACCCACCTTGAGGGGAGGGACGATGAGCGAGCCGTTGGGAAACAGCGTGAACTTCACGCCGAACCATTCGTGCTGGGTCGTGTCGCGCAGCACCATGTTCGACAGGAATTCGCCGAACGCCATTGTCGCGAGCGCCAGGTAGAGGCCGCGGAGCCGCAGTGCGGGCAGCGCGACCAGCCCGCCGACCAGCGCCGCCGCCGCGACCGCGAGCAGCAGGCCCTGGACGTTCAGGTGCGCGTCGAGTCCGCTCCCCCGCACGCCGAAGTGGAACGCGACGACCGTCGCGACCGCGCCGAACGCCAGCGGCGCGAGGTTCAGCTCGCCCGCGTAGCCGGTCAGGACGGTCAGCGACAGCGCGATGATCGCGAAGCTCATGCCGAGCGCGAACGTGGTGACGCCCGCGTCCGACAGCAGCAGGCTGTACAGGTACACGATCGCGACGAGCGCGACGCCCCACCCGGCCGCGGCGCGGACGGTCGGCGGACGGTACCGCTCGCGGGTCCGGATCGCGGCGCCGCGGAGGCGGTCCTGGGGCAGCAGGACGAGGACCGCGAACAGGATGATCATCGGCAGCGAGACGCGCAGGTTGCCGGTGAACGTGCCCGCGGACGGCAGGTACGCGAGCACGTAGTTGGCGGCGAGGCCGAGGACCATCGCGCCGACGAAGGTGCGGGGGATGCTGCGGAGGCGTCCGAACATGGCGGCGGCGAACGCGTCGATCACCAGCAGGGTGAGGGCGTTCGCGTCCAGGCCGCCGCCGCTGATCGGCACGATCAGCACCCCGGCGAGGACGGCGAGCGTCGAGCCGAGCGCCCACGACAGCATCGCCGCCCGCTCGGGGTCGTGGCCGTTCAGCCGCAGCAGGTCGGGGTCGTCGACGGATCCGCGCATGACGACGCCCGTCCGGCTGCGGGTGAACAGCACCCGCAGCCCGACCGCGATGACGACGGCGGCGACCAGGCAGACGATCTCGTGGTACCGGACCACCACCCCGCCGACCGTGATCTTCGAGCCGGAGCCGAAGAACATGTCGACGGTGTGCGCCTCGTCCGGGTTCCAGATCCACTGCGCCAGGTAGACGGTGCCGAGCAGCACCGCCACCGTCACGATGATCTTCGTGACGTCGGCGGTGCCGCGCAGCCCCTTCATGATCACGGCGTGCAGCGCGGCGCCCATCGCGGGGCCGGCGAGCCCGACCACGACGATCAGCGCGAGCCACACCGGCCAGCCCCACCGCTCGGTGACGTGCCAGTACAGGAACGTGCCGAACATCGCCTGGGCGCCGTGCGCGAAGTTGAAGATCCCGGACGTGTTGTACGTCAGCACGAGCCCGGAGGCCGCGATCGAGTACACCGACCCCAGGACGAGGCCGAGGATCGTGTAGGTCAGGAACGTCGTCATGCGATCTCCGGATCAGCCGGCCTGCGGCTTGATGACGTCGCCGGTCAGGAACTTGGTGGACGTGCGGTCCCCGTTGAGGGTCGTCCCCCAGGTCTTCGGGTCGGTCTTGACGACGAAGTCGCCGCCGCACTCGAACTCGCCGACGTTCTTCGGGAAGACCTGCTCGAACTTCGTGCCGTTGAGCTTCACCATCAGCGAGCAGGACGCGGGCTTGTTGTTGCCGGGGTCGGTGGGCGCGTGCAGGCCGCCGCCCGTCCACTCGTGCACCTTGGACAACTCGTTGATCACGCACTGCCGGGTCAGGTCCGAGCCGCACTTCTGCGCGGACTGCGCCCACAGGAGGAAGGACGAGGTGGCCTGCATGCCGAGCAGCGCGACCTTGCCCTTCTTGGCGCCGACGATGTCGGTGTACTGCTTGACCGCCAGGACCTTCGCGGCGTTCTCCAGCGGCTGGAAGATCATCCCGATGTGCAGGTTGTTCCCGGCGCCGGAGGTGTTCCACTTGGAGACGAGCGTGCTGTACCAGGTCGCCTCGAACACGTAGGTCGGCTTCGCCCCGGCGCGGTCGATCGACTCCAGGAAGCTGAACTGGCCCGGGTCTGGCGTGTCGGACGTCCACAGGTACTTGACGCCGCAGTCCTTGACCTTCTCGGCGAACGGCATGTAGCTGCTCTCGCCCTTGTCGTTCAGCCGGACCCCGCATCCCATCGGCGCGATCCCGACGCCCTTCATCGCCCCGGTGATCTTGCTGGTGCCGAGGGTGGTGGCCGGCGACGTGGACAGCAGGACGTCCGTCTTGGTCTTGAAGTCGGGGAACTGCTTCTCGGCGATGCGGAGCGCGCCGATGTTCATCAGGTCCACCGGGTACGGGACGGCCTCGTACTTCATCGGGCCCATCGCGGAGTTCGGCCCGACGGTGAACCCGGCGACGGTCGGCAGCTTGCACGCCACCCGGTACTGCTCGGCGGCGTCGTCCAGCGCGAAGCCCTGCCCGACCAGCATGAAGTCCTGCTTGCAGGACTCCTGCACGGCCTTCACCGACTGCGTCATCGCGGAGTCGTACTGGTTGCCCTTGAGCTTGCGGCCGTTGATGCCGCCCTGCTCGTTGCACCAGTCGATCATCGCGCCGACCGCGTCGCCCATCTCCTTGGACAGGCCGGGCGCGGACGCGAAGCCGCGGTCGTCGCCGAAGCCGATCGTGATCTGCTCGTCGGTGACGCCCTGCTCGGTCTTGCCCTTGGCGTCGCCGGGGCCGCAGGGGGACGGCATCGTCCCGAACGTCTTGCTCGCCGCGGTCTTGCCGCCGTCCGAGCCGTTCCCGCCGTTTCCGTCCGATATGCCGTCGGTGCCCGAGCGGTCGCTGGCACAGGACGCGGTCACCAGCGCGACCGCCAAGGCGCCTGCGGCGAGACGCCCGATCTTGTCGACCTTCATCCGGTCGTACTCCTTTCACCGGCCGCGCGGGGCGGCGAATGGTGGTTGGGGTGGGACGGCGGGGGGCTCGCCTCTGGGAATGGACGGCGCCCGCCTGAGCGCCGATTCGATGCGGGGTGCGCGGACGCGGATCGCACCTGAAGCAGGAGGCGTCCCGGCCGGTCAGCCGAAATTGGCCTGGCCGCCGTCGAGAGGCACCGTCGCCCCGGTGAGATAGCGCATGGCGGGCTGGACGATCGCCACGACGGCCCGGCCGATGTCCTCCTCGCAGTCGCCGATATAGCCGAGCGGAATCGTCTTCCGGAATTCCTCGGCCGCTTCGGGGTTCCGCTCGGCCCACCCCTTCAGCCCTGGTGAGAGCGCGTGCGGGGCGATGTTGTTGGCGCGGATCCCGTCCGGTCCCCATTCGGCGGCGGCCGTCCGGGTCAGCGACCGCAGCGCCTGCTTCGCGGCCGCGTAGGCGCCGTAGGTGGCCGGGTCCCAGCGGACCATCGCGGACGTGACCAGGTTGACGATGCTGCCGCCGCCGCGCGCCTTCATGTGCGGATGGCACGCCTTCATGAACGCGAACGCGGCGAACGGTCCGGTGACGAAGCCTTTCTGGAATTTGGCGTCGCTCATCGACAGCAGCGGGCCGTAAGCGCCCGAATAGGCGTTGTTGACGAGGATGTCGATGCCGCCGAACGATTCCGCGACCGCGTCGACGACGCCGGGAATGGCTTCGGTGTCGGCGACGTCGCACACGAACGCGTCCGCTTTCGCGGCCCTCGCGCGGGCCTGCTCGCATGTCGCGTCGAGCGTGGCCCTCGTCCGGCCGAGCGCCGCGACCGCCGCGCCCTCCGACGCCAGCGCGAGCGCGATGCCCTGCCCGACGCCCTGGCCGGCGCCGGTCACGATCGCGACCTTGCCGCTGAGGCTTCCCATGGCTACTCCTACTCAGTCCTGCTTGCGCGCCCAGCCCGGTCCGACGGTTCGGCGAGGCGATCCGACGGTTCGGCGATCCGCCCCTTCGGCGATCCGACGACGGTTCGACGGTTCGCGCCTGGTCGGCCCGGTCTGCTCAGTCCTGGTGGGGTCATCGTGATGTGACCCGGCCCACGCCATCGGCCCAGTCCCGCTCACCGGGAACTGGTTCGGAAATGCGCGTCCGAGACGGTCCCGCTGAGCGGAAAGCCCTGGTGGAGCCGGGACGCGCGGGCCGACAATGAGCCGTCGGCGACGAGGAGGATGCGGGTGTCCAGTCCTATGGAGATCGTCCGGGAGCTGACCGGGCCCGGCGGCGAGTTCGAGCTGCGGGACGAGGACGTGCTCGGCGCGCGGCTGCCGGTCTTCGCGAACCGGGCCCGCGGCCTCGGCGAAGTGCTGGCCCGCTCGTCCGCCTACGGCGACCGCGACTACCTCGTCACCGCGTCACGGCGGCTGACCTTCGCCGAGCACGCGGCGGCCGTCGCGTCGATGGCGAAGGCGCTACGGGACGACCTGGGCGTCCGCCCCGGCGACCGCATCGCGATCAACGCGGCCAACAGCCCCGAGTGGATCATCTCGTTCTGGGCGGCGATCGCGGCGGGCGGCGTCGCGGTCGGCTACAACGCCTGGTGGGCGCCGCGGGAGGTGGAGTACGCCCTCGGCCACACCGAGCCGAAGCTGGTCATCGCGGACGCGAAGCGCGCGGCGCTGACGCCCCCCGGGAACTCCGTCGCCGCCGTCCTGACGGTCGAGGCGGACGTGCCGTCCCTGACCTCCCGCTATCCAGGCGCGGACCTGGACGTCCCGGACGCCGCCGAGGACGACCCGGCGGTCATCCTCTACACGAGCGGCACGTCGGGACGCCCGAAGGGGGCCGTCCACTCGCACCGGAACCTGACCTCGGTGATCGAGTACCACCGGTTCAACGACGCGATGACGCGGGCGTTCGGCGACCCGGTCGACCCGTCGTCCCGCCGCTACCTGCTGGCGCTGCCGCTGTTCCACATCGCGTGCCTGCACAACCTGGCCGTGCCGCGCCTCGCCACCGGCACCGCCGTGATCATGCACGAGGGCGGTTTCGACGTGGACGAGGTGCTGAGCCTGATCGAGCGCGAGCGGGTGACGAACTGGGGCGCCGTCCCGACGATGGCGCACCGCCTGGTCGAGCACGGCGACCTGTCCAGGTACGACGTCTCGTCGCTGACGGCGTTCGCCCTGGCCACGGCGCCGTCCTCGCCCGCGTTCAAGGAGCGGCTGCGCGCGGTGTTCCCGCCCGCGAAGAACGCGCTGGTCGACAGCTACGGCCTCACCGAGTCATGCACCGGCGTCTCCGTCGCGACGCCCGCCGACCTCGCCGAGTCGCCCGGGACGCTGGGACGCCCGACGCTCGGCGTCCAGCTGGAGATCCGCGACCCGGACGGCAAGCCCGTCCCGGTGGGCGTCGAGGGCGAGGTGTGCACGCGCAGCGCCTACAACATGGTCGGGTACTGGCGCGACCCGGACGCGACCGCGCGGGCCGTCGACGCGGACCGCTGGCTGCACACCGGCGACATCGGGATGCTCGACGAGCAGGGCAGGCTCCGGCTCACCACCCGCCGCTCCGACCTGATCATCCGCGGCGGCGAGAACGTCTACCCGGCCGAGATCGAGAACGTCCTGGCCGAGCATCCGGGGGTGCGGGAGTGCATCGTCCTCGGCGTCGCGCACCCGGACCTCGGGCAGGAGGTCGCGGCGGTCGTCGTGGTCGCGGACGCGTCGCCGTCACCGTCGCCAGCGGAATTGGCGGCCTACGCCCGCGAGCAGCTCGCGTACTTCAAGGTCCCGTCCCGCTGGCACATCACGACCGATCCGCTTCCCCGGAACGCGACGGGGAAGGTGCTGCGCAAGCAGATCGAAACCAGCCTTCCCTGAGCGGACGCCTACTCAACCGGCAATTGAGTAGGCGCGCGGATGCCCGCGAGCCCCTGACTGAGCGACCGTGGTGGTCTTCAGCACGTTCCGCGACGTTCGCCATTCCAGGAGCCTGGACGTGTCCAAGAACCTTCTGTCGCTCGCCATTCTGGTCGCCGTCGTCTCGGCGGTCGTCCTGCTCTTCGTCAAGGACGTCTCGCTGTCGGTGGCGCTTTCCGTGGGGGCGGGTGCGCTGTGCCTGGCGTGGCTCGTCCTGCTGCTGACCGTCCCGTGGAACGTGTATTTCCAGGCTGTCGGCCTTCTTGAGGAGATCCGCGTCAGCAAGGAGCGGGGATTGGACGTTCCGTCCGGCAGCAACGACGAGGCCCGCCGGATCGCCGCGCGGATGAAGACGGCGGCGGTCGGAGCGCACGTCCTTTCCGCCGCGCTGGTCGCCGCCGTCACCTATTTCTCCGGCGCCGACATCGGATACTACTTCGCCGCGTTCTACCTGGTCAGCACGTCATTCCGGCCCGCCGGCGCGTGGTTCGCGCATCTGCGCCGCCGACTCAACACGATGCTGAAGGAAGTGCGTTACCCGCGCGACGACGTCCTCGGCCTCACGGAACGGGTCGAGTTTCTGGAAGTCCAGGCGGAGAATCTGCGGGCCACGACCGAGCAACTCCATTCGGCGGACCTGGCGGCGGAACGGAGCCTCGCGGACCTGTCCGTCACCGCCTCGCAGCGCGCCGGTGAACTGGACCGGCGGCTGGACGCGATGAGCCGCCAATTCGAGGAGACCGTGACGCGGCTCACCGACAACCAGGAGGTCATCGCCGGGATCAAGGCGTTCCTGCGGATGCTCCGCACGGAGACCGCCTGAGCCGGGGCACGCGTCCAGGTCAGCGCGGGATGGTTCGGTCCGGGCGGCAGATCAGCTGACCGGACGCCGAGGCGAGCAGTTCCCGCCCGTCCGACCAGATCCGATTGCGGAAGCCGATGAGCCCGTTCTCCGCCACCTCCGCGGTGCCCTCCCCGAACAGCCATTCCGACTCCGCGGCGGGACGATGGAACTGCACGTTCAGGTCGAGGTTCGGGGCGATGAATCCGCTGTCCGGCGGGTGCGCGTGCCAAACCGCGCCCCAGGCGATCGTGTCCAGGATGACGAGCTGCCGCGCCATGTCATCGGTGGTGTGCCCGGGAAATCGGTACCACGCTCCGTAGTACGGCTCCCCGCCCGGACGGCTTTCCTGCTTGTCATGCCAGACAAGGGGCCTGCCCTCGATGCTGTTCCACATCGGCGGCACTGGAGGATCCGGATCGGGGTTCAGTTCGGCGAACGAGCGGAGTTCTTCCGGCGCGGGCACGTCCGGCATTGTCGCGGCGTCATGGCGCAATCCGTCCAGGTGGTCGGAGGCGAGCCAGATCAGGCCCTCCGCGACGGCCGTCCCGTCCTGGCTCATGGAGCACCGCACCGACTCGGCCCGTTTCGACCGGCGCAGAGTCGTCACTTCCACGTCGACGGGCGCGAACCGTCCGACCGACAGGAAATGGCAGGACAGCGACGCCACCCGAGGAAGCGATCCGTGCGCCAGCGCCGCCCGCGCAAGAATGGCGGCCACGTAACCACCGACCGGACCCCACGCTGACCAGTCGGACACCAGCTCGGCTGCGTAGCGCCCGTCCCCACCCGTCACCGCCGCGTCCACCGCAAGATCCCTCACACGGGCACTCTAAAACGCGCCCCCCACCCCCCACGACCCAATTTCCGAGCACCGCTTCAGCCTGGCGACGGGGTGGGCTATTCCGGGTGTGGGCTGAGCCAGGTCAGGGCTGATGGGGCGGAGTTGAGGACGGAGATGTGGCCGTCGGCCGCGGTAAGGCGTAGGTCGGCCGTGGGGCAGTGCTGGGCGAGCCATCGGCCGTGGGAGGCGGGGACGATGCGGTCCTGCTCGCCGTGCAGGACTAGGAGCGGCGCGGTGATCCTGGACGGGTCGAATCCCCACGGCGCGACATATGCGAGGTCGTCGTCGACCAGCCCTCCAATGCCGTTCTCGACGGCCGGGCCTACCACGTCGTCGAACCATGACCATTCGGCCGCGAGCGCGGCGTGATCGGCCGGGGTGAACATGTCCGGGTCGTATTCGGCGGTGGCCTCGTAGTTCTCTTTCGCTGCGCGTCCTGCGACGGCGGCGCGCAGCGACGCCTCGCTGGACGGGCCCATTCCGGCGAACCAGTCGAGCCCTTCGGCGCCGAACGGGGCCAGGGCGGCGACGCTGACCACCGCGAGGACGCGGTCGGGCAGCAGCGCAGCGCAGGCCAGGGCGTGCGGCCCGCCTCCGGAGTGCCCCATCACCGCGAAGCGGTCGATGCCGAGCGCGTCGGCGACGGTGGTGATGTCGGTGGCGGACGAGGCCACGTCCCGTCCGGGAAGCGGGCTGGAACCGCCAAATCCGGGACGGTCATAAGACACCCAGCGAATCCCTTGTCGCGCGGCTGCCGGGAAGAGGGGGCGGGGTGGCGCGCCGATGTTCGGCGTCCCGTGGTGCCAGAAGACGGGCAGCCGGCCTGCGCCGCCGGTGTCGTAGACGTGCAGGGTGCGACCGCCGTCCACCTTCAGATCGAACTCGGCGACGTCCATGCCGAGACCGTACCTATAGGCCCGCGGGCCTGGTGACGGGGGCGCTCCGCCTGACAGCATCGGTCGCGACCGCCCGGGATCATGCTGGCGCGGGTCGTCCGGTACCTGGCGGAAGAGGCGGGCATCCGGAGATTCCTCCTGGATGTCGGCACCGGGCTGCCCACCGTCGACGACACGCATGAGGTGGCGCAGCGGATCGCGCCGGAGTCCCGGGTCGTGTGATCGCCTTCAGGCGGACGTCCACGAGCGGGACCCGTCCTTGCGCGGGCGTCCGAGATCCTCGATCTCACCGACACCGACCCGGCCTATCTGGAGGCCATCGGCCGGTAAGCGGTGCGGTGCGTTACACGCCGCGCGGCGTCGACCAGATCGCCCGCTATCTCGACGGCCTGGAGGGGCTGGAGCCGGGCGTCGTCCTCGTGTCGCGGTGGCGGCCCGAGCCGAGCCCCTGGGACGAGCCGCCGGCAGTGCCCGGCGCGGGCGGCGTCGCCCGCAAGCCCTGACACCCCGGTCGCGGGCCGTCGTCCGGCGAACTGTAGAATTTGGTTCGGTTTTCGGCGAGGGGACGGCTGGGATGCGCGAGATCGCGGCGGCGGTGGCGGAGCCGATCGGGCGGCTGGGCGGGGCGTTCATGCGCTCGCGGGAGGCGAAGGCCTTCTCGGTGGAGACGGGCCTCACTGGTTGGACGCCTTATTTCCGGGGTCGTTGCGGTGTCCTGGGGGACGCTGACGCTGACGTCGTCGCGGCTGCGGCCGGTTTCTTCCCTGTCGAGGCGGTGCGGAAGGCGTGGGCGAAGGGCGCCGGTCTCCCCACGGCGACGGCCGCCGCCCGGTACGCCGCCGTGGCGCAGGACTTCGGCCGCCGCAAGCTGGCCGACTTCGCGGAATCGGCGCGGCTGGCCGACCTGCTCCAGCGCGTCGTGGACGGCGGGCCCGTGGTCGCCGCGCCGCTCTTCGCGGGGTGGCGGGCGATGCCGCTGCCGGAGGACGACCGGGCCAGGGTGATCCAGCTCGCGCACGTCGTCCGGGAGTTGCGCGGCGGGCTGCATATCGTCGCGGTCCTGGCGAGCGGATTGAGCCCGCTGGAGGCGGTGCTGAGCGGTCACTCGGCGATCCTTCGCGACGGCGAGCCGAACGCCGAGTACTTCGGCTGGCCGCGTCCGTATCCCGAGGTGACGGACGAGATCCGGCGCCGCCGCGACGACGCCGAACGGCTCACCGACGACTTGATGGCCCCCGCTTTCGCGGTTCTCGGCACGGCGGAGGCCGATGAGCTGGTCGCTCTTGTCCAAAAGGCGGAGCGAGTCGTCTTCGGCTGATCTGCGGGACTTGGGTCAGTCGCGGGCGTGTTTCTCGATTCCTAGGGTCAGTTCCGTGTTCTGTTCTTCGAGGTTCCATTTCCCGTCGCGGTAGGCGTGGTTGGTGATCCAGAACACCATCACGCGGTGGTCGGGGAAGCGGGCGAATTCGCCGAACGACCAGTCGTTGCCGCCGTCGTGCTCTAGTACGCGCCGGCCGTCGTTGGTTTGGACGACGCCCCAGCCGTATCCGTAGTAGAACTTGTCGCCGTTTCGCACTCCGACGAGGACATGCGGTTTGAACATTTTGCGTTTGGCGCGTCCGGAAAGGACCTTGTTGCCTTCTAGCGCGCGATGCCAGCGGAACATGTCGCGGGGCGTTGACAGCAGGCCGCCGTTGCCGCGCAGATACCAGTAGGGTCCGTCGGCGGCCCACGGGTGGTCGTATGGGCGTCCCTGCGACTTGCCGTGCTCGTCGTACTCCACCGCGACCTGGTCGCGTTCCCATCGGGGCAGGACGTAGCCGGTCTGTGTCATGCCTGACGGCGCGAACAGGTGCTCGCGCAGGAAGCGTTCGTAGCCGACACCCGAGACCTTCTCGACGATCGCCGCCAGGACGCTGTATCCCACGTTGGAGTAGTGGAACTCGGCGCCCGGAGCCGACTGCAGGTTCGATTTCAGCGCGGCGCTGAGCATGCCGTCGCGGGAGACCGGGTCGTAGTCGCCGCCGCCGATTTCCTCGTCGTCCAATCCTGCGGTGTGCGTGAGGAGGTGGTGCAGGGTGATCTTGCGCTTGTCTGCGGGTACCGGGCCTAGGAATCTGCTGAGGCGGTCGGTTACTTGCAGCTTGCCTGCCATTTCCAGCTTCATGATGGCGGCGGCGGTGAACTGCTTGGTGATGGACATGACGTCGTAGACGGTGTCGCAGCGCGCCGGGATTTTCCTCTCCCGGTCGGCGAATCCGAAGCCGCCGCAGTGCACAAGCCGTCCGTCATGGGCGGCGGCGACCGTCCCGCCTGGTCCCTTCGGCAGAGCCCCCTCCAGAAAACTCTGGATGGACGGATCAATGCGCTCACGCACATTCTGATCCGCCCCCTTCAAGCCGATACCGGCGGTGCCTCCACCACCGCACGCGCTAACGACGCCCATCGCGGCGAGCGTGATCGTGACCATTCCCAGGCCCGGAGAGCAGCGGGTCATTTTCATGCCCCGCACGCTACGGAGACGACTCGCGCGGCGTCGTCCCTCGGCCGGATGAGAAAACGCGTCCCTCTTGCCGGGGACGGCACACTGTGAATCATGATGGTGCTGGAGACGGAACGGCTCGTCCTGCGGCCTCTGACAGGCGAGGACTTCGACGACTACGCGGAAATGCTGGCCGACCCGGACGTGGCCTCGGGCCTCGCGGAGAGCGTGGGCACCGGCCGGGCGGACGCCTGGCGCAGCCTCGCCACGTTCATCGGCCACCGGGAGATCCGCGGCTACTCGCACTGGGCGGTGGTCGAAAAGGCGACGGGAAGCTTCGTCGGACGCGCCGGGCCTTGGCAACCGCACGGCTTCCCCGGCTTGGGAGTGGGCTGGTGCCTGTCCCGCCTCCATTGGGGGAAGGGATACGCGTCCGAGGCCGGTCGCGCAGCGCTCGCCTACTGCTTCAACGAGCTGGCGGCCGAGAAGGTCATCTCGCTGATCCTGCCCGGCAATGCCCGTTCCATCGCCGTGGCCGAACGCATCGGCCACCGCTACCTGTACGACACCGAATACCGGGGCCAGACCGTCCACGTTTACGGGCAGCAGCGCCCCATGTAGCCACAACCGTCCCACGGTGGGTTGAGCGGGTCTCGGTGGTGGATCCGTGGTGGGCACGGATGTGGGTCAGTGGTCCTGGACGCGACGCTTCTCAGCAGTTGGACACCTGCTGAGGAGGACCCGATGACCACCACCACGGCGCTGGGCACGACGGCGCGGAGCACGACAGACGAGGCGGCCCGGCCGCGGTTGATGAGCCGCGGGTTCGCGCTGGTGCTCCTGGCAGGTGTGGGCTCGTCCACCAGCTTCTACCTGCTGTTCTCCGCGCTCCCCCGGTATGCGGACGCGACCGGGGCGGGCGGGGTGGGCGCCGGGCTGACCACCGGCGTGATGATGCTCGCGACCGTGGCCACCGAGCTGGCGGTCCCGCGGCTGACGGCCCGGTTCGGGTACCGGAGGGTGTTCGGCGCCGGGCTGGCGCTCCTGGGGATCCCGGCGCTGGCGCTGGCGGCCTCGGGCAGCATGGCGATGATCCTGATGGCCTGCCTGGTGCGGGGCACCGGGTTCGCGGTGGCGGTGGTGCTGGGCGGCGCGCTGGTGGCGTCGATCGTCCCGGCGGAGCGGCGCGGCGAGGGGCTGGGCGTGTACGGGATCGCCTGCGGCGTCCCGGCCATGCTCGCCCTTCCGGCGGGCCTGTGGCTGGGCGATCTGGTCGGGTACGAGGCGGTGTTCGTGCTGGCCGGCGTGTCCGCGCTGGCCGGGCTGGCGGCGGTGCGGGACCTGCCGGGACGGCGCCCCGAGCCCGAGGAGCCGCTCGGCCTCGTCGCCGCCGCCCGGAAGCGTGAGCTGCTCGTCCCGTCGCTGTTCTTCGCCGCCACGACCGTGGCGACGGGCATCACCGCCACCTTCCTGCCGCTGGCCGGCGGCTCTGTCTCCGCCTGGGCGTTGCTGGTGCACGGCCTCGCGGCCACCTGCACCCGCTGGTGGGCCGGGCGCATCGGCGACCGGTACGGGGCGTCGCGGCAGCTCGTCCCGGGACTGGTGATCTCGGCGAGCGGCATCGCGCTGCTGGTGCTGGTGTCCAGCCCGGCCGCCGTGCTGGCCGGAATGGTGTTGTTCGGCATCGGGTTCGGGCTCACCGGCAACGCCAGCATGGCCGTGATGCTCGACCGCGTGCCGTCCTCCTCGTACGGGACGGTCAGCGCCCTCTGGAACGTCGCCTACGACGTCGGCATCGGCCTCGGCGCCACCGGATTCGGGTTCGCCGCCGTCCACACCGGATACCCGGCGGCCTTCGGGCTGACGGCCGCGCTGATGCTGCTGCCCCTTCTGGCCGGCACGGGCGGCGCACGTCAGCGGGCGCGCACCGGCGGCGACCAGCCCTGCCCCGCCTGACCACCTCTCCCCCGAAAGATCAGCTGAGAAAGGGAACGACCATGAGGAAGATCATCGTCTCCGAGTTCATCACCCTGGACGGCGTCATCGAGAAGCCCGGCGAGCTGGGCTGGGCCCGCACGGCGGCCTCGGCGGACGGGACGTCCATCGCCTATGAGCGCGTCGGCGCCGGGCCCGCGGTCGTTCTCGTCCAGGGCGCGTTCTCGAGCCGCGACGACCCGATCATGACCGGGATCGCGGGGGCGCTGGCCTCGGAGTACACGGTCTACAACTACGACCGGCGGGGGCGCGGCGACAGCGGCGACACCGCGCCGTACGCCGTCCAGCGGGAGATCGAGGACCTGGCCGCGCTGATCGAGGCGGCGGGCGGGACGGCGATGGTCTTCGGGGGTTCGTCGGGCGGCGCGCTGGCGCTGGAGGCCGCGGCGGCCGGTGCGCCGATCACGAAACTGGCCGTGTTCGAGCCCCCGTACGTGACCGCGCCGGGCCGCTCGCTGCCGTCCGCCCAAGAACTCGCCGCGCTCGCCGAGAATGGACGGCGCGGGGACGCGATCGAGTTGTTCCTCACCAAGGGCGCCGAGATGCCGCCGGAGGCGGTGGAGGGCATGAAGGCCCAGCCATTCTGGGCTCACATCGAAAGCGTCGCGCACACCCTCGCGTATGAGGCGGCCGTCGTGGGCGCGGGGCCGGTCCCGGATCGGCTGTCGGCGGTCTCCGTCCCGACGCTGGTGCTGGCGGGTTCGGCCAGCTCCGACCGGATGCGGGACGCGGCGCAGGCCGTGGCCGAGCGGGTCGGGGACGCGCGGCTGGAATGGCTGGAGGGGCAAGCGCACGGCCAGGTCGACTCCGCGTCCATCGGGACGGCGGTGGGCGAGTTCTTCTCCACCTGACAACCGACCGGCGAATGGCGCACCTTTCTCATCGAGGTGCGCTATTCGCATTTCGTCAGCGTTGCCAGCTCGGCGCAGCCCTCGTCCGCCCGCTCGGGCAGGAGCAGCAGCGTCGACGCCCGCTCGAAACGGGCGCCGATGCGCTCCCACCCCTCGACGGCGGCGGCCAGCTCGCCGGGATCGCCGTGCAGGCGTCCTCTGGCGCGGGCCAGGCATGCGGCGCCCCACGCGTTCTCGGCGGCCGCGGCCTCGGCGGCGGCGACCCGTGCCGCCGCGTCCGGCAGGCCCGCCACGACGGCGAGTTCGGCGCCTACCGCGTGGGAGTACCCGGCGTACATCGGGTTCGTCGCGTCCGAGAAGAGCCCGGCGACCAGCTCCGCCGCGGAGTCGAACCGCCCGGTGTGGACGGCGATCAGCGCGTCCACGAACCCGGCCAGCGTCGGAAGGTCGAACACCTGCCCGGTCGGCGTGCCGGGCGTGCGGGCCCGCCACTCCAGGTGCAGGTCGCGATCGCCGCGCAGGCCGTGGACGAGCGCGGGACCGACCGCGACCGGCAGCATGAACCCGCTCTCCAGCCGCCCCGTCCGCACCCAGCTCCGCCACGCCTCGTCGGCGTGCCGCAGCGCCTCGTCGAACTCGCCGCTCAACGCCAGCGGCAGGATGATCGTGTTGGACGACAGGTAGTACTGGTCTTCGAGCAGGTCGTCCGCCAGCGCCCGCCGCGCCACGGCGAGCGCCGCGGGCAGGTCCCCGGCGGCGGTCGCGCAGTTCACCGCCACGTGCACGATGTCGACGATCTCGACCGCGCTGGCCGGGTCGTCGCGGGGCAGGACGTCCAGCAGGTCCAGCCGGGACATGCCGATCCGGTGCGCGTCCCGCAGGCGCCCCTCGCGCAGCGCGGCGCAGACCGTCGCGTCGAGACCGGCGCTGAGCAGCACCGGGTCGCCGGCCGCGCGCGCCGCCGCCACGGCCTCCTCCGCCCGGACGGGATCGGTGCTGTACGGCTCGGCCGAGGCCGTCCAGGCGCGGGCGGCGGCGAGCCACCCCGCGACGACCGGATCACCGGGATCACCGGCGTCCTCGGCGCGCTCCAGCAGCCGCCGCAGCTCCTCGTGCGGGATCAGACCCCAGCCGGGATTGCGCGCCGTCGTGACGGCCGCCGTCGCGAGGAGGACGGCCTCCGCGTCGCCGTCCGCGGCGTCCCGTGCCTGATCGGCCGCCGAGCGCAGCAGTTCGAGATGCCGGTGTCCGCCGGTCGGGAGGACATGCGTGCAGTCCGCCGCGCTCTTGAGGTCCCTCGACGCCTCCCCCGGCGACCCCGCCCGCTCGGACGCCTCCAGGAAATGGCCGTACGCCTCGCGCGCGAACCGTCGCGTGTAGGCGAGGCGTCCCAGAGACCGGGCGAGCCCGTGCGCCACGTCCCCGGCGTCGGCGGGGGCGGCGGCCAGCGCCGCGCGCAGATCGTCCGCGACGGCGTCGAACTCCCGGTCGCCGCCGACCAGTCCGGCCGCGACCTCGGCGGCCCACGCCAGATGCAGATCCCGCACGACCGCGTCCTCGCCGCCCAGCGCGAGCTGCTCTCTGGCGAACGCCCGGACGGTCTCCAGCAGCCGCCAGCGCCCCGGCCCCGCCTTGACGACCAGGCTCTTGTCGACAAGACGGCCCAGCACGTCGGCCGCCGCGCCCGCCGCGCCCGCCGCTGCGCCCGGCGCGCCCGCCGCCGTCCCCGGGCTCACGGCGAGGACCGCGGCCAGGTCGAACCCGCCCGCGAACACCGCAAGCCGCCGGAACAGCCGCCGCTCCTCCTCGTCCAGGAGATCGTGGCTCCACGCCAGGACGGCACGGAGCGAGCGATGCCGTTCGTCCGCCCCGCGTCCGCCCGCCAGGAGGCGGAGCCGATCGTCCAGCGCGGCCAGCACGCCGGACGCGCCCAATGCCGCGCTGCGGGCCGCCGCCAGCTCGATCGCCAGCGGCATGCCGTCCAGCCGGGCGCAGATCTCCGCCACCGCGCCGGGCTCCGCCGCGAACTCGGGGTCGACGGCCAAGGCCCGGTCGGTGAACAACGCCTCGGCGTGCGACGACAGCGCCAGCGGCCCCACCCGGACGATCCGCTCCCCCGCGATTCCAAGCCGCTCCCGGCTGGTGGCGAGGATCCGGGTGCCGGGGCAGGCCGCCAGGGTCCGGTCGGCGAACCCGGCGACCGCGTCCAGCAGATGCTCGCAGTTGTCGAGGACGATCAGCGTCCGGCTCCGCCCGAGCCGTTCGGCGATCACCGTGTGCAGCTCGGTCTGCGGCCGCTCGGTGACGCCCAGCGCGGCGGCCACCGCATGCTCGACGAACCCGTCCCGCACCGGAACCAGGTCGACGAACACACCGCCCTGCCGGGACGCGGCCGCCGCCACCGCGACCAGCCGCGACTTGCCGACCCCGCCGGGCCCGAGCAACGTCACCAGCCGTGACTTCCCGGCCGCCGCCTCGATCTCCGCCAGCTCGTCGCCCCGTCCGATGAACGAGGTGCGCGCCGCGGGCAGCCCGGCGACCGTCCCGGTCTCCGCGCCGCGCTCGTCCTGCCGCTGCCGCTGCTCGGACGCGAGAATCGCCAGCTCACGCCGGTTGGTCACCCCGTACTTCCGCAGCAGGGACGACACGTGGCTCTCCACCGTCCGCACGGATATGTGCAGGCGGCTCGCGATCTGCGTGTTCGTCAGATGCCGACCGACCGCGTCCAGCACCTCGGCCTCACGCTCGGAAACCTCAACGGCCGACATTCCCCCATGATCCCGGAAAAGGAGACGAGTTGCCCGACCAGCCGCAACAGGGCGAGTTGGACGCGAGAACGTGAAGACGTGCGGCCGGGCGTACCGGCTAGTCTCCGGACGTGGAAGATCCCAAAGCCATCGTCCGGCGCGGCTACGACGCGGTGTCCCTGCACTACGACGAGGCGTACGGCGCCGAGACGAAGTACCGGCCGTGGATCAGTGAACTGAATCGGAGAATCCCGGCCGGTGGCACCGTCCTGGACCTTGGATGCGGGAGCGGCGTCCCGGTCGCCCGCGCCCTGGCCGCCGCCGGTCACCGGGTCACCGGGATCGACATCAGCGACGTGCAGATCCGCCGCGCCCGGCGGCTGGTGCCCCGGGCGGACTTCCTCCGCGCCGACATCACCGACGTCACCTACGAACCCGCCACCTTCGACGCGATCGTCTCGTTCTACGCCCTCATCCATCTTCCGGTGGCCGAGCAGCCGCCCTTGCTGGACCGGATCGCCGCCTGGCTGCGGCCGGGAGGCTTGTTCGTGGCCACCACCGGGCACAGCGCGTGGACGGGCGTCGACGACGACTGGCTAGGGGCTGGAACCTCGATGTGGTGGAGCCACGCGGACGCCGCCACCAACCGCGAGTGGATCACGCGGTCCGGCCTCACGATCGAGCGCGAGGAATTCGTCCCCGAAGGCGACACCGGCCACACCCTCTTCTGGGCCACCCGCCCCTGACCTCGCCGGGCGGTCAGGGCGCAGGCTCCTAACGAGAGGGCTTATCCCAGGTCAGCGAGTAGCGGCGGAGAAGGTGTCGGCGGTAGCGCATGCCGGGCAGGAGGCGCCGCGCGGCGTCCCGCACCTGGCCGTAGCTCATCTGCGGGTCGGCGACCGGCATCCCGTCCGGCCCGTGCGCGCGGCGCAGCACCTTCGTGATCCGCACCGCGGGCGCGGCGGCGATCGTCGCCGCCCACTCGGCCGGGGACGCTTCGCGGGCCAGGCCGACCACCACGAGCCTCCCGCCGGGACGCAGCGCCTCGCGCATGCGGGCCAAGGCCGCCTCGAAATCCATGTGATGGATCGCCGACACCGAGCAGATGAAGTCGTACCCCGCCGTGGGCAGATCGGCGGTGAGAAAGTCGCCCTCTACGAAGGTGAGACCCTGCGTCCCGGCGGCGTGCTCCCGAGCACGGGCGATCATCTCCGGCGAGCTGTCGATGCCGGTCACACGCTCGACCCGGCCGAGCAGCTTCCGCGCGAGCAGACCATCGCCGCAACCGACGTCCAGCGCCTCACCGCATCCTTCAGGAACGGCGCGAAGAATCCCCGGATGCCGAGCGACATTGGTGTTCCAGTAGGACTCCGAACCCACCTCAAGCACCGGATCAGCCTACGAGCTCCCGCGCGGCAGTGATGATCAGCTGATGGCGGAAAGGGAAACACCAGGACCGCGGCTGGCCGGGGCGGGGTCGGGTTACCAGCGGGCGATGATCGGGGTGTCCGGTTCGTGCTGGCGCCATGCCTGGGCGAGGCGGGTGAGGCGGGTGGGGGCGGCGATGCCGTGCACGGTTGCGATCTTGCCGCCCGTGATGTCGAACGTCACGACGCCGACGACCTGGTCGCCGAGGACGAAGAGGATGGTGGGGGTGCGGTTGACGAGCGCGTAATGGACGGCGAGCGTGCCGCCGGCGAATCGCCGTTTCGCGGACGTGGGCGTGAACCCGGCCCGCGCGACGGCGGCGATGCGTTGCGGAGTCTCGTACCGCAGCAGGGTCTCGGTCAGGCCCGCGCCGTCGGAGATCGCGGTCGCGTCGTCGGTGAGCAGCGCCACCAGCGGTTCGGTGCGGCCCGAGGCGGCGGCGGTGAGGAATTCCTCGACGACCCTGCGGGCTGAGGCCGGGTCGACTTCGCCGCCGCGTGGGCGCGATGCGGTGATGCGGCGCCTGGCCCGGTGGAGGTGCTGCTGGCTCGCGGACTCGGTGATCTCGACGATGCCGGCGATCTCGGCGTGCGTGTAGGAGAACGCTTCGCGCAGGAGGTAGACGGCCCGTTCGATGGGCGACAGGCGCTCCATGAGAGTCAGGACGGCGAGGGACACCGATTCGCGCTGCTCGTAGGTGTCGGCCGGGCCGAGCATCGGGTCGCCGTCCAGGAGCGGTTCGGGCAGCCAGGCCCCGGCGGTGCGTTCGCGGCGGGCCTGCGCCGAGCGGAGCCGGTCGAGGCACAGGTTGGTGACGACCTTGGTCAGCCATGCCTCCGGGGCCTTGATCCGCTGCCGGTCGGCGGCCTGCCAGCGCAGGAACGCGTCCTGCACGGCGTCTTCGGCGTCGGCGGCGGAACCCAGCAGCCGGTAGGCCAGTGAGGCCAGCCGGTTCCGGCTGGCCTCGAACCGATCGGTGTCGAAGCGATCGGTGGCGGGGCTGTCCACGCGGCCCACCCTAGGCGCCTACGCGACCGTCGTCCGGACGGACTCGTTCGGCGCGGCGGCCACGCGCCGCTTGCGTTTGGGCAGCCCGAAGCTCGGGTGCGAGGTGGCCCACAGCGCCCCGTTCTGAATGCCCGCCTTGATCCGCAGGGCCTTGCGGCCGCCGATGTACTTCGGCTTCGCCTGCGCCGCGCCGTCGATCAGTTGCACGATTCCGTCCCTGCGTCCGAGGCTGATGGCGTTGTAGCGGTAGACCAGCTTGACGTTCGCGATCTCGCGGCCGGTGAGGCGTCCCACGATCGCCTCGATGGTCTGCCGGCCGGTGTACCCGGCCGAACCGCAGTTCATCGGAAGCCGGCAGCCGTTGTCGCCGAGGGTGTGGACGCTGTCGCCGACGGCGTAGACGTCCGGGTGGGAGACCGACCGCATGGTGCGGTCGACGACGATCTGACCGTTCCCGGTGACCTCCAGCCCGGCCGCGGCGGCGATGGGGCTGACCGCGAACCCGGCCGTCCACACGGTCGCGTCGGAGGCCAGGACGGCGCCGTCCGCGCACCGCACCCGCGCGGCCTCGACGGCTTCGACGGTGGTGTGCTCCGCGACGGTGATGCCGAGCCGGTCGCAGGCCCGGCGCAGGTGGCCGCGGGCTCCGGCGGACAGCCGGGCTCCCAGCTCGCCGCGGGCGAGAAGCGCCACCGACAGACCGGGCCGGGCTTCGGCGATCTCGGTGGCGGTCTCGATGCCGGTCAACCCGTCGCCGACGACCAGCACCTTCCCGCCCTCGCCTCGTCCGTCCAGGCCGTCCAGGCGCTCGCGCAGGCGCAGCGCCGAGGGCCGGGCGGCGACGTCGAAGGCGTGCTCGGCCACCCCGGGAACGCTCTGGTCGGCGCCGCGGCTGCCGAGCGCGTACACCAGCGTGTCGTAGCCGACCTCGCCGCCGCCGCCCGCGTCGGCCACGACGACGACCCGGCGCTCGGGATCGACGGCGGTGACACGGGCCAGGCGCAGCCGAACCCCCGTGCCCGCGAAGACGTCGGCGAGCCGCGGGGCCGCGATCTCCCGCCCGGCCGCCAGCTGGTTCAGCCGCATCCGCTGGACGAAGTCCGGCACGGCGTTGACCACGGTGATCTCGGTGTCCGCCGGAGACAACCGGCGGGCCAGGTTCCCGGCCACGTAGGCCCCGGCATAACCGGCGCCGAGAACCACGATGCGGTGCTTCATGCGTTGCTCCTGTCGGTCCGTCCTGCTCTTCGTTCGTCCTGCTCTTCGTGAGTTGAGCGAGACAGCACCCCGATCCCTGACAGAGCCCGCATATGGCGTGGGTCACGGTCTTCATCGCGGGGCCCCGGCCGGGCTGTTCCCGGCCGGGGCGTTCGTTGCTCGTCGGCAGACGGGCCGGTCAGGAGGTCTCCCACGCCTGGCCGGCGCCACCGTTGCAGTGGAAGTTCACGACGGCGCCTCCGCCGCCGAAGTTGTTGTCCAGAACACTGAGGCACATGCCGTTGAGCCCGCTGACCAGCCTGTCTCCGCTGAAGCGCCACTGCTGCGGGCTTCCGGAGTTGCAGTCGTAGCTGTTGATCGCGGCGCCGTTGCCGGCGTTCCCGCCCCGGACGTCCAGGCAGTTGTTCCCAGGGAGGGCGCTCTGGATCCTTCCCTGGGCGAAGATCCACTTCTGGTTGTCGTTGCCGGTGCAGGGCCACAAGGTGACCAGGGCGCCGTTGCCGGTGTTGGCGTCGGCGACTTCGAGGCACACGTCGGCGGCCCCCTTCGGCTTGATCGAGACCCCGGCGAGTGCCCGCTGGGATTCGGGACGAGGTGAGGGGTCCGCCGAAGCGGACTGGACGGTGCAGTACCCGCCGAGCACGGTGATGACGGGCAGGAGCATCAACAACGTGGATCTGCGCATCTTGCTCTCCGATCGCGTCCTGGGGGTCATCCGCCGGGCCGGCGGTGATCCGCCCTGTCAGCCCCAACGGTCGCCGAGCGGCGGGCGGGCAGGTATCCCCAGGTCTTGGGGGTTGTCCTGCCGGGCGGCCGGTGCGGTGCCGACGACAGCATGTGCCCGCCAGTGTGCGTTGCGTGGCGGATAATGGCCGGGTGAGCACCGGAGAGAGCGTGTCCCGTGCCGCGGCGATCGGGGCCGCCGCCGAGGTCGGCTCCACCGCCGAACTGGGCACGGTGATCTCGCAGTGGATCGGGCGGGCGGTACCGCACGACGGGTACATGCTCGCCGCCGTGGACCCGGTCACCGGCGCCGGATGTTTCCTGGCGAGGGAACACGGCTACAGCCCGGCGGCCGCCCGCCGACTCACCCTGGGCGACCGGCTGGACGGCGATCACCCCTACCCCTTCGAGCGGCTGGTCGAGGGTCCGTGCCGGGTGGGCGTCCTCAACACCGACACTCCCGGCCTGCGCCGCAACGCCGCGATGTGCTCGGTGATGGCAGACCAGGGTGTCGGCAGCGAGTTGCGGGTCGCGCTGGTCGACGCGGGAACAGCCTGGGGCGGGCTGGTCCTGCTTCGTCCCCGGGGAGGCCGGCCGTTCTCAGTCGCCGAGGCCGCCCGCGCCCAGCGGCTCGGCCGGGACGTCGTCGCCGCGATGAGGCGCTACACGACGGGCGCGCCGCCGGAGCCCAGCAGACTCGACCGGCCACCGGGCGTGCTCGTCGTCGGAGCCGATGACACGGTCGCGGCGGCCACACCATCCGTACGCGAGTGGATCTGCGAGCTGGGAACCCTGCCCGCCCACGCACTCGCCGAACCGCACATGCCGATGGAAAGCACCATCTGGAGCCTCACCCAGGCCGCGCGCCGCACGAATGCGCCCGCGCTCACCCGCATCCCCACGCGGCGCGGATGGATCGCCTTGCGCGCCCAGCCAATGTCAGGTGGGGAAAAGGGAGCGTTGGCCGTGACGATCCAACCGGCCGCCGGCACTGAACTGCTGCAGGCGATAGCGCTCTGGCACGGCCTGACACCCAAGGAACGCGCGGTCATCGATCACGCCGTCGAAGGGCTGGCCACCAAACAGATCGCCCGACGTCTGGCGATGTCGCCCCACACCGTCAACGACCACTTCAAATCGATCTACCGGAAGATCGGTGTGTCCGCACGAGACGAACTCGTCGCCAGACTCCTCGGTTGATCGTCCCCGGCCCACGCCTCTCGTGATTCGTCTGGTCGGCACCGTCCGCCGATCCTCGCGACGCCGACACGGAACGCCCGCCGCGCGCCCCGGACGCTCGGCGAGCTGACCATGCTCACCGCCGACACCTAGTCACCCTCGACTTCACCACGGGGTTGCTCACCGCGGACGTCCTGCGAATTGCCGCGGACATGCCGCACGGCAGGTAGTCGGTGTGCGGTGGTCGAGAACTACCGCCTCGGTGCGCCCCACCAAGTCCCGTCGTTGCTGCGGTGGACGAGGTTCCAGTCGTCCCTGGAAGCGTCGTCGGGCACCGCGATGAGCATCGCCTCCGCTTCGGCGAGCACGTTCTCGATCTGGTTCACGGTCAGACGTCGGCAGTTCCAGAGCAACGTGGCCATCTCGGCCGCCAGCGGATCGTCGGGCGGCGCCGGCTCGCAGAGGTCGGTGCCGGTCATGGCCGCGAGGTCGGCGACGGGAATGCCGAGGGTGGTCGCGAAGCCGACCAGCCAGGTCGCCTTCAGCGGGGCACGGCCCGCGGCGATGGAATGGAGAGTGGATGCGGCCACGTACATGCCGCCCCGAGTCAGCCTGGCCAGTGTCTGGACGGCAGAGGTCGGGGAAAGCAGGTTTCGATTGACGCACAGCATGGCGACGAGCATCTCGCCGAAGCCACCATTCCCTTGATAGTAGGTGCGCGGTGGATCGGCCGAATGTACAGGGGACAGTTGGGGTGACTGCTCAACGCATTCATAGATGTGGGTCCGCTGATCTGCCGGCAACGCCATCGCGACGCTGATGAGACGCGTGAGGTGGAGTCCCGTTGCCGGCTCGCAAGGCTGAAAGGACTCCGGTACCGACAGCCCAGCAACCACGAAAAGGTCGGCAGCGTGGAAGCCGAGCGCGGTGGCCAGGCCTTCACACTGAGACGGAGAGGGTGGCGCGCCGTCCGTCACCGAGCGAAGCTCCGATTCCGGGATGCTGGACGCCGATGCAAGCCAAGCGATATCCGCCTGGCGACAGTTGAGGAGCCGCGTCAACAACACACCGAAGCCGGGACGCTGCACCATGCCGCCACACTAGTCCGGCAATGTTCCAGAAACAGGACGGCCGATGCACCTGGCCCCGATTCGGTCGAACCGTAGGCATCGGCCTTAGAGCATGTCTCATGTGGCTGGTGGGTGACTTGCGGCATGACCGGGGATCGTGTCGTCGGATCTTGCGATGCGGTTGGTGCCGGATGAGTTGTGGGCGGCAGGCCGCGTCGGCAGGGTGGCGGGACCGTGGGGTGGACGATCGGGCGGTGTTCATCGCGATCGTGTATGTGCTGACGAGCGGGTGTGCGTGGCGGCATCTGCCTGCGGAGTTCGGGGTGAGTGTGCCGACCGCGCATCGCCGGTTCACCGCGTGGACCGCCGCGGGGTTGTGGCCGCGGCTGCATCAGGCGGTGCTGGACGAGCTCGGGGCGCGAAGTCAGGTGGACGGGGCGTCGGCGATCGTGGACGCCGCCGCCGTCCGTGCGAAAAGGGGGCACGCTAACCGGCCCCAATCCGGTCGATCGTCGCATGAAGGGCAGCAAACTCCACGTGCTGTCCGATGCCGCCGGGCTGCCGCTGGTGGTGGCGGTCTCGGCCGCCAACGTGCACGACAGCCGGGCGCTCAAGCCGCTGCTGATGGCGTTACCGGCGATCCGGTCCCGACGCGGACCGCGCCGTCGTCGGCCGGTCAAGGTCCACGCGGACAAGGCGTATCACTCGGCCGAGCACCTGGCACGGCTGCGCCGGCGTGGGATCGTCCCGCGCATCGCCCGGCCCGGCATCGAACCCGGCGACCGCCTGGGCTGCCACCGTTGGGTGATCGAACGCACCCTGGCGTGGTTGTTCGGGTACCGGCGTCTGACCGTCCGCTACGAACGTCACGGCCACTTGTTCAACGCCTTCCTCACCCTCGCAGCCGCCATCACCTGCTACAAGAAGCTCGCTCAATTGGCCACATGAGACACCCTCTTAGCCGGTGTTGATGGCCACGCCGCCGCTCATTTGTACGTGCTCGTCCAGGCTGCAGAACAACGCCCGCATCTCGTCGTCAGTGCAAGGTGTTGTTGAACGGCGGCGGCTTCCCTTGCGGCCGGGGAGAACGGTCTCGCCTCATGCGGCGGCCCAACCGATTTCGTCGGTTGGTGGCGGCCCGTGAATATCGACCGTACGCGTGTCCGGCGGCGGAAGAATCCGGTAGACATAGCGTCCGGTGCTGCCATGACTGATCTGAATCTGATCGGCATTCGCATGCTTGAAACGGTTATGCCACCCACAGCACAGAACGAGCTGATCAATGTCGGTGGACGCTCCCAGGACCCATCCTTGGACGTGGTCGACTTCACACAAGGTCCCGGGGACCTCGCAGCCTTGCACCGCGCAGGTGGAGTACAGGGTTTCGAGGACCTGGCGTTGCGCGGCCGTGGCGAACCGGACACGGCGGCCGAGGTAGAGCGGAATGCTTCCCCGCCCCAGGATCAATGGTGAGACTCCGGCATCCAAGGCGATCCGGCGGGCCTGCGCGGCCGGGATCGGGGACCCGTCGGTCAGCCTGCCGGGCGCAGAACCGCCGGTAAGCGTGTCCAGGTCTAGGACGACAGTGACCTTGGTGGCCCGGTGCCCGCCCGCGAGAACGCTGGTGAGTGCTGCGGCCGTCCGTTCGGGTAGGTCGCGGTGATCGTCGGTTCCGGCTGGTTTGGCGAGTGGTCCGAGTGTCCCGTCCCAGACGGCGGCGTCCTCGGCGTTGAGCCAGCCTTTGACGTAGCGGCCGCCGTCCAGCGAGCGGGTGGAGTTGATCCAGGACCGCTCGTACCCGCGCCGCGACTCCCCATCGGGCTCCTCGACCCCGTCCCGCTCAGCGACGACCTCGCGGATCCGCCGCCCGAACGAGGCGACCTTCCCGGCCGAGAACCCCTCGCCGACAAGGTCGAGCAACACGCTCTCAGCGGCCGCGCAATCCGCATCGTCCAACCGGGCGACAGCGTCGGCGACGGTGGAGGCGTACCCATAGGACAACTCCCCGCCAGCAAGCATCCTCGCTACCTGTGGAAGCCGGTGCCGCTGCCGGGCCAGGGTGACCCGCTCCCGGGCCCGGGTCTCACGCATCCCCAGCCGTGACCGGAGCCACGCCTGGGTGGACGGAAGGCCCCAGCGGCGCATCTCGCCGGAGGCGTCCACCCGTCCGACCATTGCGGCGAGGGCGCTCTCCTGCTGATCGCAGGCACGCGCGAGCGTTTCGGCGAGTTCCATGCAGGCGGCGGCGGAGTCGGGCGCGTCACGTCCGGCCAGTTCGCGAGCGATCACCGCTACAGCGTCCACCAATTCCCCGGTGGACGCCGAACGAAGATCAAGCGAAACCGAACTCATAAACAAATACTATCGAAGACACCCCGCCCCGATCAGCGAAATAGGGTCTGTCTTCTATAACCAGCAAGATAGGCGGAGTCAAGACCGACCAGAACCCGAAACCAAAAAAGGCTCAGCTAATTGGACGGGGTCAGTCTTGGTTGCTGAGCTGGAGGGTGGGGGCGGCGCGTCGGGCGGGGCAGGCGGAGCCTGCCCGATGAAAGCTGCACCAGGGGCCGCAGAGGCTCCGAAGTCAAGGGTGGGACGGAGTCCCATCGCGAAGCGACGCGAAGCGCCCTTGACTTTGGAGGGGCGGCCCCGTACGCAGCGCCGCCCCCACCCCCGACATCGAACACACAGCCCAAGGCCGACGAGCCCTCAACAACATTGATCACAGCGGCGTCCACGGCCGGTCGGAACGTGTAGGTGAGGCGGCGGTACATCGGGCATAGTGGCGCGTCCGACTTAGAGAAGCCCCGGCGATGACCGGGGCTCGAAGGAGGGGCTTGGGGGAATCAGTGAGGAAGCTCGCCCCGCTTCATGGGGTCGAGCAGTTCGGCGAACGCAGGCCGACGCCTCCGCTCAGGTCGGCAACCTTGACACACTCATCTCCCTCGGTGTCGCTCCGGCTCGACTTGCGCCATACCGGGCTCATGTCATCGCCTCCATGATCTGCCCGAACGACGGCTTGGGGAGTCAGAGGGGAAGCTCGCCCCGCTTCAGGCGCGCCACGAGGGCGGTGAAGGCTTCGGGGGGCAGGGAGAGGCGCCCGGTCTCAGGCGCTTTGCTGTCACGGACGCCGATCCCAGTGGGGAGGCGGGCCAACTCCACACAGTTGTCGGTGCCGCCCGCACCGCTGTAGCTGCTTCTTCGCCAGGTCGTCATATTGCACTCCAGCTCGGCTCGCACTGTTTGACGTCGTTAGCGCGGCTCGCTCCGTTTGATGTGAGTGAGGAGAGCGGTGAAGGCTCTGGGAGTGAGGGTGAGGTGACCGACCTCGGTGGCCCTGCTGTCGCGGAGACCGATGGCATCAGCAATCCGGGCGACCTCTACACATTCGCTCGTGCCCGACCCGCTGTAACTACTTTTTCGCCAAGTCGTCATGTGCGCATCCCCATTATCCACTCACGAGATTGCTCTTCGCTCCAGGACCGCGCGGCGATCCGTTCGAAGCGTACAGCCACACGAGCGGCTTCCGCCTGATCATCGATGACTCGGCCTACTTCGAGAGCCGTTCCTGCGAACGCTGCTCGATTGCCATTTCGCAGTTCAAAGCACCGGAAGGAGCCGTCCATACCTATGTGCGGCACAGCGCGCTCGGGGATCACGCGGAGCGACACGTGGCGGAGTTCACCGAGCGACAGCAGCAGGTCGCGCTGCTCCTCCATGACGAGCGAATCCCTCATCGGCCGGAGGGCAACCTCGTCGAACACCACCCAGATCTCGGGGTCGCCGTCAAGTATCGCCGCCTGATGAGCCATGCGCCTCGCGACCGCGGCATCGACATCGTCTACGAGCCGCGCGAGGTGCCCCTCCGTCAGCAGCGCCCTGGCGTACCCCTCTGACTGGAACGGCACAGGAATGACGTTGTTGCTGAAGATCCGGTGTGTGACCGCCCCTTGTTCGTAGCGACGGAGTTTCTCGTGCCAGTTGGGGTCGACGCCGAGCTTGGCGTAGCGGAGCAGGATCGTGAAGAGGCCGCCGGTGTCCCAGGCCTGGTCGAGGGCGGCGCACTCGTGTTCGTCGAGTTGCCGGGTGCCGCTCTCGTACTTGGAAACTTGGCCCTTCGTGCAGTTGATGATCTGGCCGACCTGGCTCTGGGTCATCTTGTGCTTGAGGCGGAGGAACCGCAGGTAGTAGGCCATGAGCGCGTAGAGCGAGAGCTCCGGATCCGGCGACGGGTTGACCATGATCGATTCCCCTCGGTGCGCGGGCCGAGTTGCCGTCGTATTCGACAACGATGACAAATTAAGTCAGCGGCACCAGTCTTGTCCCCGGAATTCGAAGACGAAAGGAGGGAATCGTGGGGATCAATGCGCTTAATTCGGGCGAACTGGATATGTCGCTTGTGGCGGCGCGGACTGCGCCGGGGATGATGCGGGCGCTGGTGGAGTTCCGGCTCCAGGAGTGGGGCATGGCCGGGGACGCGGGCGACCTTTATCTGGTCGCCAGTGAATTGATCACCAATGCGGTGCGGAGCACGCCGGACCTGGAGATCCGGGTTCGGGTCGTCCGGGAGGTCGGGGCGGTCGTGCTGGGCGTCTGGGACTCGTCGGACGACATGCCGCTGGTTCGGCCGCTCGTGGAGATGACGCTGGACGACATCGTCCCCGACGCGCGGGCCTTGGACGAGGGGCACGACGCGGGAACGGGCGGGCGCGGGCTGCCGATCGTCCAGGCCCTTTCGATGGAATGCAGCGTGGTGAAGACCGAGCCGCATGGCAAATGGGTCTGGGCGAAGGTGGCGGTCTGATGGAACGCTTTCTGCTGCGATGGCGGACGCATCGGGATCGCGCGAGCACGGTGCGCCTTCTTGAAGTGCTCGCCGTCGCGGCGAAGGCGCACGGATGGCGCTGCGTGAAGCTTTACGAGCGCGAACAGTTTCCGATGCCGGTGCCGCTGCTGTGGATTTACGCGAGCGGAGTCGCAGAGGACGTCGGCGTGCTGGTGAGCGTCCGCGCCATTCCGGGCGGTGGGTGGGCCTACTACCAGGCGCAGCGCGGGCGGTTCGGCTACCTCTTCCCTTGCGGGGACGTGAAGGCGGCGGCTGAGCAGGTCGACCTGCTGCTGAAGCACCGCATGTTCCCGTCGACCTGGTAGTCAGGGACGCCAGGCGGCCTGGTCGTCAGGGGCGCCAGGCGGCGAGGACGTCGCGGGGCGTCCAGGCAAGGGCGATCGGGTCGGTGGCCTCGATTCCGGAAAGGATCCCGGAAAGGGAGACGACCGCGAGTCCGGTCGTGGCGGGATCGAGGCCGGGGACCTGGGCGGCGGCGCGGCGGAGGTCGGCGAGATCGTGGGCGTCGAACGGGGTGTTGTGCCATTTGATCGAGCCGGCGAAGTAGATGCGGTTCGCGATGGGGGCCCGGTCGGCGCCCACGAGGTCGATTTCCGGGTTGAACTGGCGGTTCCACCAGCCGCCGACTGTCTCGACGTCCGGCCAAGGGAGATCTGACAGTTCCAGGGCCTGGCGGATGAGGGGTTCTACGGCGCGGCCGCGCCATGACGGCCAGCGGCGTTGAATGATGCGGAAGCCCGCTTCGGGACGGCCTCGGCGCGCTTGTTCGTGGGCAGAGCGGAGGGCTCTCAGGTAGAGGCGCAGGTTGCTGTCGGAGATTCGGTAGAGGGCGGGCTTTCCCGGTTTCGTCGAGAGAGGCTCTTCTACGGCGAGGACGTTCTTCTCGGTGGTGAGGCGGCGCAGGAGGGGCGAGAGGGTTCCGGAGGGGAGGGCTGCGTCTCGGTTTCCTGCGGTTGCGGCGATGTTGGCGTGGGTCCGGTCACCGGCGCCTATGGCCTCCAGGACGCGGCGGGAGATGTCGGGGTTGGGAAATTCGGCCAGCAGCGACGACTCCGGGACGTTGAACAGCGCGGCGGCCGGGTCGGCGCATTCGGATTCCATGAATTCGAGGGCGGGTGTTCCGTGCGGCCAGGTGCGGATGATGCCGGGCAGGCCGCCGGAGACAAGGTGCGCGTCAATGGCGTCCGCCGCGTCCAGCCCGAGGGCCTCGCCCATGTCGGCCGGGTTCAGCGGGCCGAGTACGAGATTGTCGGCGCGTCCATAGAACGGGCGGTCGTAGGCGGTGAGGCGCTCCATCATGTGGACGTCGCTGCCGAGGAGCAGGAGCAGGACGGGTTTGGACGCGAGGAGCCGGTCCCAGCCCGTTTGCAGCGTGCCGTCGAAAAGGGGGTCCTGCTCGGCGATCCACGGCATTTCGTCCAGGACGACGATTGACGGCCTGCTGGGGAGGGCGGAGGCGAGTACGCGGAACGCGTCGGGCCAACTGCCGTTGTCCAGGCGCGGGACGAGTTCGGGGTCGTCCGGCAACGCCGATTCTTTGAGGTCGCGCAGGAATGCGGACACGGCCTCGATGGGTGAAGCGCCTTTGGTGGCCGTGGAGAACACGTAGGGCACGGCCGACTGGTCGCAGAATTCCTGGACGAGGCGCGACTTGCCGACCTGGCGGCGTCCTCGGAGGGCGACGGCCGTCCCCGCGCCCGTGGCGGCGACCCGCTCAAGGCGCTTGGCGAGGAGTGCCAGCTCGGTCTTCCTGCCGATGAACATCATCGCTCCGGGGTAGGTAGATCTCATCTATGTAGATTGAGTCTACCTAGCTTGCCGCTACCCAGTCAGCGAGGACGGGGCGGGTACTTGGCGATGAACAGGCCCTCGGCGGTGACGCAGTCTTCGCCGCCCGCCTGGATGCGGCCGACCGTGCGGATCTTGCGGCCGTCCACCTCGACCTGGCGGGCGGTGATCGTCAGCGGCTCGAAGAGCGGCGTGAGGCGGTGGTAGCGCAGCGACAGCTCGGCCGTCATGCCCGACTTGCCCGCCCAGCCGTTGGCCACGCCCAGCGTGTGGTCGAGCAGCAGCGCCGAAATGCCGCCGTGGACGCTGGACGGCGGCCCTTGGTAAGGCAGGCCCAGAGTCACCGTGGCCTCGATCGTCCGCGCGTCGACGGCGGTGTATTCGAGGGGCGGGGCGATCGGGTTCTCGGGGCCGGCCACCGGGTCGTGTCGCGTGTTGCCGTCGCCGCGCCACATGTCGACGAGACGGTCCTCCCGGGGCGGGGCCGTCGCCTCCAGGTCGTCGGCGACGGCGTTCAACCGGTCGGCGATGCCGGACATGTCGGCGTCCGAGATGTCCCCGGCCCGGACGAGCGCGTCGATGACCCGGCGGGCCGCGGCGGCCGCGCCGTCGACACCGCAGGCACGGCCCTCGGCGTGCAGGTCGAGCGTCATGACGCCACCGGGTCGCGCGGCAGGCCGAGGAGCCGCTCGCCGATGATGTTGAGCTGGACGTCGGTGGTCCCGCCCGCGATCGACATGTTCCGGGAGTTCAGGAACATCCAGGTCGGGTCCTTCATGGCGCGCCTGCCCTCGCCGGTGAGGGCGTCCGGGCCGATCCAGTCCACGGCGGTCTCCCAGACCTGCTGCATGTGCTCGACGCCGATCAGCTTGCCGATGCTGGACTCGGCGCCTGGCTGCCCTCCGGCGAGCGAACGCAGCGTGGTGCGCAGGCCGAACAGGCTGCTGGACTGGGCGTCGCACAGGATGCCGCCGAGAGTGGTGAGGCGCTCGTCGTCCGCGCCGTCCTCGATGATGCGGAGCAGGGCCTCGCCGCCGCTGCCGAGGGACGAGTCGTTGGAGAGCGACACGCGTTCGTTCGCGAGGGTGGTGCGGGCGAGTTTCCAGCCGTCACCCGGGGCGGCGACTAGCAGGTCGTCTGAAATGAAGACGCCGTCTAGGAAGACCTCGTTGAAGAGGGTGTCGCCGGTGAGTTCGCGCAGTGGGCGGATGTCTATGCCGGGCGATTTCATGTCGAGCAGGAAATACGACAGTCCCTTGTGTTTTTGGGCGGACGGGTCGGTGCGGGCGAGCAGGATGCCCCAGTCCGCCTCGCGCGCCATGGACGTCCAGACCTTCTGGCCGGTGATCCGCCAGCCGCCTTCGACCTTTCCGGCGCGGGTGGTGAGTGCGGCGAGGTCGGAGCCGGCGCCGGGCTCGGAGAACAGCTGGCACCAACGGATGTCGCCACGTAGGGATGGGGGCAAGAAGCGCTCGTGCTGCGCGGGCGAGCCGTGCGCGATCAGCGTCGGGACGACCCAGTTGCCGATGATCATGTCGTGGGGGCGGAGGGCGGCGGACCGCAGCTCCTCGGCGATGACGAGCTGGGTCACGGCGTCGGCGCCCTTGCCCCAGGGCGCCGGGAGGTGCGGGGACGTGTAGCCGCGGTCGGCCAGGTAGGTGGTGCGCTCCTTGCCGTCGAGCGCTCGGGCGGGTTGCAGTTCCGCGCGGATTTCGGCACGGATCTGGTCGGCCTCGGGCGGGAGGTCGACACGGAGTTCGCGGCGGACGCCGTCCAGGGTGAGGCGCGCGACGCGGCGTCGCCATTTCCCTTTGGAGCCGAGAAGGACGCGGAGCGACTGCGCGCGGCGCAGATAAAGGCCGGCGTCGTGTTCCCAGGTGAAGCCGATGCCGCCGAGCGTCTGAATGCAGTCCTTGGCAGTTTGGAATGCGGCTTGCACGCTGGTTGCTGCCGCGACGGCGGCGGCGAGGGAAATCTCCTGCGGGTCGGTGGTCGAGTCGTCCTGTGCGCGGGCGGCGTCCCAGGCGCAGGCGCGGGCTTGTTCGGCGTGGGCGAGCATTCGGGCGCAGCGGTGTTTGACGCCCTGGAACTGTCCGATCGGACGGCCGAATTGCTCGCGGACCTTTGCGTATTCGGCGGCGGTGGACGTCGTCCAGTCGGCCAGGCCGGAGGCTTCGGCGGCGAACAACGCCGCGGCCAGGTCGTGGACCTCCTGTGAGTCGAGTTTCAGAACTGACTCCGGGGGGAGCGTTGTGTTTTCCAACTCGATCCTGGCCAGGCGGCGTGTCAGGTCGTGGCTGGGGAGTTCTTCCACGGTGACGGCCGTCCGGGGCAGGACCAGCCAGGCGGTCGCGTCCGCCTCTCTTGCCGGGAGGACGAGCCTTGCCGGGAGGACGAGGATGTCCGCCAGCGGAGCGCCCAGGATCGGGGGCGTCGTGCCGGTCACCGTGATCGTCCCGGCTGAGCGGGTGAGGGTCAGGCTTCCCGTGGCCAGGGCCACCGCGCCGATCTTCGTCCCGTCGGCGAGGGCGGGGAGGTGCTCGGCGTGCCCGGCGCGATGCAGCACGGCGCTTGCCAGGACGGTCGGCAGGAACGGGCCCGGGGTGAGGGCTCGTCCCAACTCCTCCAGGACGACGGCCAGTTCGACCAGACCGTAGCCCGCGCCTCCAACGCTTTCCGGGAGGTGCAGGCCGAGCAGGCCCTGCGCGGCCAGATCGTCCCAGAACGGCGGCGCCTCCTCGCGTTCGGCGTCCACGGCCGCGCGGACGACCGCCTGCGTCACCTGCCGGGACGCGAAGGCGCGCACCGCGTCGCGCAGGTCGCGATGCTCCTCGGTCAGCCCGATGGTCATGTGTCCCTCAGATCCGTTCGATGATGGTGGCCGTGGAGTGCGCGCCGCCCGCGCACATCGTGACGAGCGCGGTGGAGGCGTCCGACCGTTCCAGTTCGTTGACGGCCTGCGTGATCAGGCGGGCGCCGGTGGAGCCGACCGCGTGCCCGAGGGCGATGGCGCCGCCGTTGACGTTGACCTTGTCCATGTCGGCGCCGTGCACCCGCGCCCAGGACAGGACGACCGACGCGAACGCCTCATTGATCTCGACCAGGTCGATATCGGAAAGCTTCATCCCGGCCGCGTCGAGCACGTGCCGGGTCGACTCGATCGGCCCGTCCAGGTGGTAGTACGGGTCGGACCCGACCATGCCGGCCGCGACGATCCGGGCCCGGGGACGAAGCCCCAGCTCAGCGGCCCGGTCGGCGCTCATCAGCAGGACCGCCGCGGCCCCGTCGCTGATCTGGGACGAGTTGCCCGCGGTGTGGACGCCGTCCGGCACGACCGGCTTCAACCCCGCCAGCGCCGAGGCGGACGTGTCACGCAGGCCCTGGTCACGGGTGACGACGGCGGTCTCGCCGGTCGGGCCGTCCTTCGCCATGACCGGCGCCTCGACCTCGACGAGCTGGCCCGCGAACCGGTCGCCGTCCCAGGCCGCCTTCGCCTTGAGCTGCGACGACAGGCCGAACGCGTCGGCGTCCTCGCGGGTGATGCCGCGCTTCTTCGCGATGCGCTCGGCGGCGGTGAACTGGTCGGGGTAGTCGATGGTCCAGTCGTCCGGGACCGGGCTGCCGGTCTCGGGGGTGAGCGCCTGGCCGAGGAACACGCGGCTCATGGCCTCGACGCCGCAGCCGATGCCGGTGTGGATCGTCCCGGACGCGATCAGCCCCGCCACCAGGTGCACGGCCTGCTGCGACGACCCGCACGCGCAGTCGATCGTCGTGCACGCCGTCCGGTAGGGCAGACCGGCGTAGAGCCACGCGTTGCGAGTGACATTGTTCGACTGCTCTCCCGCCTGCGTCACGCATCCGCCGACGACCTGCCCGACCGTGTCCGGCTCGATTCCGGCCCGGTCCAGCAGGGCGCGCTGCGTCAGGCCCAGCAACTGGGCCGGGTGCAGGCCCGACAGCGCCCCGTACCGCTTGCCGACCGGCGTCCGGACGGCGTCAACGATCACGGCCTCGGCCATCACACCTCTCCTTCACACATCTCGGACCCTCGCGCCCCTGCCGACCCGCGCGACCTCGACAACCCGCGCGACCTCGACAACCTGGACAACACTAGAATTCATTCTGGTAGGTGGGCATGGCGTGTCTCACTCAGCGGTTTCAGTGGCCGTCTCACGTGCGCCATCCGCTCAGCGGGACGAGGCGGATGGGCGGGCCAGAATGCGTACTAGCCTCCGTCGGGCCGTCCAGAACACCGACCCGGAGGCTCCGATGAACGCTGATCTGTCCCTGGCGGGCCGCACCGCCGTCGTCACCGGCGCGGGGGCCGGACTGGGCCGGGCCGAGGCGCTCGCCCTGGCCGCGAACGGCGCGAACGTCGTGGTCAACGACATGGGACCGGCCGCGGACGACGTCGTCGCGGAGATCACGAAGGCGGGCGGGCAGGCCGTCGCGGTGACCGGGGACGTCGGCGACTGGTCGATGGGCGACACGCTGGTGTCGGCCGCCGTCGACACGTTCGGATCGCTGGACGTCGTGGTCAACAACGCGGGCGTGCTGCGCGACAAGATGCTGTTCAACCTGTCCGAGTCCGATTGGGACGACGTCGTCCACGTCCATCTGAAGGGGCATGCGGCCGTGTCGCGCGCCGCGGCGGCGTACTGGCGCGGCGCGAGCAAGGCGGCCGGCGGGCCGGTGTACGGACGGGTGATCAACACCGCGTCGGAGGCGTTCCTGTTCGGATCGGCCGGGCAGGCGAACTACTCGGCGGCGAAGGCGGGGATCGTGGCGCTGACGCTGTCGACGTCCGCCGGGCTGGCCCGGTACGGGGTCCGCGCCAACGCCATCTGCCCGCGCGCCCGCACCGCGATGACCGAGGCGTCGTTCGCCGCGGGCACCTCGCCCGGCGGGCTGGACGTGATGGCGCCCGAGCGGGTCGGGACGTTCGTGAGCTATCTGGCGTCGCCCGCGTCCGAGAAGATCAGCGGGCAGGTGTTCGTCGTCTACGGCGACATGGTCGCGCTGCTGGCCGCGCCGACCGTGGAGCAGAAGTTCACGGCGGCGGACGGCGTCTTCTCGGCGGAGGAGTTCGGCGCGCAGATCACGCCCTACTTCGAGGAACGGGACCCTCGCCGGACGTATGCGGCCTACAACGTCGCCGCACTCGACAACACTGGCACCACCCAAATGTGAGCCCCGAAATTCGAAATGGCCGCCCTTCGCAGAAAGAGGGCGGCCATTTCGGTTCAGAAGGTTCAGAAGGCTTCTGGGCCTCGGAGGGTCGGTTCGGCGCCGCCGTCGATGTAGATGATCTGGCCCGTCATGTGGGAGTTCGCCGGGGAGATCAGCCAGCGGAGCGCCTCGGCGATCACCTCCGCGTCGGCGTAGCCGTTCAGCGGCATCGGGACGGCGTCGTTCATGGCCTTGAACATGCGCTCGTCCTCGAACAATGGCGCGCTCATCGGCGTCCGGACGACGCCTGGCGCGATCGCGTTCAGCGGGATGCCCGCGCCCGCCCAGTCTGGGGTGACGGACGCGCGGCGCAGCCATTGCGCGAGCGCCGACTTCGACGACGGGTACAGCTTGTTCCCCGCGCCCGCTTTGACGACACGCGCGGATGCTTCGAGCGCGGCGGGTTCGTCGCCTTCCAGGCAGGCGCGGACGACGGCGCCGTCCACCGGCTGCGTCCCGGAGATCGAGCCGACCACGGCGGCGCGGGGACGCTCGGCGCGGGCCAGGGCCGGGCGGAGGCCGTCCAGCAGGGCGGTCGCGCCGAAGTAGTTGACCTTGACGGTGAGGTCGGTGAAGGCGGAGACGCCCGCGCAGGCGACGACGCCGTCCAGCGTCCCGCCGGAGAGGTCGAGGACCTCCGCGACCGCCCGCGCCCGCCCTTCGGGGCCGGCCAGGTCGGCGCATACCTCGGCGTCCTTCAGGTCGACGCCGATGATCTTGTCGCCCTGGTCGCGCAGCAGGCCGGCGAGCGATTCGCCGATGCCGGACGCGGACCCGCTCACGGCGATGGTGCGTGCCATCCTTGCCCTTCCTAGGTGTGCGCGCCGCCGTCGACGCGGAGGTCGGCGCCGGTGAAGTAGGCCGCGTCGGACGAGGCGGCGAACGCTATCGCGGAGGCGATCTGCTCCGGGTCCGCCGCCCCGAAGTACGAGCGGATCTTGGTGAAGTAGCCGACGTCGAGGCCGTCGGGGAACATGTCCGGGGCCCTGGTCAGCGGGGTGTCGACGGCGCCGGGCGAGATCGGGACGACGCGGACGCGGCGGCCGGTCAGCTCGGCGGCGAGGCTCAGCGAGAACGCCAGCACCGCCCCCTTGGACGCCGCGTACGCCGTCATGTACGGGTTGCCCTGCGTCGCCGCGAGCGAGGCCGTGTTGACGATCACGCCGGTGCCGTCCGGGAGGAATTTCAGCGCCTCGCGGCAGAAGAGGGCCGTTCCGACGAGGTTGACGGAGAAGAGGCGGTTCAGGTCGTCCACGGTCAGCGTCTCGATGGGGGTCGTCTTGTGAACGCCGGCCACGTTGACCAGCACGTCGATGCCGCCGAGCGTGTCGGCCGCGTCCGCCGCGGCGGCGATCACGGCGGGCTCGTCGGTCACGTCCGCGACCCGGGTCGTGATGGCGCCGGGAGCGTTGGTCTGGGCGGCCGCCTGCGCGGCTGTTTCCGCCAGGCCCTGCTCGGAGACGTCCACCGCGTAGATCGCCGCGCCCTCGGCGGCGAGGCGGCGGGCGGTGGCCCGTCCGATGCCCGACGCCGCCCCGGTGAGCAGCACTTTCACGCCGTCGAAGCGGTTCATGGCGGCACGCTAGCCGCGGGCCCGCGCCGTCCGCCCGCGCCGTCCCGATCACCGGGAGGACGGCGTCAGCGCTTCGGCGCGTTGGAGCGGGGCGCGAGGATGAGCTTGCAGGCCAGGCGGATGTCGCTCTCGACGTCGGCCATGGACGCGCGGCCGTTCAGGCTCGACTGCAGCACCCCGTACCAGCACTGCATCAGCAGCCGGACGAGCGTCACGTCCTGCACGGTCGGGTCCTCGATGCCGACGGTCCGCAGCAGGATCTCGCGGAAGGTGTTGTCGATGTGGACGGTGTCGGCGACCGTCGCGACATGGGCGGTGTTGGACGCGTGCAGCATCGACGTCGACAGGACGGGCTGCGCCATCAGATAGCGGCTGGCCTGCACCAGCAGGTCGGCGACGGCGTCCTCGGCGCTGGTGCCGGGCGCGGGCTCGTGGACCTGGTCGCGGAGCCGGTCGACCTGCGCCGCCATGACCGCGGTGAAGAGGTGGACCTTCGACGGGAAGTACCGGTACAGGGTGCCGATCGCGACCCCGGCCTCCTTCGCCACCTCGTGCATCTGGACGCGTTCGAGCGATTTCTCCGCGCCGATGCGCGCCGCCGCGCGGAGGATGCGCCGCCGGCGGTCGTGCTGCTCGGGTGAGCTCGGCTCGGCGGACAGCCTCGCCGACGCGATCCTCGCCACGGTCCTCCCCCACGGTCCATTCCGGTGTTGACAAGGAACGATATCCGGAGTCGCGGCTTCCCCGGCGATCGTCGATACCGGTCAGTGGGACGGGCCGCCCCGCCGCGCCGCACGCCCCGTTTACGTTGTCGGCGCGCGAGGACGGCGGACCTGAAGGGGAAGTCACGTGGCGTGGGACGACGAATACGACGTGGTGGTCGCCGGGTCGGGGGCCGGGGCGCTGGCGGGCGCGCTCGCCGCCGCCTCGAACGAGCCCGCGGCGGCGACCTCGGACGCGCCCGCGGGGGCCTCGGGCGGGTTGCGGACGGCCGTCCTGGAGAAGACCGCGCTGGTCGGCGGGACGTCCGCGTACTCGGGTTCGGCGATCTGGCTGCCGGGGACGCGCGTCCAGGAGCGGGCGGGGATCGGCGATTCGACCGACTCGGCACGCGCCTATCTGCGGGCGCTGCTCGGCGACGACGGCAATGCCGCGCATCGGGAGGCGTTTCTGGAAACGGCTCCGGAACTGGTGGAGTTTCTGGAGCGGGACCCGGCTGTCGAGTTCGAATGGCGTGCTTTCCCCGACTATTTCGACGCGCCGGGACGCATCGACATGGGGCGTTCGTTCGTTCCGCTTGAGCTGCCGCTGGAAAGGCTTGGGGAGCTGGCGGGGATCGTCCGTCCGCCGGTGGATCGTGACCGGGCGGGGCGGGGGCACGCGGCCGGGAGGCCGCTGGCGCAGGGGCGTTCGCTGATCGGACGGCTCCTGCTGGCGATCACCGCGACCGGCAATGGCGACATCCGCACCGGCACCGCGCTGACGGAACTGATCGTCGAGGACGGGCGAGTTGTGGGCGTGGCGGCGATGACGGCGGACGGGCCCGTGCGGCTGCGCGCGTCACGCGGGGTGCTGCTGGCGGCGGGCGGGTTCGAGTCGTCGGCGGAGCTGCGGGCGTCGCATGGCGTGCCGGGCGGCGCGGGCTGGACGATGGCCCCGGACGGCGCGAACACCGGCGACGCGATCGCCGCCGCCATGCGGATCGGCGCGTCCACGGGCCTGCTCGACCAGGCGTGGTTCTGCCCCGGCCTGGCGATGCCGGACGGGCGGGCCGCGTTCACGCTCGGCTTCCGCGGCGGGCTGATCGTCGACGGGACGGGACTCCGGTTCGCCAACGAGTCCCTGCCCTACGACCGGATGGGACGCCGCCTCGCCGCCGCCGACGGCCCCTTCTACCTGATCTTCGACTCCCGGTCGGACGGGCTGCCCGCCATCTCGATCCCGACGGCGGCGCCGGAGGAGCAGCTAGCCGCGGGCCGCTGGCACCGGGCGGACACGCTCGCCGGCCTGGCCGCGAAGACCGGCCTGCCCGCCGGCGCCCTCGCCTCGACCGTCGAGCGCTTCAACGGCTTCGCCGCCAAGAACCTGGACGAGGACTTCCACCGCGGCGAGGACCCCTACGACCTCTACTTCACCGGCGGCAAGCCGTGCCTCGTGCCGGTGGACCGGCCGCCGTTCATCGCGGCGGAGATCGTCCTGAGCGACCTCGGGACGAAGGGCGGGCTCCGCACCGACCCGGACGGCCGCGTCCTCTCCGGCGCGGACCGTCCGATCCCCGGGCTGTACGCCGCCGGCAACACCAGCGCATCGTTCACCGGACCCGTCTATCCGGGCCCTGGCATTCCGATAGGAACGGCGATGGCGTTCGCCTACCGCGCCGTCCAGGCTATGAGGAGGAACCACTCGTGAGCTCAACTAGGACGCGGCGCACGGCGGGAATCGCCGTCGCGGCCATCACCTGCGCCGGAACCGCCGGGACGGCTCTGATCGCCCCGGCCCAGGCGACGGCGGCTCCGGATCAGCGCGGCAGGCTGATCTCCGTGAGCCCGCTGACGAACGCGGCGGCGCTGCCCGCCGCGGCCGCCAACCGGAAGATCACCTACACGTCGGAGGGCGTGGGCGGGAAGCGGATCGTCGTGACGGGCACCGTCGCCGTCCCGAAGGGCACGCCGCCGCGCGGCGGCTGGCCCGTGCTGAGCTGGGCGCACGGCACCACCGGCACCGCGGACGTGTGCGCCCCGTCCGCCGACACCGCCACCGGACCGGCCCACGACTACCTGTCGATCACCGAGTCCTACCTGGACAAGTGGGTGTCGAACGGCTTCGCCGTCGTGCAGACCGACTACGAGGGCCTCGGCACGCCGGGCGGACATCCGTACATGCACGGCGTCAGCGAGGCGAACACCGTCCTCGACATCGTCCGCGCCGCCCGCAAGACCGACCGCCGCATCGGACGCGACTGGTTCGTCGCCGGTCACAGCCAGGGCGGCCAGGCGACGTTCTACACGGCCGCCGCCGGCCAGACCCCGCGGGACGTCCGGCTGAAGGGCGCCGTGTCGATCGCGCCCGGCTCGAACATGAGCCAGACCGCCGCCTACGTCAAGGCCCAGTACCCGGGCGCCGAGGCCGCGCTGCCGTTCCTGTTCGTCCTGCTCAACGGCGCGCACGCCGCCGACCCGTCCTTCGTCCCCGAGGACCTGCTGACCGACGACGCCGCGCCGCTGGCCAAGGCCGGACGGACGAACGCCTGCCTGGCCCAACTGCGGCAACTCGGCGCGAACCTCCCCCTGAACAAGGTGTTCCGCCCGGACGCCGACCTCACCCGCTTCGAGCGCTACTTCAACTCGCAGGAGGCGCTCGGCCTCAACCTGAAGGTCCCGACGCTCGTCGCCCAGGGCACCGCCGACACCTCGGTCACCCCCGCCGCGACGCAGAACGTCGTCAACGACCTCTGCAAGCGCTACCCGAACATCACCTACCGGACGTTCGACGGCGCCGACCACAGGGGCAGCATCCACGCGTCCTTCGAAACGTCCCTCAACTTCGCCAATTCCCTCCGCACCGGTCAGCCCCAGCAACCCACCTGCTGACGGAAAGGCGTCAGCAGGTCCTGCGATAGGGAACCTCCGGGATGTGCTTCTTCCAATTCGCCTTGGACAAGGGGCCGAAGCTCTTGCAGAGCTCGGTCTTGATTCTGGCCGGGTCGATGAGGTGGGCGCGGAGGTAACCGGCGTCGTCCACAGCGAGAATGGACGATCCGTCCGGTGCGAAGGCCAGTGTCTCGATCGCCCCGGTGCTGTACGGGGCTTTACGGCCGGTCAGCGGCGGTCCGAAAGGGCGCCTGTTCGCGTGGTCCCACAACCGGATGGTCCCTTGACCGTCGCTCCCGGCGAGCAGCCGCCCGTCGGGTGAGAACGCCGTCGCGGTCGTCTTGCCGAGGTCGTGGCGGCGGGTCAGCGTGCTGCCGTCCCAGAGCGAGATCTTCGAGTTCTCCTCCGCGGCGAGCAGCCCGTCCCCGCTCAGCGCCAGACCCGCGATCATGTCGGAGGACGGCTCCACCAGCCGCTTGCCGGTCCGCGCGTCGATGACTCCCTGGTCCGCGCCCGCGATGATCCGCCGGTTGTCGCGGGTGAAAAGGATCTCGGCATCGGTGGGGATGTAGGAGTGGACCGGCTCTAGGGCGGGCCGGGTCCGCCCGGGGGAGGCGGCCCGCAGCTTTCCGGTCGGCACGTCCCACAGTTCGATAATGGTCGTGTTCAGGTCCCGGGCCTTCCAGACGGCCAATGTCCTGCCGTCGGGAGAGAAGGCGACAGGGGTGTCGTGCCCCAGTTCCGTCTTCGTCGTCAGGACGGCTTTCCGACGGCGGTCGGTCACGTTCCAGACCTCGATCTCGCCGGTCCGGCGGACGTTCGCCAGAAGGCGGCCGTCGTCGCTGAGAATGATGCGGGCGGAGGCGGCGATATCCGTGATCGGCAAAGCCGATTTCTTCGTCCGCTTGACCGGATCCCAGATCTGCACGCTCGCTCCGGCGACGATGTGGACGAACGCCAGGGTCGATCCGTCGGCGCTGAGCGCCTCGTCGGTGATGTACTCACCGAGCTTGATCGGATCGGTGAGCGCGCCGAGCGACAGGACGTTCACGGCGCCCCCTGTGTCGATGCAGCGCAAGGTCCGTTCGTCTTGGCCGACGGGGTTGTATCTGAGGCACTCGTTGGAGTGGGTGAGTATCGGTTCCGGCTCCGGGCCCTCCGTCTGCCAGACCGTGGCCCCGATCGAGACCCGCTCCCCGTCAAGGCTGAATTGCGCCTCGGTCACCTCGTGGGCCGGGATCTTCCGCCAGCGCTGGACATGGGGCCGGTCGACCCCGGCCGCCTCGACGATCCACAGCCGGTCGGATTGGCGCAACGAAAGGAACCTGCCGTCCGGGCTCACCCCGACATCGGAGATCTGGGTGGTGGCCGCCGCCTTGATCTCCTTCGGATCGGCCAGCCCCTTCTCCAGGAAACGCTCATGGCGCGAAACCTTCCGGCCCGTGCCCAGATCCCAGAACTCCAGCGCGGACCCCTGCGCCGTGATCAGGCGTTTCTCGTCCGAGGTGAACGCCGCGGTTCTGAAGTTGGAATTATCGGTGGTCCGCTTGACGCTGAGGACGCGTCGTCCGGACCGGGTGTCCCAGACGATCGCCCGCTCCTGGCGCGCGTCCAGCAGCCACGCCCCCGTGGGACTGAGTTCGAGCCCGTAGGTCACCTCGGGGCGGATCGTCACCGGCCGTTGGCGGCCCGTGTCAGTGTCGACGATGCTGACGGTGCCGTCCTTACGGCCGAGCATCAGGGTTCTGCCGTTACCCGACAGCACCACGGACCCGCCCGTTCCCAGCGGTGGGCCGCCAACGGTGATCGACCGCCTCACCCGCCGGGCGTCCACATCGACGATGTTGACCTTGTCGCCGCTCGAATAGGCGACGAGATGGCCCGTCCTGTCGCTGTCGGCCCGCGAGTTCGTCCCGTCCGCGCCCGGGGGCGTGTAGTTGTACTGCTCCCACTGGTTGTAGACGGTGGCCAGCGTGTTGCGGGCCTCCTGTCCGCCGGGTGCGAGGGCCCCGGCGGCGATGGCGAGCTGTTTGGCCGTGCCGGGGTCGTCGCGGCGCAGGCTGTCGGCCAGGAGCGCGACCCGGGAACTGACCGCCTGGTCGCGCTGCTCGGCGACTTTTCCGCTCTGGACGATCACGATTACCAGGGCCGTGATCGTGCTCACCAGCAGGATCATCAGTGTCATGGTCACCGCGGCCCGGACCCGGCCGCGGCGGTGGACGGCGGCGACCGAGCGGACGTAGAAGTCCTGTTCGAGGGGATTGAGCTTGAGGTGGTGCTGAACGGCCACGGCCTGCTGAACGGCGAGGTCCAGCGGGCTGCCTCGGAGCAGGTCACTCCTCTTCCGGCCGTGCTCGTCCCAGTTCCGGGCCGCGACGGCCAGGTCGCGGTGAAGGCCGAGGACGGCACGGTCCTCTTCCACCCAAGCGCCCAGGCGGCTCCAACCCCGCAGCAGCGCCGGGGACGAGAGCGTGTATCCGTCACCGTCCTTGACCACCGCCCCGACGTCGCGCAATCGATCCAGCACCCGCTGGATCGCCTGGACGTCGGCGTCATCGTCCTGGACGGCCCCGTCCCGGAACTCCTCGAACCGTGCTGTGCGGAGCGCTTTGTCGGGGTCGGTGGAGCCGGTGACCATCCGCAGGAGGATGCGCGGAACGACGGCCTGCTCATCGTCGCTCAGCCCGGCGTAGGCCGACTCGGCCCGCTGCGCCGCCGACTGGACGACCGCCTCGGGCGGCAGCAGCTCGGGCTCGGGCGTCCCGGCGCGCGGCGCGTCTTCGGTCAAGGCGTCGAGCAGCTCGGCCGCGGTCGGCCGCTGGTCCGGGTCCTTCGACAGCGCCTGCGCGACGAGCGAGCGCAGCGGCTCCGCGAGCGCCTCGAACGACGGGTCGGCGCTGATGACCCGGTGGCGGACGGCGTAGACGCTCCCGCCGCGGAAGGCGTCGCTGCCCGTCGCCGCGAACAGGACGACCGCGCCCCACGCCCACACATCCGCGGCGGGGGTCGCGGGGGCGTTCTGCCAGACCTCGGGCGCCATGTACAGCGGCGTCCCCTTGACCTGGTTGGCGCTCAGCGTCATGTCATGGGCGCGCGCCAGGCCGAAGTCGATGACCTTCGGCCCGTCCGGCTCAAGCAGGATGTTCGCGGGTTTCAGGTCCCGGTGCGTGATCCCCACCTTGTGGATGGGCGCCAGCGCCCTGACCAGGTCGAGCGCGAGCCGCCGCACCGCGGCCGGCTCGTACGGGCCGTTCCGCTGGATCCAGGACTTCAGGTCGGGCCCGGCGATGAACTCGCTGACGACGTACGCCGGTGAATGGTCGAAGTCCGCCGCGATCACCCGGGCGGTGCAGGACTGGTCCACCCGGATGAGCATCCGCAGCTCGCGCAGCGCCTCCGCGGTGGCGTCGCCCTTGAGCATCTTGACCGCGACGCGGGCGCCGGACGGGTCGTACCCCTCGAACACCACCCCGTACGAGCCTTCGCCGACCCGTCCCGCCAGCCAGTACGCGCCGAGTTGACGGGGGTCGCCGGACACCAATGGCGCTGCCACAGATCGAGTCCCTTTCCCGCACGGAAGGTGATCGACGGGACGTGAATCAGACGAGGTTGTCTTCGACCTTCAGGCCGAAGACGCCGCGGCCGTACATGGAGAGGGCGTGTTCGACGTCGTTGGCGACGTGGACGCTGCCTGCGTGGGCGTCGCGCCAGGCGCGCTCGATGACGTTGCCGCGGTGCAGGGAGTTGCCGCCGGCCGTCTTGAACAGGATGTCGATCGCCTGGATGGCGCGTTCGGTGCCGCGGACCTGGTCGCGGCGGGCCCGGAGGCGCAGTTCCATCGGGATCTTCTCATTGCGGACGGCGTATTCGTGGATCTCGCGGACATTCCGGTCGGTCTGGAGAATGGCGGCGTCGATCTCGGACGCGGCGCGGGCAACGGCCACCTGCGCGAACTGGTCCTCGACGAAGCGGCCGCCGCCGAGACTCAGCCGGATCCGGTCCTGCATCTTCGCGACGTACAGATCGTGGCAGCCCGCGGCCATGCCGATCACGCTCGCGGCGACCGTGCTGGTGAAGATGGTGCCGAACGGCATCCGGTAGAGGGGGCCGGGGTTGACCTTGCGGCCCGGGTTGCGGAGCTGGGCCTGCTCGAAATTGCGCATGGCGCGGTGGGCCGGGATGAACGCGCGCTCCACGACGATGTCGTCGCTGGCGGTGCCGCGCAGGCCCATCGAATCCCAGACCTCGCGGATCTCGTAGTCCGTCCGCGGGATCAGGACGGTCATGAAGTCGACGGGACGCCCCTCCGCGCCGACGACCAGCGCGCCGATCAGGGCCCAGTCCGCGAACTCGCAGCCGGACGAGAACGACCAGCGGCCGGACACCTCGAAGCCGCCGTCGACGGGGGTGAGCCGTCCGATGGGGGCGTAGGACGAGGCGATGAGCGTGTCAGGGTCGGCGCCCCAGACCTCCTGCTGCGCCTCGTCCGCGAACAGGCCGAGATGCCAGGAGTGGACGCCGAGGACCGCGGCGACCCAGCCGGTGGAGCCGCAGGCGCCGGAGATCGCCCGGATGACCTCGTAGAACGCGACGGGGTCGTCCTCGGCGCCGCCGTAGCGGGTGGGCTGGAGCATCCGGAACACGCCGGCGGCGGTCAGGTCGCGGACGGTCTCGGCGGGGATGCGCCCCTTCTCGTCCACCGACCTGGCCCGCTCGGCGATGCCGGGCAGCAGCCCGCGCACGGACCCCAGGACCTCGTTCTTCATCCCTGTTCCTCGTGGGGGGCGACCCCCCACACCCCCCGGTTCGCTACCGCTCATCCCCGCTCCTCGTCTTCCCGCTAAGGCCATGAAGGACACCATGTCAGCTTGCCGCCGGGGCGGGAACGTCCCGGCCAGCGAGACTCGCCGGACCGGGCGGCGGCCCGCGACCTACTGTTCCAATCACCCCGTCCATCGCCGAAGGGATGATCCACGTGACCGCAACCGAGTCGGACGCCGTCCGCGCCATCGAGGCGGAGGCGATCTCCTCCCGTTTCGCCCGGGGATGGCACTGCCTCGGGCTGGCCGAGACGTTCAGGGACGGCAAGCCCCACACGGTCAACGCCTTCGGTCAGAAGCTCGTGGTCTTCACCGGCGCGGACGGCAGGACCAACGTCCTGGACGGCTACTGCCGGCACATGGGCGGCGACCTGTCCCAGGGCACGGTCAAGGGCGACGAGATCGCGTGCCCGTTCCACGACTGGCGGTGGGGCGGCGACGGCCGCTGCAAGAAGATCCCGTACTCGCGGCGGGTGCCGCTGCGGGCGCGGACCGCGGCGTGGCCGACGATGGTGCAGGACGAGCTGCTGTTCGTGTGGAACGACCCGGAGGGGAACAAGCCGCCCGCGGACGTGACGATCCCGGTGATCGAGGGCGCCACCCGCGACGACTGGACCGACTGGCGCTGGACGGAGACGGTCGTCCACACCAACGCCCGCGAGGTCATCGACAACGTCGTGGACATGGCGCACTTCTTCTACATCCACAAGTCGTTCCCGACGTACTTCAAGAACATCTTCGAGGGGCACGTCGCGACGCAGATCATGAAGGGCGTGGCGCGGGACGACGCCCGCCAGCAGCGGGACGGCAGCGGGCCGCGGATGCTCGGCAACACGTCCGTGGCGTCCTACCACGGCCCCTCATTCATGATCGACGAGCTGACGTACCACTACGAGGGGTACGACGTGAAGTCCGTCCTGATCAACTGCCACTACCCGATCGACCAGAACTCGTTCTCGCTGCATTCGGGGATCGTCGTGCAGCACAGCGACGCCCTGTCGGCCGAGGCGGCCGAGGCGACCGCGCAGAAGCTGTCGGACTTCATCCTGGCCGGGTTCGAGCAGGACATCGAGATCTGGCGGAACAAGACCCGCATCGACAACCCGCTGCTGTGCGAGGAGGACGGGCCCGTCTACCAGCTGCGCCGCTGGTACGAGCAGTTCTACGTGGACGTCGCCGACGTCCGGCCCGAGATGACGGACCGGTTCGAGTTCGAGATCGACACGACCCGTCCCGTCGAGTCGTGGCAGAAGGAGGTCGACGAGAACCTCGCGCGCCGCGAAGGGGCCTCAGCGTGACGGCACGGCAGGACGAGCGGCTGCTGGACGGGCCGCTCATGCCCGTCCGCTGCCGGCGCTGCGCCGCGGAGGTGCTGGCGCGCAAGGCGAGCTGGGAGCAGACGAGCATCCAGTGGAACGCGGGCGCGCGGGCCTCGTGCACGAGCCTGCCGGACGATCCGTTCGGCACCTGCCCGGCGCTGCGGTCGGCGATCCAGGAGGCGGCGCTGACCGGCGCGATCAAGGTGGTCGAATGACCGACCCCGCCGGGCGGCCCGAGCGAACGGAGCAGGCAGAGCGGACGGCGGGGCGGCTGGCCGGGCGGGTCGCGGTGGTGACGGGCGCGGGCGACGGCATCGGCCGCGGCGTCGCCCGCCGCTTCGCCGCCGAGGGCGCGAACGTGCTGGTCGCGGAGCTGAACGCGGAGACCGGCGCCCGGGTGGCCGCGGAGCTCGGGCCGGGCGCCCGGTTCGTCCGCACCGACGTGACCGACAAGGCGCAGGTGCACGCGATGATCGCGGCGGCCGTGGAGACGTGGGGCCGCGTGGACGTCCTCGTCAACAACGCCTGGGGCGCCGGGACGGTCAGCCGCGTCGAGACCAAGACCGACGAGCAGCTCGCGAGCGGTTTCGCGATGGGCTACTACGGCCCGCTGTGGGCGATGCAGGCCGCGTTCCCGCACATGAAGGCGCGGCGGTACGGACGCGTCGTCAACATGTGCTCGCTCAACGGCGTCAACGCGCACATGGGCACGCTGGAGTACAACTCGGCGAAGGAGGCGCTGCGGACGCTGACCCGCACCGCCGCCCGCGAGTGGGCGGCGACCGGCGTCGTCGTCAACGCGATCTGCCCCGGCGCGAAGAGCGCGGCGTTCCGGCGGATGGCGTCCGCGCATCCGGAGATCGAGGCCGCCGCCGACGGCGCCAACCCGATGGGCCGCCTCGGCGACCCGGAGACCGACATCGCCCCCGTGGCGCTGTTCCTCGCGTCCGAGGACGCCCGCTACCTGACCGGCAACACCCTGTTCGCGGACGGCGGCTCGCACATCAACGGCGTCGCCTGGACCCCGGACCTGGACGGAGGACGATGATCGACCAGTACGGCCCGTGGGCCGTGATCGCCGGTGGTTCCGAGGGCGTCGGGGCCGCGTTCGCGCACCGGCTCGCGGACGCGGGCCTGAACCTGGTGCTGATCGCGCGCAAGCCGGGGCCGCTGGCGGAGACCGCCGACGCCGTCCGGGCGAAGGGCGTGGAGGTCCGGACGCTGGAGCTCGACCTGGTCGCGCCCGATCCGCTGACGGCGATCCGGGAGGTCACCGACGGCCTGGACGTCGGCCTGCTCGTCTTCAACGCGGGCGCGAACAGCTACGGGCACGAGTTCGTCACCGGCGACCTGGACCGCTTCCAGGGCGTCATCGACCTGAACATCACCGCGCAGCTCGCCGTCGCGCACCACTTCGGCGGGCTGATGAAGGCTCGCGGGCGGGGCGGCGTCCTGCTGGTCGGGTCGCTGGCCGGTTACATGGGGCAGGCGCAGATCAGCATCTACTCCGCCGTGAAGGCGTTCGGGCGGATCTTCGCGGAGGGCCTCTGGCTGGAGCTCCGCGAGCACGGCGTGGACGTCCTGGAGCTCGTCCTCGGCGTGACGCGCACGCCCGCGATGGAGCGCGCCGGCCTCAACATGGACATCCCGGGGCTGGTCATCGCCGAGCCCGACGACGTCGCCCGCGAGGGCCTGGCGCACCTTAAGGACGGCCCGGTCTGGGTCGCGGGCGGCAACTACGAGACGGCGAAGAAGCGCAACGGCTACCCGCGCGACCGCCTCGTCGCCGGAGCGCACGAGGCCATGCGGCGCATGCTCCCGAAGCCGTCCTGACGGGCGGACGGGACCGGCGGGTTGACCTCAGCTTTGGTTGAGGTCATAGCGTCCCTCTCGACCGATCAATAACGCGACGAGGGAGGACGATCATGCGGGTTGCGGGGTTCACCGAGGCGGGCGGGCCGGACGTGCTGACGATCTTGGAGGTGCCCACGCCGGAGGCCGGGCCGGGCGAGGTGCGGGTCCGGGTGCGGACGGCCGGGGTGCAGCCGTACGACCTGGCCGTCCGGGAGGGCTGGTCGCCGCCGGGGACGCCTGCGGGCTTCCCGCGCGTGCCGGGCAACGAGTTCGCGGGCGTGGTCGACCAGGTCGGTGACGGCGTCACCGCCGTCCGGCCGGGCGACGAGGTGATCGGCAACGGCCGTCTCAACGGGTACGCCGAGTACGTCGTCGTCCCGGCGAAGGTGCTGGCGGCCAAGCCCGCGAGCATGCCGTGGGACGTGGCGGGCGGTTTCCCGGCCGCGGTGATGACCCCGCACATCGCGCTTGAGGAGATGGCGGTCGGGCAGGGCGACACGCTGCTGGTGCACGCCGCGGCGGGCGCGGTCGGGGCGGTCGCCGTCCAGCTCGGCCGCATCGCCGGGGCCACCGTGATCGGGACGGCGAGCGAACGCAACCACGAGTATCTGCGGTCGATCGGCGCGATCCCGGTCGCCTACGGGGACGGGCTGGAGGAGCGGGTCAGGGCCGCCGCGCCGGACGGGGTCGACGCCGCCCTCGACGGGGCCGGCGGCGACGCCCTGGACGTCTCGCTCAACCTCGTCAAGGACAAGGGCCGCATCATCACGCTCGTCGAGCACGGGCGGGCCGCGGAGCTCGGCGTCCGGATCACGCCCGACAAGCGGTCGGCGTCCCGGCTCGCCGAGGCGGCGCGCTTCTACGACGAGGGACGGCTGAAGATCCACGTCCGCGGCGTCTTCCCGCTGGAGCGGGCGGCGGACGCGCACCGCGAGGTCGCCACCGGCCACGGCCGCGGCAAGGTCGTCCTGGCGGTCCACAATCCCGGCTAATCCGCCGCCGTGGGTGTCCGCTCCCTGGCCGGAGGGGCGGGGGGCGGCGCCGGGGACGCGGACTCGGTGAGCGCCAGCCGTGCCTGGACGCGGCGCAGCGGCCCGGGCGCCCACCAGTTCGCCCGCCCGGCGAGCCGCATCGCGGCCGGGACGAGCAGCGCCCGGATCAGCGTGGCGTCGAGCAGGACCGCCAGGGCCATGCCGATGCCCAGCATCTTGAGGAACACCACGCCCGACGTCGCGTACGAGGCGAACGAGACCGCGAGGACGGCGGCGGCGGTGGTGATCAGCGGGGCGCTGCGCTGGAGCCCGGCGGCGACCGAGCGGGCGTTGTCGCCGGTCCGGTCGTACTCCTCCTTGATCCTCGACACCATGAAGATCTCGTAGTCCATGGACAGCCCGAAGGCGATGCAGAACATCAGGATCGGGATGCTGGGCTCCAGGCTTCCGGTGGCGGTGAAGCCGAGCGTCCCGGAGAGGTTCCCGTCCTGGAAGACCCAGACTAGCGCGCCGAACATCACCGACAGGCTGAGCACGTTCAGCACCGCCGCCTTGAGCGGGACGAGGACGCTCCCCGTCATCAGGAAGATCAGCAGGCAGCTCACCGCGAGGATCAGCGCGACCACGAGCGGCAGCCGGTCGACCAGCGCGGTGCGGAAGTCGGCGAGGTCGGCCGGGTAGCCGCCGACCATCGTCCCGTCCGGGGCGGGGACGGCGCGCACGTCGCCGACCAGGCCGAACGGGTCGCTCTCCAGCGTGTCCTGCGCGGGCACGACCGACAGCCAGGGTCCGGCGGAGAAGCGGGCGGCGTCCGGGGGCGCGATCCGGCGGCCGCCGGCGAACGAGCCGGCCGGCGAGTCGACCTGGGCGACGCCCGGGACCTGTGCCAGCGCGCCGGAGTAGCGTTCGAGCTCCGCCCGGCCGGTGCCGCCCGGGACGACGACGCGGAGCGCGTCGGTCTCCTCGGCGGCGAAGCCGTCCCTGATCTCCTGCTGCACCTGGCGGCCGGACGCCGACTCGGGCAGCACCCGGTCGTCGGGGAATCCGGCCTTCAGGCCCAGCAGCGGGGAGCCGAGCGCCAGCAGCAGGACCACGACCGCCGCGCCGATCAGGGCGGGCCGCCGCATCACGCGGACCGCGACGCCGTGCCACAGCCCCGTGTCCGCGGCGGGACGGTAACGCGCGGCCAGCTTCGCCCGCGCGAGGCGCGGGCCCACGGCGGCGAGGGCGGCGGGCAGCAGCAGCACGGCCCCGATGACGCCGAACAGCACCACGAAGAAGCCCGCGTAGGCGAACGAGCGCAGGAAGGGGAACGGGAAGGCGAACAGGCCGAGCAGGGAGACGGCGACGGTGAGGCCGCTGAACAGGACGGTCCGTCCGGCACGCTCGACGGCCCGTACGGCGGCCTCGTGCGGATGCGCGCCGTCCGCGAGTTCCTCCCGGAACCGGGAGACGATGAAGAGGCTGTAGTCGATGCCGAGCCCCAGCCCCATCACGAGCGTGAGGTTCGCCGCGAACGTGGAGACGTCGGTGAAGGCGGTGACGCCGCGCAGCGCCGCGAGCGTGCCGAGCATCGCGAAGATCCCGACGCCGAGGGGCAGCAGCGCCGCCAGGAGCCCGCGGAAGGCGAACACCAGCAGCACGAACACGACGGGGAGCATGAGGAGCTCGGCGCGGGCGAAGTCCTGCCGCGCCTGGTCGCCGACCTGCCGGAAGACCTCCTCCTGGCCGCCGACGCGGACCTGGACCCGGGCGTCGTCGCGGGTGAAGCGGGGGGACAGCTCGCCGAGCCGCTCGCGCGCCGCCGTGGCGTCGCCGGCGACGTGCGCGACCACCAGCGCCGAGCGGGAGTCCTCGCTGCGCAGGGTCGGCGACTTGCCGCGCGTCCAGTAGGAGGAGACCTGGGTGACGCCGGGCTGGGCCGCCAGATCCTGAGCGACGGCCGTCCCGGCCGCGGCCGTCCCGGCCGAGTCGACGGTGCCTTGCTTGGCCGTGACCAGCAGGAGCATGTTGAGATGGCCGGTCTTGAGGCGCTCCTGGAGCGCGGTGCCGGCGCGCACCGACTCCGAGCCGGGCGATTCGAAGCGGGCCAGCGTGAGCGCGCTCATGGCGCCCGAGCCGAGCACGCCGGCGACGATGAGGGCGAGCAGGCCCAGGCTGAGCACCCACCGTCGTCGCCGGACCGCGAACAGCCCGAGACGGCGCATGAGCGGCGCGGCGGGAGCGTCAGTGGGCATGGAAGGGGCTCTCCTCGACGGTAGGCTGCGAAACGCGAGCTTCTACTCGTGAAATAAACATACGAGCGAAAGCTCGTGTTTGTCTACTTCCGCAGGGGACGCTGTGAACGACGCGCCACGGCCGCCGCGCCGCCAGGCCCGGGGCCGGCGACGCATGGACCAGATCCTGGACGCCGCCGCCCAGGTGTTCGGCGAAGCCGGATACGAGGCGGCCACGACCAACGCCATCGCCGCCCGCGCCGGGGTGTCCCCCGGCTCGCTCTACCAGTTCTTCGGCAACAAGGACGCCGTGGCGGAGGCCCTGGCGGCCCGCTACGCCGAAGGACTCGGCGCGGCCCAGCGGCAGGCGCTCGCCCCCGACGTCGCGAAACTCCCGCTCGAGGGGCTGATCGACCGGGTCGTCGACCCGCTGATCGACTTCAACATCGCCCATCCCGGCTTCAAGGCCCTGTTCGCTCGCTCCGACATGCCGGCGGCGATGACGGCCGCGACGCGTCCGCTGCACGCGGCGGTCTCCGGCCGCGTCGAGGCGATCATCGCCGCCCGGGCCCCGGACCTCCCGGCCGACCGGTGCGCCCGCACCGCGCAGATCAGCGTCCACATGTTCAAGGCGCTCCTGCCGCTCGTGCTCGCCGCCGAGGGCGCCGAACGCGCGACGCTCCGCGCCGAGCTGAAGCAGGCCCTGCACCGGTACCTCGAACCGGTCATCGGCGTCGCGCCACGCCGATGACCGGCGTCTCGACGCCTCCCTAACCCAGCTCATGGCGGTTCAGCCAGGCGGCCAGGCGGTCGTGGACCATGGGGGCGTTGCGTTCGACGTTCATGAAGTGGCCCGCGTCCGGCACGTTCAGGACCTCGACGCTCTCCGCCGCCGTCAGCCGCCCGGCATGAGCGGCGCCGCCCTGGACCCGCGAGTCCTCCGCGCCGTAGACGAGGAGCACGGGCGCCTTGATCTCGTCCAGCCGGGTGCCGTCCGCGAACAGGCCGCTGATCTGCGACCCCATGTCACCGCACGGATGCCGGTTCTGCAGCGGGACCGCGGCGTCGATGACGCGCCTGTCGGTGTCGTGGAAGTTGCCGAGCACGAACTCCGCCTCGCCCACGTCGTAGTGGACGTAGCCGGGGGGATCGCCGCCGCGTTCCGCCGGCTCCCCGCCCTGCGCGCACTTCTGGCTGGACGTGAGGAACCGCTGCATCGCCTGCTGCGTGAGCCCGAGGTCCGTCCAGCCCATGAGGACCACGCCGTCGACGTCGCCGAAGGTGTAGGCCGCGATCTGGGCGACCTGCCCGCCGTTGGAATGGCCCGCGACGGCGACCCGCTCGAACCGGGGCGCGTCATCGCGGCCGGTCGCCTTGTAGGAGCCGCGGCGCAGCTGCTGGACGATCTGGTGCGCGATGTCCCCCTGGGCGCCGATGCAGCTGTCGAAGCCGTTCGGCTTGTCGCTGCTGTCGTAGCCGAGCCGGTCGATGGTGACGGACGCGTGGCCCCGCTCGGCCATCTCCCGGGAGTGGTCGTACCCGGGGACGCCGAGCCGCCAGTACCACTCGCCTTCGGCGATGCCGTGGAAGTACAGCGTGACGGCGCCGTCGTCCCGCAGGGCGGAGGCGGGCGCGGTCAGGTGCCCGCGGATCGTGTAGGTCTTGCCGTCCGCCTGGCATCGGACCGGTGTGCGGTTCTCGTTGCGGACGGTGAACTGCACGGGCAGGTCCACGATCGTGTCGGCCGTGTCCGCCCGGGCTGGCGCGGCGAGCATCGCGCCGGCCGTGCACACGGCGATCAGGGCCGCGGCCCACTGACGCTTACGCGGCATCATCCGTCTCCTTCCTCTGCGGCAGCGCCGACGTGAGGACCTCACCGGCGAAGGCGAGGTCGTCCGGTATCTGGGCGTGCGCCGGGAGGTTGACGATGACGCCGTCCATCCCGAGGTCGAACAGGTGCCGGATCCGCTCCCCCACCTCGTCGGCGTCCCCGACGATCATCCGGTCGGAGACCACGTTCCGCATGACACGGTCGAGGTCCTCCCAGCTCAGGCCGCGCGAGGCCAGGACGCGGTCGCGCGCCGCCTTCGCCTCCTCGTGGCTGCGGCCGGGCACGACGATGGCGTGCGCGGTCTTGACGATGTCCGCCGGGTCCCGGCCCGCCTCGGCGCACCGGGCGGCCAGCACGTCGAGCTTGCGGGGAAGCTCGCTGAAACCGCAGTTCCAGTTGCAGGCGTCCGCGTAGCGGACCGTCAGCGGAATGGTCCGCCGTTCCCCCGCGCCGCCGATCAGGACGGGCGGCCCGGACGGCTGCACCGGCCGCGGCACGTTGAAGGCGCCGGTGACCGAGTAGTGCTTGCCCTGGAACGTCGTCCGCGGCTCGCGGAACATCGCCCGGCAGATCTGGAGCGTCTCGTCCAGACGCTCGAAACGCTCACGGACGGAGGGGAACTCGTAGCCGTAGGCGGCGTGCTCCTCCTCGAACCACCCGGCCCCGATTCCCAGCACCGCGCGGCCGTTCGACACGACGTCGAGGGTCGTGACCGCCTTCGCCAACCGCCCAGGCCGGTGGTAGGTCACGCCGGTGACGAGCGTGCCGAGCCTGATGCGGCTCGTCCTGGCCGCCACCGCGCCGAGGAGCACGTACGGCTCCGACATCGGGTCGTCCGGCGGTCCCTCCAGCGGGACCTGCATCAGATGGTCCATGACCGAGAAGAAGTCGAACCCGGCGGTCTCGGCGGCCACCGCGGTCGCGGCGACCTGGTCGAACACGGAACCCGGCGAGGGCCCCTGACGGGTGAAGCCGGTCAGCTGCAAGCCCAGCATGAAGATCTCCCTTGGGATCGGCTCGTGACTTCAAGAGACGTTCTCGGGTTCCGCGGGCTCACCTCCCGCCGGAGCCGCCACCGCCGGTGAGGGCGCTCGCTTCCCAGCCGCGCCACCGGACGCGCCGCCGGACGCGCCGCCACCGAATCCGAGCCGTTCCCGAAGCGTCCGCAGCGGGCCCGGCGCCCACCACGTGAGGGGTCCCGTCAGCCGCATCACCGCGGGGAGGAGCAGGCAGCGCACCACCGAGGCGTCGATGAGGATCCCGAGGGTCACGCCGAAGCCGAGCATCTTGGTGTTGGTCACCCGCGACGTGCCGATCGCCACCAGCACGACCGCCAGGACCAGCGCCGCCGCGGTGATGACGCCGCCCGTCCGCCGGATCCCCGCCACGATCGCCGCGCGGTCGTCCGCGCCCCGGTCGCGCTCCTCCTTGATCCGGGAGAGGAGGAACACGCCGTAGTCCATCGACAGGCCGAAGGCCAGGCAGAACATCAGCACCGGAAGGGCGTTGTCGACGTACCCCGTCGGGGTGAATCCGAGGACGCCGGCGAGGTTGCCGTCCTGGAAGACCCAGACGACGGCGCCGAACATCGCCGCCAGGCTCAGCGCGTTGAGCACCAGGCACTGGAGCGTGAGGACGACGCTCCCGGTCATGAGGAACACCAGGACCAGCGTCACGCCGACGATCATCGCCACGGCCCAGCCGAGCCGGTCGGCGATCGCCCGCTGGGAGTCGACCGCCTCGGCGGGCAGCCCGCCCACGAGCACGGGCGCCGGGGCGTCCATGGCGCGGATCTCCCGGACCAGGTCCAGGCTCCGCGGCGTCATCCCCTCGCCCGACGGGACGACGCTCAGATAGCTGACCCTGGCGGTCGACTGCGCGGCGGCCGGGACGAGATCGCCGGTCTGGTGGCCGTTGACGTAGCGTCCCGTGGGCGCGTCGACGCGCAGCACGCCGGGCAGCACGGAGACGCGGCGGGCGTAGTCGGCGAAGCCGGACGGGACCTGCCGCGCCCCGGTCCGGGGCGCGACCACCTGGATCACGCCGCCTGCGCCGCCGTCGAACCGTTCGCGCAAATCATGGCTGACGACCCGTGACTCGGCCGACGCGGGAAGCTGCCGGTCGTCGGCCATCCCGAACTCGACGCCGGCGATGGGGAGCCCGAGCAGCACGAGCACCCCGCCCGCGGCGATCGCGAAGACCGGCGCACGCCGCAGCACCAGCCGGGCCAGCGGTTCCCAGCCCAGGGCCCGGCGCGCCTGCCCGGCCCCGCGTCCCCGCCAGGGCAGGCGCGCCAGGCGCCGGATGTCGAGCGCGTCGACGCGGCGGCCGAGGAGCACCAGGAGCGCGGGCAGCGGGACGAGCGTCGCGAATGCGGCGAGCACCACCACCGCGATGCCCGCGTACGCGAACGAGCGGAGGAAGTACAGCGGGAACACCAGCATGGACGCCAGCGAGGCCGCCACGATGAACGCGGAGAACGCCACGGTCCGTCCGGCGGTGCGCAGCGTGGCCGCCACGGCGGCCGGGGGCGGCTCGCCCCGCCGCGTCTCCTCCCGGAACCGGCGCACGATCAGCAAGGCGTAGTCCACGGCCAGGCCGAGTCCCAGCACCGTCGTCAGGTTCTGGGCGAAGATCGACACATCGGTGAACTCGGTGAGGACCCGCAGCAGGGCGTTCGCCCCGACGATCGCCATGATCCCCACCCCGACCGGGAGCAGGGCCGCGACGACGCTGCCGAACACGAAGCTCAGGACGAGCAGGGTGATCGGCACCGCGATCAGCTCCGCGCGGACGAGGTCCTCCGCGATGGTCTTCTGCGCGTCGTCGAGCACCGCCGCCGATCCGCCGATCCGCACGTCCAGGTCCCCGCGGACGCCGCCGTATCGCGGCGCCACGTCCTTGATCACCCGGGACGCGGCGGTCTCGTCCCCCGCGATGCGCGCGGCCACGACGGCCTGCCGCCCGTCCCTGGACCGCAGCGTCGGCAGCGAGGTCCGCCAGTACGAGACGACGCCGCCGATCGAGGGTTCGCGGGCCAGCCGGTCGGCGAGCGCCGACGCCTGCCGCGAGACGCCCGGGTCGTCCACGCTCCGGGGCGTGCGGACGAGCAGGACCAGGTTGGGGCGGCTGGACGGGAACTCGGCGTCCAGGACGGCGGCCGCCCGCGCGGACGCCGAGCCCGGGTCCTGCGTCCCGCCGTTGCGCAGCCGGTCGGCGACTCCCCCGCTCAGCAGAACGGATCCGATGATGAAGGCGACCGTCACGAGCACGATCGTTCGCGGTCGCGCCGCCGTCAGCCTCGCCAGCACATGGAACATGAATCGCCTTCCGGCTATCGGGGAGCGGAGACCCGGTCGAAGGGGAACGGCAGCGGGGAGGCCCCGGACTCCAGGGCCGTCCTGGCATCGAGGCACGAGCCGACCACGCCGTCGGGGCGGACGTAGGCCGCCCACGGCGCCGCCGCGGAGGTCAGCGCACCGCCGACGTCGCGCACCACGTCGTAGGGCACGCCCGGCGGCTCGTAGGGCACGTCCGGCGGCGGCGCCGTTCCGGCGGAGCGCAGGATCAGCAGCACATCTGCGAGGTCGTCCGCCCCGGCCGTCAGGATCGCCTCCCGGCACTCCGCCGCCAGCCTCTCCGCGTCACCGTCGCCCCTGTCACCGGCGATGACGAGGGTGTGGCGGCCCTGGGCGAGGTAGTCGTGCAGCGTCGCCGCCGCCGTGCCCCGCACCGGGGAGAGCGCGGCGTCCGGCATGCGCCTGCCGGGCCGCACCGTGCCGGGCACGCCCGCGGGCACCCCCGCGGACGCGATGGCGGGGCTCGCGGAGAGGTCGAGGTGCAGCTGGGCCAGCTGCGGGACGAGCTTGCGCTCCAGCGCCCCGGACCTGGAGAGCCCCCGCAGCAGCACGTCCCGCCCGGCCCGCAGGATCGAGGACCGGACGAGCCACAGCCGCGTCTGCCGCTCGGCGTTCCGGACGGCCGTCGCCGACGCCGGACGGCGTTCGGCCTCGTAGCCGTCCAGCAGCGCATCGTCCGCTCCGCGCAGGACGGCGGCGAGCTTCCAGCCCAGGTCGAACCCGTCCTGGACGCCGGTGTTGAGGCCCTGCCCGCCGGCCGGGCTGTGGCAGTGCGCGGCGTCCCCGGCGAGGAACGCCCGGCCGTGCCGGAACCGTCCCGCCATCCGCGTCTGGACGTGGAACCGACTCTGCCACGCGATCGTCCCGATCGTCAGGCGTCCCGGGCCGCGCTCGTCCAGCAGGCGCTGCAGGAGGTCCCGGTCGGGGACGCCGGTCCCCGCGCCGGGCTCCTCGTCGAAGAAGATCCGATGCCCGCCGCCCGGCAGCGGGACGACGACCAGCACCCCCTGGGGCGTGAAGTGGTACTGCGCCTCGCCGACGGGCGCCGGACCGTCGAGGGTGACGTCGCCGAGGAGGAAGTCGCGGTCGTAGGCCCCGCCCTCGAACGGGATGCCGAGCACGCCGCGCACGGCGCTGCGGGCCCCGTCGGCGGCGATCAGCCACGGAACCGTGACCTCCTCGCGCCGGCCGCGCTCGCCGTTCCGGGTCGTCCCGTGTTCGAGCACCACGGTGGCGTGTTCGGACGTCGCGACGCAGGAGGTCGCCTCCACGCCCCATTCCACCGTTCCCCCCAGGTCCAGCAGGCGCCGGTACAGGGCGTGCTCGGTCACCGGCTGCGGCGCGCACAGCGGTTGTGGAAACGCCGTCCCGGCGAGACCGGCGAAGCGGACCATGCCGAGCCGCCGCCCCCGCGACCAGTACGAGGCGCGTTCGAGGGGCAGCGCCGCCTCCTCGATCTCGTCGCTGACCCCGGTCCGCCGCAGCGCCTCCAGCGCCCCGGCCCACAGGATCAGCGCCTTCGGCTCCCGGGCGGGGCCGCCGCGGACGTCCACCACCCGGCAGTCGACGCCGTGCCGCAGCAGCGTGCAGGCGGCGACGAGCCCGGTCGGCCCCGCGCCGACGATCAGCACGGACGGCGCCGCGCTCACGACAGCCACTCCCGTACCTCGGCCGCGGCCTGCCCGGCGTCGGCGAACCGCACCGTGAACATGCCGAGCCGCTCCGCCGCCGCGCAGTTCACCTCGAGATCGTCGATGAGCAGGCAGCGGTCGGCGGCGACGCCGAGCCGCTCGACCGTGCGCTCGTAGATCTCCGGGTCGGGCTTGCGCACCCCCTCGTCGGCGGAGTTGACCACCAACTCGAACAGCTCCTCCACCGGCAGGGTGGCCCGCCACAGCGGCTCCCACTCCTTGACGTTGTTGGTGAGCAGCGCGAGCCGGTGCCCGTCCCGGCGCAGGCCGCGCAGGAACTCGACGAACGGCGCGTTGGCCCGGCGCCCGGCGAACCAGAGCTCGCCGAACGTCTTGCCGCCGAGCAGGTCGCCGGCGTTCTCGCCGGGCAGCCGGGAGAAGACCCACTCCACGAACTCCTCCTCGGTGATCGCGCCGGTCTCCATCGCGGCCATCGGGCTGATCCCGTACCGGTGGGCCGCGGCGGCGAGCGCGGACGTGAGGACCTCGGGCTCCAGCCCCACGGTGTCGGCGAAGATCTGCAGCGTCTCGGCGAGCGGATTCGTCAGCACGCCGCCGTAGTCGCAGATCACCGCCTCGATCAGCGGCGGCGGGCGCAGCGGCGGAGGGTTCAGCGGCACTGCGCCACCTCCAGCTCGATGCGGGCGCCCGTCTCGCCCTGCTGCGTCAACTGCACCGACACCGGGACCGCGAGCACGCCGAGCCGGTCGTCGTTGCGGAACCGCCGGATCTGCGCCTCCACCCGGGTCTCGAGGTCGTGCTCGATGAAGCCGGTGAACTCGGCGTTCATGGCGATGACGTCCAGCGTGTCCGGCGCCGGCCCGCCGACGCGGGCGACGGCCGACGTGGCGATCTGCCGCGCCGCCTCGATCTGGAGGTTCCCCGGGACGTGGTCGAGCGGATGGTCGAACAGGTGCGGATGCGCCAGGTCGACGACGAGCTTGGCCGCCGCGCGGCTGTCGTCGAGGACGACGGGCTCGGTGATGACGACGTTGCGCTCCTGCCGGCGTCCGACCATGTCCGGGGTCGCCCCGGCGAGAAGCGGCGTGATCGGACGGTCCAGGTCGCGGGCCGCCCGCTGCCTGGACCGCATCGCCTTGAACGCCCCGCGGGTGACGAAGGTGAGGGAACCGGTCACCTCGAGCGCCGGGCGCCCGTCGATGTCGAGGGCGGCCTCGAAGTTGAGGGCGCGGACGCGTCCGCCCCTGGTCCGCTCCACCTGGACCCGCACCGTGACGACGGCCTGCCCCGGCGTGGGGCCGATCCGGAGCGCGTCGAGATCGACGACCCTGATCGTCATGTAGCGGAAGATGAACGCCATGTCGAGCGGCACGTCGAGATGCCGGTGGGCGATGACGATCCCCGTCTGGCGCAGCACCTCGACGATCAGCGCGAAGTCGTAGAACTCCCCGCGCTCCCCGATCATGTGGCCGCGGGGCAGCTGCGCGGCCACGGCGAACACGTCGTCGGCGACGACGGCGGTGTCGGTGAGGAAGACCTCGGTGACCGAGGCCCGGTGCACCAGCGTCCGCGGGATCGTCTCCTCGTATCGCAGCTCGGGCGGCTCGCCCCCGGCGAGCTCCTTCCCGAGGTCGCTCGCCTTGAGGTCGCTCGCCGCGGCCGGCGTCCGCCCCTCCGCGGGTTCCCCGTCCCCCGGTCCCCGGCCGGTCGCCGCCGATGGCAGGCCGAGGCTCTCGGCTGTTCGGATCAGTGGAAATTCCATTGTGTACGCCCCCTGTGTCACCAGTGCTCCGAGTCACTGCGACTCGCCGCGTAGACACCTTCGTCGGGGGCACTGAAGAACCGCTGGAAGCATCACTGAAGTAACCGTGAAATCCCTGATCAGGCAGACCGAACTGTTCGGCGCACCGAATGTCATAGTGGGAGTTCAGATGCCGAACGGAGAGCGAATCGTGCACGAGGACGAGGCGCGGCGGTGACCGACTGATCATGTTCGGCTACATTCCGCGAGAAGGCACCAGCCAGCGGGCCGTGAGTTTGTAATCCAGTTGGCGGCAAATCCTCATGCCTTATCCTGGTCCCGCTTCGCGCACTACACCCCGCAGATGGGACTTGCCTATCATGATCGAATCAAACGGGGTGGGGTTTGCCGTGCTCGGGCCGCTGACCGCGCGGCGGGGAGCACATCAGCTCGATCTGGGACCCGCTCGGCAGCGCACCGTTCTCGCGGCGCTGTTACTCAGGGCGAATCAGCCGGTGGCGAGCTCTGAGCTCATCGACTGGACCTGGGGAGAGAGCACGCCCACCTATGCCGGAAACCTCATCCAGAAATACATCTCGGGACTTCGCAAATCGTTGTCCGCCGCCGCGTTGGAGACGACCACCGCCGGATACATCCTGCGCGTACCACACGATCATCTTGATCTCACCATATTCGAGAATTTTCTGACGACCGCCGGCAAGGCCCGCGCCGCCGGCGAGTCGCGCAAGGCAGCGGTCGCCCTGAAGAAGGCCCTGGACCTGTACCGGGGGCCGTTCTGCATGGGGTTGACGAGCCCGTTGCTGGACGGTCAGCGCGAACTGCTCGGCGAGCGCCGGCTCGTCGCCTTGGAGGACTACCTGGAGGTGCGGCTCGACCTGGGCGAACACGCCGCGCTCCTCGCGGATCTGAAGGCCCTCGTCGCCCAGCATCCGCTGCGGGAACGGCTGCGCGCCGCCCACATGCTCGCCCTCTACCGGTCGGGCCGCCAGGCGGAGGCCCTGGCCGTCTACCGCGACACGCACCGCCTCCTCGCCGCGGAACTCGGCGTGGATCCGAGCCCCGGGCTGCAGGAACTCCACCAGCACATACTGCGGCGCGACGCGTCGCTGGCCCCGCCCGCGCCGCCGCCCGCACCGCCCGCGATGGCGCGCGTCACCCCCGCCCAGCTCCCCGGCGACATCCCGAGCTTCGTCGGGCGGACGGCCGAGCTGGACCGGCTCGACGCGATGACGGCCGGCGTCGACCGGCGGACCGGCGGCATGCCGATCTGCGTGATCAGCGGGCCGCCCGGCGTGGGCAAGAGCGCGCTCGCCGTCCGCTGGGCGCACAGCCTGGTCGGCCGCTTCCCGGACGGCCAGCTCTACGTGAACCTCCGCGCCCACGACCGGCACCGGGAGCCCGTGGACACGGCCGAGGTGCTCTCCCGGTTCCTGCGGGTCCTCGGGGTGGCGCCGCAGGAGATCCCCTCCGACATCGACCTCCAGGTCGGCCTGTTCCGGTCGCTGCTCGCCGGGCAGCGGATGCTCATCGTCCTGGACGACGCGAGCTCGGCGGAGCAGATCCAGCCGCTGCTACCCGGCGGCCGCGACTGCCTCGCCCTGGTGACCAGCAGGAACAGGCTGGCCGGGCTGTCGGTCCGGTACGGCGCGGAGCGGCTCGCGCTGGACGTGCTGTCCGAGGACGACTCACTCGCCCTGCTCCGCAAGCTCGTCGGCCCGGACCGCGTGTCGGCCGAGCCGCTGGCCGCGAAGGAACTGGCGCGGAGGTGCGCGCGGCTCCCGCTGGCCCTGTGCATCGTCGCGGCCAACGCCGACCACCACCCGACGACCACGCTGTCGACGCTCGCCCAGGAGCTGGCCGGCAACGGCCGTCTCGCCGCCCTCTCGGTATCCGGCGACGAGCAGGCCGCGGTCAAGGCCACCATCGACCTTTCCTATCGAAATCTCTCGGCGGAGGCCAAGCGCGTCTTCCGGCTTCTCGGGATAGCCCCGGGAGCCGATTTCTCGGCGGCGACCGTATCCGCGCTCATCGAACGGACGGAGGCCGTCACGGAACTGGCGATGGACGAACTCACGGCGGCGCACCTGGTGAACTGGAAAGGGCCGCGCCGCTATTTCCTGCATGATCTCCTTCGCGCCTATGCCGCCGACCGGGCCAATAAGGAGGATCGTCCGGAAGAACACCGGGCCGCCTTGGGGCGTTTGTTCGAGTCCCATACGCGTTCGGCTTTGGCGGCGGCACGGGTTCACCGCTTCCCCGTCGCCGCGCAGGAGTCCGCGGATTCCGAGCAGGTCGGCCGCGGGGAGGCGCCTTCCGACCCGTCCCGGAACGGTCCGCATTTCGTGGACCAAGCCGATGCATTCGCCTGGTTCGAAGGAGAACGCGCCAATCTGTTCGCCGCGATCCAGTCGGCCGCGCATTGCGATCCGCCGAGCGCCGCCTGGAATCTCGCCGACGCGGTCCGCGGATTCTGCTGGCTCCGTCCCGAGGGCTTCGAATGGCTGGAGGCGTCCCTGATCGGTCTCCGCGCCGCGAAGGGCCACAGCGGCGACAAGGCGCAGACGGCGATGAACCTTTGCGTCGCCGACGCCCACGCGGGCCTCGGCCACGACGCGGAGGCCCGCGACCACTACGGCGCCGCCATCGCGGCCGCCGCGTCCAGCGGGGACGACGAGCACGAGGCCGCGGCGCTCTACGGCCGCGGGCTGCTGCACTGGACCGCCGGGCGGCTCGCCGCGGCGAACCGCGACTTCGCCGAGGCCCTCGCCGTCCGGCGGCGCGCGGGCGACGATTACGGCGTGGCGATGGTCTACCTGGGGATCGGCCGGCTCGAACACGACCGCGGCAGGCTCCAGGTCTCGATCGACGTCTGGAACAAGGCCCTGAACGTCGTGCGGGACGCCCGCTCGGTCTTCCCCCAGGCGCTGATCCTCAACCACCTCAGCGTCGGCTACCGGGACCTCGGACGCCCCGACGACGCGATGGAGCACCTCGTGGAGGCGATGACGTCCAGCAGGCAGGCCGGGTTCGTCCCCGGGGTGGCGCTGGCCCTGTCGGGGCTCAGCGGCGCCTACGCCGACGCGGGGGAGGATTCCAAGGCGCTGGAGACCGCCTGCGAGGCGCGGACGCTGATCAGCGAGTCGGGAGACCGCCGGATCGCCGCCGAGTGCCTCAACACCATCGCCGAGACCTTCGTCTCCCTCGACCGCCTGGACGACGCCCGCTCCTGCTTCGACCGCGCCCTCACCATCTCCATGATGGTGGGGTTCCGCCGGGGGGAGTGCTTCGCGCGGGCCGGGCTCGCGTCGGTGCTGATGAAGGACGGCCGGTGCCGGGAGGCCCTCGACCAGTGCCGGCGGGCGCTGAGCCTCGCACGATCGGCCGGATACCGGCTGATGGAGGGCAGGCTCATAGGTCTGATGGGAGACGTCTTCCTGAACTCGGAACGGCCCCTGGAGGCCATGAACCACTACCGGCACGCCCTGGCCCTGCGCCGGGACATGGAGTACCGGAGGGGCGCGGAGCGGCTGGAGCAAGGCCTTCGGCGGCTCGAGCGGGCGAAGGGGGAGCCCGTCGTCCATCGCTGCTGATGAGACGTCTGTGCTGAGGGTCAGGTGAGCGTGTAGGTGCCGGCGCGGTGTTCGTAGACGGGGTCCGGGGTGTTGCAGGCCTCGCCGCGGAGGGTGCGCTTGATGACCTTGTTGGTCGGGGTGCGGGGCAGTTCCCGGACGATGCGGACGTACTTCGGCGTCCATTTGGTGCCGAGGTCGGGTTGGGCGGCGAGGAAGGCGGTGAAGGCGGACGGGTCGAACGCGCGGCCCGGGGCGAGCGCGGCGGCCGCCATCACCTGGTCGCCGACGTGCTCGTCCGGGACGGCGTAGACGGCGACCTCGGCGAAGGCGTCGAAGCGGGCGAGGAGGCGTTCGACGGGGACCGCCGCGAAGTTCTCGCCGTCGACGCGCAGCCAGTCGTCGTCGCGGCCCGCGAAGTACCAGTAGCCGTCCGCGTCGCGGTAGGCGAGGTCCCCGGACCAGACCCAGCCGTTGCGGACGCGCTTCGCCGTCGCCTCGGGATTGTTGTAGTAGCCCTCGAACTTCGCGGCGCCGAGCCTGTCGACGATCTCGCCGATGGCGTCGTCGGCGTTGAGCAGGCGGCCGTGCTCGTCGAACTCGGCGCGCGGGCATTCCCGGAGGGTCTCCGGGTCGACGACCGCCGCGCCCTCGTCGGCGAGGCCGAGGGAGCCGGGCGGCGTGCCGGGGACGCGGACGATCCGGATCTCGCCCTCGCTCGACCCGTAGGAGTCGATGACGGTGCAGCCGAAGCGGCGGGCGAACGCCTCGATGTCGCGGTCGGCGCCCTCGTTGCCGAACGCGATGCGCAGCGGGTTGTCGGCATCGTCCGGCTTCTCGGGGACGGCGAGGATGTAGTTCAGCGGCTTGCCGACGTAGTTGAAGAACGTCACGCCGTGGCGGCGGACGTCCGGCAGGAACCCGGACGCGGAGAACCCGCGCCGCAGCACCAGTCGGCCGCCGGTCGCGACGGCGGGGGCGATCCCGGCCATCAGCGCGTTCGAGTGGAACATCGGCATGACGACGTAGAACACGTCGTCGCGGGTGAGGCCGCGCCGGTCGCGCTGCTGGACGGCGATCCGGCCCAGCCTGCCCTGCGTGCAGATCACCGCCTTCGGCGCGGACGTCGTGCCCGACGTGAACACCAGCGAGAAGATCGCCTCCGGGGCGACGGGGACCGGGGGCAGCGGGCGGGCGGCGGCAAGGCGTCCGGCGTAGGCGGGCGTGTCGACGGTCAGGGACGGGACGTCCGTCAGCCCGTCCAGCAGCGGCGCACGCGACGTCTCCGTCACCAGGAGCGCGCAGTCGGTGTGGGCGATGTCGCGCGCCAGTTCGGCGCCGCGCCGCGTCGGGTTCAGCTCGACGAGCGGGACGCCCGCGAGCGCCGCGCCGAGGATCCAGAACAGGTGCTCGGAGCCGTTCTCCAGGAACAGGCCGACGTGCCCGGGGAGGTCCCGGACCAGTCCGGCGCGCCGCCGTGCCTCGGCGACGACCTCGCGCCACGTCCAGGAGCGGTCCTCGAAGCAGAGGCCGGTCCGGTCGTCGCCGGCGCGGGCGGCGACCAGTTCGGCGAACGCGGCGTCGCGGGCCGGGCGGTCGTCGTCCAGCACGGCGGTCTTGTCGTCTCGCATGCATCCCTCCCGGAGACAACGTCGCGCCACCGGCGCGGCGCGCATCCGCCGCATCCCACTCACCGAGACCGGCCCCCGCCCGATCCGGCCCGTGCTGTTTGCCTCGTTCCGGCCTGAGTCACAAGCAGCACCGGCACAGGGAGGGTCGTGCAGGTTTCCGGGAGCCTCCGCCGGGTCGGCGCGGTCGTCGCCGTCGCGGCGATGACGGCGGCGTGCGCGTGGCAGAGCGAGAACGGCGGCGCGGGCGCGTCCGCCGGGCCGCCCGCGGGGCCGCCCGCCGAGTACAAGGTCGGCATGGTCGGCGGCGCGAACGGGGGCGGCGCCCCGGTCAAGGGCGGCACGCTGACGTTCGCGATGTTCGCCGAGGCCGCGCTGCTCGACCCCGCCGAGACGATCGTCGCGGGCTCGACCGGCGGCGTGGAGATGGCCGCCGTCTACGACGTCCTCATGCGCTGGGACGGGACGACAGGCGGCCTGCGTCCGCAGCTCGCGAAGGACCTGAAGGCGAACGCCGACTCCACCGCCTTCACGCTCACGCTCCGAGACGGCGTGACGTTCAGCGACGGCACGCCGCTCGACGCGCAGGCCGTGAAGTGGAGCATCGAACGCTACGTGCGGAAGGGCGCGGACGAGGCGGCGCTCTGGAAGGACAACGTCACGGCCGTCGAGACGCCGTCCGCGCGGACCGTCGTGTTCCGGCTCGCGCACACGTGGCCGACGTTCCCGTACCTGCTCGCCACCGGGCCCGGGATGATCGTCGCGAAGTCGTCCGACATGGGCGGGAAGTTCAGGCCGGTCGGCGCGGGCGCGTTCGCCTTCGAGCGCTACCGGCCGAAGGAGGAGACCGTCCTGACGGCCCGCGCCGGGTACTGGGGCGGGAAGCCGCACCTGGACCGCATCCGGCTGGTCTACGTCGACGACCCGAACGCGGCGCTGGACACGCTGAACAGCAGGCGGATCCAGGCGGCGTTCCTCCGCGACCCGGTCGTCGTCCAGAAGGCGCTGAAGGCGGGGCACAGCGGCTACCTGAACATGGTCGCGCTCGGCAACGTCGCGGCGATCAACGCCCGGCCGGGGCATCCGGGCGCGGACCCGCGGGTCCGCAAGGCGATGCACCACGCGATCCAGCCCGAGGTGGTCTACCAGCGCGCCTATCCGGGGACGGGCCTCGCGAGCAACGCCCTGTTCCCCGAGTTCTCTCAATGGCACACCGGCGTCGAACCGCTCCCCTACGACCCGGGCAAGGCCCGCGAGCTGCTCAGGCAGGCGAAGGCGGACGGCTACGACGGCAAGGTCACCTGGCTGGACGCGCAGGACCCCGCGTCCCGGACGACCGCGCTCGCCGACAAGGCGATGCTGGAGAACGTCGGCTTCGACGTCGAGCTGGACCTCGTCCGCTCGATCGCCGACCAGATCACGAAGGTGTCGGTCCGCAAGAGTTACGACGTGGCGGGCTGGGGCATCAGCTGGCGCGAGGCCGGGCCGTTCGGCCGCATGTACGCGACGCTGCACGCCAAGGGCGACCTGACGGTCGCGATGGCGACGACGCCGCGGATGTCCGCGCTGATCGAGGAGCTGCGCGGCGCCGGGACGGCGGAGCGGCAGCGCGCGGTGATGGGACGCGTCCAGCGGCAGTGGAACGAGGACGTCCCCGCGCTGGTGTTCGGACCGCAGCCCGAACTGGCCGCCTGGCGGGACACCGTGCACGGCGTCGTCGGGACTGTCAACAGCATCGTCCTGCTCGACGACGCGTGGACGGCCCCCGGAAAGTGAGACGGCCCCCGGAAAGTGAGAGGACGGCATGGCGCGTGATCTGGTGCGGCGGCTGGTCGAGCTGGCGCTCGTCCTGCTGATCGTCAGCATGGGCACGTTCGCGCTGGTGGACCTGATGCCGGGCGACCCGGCGGTGGTCGTGCTCGGCGAGGGGCACGCGCCCGCGGAGTACGCGGCGAAGCGCGAGGCGATGGGCCTGACCGACGCGCTGCCCGTCCGGTACGGGAACTGGGTGGCGGACGCGCTGACCGGCGATCTCGGCGAGTCGTTCGTCCCGCCGTACGGGGACGTGGCCGGACGGGTCGCGGCGGCGCTGCCGGTCAGCGCGGAGCTGGCCGTGCTCGCGATGATCATGGCGCTGGCGGCGGCGGCGCCGCTGGCGATGTGGTCGGCGTACCGGTCCGGCGGGCTGGTCGACCGGGTCGTGAGCGCCGCGACGTTCGGCGTGCTGTCGGTGCCGAGCTTCCTCGCGGGCATGCTGCTCATCGCGCTGTTCGCCGAGCGGCTCGGCTGGTTCCCGCGGCTGGAGTGGGCGCGGCTCGGCGACGGGCTCGGCGGCAACCTCTACCACGCGTTCCTCCCGGCGCTGACGATCGCGCTGATGGAGACGGCGACGTTCACCCGGGTGCTGCGCAGCGACCTGATCACCACGCTGCAGGAGGACTTCATCCTGGCGGCGAAGGCGAAGGGCATGACCCCGGTGCACGTGCTGCTGCGGGACGCGCTGCGCCCGTCGTCCTTCTCCCTGATCACGCTGATGGGGATCAGCCTGGGCCGGCTCATCGGCAGCACGGTGATCGTGGAGTACCTGTTCGCGCTGCCCGGCATGGGCACGCTGATCATCGGCGCGGCGGACCAGGGCGACGTGCCGACGGTGCAGGGCGCGGTGCTGGTGATCGCGCTGATCTACGTGCTGGTGAACGCGGTGATCGACCTGTCCTACGGCCGTCTCGACCCGCGGATCAGGCGGGCCCATGTCTGACCTCTCCCTCCCCTCGGCCCTGTCCCCGCCCGATGCGCGCTGGTGGGGGCCGGGGCTCGCCGCCGCAGGGCTCGCCGTGACCGGGCTGTCGGTGACCGTCCTCGCCAACGGGAACGGCTGGACGCAGGCCGCCGCGCTCGCCGCCGGCCTCGCCGCCGCCTACCTCGGCCTGAACGCGACCGGACGCGCCCTGTCCGGCGACTCCTTCGACCTGATGTTCTGGCTCTGCGCCGGCTGGCTCGTCGCGCTGGTCGGCGCGGCAGTCGCGGCGCCGGTGCTGCCGCTCGGCGAGCACCAGGACATCGTCGCGACGATCGGCGATCCGGGGATGGCCGTCCCCGACCTGTCGACCTCGCATCCGCTCGGCACCAACAACTTCGGGCTGGACCTGCTGTCGCGCGTCGTCCACGGGGCCCGGTCGTCGCTCGTGGTGTCGCTCGGCGCGGTCGCGATCGGGATGGCCGTCGGCGGGACGATCGGCATCGTCGCCGGCTACCTGCGGCGCGGCGCCGACGCCGCGGTCGGCGTGCTGACGAACGCGCTGCTGGCCGTCCCGCCGCTGATCCTGCTGATCGCGCTCGGCACCGTGCTGGAGCCGACCCTGCGCAACATCGCGGTGGCGCTGTCGCTGCTCGCGATCCCCGGCATGATCCGGATGGCGCGGGCGAGCACGCTGGCGTTCGCGCGGCGCGAGTTCGTGGTGGCGGCGGAGGCGATGGGCGCGTCCAGGTGGCGGATCATGACCCGGGAGCTGCTGCCGAACGTCGTGCTGCCGCTCGCGTCCTACGGGATGGTGATGGTGTCGGTGCTGATCGTCGCGGAGGCGTCGCTGAGCTTCCTCGGCCTCGGCGTCCAGCCGCCCGCGCCGTCCTGGGGCAACATGATCGCCGAGGGCGAGGAGAACGACGCGTTCGCCCAGCACCCGCACATCGTGCTCGTGCCCGGCGTCACCCTCTTCCTGACCGTGTTCGCGTTCAACCTCATCGGCGAGAAGGCCCGCAAGCGGTGGGACCCCCGGCAGGCGAAGCTCTAGGCCCCAGGGAGCAGACATGACCGAGACCCTCCTCGCCGTCGAGGACCTGCACACCGAGATCCGCACCGGCCGCGGGCCGCTCAAGGCCGTCGACGGGGTGTCGTTCACCGTCGGCCCCGGCGAGATGTTCGGCATCGTCGGCGAGTCCGGCTCGGGCAAGTCGGTGCTCGGCCGGACGGTGATGGGCCTGTACACGTCCGGGCCGTCGATGACCGTGTCGGGGCGGGTCGTCCTGAACGGCAAGGACGTCCACGGGCTGACCGCCGCCGGGCGCCGCGCGCTGTGGCGGACGGACGTCGGCATGGTGTTCCAGGACCCGGCGACCGCGCTCAACCCGGTGAAGCGGATCGGCCGCCATCTGACCGAGGGCCTGCGCGGCCTGTCCCGCGCCGCCGCCCGCGACCGCGCCGAGGAGCTGCTCCGCCTGGTCGGCATCCCGGAGCCGCGCCGCCGCCTGCGCCAGTACCCGCACGAGCTGTCCGGCGGCATGCGGCAGCGGGTGGTGATCGCCGTCGCGCTCGCCGGGGAGCCGTCGCTGCTCATCGCGGACGAGCCGACGACGGCGCTGGACGTCACCGTGCAGAAGCAGATCCTCGACCTGCTCGGCGGGCTCCAGTCGGAGCTGGGCACGGCCATCGTCCTGATCAGCCACAACCTCGCGGTCGTGGCGGGACGGGCCGACCGGGTCGCGGTGATGTACGCGGGACGGCTCGCGGAGCTGGCCCCGGCGTCCGTCCTGTTCGCCGGGCCGCGGCACCCGTACACCGAGGCGCTGCTCGCGTCCGTCCCGCGGCTGGGCGACCCGCCGCACTCGCCGCTCCAGGCGATCGACGGCGCGCCGCCGGACATGGCCGCGCCCCCGCCGGGCTGCCGCTACGCGCCCCGCTGCCGGTACGCGACGGCCGAGTGCGCGACGGCGGCGCCGCCGCTCGTCATGGCGGACGGCCGCGCGGTCGCCTGCCACCACCCCGTCCAGGGAGGCGTCTGATGGCCGGCACCGGCACCACGCATCTGCGGTCCGGCGACCGCCTGCTCGCCGTCGAGGACCTCGTCGTCGAGTTCCCGGCGGGACGGGGCCGGAAGGTGCACGCGGTCTCCGGGATCGGCTTCGACCTGCTGGACGGCGAGACGCTCGGCATCCTCGGCGAGTCGGGCTGCGGGAAGTCGAGCGCGGGACGCGCGGTGATGCAGCTCCCGCCGCCGACGGCCGGCTCGGTCCGGCTGGCGGGCACGGAGCTGACCGGCCTCGCGCCCGCCGCGCTGCGCGCCGAGCGGAAGCGGATGCAGATGATCCTGCAGAACCCGGTCGCCGCGCTGAACCCGCGCCGCAAGGTCGCCGATCTCGTCGCGGAGGGCCCCTCGGTGTGGGGCGACCGGCCGCCGCGCGCGACGATCGAGGCGGCGCTGGCGGCGGTCGGGCTCGACCCGGCGACCGTCTGGGACCGGCGGCCGCACGAGCTGTCCGGCGGGCAGTGCCAGCGCGTCTGCATCGCCCGCGCGCTGATGCTCGACCCGCGCGTGCTGATCTGCGACGAGCCGGTGTCCAGCCTGGACGTGTCGGTGCAGGCGCAGATCCTGAACCTGCTGGAGGCCACCCGGGAGCGGCTCGGCCTCAGCATGATCTTCATCGCGCACGACCTGGCGGTGGTGAAGAACATCAGCGACCGGATCATGGTGATGTATCTCGGGAAGGTGTGCGAGGTCGTCCCGTCCGGGGAACTGGCGGGCGCGGCGCGCCACCCCTACACGCGGCTCCTGCTGGAGTCGGTGCCGGAGGCGCGCCCGGACAGGACCGCCGGCCAGGACGGCGCCTTCCGCGCCGGGGAGATCTCCGAGCCTCCGTCGCCGCTGAACCCGCCGAGCGGCTGCCGCTTCCGCACCCGCTGCCCCCTCGCGACGGAGCGCTGCGCGGCGGAGGAGCCGAAGCTGCGGCGGCTCGCCGGCGACCACCACGTCGCCTGCCACGAGGCGTGACGCGCTAGGCGCGGTGGGGGCGGTTCGTCCAGCCCTGGTCGTCGGCGCGGACGAACCAGCCGGACGCGGCGAGGGTGCCGCCGTCCACCGGGATCGTGTGGCCGGTGACGAAACGGGCGTCGTCGGACGCGAGGAACGCCACGACCGCCGCGTAGTCGTCGGGTTCGCCGAACCGGGCGAGCGGCGCCCAGGTGTGCTCCAGGCCGTCGTCGTAGCCGCGCCGCATCCACTCGGCCGGGGTCTGCTCGGTGTTCGCGAGGTCGGGGGCGATGGCGTTGACGCGGACGCCGTGCCGTCCGACGGCGACGGCGAGGCTGCGGGTGAACGCGGACACGCCCGCGTTGAACGCCGAGTACACCGGATGCTGCGGGATGCCGCGGAACGCCTCGACCGTCGAGTTGTTCACGACGCAGCCCGCGCGCTGCTCGATCATCGTCGGGAGCAGGGCGTGGGTGAGCTTGAAGACGTGCAGGAGGTTCAGCTCGTAGAGGCGCTGCCACTGCTCGGGCGTGCTGTCCTGGAACGACGGCGCGGCCGGACGGAAGTCTCCGACGTTGTTGACCAGGACGTCCACCCGGCCGTGTTCCAGGGCCGCGGCCCGCACGGCTTCGACGGTGCCGTCCTCGACGATGTCGCCGATCACCGTGGCGCACCGGCCGCCCGCCGCCTCGATGCCGCGGCGGGCGCGGGCGGCGGCGTCCGCGTCGAGGTCGTTGAGGATCACGAGGTCGCCCGCCGCGGCCAGGCGGCGGGAGATCGCGCCGCCGATGCCGAGCGCCCCGCCGGTGACCACGCTGACCCGGGCCGCGTCAGCCCGCATCCCGCCACCTCCGGACGGGCCGGGTCTCGACCGTGTCGATCCGGAGTTCGCGGCGGGCGATGCGCCAGGCGCCGCCGTCCAGCCGGTAGGAGTCGGTGTAGCGGGTGTGCCAGACGAGGTCGGCCGCCTTGCCGGGCTCGCGCTCGCTGACGTGGTGGGCGACGCAGGCGACCTGGCCGGTGGCGGTGCCGGGCTCGGGGCCCGCGTCGAACACCTGGCCCGCCAGGGCGTGGAACGTGACGGGGGCGCCGTCCAGCGCGGCGAACGAGGCGGCGATCTCCTCGCGTCCGGTGAAGGTGCGGACCGGGTCGAGACGCCTCGGCGCGTCGGGCAGCATGAGCACGGCGTCGCCGGTGAACAGGGCCGCCATCGCGTCGATCTCGCGACGGTCGGCGTGGAGGGCGTACCGGGCGACCAGGTCGGCGAGGGCGAGCCGGTCGACGACGCCGAGCGTCATGAGAGCCCCAGACGCTCGGCGCAGGCGGAGAGTTCGTCGCGCGCCTCGTTCAGGTCCTTGCTCACGTTCCCGCCCAGGACGAGACGCCCCGCGCCCAGCGCCGCCAGCTTCTCCGCCCTCTCGGGCGTGACCGCCTGCAGCGAGTGCCCGAGGGTGAGTTCGAGGACGGACGGGTCGCGCCCGTTCCTCTCGGCCTCCTCGCGCATCAGCGCGACCAGGCCGCGGAGCTCGTCCCCGGCTACGCCCAGCGGCTGGAGGCCGTCGCCGTAGCGGCCCGCGCGGCGCGCGGCGGCCTTCGTGTGGCCGCCGACGTGCACGGGGACGCCGCCCTCCTGGACGGGCTTCGGGTAGCTCATCGCACCCTTGAACTGGAAGAACTCGCCGTCGTGTGAGGCGCCCTCCGGCGCGGTGCCGGCCCACAGCTTCCGCAGGACCCGGAGCTGCTCGTCGCCGCGGCGGCCGCGCGAGTCGAAGTCCGCGCCGCACGTCTCGACCTCCTCCCGCATCCAGCCCATGCCGACGACCAGGCGCAGCCGTCCGCCGGAGAGGGCGTCGACGGTCGCGAGCCGCTTGGCGAGCACCACGGGATGGTGGTTGGGCAGGACGAGCACGCCGGTGGCGAGGCCGATCCGGGTCGTCCGGCCCGCGAGGAACGCCAGCAGGTCGAGGGGGTCGGGGATGTCGGTGTCGTCGGCCAGCTCCATCCGCCCCGACCTGTCGTAGGGGTAGACGCTCGAATAGCCGCTCGCCACCACCGTGTGCTCCACCGCGCTGACCGACTCGAAACCGCAGTCCTCGGCGTGCTGGACGAACGCGCCGATCCACGCGGGATCGGCGGTGACGCCCGCGGCCACGGGCAGCAGGACGGCGTACTTCATCTGGTTCCTTTCTGGGAGGCGGCGGCGCGCCCGGCGCGGCGGCCGAAGAACGTGCCGTCGCCCAGGGACGTCCCGCTGACGTAGCCGTCGCCGTGCATGCCGGACGCGGCCCGCCCCGCCGCGTACAGGCCGGGCACCGGGACGCCCGAGTTGTTCAGGACTTCGCCGTCCACGGTCGTGTGCAGCCCGCCGAGCGTGAACCCGGCCGCGCCGGTCCCCGTGCCCGCACCGGTGCCGCCGAAGAACCCGGCGCGCGGGTCGATCGCCGCGAACGGCGATTTCAAGGGCCGCAACCATTTCGGGTCTTTGTGGAAGTACGGGTCCTCGCCCTTGGCGGCGTGCCGGTTGTAGGTCTCGACCGTCGCCTCCAGGGAACCGGCGGGCATGCCGAGCGATTCCTCCAGTTCGGCGAGCGTCTCGGTGACGTGCCTGGGGCGCAGGCCCCAGCGGTCCGCCTCGGGGACGTCCTCGAACCCCTCCTCGTCGATGATCGTCCAGTAGGGGCCGGGCTGGTGCCTCACGGCGTGGACGCTCCAGTGGCCCGGGTACACGTCCTCGTTGAGGAAGCGGCGGCCGAGACCGTCCACGAGCATGCCGCGGCACACCATCGCGGGCAGCGCGGTGAGCGCGATCTCCACGACCGACATCCGCCGGGTGGCGGCGCCGATCGCGGTCGCCATCCGGATGCCGGAGCCGTCGTCGAGCCCGTCGCTGACCTTGCCGTGCCCGAGCAGCACCGGCGCGTGGTCGGCGAGCATCTTCTCGTTGTCGACGAACCCGCCGGTCGTGAGGATCACCGCCGTGCGGGCGCGGTAGGTGACCGTCTCGCCGTACTTGCGGGCGACGACTCCGGCGACGCGTCCCCCGTCGTCCAGGACGAGGTTCGTCGCCACGGTGTCGGTGTGCGTGACGGCTCCCGCCTCAGTCGCGGCGGCCGACAGCTTCTCCATCAGGACGCCGCCGCCGAACCCGCCCGCCGCCGGACGGTGCCCGCGCGGGACGGGCTTGGCGATCGTGTTGTACGGCCAGGAGTTCTCCCCCAGCCACATCAGCCCGTCCTCGGACATGGGCATCCACGTCGGCGCGTCGTAGAAGGTCGGGTTGAACGGCACGCCGCGGTCCCGGAACCACTCGAAGTGCTCGACGCTCCCGTCGCAGTACAGCCGCAGCTTCGCGGTGTCGGCGTTCGGGCCGAGCGCCGCCTCCAGGTAGGCGTACATGGCGTCCGGGTCGTCGTCGAAGCCGCACGCCTTCTGGATCTCGGTGCCGCCGCCCAGATACAGCTCGCCGCCGGACTGCGCCGACGAGCCGCCGGGACCGCTCGCCCGCTCCAGGACGACGACGTCCGCGCCCGCCCGCGCCGCCTCGAACGCCGCCGCCGCGCCCGCGCACCCGAACCCGACGACCAGCACGTCGCACTCGTGGTCGAAACCGCCGATGTCGCGTGCCGCGAAAGGCTCGACGGAACGGTCGCTCACGTCACTTCCCGGGCGGGACGAAGGCGGCCAGCGGCTCCGAGCCCGACCAGTCGTGGCCCCAGTAGCTGTCCTTGGTGATCTCTTCGGCGGTGTAGTGCGTCTCGTCCACGAGCATGCCCTCGCAGCCGTACTCGACGTCCCAGCCGCCGGGCGCCCGGACGTAGAACGAGACCATCTTGTCGTTGGTGTGGCGGCCGAGCGTCGAGGAGATCGAGAAGCCCTTCGCCGTGACGGCGTCGAGCGCGACGCCGACCGCGTCCAGCGAGTCGACCTCCACCATCAGGTGGACGAGCCCCGGGTCGCCGTCGTGCGGGGCCGGGCAGATCGCGAGGCTGTGGTGCCGCTGGTTGACGCCCATGAACCGGATCCGGACCTTGCCGCCGCCGACCTTCATCGCGCCGCGCGGCAGGAACCCGAGGACCTCGTTGTAGAAGGTCACGGTCTCGGCGAAGTTCGGGGTGGGCAGCACGACGTGGCCCATGCCCATCGCGCCGGTGACGAACTTCTGCGCGAAGCCGGTGCGCAGCGGGCTGTGGTCGAGGACCGGTCCGAAGAACACCTCGACCGGGGTGCCGCCCGGGTCGGTGAACGCGATGACCTCTTCGGCGTCGCGCTCCGCCGCCTCGTCCGGCGTCAGCGCCGTGACCGCCGTCCCGGCCTTCTCGACGGCCTCGCGGACGGCGGCGAGCGCGTACTGGTCGCGGACCTCCCAGCCCACCGCCAGCACCTTGTCGCTGTCGCCGGGCAGCACCGCGAGGCGCGACCGGCGCTCGTCCATGCGCAGGTACAGGCCGTCCGGGTCGGGCCCGCCGCCCTCGGCGAAGCCGAGCCCGTCGAGGGCGAACTCGCGCCAGCGCTCGACGTGGCGGGTCTGGACCTTCAGATACCCCAGCCCTCGGATCTGCGTCATAGTCCTCGGTCCCTTCTTCCTCGTTCGGGTCAGATCATCGAGCGCATGGGGCCCTGCGGCGGCTCGATGTCCAGGTCGGTGAGGGCGGAGACGTGGTAGACCGCCCCGGGGACGTGGATCGCGTGGGCGAGGCCGACGTGCGCGTCCCGCCAGAACCGCTGGATCGGGTTGTCGCTGCGCATCGCGTTCCCGCCCGACCGGACGACGATCTCGTTCATCGCCTGCACCGCCCGCCACGCCGCGCGCACCTGCGTGCGGCGGCCCGCGGCGCGCTCGGCGAACGTCGGCTCGTGACCGGCGGAGACCTGGTCGTAGACGCGCGAGCAGTTGTCCAGCAGCGCGGTCCTGGACGCCTTGATCTCCTCCGCCGCCTCGCTGATCGCGTACAGCACGTACGGGTCGTCCTTGATCTTCGTGCCGGTGATCTGGACGCGGTTGCGCTGGTAGGCCATGTGGTGGTGCAGCGCGCCCTCCGCGATGCCGATGACGGCGGAGGTGATGCCGAGCGGGAACACGCAGGAGAACGGCATCAGGTAGGACGGGTTCGTCAGCCCCGCCTCGCGGGCCGCGGAACCGTCCACGACCTTGGTGTATTCGAGCGTCCGGTAGGCGGGGACGAACGCGTCCCTGACGATGACGTCCTTGCTGCCGGTGCCCTTCAGCCCGGCGACGTCCCACGAGTCCTCGACGATCTCGTAGTCGGAGCGCGGCAGGATCAGGTGGAGGGAGCGGGGCGGTTGCGCGACCTTGCCGTCCGCGTCGCCGAGCATCCCGCCGAGGAAGATCCAGTCGCAGTGGTCGGTGCCGGACGAGAACTGCCAGCGGCCGTTGAACACGTAGCCGCCGTCCACCGGGCGGGCCACGCCCATCGGCGCGTACGGGGAGGCGATCCACACGTCCGGGTCGTCGGCCCAGACCTCCGCGCGGACCTTCGGGTCGGCGTACGCCATCTCCCACGGGTGGACGCCGACGATCCCGGCGACCCAGCCGGTGGAGCCGTCCAGCGCGGAGATGCCCATCACGGTCTCGGCGAACTCGCGCGGGTGCACCTCGAGGCCGCCGTGCGCCCGCGGCTGCAGCAGCCGGATCACGCCCGCCTCGCGGAGCGCCTGCGCGGCCTTGTCGTCCAGCTTGCCGAGGGTCTCGTTGACGGGGCCGAGCTCGCGGATCTGCTCCGCCCGTTCCATGATCGAATCCAGCGCCCGTGATGTCATCGCCTGTCTCCCGTGGTGTGTCGTCAGCCGTCGTAGGTGATCTTCAGCCGGTCGGTGACCGGCCTCGCCTGACAGGCGAGGATGAGGCCCTCGGCGAGGTCCTGCCCGTCGAGGACCGCGTTGGCGTCCAGGGTCACCTCGCCCTCCAGCGCCACGCAGGCGCAGGCCGAGCAGTTCCCCTCCCGGCAGGAGAACGGGGCGTCCACCCCGGCGCGCAGCAGGGCGTCGAGGAGCCGTTCGGACTTGGGCCAGGGCACCGTCCGCGTCTCGCCGTCCATCTCGACCTCGATCTCGCCGACCTCCCCGCCGGCGGCGAGATCGTCGGGGGCTTCGGGTTCCTCGAACGGGTCGTTCTCCAGGGAGAAGAAGCGCTCGACGTGCACCCGCATCCCGAGATCGGTGAACGTGTCGGTGACGAGGTCCATGAAGATTTCGGGGCCGCAGACGAACGCCTGCCGTCCCGTGTAGGGGTGGGCGAGCGAGCGGACGGTGGCGGGCGTCGGCAGCCCCTGCACCGACTCCAAGAGGTGGACGACCGTCAGGCGGTCGGGGTGCGCCTCCGTCAGGGCGCGGAGTTCTTCGGCGAAGATCACCGATCGTTCGTCCCGGTTGGCGTAGAGGAGGGCGACCCTGCCCGTCCCGCCCGCCAGGCACGACTTGAGGATCGACATGACCGGGGTGATGCCGCTGCCGCCCGCGACGAGCAGCAGGTCGTCGTCCAGCGACGACGGCGTGAACGTCCCGGCCGGGCGCAGCACCTCCAGCACGTCGCCCGCCGTGACGTTGTCGCAGATCCAGTTGGATCCGAGACCGCCGTCCACCCGCTTCACCGTCACCTTGAGGCGGTCGTCGGTGAGCGGCGAGCTGCACAGCGAGTAGCAGCGCGCCGCCCAGCCGTCCTCGGCCGGGACCCTGACGGTGAGGAACTGCCCGGGACGGTAGGAGAACCGGTCCCGGTCGCCCTCGGCGGGTTCGAGGACGAGCGAGTGCGCGTCCGCCGTCTCGCGGACGACGTCGACCACCCGCGCCTTCAAAGTCGTCATGGCCGCTCCATCGCTGCGGCCGCGTGGCGCGCCGCGATGTAGCCGAACACGATGGACGGGCCGATCGTCGCGCCGGGCCCCGCGTACTCGTTGCCCATCACCGACGCGGACGCGTTGCCCGTCACGTACAGGCCGTCGATGACCGTCCCGTCCTCGCGCAGGACGCGGGCGTGCTCGTCCGACACGAGCCCGCCCTTGGTGCCGAGGTCGCCGACCTCCAGCCGGAACGCGTAGTACGGCGCGGTGTCGAGGACGTCCAGGTTCGGGTTCTTCAGGTTCGGGTCGCCGTAGTAGCGGTCGTAGGCGGAGTCGCCGCGGCCGAAGTCGGGGTCCTTGCCCGCGCGGGCGTGCCCGTTGAACGTCCGGACGGTCTCGACCAGCGCGGCCGCCGGGACGCCGATCTTCCCCGCGAGGTCCGCGAGCGTGCCCGCCTTGACGGCGATGCCCGCGTCGTAGAACTCCTTCGGGATCGGGGCGCCGGGCAGGATCTGCGCGAACGGGTAGCGGGCGCGGGCCTTGGCGTCCATCACGAACCAGGCCGGGACGTGACCGCCCGCGAGCTGGTCGTGGACGAAGTTGACGTACGGGGCCGCCTCGTTGGTGAAGCGCGTCCCGTCCTGCGACACGATGACCTGCCGGGGGATGGCGCGCTCGGACACCAGCGGGATCGTCGCCCCGGCCGGGTGCCGGACGGCGGGCATCCACCAGGCGTCGTCCATCAGGTCCAGCGCCGCGCCGAGGCTCTCACCTGCGCGGATGCCGTCGCCGGTGTTCTCGCGGGCGCCCATCGCGAAGTCCTCCTGGCCGCCCTTGGGGAGGTACCTGTCGCGCATCTCCTGGTTGTGGTCGAAGCCGCCCGTCGCGAGGAGGACGCCCTTCCGGCCGCGGATGCGCACCGTCGTGCCATCGCGTTTCGCGGCGACGATTCCGGTGACACGGCCTGTCGCCTCGTCGGTGACGATTTCGGTCATGCTCGTCTTGAGCCAGAGCGGGATATCGGCGTCCTTGAGCGCCATCCGCATCCGGGCGACGAGCGCCCGCCCGCCGGTCGCCATGTGACGGCGCCGGACCACGTTGGACGACACGCGCCACGCCGCCACCAGCGACGCCCGCCGCCCCGCCCACGTGCGCTTGGCCATCGCGAGGTCGTGGTAGTCCTTGCTGGTGATCCAGAGGCCGAGCGGGCCCTTCATGCTGTTCGGCCGCTGATGCTTCTCGTCCTCGCCGAGCTCTCGGGTGTCGAACGGCTCGGCCTCGATGGACCGGCCCTGCGGACGGCCGCCGTCCAGCTCGGGGTGGTAGTCGGCGTACCCCTTCGTCCAGAAGAACCGCATCCACCTGCTCTTGCAGATCAGCTCCATCGCGGCGGGCCCGTTGTCGACGAACGCGTCGAGCCGGGCGGCCGGGACGCGTCCCTCGGTGAGCAGGTCCAGGTAGCGGCGGATCGACTCGCGGGTGTCGTCGTGGCCGCGCGCCTTCAGCACCGGGTTGTTCGGGATCCAGATGCCGCCGCCCGAGATGCCGGTGGAGCCGCCGAACTTCGAGCCCTTCTCCACGACCAGCACGCTCATCCCGGCGTCGTGGGCGGTCAGCGCGGCCGTCATCCCGCCGCCTCCGCTGCCCACGACGACCAGGTCGTACTCGTGGTCCCATGCGGCCATAGGTCAGTCGTCCTTCATGGTCAAGAACGCGAGAACGGCGCTCTCCCAGGCGGACTTCTGCTCGATCATCACCCAGTGCCCGCAGTTCGGGAAGATGCTGACCTGGACGTCGGGGATCGTCCGCATCGGGACGAGGGCCATGTCGACGGGGCTGACGCGGTCGTCCCGTCCCCACGTGATCAGGGTCTTGGCCTTGAGCTTGTGGAGCATCGCCCAGTAGGGCGGCTCGTCCGACCTGGCCATCGCCTTCGCGCGGGCCGCCATCGCCTTCGACCCGTACATGCGGCGAGCGCTGGCGAGCGTGTCGGGGTCGGTGGCCTGCCGCCAGCGCTCCTCGATCAGCTCCTCGGTGACGAGCCTCGGGTCGTACACCATCGAGTGCAGCCACCGGATCAGGCGCTCGCGGGTCGGGTCGTCGGTGAACTCCATCAGCAGCTTGATGCCCTCGCCGGGACCGGGGCTGAAGACGTTCCGCCCGATGCCGCCGATCGTGACCAGGCGGCGGACGCGGTCCGGGTGCGCCAGCGCGACCTGCGTGCCGACGATCCCGCCCATCGAGTTGCCGATCACGTCGGCCTGGCCGAGGTTCAGGCCGTCCAGGAACCGGACGGCGGCGCCCCCGGCGGCCGTCATCGGATGCTCGTCGGTCGGGTCGCTGACGCCGAAGCCGGGGAACTCCAGGACCAAGCACCGGAAGTGCTCGGCGAACCGCGCGAGGTTGCCGCGGAAGTTGCGCCACCCGGTGACGCCCGGACCCGAGCCGTGCAGCATCAGCAGCGGCGGGCCCTCGCCGGCCTCGTGGTAGCGCAGGACGCCCTGGTCGGTGGCGAGCTCGCGCAGTGTCGACTCGTAGGTCAACTCCGTGGGCATGATCTCTCAGTCCTCCGAGGGGTGGCTTGCCCGGAACGTAATCGGCCCGGACGCAAGGTCGTCCCGCCCATCCCGATCAGCGGGACGTCCGTCCGGCGGCGGCCCGGTGGAGCCCGGTCCGCGCCCGCTTCCACTCATCGGGATCGCTGGGCGCCCCTTGACCGATGCCGCTTCAGCATCCCTTGTTAGAAAAGAAGAGGATGCCGCTATGAGCCCCCGAGGTGAACAGATGCCAGCCGAGCCAGCGCTCACCGAAGACTCCGGAGCCGGGCCCGGGACCGCCCCGGACCCGGCGGAGTTCCGGACGGCCATGGCGGAGTTCGCCACCGGCGTCACCGTGGTCACGGCCCTCGACGGCGGCGAGCCCGTCGGCTTCGCCTGCCAGTCGTTCGCGTCGGTGTCGCTGGAGCCCCCGCTGATCCTGTTCTGCGCGGACCGCCGCGGCCGTTCGTGGCCGCGGATCAGGGCGACCGGACGGTTCTGCGTGAACGTGCTGGCCGAGGAGCAGCGGGACCTGTGCGAGCGGTTCGGGTCGAGCCGGGGCGCGAAGTTCGAGGGCCTGGAGTGGGACGTGTCGCCCTGGGGCACTCCCGCTCTGCGGGACGTCCTGCTCTGCGTGCACGCCGCCGTCCACGACGTGCACGAGGCCGGCGACCACGAGATCGTGGTCGGGCGGGTGCTCGGCATCGAGCGGCACGACGTCCGGGACGGCGCCTGGCGGCGTCCCATGGTGTTCTTCCGCAGCCGGTTCGGCATCAACGAGCCCGACGCGCCGATCGCCCCCGACCCGTGGGGCATCGGCGACCGGTGGGGCTGGGGCTGACAACGGGGCCGGACGTGGCCGGGGCCGGGTCCGGCCGCCGTGCCCGGCCGGCGCCTCACATCCAGTCGCCTCGCCCGTCCACGGCGAGGAGGCGGTTCATCGTCTCCGGCGACCAGGTCGACTCCCGGGCCGTCCCGGCGGTCCCGCTCCGGCGGGCGCGGGCGGGCGCCCGCCCGCCGCCGCGGGTTCCGGGCGCCGAGCCGGGGAACAGGGTCTGCGACGCCTCGCGGGCCGCGGTGACGACCAGCGGCGCGACGTTCTCCAGCGGCGCGCGGATGTCGCCGACCAGGGAGATCCCGGCGACGGGCCCCTCGGCGCCGCGGATCGCGGCCGCGACGCACGCGATGCCCGGGTAGGACTCGCCGCGCTCGAACGCCAGGCCGCGGCGCTGCCGGACGCGGTGCAGCTCCTGGTGGAGGGTGCCGAGCTCGCCGATGGTCCGGTTGGTGAACCGGGTGATCTCGTGGCCGAGCAGCGCGTCCACCTGCTCGGGCTCCAGCCACGCCAGCATCGCCTTGCCGAGCGCGGTGCAGTGCGCGGGGGCGCGCCCGCCGACCCGGGACGGCACGGACGCGGCGAGCCGCCCGCCGAGCTTGTCCAGGTAGTAGATCTCGGGGCCGTCCAGGACGGCGAGGTGCGCGACGAGCCCGGTGGTGACCTGCAGCTCGTGCAGCAGCGGCGCGGCGGCCTCGCGGATCTTGCCGTGGCCGCCGTCCCGGCCGCCGAGGCCGAGGGCGCGCCGGCCGAGGCCGTAGCCGAACGAGTGGTGCGCGAGCCAGCGCTGCCGGACGAGCTGGTCCAGGATCCGGTGCGCGGTGGAGCGCGGCAGCCCGGTGCGGCGCGCCACGTCCTCCAGGGTCAGCCGGGCGGACGGGCCGTTGAAGGCGTCCAGGATCAGGGTCATCCGCTCGATCATGGACGGCGGCGACTCCCGCCGCGCCGACGCCGCCGGATCCGCCGCCTCCACCGTCATGACCTCGGTCATCGCACCTCCCGGAGCCCGACTGAAATGAATTCTTGTTATCTGGAATCTAGCAACCGCTTGGTCCCTTGGGAAGGGGGCGAGTAAGGCAAGGTCAGCCGAGTCTGCGCGGCATCGCCCGGCCCCTGGACAGCCTCCGAAGGCGTGATAGAACGTTTTTCTACGACGAGGGGAGCATCGATGCGTGTCGGCATCGTCACGCCGGTGGTGGCGCAGCCGCCGCCCGGCGCCGCCGCGTGGGAGCGGGACGCGGAGATCGAGGACGTCGCCCGGATCGCCGAGACCGCCGACCGGCTCGGCTACCACCACCTCACCTGCAGCGAGCACGTCGCCGTCCCCGCCGGGGCGGCCGAGCAGCGCGGCGGCGTGTACTGGGACCCGCTCGCCACGTTCGGCTACCTCGCCGCGCGGACGTCCCGCATCCGGCTCGCCACCCAGGTCCTGGTGCTCGGCTACCACCATCCGCTCGCGATCGCCAAGCGGTACGGGACGCTCGACCGCGTCAGCGGCGGGCGGCTCACGCTCGGGCTCGGCGTCGGCAGCCTGGAGGAGGAGTTCGACCTGCTCGGCGCCCCGTTCGGCGGGCGTGGCGAGCGGGCCGACGACGCCGTCGCGGCGCTCCGCGCGTCCCTGTCGCGGCGGATGCCCGAGTACCACGGCGCGCACTACGACTTCTCCGGGCTGGTGGTGGAGCCGCATGCCGTCCAGGCGCGGGTCCCGCTGTGGATCGGCGGCCGGACGGGCCGCTCGCTGCGCCGCGCGCTGACCGCCGACGGCTGGGTCCCGTTCGGCCTGCCGCTCGGGACGCTCGCCGAGATGCTCGCGTCCTGCGACCTTCCGGCCGGGTTCGACGTGGTGCTGGGGCCGTCCCGCCCGCTGGACCCGGGCGGCGACCCGGACGCCGCCGGGGCCGCCCTGGCCCGGCTGCGCGAAGCGGGCGCGACGATCGCGGGCGTGCGGCTCGTGTCCTCGTCGCCCGCGCACTACCGCGAGCAACTCGCCGCCCTCCGCGAACTCGCCGGGCCTTACGAGCTGACCTTTGAGGAGAAGCGGTGACCGATCTCGAAACCCGCGTGAACGCGCTGGAGGAGCGGCTGCGCCTCCTGGAGGACGAGCGGGCGATCACCCGGCTGATCCTGTCGTACGGGCCGCTGGTCGACAGCGGCTGCGCCGGCGACGTCGCCGCGCTCTGGGACGAGGACGGCGTCTACGACGTCGACGAGATCCTGATGTCCGGACGGGCGGAGATCGACGCGATGGTCCGCTCCGCCGGGCATCAGGGCTGGATCGGCGGCGGCTGCGCGCATTTCGTCGGGCCGCCGCACGTCACCGTCGCCGCCTCCGGCGACGAGGCCACCGCGCTCGGCTACACCCTCATGATCATCAACGGTCCGGACGGGTTCGCGCTGCGGCGCGCCACGGCGAACCGCTGGCGGCTCCGGCGCACCCCGTCCGGGTGGAGCGTCACGAACCGGACGAGCCGCGTCCTGGACGGCCGCGACGAGTCCCCCGAGCTCCTGGCCGCCCACTTCCCGGGGGCCGTGCGGCATCGTCCGCCGCGCGCGGGCTAGGGCATGATCGCCATGTTGGCGAGGACCCTCCCGGCCAGCTCCTTGTCCCCGTCGATCTGAACGGCGGCGTCGTCGGGGGTGCAGCGTCCGGCGGTGAGGCGCACGTAGGTCTCCAGGTCCATGGCGAGCTCGGCGGTCGGGTCGTCCGGCTCGGCCCACTGGCCGCGCCGGTCCCCGTCCACGCGGACGGCCACGCGGAAGTCGGGCGGGCCGGAGATCGCGAACGCGACGGACTGGCCCGGCTCCGCCTTCCCCGGCCGGGCGACGATGCGGCGCAGGGCGACGCTCAGCAGCTCCCAGAAGCAGCGCGCGGCCGGCGCGTCGAGGTTGCCGGGACGGCCGACCGCGCGGCGGATGTCCTGCTCGTGCGTCCAGCAGTCCATCGCGCGGAACTTCATCAGGCGGCTGTAGGAGCCTTCGCGTCCGTCCGGGCACATCACGACGCGGTCGGGGTCGAGGCCGGGGAGCTGGGCCAGGCGGCGCTCCAGCGCGTCCGCGAGCTGCGCGGCGACGACCGGGCCCGGCACCGGGCGGCGCACGTGGATCGCGGCCTCCAGCCACCGGCCGAAGTCGTTGCGGACGTGCTCGAACTCGGGGACCTCGATCTCGGGCTCCGGCTCGCCCAGCAGGCCGAGCTCGACGCCGACGAGATGGGAGACCTGGTCCTTGACCGTCCAGCCGGGGCATTCGGTCGGCAGCCGCCAGTCGGCGTCGGCGAGCGTCGCGGCGAGCGCGAGCGTGGACCGGATCGTCTGCTCGTAGGCGGCGGTGTTGGTGCGCATCGGCTCGTTCATGTCAGCCCTCCGTCGGCTCCCGAGCCTACGATGCGCCCCTATACGTCTGGAACGTGGCAATCACGTCTGGAACGCGTACGTCTGGAACGCGGCAGACGCCTCAGAGGTGTTCGGTGCGGAGGTGGTGGTGGAGGGCCGAGAGTTCGAGGTGGGGCTGGTGGCAGCGCACGCAGGCCCACACGCCGCTGGGCACGCTGTAGCCGTGCGCCGCGGCGTCGTCGCGCGCGCAGAGCAGGTGGTAGGTCTGGACGAGGCGCCGCCACGTCCGCCGGACGGCCGTTGACATTCCCGCTCCCCTCCGAGCCGGGTCGTTCTGGATCGGCCCAGGATAAGGCAACGGGAATGTCAAGGCGAAACGCCGGAGATCAGCGAACTCGCGCGCTCACTGGCCGATCTTCACTCCGGGCTCGCCGTGCCGGTACTCCAGCGGCCGGGTCCCGCGGCGTCCGGCCACGTTGGCGCTCCGGGCGCGCATCTTGAAGGTGGGCAGGATCGTCCGGCCGAAGGTGTTCTCGAACATCATCGCGGCCGCCGCGTACAGGGCGATGACCGCGGCCGCGACCAGCAGCCAGCCGCCGACGTCCAGCGCCCAGCCGGACGGCGTCCAGAAGCCGGCCGCGGTGAACCCGGCGCCCGCGGCGGCGACCGCCAGCAGCAGCGCCATGACGAGGTTCGCGCCGAGCGCGGCGAGCGCGCCCAGCGCGGTGACCACCGCCAGGATGATCCACCAGAACGCGAAGCCCTCGCTGGCGGCGCCCAGGACCGGCGCCTGCTCCACCGGGTACGCGCCCATGCCGACCAGCATGAACAGCAGGCCGAAGCCGATCCAGAACGCGCCCCACATGCCGTGCATCGCGGTGGCCAGGCCGTCGCGCGCCCGGTAGGCCCACATGCCCGCCAGGAGCTGGGCGATGCCGCCGAACGTCAGCAGGAGCGGCCACATCACCAGCGGGGTGCCGGCGTCGCCGTACCAGCCGACCTGCCAGGCCCCGAACATCCCGGCCGCGCCGGCGAACGCGAACAGCCCGAGGATGGACGGGGCCGCGACGGGCTGGAGGGAAATGCGGGTCCGGTCCTCCCACAGCGCGTGCTCGCCGGGGATGTCGGCGCCCCTGCCCGGGGCCGCCGCCGCGGCGCCCTGTGCCGGCGCCGCCGCTTCGGCGCGCTCGTCGGCCATGGGCGCTTCCGCACGCTCTCTACGCCTTGCCATGAGATCCCCCTCTGGAATAGGAGAGAGCTATAAAGGGCCCCTAACCGTGGTTTTGAGGGTCAAACTGCCCCAGAACGGATACTCACTGACATCTCGGGTATTGCCGGGGTCGTTTGCCGCGCGCGGGGGCGGACATGGCGCGTTGATTAACGACCGCGAGTTCCCGAAGTGCTCAGGCGCGGGGGCGGCAGTGGATCTGCAGGCCGGGGGTCGTGCTCCACCCGATCGTCTGGAACAGCTTGTCGATATGCGGGGAGACCGCGTGCAGGACGAGCATCCGCCCGTTCTCGTCCAGGTCGCGCGCGGCGAGGTTGAAGGCGCGCAGCCCCGCGACGTCGACGAAGTCGACATCGGTCAGGTCGACGTGGACGTCACCGGGCGAGCGGCCGCCCGCGGCCTCGAGCGCGCGCGTCAGGTCCCCGGCGTTCGACACGTCGATCTCGCCGCTCAGCACGAGCCGCGCCGCCGCCGTCGAGGCGGTGATGTGCAGCAGCGCGGTGTCGAGCTCGACGATGCCGTCGCCGCTCCCGGAGCCGCCCCGGGGGTCGCCCCGCGAGCCGCCTCTGGAACCGCCTCCGGGGCCGGTCCCGGAGCCGGGCTCGGAACCGGAGCCGGGGGACGCCCGCTCGCCCGACTCGACGCCGTCCTCACCGTCGGTGATCCGCCAGACCGTCATCCGCTCCTCGCCTTAGGACCGGGGGCGCCGCTTCGTGTGCGGTCCCGTATATCCCAGGCTCTCATCTGTCGGCGCCTTCTGGCCCCAACAGGGCGGGAAAACAACGATCGGGAACGATTTCCTTGGCGGGACGTCCGTCACGGCACCATCCAGCCGAGGACGCCGGTCGATTGCAACCCGGACAGAACGCACATCCCGGTGAGGAATAGGAGGCTCCACAGGATGACGCGGCGGAAGACGTCGCCCTCGCGCCCGTCCAGGCCGACGGCGGCCGCCGCGATCGCGAGGTTCTGCGGGGACACCATCTTCCCGAGGACGCCGCCGGAGCTGTTCGTCGCCGCCATCAGCACCGGCGACAGGTCGGCCTTCCCGGCCGCGGTCACCTGCAGCGCGCCGAACAGCGAGTTCGACGACGTGTCCGAGCCGGTGACGGCGGTGCCGAGCCAGCCGAGGATCGGGGACAGCAGCGCGAACGCCCCGCCCGCCCCGGCCATCCACGTGCCGAGCGTGACCGTCTGGCCGGACGCGTTCATCACGAACGCCAGCCCCAGCACCGCCATCACCGTGATGATCGCCCACCGGAGCTGGACGAGGGTCGTCCAGTACGCGCGCACGGCCCGGCCGGGGCCGGCGCGGAGCGCGGCCATCGTGAGCAGCCCGGCGACCAGCATCTGCGTGCCCGGCGTGGTCAGGTAGTTGAGGGTGAACGTGGGCAGGGACAGCGCTTCGCCGTCCGGGCCGGCGAGGTCCAGGCCGGGCCAGGAGAACGTCGCCGTGGCCTTGTCGAGGACGTCCTTGACCGGGCCGAGCTGGCAGCCGACGAAGACCGCGATGATGATCGCGTACGGGGCGTAGGCCCGGACGATCTCGGCGCGCGAGTCCGTGACCGGGGCGACCCGCCGGTCCCCCTCGACACGACCGCCCTCGACGCTGCCGCTCTCGACACGGCCGCCCTCGACGCGGGCGGCGAACTCGGGGGTGGGCTCGTCGGCGGCGCCGCCCGCGACCGGGGCGGGGACGGGAGGCGCTTCCGGGCGCAGCCGGACGGCGAGGACGACCGCGGCGGCCGACACCAGCGACGCGACCACGTCCGCGAGCGGCACCGAGACGAAGTTCGCGGTCACGTACTGCGCGGCCCCGAACGAGGCGCCGCACAGCAGCGCGACCGGCCACGTCTCGCGGAGGCCGCGCCGCCCGTCCACGATGGCGACGAGGACGAGCGGGACGAACACCGCGAGGATCGGGGTCTGCCGCCCCACCATCGCGCCGAGCGTGTCGCTGGACTCGCCGGTGACCTTGCCGAGCGTGAGGATCGGCGTCGCCATCGCGCCGAACGCGACCGGCGCGGTGTTGGCGGTGAGCGCGAGGACGGCGGCCTTCAGCGGCTGGAAGCCGAGCGCGATCAGCATCACGGACGTGACCGCGACCGGCGTCCCGAACCCGGCGAGCGCTTCCAGCAGCGCGCCGAACGAGAACGCGATCAGCACGGCCTGCAGCCTCTGATCGTCGCTGACCTGCGCGAACGTGCGGCGTAGCACGTCGAAATGGCCGGTGGTGACGGTGATGTTGTAGAGCCACAGGGCGTTGATGACGATCCACAGGATCGGGAAGAAGCCGAAGGCCGCGCCTTCCGTCCCGGCCAGGAACGCCTGATCGGCGGGCATGCCGTACGCCCAGATCGCGACGGCAAGGGAGACGGCAAGCGCGATGAGGGAGGCCGTCCAGGCGCGCATGCGGACGCCCCCGAGCAGGACGAACAGCACCGCCAGCGGCAGCGCGGCGACGAGTGAGCTCCAGCCGAGCGAGCCGGCGACGGGATCGAGGACCTGCCGGTACACGGGGGTCAGAGGTCCTGGAGGAGCCTGGCCGGGGTGATGGGCAGGCGGCGGACGCGGATCCCGGTCGCGTGGTGGACGGCGTTGCCGATCGCCGCGGCCGCGCCGACGATGCCGATCTCGCCGATGCCCTTGGAGCCCATCGGGTTCAGGTGCGGGTCGGACTCCTCCACCCACGCCGCGTCGATGTCGCGGACGTCGGCGCACGCCGGGACGTGGTACTGCGCGAGGTCCCGGTTGAGGAAGTCGCCGAACTCCTCGTCCATGACGCTCTCCTCCAGCAGCGCCATCCCGACGCCCATCGTCATGCCGCCGATGAACTGGGAGCGGGCCGTCGTCGGGTTGATGATCCGCCCGGCGGCGAAGACGCCGAGCATCCGGCGGACGCGGACCTCGCCGGTGTCGGCGTCCACCTCCACCTCGGCGAACTGCGCGCCGAACGCGTGCCGGGCGTACTCCTCGCGCGCCTTGAGCTCCGCCGTGGTGTCGGCTTCGGCCTCCAGTCCCTCCGGCGGGACGGCGCCGTTCAGTTTCCCGCGCAGGGCTTCGCAGGCGCGGACGACGGCCGTCCCCCAGCCCGCCGTCCCGGACGAGCCGCCCGCGACGGACGCCCTGGGGAACGCGCTGTCGCCCAGCTCGACCGTCACGTCGCCGAGGTTCGCCTTCAGCGTCTCGGCCGCGATCAGGGTGAGGGCAGTGCGAGCGCCTGTGCCGATGTCGGCGGCGGCGATCCGGACGGTGAACGTCCCGTCCGGCTCGGCGCGGGCGGTCGCGCGGTTGGGGCTCATGTAGGCGGGATAGGTGGACGCGGCGACGCCCGTGCCGATGAGCTTGCGGCCCTCCCAGCGGACGCCTGTCGCGGGGTCGCGTCCGGCCCAGCCGAAGCGGTCGGCGCCCTCCTTCAGGCACGCGACGAGGTTGCGGGAGCTGAACGGCAGGCCGCTCTCCGGCTCCCGGTCGGTGTCGTTGCGGATGCGCAGCTCTATCGGGTCGATGCCGGTGGCGACGGCCAACTCGTCCATGACGGATTCGAGCGCGTACATGCCGGGCGTCTCGCCTGGGGCGCGCATCCAGGACGGTGTGGGGACGTCCAGGGCGACCAGACGGTGCGACGTCTTCCGGTGGGGCGCCTGGTACATGACGCGGGTCGGCGTAGCGGTCTGCTCGGCGAACTCCTTGACGGTGGACGTCTGCTCCACCACTTCGTGGAGGATCGCGTTCAGGCGTCCGTCGGTGTCCGCGCCGAGCCTGAAACGCTGGATCGTCGGCGTCCGGTAGCCGGTCGTCGCGTACATCTGCTGGCGCGGGACGGCGAACTTGACGGGACGTCCCACGGCGCCTGCGGCCATCGCAGCCAGGACGACGTTCGGCTTAGGGATTCCCTTGGAGCCGAACCCACCGCCGACGTGCGGGGCCATGACCCGCACATGCGACGGCTCCAGACCGAATGTCTTAGCGAGCATGCTTTGGACGGTCGACGCACCCTGGGTGGAGTCGTAGAGCGTGAGGTGTCCGTGCTCGTCCCAGAGGGCGAGAGTGGCGTGCGGCTCCATCGGATTGTTGTGCTCGGCGGGCGTCGTGTAGGTGACGTCCACGCGAACTGCTGAATTGTTGAACACTTCCTCTGGCTCGCCCTGCTCGGTGTCAGCGGGAAAGACCGGATTCACCTTGCCGGGCTGGTAGAGGCCGGGATGGTCGGTGCGCAGCCGCACGTCCGGCGCCTCCGACGCGTACTCGACACGGACGAGACGGGCCGCTTCCCGAGCGGTTTCGAGCGTCTCGCCGACCACGGCCGCGACGAACTGGCCGCGGTAGGAGACCGTCCGGGACTGGAACAAGGCCAGTTCGCCGTCCGGCGGATCGCTGAGCTTCGGCGCGTTCTCGCACGACAGGACGGCGAGCACACCGGGAAGCGCCATCGCCGCCTCGGTGTCGACGGCGATGATCTCACCGCGTCCGACGCTCGCCTGGACGGCCGCCGCGTACGCGACGTTCTCGGCCGGGTACTCGAACGCGTAACGCGCCGCTCCCGTGACCTTCTCACGGCTCTCCAGCCGTTCGGTCATGACGTCCTCCCCCGTCCCAGCTCGTCCTCTCCGGCCCCTCCGGCCAGCTCGGTCAGCGTCCGGACGATCAGGTTGCGCGCGAGCGGCACCTTGTAGGCGTTGTCGCGCAGCGGTTCGGCTGCGTCCAGTTCGGCCTCGGCGGCGCGCAGGAACGACTCCCGCGTCGCGGGCCGCCCGCGCAGCGCCTCTTCGGCGAACCAGGCCCGCCACGGCTTGTGCGCCACACCGCCCAGCGCCAGCCGGACGTCCCGCACGGAGCCGCCGTCCACGTCCCTGTCCACGTCCCTGTCCACGTCCCTGTCCACGTCCCTGTCCACTTCCAGGGCCGCCGCTATCGACACCAGCGCGAACGCGAACGACGCCCGTTCCCTGACCTTGCGGTAGCGGGACGGCATGCCGAGCGGTGGAACCTCGACCGCCGTGACAAGGTCGCCCGGTTCCAGGACGGTGTCACGCTCCGGCTCGTTGTCGGGCAACCGGTGGAACTCGTCAATCGGGATGGTCCTCTCCCCGGCGCGCCCTAGGACGTGCACTGACGCGTCCAGCGCCGACAGCGCCACCGCCATGTCGGACGGGTGCGTCGCCACGCACGCCTCCGAATGACCCAGGATCGCCAGGTTGTGGTGCTCGCCCTCGCGTGCCGGGCACCCGCTGCCAGGGTTCCGCTTGTTGCACGGCTTGGCGGCGTCCTGGAAGTAGGAGCAGCGTGTGCGTTGCAGAAGGTTGCCGCCGACGGTCGCCAGGTTGCGTATCTGCCCGGACGCCCCCGCCAGGACGGCCTGCGCCAGCATGGGATGCCCTGCACGCACCGTCCGGTCTGCGGCCAGCGCGCTGTTGCTCACGGCCGCACCGATGAGGAGCCCGCCGTCCGGAGTCAGCTGGATCTCGTCGTACGGGAGGTGCGCGACGTCCACGAGCCTGGCCGGTGTTTCCACGCCGAGCCGCATCAGGTCCACGAGGTTGGTTCCGCCGCCGAGGTAGTGGGTCTCGCCGTCGTGTCGCGTTAGGGCGTCTTCGGCGCTGGTAGCGCGCTCGTAGGTGAAGGGCCTCATGCCTCCGCCGCCTCCTTCGCCGCCTTCTTGCGGCGCGCCACGTCCCTCAGCGCCGCGACGATGCCGACGTAGGCGCCGCACCGGCACAGGTTGCCGCTCATCCGCTCGCGTATCTCGTCGTCGTCCAGGACGGGGTCGGAACCAAGGTCACTGGTAACGGCACTGGGCCAGCCTTGCCCGGCCTCGTCCAGCATCCCTGTCGCAGAGCAGAGCTGACCGGGAGTGCAGTACCCGCACTGGAACGCGTCCTGCTCGATGAACGCCTCCTGGACGGGACTGAGCTGCCCGTCCTGTGCGAGCCCTTCGACCGTGACGATGTCCGCTCCGTCGTGCGCGACGGCTAGCGCGAGGCACCCGTTCGCGCGGCGTCCGCCTATGAGGATGGTGCACGCGCCGCACTGCCCGTGGTCGCAGCCCTTCTTCGAGCCCGTCAACCCGAGGTTCTCGCGCAGCACGTCCAGGAGGGACGCGCGGGTATCGACGCTTAGCCGGTGCTCACGTCCGTTCACGACAAGGGTGATGTCGGCGTGTACCGGGGTGGATTCGCTGTCCATGATTCCGGGCCTACCCTCGATCGACGGCTGTTCACAGGAGTGCGGCGGCGGCGTCCACGGCGGCTTTGACGTCGCCGTCCGGCGGGTACAGCAGGGACCGCCCGGCGACGAGGCCCCTGACGCCCGGGATCCGCAGCGCGCGCCGCCAGCCGTCCAGCGCCTCACGGGGATCGCCGCCGGCATCGGCGCCCAGCGCCAGGACCGGCAGCGTCGTCGCCGCCACCACCCGCTCCATCTCCGGGACGACCGGCGCCTTCAGCCACGTGTACGCCGACGTGACGCCGAGCCCCGCCGCGACCGACACCGCCCGGATCATCGCCTCCGGCGTCACCAGGTCCCGGACGCGCCCCTCCACGCGGTGCGCGACGAGCGGCTCCACCAGCGCCATCAGCCCGCGCCGCGCGAGCGCCGAAACCGCGCCCGCGCACGCCTCCAGCGTCCGGACGGTCGCCGGGTCGGAGTCGTCGATGCGGAACCGCAGCTTGCCGCCGTCCAGCCGGGACGCGGCGATCGCCTCGGCGTCGTAGGCGGTGAACCGGTCGTCGATCTCGAACGCCGTCCCGGCGAGGCCGCCCCGGTTCATCGACCCGATCGCGAGCCGTCCGTCCAGGGCGCCGAGCAGCAGGAGGTCTTCGAGGACGTCGGGGGTGCCGACGACGCCGTCCACGCCGGGGCGGTCGAGCGCGGCGCAGAGCCGGTCGAGCAGCTCGCGCCGGTCGGCCGCCGCCGTCAGGTCGCCGCCGACGCCGAGCGCGCCCCGCGCCGGCTGGTCCGCCGCGATGATCATCAGCCGGCCGGACGCGCCGGGCGGCCCCGTCCGGCGCCCGCGCGCCGCCGCGGCCTCCGCGATCGCCTCGGGGCGCGCGGCCCGCACGTCACCGAGTTCGCTGATGCGCACGCCGCCGCGTCCGCTGACGTCCGTCATGGGCTGTCGATCACGCCTGCCGGTCAGGCGCGGCCTGACGGTCGGAGTCGGTGATGATCTCCACGACCTGCCGGGCCGTCTCGGTCGGCAGCGGGGACGGCAGGCCCTTCCACCTGCGGGACGCCGCCATAGCCGCCGCACCCGCCCCGCCCCCGTACACGGCCGCCGCGACGAACGACGCCAGCTCCGGCGGCAGCTTCCTCTCCAGCAGCAGCACGTTCATCCGGTAGGTGGCGGCAGTCGCCAGCACACCGAAAGCCCCCGCGACGGCGCCGAGCCGCAGCGCGGGCACGCGCTGCCTCGCCTTCTCCAGCATCTCCTCCTGCGCGGCGTCGACCACCCGCCGGACGAGCAAGAGGTTCTGCTCCAGCGAGTCGTCGCCGACCTCCGCGGGCTCGTACGACTCCGTCATGACCCCGCCTTACCCGTGAGCGTGCGGGAGAACCGGGAGAGCAATATGTCACCGTCGGTAACTTTGCGGGTGCTGTAGGTTGCCGACCGGGTCCTTCTGGGCCCGTCCCGGACGCCGCGAGAGAGAGGCCGGCCGATGCAACCGTTCGAGCTGCCCGACTTCTACGTCCCGTACCCGGCCCGGCTCAACCCGCACCTGGAGGGCGCGCGGACGCACACGATGGCGTGGGCGCGCGAGATGCGGATGCTGGACGACCACCGCGACCCCGGCACCCCCGACATCTGGGACGAGGCCAAACTCCGATCCGCCGACTACCCGCTGCTGTGCGCCTACACCCACCCCGACTGCGACGGCCCCGAACTCGACCTCATCACCGACTGGTACGTCTGGGTGTTCTACTTCGACGACCATTTCCTTGAGGTCTTCAAGAAGACGCAGGACCAGCCGGGCGCGAAGGCGTACCTCGACCGGCTTCCCCTGTTCATGTCGCTCGACCCGCCGGAGCCGACGAACGCCGTCGAGCGCGGGCTCGCCGACCTGTGGGCGCGGACCGTCCCGGCGAAGTCGGACGCGTGGCGCCGCCGGTTCTCCGAGAGCACCCTGAACCTGCTCCGCGAATCGCTGTGGGAGCTGTCCAACATCAGCACCGGACGCGTCCCGAACCCGGTCGAGTACGTCGAGATGCGCCGCAAGGTCGGCGGCGCGCCGTGGTCGGCCGACCTGGCGGAGCACGCGGCGGGCGTCGAGGTCCCCTGGCGCGTGGTGCGGACGCGGCCGCTGCGCGTCCTCAAGGACACGTTCTCGGACGCCGTCCATCTGCGGAACGACATCTTCTCCTACCAGCGCGAAACCGAGTCCGAAGGCGAGATCAACAATTCCGTCCTGGTGATGGAGCGGTTCCTGGGCGTCGCCCCGCAGGTCGCCGCCGACACCGTCAACGACCTGCTGACGTCCCGGCTCCGCCAGTTCGAGAACACGACCCTCACCGAATTGCCGCAGCTCTTCGAGGACTACGCCCTCGACCCGGTCGAGCGGGCGAACGTCTCGGTGTACGTGAAGGCGCTCCAGGATTGGCAGTCCGGCTGCCACGAATGGCACACGCGCTCCGGCCGCTACATGAACAAGAAGTCGCTGGGCATGTCCGCGGCCCGCATTCCCGCCCTGCTCCGGTCGGCGCGGATCAGCATTCCGCACGTCCCGTACCAGAAGGTGGGGCCGACGCCGCTGCCCGACTTCGACATCCCCTATCAGGCGCGCGTCAACCCGCACCGCGCGAGCGCCGGGGCGAACACCATCGCCTGGTGCCGCGACCTGGGAATGTTCGACCCGCAACCGCGCCTTCCCGACCCGATCTGGAACGAGGAACTGCTCACCGGAATGGCGCTGGAGATCTGCGCCGCGTCCCTCGACCCGGACGCGGGCCCGGAGGCCCTCGACCTCGCGACCCAGTGGCTGGCCTGCGGCACCTACGGCGACGACTACTTCCCCGCCGTCTTCAACCGCGACCGCGACATGGCCGGGGCGAAGCACTTCAACGCGCGCGTCCCCGCGTTCATGCCGCTCGACTGCGGCGACACCCCCGAACCCGAGAACCCCTTCGAAGCCGGGCTGGCCGACCTGTGGCGACGGACCGCCACGCCCATGAACGAGGCCGGACGCCGCGAATTCCGCGCCGCCGTCGAGCACATGGTCGAAAGCTGGGTCTGGGAACTGAACAACCACGTCCAGTCGCGCATCCCCGACCCCGTCGACTACATCGAGATGCGCCGCCACACCTTCGGCTCCGAAATGACGATGAGCCTCTCCCGGATCGAGCACGCCCACGAGATCCCCGCCGAGGTCTTCAAGACCCGCACCCTCCGCGAGATCGACGCCTCCGTGATGGACGTCGCCTGCCTCATGAACGACTGCTTCTCCTACCAGAAGGAGATCGAGTACGAGGGCGAGCTCAACAACGGCGTCCTCGCCGTGCAGAACTTCTTCGGCTGCGGGCGCGACGAGGCGCTGCCCATCGTGAACGACCTCATCGGTTCCCGCCGCCGCCAGTTCGAATACCTCGCCGAGCACGAGCTCCCGGCCCTGGCCGACGAAATGGACCTCGACGACACCGCCCGCGCCGCGCTCGACGCCTATCTCGGCGAACTCCGCGACTGGATGGCCGGAATCCTCAAATGGCACCGGGAATGCGACCGCTACGACGAGCGGGCGCAGCCGCCGGGCGTCCCCGAACCCGCCGGCCTCGGCACCTCCGCGTTCCGCCTGTACGCCCGCTCGGGCCGCTGACCGACGCCGGCTCGGGCCGCTTACAACGCCCGCTCGGGCCGCTGAACAACGCCCGCTCAGGCGGCTGAACAACGCCCGCTCGGGCCGGTGAACAACGCCCGCTCAGGCCGGTGAGCGGTCGCCCTCCGGCGCGGTCCGGGGGGCGGGGATCATCAGGGTGTGGCGCTCGTCCTGCGTGAGCCGCCGGAACACGCGGCTGCGCGCCCGCGCGACGAGCGCCTCCCCGTCCGTCACGGCCTCCCACACCCGCACCGTCCGGTCGGACGACGCGGTCGCGACCCGTGTCCCGTCCGGCGACCAGGTCACGTCCCACACCTCGTCGGCGTGGACGCCCGCGACGCACAGCTCCCGTCCGGCCAGGGGGTCCCAGAGGCGCACGGTCCGGTCCGTGGACGCCGTCGCCAGGGTGCGGCCGTCCGGCGACCACGCCATCGACCACACCCAGCCCTCATGCCCGGACAGCAGCGCTGCCTCGACTCCCTGCGCGACGTCCCAGATCTGCACGTCCCGGTCCCTGGACAGGGCCGCGATGTGCCCGCCGTCCGGCGACCACGCCATCGCCCGCACCGCGCTCTGCGGCACGGTCAGCAGCATGACCTGCAGACCGGTGCGGCTCTCCCAGATCCGGACCGTCCCGTCGTGGGACGCGGCCGCGACCCGTTCCCCGTCCGGCGACCACGCGACGGCCCGCACGGTGTCCTCGTGCCCGCGCAGGACGAGCGGCTCGGCGTCGCCGCGCCACTCGTGGATCCGGACGGTGCGGTCGTCGGACGCGGTCGCGAGCCGGTCGCCGCCGGGCGACCACGCGACGGCCCGCACCCAGTCGCCGTGATCGTCCAGCACGGCCTCCTCGGCGCCGTCCGCGGCGCGCCAGATCCGCGCGGTGCGGTCCCGGGACGCGGTGGCCACATGCTCCCCGTCCGGCGACCAGGCCACGTCCCAGACCTCGTCGGCGTGCCCGCGCAGCACCAGCGACCCGCCGTCGACCCAGATCCGCGCCGTGCCGTCGTAGGACGCGGAGGCGAGCCGGTCGCCGGCGGACCAGCCGACCGCCGCGACCGCGCCGGCGTGCCCGCGCAGCACGGTGATCTCGGCGGCGCGGTCGGTGTCCCAGAACCGGACGGTCCGGTCGTCGGCGGCGCTGGCCAGCCGCGTGCCGTCCGGCGAGAACGCCACCCCGCGGACGTTCTCGCCGTGCCCGCGGAGCACCGCCAGCTCGACGCAGTCCCGGCCCGACCAGAGCCGGATCGTCCGGTCGTGGGACGCGGTGACCAGGCGATCGCCGTCCGGCGACCAGGCGACGGACCACACCAGGTCGGCGTGCCCGCGCAGCGTCGTGTGCGACGTGCCCGCCGCGGCGTCCCACACGCGCGCCGTCCGGTCGTAGGAGCAGCTCGCCACGCGGGCGCCGTCCGGCGACCACGCGACCATCCGGACGGTGTCCTCATGCCCGCGCCAGACCGCCAGTTCGCCGCCGGCCGCCGCGTCCCAGATCCGGATCGTCCGATCGTCGGAGGCGCTGGCGAGCCGGGCGCCGTCGGGCGACCACGCCACGTCCCTGACCCATCCCTCGTGGCCGCTCAGCGTCGACACGGTCGTCCCGTCCGCCGCGTCCCAGATCCTGATGTCGCCGTCGCGGGACGCGGACGCGACGCGGGAGCCGTCCGGCGACCAGGCCGCCGCCCACACCATGTCGCCGTGCCCGCGCAGCACGGCCGCGCGGGTGCGGGACGCGACGTCCCAGATCCGCACCGTGCCGTCATAGGACGCGGACGCCAGCCGCGCGCCGTCCGGCGACCACGCCGCCGACGCGACCGTGCCCTCGTGGCCCCGCAGGACGGCGACCTCCGCGCCGGACGCGGCGTCCCAGACCCGGACGGTCCGGTCCGACGACGCGGTAGCCAGCAGGGAACCGTCGGGCGACCAGGCCGCCGACCAGACCCTGTCGTCGTGGCCGCGCAGGACGCCGCGCATCCGGGAGACCGCGAACCCGGCCGACAGCGCCCGCCGCGCCAGCGGGGTCGGCGCGCACTCCTCGTGCGCGGCCAGGGCGAGCAGCAGGCTGTGCTCCGGGTCGGTCTGGAAGGCGGTGAGCGCCTGCCGGGCGATCGAGTCGGCGAGCCGCCGCATCGCGACGCCGTCCGAGCGGTGCGAGATCTCGACGAACTCGGCGGCGAGCGGCTCGATCGTCGCCAGGCCGTCCGCCTCGGCGATCCACTTGCGGGCCCCGGCCAGCCGGTCGCCGCGCAGCAGGTACGCCTCCTGGCGGTCGTAGCGGTCCCACTCCGCGGCCCACTGCTCCAGGTCGGCGATGCGGCGCAGCACCTCGGCGTGCAGCGCGATCGTCTGCCGCAGCGGAGCCCACGCCGAGAACAGCGCCTCGTGCGACACCTCGAACACCGCGTCCTCGCCGTCCCGGCCGCTGGTGCACAGGCGCTCCCGGACGAACGCGTCCACGACCAGGCGTCCCGGCTCGTCCAGCTCGCTGCCCGGCACGCGCCGCCGCGTGGGCCGCCCGTCGGTGAACTTGACGAACTTCAGCAGGGTCTGCAGGACGGGCGGCGCCGGTTCCATCGCCTCCAGCTCCGCCATCAGCCGGTCGGCGCGCCGGGTCAGGGCCCCGTCGACGCCGCCGGTCCTGCGGTAGTCCTCCAGGGTGATCGTGCCGTTCCGGCCGACGTGCAGGTACAGCTCGTGCAGCAGGTAGGCGAGCAGCGGCAGGGCCGTCCCGTCGCCGGTGTCGTCGGCCATCTGCGCGACCAGCTCAGGCGGCTCGAACGTGACGCCGACCCGCTCGGCCGGCTCCCGGATCACCGTCCGCAGCGCGGCCCGGTCGAGCGCCGTGACCGTGAACGGATGCCGGAACAGGTCGGCGTGCTCGCCGCTCAGGAACGCGGTCAGGAACTCCGCGCGGAAGATGAACACGACCCACAGCTTGGGGTCGCCGTCGATCGCGTTTTTGAGCATGCCCAGGAACGCGTCGCGGTCGTCGTCGCCGCCCAGCGTCAGGAGTTCCTCGGCCTGGTCGACGACGACCAGCACCGCGCGATTCCGCCGCCCCTTGCGCAGGGCGTCCAGGCTCCTTCCGAGCCCGTCCCGGCCGTCCCGCCGCAGATCCGCCTCGATGCCGGCGGCGTCCACGCCCCGTGCGTCGGCGAGGCTGTAGGACAGCGACCGGAACGGGTCGTCCTCCGGCGTCATCGACGGCACGATGACCCACCGCCGCTGCTGCGCCATCCTCGGCAGGAGCCCGGCGTGCAGCAGCGACGACTTCCCCACCCCGGACGGCCCGGTGACCGCGATCGACCGCCGCTCGCCGCGCAGCCGCTCCATCAGCTCCTGGATCTCGCCGTCCCGGCCGAAGAAGACCGCGTCGTCGTCCTCGGTGAACGCGTCCAGCCCGGGATACGGCGACCGGTCGCCCTTCCACACCGGCCGCGCCAGGTTCCGCCGCTCCTGCCCCTTCTCCCACGCCAGGACGAGCGGAATCAGCAGCATGCACAGCACGATGACCGGAAGCGCCCACTGTTGCACTACATGCGTGGTTTGTGGAGAAACCTGCAATGCCAGGCCCAGCAACGCCACCAGCAGAATCATCAGGTACCCGGGAAAGACGGGACCCTGCCGCCGCCGCATGCACACCCTCCGAACGCCGCCCGCCAACCCCCGCCCATGCTACGTCCGCATCGCTCCGCGAGTTGATCAGAGCCCGCGCGAAATGCTGGGCGGTGTCCGGACATGTGACGTGTGTCCGGTCAATTCAGTGCGCCCAGCGGCGTGCGCCGAGAGGAGGGGCATTGCCATCCCCTTTGGAGGATTCCCACCCGCCCGACGACAGGCGGCGACGTTTCGAGGACGTCTACACGGCGAACCGCGCCGCCATCCTCGGATACGCGCTGCGCCGCACCGCCGACCCGCAGGACGCGGCGGACGTCCTGGCGGAGACGTTCCTGACGGCCTGGCGGCGGCTGGACGACGTCCCGTCCGGCGCTCAAACGCGGCTGTGGCTGTACGGGGTGGCCCGCCGGATCCTGGCGAACCACCACCGCGGTGAGCGCCGCCGCTCCGCGCTCGCCGCCGACCTCGGCTCGCGGCTCCGCACCGACCTCGCCGACCCGACCGGCCCGGCCGGCCCGGAAAGCGATCTCGCGGACGTCGCCGCCGCGTTCCGGAGCCTGCCGGAGCCCGACCGGGAGCTGCTGTCCCTGGTCGGCTGGGAGGGCCTCGACCACGGCGAGATCGCCACCGTCCTCGGCTGCTCCCGCAACGCGGTCCGGATCCGCCTGCACCGCGCCCGCCGCCGGCTCGCCCGCGCGCTGGAGCGCACGGAAACGGACGCCCGTCCCCTGCCCGCCACCGTCCCGAACGGAGAACGCGCATGAACCGCGACATCGACACCCTGATCGGCAGGCTCGCCCCAATCACCGACGAGCGGGCCGCGCAACTGATGTCCGAGGAGACGGCCGCCGGTCTGGCCGACCGCATCACGGCCACCGTCCCCGCCCCGGCCGCGCCGCGCAGGCGGCGTCCGGCGCTCGTGACCGTCGGCATCCCGCTGGCGACCGCCGCGGCGGCGTGCGCGGCCGTCACGGTCGTGGTCACGCAGGACGATCCGGCGAAGCCGGCCCCCCAGGTCAGGCTGGCCGCCGCCCTCGCCTTCACGGCCGGCGGCGACTACATCGACGTCCGGGTCCGCGACCCCCTGGCCGACCCGGAACGGTACCGGGCCGAGTTCAAGGCCCGCGGCCTCGACGTCAGGCTGTCGCTGGTGCCGTCCTCGCCCTCCATCGTCGGCACCGTGGTGATGGAGGGCACGAGCGAGGGCACCGGCGAGGACGACGTCACGGCCATCACCGCCAAGGGCGAGTGCGAGACCGGCGGCGGAGGCGACCAGTGCCCCGTCGGCGTCCGGATCCGCACCGACTACAAGGGCAGCGCTGAAATCGTCTTCGGACGCGCGGCGCGTCCCGGCGAGCAGTACGACAGCACCGCGCCGGTGACGGCCCCGGGCGAGGTGATGCACGGGATGACGTTCCGGAACCACCGCGTCGGCGAGGTGCTGGCCGCCCTCCGGAAGCGGAACGTCACCGTCCCCGAGTACCGCGCCATGGACGGAAACGAGAGCAGGGACCTGCGCCCCGGCCAGGTGCCGCCCACCTGGTTCGTCCATGACGCCACCCCGTGGGCCGAGAACCAGGTCCTCCTGTTCGTCGGCCCCGCCCCGGAGGCCAAAGGCTAGGACCCCGGGTCATGAGTCCTGGGAAGCCGACGCCGCCTCGTCCAGAAGCCTCATGAAGACCTCGACGGGCTGAGCGCCCGACACCGCGTACCGGCCGGCGAAGACGAACGTAGGCACGCCCGACACACCGAGGCGATGCCCCAGGTCTTCGTCGGCCCGGACGGTGTCGGCGAAGTCCGTCCCGCGCAGCATCTTCTCCGTGCCGCGCGGGTCGAGCCCGGCCTCCGCGCCGATGCGGACGAGCGTGTCGATGTCGGACACCACCGCCCCCTCGGCCGTGTAAGCCCGCATCAGCCGCTCGCGCACCTCTTCGCCGGCCCCGGCCTGATCGCCGTACTGCATGAGGCGGTGGGCGTCGAAGCTGTTCACCGGCCTGGCCCGGTCGAGCCGGTAGTCCAGGCCGGCCTCCGCGGCCAGCCCGCTGACCATCGCGATCCGCTGCGCGGCCTGCTCGACGTCACCGCCCAGATCACGGCTGATGCGCTCCGGCAGGGTCAGCTCGGCCTCCCGGCTTCCGGACGGATCCAGCTCGAAACTGCGCCACCGAACCCGCACGGAGTCGCGGTGCCCGAACCCGTCCAGCGCCGTCTCGAACCGGCGCTTACCGATGTAACACCAAGGGCAGACGACGTCCGACCACACGTCCACGGTCACCGAATCCATGAAGCCCACGATACGGAAGCAGCTAACCTTTAGAAAGTACGCACCTGAAGGTAAGCTCCTGTCATGACGTCACGACCCGCCGATCCCGCCGCCGAGGTCCTCACCGGCGACTGCCCCGCCCGCGAGGTCCTCGACCACATCACCAGCCGGTGGGGAGTCCTCGTCCTGGTCGCGCTGAAGGACGGTCCGCTCCGCTTCCATCAGCTCCGCGACGGCGTCGGCGGGATCAGCGAGAAAATGCTCTCGCAGACCCTGCGCGTGCTCCGCAGGGACGGGCTGCTCGACCGTTCCGTCGAACCCACGACGCCGCCCAGCGTCTCGTACACCCTGACCCCGCTCGGCCGCGAGGGCGTCCTCCCCCTTTGCGGCCTGATCGAGTGGATCGCCCGCCGCGCGGACGACGTCCTTGCCGCTCAGGCCCACCACGACGCCACCCGCTAGGCGCCGTCATCCCTCGGTGCCGGTGTAAGCGCCGAGGGAGTCGCGGGCGGTCATTAGGGCGAAGCCGAGGAGGTTTTGGCCTTTCCAGGCTGAGGGGTTTTCGGCGTTTGGGTCGTCGGCGGCCATGCCAATGCCCCAGACGCGGTCTCGGGGGCTCGCCTCCACGAGGATGCGGTTGCGGGTGCCGAGGAGATAGTCGAGGAGTTCGTTGTTCTGGGCGAACTTGGCCTCATTGCCTTTGGCGACAATGGCGAAACGGTTGTCCTGCCAGATCTGCTCGTCGAAGTCGCGGACGCGGCGGCCGAGGTCTTTCGCGCGGCGCGGGTGGGACGCGGCGACGATGGCGTCCGCTGATTTCTCGTCCCCGAACAGGCGGGCCTTTTCGGCCATCATGTAGTGCTCGGCAGTGGCGTAGACGGTGCCGTCCACGGTGAAAGGGGACGGCCACCATTGGCTGAGGTAGCCGGGGCCGGGGGTGCTGTGTCCCCAGAAGAACAGGAACTTCAGGCGGGTGCCCTCGTTCTGGAGGCGGATCAGGTCGGCGACGTCCATGGGGAGAGGGTGTCAGGGACGTGCGACAGTCCGCGAGCGGGTTTCGGACGGGAATGGGCGATCGGGCAGCGGTGTTGGGGGAAGTGTCGCGGGCCTGGTGAAGCGCGCGGTCTAGACCATTTTGCGGAACCGGGCCGGTCATCGGGAACATTTCCCTTGTTTCGGCCGACCCGAAGAGGAGGACAGCGGTAACGATGAGCAATCCCTTGGCGAACCCTCGTCGCACCAAGGTCGTCGAGTGGCCCGAGCGGCTGCCGGAGGACGCGGAGTCCGAGCGTCCCGCGGAGTCGGAGGCGAACGAGGACGCCACGCGTTGACGGCCTCCCCGGCCGATAGATCAGGACCCGTCCGGAATCTCCGGGCGGGTTCTCTGCTTCACCCGCCCGACGGCGGCGCGGTGCTGGCGCGCAGGACGACCTCGCCGGAGACGCGTTCGACGCGGCTGCGGCGGGACGCGGGCTCGCGGAGCGCCAGGCCCATGACGCGTTCGCCCATCGCGTCCATCGGCAGCGCGACGGTGGTGAGGGCCGGGGTCAGGTCGCGGACGATCGGGATGTCGTCGAATCCGGCGAGCGAGATGTCGCCGGGCACCGACACGCCGTTGTCGCGGAACGCGGCCAGGGCGCCGATCGCCATCAGGTCGCTGACGGCGAACACGCAGGTCGGGCGGTCCGCGCGGCGGAGCAGCTCGACCGCGGCCGCGTAGCCGCCGGCGCGGGTGAAGGCCGCCTCGACGATGTGCTCGGGCCCGGCGCGGGCGCCTGCGCCGGCGAGCGCGCCGGTGAAGCCGCCCAGCCGGTCGGTGACGGTGGTGAGGACGCGCGGGCCTGCCAGCACGCCGAAGCGGCGGTGGCCGAGGTCGAGCAGGGCGCGGGCGAGGGCGGCGGCGCCCTCCCGGTTCTGCGGCAGGACGGCGTCGGCCTTGAGGCCGCGGTGCCGGCTGAGGACGGCGACGCGGCCGCCCGTGCGCTGGTACGGGTCCAGCTCGGCGGCCATCGAGCGCTCCCAGTCGTGGTCCTCGAAGCCGGAGCCGATGAGCAGGATCGCGCGGGCCCGCTGGGCGCGCAGCATCGCGACGTACGCGACCTCGCGGGCCGGGTCGTGGAACGTGCTGGCGAGCATCACGAGCATGCCGTGCTCGGCGGCGGTGCGCATCACGCCGTGGGCGATGGCGGCGAAGTACGGGTCGCTGACGTCGTGGCAGACCAGCCCGACGGACTTGCTGGACGAGCTCGCGAGCGCCTGCGCGTGCGCGTTCGGGGTGTAGCTCAGGTCGGCCGCGGCGGCGAGCACGCGCTCCCGGAGGTCGGCGCGGACCTGCGCCGTCCCGTTGAGGACGCGCGACGCGGTGGCGAGCGAAACGCCGGCCTCCCGCGCCACGTCTTGCAGGGTCACGTACGCCCGTCCACCGGCCCCGGGCCCCTGCGCCGTCATCGCCGCCCCTCCTCACCGCGCCCTGTGACGCCCCTCACGGTACCTCGGAAAGCGCTTTCCAATTCGCGGTTCCGCCAGGACGAGACGCGCCGTTTCCGCTGAATCGATGAGGCGATGACACGGGCGCGTTGATAGCGTCCGGCATGGCGGCGAAGGGGCTGGCGGTGACGCAGATCGACGGCATTGTGCGGCTGATCCGCGGCGTTTTCGAGGCCGACGCCGTGGGCGCTTATCCGCATGGCTCGGCCGTGCTCGGCGAGCTGGGACCGCACAGCGACCTGGACGTCCTCGTGGTGGTGGAACATTCGATGACGGCCGAGGCGCGGCGGGTTCTGAGCGATGGGCTGCTCGCGGTTTCCCGCTATCCGGCCGAGGGCGCGACGCGTCCCGTGGAGCTGACCGTCGTCGTCCAGTCGGCCGTCCGGCCGTGGCGTTACCCGCCGGACTGCGAATTCCAGTACGGGGAATGGCTGCGCGCCGAATTCGAGCGCGGCGAGATTCCGCCGCCGGGCCCGAGCCCGGACCGGCCTGCTGCCCGCTGAGCACCGTCCGGTGCTGGCCCGAGCCAGGTCGATCTACCTCGGTGACCGCGACGATCAGTGGGACGACCTCCGGGACCGGCTTCGCCCCTACGCGGACCACGTCGTCGGCGTCATCGAGGGCCTGCTCGCCGCCTAGGGGCGCAGGGGGGTCGCGTGGAGGCCCTCGTCGGTGGCGGTCAGGAGGGTGCCGTCCGGGGTGAGGGCCAGGTCGTTGACGGGGGCCGGGACCTTGACGCAGTGGGACGGGGCGATGGGCATCCCGTTCCCGGTCAGCGCCGCGTCCCAGGCCAGGACGGTGCAGGGGTCGCCCTCAAGGCCGGCGGCGACCAGCAGACGGCCGGTGCCGCCGGTGCCGGACGTCGCCACCCGGTCGCATGGGGCGGGGGCCGTGAGGACGGCGAGCCTGTCGCCGTCCAGGCCCCGGACGTGCAGGGCGCTCTCCACCGGCTGGACCAGGACCAGGCCGTGCGGCGACGGCGGCGGCGCCGCACGGGTGGACGGGACGGCCGCGACGTCCTCGCCGCGTTCGACGTCCACGACGACGGCGTCCGAGGCGCCGCCGGTCAGGGCGATGAGCGGGCCGGTCGCCGGGGTGGCGTGCAGGGCCGTGCGGTCGATGGCCGTGCGGTGGCCGAGCCACAGCGCGAACTCGGCCAGGCGCTCGCCGGTCAGCGCGTCCCAGACGACGACCTCGGCGTCGTTCGCGGGACCGAAGACCGCGACGACGGCGCCGCGGCCGCCGTGGACGGCCAGGGCGAGCAGGTCGGGCTGGCCGTCCAGGACGAGCTCGCGGCCCGTGCGGACGTCCTGGACGTGGACGCGGTCGCGGTGCGTCCACGCGACGGTCGGCGATCCGGTGGGGAGGCCGAACGTCCACTCGGCGCGTTCGGCGGGGAAGTCGGGGACCGGCGGGCCGAGGACCGCGCGCGTCGCCAGGTCCCAGGCCTGGCCGGTGTTCGCGCCGTGAGCCGTCCGGGACGTGAACACCAGCGGCGGGCCTTGCGCGGTGGCGGCGACGCCGTCGAACGACCCGTCCGCCAGCGGGGTCGCCTGCACGCTTTCCGGCATGCGAGGGAGGGTAGGGCACCGGCCTCAGATCGTTCCACGAAGTGGCGAAACAATGCCTATCCGGCGAGCCGCCGGGATTCGCCGGGTTGGGCTAGGTTCGTTCGTCGTGGAACCGGTTGATCTCACGCCCGTCGAGCGGCGCGTCTGGCGGGCGTTCCCCACCGGGGCATCGGTCGACCTCCGGGACGGCGCCGACGACGATCCGGAGAACGGAGCCGCCTGGGGGCCCGCGCGCACGGTGCGCGCCGAGGTGCTGCGCAAGCTGCTGCTGAGACCGCTGGTGGACGGCGACGTCGCGGCGCTGCGGCTCACCGGCGCGCGCATCGTCGGCGTGCTCAGCGCGCCCTACGTGACGGTCGAGCATCCCGTGCGGCTGACCGCGTGCCACTTCGAGGAGCCGCCCATACTCTTCGGGGCGCGCCTCCGGCGGCTGAACCTGTCCGAGTCCTACCTGCCGGGCCTGGACGCGGGCGGCCTGCGGGTGGAGACGACGCTGCGCCTCACCGACTGCCGGATCCTCGGAGAGGTCCGGCTCATCGGTGCGCGGTTGTCCGACGCTCTCTTCCTTGAGCGGGCGCGCATCGGGCGGGAGGACGCGCCGGGCGAGGAGGTCCTGCAGCTCAGCCATTCCGCCATCGAACGCGACCTCGTCGGCGACGGGCTGGTGGTGCACGGGGAGGTCCGGCTGGACGGGGCGACGGTCTCCGGCAGGGTGAAGCTGGTCGGCGCCGTGGTCGCCAACCCCGGCGGGCTGTCCCTGTGCGCCGACAACCTCACCGCCGGAACGGACGTGATCGCCACCCGGGCCCGGTTCGACGGGGAGGTCAACCTGCGCGGCGCGACGATCCCGGGGCTGCTCGTCTTCACGGAGGCGCGGCTGTCGTCGCTGCGCGCGACCAGCGCCACGATCGGGGAGGTGTGGCTGCGGGAGGGCAGGGTCGACGGCGAGGCCAACCTGCTCCGCGGCACCTTCGGGCTGCTGCACGTCCCGCCGGGCGCGCTGGGCGGCACGGTGTGGCTGGACGGGCTGACGTACGGCGCGCTCGCCCCGCGCCTCCCCGCGAAGGTGCGCATCGCGATGCTGGAGCAGGACGCGGAGGGGTACGTCCCGCACGCCTACGAGCAGCTCGCCGCCGCGTACCGGCAGGCCGGGGACGACCGGGCGGCGCGGAACGTGCAGCTCGCCAAGCAGCGCAGGCTCCGCCGGACGCGTCCCTGGTACGCGCGGCTTTGGGGATACCTGCAAGACGTCACGGTCGGGTACGGGTTCCGTCCGGTGTGGGCGGCGGCCTGGCTGGGCGGGCTGCTGGCCGCCGGGGCGGCGGCGTTCGGGGCGCGTCCGCCCGAGCCGCTGAAGGCCGACGAGCATCCGCCGTTCAACGCGCTGTTCTACACGCTCGACCTGATGCTGCCGATCATCGACTTCGGGCAGGAGAAGGCGTTCAAGCCGTCCGGCGGGTACCAGTGGCTCGCGTACGGGCTGGTCATCGGCGGCTGGGTGCTCGCGACGACGATCGCGGCCGGGGTCAGCCGGACGATCAGCCGCCAATGACGCATCAGCCGCCGGTGATATCCCGGAGGCGGGCGGCGGCGTCCTCGGGCGGGACGTCGTTGATCCAGGCGGCCATGCCCGACTCGGACCCGGCCAGGTACTTGATCTTGCCGGGCGCGCGGCGGACGGAGAACAGCTCGAGGTGCAGGCGGACGAGGTCGCGTCCCTCGCCTGCCGGCGCCTGGTGCCAGCCCGCCACATACGGAAGCGGCGTGTCGTAGAGGGCGTCGCAGCGGCGGAGGAGGTCGCGGTACAGGACGGCCAGCTCGTCGCGTTCGGCGGAGCGCAGGGCGGCCAGGTCGGGGACGTGGCGGTGCGGCATCAGGTGCACCTCGACCGGCCATCGGGCGGCGGCGGGGACGTACGCCGTCCAGTGCTCGCCGGACAGGACGACGCGGGCCCCTGCCCGCTCGGCCGTCAGCACGTCGCCGAACAGGCCGGGACGGGCGGCGGCCTGCGCGAGCATCCGTCCGGTGCGGGGCGTGACGAACGGGTAGGCGTAGATCTGCCCGTGCGGATGGTGCAGGGTCACGCCGATCTCGACGCCTCGGTTCTCGAAGACGAAGACCTGCTCGACGTCCGGGAGCGCCGAAAGTTCGGCGGTGCGGTCGGCCCAGGCGTCGACGACCGTCCGGACGCGGGACACCGGCAGGCGCGACATGGACGTGGCGTGCTCGTCGGTGAAGCACACGACCTCGCAGCGTCCGGTGCCACGGGAACGCTCCACCCCGTCGACCGGGGACGAGATGGGCGGCGGCGTCCGGACGTCGAAGGACGGGAACCGGTTCTCGAAAACCACGACGTCATAGGACGGATCAGGGACCTCCGACGCCGGGCCGCCCGGACACAGCGGGCACTGGTCGGCGGGCGGCAGGAACGTCCGGGTGTTGCGGTGCGCCGTGATCGTGACGTGGTCGCCGGTCAGCGGGTCGCGGCGGACCTCGCACACCGGCTCGACCGGCGGGAGGCCGCGCGGGTCGGCGGCGGGCGCCCGGCCCGGGGCCTCGTCGTAGTAGACGATCTCGCGGCCGTCCGAGAGCCGCGCGCGTGTCCGATGCATGTCCCGGCAGCGTACCGGCGGGCCACGAGCCCGAGCCGCCCGCCCGCGGGCCCGCCTAAAGGGCGGGCGCGCTCGACCGGCGCCGCGCCCGGTGGACGGCCAGGATGTGCTTCATCAGCGTCGTCAGGACCTCTTTCCCGGACGCGCGGTCGCGCGCGTCGCAGAGGATGACCGGCGGCCCCTCGCCGAGGTCGAGCGCCTCCCGGATCTCGTCGGCGGTGTAGTCGTAGCCGTCGTCGAAGCGGTTCACGCCGACGACGAACGGGAGGCCGCGGTTCTCGAAGTAGTCGACGGCGGCGAAGGAGTCGGTGAGGCGGCGCGTGTCGGCGAGGACGACGGCGCCGAGCGCGCCGTAGGACAGCTCGTCCCACATGAACCAGAAGCGGTCCTGGCCCGGCGTGCCGAACAGGTACAGGACGAGCCCGGCGCGGATCGTGATGCGGCCGAAGTCCATCGCGACCGTGGTGGTGGTCTTCCGCTCGACGCCGCCGGTGTCGTCGACGCCGAGGCCCCGGTCGGTGAGCAGCTCCTCGGTCTGCAGGGGGCGGATCTCGCTGACGGCGCCGACCAGCGTCGTCTTGCCGACGCCGAATCCCCCGGCGACCAGGAGCTTCACCGCGACCGGAGCCGGGGCCGACGCCGCCGGAACCGGCGCCGACTCGGCCGAGGACGCGGGCGCGTTCGAATCCGAGGGCGGGTCCGAGGACGGGGACGAGGCCGAGGGCGAGGCCGCCGCGGCCTGGACGACCGATCCTGCGCCGTCAGAGCGCTTGGAGGCCATCGAGCACCTCCTTCAACAGGCGTTCCTTGGAGAGCGCGCTCTCCGGTGGGGGGCGGGTTGCGGTGATGAGCCGGTGGTGCAGCAGGTCCCCGAGCAGGACGCGCACGACGACGAGGGGCAGCCCCATCCGGGCGGCGATCTCGGCGACCGGCTGCGGCTGCAGGCACATCTCCAGGATGTCGAGATGCTCCGGCCCGATGCCGGGCGAGCCCGACCGGGGCCGCGCCGCCGTCGAGATGATCGTGATCATGTCGAAGGGCTCCGCGGTCGCGGGCCTGGCCCGGCCGCGCGTCAGGGCGTAGGACCGGACGATCGGCCCCGCCTCCTCATCGAGCCATTCGGCGCCAGGACCGGTCATGGTCCGTCACATGTCCTCGTTGTCCAGGATCTCGGCGCGGCCGCGCCTGGTGCCCTGCTGGATGGACGACATCATCCACCGCAGCTCCTCGGGCGTCCGGCGGGGGCGCGCCCCCTCGGATCCCGGATCGGCGCCGGGCTCGGGCTCGGCGTCCGGCACGGGGGCGGAGAGGGGGACGGACCCGGCGAGGGGCGCCTCGCGCAGCTGGGCGGCCATGTTCTCCTGCCGGACGCGTTTCGGCAGCGGCGGCCGTTCGGCGCCGCCTCCCCCGGCGGGACGGCGCCGGACCTCGCGCGGCGATCGCGGGATCCCGGGCGGCCGCTCCCACGCAGGCGCCGGCTCGGGCTCGGGCTCCGGCTCGGGCTCCGCGACCGCCGCCGTGGCGGACGGCGGCTCACCCCATGCCGACGGCGCCGGCGTCCGCCGCGCGAGCGGGGGCGGTCCCTGCATCGGCTCCTCGAACACGGGAAGAGGGCCGGTCTTGGCATCGGAGTCGGAAGGCGCGGACCCGCCGAGCGGACCACCAAGCGGATCACCGAGCGGGTCGCTCAGCCGGCCGCCCATGGGATCGCCGGCGTCCGGCGGGGCCTGGTGGCGTCCTGGCGGGAGCTGCAGGACGGATCCGCCCTGGTCGAACGCCGACTGCCCGCCGAGGACCGTCCCGGCGGAGACGAGCGCGTCCTCCCCGCGGCCGGTGGTGAGCGCGGGCGCGCCGCCCGGCTCGGCGTCGGCGCCGTCCCGGACGACGAGGTCCTCGGGCAGCAGCACGATCGCGGTCATCCCGCCGTACGGGGACGTCCGCAACGTGACCCTGATGCGGTGCCGCCGCGCGAGCCGTCCGACGACGAACAGGCCGAGCTGCGCGCTGTCGGACAGGTCGAACTCGGCGGCGTTGGCGAGCCGCTCGTTGGCGGCGGCGAGCCCGGCCGCGTCCATGCTGAGGCCGCGGTCCTCGACCTCCAGCGTGAAGCCGTGCGCGACGGGCTGCCCCTGCACCTGGACGGTCGTGTGCGGCGGCGAGAACACGGTGGCGTTCTCGATCAGCTCGGCGAGCAGGTGGATGACGTCGGCGACGGCCGGGCCGACGATCGCGGCGCGGCTCATCGGCGCGACGTTGACCCGGGTGTAGTCCTCGACCTCGGACGCGGCGGCGCGCGCGACGTCCACGATCGCGACGGGGCTGCGCCAGCCGCGGCCTGGCACCTGGCCGGACAGGATGATCAGACCCTCGGCGTGCCGGCGCATGCGGGTGGCGAGGTGGTCGACGCGGAACAGGTCCTCCAGGTCGTCGGGCGTCTCGATGCGGCGCTCCATCGCGTCCAGCAGTTTGAGCTGGCGGTGCAGCAGCGTCTGGCTGCGGCGGGCGAGGTTGACGAACACGTCGCTGACGTTGCGGCGGAGCGTGGCCTCCTCGACGGCGCTCTGGATCGCCGTCCGCCTGGCCGCGTTGAACGCCTCGCCGACCTGGTCGATCTCGCGGGTGCCGAACCCGAGCGGCGGGGCCTCGGCGGCGACGTCGACCTCGTCGCCGCGGCGCAGCCGCCGGATCACCCCGGGCAGCCGGACGTCGGCGAGGTCGAGCGCCTCGCGGCGCAGCCCGGCCAGCTCGCGGATGATGGACCGGGCGACCCACACCGCGAGGACGAGCGAGGCCGCGACGGCGACGAGCCCGAGCGCGCCCGCGAGGACGACCCGGGTGATGATGGCGCCGGAGATCGGCTCGGCGCGCTTCTCCGCGCCCGCCGACACCGCCAGTTCGAGGCCGCGCAGCCGGGTCAGGTTGGAGTCGGCGGTGGTCTTCCACAGCACGCCGGTGCCGCCCGCGGCGTTGATCAGCCGCGGGGACGCGACGAAGCGGTCCTCCAGCGTGCGGAGCCTGCCGTACTCGGGCATCGACACGACGCGCTTGTAGTAGGCCTGGTCGGCGGCCCGCAGCTCGGACGCGGCGAACCCGTAGAGGGCGCGCTGCGTCCCGACGAGCTTGATGAACTGGGCGTGCTCGGCGGGCGTGACGCGTCCGGCGGCGAGCGCGCCGGCGAGGAGCGCGTCCTCCTGCGCGAGGATCTCGCGGGCGCGGGCCAGCGCCGTCTCGTTGCGGGCGTCCCTGGCGATCTCGGAGTTGTCGAGGGTGGCGAGCGAGCCCTGGAGCGAGCCGACGTCGCCGAGGAGGGCCGTGTAGTCGGCGAAGGCGCGCGTCCGGTCGGTCCTGCCGGCGTCGATGGCGCGGCGGCGGGCGTCCAGGCCGTCCAGCTCACGGAGGATCTTGTCGGCGAGGCGGCGGGTGTCGGCGGACGCGGCGTCGCGGGCGCCCCGGTCGGTCACGAGCCGGCGGAACAGGGCGGCCTGCCGGTCGGTGACCAGCCGGCCCGACTCCATCGACGCCCGGTCGCCGTCCGCCCGGCCGCCGAGGTAGACCATCGACAGCCGCCGCTCGGCCTGCAGCGCGCTGCCGAGCGCGCCGGACGGGTACCCGTAGTGGTCCTGGACGGTCTCGACGTGCCGGAGGTTGAGGCCCTCGCCGAGCGCGATGCTCGCGGCGAACGCCCACAGCCCGCCGAGCGAGACCACCGACACGGTCACCATCAGGACGACCTTGAAGCGGATGGAGCGGAATCGCGCCGCCTTGAGGACGCGCCGCCGGCCGGCGGCTGAGTCCACGGTGCGGCCTCGATTTGGCACTTCGGCTGAACCTTCACTCGGACGGACGACGGTGACGGAGAACGACGGCGGGGAACGGGCGGAGAACGGACGCGGAAAACGGGGCGGATGGCGGTCACGGACGGCGGGCGCGGGGCGACGGAGAGCGGGCGCGGGACGCAGGAGAGCCTAGAACCGCGCGCCGCCGTGTGTCGACAGTTTCCAGATCATCACGTTTTGTGCACACCAACGACCCGAAATCCCCCTACGATGCCTCAGCGTGATGGCTCGTACTCCGCACGCGACGAAGATCCTGCTCGCCGCGGCCGCCCTGGCCGCGACCGTGGCGCTCACCGGCGCGTGCGGCGGCGACTCCGGCGGCTCCGCCGCGCCGCCCGACATCCCGATGGCGCAGCAGCTCGGCACCCCGGAGGGCCGGCTCGACATGGTCGTCTGGACGGGCTACGCCGAGAACGGCTCCAACGACAAGAAGGTCGACTGGGTCACCCCGTTCACGAAGGCCACCGGCTGCAAGGTCACCACGAAGGTGGCCGACACGTCGGACGCGATGGTCGCGCTCATGGAGACCGGGCGGTACGACGGCGTGTCGGCGTCCGGCGACGCGAGCCTGCGGCTCGTCCACGGCGGGCTGGTCGCGCCCGTGAACACCGGCCTGATCGGAAACTACGCCGACATCGCCGGATACCTGAAGAACCAGCCGTACAACTCCGTCAACGGGCAGATGTACGGCGTCCCGCACGGGTACGGCGCGAACGTCCTGATGTACCGCACGGACAAGTTCCAGCAGCGCCCGACGTCCTGGAACGTCATCTGGGACGAGAACTCACCGGCCGCCGGGCACGTCGTCGCCTACGACTCGCCCATCTACATCGCCGACGCCGCGCTCTACCTCAAGACGCACCGCCCCGACCTGAAGATCACCGACGTCTACGCGCTGGACGAGGAGCAGTTCGCCGCCGCGGTCGACCTGCTCAAGCGGCAGCGGCCGAACGTCAACCAGTACTTCGTGTCCTACCTGGACGAGCTCCACTCGTTCACGAGCGGGTACAACTACGCGGGCATCGGCTGGCAGGTCACCGCGAACCTGGCGCTGGCGGAGAAGGCGCCGGTGGCGACGACGATCCCGGTGGAGGGCGCGACCGGCTGGTCCGACACCTGGATGATCTCCTCGAAGGCGCAGCATCCGACCTGCATGTACAAGTGGATGAACTGGATCACGGCGCCGAGGGTGCAGGCGCAGGTGGCGCAGTGGTTCGGCGAGGCGCCCGCCAATCCGAAGGCGTGCCGGTACACCGCGAAGGGCTTCTGCTCGACGTTCCGCGTCGGCGACCAGGCGTTCTACAAGCGCCTGGCGTTCTGGCGGACGCCGACGAAGGACTGCGGCGACGACCGCGGCGACTCCTGCGTCGACTACTCCCGCTGGGCCCAGGCCTGGACGCAGATCAAGGGCTGACCAGGCCCTGATCCAGGCGGGAACAAGGCGTCACGGCGCGGGGTTCTCGGCGGCATGAGCGACTACGGCAGGCCACTGGAATTCGGCTACTTCCTCGTCCCGAACGCCGACGACCCGCTCCTGGACACGGCGCGCGCCGCCGACCGCGCGGGCCTCGACCTGATCGGCGTGCAGGACCACCCCTACCAGCGCCGTTACGTCGACACGTGGACGCTCCTCAGCGCGGTCGCGGCCGTCACCGAACGCGTCCGCGTCTTCCCGGACGTGGCGAACCTGCCGCTGCGTCCCCCGGCGGTGCTGGCGAAGGCCGCCGCGAGCCTGGACGTGCTGAGCGGCGGCCGCGCCGAACTGGGCCTCGGCGCGGGCGGCTTCTGGGACGCGATCGAGGCGTTCGGCGGCCCCCGCCGCACCCCGAAGGAGGCCGCGAACGCCCTGGAAGAGGCGGTCACCGTCATCCGCAAGGTGTGGAGCGGCGAGCGCAACCTGCGCTTCGAGGGCGACCACTACCGCTTGAAGGGCGCCAAGGCCGGGCCCGTCCCGGCGCACCGGATGGAGCTGTGGCTCGGCGTCGGCGGCCCGCGCGGCCTGGCGCTGACGGGACGTGCCGCCGACGGCTGGCTCCCGTCCTCGCCCTGGGCCACCCCGGAGCGGCTGCCCGGGATGCACGCGCGCATCGACGAGGCGGCCGCGTCCGCCGGCCGCGACCCGGCGGACGTCCGCAGGCTCTACAACATCAGCGGGACGATCACCGGCGGCGCGTCCGAGGGCTTCCTGCGCGGCCCCGCGTCCCAGTGGACGGACGAGCTCACCGACCTCGCCGTCGGCTCCGGAATGGACACCTTCGTCCTCTGGGCGGAGGGCGACCAGGAGACCCAGATCAGGCGCTTCGCGGAGGACGTCGTCCCGGCCGTCCGCACACAGGTAGCCCAGGAACGCAACGCCTGACGCGCGGGCTCACGACACCGCAAGCTGGCAGTGCTTGAAGCGCAGTGTCGTCTCCAGGATGGCGGTGCGGTTGTTCATCTCTACGGTCTCCAGGATGAGTTCCGCATGCAGTGTCGCGGGGATCATGTCCTCGGCCGCTTCGCCGAAGACGATGCGAGTGACGTCGACAGGGTTGTGGGTGGCCACCATGTAGATCGACCCGTCGATGTAGCCCTCTTCGGGATTCACCGGAAAGGTGAACGCGCGGCCGCTGAGCTCGGCGAGGCTCGCGGCCGGGAGGCTGATGGAGTCGAGGCTGAACGCGGTATCAACGAGCGTGGGCCCGCCTCGTCCAGGACGGAAGGTCTCCGGTTCGTATTCGCCGTCCGCGGAGAAGGGCTCCAGGGGTATGTCGATGCTCCAGGTCCCGGCGACTGGATGGTCGAGGTCTGCCGGATAGTAGACGATGGTGCCGGGCCTGAGGCTGAGGAACTCGTCGATGAAGTCGATCACGGGATGAGTGTGCCTCAACGACGGAGGCTGACCCGCCCCCAATTGATTACTTTCGGCAACTCATCGCTTCTGAGTGTGATATTTCCGAGGTGACAGCGCCATCCGGCTCTACTCCCCGGGGGGTCACCATGCCCGCACAGAAGGAACCGCACGACGAGCCCGCCATCCGCGCTTTCGCGGACGAACTCACCGCCTGGCGTGAACTCGCCGGTCTGACGAAGTCTAAGCTGGCCGAGGACCTCGGCTACTCGTCGACGTGGATCAGCCAGGTCGAGACAGCCAAGGCCGTCCCGTCCCGCGACTTCGCGGAGAACCTCGACACCTACTTCAAGACCAACGGCGTCTTCGTGCGCCACTGGAAGCGCATCCAGGAACACCGCCGCTACGCCGCCCTGCCGCCGGGCTTCCCCGAATACGTCCGGAACGAGGCCATCGCCTCGACGGCGTACATCTTCAACCCACTCGTCATCCACGGACTGTTCCAGACCCCTGAGTACGCCCACGAGGTACTGAAGTCGGGTCGGGACAAGGAGGAGATCGAACCTCTGGTGGCCGAACGGATGCAGCGGCAGAGCATTCTCACGCGACTGCACCCTCCGCGCATCATTGCGATCTTCGATGAATGGGTGCTCCGCCGCGTGCTCGGCAACGCAGAGGTCATGCGCAACCAGTATCGACGCCTGATCGAGGAGGCGGAACGCTACAACATCTCGATCCAAATCGTCCCCAGCACCGCGGGCGCATACGGAGGGCTCATGGGTGCGTTCACCATCCTCGAGTTCCACAAGAAGCCCGCCATCGTCTACACCGAAGGCCACATCGGCGGGCATCTCACCGACTCCGAGGCCACCGTCCAGGAGTACCGGATACGCTTCGACTTGATCAGGAGTGCGGCGAAATCCGCCGATGACTCCCTGAAACTCCTAAACGATGCGGTGGAGGGCACATGATCGAATTGGACCTGTCGTCCGCACTGTGGCGCAAGAGCAGCCACAGCGGCGAGACCGGCGGCGAGTGCATCGAAGTCGCGGTGGTCGACCCGGCCGTGGCCGTCCGTGACTCCAAGGACCCCGACGGGCCGAAGCTCGTCCTTGCGGCCGGAGAGTGGCGCGCCTTTATCGCGGGCATCAAGCGGCAGCGATAGCCAGCTCACGGCCAGCGGTAGGCGGTGTTGTTGGCGGGGACGTGGTGCGGCAGGTAGCACTTGGTCGTGACGTGCTCGTCCTTGCAGTCGAGGCACAGGTACGTGCGGTGGCCGCGCAGCCCGCGGCCGCGCTCGTCGCACGGCGGGCAGATGCACGGCGACCAGCCGACGATGACGCGGCCCGGTTCGAGCCGGTGGCCCGCCGGGCACAGGAACGGCACATGGTCGCGGACGCCTGTTTGTTTCGCCTGCACGGCACGAGACTCTACTCGAACAGGTGATCGATCAGGAAGCGGGCTTCATCGCGTAGCACCAGTTCGACTTGCCGTTGAAGTAGTGGCGGGCGCGGGAGTCGCCGTACCGCCACTGGCATCCGGCGTCGAGCTGGGCCGCCGACAGCTTCATCGTGGCGCCCGAGTTCTTGACGCAGTACGCGCCGGTGCTCGGCGACGTCCGGTACTCGACCCACTCCCAGCCGAGCTTCTTGCAGTACGCGGTGAAATGCCCGGGCCCGAGATCCACCCGGACGGGCTTCGGACGCCTCGGCAGCGACGCCGACGGCCTCGGCTTCGACGACGTCGCGGACGACGGCTTCGACGTGGCCGTGTTCGACGCGCTCGGGCTCGGCGGGGCGACCGTGCCCTGGCCGCCCGCCTGGCTCGCGTTGGCGGACGGGGAGGTCACCGCGCCGGTCGAGGCGCGCGGTTCTGCTCGGGCGCCGTCGTCCGGGGAGCCGCCGTCCGCGAACCAGACGGCCGCGAACACGATCGCGACGGCCGCCGCGACCGCGCCGCCCGCACCGGCGATGACCGCACCCTTGCGGCGCCCGCCGCGCGGGTCGACCGGGCCGGGCTGTGTGCCGCCCGACTGCGGCGGACCGGCTGGGATGGGTGGGCCGTGGCTGTGCGGTGCTGTCACCGCGTCCGACGGCAGGGGGTCGGGCGGGAGCGCGTCCGAAGGGAGAGCGGGGATGATCGGCGGGACGGCGGGACGGGCGCGGCCCGTCCGCCGGACGAGGCGGTCGAGGATGTCCTGCGCGGACGGACGGCGCGCCGGGTCCTTCGCGAAGCACTCGGCGAGCAGGCCCCGCAGCGGCTCCTCGATGCCGTCGAGGTTCGGTTCCCCGTTCGCGATCCGGTTGAAGACGATCGGGATGGACTCGTTGCCGAACGGCGGACGCCCGGTCGCGGCGAACGCCATCGTCGACGCCCACGCGAACACGTCCACCGCGGGCCCGAGTTCGCCGGGCTGGAGCTGCTCGGGCGCCATGTACGCGGGCGTGCCGATCGCGCGGCTGACCATCGTCTGCGCGCCGGTCAGCGCGCGGGAGATGCCGAAGTCGATGACGCGCGGGCCGTCCGCGCCGATCAGCACGTTGTCCGGTTTGAGGTCGCGGTGCACGATGCCGGCGTCGTGCAGGGCGACGAGCGCGGTGGCGGTCGCGACGGCGAGCCGGTCGATCGCGGCGCCGGAGCGCGGGCCCTGCTCGGCGACGACGCGGCTGAGCGGCGGCCCGTCGACGTACTCGGTGACGATGTAACGCCGATCGCCGAACGTGCCGGAGTCGAGGACCTGCGCGGTGCAGAACCGCGCGACCTGCTTCGCCGCGTCCATCTCGCGGGCGAACGTGTCGAGGGTGCCGAAGTCGGCGGTGAGCTGCGCGTGGAACACCTTCACCGCGACCCTGGCGCCGTCCCCGGCATGCCCGAGGTACACGACGCCCTGGCCGCCCTGCCCGAGCCGGGCGGTGAGCCGGTAGACGCCGAGTTGTCGTGGATCGTCGGGTTCTAGGGGCGGCACGCCTCGCAGTGTAGGGCGTGCCTCACCGGTCGCGGTGGGCGATGAGGCGGGCGAGCGTGCGGAGTTCGGCGGCGGCGACGGGGGCGGGGGAGGCGGCGTCCAGCTCGCGGAGCGCGTCGGCGAGGACGGCGTCGGCGCGGGCGGTGGTCCAGGCGCGTCCGCCGGCGGCGTCGATGAGCGCGGCGGCCCGGGACGCGTCGTCGTCGGTGAGGGGCTCGTCGCGCAGGTAGAGCGCGGCCAGCTCGTGGGCGGCGGGGGTGGCGGAGTTGAGCGCGGCCACGACGGGCAGCGACTTCTTGCGGGTGCGGAGGTCGGAGTGGACGGGCTTGCCGGTGACGGCCGGGTCGCCCCAGATGCCGAGCAGGTCGTCCGCCAGCTGGAAGGCCAGGCCGAGCCGCTCGCCGAAGGTGCGGAGGCGGGCGGTCTGCGCGGCGCTGCCGCCGCCGTGGTCGGAGCCGAGCGCGCAGGCGGCGCCGAGCAGCGCGCCGGTCTTGCGGTACGCCATGGCGACGCATTCGTCGAGGGTCACGTCGCCGCGCTCCTCGAACGCGAGGTCGGCGCTCTGGCCCTCGACCAGCTCGATGACGGCCCGGCCGAGGGTCCGGACGGCGCGCGGGACGATCGCCGCCGCCTGCCCCGCCGCGCCCTCCCCCGCGAGGGTCTCGAAGGCGGCGGCCAGCAGGGCGTCCCCGGCCAGGACGGCGGGGCCCGTCCCGAAGACGCTCCAGGCGGTCGGGCGGTGCCTGCGGGTGACGTCGCCGTCCATCACGTCGTCGTGCAGGAGCGAGAAGTTGTGCGCCAGCTCGACGGCGACGGCCGCGGGCACCGCGGCGGCGGCCGGCCCGCCGACCGCCTGCGCCGTCAGCAGCACCAGCGCGGGACGGATCGCCTTGCCGGACGCGCCCGCCGCGCTGTCGAGCGGGCGTCCCCGCTCGTCCCGCCAGCCGAAGTGGTACGCGGCGATGCCCTGCATCGCGTCCGGCAGGGTCTCGATCGCGTCCCGCATCGCCGGGTCGAAGAGGCGGCGGCTCCAGGCCAGGATCTCCGCCGCCGACCGGGCGGCGCCCGTTTCCGGATCGCCGCCCGGCCCCCGCCCGCCCAGGGCTCGACCACCCGGCTCCTGACCGTCCGGCGCCCGGCCACCTGGTGCGCGGCCGTCCGCCTCGGGACCGGCGGCCGGGCGGTGGTCGCAGCGGAGGACCGCCGGGTCGTCTCCCCAGACGGGCATGTCGTCCCCTCTCATGCTGGTCTTCACGGCGGGTGTGTCACGGCGGGTGTGTCACGGCGGGCGCGCTAGCGGGCGATCTCGACGTTCTCCAGGACGCCCAGCGCGTCGGGGACCAGCACGGCCGCCGAGTAGTAGGCGCTGACCAGGTACGACATGATCGCCTTGTCGTCGATTCCGGTGAACCGGACCGACAGGCCGGGACGGACCTCGTTCGGTATCCCGGTCCGCTGCAGGCCGATCACGCCCTGGTCGTCCTCGCCGGTGCGCAGCGCGAGCACCGAGCTCGTCCCGGACGGGCTGATCGGGATCTTGTCGCAGGGGTAGATCGGGACGCCGCGCCAGGCCCGCGCGCGGTGCCCGTCCACCTCGACGTCCGCCGGGTACAGGCCGACGCGGGTGCATTCGCGGCCGAACGCGGCGATCGTCTTCGGATGGGCGAGGAAGAACCGCGTCTTGCGGCGCCGGGCCAGCAGCTCGTCCATGTCGGCGGGCGTCGGCGGCCCGCCGTGGGTCTGGATGCGCTGCCGCAGGTCGGCGTTGTGCAGCAGGCCGAAGTCGCGGTTGTTGATCAGCTCGTGTTCCTGCCGTTCCCTGACCTCCTCGATGGTGAGCCTGAGCTGCTGTTCGAGCTGGTTCATCGGCCCGTTGTAGATGTCGGCGACCCGGGTGTGGACGCGCAGCAGGGTCTGCGTGACGCTCATCTCGTACTCGCGCGGCGACGCCTCGTAGTCGACGAACGTCCCCGGCAGCGCCGGCTCGCCGTCATGCCCGGACGCCAGGTCGATCGCCGCCTCGCCGTGCCTGGTCTGCGGCGGGACGGGAGCGCTCCGGTACTCCTCCAGGTGGGCGCGCAGCGAGTCGTACCGGCCGGTCAGCTCGTCGATCGCCTCCCGGGAGAGCTGGAGGACGGTCGTCGGCGTGAGCGCCCGGTACGTGTGCGGCCAGGCGTCGTCGTCCGCGCCGAGGAGGGCGCGGTCGCCGAAGAACCGGCCGCCGTCGAGGATGTCGACGCGGGCGTGGGCGTCGTACTCCCCCGGCCCGATCACCTCGACCTTGCCGTGCGCGATGAGGTGCACCGCGTCGGTGGGACGGCCCGCCTCAGCGATCGTGTCGCCCGGCGCGTACTCGTGCTGGACGAACCGTCCGGCGAGCCCGTCCAGCAGCGCGGTGTCGCCGAAGCCGCGCAGCGGGGGCAGTTCGGCCAGCTCCGGCGGGATCACCCTGATCGCGGCGCCGTCGTTGACGAACGTGACCAGCCCGTCGCCGAGCTGGTAGGTGAGCCTGCGGTTCACCCGGTAGGTGCCGGCGTCCGCCCGCACCCACGGCAGCCGCTGCAGCAGCCACCGCGGGGTGATGCCCTGCATCTGCGGGACGGACTTGGTCGTCGTCGCCAGATTGCGTGCGGCCCTCGTGCTGAGGGCGAGTTGCCGCTCGTCGGCGGCGGCCTCCGTCGCGGATCCTGCTGTCGCGGGGGGCGTCTCGGTCACGACGCGGCACCGCCGTGCGCGATCTCGACGGACTCCAGCATGCCGAGCGCGTCGGGCACCAGGACGGCGGCCGAGTAGTAGGCGCTGACCAGGTAGGAGAGGAGCGCCTTGTCGTCGATGCCCATGTACCGGACGGACAGGCCCGGCTGGTACTCGTCCGGGAGCCCGACCTGGTGCAGGCCGACGACGCCCTGCTTCTCCTCGCCGGTGCGCATCAGCAGGATCGAGCTGGTCCGCGTCCGGCTGACCGGGATCTTGTTGCACGGGAAGATCGGCACGCCGCGCCACGCGGGCACCTTGTTGCCGCCGACGTCGACGTGGCTGGGGTAGACGCCGCGCGCGCTGCACTCGCGCCCGAACGCGGCGATCGCCTTCGGGTGGGCGAGGAAGAACGCCGGGTCCTTCCAGACGAGGGTGAGCAGGTCGTCCATGTCGTCGGGGGTGGGCGGGCCGGTGCGGGTATGGATGCGCTGGGACAGGTCGGTGTTGTGCAGGAGCCCGAAGTCGCGGTTGTTGACGAGCTCGTTCTCCTGCCGTTCGCGCAGCGCCTCGACGGTCAGGCGGAGCTGCTGCTCGACCTGGTCCATCGGCTCGTTGTAGAGGTCGGCGACGCGGGTGTGGACGCGCAGGACGGTCTGCGCGACGCTCAGCTCGTACTCACGCGGCGAGCCCTCGTAGTCGACGAACGTGCCGGGCAGCAAGGGCTCGCCCTCGTGCCCGGACGCGAGGTCGATGGCGGCCTCGCCGTGGTCGTTGTGCGGGCGGGTCGGGCTGGCCCGGTACTCGTCGAGGTGCGCCTGCAGGGACGTGGACTGCCCGAGCGTCTCCTGGAAGTCGGACTCGCTCATGCTGAGGACGGTGCAGGCCGTCACGGCCTTGACCGTGTACTCCCACGTGGCGGGCTCGTCGCCCTCGGGCGTCCCGACGAGGGCCTGCTCGCCGAAGAAGTCGCCGTTGGCGAGCGTCCCGTGGACGGCGTCGGCGTCGAACTCGCCGGCGCCGATCTGCTGGAGCTTGCCGTGCGCGACGAGGATGACGCGGTCGACGGGACGGCCCCGTTCGACGATGACGTCGCCGGGCTCGTGCTCCTGCTGGGTGAAGCGGCCCGCGATGGCGTCGAGCGTGAGGTCGTCGTCGAAGCCGCGCAGCGGCGCCAACTCGCCCAGCTCGCGCGGGATGACGCGGATGTCGGCGCCGGTGGTCACGAACGTGACCCGGCCGTCGCCGAGCGTGTAGGTGAGGCGCCGGTTGACGCGGTACGTGCCGCCGGCCGCCTGGACCCAGGGCAGCAGCTTCAGGAGCCACCGCGAGGTGATGCCCTGCATCTGGGGGACGGACTTGGTCGTGGTCGCCAGGTTCCGTGCCGCCGCGGTACCGAGGCTCAACTGCTGCTGTTCCTGCTGCTGCTGTTCCTGCTGTTCCGTCACGTCCACACCACCGATTCGTCGCCGGTCTGTCAGGATGCGGCCGGGTTCGGCCAACCGTGACGCTACAGACGGTAATCAAGTGATCGCAATGAGCCAATGGCCTCACCTCTCCTTTGCCACGTCGCCACACAAGTCGCACCCGCCCGCGATAGCACCGCGAGGACGGCCGAATATGCCATGTAATTCATATGAGCGGACGGTTATGATGGGGCCATGTCGTCCGCGTTCGCCGCGCTCGCCGAGCCCACCCGCCGCCGCATCCTCGACCTGCTGCTGGAGCGTCCCCGGCCGGTCGGCGAGCTCGTCGAGCGGCTCGGGCTGACGCAGCCGGGGACGTCCAAGCATCTGCGGGTCCTGCGCGACGCCGGGCTCGTCCGGGCCCGGCAGGACGCGCAGCGCCGCGTGTACGAGGTGCGCCTGGAACCGCTGGCCGAAGTGGACGCCTGGCTGACGCCGTACCGCCGCGCGTGGTCCGCCCGCCTGGACGCCCTCGAACAGCACCTCGACGCCGCCGATCGACCTGGCGGCGGGTGAGGCGAATCACCCGTCCCGACGGATCGGGCAAGGAAAAATCGACCTCATCCTGGTGTTATGCGTACTGGTGTTACGCGTACTGAGCATCGGGCCCGGTTCGGAAGGGCCCGGCGAGTTCGGAGGGGAGGCTCCCAGTGACCGTGGTTTGGACAGCACTGGCGATCGAGACCGGCGCCGCACTGGTCGTCGCGGCTTCGCTGGCGGGCTGGGCTCGCCGGCACTTCACCCGCGACGCCGGTCCCGCCGAAGCCGAGGCCGGCCCCGCGGCCTAGCCGTCGGTCCCGCGGGCTAAGCGCGGGAGCCTGCCCCGGAGCCCGCGGGTTCCGGGGCTTTCAGCTCCCCGGCCTGCTCGATCGGGACCCCTGCCGTCTCCGGGATCTTCATGATCGGCACGAGCGCGACCAGCCCGGCGAGCATCAGGTAGTAGGCCGGGACGTAGTTGGAGCCCGTCGCGTCGATCAGCGACCCGACCAGGACCGCGGCCGTCCCGCCGAACAGCGACGTCGAGATGTTGTAGCCGATCGCGAACGCCCCGTACCTGACCTTGGTCGGGAACATCGCCGGGAACGTCGCCGCGATCACCGCCAGGATCAGCACCAGCAGGCCCCCGACGATCGCGTACCCGAGCGCGACGCCGATCGCGTTCTCGGTCTGCATGAGCGCGAACGCGGGCCACGACAGCACGATGTAGCCGACCGCCGCGGTGATCAGCAGCGGCTTGCGGCCGATCCGGTCCGACAGCGCGCCCAGCGGCACGATCACCATGATCATCACCGCCTCCACGCCGATGGTGATCAGCTGCGCCGTGGTGTCGTTCATCTCCAGGAAGTCGACGAGGTACGACGGCATGAACGTCAGCAGCGTGTAGTCGGCGACGTTCAGCAGGAACACGATGCCGATCAGCATCAGGATGACGCGCCAGTAGTGCTCCAGCGTCTCCTTCAGCGGCGACTGGGCCTTCTTGCCCGCCTCCTCCATCCGCTGGAACGTCGGGGTGTCCTCGATGCGCGTCCGGACGTAGAGGCCGACGAGGCCGAGCGGCAGCGAGAGCAGGAACGGGATCCGCCAGCCCCAGCCGTGCATCGCCTCGGTGGTGAGCGCCAGGTCCATGAGCAGGACGAGGCCCGCGCCGAGGATGTAGCCGGTCAGCGTGCCCATCTCCAGGAAGCTGCCGAAGAACCCGCGGCGGCGCGTCGGCGCGTACTCGGCGATCATCGTGGCGGCGCCGCCGTACTCGCCGCCCGTCGAGAAGCCCTGGACCAGCCGGACGAGGAGCAGCAGCAGCGGCGCGGCGACGCCGATCGTGCCGTAGCCGGGCAGGATCCCGATCATGAACGTGGAGCCCGACATCAGCATGATCGTGGTGGCCAGCACCCGCTTGCGGCCCAGCTTGTCGCCCATCGGGCCGAAGAACATCCCGCCGAACGGGCGGGCCAGGAACGCCGCCGCGATCAGCGCGAACGAGCGCAGCGACGCGCTGCCGCCCGCGTCCTCGGGGAAGAACACCGTGCCGATGATCGCCGTCATCACCCCGGCGCTGAACACGCCGAAGTCGAACCATTCCACGCAGTTCCCGATCGCGGAGGCGATGACGGCCTTGTGGACGGCGGCGACGTCGGCCTCGTCCGTCGAGGCCGCCGCGTCCTTCGAGGTGGTCGCATCCCTCGGGCCGGGCTCGTCGTTCGGCGGTTCCACGGGCGTTGATCTGCCCCAAGATCCGCAAAGCTAACGCCGCGGGAGGCTCCCCGATGACTCAGGGGAACCGTCCGGTCACGCCCTCCGGGACCTCGCGCTCTTCTGGTCGGCGAGGTCGTCCGGGATCACGGGGAGGACGGTGGTGCGCTGCGGATCGTCGTCCTCCGCCTTCTCCTCGGCCTCCTCCGCCTTCTCCTCGGCCTGACCTTCCTTGACGAGTTCGTCGGGGAGTTCGTCGGTGCTCTGCGGGTCGCCGTCCATGAGTTCGTCGAGGGTGACGGTGGCCTGCGTCGCGTCGGGGTCGAGGACGTCCTCGTCGGCGAGCGGCAGGTCGTCCTCGGGGATGGACATCAGCGCCTGCGTCTCCTGCGCCTCCCGGGTGATGACGCCGCTGGCGAGGACGGTGTTGCGGTGCCGCAGCGCGCCGTTCTCGCGCAGCAGGTTGTCGACGTCCGCGCGGACGCGGGCGACGCGGCGGCTCGCCCGGACGTGCACGGCGAACCCGCCGGCGGCGAGGCCCAGGATGAAGGCGGAGACGGGGATGCCGACGGACCGCGGCGCGAGCGTCGCCACCAGCGCGACCGCGATCAGCGCGACGACTGCTCCAAGCGCGAGGTAGTGCTCCTCGATCCAGTCGAGGACGGTGTTGACGCGCTTGGGAATTCGCACTCGTCTTCTCCTCCACTCGGCCTGAAACGTGGACAACGACCGGGCCGTGGCGCGGTGTTCCTGCTTGGCGGGGCACCGCCGGGCTCCGCGGCCGGGACGGTGTGCTGGACCGGCGCCGCTCGGGCGCCGTCTCGCCTCCCGCGGTTCTCGCACCGGCGGGGGGCCGATCAAAACACTAACAGGGTGTGACGGCTGCTCCGTCGACCGGCGCCGCGCGACGGGTCACGTCCGGGCCGGTGTGTCCCGCGACCGGGGTCACGTCCGGGCCGGGATGCGAGCACCGGCGCGCGGCGAATATCGTCCATGGATATGAGCGAACACTTTGACGTCGTGGTCCTGGGCGCGGGCCCGGGCGGATATGTCTCCGCGATCCGGTCGGCGCAGCTCGGGCTGAAGACGGCGATCATCGAGGAGAAGTACTGGGGCGGCGTCTGCCTCAACGTCGGCTGCATCCCCTCGAAGGCGCTGCTGCGCAACGCCGAGCTGGCGCACATCTTCACCCAGGAGCAGAAGACCTTCGGGATCAACGTCGAGGGACGGGTCTCGTTCGACTACGGCGTCGCCTACGAGCGCAGCCGGCAGGTGTCGGACAAGCTCGTCAAGGGCGTCCAGTTCCTGATGAAGAAGAACAAGATCACGTCCTATGACGGGCGCGGCGCGTTCACCGACCCGAACACGCTCCAGGTCATCAGGACGGACGGCTCCACCGAGACGGTGACGTTCGCCAACTGCATCATCGCTGCCGGGGCGCACACGAAGCTGCTGCCCGGGACGTCGCTGTCCGAGCGCGTCGTCACCTACGAGGAGCAGATCCTCAGCTCGGACCTGCCGGAGAGCATCGTCATCGCGGGCGCGGGCGCGATCGGCGTCGAGTTCGCGTACGTGCTGCACAACTACGGCGTGAAGGTGACGATCGTCGAGTTCCTCGACCGGATGGTCCCGAACGAGGACGCCGACGTGTCCAGGGAGCTGGCGAAGCGGTACCGCAAGCTCGGCGTGGACGTGCTGACCTCCACCCGCGTGGACGCCGTCGACGATTCCGGCGGCAAGGTGAAGGTCACGGTCACCGGCAAGGACGGCGCGCAGCAGGTCCTGGAGGCCGACAAGGTGCTGCAGGCGATCGGGTTCCAGCCGAACGTGGAGGGCTACGGGCTGGAGAAGACCGGCGTCGCGCTGACCGAGCGCGGCGCGATCGACGTGGACGGGCGCTGCCGCACGTCCGTCCCGCACATCTACGCCATCGGCGACGTGACCGCCAAGCTGATGCTCGCGCACGCGGCGGAGGCGATGGGCATCGTCGCGGCGGAGACCATCGGGAACGCCGAGACGATGGAACTCGACTACGTGATGATCCCCCGCGCCACGTACTGCCAGCCGCAGGTCGCCTCGTTCGGCTGGACGGAGGCGCAGGCGAAGGAGAAGGGCTTCGACGTCAAGACCGCGAAGTTCCCGTTCAGCGCGAACGGCAAGGCGCTCGGCCTCGGCGAGGGCGACGGGTTCGTCAAGGTGATCAGCGACGCGAAGTACGGCGAGATCCTCGGCGCGCACATGATCGGCCCGGAGGTCACCGAGCTGCTGCCGGAGCTGACGCTGGCGCAGCAGTGGGACCTGACCGTCCACGAGGTGTCCCGGAACGTGCACGCGCACCCGTCGCTGGGCGAGGCGATGAAGGAGGCCGTGCACGGCCTCGCCGGTCACATGATCAACCTCTGAGCGGCCCTTCCGGGGCGCCGGACGCGTCCGGCGCCCCGGCCGCTACGCCACCGCCCCCCGGCCTCGGGGCGGTCAGCGGGTCACGGGGTGTTCCACCGGTTGAGGGCCGTGTAGGCGGGACGCCACTCGTTCTCGAACGCGGCGCGGGCGGGCTCCGGGAGCGGGGCGAGCGTCGCCGCGACGGTTCCGGCGTCGGCGCCGTCCACCAGCCACGGGAGGACGCGCGGCGCGTCGGGGCCGATCCCGGCGGCGTGGGCCTGCCCGAACAGCGCGAGCTGCTCGGGCGTCACGGCCTCGTCCATCAGGGGCAGCGCCTCGTCCTCCTCGTGCTTCAGGTGGCCGGTGAGGCCGGTGGCGAGGGCGCCGACCAGTTCGGCGAGCGGCTCCGAACCCCCGTCGATCGCCTCTATGACCGGGTCGATGCGGGCGTGCTCGGCCTCCATCGCGTCGAGGAGGGCGAGGTCGCCGGGGCGTCCGGCCAGGGCCTCGCGCATCACCGGCCACAGCGCCTCGTCCTCGGCGGTGTGGTGGGCGTGCAGCGCCTTCTTGAACAGCTCCCAGCCGGGCGCGGCCGCCAGGAGGCGGCGCGGGTCGTCGTCCTCCCGGGCGGCGAGCTTCGCCAGGTGCTCCAGTTCCCGCCTGAGAGCGTTGTGCATGGCGTACATCAGTGTCATGTCGTGCTTAGCCACGTGTTTCTCCTTCCGTCTCCGCATTGACGAAGCGGGGGAAGGAAACGTGACCGTCAGGACGCGCGACCGGCCGAGGAGGACGGGGCCGGACGGGCCAGCCGGCTCAGCAGCCGCTGCCCCTGACGTGCGCTGATGTCCAGGCGCCGGCCCAGTTCGGCGCCGGTGATGTCGGGTTCGGCGTCGATGATCGCGAGCGCGCGGGCCTCGTTGTCGGTCGCGACGCTGCGCGGGACGCGCTGCTGCGGAACCTGCCGACGCGCGGGCTGCCGTCGCGGCGCCTTCTTCGGCGGAGCCTGCTTCGGCGGCTCCGGCTCCAGCGCCGGCGGCTCGGGCGCCGTCAGCTCGGTGACGCGGGCGAGGGCCTGGTCGAGCATGACGCCGTCGCGCAGCATCCAGGTGATGTCGGCGGGGGCCCTGGACTTCCACTTGCGGCCGTAGTGGGCGTCCAGCAGGGCCAGGGCGTGGCGGCGGCGCTGCTCGGCCACCAGCGCCTGCGGGTAGGACGTGATCTGCCACAGCACCATGCGGCGCCACAGCCGGAACGTGGAGAGCGGCGCCAGCAGCCACCGCGTGGCCGGGATGCCCTCGCGGACGGTCCCGGCGGCGATCCCGGCGCGCCGCCGGATCGCGTGCCGGACGGCCTCGATGAACGTCACGAACAGCACCGGCATCGAGGCGTGCATCACCATGCCCGTCGCGTCGCCGTGCGCGGCCGACACGTTCAGCCAGACGGTCGCGCCGGTGAACGCCATCGCCATCCAGCGCAGCGCCGGCATCGGCATGGCCAGCCACTCCAGCAGCAGCGCCACCGACACCAGCGCGAGGATGCCGAGGTCGACCCCGGCGGGGACGATCCACGCCTGGTCGCCGAACCACGGCTCGGCCACGTCCCGCACCGAGGCGAACGACCCGTACCCGCCCAGGCCGGCGAGCCCGGCGAAGAACAGCCCGCCGACCCCGGCCAGGAACTTCTGCGCCCGGGTCAGCGGGACGCCCGGTTTCCCAAGGGGCGTCCGCACCTCGCTGGTCATGACGTCCTCCCGCATAGAGGTGTCTACGCGATCACCAGGTGACCGTAGCGTGCCGACGGCCCCGTCCGGACGAATCAGTCATAACCGTCCAGAACCCCCAGGTCATCGGGGTGTGCGGTGTCAGACGGCTCAGCGGAGCGGGTTGAACGGGGCCAGTTCGGCGGGACGGCGGCCGGTGGTGATCTCCTCCGCGAGGAGGCTTCCGGTGGCGGGGCCGAGGGTGATGCCCCACATGCCGTGCCCGCCCCCGACGTAGACGTTCGGCGAGCGGGTGGCGCCGATCAGCGGCAGGCCGTCCCGGGTGCACGGGCGCGACCCGACCCACTCGTCCTGGCGGGCGTCCAGGTGGGCGCCGCGCAGCAGCGGGCGGGCGGCCTCGACGATCGCCCTGATCCGGCGCTGGTCGAGCGGGGCCTCGGGGTCGCGGAACTCCATCATCCCGGCGACGCGGAGCCGGTCGCCGAGCGGCGTGCAGGCCACCTTCTGGGCGGGGAAGTAGAGCGGGCCGTCCGGGACGCGGTCCATCGGCACGCTGAAGCTGTAGCCGCGGCCGGCCTGCACGAGGGCGCGGACGCCGAACCTGCGGGCCAGACCGCCGAGCCACACGCCGCTCGCGATCACCGCCGTGTCGAAGTGCTCGGGGCCGCTCCCCGCGGTGTGCACGACGACGCCGCTCCGCACGTCGCGGACGTCGGTGACGGCGGCGCCCGTCTGGATCTTGCCGCCGCGGTCGATGACGGCGTCGGCCAGCGCGTGGACGAACCGCCCGGGGTTGATGAAGCGCTGCCCGCGCAGCAGGATCGCCGCGCCGATCTCGTCCGACAGCGTGGGCTCCAGCCACCGCGCCTCATCCCCGGTGAGGACGTCGAACTCCAGGTCCTGGCCGGCGGCGCGGATGTGCTCGACCTCGTCCAGGAGGAAGCGGCGCTCCTCGGCCGTCCGGTAGGCGGCGAGGAAGGACCCGGCGTCGCTGGTCTCGGCCTTGACGCCGCCGTCGGCCAGCGCGTCGAAGCTCGGCAGCGCCCGCCCGTTGATCGGCACCAGCGACTCCATCGACCGCCGCCAGCGGGCCGCGGTGCTGTTCCGCGCGAACCCCGCGAGGAACCTGAGCAGCCGCAGGCTGGCGCTCGGCGGGACGTACACGGGCGACGACGGGCTGAGCACCGCGCGCACCCCGTACGACAGGACGGCGGGCTCCGGCAGCGGGGTCGCCAGGCCGGGCGTCAGCCATCCCGCGTTCCCCCAGGACGCTCCGGCCGCGACGTCCTTCCGGTCGAACACGGTGACGTCGGCGCCTCGCTCCTGCAGGAACCACGCCGTGGACAGCCCGACCATGCCGGCGCCGACGACGGCGACACGGCGCGGACCGGCGCTGGAAGCCATGACCACCCCTCCTCTTCAACGATGCCACTCCGATGGTGACTCCGAACCGCCCCGGCGCCCCTGTTGATTTCGGCCAACACGAACGGGTCGCATAGTGTGAAACGCACAATGATCAAGGTGACGGACTTCGTCGACTCGCTCGGCCCCGGCCTGTTCCGGCTGGTGGCGGCGGGACGCGACGCGCAGGTGCACGACGTCGTCCTGGCCGTGCCGGACGAGGCCGCCGGACGGCCGGGCGAGATCGTCCTGGGCGCCGGGGTGACGACCGCTCCCGACGCCCTGGCACTGCTCGGACGCGCCGACGCGGCGGACGCGTCCGGGGTCGTCCTGAAGGCCCCGCTCGCCCCCGAGGTCGTCGCCGCCGCCCGGCGGCTGCGCCCGGCGCTCATCGAACTCCAGCCTGAGACGTCCTGGACGCACGTGATCTGGCTGGTCCGCGCCGCCATCGACCACGCCCACGCCCCTCCGGGCGAGTCCGGCGACGACCTGTCCGCCCTCGCCGACGCCGCCGCCGAGATCGCGGACGCGCCCGTCACGCTGGAGGACGCGCGCTCCCGCGTCCTCGCCTACTCCGGTCTCCAGGACAGCACCGACCCGGCCCGCGTCTCCACGATCGTGGGCCGCCGCGTCCCGCCGCAGGTCATCGCCCACCTCCGGGCCTGCGGCGTGTTCCGCAAGCTGGCCCGCTCAAGCAACCCCGTCCTGGTCCCGGCGGGCCCGGACGGGATGCTGCCGCGCCTCGTGATCCCGGTCCGGGCCGGGGGCGAATGGCTCGGCTCGATCTGGATCGTGGCCAAGACTCCGATCCCCCCTGACCGCGTCGAACGCCTCACCGACCTGGCGTCCGTCGTTGCCCTGCACCTGCTGCGCCTCCGCGCCGAGACCGGGGTGGCGCGGCGCGCGTCGGCCGACCAGCTCCGCGCGGCGCTGCGCGACGGGACCACGGCGCCCGTCCCCGCGCGTCCGCCGTGGCGCGTGGTGGCCCTCGGCGGCGACACCGGCGACCTGCGCCGCCGCCTCGACCTGTGGGAGGCGATCACCCACCGCTTCGGCTGGCACCGCCCCCTCCTCACCGACCTGGACGACACGCTCTACGCCGTCCTCACCGTCCCGGCCGGCCCCGGCCGCGACGCCGGGACGATGCCGTGGCTGGAGCACGTCCTGACCCGCGTCCGCTCCCACGACCCCGCCCTCTACGCCACCGCGGGCGGCCTCGCGCACACCCCCGCCGACCTCCCCCGCTCCCGCTCCGAGGCCGCCGAACTGGCCGCCCTGACGGCGTCCGGCCGCCTCTCCCCCGGCCTCCACCTCCTGGACGACACCTGGGACGCGGTCACAGTCGAACGCGCCCGAAGGGCCACCGACACGTCCCGCCTAGGCGGCCCCCTCCCTGCCCTCCAGTCCCACGACGAGAACCACGGAACGGCTTTCCTGCCAACACTCGCCGCCTGGCTAGACCACTACGGCGACACAAAGGGCACGGCACACGCCCTGGACGTCCACCCCAACACCCTCCGCCACCGCCTGAAGCGAATGACCGAGGTAACACCGCTGGACCTCGCGTCCGCCGAGACCCGCCTGGCCCTGCGCCTCCAACTGGCCGCTCTTCTCGACTAAGGCATGTCCTCCCCATGTCCCCCTTGTCCCCGGCCGGCCGCGTGAACGCTCGGCTTCACTGAGTTAGCAGGAACTCGCCGGCAACAGGGAGCGCCAATGATCAACAACGCTCGGAATCCGATCCCGTGGGGGTGGACGCGGATGACCGCCCGCCTGCCCGCGGCTCCACCCTGCTACGCCCAGGTGGCGCTGGACGCGGCCACGCAGACCGGCCGCTACCTGGACCAGCAGGGTCAGGTGATCGAGATGGGCAAGCACGGGACGAACCGGCAGACCAGCACGGCCAGCAAGTCCGGCGGCGGGGACGGGAACAAGCCCCAGGTCCAGACCGTCGACGACTCCACCACCGACTACGAGTCCGACTAACCCCAATGGCGGACGAACCGGTGCTGGTCGTCACCAGTCTCGAGGACGTGACCGCGGACCTGGTCATCACGGAGTTGAACCGGCGCGGTGTTCCTGTGGTCCGCCTCGATCCGGCCGACATCGGGGACGGGCTCACCTTCGCGGCCCGCATCGGGGACGTTGAGCCCACGTGGTGCGGCCGGGCGCACACCCGGACCCGTGACCTCGACCTGGGACGCGTGCGTTCCGTGTACCACCGGCGACCGGGACCATGGCGGTTCGACCACCTGGAGCGACGCACTCGCGACTTCGCGGCAGCCGAAGCCCGGCACGGGCTGACGGGCGTTCTCAACGACTTGCCCGTGCTCCATGTGAACGCCCCTCTGGCGAACGCACGCGCCGAGTACAAGCCGTCCCAGCTCCGGGCCGCCGCCGAACTGGGCTTCACCGTCCCGGCGACCCTGATCACGAACGATGTGGCCGCTGCCCGCCGGTTCGCCGACGAGCACGGCGGCGTCATCTACAAGTCATTCCGGGGTGTGCCGCCCTCGGACGGTGTGACGGGAGTGATCTGGACGCAGCGCGTCAAGGCCGCCGACCTGGACGAGACGCTGTCGGTCACCGCGCACATGTTCCAGGCGGAGGTCGAGAAGACCGCCGACGTGCGGATCACCGTGGTCGGCCGCGATGCGTTCGCCTCGCGCATCGAAGCACCCAACCCACTCCTGGACTGGCGCTCCGGCGATTGGGACCAGTTGAAGTACACCTCGATCGACCTGCCCGAGCACCTCGCCGCTCGGCTCGTCGCCTACCTCGACCGATTCGGCCTGGCGTTCGGGTGCTTCGACTTCGCCGTCGACCGTGTCACGGGGCAACTGAACTTCATCGAATGCAATCCGAACGGGCAGTGGGGCTTCTTGCCGGACTCCGGTGCCATCGCGGATGCCTTCGCCGCACTTCTCCAGGCAGGATGACGTCATGGCAATCGTTGTGGACGACCCGGTGTGGCGTCGCGCGGTGGACGCCGTGCCTCGGCAACGGTTCGTTCCGGGCTTCTACGCCGACTCCGGGAAGCGGTCCGAGGACGGGTTGACCATCTGGGAACCGGTGACCGAGGCCCTCGACCGGGAACGTTGGCTGAAGGCCATCCAGGCCGACACGACGCTGATCACCCAATTCGATGGCGATGAGCCCGACTGGGATCATCCCGTGCCACGGATCGGTGGCGCTCCGACCTCGTCCTCGACGCTGCCTTCCCTTGTCGTGCGGATGTGGGTGGACGCGGAACTTGAAGACGGCCATGACGTCCTGGAGATCGGGACCGGGACCGGCTATTCGACCGCTCTCGCCTGCGAAAGGCTCGGCGGCAGCGGGAACGTCTCGTCCGTGGAGGTTGACGGGCACCGACTCAGCCAGGCCGCCGAGGCTCTCTATGCGTGCGGCTACGTCCCAGACCTCGCCGTGGCGGATGGGCTCTACGGGTACTGGCCGTGCGCACCGTACGACCGGATCGTCGCGGCATGCTCGGTGCGTACCGTCCCGCATGCCTGGCTTGCCCAGTCACGACCGGGCGGGAAGATTCTCACCACTTTGTCCGGGTGGCTGTACGGGTATGCGCGCGTGCTCCTGACCGTCCAGGAGGACGGCACTGCTGAGGGGCCGCTGTTGCCTGGCACGATCTCGTTCATGAGCGCGCGCGTCCAGGAAAGGCCGGAACCCGGCAACCCGGCGCACTGGGCTTCTCTCGCTCGCAACGCGGATGCACGTGCCGTCCGGCATGGGCCGGAACGTCTAGAGGCGGCCACGGAGGAAGGTTTCTTCGGACGGTTCCTCGCCCAGCTTGCCGTCCCCAACGCGCAACTCGTGACGTCCGCCGACACCACGTGCCTCATCGACGTCACCACGGGCTCCGCCGCCGTGCTCGCCTCGGATGAAGGAGAGCGGCACGTCCGGCAGGCCGGGCCGCTGCGGCTTTGGGACGCCGTTGAGGACACCTTGGACTCGTGGGACCAGGCCGACCGGCCCGGCCCCGAATATTTCCGCATGAGCATCGACAACGGCCATCAGCGGATTCACCACGTCACCGCCACCGACCTGTCGTACACGCTGCCCGCCGCTCAGGCTCCGAGTTCCTGACCAAGCTCAGCAAGCTCCCTAGCGGCGGCTCGTCGTTTCGCGTCGTCGCGGCGCTTGTACTCCATGACCGCCTCAGCCGTGACGCGCTGTTCCTTCCCCACCATCCGATAGGGAATTCGTTGCGCGTCCAGCAACCCGGTCAAGAACGAATGGGACACGTTTAGCAGGTCCGCCGCCTGCTGCGTGGTCAACTCGGCCATTCTTTATCGACCTGCCGATCAGGTGGCGGCCGCGAGTTCGCGCAACTCCCGCGCCGCCGGCAGCGCCCGAGCCCGCTTAGGAAGAGCTACGAGCACGCGTTTCACGAGAGAATCAGTGCCCTTCCCCACGAAATCAGGCCGTTCTTGAAGGGTCGTCAATGCTTGCTGCAGACCAGCGTCGATCTCACGAGCCCGCACGAGAGCCGCAGCTCGCATCAGGGACAGCCCCTTAAGCGGCACGACTGAGCTTGATGGGTAGACGCCGATGGCCTGGTCGAGCGCAGCTAGAGCTTTGGAGTTCCTGATGCGCGTCAGCACGTAAGACTCTGCCCAGCGAAACTGGCTCTCACGGTATGCCAGGACGGTCTGGGTCTCACCATGTTGTGGTAGTCCATCAACCGTTTCCTCGACCTTGTTCAGTGAGATGAGAGCCTCACGCCCATCTCCTCGGTCTGCTGCCATATACGCGCGGGCGGCATGTGCCCGGGCCAATCCGGCGGACGGCGTCCCCTTGGCGATGGCGATGGCCTCACCGGTCAGAGCGGTCACGACCTCCGAAGGGCGTCCGGCCCAGAATGCGTCCTGTGCCGCTCGACCGCGCGTCCACACCTGGAGGTCGCGGTCACCCGATGCGTCGGCGGCCCGGCGAGCAGTGCCCCAGGAGACCCTGGCGGAACGCTCCTCGCCCGCGTCGCCGAGTTCGATCGCCAAGAGACCGGAGAGACCTGCGCTGACTCGCCACAACCGGGCAAGCTCATAGGCGGCACGCGGCTGTTCGAGCAGTCGGCCCACGGCGATGATGTCGGCCGTCAGGTCCCCGACCAGCGCCCCGGTCGGCCGGACCACGATCTGCTGGCCGTACTCGTGGACGGTCTGCTCCCATTCGTCCACGTCAACGTTCTGGCCGGTGGCGCGGTCGATGCCGGAGAGTATCTCTTCCAGGACTCCAGGGGGAATCGCCGTCCCAGCACCGAGGGCGGCGATCAGTTGCAGTGCGGCACGTCGCTTCACGTCCTCGTCCCCATCGTCGGAAATAGGGCTCGGCTCTACGGTACCCGCCGGGTGATCGGACGATTCCTCCCCAAAGAGGTCCTTCTCCTCCATTCCGAACACGGTGGCGTAGGCGGAGCCCCAGTCGGCGGGGAACACCATGCCTTTCTCGTGGCGGTTGATCTGGCGGGAGAGGTTCTTGACCTGGCTCATATCGGGATCGTCTATGCCAACCGCGGCATAGAGACGGCGGGCCGCTTTGAACGGGCCCCAACCACGAGCTAGGCGTTCGGCCTCGATGCGTTCGGCCCACTGGGGGCGTGGCTGATCAGTCATTGGGATCGGCGCCCTTCGACCGGGGGAAGCGGGGACTGGGGTCCAACGACTCCATTGTCGCCTTTCTCGGTCCGTGTGCGGACGGTTTCACTGAGTTAAAGCGGAACTCGCGTCCGCGTCCGAGAAGACGAGAGGTCGAAATCATGGAGGACCGTATGGGCACCCTCGCGCGGCGGGGCGGCATCACTCGCGCGGCACGGGGAGCGCGGACGTTCGAGTGGGGATTGGAGGAGCGGACGGCGGGTGCCGCTCGGCGGGCGGTGCGGGAGACGCTGACCGCGTGGGGCGTCACGGAGGGGGACATCGACGTCGCGGTGCTGCTGACGTCGGAGGTCGTCACGAACGCCATCCGGCACGTGCGGGCCGAGCTTCGGGCGGGAGTGGTCTGGGTCCGGGTGTGCGTGACGGAGGGGCGGCTCCGGGTGGACGTGACCGACCCGGAGCCGGGCTGCCCGCGGCTCGTGGCGGCGCTCGACACCGACGAGGGACAGCGCGGCATGGTCGTGGTCGCGGGCTGTGCGGACCGCTGGGGTTGGCACCCCGGACCGGGCGGCGGCAAGACCGTGTGGTGGACGCAGGTCCTGGAGGTGCGTGAGCCACTGGTCGGGGTGCCGCTCTTCAGGCGCGTCTTGTCCAGGAGCAGGTCTCAGTCCAGAGCACACAACAAATAGGCCGCCAGAGGACCAGAGACGCAACGAAACGCCAGGTCGGAGCAAGGTTGACGCATTGGATCGCGGGCGCTGGGTTTCTAGGCTTTCGATCGGTCGAACCTAGCCCCTGGAGATGTGCATGAGCGTTCTGCCGGCGATGGCGCCCGGTGTCGGTGCTGAGCGGACGGCGCGGCGGCGGCGGTATCTGATGTGCCGTCCCGAGCACTTCGCCGTCACCTATGCGATCAATCCGTGGATGGACCCGGCGGCGGGCGCCAGCGCCGCGAAGGCGGTCGCGCAATGGGAGGCGCTGCGGGCGGCGTATCTGACCCTCGGGCATGAGGTGAGCCTCATCGAGCCGATCGAGGGGCTGCCCGACATGGTGTTCGCGGCGAACGGCGCCCTGGTCGTCGGCGGACGTGTCTACGGCGCGCGATTCACACATCCGGAACGGCATGCCGAGGGGCCCGCGTATTCCCGGTGGCTGCGGAAGAACGGGTACTCGGAAGTGCTGGACGCGGAGCACACCAACGAGGGCGAAGGCGATTTCCTCACGCTCGATCACGTGATCCTGGCGGGGACCGGATTCCGGACGGAAATCGCCGCGCACCAGGAGGCGCAGGAGTTCCTCGGACGGCCCGTGGTGACACTCCGGCTCGTCGACCCGCGCTTCTACCACCTGGACACGGCGCTGTTCTCGCTCGGCGGCGGCAACGTGGCGTACTTCCCCGGAGCGTTCTCGCCCGGCAGCCGCGCGGTGCTGGAAAGGCTGTTCCCGGACGCGATCCTGGCGGGCGAGCGGGACGCGGCGGTGCTCGGCCTCAACGCCGTTTGCGACGGCCGCAACGTCGTCGTCAACGCCGAAGCCGTCGAGCTGATCGAGACGCTGCGGGGCCGCGGATATGACCCCGTCCCGGTCGACCTGTCGGAACTGCGAAAGGCGGGCGGCGGGCCCAAGTGCTGCACCTTGGAACTGCGTTAGGACTGCTTGGGTCTGGCGCGCAGGTGCATGCGCTCGCCCTGCGGCCCGAAAAGGCTGAGCAGCTCGACCGTGCCGCCGTGGCCGCTGAACCAGTGCGGCAGCCGGGTGTCGAATTCCGCGGCCTCGCCCGCCTCCAGGATCAGCTCCCGGTCGCCGAGGACGAGGCGGAGCCGCCCGCTCAGGACGTACAGCCAGTCGTAGCCCTCGTGGGTCTGCGGGTCGGGTGTCCAGCGGCGCTCCGGGACGATCATCTTGAACGCCTGGACCCCGCCGGGACGCCGCGTCAGCGGCAGCACGGTCATGTCGCGCATGCGCTGGGGGCGGGGCCTGATCCGCGGGTCGGCGACCTCCGGGGCGCCGACCAGCTCGTCCAGCGGGACGTGGTGGGCCTGCGCCAGCGGGAGGAGGAGTTCCAGGCTCGGCCGCCGCTTGCCGGACTCCAGCCGCGACAGCGTGCTCACCGAGATCCCGGTGACCTCGGCGAGCGCGGTCAGCGTGACGCTCCGTTCCTGCCGCAGCCGCCGGAGCCTGGGCCCGACACCGGCGAGGACGTCTTCGGTCGTCTCCATGCGTTCATTGCAGGAACGGCAACGCGGTTTGTCAAATGCGAGGCCCTCTAGGGTGGCTGCCATGGGACCCGGCGAGCGGCGATGGCGGGACGAGCGGGCCAGGCTCAACGCCTCGCGCGGGCCGCTCGGCGAGGCGGCGAGCGCGCTGTATCCGGACGTTCCGCGTGTCGCCGGGACGTCATTGCTGTGCCGTGAGGAATGGATCCCGGACGCTCCCATACCGCTGGAAGACGTCCGGCTGGAATGGGAGGTGCACGGCGCCCCGCCAGCCGTGGCCGACCCGTCCGAGGGGCTGCCGGACGGCTATCGCACGTACGCCGAGGCAATGGCCGCCCTCGCTCCGCCGAAGATTTTCGAGGACCGGCCGAGCTACCGCCTCCTCGACGCCCGGCCCCCAGTGCTCCGCCTCGGCCCGGCCCGGTATTTCGACGGCGTGAACGTGGGCGAGTCGGCCGCCCACGAATTGGCGGCCGAGGTGGACGGTCTCCCCCTGCGCACCCGAATCGGCGATCCCTGCGACCTGGCCCGGCGAACCGTCCTCCCCGCGATCACGACGGCGACCGTCACCACGTCCGGCTCGTACGTCCTGCATTGGCGAGACCCGGGCAAGGTGGCGCACGCGGGCGGGCTCCACCAGGTGATGCCGGTCGGGGTCTTCCAGCCGTTGAACGACGAGCGGCCGGACCTCTGGGCGTGCATGGTCCGCGAATACGCGGAAGAACTGCTCGGAATGGACGAGGACTACGGCGAAGGCTTCGTCCAACATGAATGGCCGTTCCATCGGGCCTTGACGTCCGCCCGTGAGGAAGGGCGGATGCGCGCGCATTTCCTCGGGCTCGGCGTAGATCCGCTCACGTTCGCGCTCGACCTGCTCACGGCGGTCGTCATCGACGACGAGGCGTTCGATCGGATCTTCGGCGGGCTGGTCGCGGTCAACGACGAGGGCGAGGTGTCGACGCGGCCGTTCGACCGTACGGTCCCGCAGCCGATGCAACCGGCCGGGGCCGCGGCACTGGAGCTGGCGCGGCGGCACCGGGCGGCGCTCGGGATCACTCCCGGCTGAGGTCCCTCAGCTCGTCCAGCGCGTCCACCAGGTGGTCCACGATCTCGGACGGGTCCGGGACGAGCTCGCGGCAGGCGACGATGCCGACGTTCACCCTGCCGTCGTAGGAGAAGACGGTGATGTTGAGCCCGCCGGTCACGTCGGTGATCACCGAGATCGGGTAGTAGGCGAGCACCCGCGCCCCGCACAGGTACAGCGGGAACTGCGGTCCCGGCACGTTCGAGATGATCAGGTTGATGGGGCGCAGCGACATCGTCGGCGCGGCCTGGAGGGCGAGGCGGGTGGCGGCGCCCGCGATGGGCGCGGGCACCAGGCCGCTGAGATCCTGTACCCAGCTGCCGGACGACCCGGTGAACCGCCGCTTGGCGGTATCCATCGCGCGCCGGACGGCGAGGTACCGCTCGGCCGGGTCCGGGATGTCGGTGGCCAGCGGCGTCGCCATCATCGAGATCTGGTTTCCGGAGTCGGTGCGCCCGGCGCCGCTCCGCGCCCGGCCGCGCCGCAGCGACACCGGGACGGCCGCGACGAGCGGGCGGTCCGGCAGGTCGCCGCGCTTGTCGAGCCACTGCCGCAGCGCCGTCGCGCACAGCGCCATGACCACGTCGTTGACGCTGCCGCCGAGCCCCTTCCTGATCTCCTTGACCGTGTCCAGCGGCAGCTCGCCGCAGGCGACGGCGCGGCGGCGTCCGATCGGCTGGTTGAACGGGGTCGGCGGCGCGCTCAGCCGCGGCGCCCGCGGCACCTCGGGGCGGCGCAGCGCGCCCTGCATGACCGACGACATCAGCCCGACGCCCGGGATGGACGAGACCCCGGGGATCTCGTCCAGGTACGGGGCGGTGCGCGCGACGGAGACCGCCGTCCGGACGGGATGCAGCGCGGTCCTCAGCAGCCCGCTGCCGACCATCTCGGCGGTGCCGGGCGCGCGGGCGGGCTCGGACTCGTCGGCGGGCAGCTCGCGGGGCTCGGGCGACAGGTCCAGCAATGCGGCGAGCGTCTCGGCGGCCATGACGCCGTCGACGGCGGCGTGGTGCACCTTCACGTAGACGGCGGTCAGCCCGCCCGCGAGGCCCTGGATGAGGAACATCTCCCAGAGCGGGCGGGACCGGTCGAGGGGCTGCTCGTGCAGCATCGCGACGACGTCGGCGAGCTGCCGGTCGGTGCCGGGCGCCGGGAGGCCGATCTCGAAGATGTGCCGGACGGGGTCGAAGTCCGGGTCGTCCTCCCAGTAGGGGTGGTCGAGGCCGAACGGCACCTGGACGAGCCGCTGCCGCAGCGGCCTGGCCGCCAGATGGGCGCGGCCCCGCACGAGCTCGGCGACCAGCGGCACCGTGAGCCGGCCCCCCGGGCACGCGGCCGCGTCGAGGATGCCCAGCCCGGCGATGTGGGCCTGGGTGGTGCCGGTCTCCGCGTTGAGGAAGGTGGCGTCCACGGTGGTCAGCTGGCTCATGCTCTCTCGTCCGTCCGCTCGTTCTGCGCCTGTCCTGCCCTCTAAGGAGATGCCGCCGAAGACCGCAGGTCAACGCGGTCCGGCAGGAAGTAACCCGGACTTAACAGGACGTTTCACGCGATTCACACAGCCGCCCGAAAAGGCGTTCGCGGGGCGGCCGCATGATCATCGCACTAGGGTTGTGCCCCATGACGGCACGACCACTCACGGAGATCGTCGAAGCCGGGTGGGCGACCGCGCTGGAGCCGGTCGCCGGGACGATCGCCGCCGCCGGAGACTGGCTCCGCGCCGAGGTCGCCGCCGGACGCCGCTACCTCCCCGCAGGGAACAACATCCTGCGCGCCTTCACCCAGCCGTTCGACGACGTCCGCGTCCTCATCATGGGCCAAGACCCCTACCCGACTCCCGGGCACCCGGTCGGGCTCAGCTTCTCCGTCGCGCCGGACGTCCGCCCGCTGCCCGGCAGCCTGATCAACATCTTCCGCGAGTACGGCAGCGACCTGGGCCACCCCGAGCCGTCGAACGGCGACCTCACCCCGTGGACGGAGCAGGGCGTCTGCCTGCTCAACCGGTCGCTGACCGTCATGCCGGGCAAGCCGGGCTCGCATCGCAGCAAGGGCTGGGAAGAGGTCACCGAGCAGGCCATCCGCGCCCTCGCGGCCCGCGGCCGCCCGCTTGTCGCCATCCTGTGGGGCCGCGACGCGCGCAACCTCAAGCCGCTGCTCGGCGGCGTCCCGTGCATCGAGTCGGCGCACCCGAGCCCAATGTCCGCCGACCGCGGCTTCTTCGGCTCCCGCCCGTTCAGCCGCGCCAACCAGCTCCTGGAGCAGCAGGGCGCCGCTCCCGTGGACTGGAAGCTGCCTTAGCCCCTCTGCCGCCTCGCTAGACCTCTTCGGGGAGGCGGTGCAGGAGGGTGGCGAACTCCGGGGACTTGTCGGGGTCGGCGGGAAGCGGCGTCAGGCGGCGCTCGCCGTGGCTCCAGTAGACGCCGGGGGCGCAGGGGTCCTCGGCGTCGGCGTGCATCTCCCGGACGACGTCGGAGAAGACGGGCAGCACGTCCCGGACGGCCGCCGACATGATCGGGTACAGCAGCAGCGTGCTGTGGCACGGGACGCCGACCAGCGCGCCGTGCTCGTTCGGCCATGGGAGGAACTGGTCGACCTCGCTGAGCAGCGCGGACACGTACCGGCTGCCCGGCTTGGTGACGACGCGGACGTTGCGGCCCGGCAGCAGCGGCTGGTCGCGGACGGCGACGTCGGCGAGCTCGCGGTCATGGGTGTTCGTCATCACGTAGCCGAGCTTGTGGAGCCCGAGCAGCCCGGCGCGGGCCTTGGTGAGCGGGCCGCCGTAGCGGGGGTGCTCGATCATCACCATCGCGTCGAAGTGGTCACCGGCGGGGACGACGACGAGGCCCTCCCGGTCGCGGGGCGCGAGCTTGGGGACGATCCGCAGCCGCAGCAGCTCCCTGACGTCGCCGAACAGCTCCATCTCGCCGACGGCCAGGAACGCGCGGTCGCCGACCTCGCGGACCCACTCGTCCACCACCTTCGGCCATGCCGAGCGCGGCTCCCGGGCGCAGCGCTCGAGCACCGTCCAGCTGGAGGCCCGCGCCTCCGACCGGCCGACGGGCAGCACCACCTCGGAGGTGCCGGAGTCGAACCAGGCGCTGGGCGCCAGGGCGGGCAGCACGTCGCGGATGAGCGCGTGCACGTCCGCCGCCGCGTCCAACGGTTCCATCTGTGCTCATCCCCTTTCCCACCCTCAGGGGGATCTTCGGGCTTCGGCGGCTCACGTCACAACCCCCACCTTCTCAGAGTTCCGGTCGGTTGTGGGAGCCATCCGGATCCCCGCCCGCACTCGCTGATCATGAAGCCCTCAAGTACCGTGCTCCCATGCCCGAAATCGTGTATCCACCGGTGATCTTGACGGCTCGCTGCGTGTTCAGGGCCCTGAACATCAAGATCCGTCTGGAGGGGACCGACCAGATCCCCAGCACCGGCGGGGCGGTCCTCGTCAGCAACCACATCAGCTACCTGGACTTCATCTTCGCCGGGCTCACCGCGCATCCGGCGAAGCGGCTGGTGCGGTTCATGGCGAAGAAGGAGATCTTCGACAACCGGATCGGCGGGCCGCTGATGCGCGGGATGAAGCACATCCCCGTCGACCGGGACGCGGGCGCCTCCTCCTACGCGGCGTCGCTGAAGGCGCTGAAGAGCGGCGAGATCGTCGGGGTGTTCGCGGAGGCGACGATCAGCCGCTCGTTCACGGTGAAGGACATCAAGAACGGCGCGGTGCGGATGGCGGTCGCCGGGAAGGTGCCGCTGATCCCGGTCGCGATCTGGGGCCCGCAGCGGCTGTGGACGAAGGGCCGCAAGCGCAGGCTGCTGCAGCGCGGCGTGCCGGTGACGATCCTCGTCGGCGAGCCCCTGCACCCGAAGCGCGGCGACGACTACGACCAGTTCACCCGCGACCTGCACGCCCGGATGTCGGAGCTGCTGGAGAAGGCGCAGCGCGAGTACCCCGACGTCCCGAAGGCGGACGAGACGTGGTGGCAGCCCGCCTACCTCGGCGGCACGGCCCCGACTCCGGAGGAGGCCGAGAAGCTCGACCTGGAGGAGATCGAGGCGCGCAAGGCCGCCGGCCGCGCGGACGACACCGCCCCCTGACGCCCTAATTCGGTGGACGCGGCCGGTCACGGGGCCTGATCATTTTGGACATGACCACGCCGCAGGAGATCCTCCATCTCGTCGAGTCCGGGGAGAACGCCACCGACCCCGGGCCGGACTCGACGCTGCCCGTGGTCTTCAACCTGAGCGACAACAACTCGCCCGCCGACGTGATGGACGTGCTGTCGCTGCGCCCGTTCGCGTCCGGCGAGCAGCCCTGGTCCCGGTCGACGCGGCTGGAGCACGTCCGCGCGGACGCGCCGCTGCGTCCCGGCGACGCCCGGCTGGTGCGGGTGGCGCACGAGAAGGGCAAGGAGTCGGTGCTGGCCGAGGGCGACGGCTGGACGCTGCTGACGAACCGGTGGAAGAACGGCGTCGCGTACGTCGCCGTGTCGGCCGTGTCTGAGGAGCTGGCGGAGACCGTCCTCGACGCGTCCGTGAAGGACGCGACCGACCCGCCCAAGGTGGACGAGACCAGCGTCGAGATGGGCTTCTGGCACATGGGCACGCACGGGCCCGTCCGCAGCGAGCGCGCGATCACCGCCGACTCGTGGGCGGACATCCGGCGCAACTACACCGCGCCGGTCGCCGAGGCCCTCGACGACGTCATGCGCCTCGGCCGCGACGACGTGTCCGGACGGCTGCTGCTCCTCCACGGCCCGCCCGGCACCGGCAAGACGACGGCCTTGCGCGCGCTGGCCCGCGCCTGGAACGACTGGTGCCAGTCCGACTGCGTCCTCGACCCGGAGGCGCTGTTCGGCACGCCGAGCTACCTGATGGAGGTCGCGGTCGGCGACGACGAGGACGAGAACCGCCGCTGGCGGCTGCTCATCCTCGAGGACTGCGACGAGCTGATCCGCGGCGAGGCGAAGCAGTCGACGGGCCAGGGCCTGTCGCGGCTGCTGAACCTCACCGACGGGATGCTCGGGCAGGGCCGGGACGTGCTGGTGGCCATCACCACCAACGAGGACCTCGCCATGCTGCACCCGGCGGTCGTCCGTCCCGGCCGCTGCCTCGCGCAGATCGAGGTGGGCCGGCTCACCCGCGCGGAGGCGACGTCCTGGCTGGACGTGGCCGAGGCGCCGTCGAGCGAGATCGGCGACGATGGCGCGACGCTCGCCGAACTGGTCGCGCTCCGCAAGGGCGAGAAGCGTCCCGAGGGCCAGGACGTACCGGCCACGGCGACCGGCTTCTACCTGTAGGCCGCCTCGAACTGGTCAGGTCGCCTCGAACTGGTCAGGTCGCCTTGGCGAGGGCCTGGTCGATGTCGGACCACAGGTCGTCGGGGTGCTCCAGGCCGATGGACAGCCGCACCGTCGCCTCGCCGATCCCGGCGGCGGCGAGGGTCGCGGCGTCCATCTGCCGGTGGGACGTGCTCGCGGGATGCATCACGAGCGTCGCGATGTTGCCCAGCGACGGGCCGAGCGAGATCAGCCGGACGGCCTCGGAGAAGACGCGGCCCGCGTCCCGCCCGCCGGCCGGCTCGAACGCCAGGACGCCGCCGCTCCCGTCCGGCAGCAGCCGCCGCGCCACCTCGTGCTGCGGGTGGCCGGGCAGCCCCGGATAGTGGACGCGGGTGACGGACGGGTGCGCGGCGAGGCGGCGGGCGATGTCCAGCGCGGACGCGCTCTGCCGCGCCACCCGCAGCGGCATCGTGGCGAGGCCGCGCACGGTCAGCCACGCGCCGAACGGGTCGGCGACGGACCCGAGGTCGATGGCGTGGTCCCAGACGCGGCGGTACACGTCCGGGTCGGCGAAGACGGCGATGCCCCCGATGACGTCGCCGTGCCCGCTCAGGTACTTCGTCGCCGAGTGGATGACGATGTCGACGCCATGCTCGATGGGCTTGCAGAGGAGCGGGGCGAAGGTGTTGTCGACGACGGTCAGCACGTCCGTGCCCTGGACGGCGGCGGTGAACGCGGGCAGGTCCGTCACATGGGTGGTGGGGTTCGCGACCGTCTCCAGGTAGAGGAGGCGGGTCGCGGGACGGAGCGCGTCCCGCACCTCCGCCGGGTCGTCGCCCGAGACGTAGGTGACGTCGACGCCCCACCGTTCGGCGAGGTCCTCGAACAGCGCGTACGTGCCGCCGTAGAGGGTGGTCTGCGCGATGACGTGGTCGCCGCTGCGCAGCAGGCTCATCAGGACCGTGCTGACGGCGCCCATGCCGGACGCGGTGGCGAGCGCCCCGGCCCCGCCTTCCAGCTCCGTGACGGCCCGTTCGAGGGAGCGGACGGTCGGGTTGGCCATGCGGGCGTAGAAGAAGGCCTCGTCCGGTCCGTTGAAGGCGGCGGCGAGATCGTCGGCGGCCTCGAACGAGAACAGGTGGCCCTGGTAGAGCGGGACGGAGAGCGGACGGCTCCCCGCCGGCGTGATCACGGGCGGGTGGACGGCTCGGGTCTGCGGATGGTGTCCGGTCATGCCTCCAGCCTGCGGCGGAAGCCCGGCCGCGGAAACGGCCAATTCCAACCAGTGGCCCGGACCACGTCCCCCGAGATGTCGCGGCGCCGGACCACCGGCCCGGCCGGGGGCGCACCGGGCGCCCCGGCAACCCGGTGACGGTCCCCGTCGCCGGCTCACCCACCCCGCGAGGGCGAGCCGGCGATCGGGGTCGTACCGGACGGGTGACGCTCGGCGTCCCTCGGCCGGTGTACCGAGCATCGCCCGGAACGGGGCCCCGCCGCCATCCGGGAGATCACCGGCAATTCGTCGCTTTCGTCCGGATCAGGGTTTTTACGTACTAAGGGGTCGCCCGGGCGAACAGGCGCCGGTACACGCACCGCAGACCGTGGAGATCACTGACAGGCTCCGCGAACGGGAGCCGCAGGTCGAACGAAGCGTGAGCGTCCGGTGGCGGTGCGACGCGGCGCAGCCACATACCGTACCGGTCGAGCGCCAGCGGCCGGACCGTTCCCGGCGGCACGGAGTCCGGCAGCAACCCCGTCAGCTCGTCGCGGTGGCAGGTGTCCAGGTGCGTGAGGATGCCCGACTCGACGGCGACGAACGGGTCCGGCGCGGCGGCGGCGTACTCCTCGGGTTCGAGGGACGCGCTCCCCCAGGCGTCGTCGATCTCGACCTGGGCGACCTCCAGCGCGAGGATCGTCCATTCCGGTCGCCCGGCGTCCCGGGCGCCGTCCCGCTCCGCGGCGAGGTCGAGCAGCTCGGGACGGGGATGGGCGTGCGAGAGGCGGAGCGCGGCGGCGCGCAGCTCGCCGTCCGGGACCTCGCTGAGCCAGCCGTGCAGCCAGGCCCGGCCGCGGACGCGGTCCGCCAGCGCGACCGGCGCGACGTCGGAGATCCGCAGCGTGGCGGGCACGTCGGGGTCCGCGTCCGGGGCCGGGTTCCGGAGCCCGGCGGCGATCGGCGACGCGGACTGGACGAGCAGCAGCGGCCTGCCGTCCCGGTCGGTCGTGTGCGCCGGGACGGGCGCGTACGGGACGCCGGGCGCGACGAGGACGCCGTCCGCGACGCCGTAGGCGAGGGTCCGCGCCCGCTCCGCCGCCGTGGGGCCGTCCACCGTCTTCGTGGTCTCCGCTCGCCGCACCTTGCCTCCTTGACCTACTAGGTTAGGCTTACCTAACTTAGGCATACCTAACCATCAAAGGAGCGTGATGAACAACCCTCGTCCCAAAGTGCGGATCTCGCGGGCGCTCGGCATCCCGCTGACCCCGAAGGCCGTGAAGTACTTCGAGGCCCGCCCCTACCCGCCGGGCATGCACGGCCGCGCCCGCAAGCAGGAGTCCGACTACAAGGTCAGGCTCCGCGAGAAGCAGCGCCTCCGCGCGCAGTACAACATCCGCGAGGCGCAGCTCCGCAACGCGTTCGCCAAGGCCGCCAGGACCGGCGGCAAGACCGGCGAGGCGCTGATCGTCGACCTGGAGCGCCGGCTGGACGCGATCGTCCTGCGCGCCGGGTTCGCCCGCACCATCTACCAGGCCCGGCAGTTCGTCGTGCACCGGCACATCCTGGTGAACGGCCGCCGCGTCGACCGTCCGTCCTACCGGGTCAGCCCCGGCGACGTGGTCACCGTCGCGGGCCGCAGCCGCGCCATGGACGCCTTCCAGATCGCCGCCGCCGGCGGCCACACCGAGAACGTCCCGGCCTACCTCGACGTCCGCCACGACGCCCTCGCCGCGCAGCTGACCAGGCTCCCGGAACGCCGCGAGATCCCCGTCATCTGCGACGAGCAACTGGTCGTCGAGCACTACTCCAGGTGACCCGGGAGCCGTATTCCTTGAGTTAGTGGAGGGCGCCCAGTTCCTTGCGGGCGGTGGCGCGGAGGGTTCGCAGGGCGTCCACCAGGACGTGGCGCTGGTCGTCGGTCAGCGGGCCCGCGAAATGCTCGCGGAGCGTCTCGGCGTGGACGCGCAGGGCCTCGTCCAGCTTCGCGCGGCCCGCGTCGGTCAGCTCCACCAGCTGGCGGCGGCGGTCCCCAGGGGCCGGCTCGCGGCGGACGAGGCCGGCCTCCACCATCCGGTCGATGATCCGGGTCATGCCGCCGCTGGTCAGGATCAGCTCACCGGCCAGGTCGCCCATCGTGTGCGGGCCGGAACCGGCGGCGCCGGACAGCTTCAGCAGGACCTCGAACACCGCGTGCCGGATGCCGCAGCGGCGCTCCAGCTCCCGGCCCGCGATCCGCTCCAGCACGGACGCGGCGCTGAGCAGCGCGCCGAACTCGTGGACCAGCTCGTCCGGGACGACTCCGCCGTCGGTCCTGCGCTCGCCCGGTTCCGTTTCCGTCACGGTCGACATGATGCCCCGCCTTCGTCCAGCGACCCCGTCCATCCGCACAACGCGCGGCGCCCCGCGCGGCTTCCACGCGGGGCGCCCGGCTTGATGGTCAATTGCCCGGTGTGCCGCTCTTCTCCGCCTTCGGCGACTTCGACGCGCCACCGCCGGGGACGCCCGGGAGCTGCTGCCCCGGCTGCTGGTTCTTGTTCTGCTCGTTGATGCCCGACGCGTACTGCTGGGTCACCTTCCACTCGCCGTCGACCTTGCTCAGGGACAGCCGCAGCAGCGTCGCGGGCTCGGTGGCCTGCCCGTCCTTCGTCTTGAGCGAGACCTCCACCATGACCACCGCCGTGGCGAACCTGCCGTCGACGCTGCCCACGAAGACCTGGTCGGTCTTGGACGTCACCGCCACCTGCGCATCGGACTTGAACGCGTTGGTCAGCGACGGCATCGTGTTCTTCTTGAACTCGTCGAGGAGATCGCCGGCCATCAGCTTCTGGGCCTTCTCGGCCTGCGTCTGGTAGTTCTGCGCGTTGTAGCTGAACGCCGCGTTGCCGTAGGCGGAGGCGACCTTGCTCACCGCCGCCCGGTCGTCCTCCTTGGCCGCGTTGGAGCTCGCGCTCCGCCACTGCCAGATCGCCAGGCTGGCCAGCAGCGCGACCAGGACGACCACCACGACGGCCTGTGCGGTGCCGAGCCCGAAGACGGTCGACCGGATGACGACCGGCTCCTTCTCCTCCGGCTCCTCGTCCGGCGCCTCGATGCGGGACGGGCGCGGCTTCGGCACGGCCTTCGCCGCGGGCTTGGCGGCCTTCGCCGCGGGCTTGGCGGCGGGCTTCGCCGGGCGGGCCGCGGATTTGGTCAGACGGGGCGCGGGGGCCTCCTCGGGCTCCTCGTCCTGCTCGTCTTCGGCGTCCAGGGCCTCCAGGACCTCGTCCAGGTCCTCGTCGTCGATGACCTCGATGACCCGCACCCGGCGCTTGCGCCTGGCGGCGGGGCGTGCCGGACGCTCCGCGACCTCGGTCTCCTCCGGCGCCTCGGTCTCCTGCGGCGCCGCGTCCGCCTCGTCCGGGACCTTGCCGGTCCCGTCCCTGGTGGTCTTGGCTGTCACTTCGGGCACTCCTCGGGGTTGGGGTCAGTCCTTGCCCCGACGACGCGGTCGGGTCAGGCGGGACACCACGGGCACCGAGCCCATCATGACCCTGATCAGCACCAGCAGGGCGATGACCGGGGGGACGTACACTAGCCACGCCGGCGGCCCGCCGGAAGAGTCTTCACTGGCATTCGCGGCCTTCTCGGCCTGCACGTTCTTCCGGTCGAGCGCGGGGTCGTGGGTGGGGATCGTCTCCCCCGGGTTCTTGGCCCGGTAGGTCTTCTGCGGCGTCACCGCGGGCATCCGCCCGCCGGGGCAGGTCTGCATCTTGTTCACCGCGGGCTGCGGCAGCGGGTACTTGTACTCCAGCGCCGCGGGCTCCTTCAGCGTGACCTGGAAGACGACGTTCAGGACGGGCTGGCCCTGGTCGATCCCGATCACGTTGTCCAGGACGACCTTCAGCGCCGGCGCGTACTGGAGCGTCTTCCGCAGGTCGGTCAGGTAGTCGGGGTTGTACCGCGAGAAGCCCAGGGTGCCGAGCATGTCGACGGCGCAGCCGAAGTCGGGGCCGGTCTCGTCCAGCAGGTCGTTGACCGTGTCGAGCAGCCCGGGCCCCCGGTCGCGCAGCTGCGCGATCTGGCCGCGGACCTGGCTGAGCGCGGCGGTGAGCGCGGCCAGGTCGTCGATCCCGGAGCCGAGCGAGCCGCGGTTCTGGTTCAGCACGCGGGTGATCCGCCCGAGGTCCCTGGTGAGCCCGTCGAGCAGCTCGGTGTTCTGCGCGAACGTCTGCGTCAGGTCGTCGCCGCCGTTGATGATCTGGCGGAGCGAGTCCTCGCGCCCGGCCCAGCCCTCGGCCAGCTCGTGGGTGAGGACCTTGGCGTCGTCGGGGTTGATCGCCTTGAGGGTGTCGATGACCGCGCCGAACAGGTCGCCGTACTTGGGCGGGACCTTCGTCTGCGACACCGGGATGACGCTGCCGGGCTTCATCGGCGGGGCGCCGGCCTTTCCGGAGCCGGGGGTCAGCTCGACCACCGGCTCGCCGACCGCGGACTTGCGGGCCGCTGCGGCGCTCACGCCCTGCGGGATCGTGACGCCGCGCTCGATGTCCATCCGGACGACGACCTTGTTCCTCTCCAGCTTCACCGAGTCGATCTTGCCGACGCGCAGGCCGAGATAGTCGACCTCGAAGTTCGGGTGCAGGCCGGGCGAGGACTCGAACTCCGCCGTGAGCCGGTACGGGCGGTCGATGAAGTCGAACCGGATGACGTTGTTGAACGCCCACACGGCCATCACCATGGCGAGCGCGGCGAAGACCGCCAGGTTGATCGTCAGCCGCCTGGTCATCCGCGTCCTCCCAGGATGGCGTCGAGGTCGGGGAGTGCGCCTTCGAGCTGGTCCGGGAGCTCGGGGGCGGGGGCGGGGTCCTGCCCGGTGCCCTTGTCCTTCTTGTTCTTCGGCTTCTCGCTGAGGCCGGGGAAGATCGGCGTCCCGTCCGGCCAGACGATGCGGACGATCGGGTAGAGCAGCAACTGGCCGTCATAGGTGGCCAGCGGGATCTTCCTCGAGAAGGCGACCAGGCCCTCCACCAGGGAGGTGAGCCGCTTGCGGTTGTTCCCGAGCTGGTGCAGGACGGGGTCGAGGTCCGCCAGCAGCTTCCGGAACCGCAGGATGCGTCCCTCCAGGACCTTGTCGTTGAGCTGGCGGGCCATCCGGGTGAGCCGGTCCACCGTCTTGACGATCTTGTCCTTGTCGTCGTTCAGCATCCGGGTGGTGCGTTCGAGCTGGCCGGGCGCCTCGTTCAGCGCGTCGTCGCCCTTCGCGAGCGAACGGCCCAGCTTGGCGAACCGGTCGACCGACTCGCCCAGCTCCCTGCGCTGGTCGGCGAACATCTTCATCAGCCCGCTGGCCTGCGCGATCGTCATGTTGAGCTTCTGGCCGTTGCCGTCCAGCGCGGTGGCCCCGGCGTTGACGACCGTTGCGACGTCGTCCCCGGCGAGCGCCTGGATCAGCGGGCCCGCCTGCCCGACGACCTGCTCGAACGCCGGCTGAACGCTGGTCTGCGCGATCGTGTCGCCGGTGGCGAGGAACGGGCCGCGGCCCATGCTCCCGCCGGGCGGCATCCGCAGGTCCACGTAGTTCTCGCCGAGCAGCGACGTCACCCTGATCTCGGCCCGGGTGCCCTTCGGGATCTTGACGTCGTCCTCGATGGACAGCGTCACCTTCGCCCGGTAGCCGTCCAGCCGGACCTTGGTGACGCTGCCGATCGTGATGTCGGACATCTTGACGCTGTGCCCGGCGACGAGCTGCTGGACGTCGTCGAACGTGGCCGTCAGCGTCAGGCCGCCCTTCGGCGCGCCCGCCGTCGTGTAGGAGCAGCCGGAGACAGCCAGGGCCAGGGCGACGATGAGAACGAGAACGGTCCTCCCCATCAGTTGCCTCCGTTCTGCCAGGGACAGTTGGAGTTCGGGGGCGGCAGCGGGCAGTCGACGTCGTCGCTGTTCATCAGGCCCTTCAGCCACGTCCGCAGGAACGCGTCGGTGGCGAAGCGGATCTGCAGCGACTTGTTCTTCGGGTTGTAGCCGTTGAGGAGCAGCTCGTTGACGCCGGGCAGCGCCTGGATCAGCTGCGCCAGCTCCTTCGCGTTGCCCTTGAGGGTGAGCGCGGTCCGGGTGAGGACGGCCAGGTCGTACGGGAGCCGTCCCTTGTACTTCTGGATCAGCTTGTCGCCGTTGTCCGCCAGCTCCAGGACGCCGCTGATCAGCTGCTGCAGCGCGCCCCGCTCGGCGGCGAGCACCCGGCTGGCCTCGCCGAAGTCGCGGATCACCGACCCGAGGACCTGCTCGCGTCCGCGCACCACCCCGGCCAGGCGGCTGAGGTTCTGCGCGACCTCGATCAGTTCCTTGTCCTGCCCGGCGACGTTCTCGACGAGGCGGGCGCTCTGCTCCAGGGTGGCGTTGAACTGCCTGCCGTTGCCGTTCACGGTGTCGGCGGCGTTGCCGAGCGCGTTCTGCATCTTCGTCGGGTCGAGCGCGTTCGCGAGGTTGGTGAACGAGCTGAGCGCGTCGTCCACCTCGACGGGCACGTGCGTGCGCTCGATGGGGATGACGTCGGAGGTCTCCTTCGGCTGCCCCGGCTTCCACGCCGGATGCAGGACGAGGTTGCGCTCCCCGATCAGGTTCAGCGGGACGATCGACGCCTGCACGCCCCTCGGCAGCGGGACGTCGTCGCGCAGCTGGAACGTCACCTTGACCTTGTCGCCCTGGTTCTCCACCTTCTCGACCAGGCCGACGTCCGCGCCCATCACCTTGACCTTGGACTCCGGGTAGAAGGAGCGGGCCTTCGGGACGTAGACGACCATCGTCCGCTGATCGCCGCCGCCGGACGAGGTGATCGAGCAGCCGCCGAGCGACGCGGTCATGGCCAGGACCAGCGCGACCCCGGCGATTCGCACCCTGCTCATCAGTTGCCTCCCTGCTGGCGCCGGGTGGAGACCGGGCCAGGCGGCTGGAGCGGGCCGAGGCCGGTGAGCACGCCCTCCACCCACGGCCCGTTGCCCTTGAGGACGGCGAGCTGCTGGAACGTCGGCCCGAGCAGCGAGAAGTCGGTGTTCAGCGCGTCCATGTTGGGGGCGAGCCTGGTGGTCAGCAGGTGCAGGTTGTCCAGGAGCGTGTTGAGCTCCTTCTGGTTGCTGGAGATCACGTTGGACAGCGTCCGGACGGTGCGGCTGCCCTGCCCGATCGTCGCGGCCAGCTCGTCGCGCCGGCGCACCAGCGTCTGCAGCAGCACCTGGCTGGCGTTGATGATCTCGCGGAGCTGCTCGTCCTTGGCGGCCAGCGTGCCGGTGATCGTCTTGCTGTTCTCGATCAGCTTCTGGATCTCGGGATAGGAGTCGTTGAGCATCCGGGACATGTCCTGGATGTTGACCAGGACGCGGTTCAGCTTCACCGCGCCCGGCGACTCGATCTTGTTGACCTGGGTGAGCAGCCGGTCGATGCTCTTCTGGTCGAGCTTGCCGACGATGTTCTGCGCGCCCTCCAGGGCGTCCGGGACGGTGAACGGGACGCTGGTGCGCGACAGCGGGATCAGGCGCCGCGACTCCGGCACGTCCGCCATGTACGGCTTCGCGACCGGTCCCGACAGCCGCAGGTACCGGCCGCCGAGCAGCGTCGTCGTCTGGATCTCGGCCCGGGTCTTCGGCCCGAGGTCGATCCCGGCGTCGACATGCCAGGTGACGATGATCTTGCCGCGCCGGAAGTCCGGCTCGACGGAGGTGATCCGGCCCGACTTCACGCCCGCGACCCGGACGTCCTGGCCCTTCTTGAGCCCGGCGGCGTCGCTGAACTCGCCGGTCATCGTGTAGCCGCGGTCGAGCAGGTGGAGCTGGCCGACGGCGAACGCGAACACGCATCCGGCGGCGAGCGCGGCCAGGGTGACGATCGCGACGACCTTCTGGTCGACGTCCCGCAGCGACTTCAGCGCCATCAGCCGCCCACCCCCAGCAGCATCTTCCGCAGCTTGGTGAGGTCGTCCTTGGACGGCGCCTCCGCGCCCGGCGACCTCGGCAGCGACATCGGGAACGGGCACGGGCCCTGCATGATGTTCAGGCAGAGCGCGTTCGTCCGCAGGTAGTGGCCGCCGTTGGCGGACGAGAACAGCTGCCGCAGCGTGAGCGGGAGCTGCTGCACCATCTTCTCCAGCTGGTCGACGTTCAGCCGGAACGTCTCGCTGAACTTTCCGAGGTTGTCGATGATGCGGCCGAGTTGCGCGTCGTTGCCGCCGAGCACCTGGTTGAGGTTGGTGGTGACGCCGGACACCTCCACGACGGCGTTCTCCAGCAGCCTGCGGTTGTTCGCGAAGACCTTGGTGAGCGACTCCAGGTTGTCGACGCTGGCCGCGATCTGCTTGTCGCGGGTGGCGACCGCGGTGCTCACCGTCTCGTAGTCGTCGATCATCTTCTGAATCGTCTTCCGGCGGGCGGCGAACGTCTGGAGCAGCACGTCCAGGTTGTTGGTCAGCAGGGTGATGTTCTGCTCGTTGCCGTCCAGGGCCTGGGAGAACGAGAACAGGATCTTGTTGAGCTGGTTCGGGTCCAGGCTGCGGGTCAGCGGGCCGAGGTCGTTGACGATGGCGCCGAGATCCACGACCGACCTGGTGTGCGGGACGCGGCCGCCGTCGTCCAGCATCGTCCGCTGCTTCCCCGGCTCCAGGTAGACGACCCGCTGGCCCATCACGTTGCGCCAGCGGATCGAGGCCGTGGAGTCGGACGGGATCCGGACGTCGTCGTCCACGGCCATGTCGACCACGGCCTTGCCCCGCTCGACCCTGATGCCCTTCACCTGCCCGACCGGCGTGCCCGCGACCTTCACGTCGTCGCCCTCCAGCAGCCCGGTGACGTCGTCGAACGTCGCGGTCAGCCGGTAGCGGGACGCGAAGCTCGTGCCGAGGATCTGCTGGCCGATGAAGAACGTGAGCAGCCCGGTGACCGCCACGAACACCAGGAACTTCAGCGTCGTGGCGCCGCCGGGGCCGCGCGCGGACCTGGCGCGCCGCCGGGCGCTCACGGCCGCCCTCCATTGGACTTGCGGGTCGGCGCCGCGGTGAACGCCGTCGTGGCCGGGTTGACCGGGCAGATGTCGATGAAGATCTGGCAGATGTCCAGCGGGAGGTCGTCGCGCGCCTGCGCGATCATCGTGCCCTCCGGGCCGGGGACGCGGATGATCTGCGCCAGCAGGTTGAAGAACCCGTTCAGGCTGTCCAGCAGCACGGGGATGTTCCGGCGCTGGCCGTTGAACACCGCGACGACCGGGCCGCCGGAGTCGATGATGTTGCCGAGGTTGTCGCCGTGCCGCTGGAGGTTGTTGCCGAGCGTGTCGCCCAGCCGGCCGGACTCGTCGAGCAGCTGCGAGACCTTGTCGGGACGTTCGTTGATCGTCCGGGAGAGCCGGTTGAAGTCGCCCGCGAAGCCGGCGATGGTGTCGCCGCGGTCGGCGAACGTCCCGGACAGGCCGTTGAGGTCGGCGAGCAGCGCGTTGATCGCGGCGCGGCTCTCGTACGTCGCGTCGACGACGATGGCGCCGTTGTCGATCGTCCGGCGCAGCGCGGGCCCCTGGCCGGAGAGCCCGCTGCCGAAGGTGTGCAGGATCGTGGCGAGCTCGTCCGGGTTGATGGCCTTGGTGAGCTTGTAGGTGGGCCACGCGGTGTCGGACAGCTCCTCCGGGTCCCGCGTCTTGGCGATCTTGCCGCCGTCCTCCAGGTACGGGCCGGTCAGCTCGTGCGCGCCCAGCTCCAGCGCGAGGTCTTTCGGCCCGAACACCGAGACCGGCTCGACCGCCGCGACCGTCGTGTCGGCGACCTTGATCCCCTTGTCGACGCGGAACCGGACGTTGACGCGGCCGCTGTCCACCAGGGTGATCTTGTCGACGGCGCCGACCGCGATGCCGCGGACCTTGACGTCCGACTTGCCCGGGTCCAGGCCCTGCCCGGCCCGTCCGAACGTCGCGTTGTAGTAGGTGGAGCCCTCGTGCGACGGCGTCGTCCCGACCGCGACGAACGCCGCGGCGGCCGCGATCACGCCCGCGCCGACCAGCCCGAAGACCGTCCGGGAGCGGCTCGACAGCGTCTCCTCGCTCATCCGGTCAGCCTCACCGTGCTGCCGTGGCCCCAGAAGATGTACGACAGGACCAGGTTCATCAGGATCATCAGGATGGTGGACTCCCGGATCGCGCGTCCCGCGGCGACGCCGACGCCGACCGGGCCGCCCGCCGCGTAGTAGCCGCGGTAGCAGTGGATGAACATGATGATGAACGCGAACACCGCGACCTTGATGACGCTGTAGAACACGTCGATCGGCGGCAGGTAGAGGTGGAAGTAGTAGTCGTAGATGCCGGGTGAGAGCCCGAAGTACTGGATGGTGATGAACCTGGTGGCGAAGAACGCCATGAACAGCGACACCAGATACAGCGGCACCAGCGCGATGACCCCGGCCGCGACCCGCGTGCACACCAGGTAGGCCAGCGAGTTGATGCCCATGACCTCCAGCGCGTCGATCTCCTCGGAGATCCGCATCGCGCCGATCTCGGCGGTGAAGCCGGTGCCGACCTGCGCGACCAGCGCGACGCCCGCGATGATCGGGGTCACCTCGCGGACGTTGGAGTAGCTCGACACCAGCCCGGTGAACGCCTCCGCGCCGATCCGCTCCAGGCCCGGGTAGCCCTGCAGCCCGACCATCGCGCCGGTGGCGAGCGACATCGTCGCGATCACGAAGATCATGCCGCCGCCGATGACGAGCGCGCCGACGCCGACGGTGATGTCGCTGACCTGCTTGGCGAGCGTCCGGCCGTACTTGCGCCTGATGACGATGTCGACGACCAGGTGGTACAGGACGCGGCCGAGGAAGACCGGCAGGTCGGCCGAGCCGGCGAGCCCGGCGGCCCGGCCGCGGACGGCCCGGCCCAGCTTGCGTACGGGGGAAATGGCGACCATCAGAACCTCGGGGGGAAGAGGACCTGGTAGATCATGGTGAGGATGTAGTTCGTCGCGAACACCACGATCGAGGTGACCACCACCGCCCTGTTGACCGCGCGGCCGACGCCGACCGGCCCGTAGTCGCAGTTCATGCCCATGTAGCAGGCGACGGCGGCGGCGATGAAGCCGAACACCCACGCCTTGAACAGGGTGATCACCAGGTCCGAGAACTGCAGCAGGGTGGTGGCGCCGTCGAAGAACGCGCCGGGGCTGACGCCCTGCTGGATGACGTTGAAGTAGTAGCCGCCCAGGACGCCCGCCAGGATCACGACCGAGCAGAGCAGTCCGGACACCATGCTCGCCGCCCACAGCCTGGGGGTGACCAGGCGGTGGACCGGGTTGATGCCCATGACCTCCATGGCCGCGAGTTCGTCGCGGATGTTGCGGGCCCCCATGTCGGCGGTGATGGCGGACCCGCCGACCCCGGACACCAGCAGCGCCGCGGCCAGCGGCGCGACCTGCTGGATCATCGCGGCGGTCAGCAGCGCGCCCGTCCCGGACTGCGCGCCGAGCTGCCGGGCGATGTCGCCGACCTGCAGCGAGATGGTCGCCCCGAGCGGCACCGCGATCAGCATCACCGGGACGCTGGTGACGCGCGCCAGGAACCAGCACTGCTCGATGAACTCGCCCCACCACTGGCGCACGTCCCAGGTGCGGCGCAGCCCCTCCAGGAGGGTCACGCACAGCAGGCCGGTCTCGTCGAGCGTCCGCCCGACGCGTCTGCGCGCCAGGTCCGGGGCCTTCGCGAGGCTCAGGGCCATCAGCCGGTGCCCTCCCCCAAGGGGGTTTGGTGAAGGTACAACCCAGCCTCCTTCGTTCTCGGACGTCGGCGCTCATCCGATAGACCACACGCGGAGCAGTGCGCCCAAGCAAGCACTCGGGCAACCCCGCATGTGATCTGAGGCACTCTATTGGAAGAAGGTCTAAGAAGCGAGTACTTACATGTCGATTCTTCCGCGGCTAAGATCATCCGGTGCGAACCGAGGCGCGACACGACACCGGACGGGACGGAACCGCGGGCATGGCGGCCGACATGGCGGACCTGGAGGCGGATGCCGAGGACCTGGCGGGGGACGCCGCGAACGGGGTCGACCCGCTGGTCATGGGCGTCCGCGACCGCTGGGAGGAGCAGGGGCTGCGCGGCGGGCCCTGGCCGTTCATGGCGATCTGCGCGGTGGGACGGCTCAACCAGCTGCTGAAGAAGGCCCTGGACATCGAGCTGAAGCGGCTGGACCTCACCCGGACCGGCTACTTCCTGCTGACGACGCTGGCGCTCACCGTCCACGGGCGGGCGCGGCTGAGCACGCTCGGCCGGATCCTGATGATGCACCCGACGACGGTGAAGCTCACCGTCGACCAGCTCGAGGCGGTGGGCCTCGTCGCCCGCAGCCCCCATCCGAACGACCGGCGCGCCACCCTCGTGGAGATCACCGCCGCCGGACGGGACCGGGCCAACGAGGTCAGCCTGGCGCTGGAGTCCCCCCACGGCGAGCTGGCGGCGTTCGACGGGCGGCACCGCGAGATCTTCGAGGCGCTGCAACCGGCGCGACTGGCGGCCGGAGATGTGGAACTCTTGAACCCTGGCGCGGGGCGGGATCGGGGGCGCCGCGACGGGTGAACCGCGGGTCACCCGGTCCCCGTACAGGCACATGGACCTCGTCTGTGGACGGCTGAGCCTCGTTCGTGGACGATCACATGGACGACACGACCCCGGGCGATAAGGCAGTCTTCTCCTATGCCACAGAGTCACGGCACACGCAGACGTCCCTCCGCCTCCTCCCGACGCGCCCGTTCCGGGCCGCGGGGATCGGAGGGTCGCGGCCGCGACGCCGTGCAGGTCCCCCCACCCCGCGAGGCGCCCGACGCACGCGGCCGGCGCGGACCGGGGCCGTACCCTCCCTACGATCCGTACGACCCGCACGGGACCGGGACGCCGCCCAGCGGCGCCCGCCCGCCAGGGAAACGGCGGATACGGCGGCTGCTGACCAGCAACGTCACGATCACGGTCGTGGCGATCTGCGCGATCGTCGCGGTGGTCGCGCTCGTCGACATCGGACGCTTCGCCGGCGACGACACCAAGCCGCCGAAGATGGCCGCGGGCGACCTGTCGACCAACGACATGCTCACCAGGCTGACGGCCGCGTCCGACATGGACCCGGTCGTCGCGGACGCGGTCGCCGCCGCCAAGAAGCGCGCCTACGAGAAGCACAAGCGCGAGCTGGCGGCGCTGAAGAAGAAGGCCGAGAAGGAGGCGGCGGCGCGGGCGAAGCTGAAGGCGCAGCAGGAGAAGGAGCGGCTCGCCAAGCTGAACCCGAGCGCCGGGCAGAACAAGGCGTACGGCAAGAAGATGAACGCCCTCAAGGGGTGGGACCGCTGCTGGCCGTCGCTGCTGACGCTGTGGATGCACGAGAGCGGCTGGAACGAGCGGGCCGAGAACCCGTCCAGCGGCGCCTACGGCATCCCGCAGGCGCTTCCGGGCTCGAAGATGTCCAGCGCCGGGAACGACTGGCGCACCAGCACGCCGACGCAGATCGCGTGGGGGCTCGGCTACATCAAGGCCCGCTACAAGGACCCGTGCGGCGCGTGGTCGTTCTGGCAGAACAACAACTGGTACTGAGGCCGCGCTAGTCGAGCCTCGCCGAGAGCCGGGTGCGGGCGGTGGGCCGCCTGGCACCATGGTGGGATGCGGACGAGCAGGGCCCGCGAGGGCGGCGAGGCGACCGGCGGCACCGGTGACGGAGGCGGTGGCGGTGGCGGAAGCGCGGGCGCGGGCGGCGGTGAGAGCGCCGGGGGCGCGGGCGGCGGTGGCGGGCGCCAGTGGGCGCGGGCCGACGCCACGCGGCAGGCGTTGCTGACCGCCGCGCTGCACGTCTTCGCCGACCGCGGCTACGCCGACGCGGGCATCGCCGAGATCGTCGAGCGGTCCGGGATCAGCGTCGGCAGCCTCTACCACCACTACGGCGGCAAGGCCGGGCTGTACGTCGCGCTGTGGGAGGACCTCAGCGCCGAGCAGGAGGCGAGCGCCGCGCAGGCCGTGTCCGCCGCGCGCAAGGACGGCGAGTCCGACCCGATCGCGCTGTTCATCGCGGGCGCCCGCGCCTACCTGCGGGTGTGCTGGGAGCGCCGGGACGCCGCCCGGCTGTTCCTCGGCGGCGAGGGCCCGTCCGGGTCGTCGCTGATGCGCCGCAGCCGCGCCCAGCACTGGATCGCGCAGAACACCAAGCTGCTGCGCGGGCCGTCCACCGGCGAGCCGGCCGGACGTCCCGAGCAGGTGCTGAGCCTCGTCCTCACCACGGTGATCGGCGAGACCGGGCGGGAGATCGCCACGGCCGAGAGCGAGACCGAGGCCACGGAGATCATCGAAGAGGTCTGCCGCATCCTGATCCGCCTGGCCCGCTGAGGGTCAGAGCCGGGCGGGACGAGCCTGCCGCATCGAGAACAAGGCGGGCCTGGGGCGGGCGGCGGGCTGCGGCGGGAGCGTGCGGAGCCGGGCGGGCGTGAGCTTCTTCCCCGCGACCCGGGTGCGCCGCCGGACGGCCCGCGGCGGCCGGACGTCGACGGCCCGGCGCATCAGCCGCAGCCTGAGCAGCAGCAGCGTCACCGACACCGTCAGCGCCGACAGGAATCCGGCCTGGAGCGCGCCCAGGTCCTGGACGGTGATCGGCTCGTCGGGAAGTTCACGCAGGCCGGACACCGGAACCATGGGCCCCGAGCTCGGCGCGATCTGCGGCTGGGCGATCGGCGGCAGCGCCACCTGGGGTCCGCGCATGCCCGCGAGCGGGTTGAACCCGGACGGGGTCAGCGGCGGGATCCCGGGCGGCAGGTTCGCGAGGCTCACCCCGGGCGGCAGCGCTCCGGAGGCGTCCGTGACGATCAGCTTGTACTTGCGGGACACGCTCCTGGCCTTGCTCGCGGAGGCCGCGGCCCGCACCGTGATCAGGCCCGGCTTGGCGTCGGACGGCGCCCGCACGGTCGCCAGCGTGGAGGTTCCACCGCCGCCGACAGAGCCGAGGCTCCGCGTCCGCGGGCTCACCGAGGCGCCGGACGCCGACAGCCGCAGGACGGTGTTCCCCGCCGTCGCGTACCTGGACGACACGCGCACGGTCGCGGTGACCGAGCCGCCGGGGCGCATCGTCGCGTCCGACACCGTCAGCCCGAGCGACAGCACGGGATTCTTCGGCTCGCCGGGACCCGGGTCCGGCGGATCGACGGGCGGATCGGTCGGGTCCGGCGGATCGGTCGGCGGATCGGTCGGAGGGTCAGTCGGCGGATCCGTCGGCGGATCGGTCGGCGGGTCCGTCGGCGGATCGGTGGGCGGATCCGTTGGAGGGTCCGTCGGCGGATCAGTGGGCGGGTCGGTCGGCGGGTCGGTGGTGGGTGGATCGGTCGGGGGCGGTTCGGAGGGTGCGTCGGTGGAGGTCGCGGACGGGTCCGGAGTGGGATCCGCGATCACCGGGGGCGCGCCCGCCATTCCGACGACCGCCATCACGGCGAATCCTGCCAGGACCGAACGGGCCGATCGTGAGCGCACCCTGAAAACACCTCCGCCGCGTCGCGACCATCCCGCCGGAATTGCGTCCAATCGGATGGAAGCATGGGGCGAACAGATAATTCAACCCTGCGTGCAAAGGTCCGCGTCAGTTGCTTGTGAAGCGCCGATCGGACGTTCCCTGATTGTCAACAAGTGCTTGTTTCTCCACCGTGCCATGATCACGTAGCCACATCGCGCGCAGCACGGCCTCGATCGCGAAACGCGCGTCGGGATCGGTCAGCCGGTCGCCCAGGATGTCCTCCAGGCGCCGCATCCGGTAGCGGACGGTCTGCGGGTGGATATCGAGCTCTTTGGCGATGCCGGCGGCCGTCCCGCGGCTCACCAGCCAGGCGCGCAGCGTGTCCAGCAGCCGGTCGCGCTGCCGGGGGCTGAACCCCGCCATCGCGCCGAGGTGGCGGCGCGCGAGCTGGTCGATGAGGGCCTGGTCGGAGAGGAGCAGCAGCGTGATCAGGTGCTCCTCGCAGTCGGTCACCGGGGCGTCCCCGAGCACGCCCGACTCCACCAGCCCGAGGGCGTGCCGCGCCCAGCGCAGCGAGTCGGCGGCGTGGCCGGCCGGGACCGCCGGGCCCGCGACGAGCTGCCCGTCCGGCAGGACGCGCAGCAGGGCCTGCCGCCGCTCCGGGGTCAGCGCGCCCGGGACGACGAGGAACGGCTCGGCCGCGGTGAGGTCGGCGAGCACGTCGTCCTCCAGCGCCGCCCGGACGTACTGCGCGCCGGGCGGGGCCACGACCACGGTGACCTCGTCCGGGATCTGCCAGCCGGCGCGTCCGGCGGCGTCGGCGAGGACGCGGGGCGACCCGAGCGGGCGCATCAGCAGTTCCAGCAGCCGCCGCCGGTGGCTCTCGGCCTCGCCGTCCGGCCGCGCGTCCAGGTAGCCCTCCAGCGCCAGCGCGGCGAGCTCGTCGATGTAGGCGAACAGCGCGTCGGCGAGCTGCGCCATGACCTCGGGCGACAGGTGCCTGCGGGGGCCGACCTTCATGATGCGCCGCCACGCGACCTGCGCGCCGAGCCGGAGCGCGGACTGGAGCGTGTCGAGCGTCCGGCCCTCCTGCGCCTCGAATCGGCCGAGCCGCCGGTACGTCTCGTAATGCCGTTCGCGCGGGGCCAGCGGATTCGCGACCTGCTCGACGAAATCGGTCAGGGCGCGTTCGACGCCGATTCGCAGCGCCTCCACATACGGGCCCTTCAGGTGGCGGCCGTATTCGGGGATCGTCCCGCGCACCTCGTGGACGATCTCCTGCGCGAGGCTGGGCAGTTCCGGCCGCATCAGCACGGCGAGCCTGCGCGGCAGCCTGGTCCGCCGTCGCACGACTCCCGGCGTCATCGTCTGCGCCATCGGCACACCTCCGAGAACGCCGCCGCCGCGGGCCCTGGCGTGTCCCGCGACATGTGAGCCGAACCACATTGAAGGTAGATCACTTATGTCAGGTCTCAAGGTAAAGAAAAGGCAAATTCACCAGTGTGTCAAGCCGTAGTGACACTCAGCGTCCAATAAAGGCGGGCTCATCGCAGCGACGCTCTCCGGTCCCGCAACCGGTGCGCCCGCAGCACCGCGTCCAGGACGAAACGCGCCGCCGGATCGGCCAGCTGCCGGTCGAAAGTCGCGCTGATCTGCCGCATCCTGTACCGCACGGTCTGCGGATGCAGCCGCAGCAGCCGGGCCGCCTCGACCGCGTTTCCCTGCGCCTCCAACCACGCGCCCAGGGTTTCGGTCATGCGCATTCGCCGGCTATGTGTCATTCCCGACAGGGCCGCGAATTCCCGCCGGGCGAGCTGGTCGAGCAGCGCCCCGTCCGACAGCAGCCACAGTTCCAGCAGATGCCGCTCGCACAGCGTCGGGCCCGCGTCCTCCAGCACACCGGCCTCCACCAGGCCGAGCGCCCGCCGCGCCCACCGCAGCGAGTCGGCGGCCTCCGCCAGCGGGACGGTCAGCCCCACCGCGGCCCGCCGGTCCGGCAACGCGCCGTGCAGCATCGCCCCCCGCTCCGCGTCATGGCCCCCCGGAACCAGTAAATGCGGTTCGGCGTCCGCGAGATCGGCGAGGACGTCCTCGTCCAGCGCGTCCCTGACGCACCGCGCCCCCGCCGGGACGGCGACCATCGTCACCTCGTCCGGCACCCGCCACCCCGCCGCCTCCGCCGACTCGGCCAGCGCGCCGCCCGCCGCCCCGGGCCGCAGCACCAGCCGCAGCAGCCGCCGGTGGACGCCGGACACCTCGTCCGCCGACGACTGCGCCTCCAGGTAGCCCTGCACCGACAGCGACGCCAGCTCGTCGATGTAGGAGAACAGGGCGTCGGCCAGCCGCGTCATGACGTCGGACGGCAGGCGCCTCGTCCGCCCGACATGCGCGACCCGCCGCCACGCGACCTGCACGCCGACCCGGTACGCGGCCTGCAGCGCGTCCAGGCTCCGCCCCTGGTAGGCCTCGCTGCGCCCGAGTTCGCGGCACAGCTCGTCCCGCCGCTCGTAGGAGTCGCGGCCCCCGGACACCTGGTCGACGAACGCCGCCATGGCCTGCTCCACGGTGACCCGGAAGGCGGCCGGCTTCGGCGTCCCCTCCTGCCGCCCGTACTCGGGCACCGACCGCCGCACCTCCCCGATGACCTCCTCGGCCAGCGACGGCAGCTCGGCGCTCAGGATGGCGATGACCTGGGGCGGAATCGGCCCAGGACGACGCCCTCGCCCAGCGAGCGTCCCGGTCACGGACTCGTCACCGTGTGGGGATCTCCGTCCTGCACGTATCCTCCGTCGAGGCCTCCCAGACCATCCTCGATCGTGATCTGGCCGTTCGAATTCTGGTACGAGAGTCCCACCGCGCCCGGCTGCCCGCCGGGACCGCCCAGTTCGAGCTCGCAGCCGTCGCTGCCCTCGCCCTTCGCGACGACCCCGGTCACCTTGCCCTTCACCGTTCCCGCGATCACGTCGTAGGACTGAGCCTGGAACCTCCACGGGAGCGCGAGCGCCGTCACACGAACCAGCAGCCCACCAGGGCCGTTGCACTCGCCGTCCCCATTGTCCGTGTGCGAGAAACTGATCGCATCAATGGCCACCAGGTCTTCTCCGGAGAGCCCGGTTCCCGATTTCGCGGTCGATGTCGACGTCGAGTCGTCGCAGGTGACCACCGCGCCCGTATCGATATTCTCGACATTCAGGTTGAGCATGTTGTGGGCGGTGATCTCCCCACCGGGGAGGAACGTCCAAGTGGCGGTGGTGCCGGCGGCCACAGTCGCGAGAACGCCGGCACCGGCCAGGGCGATCGCCGCCGGCCGACGGTAACCGATTCTGCGCATTTCTTCCTTCAGGGCTTCGCGATCATGCGGTCAGGGGCTGGAGATGGTCTGCGCCGGGGACACGGGGAGGGACGCCGCGAGTTCGACGGCGTCGCCCGTCGCGACCAGATCGGTGGTGCAGCGGTAGTTGGTGAAGGTGACGCTCAGGTGCGCACCGGTGAGATTCAGGATGTGGTCGCCGTTGGCGTAGGTCGCGTCCGTCCAGCCGGGGCCGCCGTCGGGGGCGCTGACGTCCATGCGGCAGCCGTTCGACGCGTCCAGGGTGAGGTTGATGTTGCTGAACGTGCCGGTCGTCCTGCCGGTGGCGGCGTCGTGGGCGGTCGCGTACAGGTCCCAGGGGAGGTTGACCACGGCGGCCGTGGTGGTGAGGGAGTTCGGGCCGTTGCAGCCGGCGAGTGAACCCTGGTCGAACGAGATCAGGCCGTAGCCCGACTGGTCCGCGCCCGGCGGCGCGGTTCCGGAGAAGGACGCGGTGCATCTGATCGTCCAGCCTTTGGTCGTGTTGCGGATCTCGGCGGGGGCCGTGGCGGCGACACCGCCGCCGGGCGAGACCGTCCAGGTGTCCGCGTTCGCGTGGGCCGGACGGACGGGTGCCGTGACGAGGGCGGCCAGCACCGCGGCGAGCAGGGTCGCGAGGACGAGGGCCGGGCGCAGGCCCGGCGCGGTGAACGAGGACAAGCGCATGGCCCGTTCCTTTCGGCGTGCCGGACGAGGGCAGGCCGCGCCCGCGGGGGGTGGTCGGCTCGCAGGCGCGGCCTGGCTGTGCGGCTATGCCGGCAATGAGGCGTAGGTCCGGTAGCCGACGTACTCGTTGAAGACCATCGAGTTCTTGCCCGCGGCGGACGGGACGCCCGCCTGGAGGTTCACGATCTCGTTCACCAGGCCGAAGTCGAGGGCGCAGCCGCGGGCGCCGGGAACCGAGAACGAGTTGTCGACATGGCCGACCGAGCGGATGACGACCGGGCCGTCGGTGCCGATGATCACCGGCGGCTTGCCGGTGATCGGGGTGTTCGGCGGCGGCGGGCTGGTGGTGCCGGTGATCAGGTCGAGCTTGATCGGGACGCTGTCGTTGCCGATCATGCAGCTGCCGCCGATGAACGGGTTGGTCAGCCGGATCTTCATGTTCATCTTGACCTGGAAGTTCGAGTACTGGAAGCCGCCCGCGTACTCCGGCTTGGCATAGACCGCGGTCAGGATCGGGTCGCCGAAGATGCCCGGCATGACCAGCATCTTCTCGGAGCGGAGCGTGCCGAAGATCGGCGTGTGCTCGCGGGTCGCCGGATCGTAGGACGTCGCGAACGTCATCCGGATCGGCTTGTCGATGTTCTGCGTGAACTTCCCGAGCACCATCTGGCCGCTCGTCACGACCGCGTTGAAGCAGAGCGACGACCTGGGCTCCGCTCCGGCGGGCAGCGTCGGGCAGTCGGAGAAGTCGAAGGTGGGGATGGGGTCGTCCGCGAGCGCGGGGGCGGCGGGCGCGGCCTGCGCGGGGATTCCGGCCGCCATGGTCAGCGCGGTCGCCATGCCCGCCACGGGCAGCGCGACCTTGCCGATCCTCCTGATCACTCTGGTTGCCTTCACTGTCGGTCCTCTCCTCCTACCTGGTCGGGACCGTGGGCCGGTCCCGGGCGAAACAGCGGTGGGAAACTGCGGCCTTCCTGGCGAGAAAGGACAGCACTGAAATTTCTATTCGGGTGGCTTGGACATGATGATCTTCTGCCCGGGCGGGACCGGCAGGAAATTGAACACACCCTGCATGTCGGACCGATTTTCTGTCCACATTCCTGGCGGGCAGTCACCGGTCTGGAGATTACTGTTGATCCCATTCGCCTGGAACTTGTTGTCCGAATAGGTGCCGAGGAAAGAGGTATATCCACGGTACGTGCCACCGGACGGCAATGCTGCGCTGTCGCCGAGATGCAGCTCGCAGGTCTCCTTGGCGCCATCGCCGTCGACATCCTGATCCTTGACCGCGACGGTGAACTGCACAGCCTGCACCTGGATATTGGGTTCGCCATTGGCACCCAGCACATGAGAGACGTTGAGAGTCCAGGGCTCAGGGTTGGCCCGGACGGTCACCGGAATATCCGATGCGGCGCCGTAGCTGCATCCGGAAAATTCCCGATGCTTGATCGTTGCGAGCTTGAATCTCGGCTGCCACTGGCCGCGCGGGAGGGTGAACTTCATGCTGGCGGTCTCGCACCTGATCACGCGGCGCAGCCCGTCGTACTCGCGCATCTCGAACGGCTTCGCGACCGCGGTCACTTCTCCACCCGGCGTTACCGTGACCGTCTTCGGCTCGGTGTTGGTGTCCGCCGGGCACTTCGACGGGTCCGGGTTACCGGCGTTCAGGGTGCACCACCGGCCCGACTCGAGCTGCACATAGTTGCCCGCACCTGACGTCGTCGCGGTCAGCAGTGGGCTCAGGTCCTCGCCTTCACCGCAACCACTGAACGCCGGCACCTCGACATGGCCGGTGTAGGTACCGCCGTCGGTGAAGTTGTTCGCCCCGATTCTTTCGTTCCCGAGATAGCTCGAAACCGTCAGCGGCATCGGGCCGGCACTGCATTCGTCGCCGACCGCGATGGGTGTTCCATTGACCGTGACACCCGCTACCTGGACCTTCGTGCTCGCCTTGACCCAGATCGTGTTCACCGCAACGGAAGGAATACTGCCGTCGTTCCACATGTCGGCACGGAAATTGGCGTTCCTGTTCCCGTTCGACTGGGCAGTCGGGACTTGGACGACCTTCGCCGCAACCGTGGTGGGCATGAACCCGAAGCCCAGCATGGTCGCCTGTGACGTGGCAGGCACCGCCAGAATATAGCCGCGGTACTGAATGTAGTTGTTGTCGCTCCGATCGACCCATGCCTCGACACTGTTCCGGATCCGTCCCTGCACGCCGAGCGGCAACGCGGTCCCCAGTTTCTTGGAGTTGGCGAATCCCGACTGACGGGCGCATTGGGGACGCCCCGCGCTCGAGAGATACCGGGCTTCCGGGGGTGCCTTCGGAAAGTCCGCGGTGTCCACCGCCATTGCCGGATCCTTGTTGTATCCGCCGCCGGGCTCGGTCGGCGCGGGCATCGCGGCGCAGTTCGGATCCTCATCCGGAAGCTGCCCGTCCGCGGCCGTGCCACCGGTGGGCTCGCCTCCGGGTGCCAGGGCGGTTCCGCTGCCCGAAACGGATCCGCGAATGAGCGTGCCGTAGCTCTTCAGGGCGCAGACAGCCTGCACGGGCGGCGTGCCCGTGCTCCCCTCGCCGCCATTCAGGTCAAGTTTGAGGTTCGGCGCGATCCAGGCCACCTCTCCTGGAGAGACGACGATGACCGCGGGAACGGGACTCGTCCCCTTCAATACGAGCGGTCCGGGACGCGCGGGCTCGTCTCCGCTCGTCCTGAGATGGAAACTCGGCCATCCCGCGTCCGCCAGCCGGCCGCCATGACTGATGGTCACCGCGCTGCGAAGAATGCCCGACAGGCGCGTCCCCGGCATGCCCGCGGCCTGGACGGGGTCTTCCGCCTTGCCGACCTGCCGCTGGACGTCCGTGACCATCCTTTCCGGCAGTCGCAGCGAAAGGGTCACGTCTCCCGGCGCCAGTGTCCTGCCCGGCTTCGCCGTCAGGCGGACCCGCGAGCTGGATGCGCGCAGCGTGACGTCATAGGTGCCGGACGGCGTCGAGCACACATATGAAAGATCGTTCCCGGTCGTGGCCACCGCCTCGGGGAGGGGTGCGATGACGCCGCCGACGACGACCAGCCCCGTCGCTCCGGTGCTCAGGGCCGATCTGCGGGATACGAGCTTCATGGACATCCTCGTTCTTCGGGTGGAGCCGCATCCCCTCGCCGGGGATGCGGCCCGCGCTATCTCAGGACCCGATCGGTGCCACCGGTCAGGACATGGTGATGATCGGGAACGCCGGGGGCGTGTCGATGATGTACTCGCCGTCGAGCCCGATGTGGTCGCCGACGTTGATCAGGAGTGGATCGCAGAGCCCGTTGTCGGAGACGACCTGGAGGTTGTTGTCGGTTCTGGCCGACAGGTTGAGCTTGCCGGTGGAATTGGTGTACCGGCCGTTGATGACGCCTCCGATGCCGCCGGGTCCTGCGATGTCCGCCTCGCACCCGTCGCTGCCGACGATGTGCGCCTTGACGCCCTCGATGCGACCGTGGGTCACGCCGTTGACCGCGTCGTAGGTCTCGCCGATGAGGTTCCACTTCAGGCCCACCGCCTGGATCTCGACGAGCAGACCCCCGGGGCCGTTGCACTCGCCGCCGACGTTGTCGGTGTGGTGGAACTCGATGCTGTCGACCGTGGCGAGCGGGGCGTTGTCGCTGACGCCGTTGTCGAGGGTCGCTCCACCCGTGGAGTTGTTGCAGGCGACGACGGCGCCGGTCTCGATGTCCTCGGCGATGAGGTTGATGGTGTTGTGGAAGGTGCGCGCGCCGCCGTTCTGGACGTTCCAGGTCGCCGCGGAGGCGGGGGTCGTGGTGAGAGAAAGGGCGGTGCCGGCGAGGACCGCCGCGGTCAGGCTGGTGCGGATGAGCTTTCGCATGTCAGTTCTGCTTCCCTTCTGGGGGTGGCTGCTCGGCTAGTAGGGACACTGACCGCGTTTCAACAAAGGCGAACTCCTTTTCGCGGGGACGGACGATCGGCGAGACCCTCCGAAGCCTTTCTCGGACATCGGCTCCGGCCCAGGACCACCCCTGTCCCGCCGCCTTTCCTACCAAGGAAACTACGCGCGAGTAACCTGTTCTTCAATACCCGCTCGCAATTTTCTTGGACAATTCGTCCAGCCTCGCGAAAAATTGTCACCTGCTGAGCCTTTGATCTTGCTCTTCCTGTCGCCGGGAACAATGCTTAATGGACGTCATCCTCCCGCCAGCGTGTCGATCTCGCTGATCTTCCATTTGCCGCCGGCGTGGATCGCGTCCACCGCGAAGACGGCGGCGGAGTGGCTCGTCTGGTTCTTGTCGGTGCGGGTGTTGCGCTGGTCGGCGAACACGAGCAGGCGGGCGCCGTCCCCGGAAAGGGACTTCACCGCCGAGTCGGTGACCGTCGTGGTGAGGACCTGCTTCTGCTCGGGCGCCTGCTTGCGGACCAATGCGAAGAGCTCGTTGTACTGCTGGACGGCCTTTCCGGTGAGCACCTCCTGCGCGGCCTTCTCGGTCTTGGCCACGTCGGCGTAGTTGTAGGAGAACGCCGTGTTGACCGCCGTGGTGATCTGCCCTTTGACCTCGGCGGTGCGGCCGTTGTCGCTGAGCGCGTCGTTCTCGGCGGACGCCGCGCCCGCCAGCTCGCCGGTCTGGCCGTGCAGCCAGGCCGCGGCCACGCCGAAGGCGATGGTTAGTGCGCCGAGGAATAGGACGAGACGGCCGCGGCCGGTGCCCGGGAGCGCGCGTCCGAGCGTGCTGATCGCTACCATTTCCGTGCTCCTCCCGCTCAGGGCGTTCCGGACGGCGCCTGCCCGAGAGCCGACAGTTTCCAGCCCGCGGACGTCCTGGTGAGCTGTCCGGCGAACCGGCGCAGGTTCGTTGTCGGCCGCCCTCCATCGCGGGCGATGGTGATGCTCACGGCGGCGATCACGGCCGCCTTTCCGGCGCGGGTGTCGAGTTCGGTGAGGGCCGATTCGAGAATCTTCGCGGTGCTCGTCGTCTTCGCCTTTTCGATATCGCTCTTGAGCCGCGAGCGCCCCTGGACGATCTCGTCGTAGAGCTGCGCCGTCGAGGAGTCCTGCCACATCTTCAGGCCCGCGTCCACGCTGCGGTGGTCGAGGGTGTTGAGATTGACGATCGCCTGCCCGGCGGCGGCGAGGACCTCGTCGCGGTCGGCGGCGTAGGCCAGCGAGTCGTCGCCGGACGCCGAGCGGTACGAATGGCCGAACCACCCGCAGGCCAGGGCGGCGATCAGGGTCATCGCCAGGGCCACTCTGACCAGCGGGTCCCCGCGGAGGCGGCGGGACGGCTCCCGCTCTCCGGCCGCGGTCCCGCTCCCACCCGTCTCGGCCCCGGCCTCGGTCTCGCCGGTCCCGGTCCCGGTCTCGGCCTCGGGTTCGGGTTCGGGTTCGTTCACCACCGGGTCTGCCGTCTTCGTCCTGGTCACCTGAATTCCACCCCTTTCCTTCAGGCGGCACGGAGGTCGCTGATGCGCCGGCCGTGGTCGTCGCGGGCCGTGACGACGAGCTGCGCCGCGACGGGTGAGCCGGTGGGCTTGCCGTCGCGGGTCGCCGTCTGTTCGAGCAGGACCAGCAGCACCGCCGTCCCGTCCCGGGTGAGCTTGATCAGCCCGGCCTTGGCGACCTTCGTGGTGAGGGTCAGCCTCATGACCGGGGCGTTCTGCCTCACCAGGCCGAACAGCCGCCGGTAGTCGTCCCTGGCGCGGCCGGTGAGCACCTCGTTCGCGGCCCGTTCGGTGGCCGCGGGGTCGGTGTGGGTGTAGGTGAAGATCCGCGTGATCTTCGCGGAGACGTCCGCGATGACCCTGCCGGTGCGGGCCTTCTCGACGAGGGCGCGGTTGGCGGCCGGTGACCGCTCGCTCCGCCTGCCGGCCCAGCCGTCCACGGCGAGGGCGGACAGGCAGATCGCCAGGGCGAGGGCCACCGGCCACCCCAGCCCGGCGACCCGCCCGAGTGCCGGTCTGAGCGGGTGCCGGGAGGGCTTCTTCTGCCGCGGGATCGGGACGCGCCGCGCGGGCCGCCGGTCCTGTCCGGTGACGCTCATGGCGTACCCCCGGCGGGCGCCAGCGGTCGCAGCGCGCTGATCTTCCACGTGCCGCCGACCCGCCGAAGCTCTGCCTCGTACCGCCTGCGGAGCTCCGTGCCCTGGGCTCCGTCCCCGGCGGGTGCGGTGAAGATCCGGACGGACGCGATCACCGCCGCCTCGCCGCGGTCGAGGCGCGTGACGGCGAGCGCGGTGACCCGCCCGCGCGAGGCGGCCTTCTGCTTGGCGGCCCTCGCCCGCGCGGCGGGCATGTCGCGTTTGAGCGCGTCGTGGAACGGGCCCGTGGCGACGTCCAGCCAATGCGTCAGGTCGAGCTCCGCGACCTTCGGGTCGACGCTGTTGAGCAGCGCGAGGTGGCGGACGGCGGTCCGGCTGACCTCGTCCCGCGTGGACGCGAGATCGTGGTCGGCGCCCCGGCCCGACTGGATCAGCGACCAGAGCGACAGGCACAGGAAAACGGTCGCGGCGGCCGTGAGCACGTAGCCCGCCGGACGGATCGACCGGACGGGCGCGCGGAGCACTCCGGCGTCCATCACGGGCTCCCGAGTCCGAGGAGTGTGCGCAGGTCGGTCGCGGGCGCCGGGGCGGGCGCGGGGGCGCCGGCGCCGGGCAGCCCGAGCGCGGTGAGCAGGTCGCCGGTCGGGGTGCCGCCGAGCGTCCCCGGCCTGGCGGGCGCCGGGACGCCCTTGCGCGGCGCGTTCGCCGTGCCGCGCACGTTGATGCCGCTGCCGGGCGGCTCGGCGCAGCGGGCGCGGGTGTTGAACGCCGGCGCAGGCGACAGGTCGAGGCCGTTGCGGTAGTGCGTCCCGCCGTAGCCGCGCGTGCAGGGCTGCGGGTTGAAGAACGTGGTCACCAGGCCGAGCCGGATCTTGCCGCCGGCCACGATCGTGGAGCCCACGGCCGCGACCTTCGGCAGGTTGACGAGCAGCTCCTCGATACCTGCCTGGCGCGGCGCCGCCACGCGCGCGGTCGTCAGGAGGTTGGACAGCAGCAGGCCGAAGCCCGGGTCGAGGTCGTCGAGCAGTCCGGACAGGGCGTTCGCCGCCCCCGGCCCGTACTCGATCACCTGGCGCAGGTCGCCGTCGGACGCGCGCAGCCGCGCGGCCAGCAGGCGGGAGCTGGACGCGAACGACTTGAACGCCGCCGACATCTCGTTCTGCGTCCGCAGCACCGCCGCACCGTTGTGGATCAGCGCGCGGGAGTCGGGGAACGCCTGGTCGGACGCCTCCACGAACCGCGCGCTGGTGTCGAGGAGCTGCTGGAGGTGCGGGCCCTGCCCGGCGAACGCCAGCCCCAGCTCGTCGATCAGGACCTTGGTGTCGTTCAGCGGGAGCGACGCGGCGAGGTCGTTGACGCTCTTCAGCGTCTCGTTCACCGGCGCCGGGGTGACGGTGACGCTGCGCGGGATCGTGCTCCCCTGCGCCAGATACGGCCCGGAGTCGGCACTCGGACGCAGGTCGACGTACTGCTCGCCCACGGCGGACCGGTTCGCGACGACGGCCTGCAGGTTCTTCGGGATCTTCGGGGCCGAGCCGTCGATGCGCAGCTCGGCGATGACGCCGTCGTCCGAGAGGTCGAGCCCGCCGACCTTGCCGACGGTCACGCCCCGGTAGGAGACGGCGGAGCCCTCGAACAGCCCGCCGGTGGTCGCCAGGTCGAGCCGGACGGTGTAGTACCCCCGCATCCCGACGTAGCGGCCGAGATCGGCGTAGCCGACACCGAGGTAGCCGACCACCACGACCGCGATGAGGACGAACGCGACGATCTTGACGCGGGTGACCGCGGTCAGCATGTCAGTTCCCCTCTCCGAGCGTCGGCAGCGGCAGGGCGGGCTCCCCGCCCGAGCCGCCCGAGCCGCCCTGGCCGCCCGGCGGCGCCTCCGGCGCGGACGGAGCCGCCGGGCCGGGCGGCGGCGACGCGGACGGCGTGCCGGACTCCGGCTCGCCCTTCCCGACGTCCGGGCACGGCACCGGCAGCGGTCCGGTGGGCGGCGGGGCCTCGGCGGCCAGCGCCCGCAGCCGCCGCAGGTCGGCGCGCGGGTCGTACTCCTTCGCCGGCGGGACGACGCAGTCGTTGCCCGCCGCGGCGACGACGGTCAGGTAGCCGTTCAGGTAGTCGCCCTTCACGGCCTTGAGCGCCTCGTCGGTGAACGGGTAGGTGAGCAGCACCTCAAGCGACTTCGGCAGGTCGCGGCCGGAGTCGGCGAGCTTGCGCAGGACGACCGCGAGGGACCGCAGGTCGGCGACCGTGTTCTCCTTGCTGGCGTTGATCGTGTGGATGGTGATGTCCGCGAGCCTCTCCAGCTTGCGCAGCATCTCCAGGAGCTGGGCGCGCTGCTCGTGCAGCACCTTCAGGCCCGGTGACAGGCCGTCCAGGACGGTCTCGACCTGCCCGTTGCGGGACGCGACCGTGGACGACAGCCGGTTGAGGCCGTCCAGCGCGTCCACGATGGCCTGGCGGTTCCGGTTGAGGGTGCCGGTGAAGGCGCTGAGGCTCTCCAGCGCGGAGCGGACCTTGTCCTCCCGGCCGCCGAGCGCCTGGTTCAGCTCCCGGTTGATCGTCCGGATCTGCGGGAGCCCGCCGCCGGACAGCAGCAGCGACAGCGCGCCGAACACCTCCTCGGTGTCGGCGTTGCGGGTCGTCCGGGCGAGCGGGATCGTCGCGCCGTCGGCGAGCCGCCGCGCGGACGGCACGCCGGTGGGCGCGGCGAGCTTGATGTACTTCTCCCCCAGCAGGCTGGACTGCTCCAGGTTCGCGACCGCGTTCTCCGGGAGGCGCACGTCGCCGTGCACGACCACCGTGACCTCGGCGTGCCACGCGCCGTCCGGCAGCGTCACCTTCTTCACCCTCCCGACCGGGACGTCGTTGACCCGGACGGCCGCCTGCGGGACGAGGTTCACCGCGTCCTCGAACTGCACCTTCACCGTGTACGGGTGGTCGCCGAGGTCGGCGCCGCCGGGCAGCGGGATGTCCTCGATCCGGGTCGAGCAGCCCGCGGCCAGGACGGCGGCGGCGGTGCAGACCGCGACGACGAGCTGTGGCGCACGCATCAGCGGCCTCCCTCTCCACCGGACCCGGAACCGGACCCGGAGCCGGGACCGGCGTAGGTCGGCCCGGCGGGCGGCAACGGCAGCGCCGGGACGCCGGACGTCTCCGCCGGCGGCACCGCGACCAGCCCGCCCTTCTCCAGCCGCTCGCACTGGTCGCGCAGCGCCCTCGTCGCGGACGCCGCCGCCGCGCACACCGGGCTCGCCTCGGCGGCGGGCGGGTCGACGCCCGCCTGGCCCGGACCGCCGAACGCCTTGGTGATCTCCAGCAGGTTGCCGCGCGTCATCAGCGACCGGGTGTTCGGGTCGTAGGCGTTCAGCGCGTTCTGCGTCAGCAGCGGCGCGGTGTCGAGCAGCTCCGCGAGGGCCGCCCGCTGGTCGACCAGCACCTGCGTGATGCGGGCGAGCTTGTCGATGTTGCCCTTCAGCAGCCCGCGGTTGTCCTCGACGAAGTCCTTCACCTGCGGGAGCGCCTGAGCGAGGAGCGCCAGCGCCGCGCCGAGCTCCTCCCGGTCGGCGGCGAGGAAACCGCTGACCTCCGCGAGCTGGCTCTCCGCCTGCCGGATCTGCCCGTCGTTCGTCCGGAACATCTCGCTGAATTTGTTGAGGTTCGCGACGGTCGCGTACAGGTCGTCGCTGGAGTCCGACAGCGTCTGCGACGCCTTGCCCAGGTCGGCGATCGTGGTGTTGAGGGCCTTGCCGTTCCCGGCGAGGTTCGCGGCGCCGACGCGGATGACGTCCGACAGCGCGCCCTGCGCGTTCACGCCCTGCGGCCCGAGGTCGGACGAGAACCGCCGGACGGCGTCGTAGAGCTGGTCGAGTTCCATCGGGGTGGCGGTGCGGCTCACGTCGATGGACGCGCCGTCCGCCATCTTCGGACCGCCCTTGTAGGCGGGGTCGAGCTGGACGTACCGGTCCGACACCAGGTTCGGCGCGATCACCACGGCGCGGGCCCCGGCCGGGAGGTCGACCTCCTCGTCCACCCGCATGACGGCCTTGACCTGGGCGCCGAGCGGCTCGATGGAGTCGATCGACCCGACCTTCACGCCGAGGACGCGGACGTCCGAGCCGGGGTAGACGCCGATCGCGGTGGCGAAGTAGGCGGTGATCCGCCGGGTCGGGCCGCCGGTCAGCGTGGGGATCAGCGCGACCGCGGCAAGGATGACGGCGACGACGACGAGGGCTTCCAGCGTCCGCGTCCGGTGGCCGCGGATCAGGGACGGCAGCCGCGGCGGCTTCGCCGTGCGCGTGGCGGCCATGTCAGCGGCCTCCCGTCAGGCGCGGCGGTTCGCAGCCCTTCACGGGCGGCGTCCACTTGCCGTTCTCCAGGTAGTTCTTCGGGACGGTCCCGCACAGGTAGCCGTCCACCCAGCGGCCGTTGCCCATCGAGTTGCCGACGACGCGGATGTACGGGACGGCCGTCTCCAGCGCCCGGTCCAGGTTCTTCTGGTTGCGTTGCAGCACGTCGGTGACCTCGTTGAGGGACGCGAGCGCGGGGCCGAGCGTCCGGCGGTTGTCCTCGACCAGCCCGAGCAGCTGCTCGGCCAGCCGCCGGGTGCCGACGAGCAGCGTGTGGATCGCCTCGCGCCGCCTGCGCAGCTCGCCGAGCAGCAGGTTGCCGTCCTTGAAGAGGGTCTCGAACTGGGCGTTCTGCGCGGCGAGGGTGCCGGACAGCTTCTTGGTGCCGGCGAGGAGCTGCGCCAGCTCGGCGTCCCGGGACGCGATCGTGGTCGACAGCGACGACAGGCCCTTCAGCGCGACGCGGACGCTCGCCGGGGTGTCCTCGAACGTCGTGGAGATAGTCTCCAGGCTGGCCGCGAGCTTCACGGTGTCGAGCCGGTCGAACGTCCTGCCGAGGTCCTCGAACGCGGTCGTGACGTCGTAGGGCGCGATTGTCCGGGCGAGCGGGATGGGCCGGTCCGGGTCCTGCTCGGCGTAGCCGAGCGGGTCGAGCTGGAGGTACTTCGACCCGAGCAGCGTCTTGATCATGATGGTGGCGCGGGTGGCGTCCCCGATCCAGGTGTCCTTGACCCGGAACGTCACCTCGACCCTGTCGCCCTTGAGGGCGACGCCGGTGACCTTGCCGACCTTGACGCCCGCGACGCGGACCTCCTGGCCGCTCTTCAGCCCGGCGGCCTCGGAGAAGTGGGCGCGGTACGTCGTCCCGCCGCCGATGACGGGCAGGTCGTCGGCGCGGAAGGCAAGCAGGCCGAGCACCAGCAGCAGGACGATCCCGACGACCGACACCGCGACCGGGTTGCGCTCCCGAAGCGGCTTGAGCCTCGGCCGCTCCTTCTTCAAACGAGGGAGGGCGCGCGGCAGCGGGGCGGTGGGCCCGTTCGGCGGGGGCGTGGGCCCGTTCGGCGGGGCGGTCATCCGCGGCACCTCGCGTCCTTGATCGGGATGCCGGTCGGCGGCGGCTGGTCCGTGACGTCGGAGCCGGCGAACGTGACGCCGATCAGCTTGACCTCGCACTGGTAGAAGTTCATCCACGACCCGTAGGAGCCGGCGCGGCCGAGCGTCGCCATCTTCCCCGGCGAGCGCTGCAGGAACCGCTCCAGCAGCGGCTGATCGCGGTCGAGGTTGGCGCTGAGCCTGCCGAGCTGGACGATGTCGTCCTTCAGCGGCTTCCGGGCGACCTGGAGCAGCCCGGCGGTCGCGCTGGACAGCTCGCCGATCGAGCCGACCGCCTCGCCGATCGGCACGCGGTCGGCGGCGAGCCCGGAGGTGAACCGGCGCAGCGTGGTGATCAGGTCGACGAGCTGCCGGTCCCGCGCGTTGACCGTCTGGACGACGCTGTTCAGGTTCGTGATGACCTGGCCGATGACCCGGTCCTTCGCGGCGAGCGCGGTGGTCAGCTCGCCGACCGTGCGCAGGAGGCTCTCGACGGTGCCGCCCTCGCCCTGCAGCACCTTGACGATCGACTCCGAGAGCCGGTTGGCGTCCCCGGGCGACAGCGCCTGCATCAGCGGCTGGAAGCCCTGGAAGAGCTGGGTCAGGTTGAGCGTGCCCTGCGTCTGCCGGACGGGGATCGTCCCGCCGGGCTTCAGGGCCTGGCCGGGAGCGCCGGTGCCCTGGCCGAGCGCGATGTAGCGTCCGCCGACCAGGTTCAGGTACTTCACGGCGGCGGTCGCCGACGCGGGGATCCGCCGGTCCCGGTCGACCTCGAACCTCACGCGGGCCAGCCGCCGGTCGCTGACCTCGATCTCCTCGACCTGGCCGACCTCGACGCCCGCGATCCGCACGCCATGGCCCGGGTGCAGCCCGGCGACGTCGGTGAACTTGGCGTAGTAGACGGCGCGGTCGCCGCTGGTCGCGCCGGTGATGCTGGACGCCAGCAGCCCGGTCGCCAGCACCGTCACCGCGATGAAGACCAGCGAGCTGGCCAGCGGGACGCCGAGCCCCTTGACCCCCTGTCCGGTGAGCCTCACCTGACCGTCACCTCCGCGCCCCGGTAGATCGGGCCGACCAGCACGCTGGACCAGTCCGGCAGCTCCTCGGGGACCTCGGCGAGCGCGGGCCCGGCGAGCTCGTTGACCAGGTCGTTCTCGGACGCGGAGTTGGCCGGCCCGAGCCCGCTCCCGGCCGCGCCGCCCTGGCCCGGCACCCCGCCCGCGGGCAGGACGCGCGCCCCGGCCGCGGCCAGGTACGGGACGCTCGGGCAGCGCGGCCCGCCGCCCGCGCCGTACCGGGGCCGGTCCTTGCCGGGCAGATAGCGGCCCTTGTGCGGGACGGACACGACGATGCCGTGCGCGCCGTGCCGGTCCGTGCCCTTGCCGAGCACCCGGTCCATCTTCGGGACGAAGTCCGCGAGCGTGCGGAACGTGCAGGGCGCGGCCGGGGCGTACCGGGCCATCAGCTCCAGGCTGCCCCGGCTCTCGGCCGCCAAGTGGACGATGGTGCCGGAGTTGGCGTGCATGAAGTCGAGGAGCTTGTCGGCCAGCCGGGACACCTCGGGGTACAGGGTCGCGAGCGCGGCGCGCTGCTCGGCGATGGTGCGGCTGGTCACCGTGAAGTCGGTGAGGGCCTGGAGCAGGTCGGGCGCGGCGTCCGAGGCGTGCCGGGAGAACTCCGCCAGCTCGGCCAGGTTGCGGGTGAGCGCGGGGACCTCCGGGTTGAGTTTCCGGAGGAACGCGTCGAGCTGCTCGAAGTTGCGTCCGATCTGGTCGCCGCGTCCCTGCAGCGCGGTCGCCATCGCGTTCAGCGTCGCCGACAGCTTCGCCGGCTGGATCGTGTTCAGCAGGTCCATCGTGTGGTTGAGGACCTCCGACAGCTCCACCGCGTTCTCGCTGCGGTCCTCGGAGATCACGTCGCCCTCCGCGATCGGCCCGGCGGACGTCCCCGGCGGCGGGACGAGCGACACGTACCGGGCGCCGAACACCGTCGTCGGCAGCAGCCGCGCCTGGACGTCCGCCGGGACGCGGCCCGCCAGCTCCGGTTTCAGCGCGAGTTCGAGCTTCGCGCCCGTCCCGTCCGCCGTGATGGAGCGGACCTCGCCGACGACGACGCCGCGGACCTTCACGTCCGCCAGCGGATGCATCTCGTGCCCCGCGGTCGAGGTGCGCAGCGTCACCGTCGTCACCTCGGTGAACCGCTTGTCGTAGATCGCGATCGACAGCCAGATCAGCAGCGCCGGGACGAGCAGGAACGCCACCCCGGTGAGGCGCTGCCCGACCACGTGCCGGGTGGTTCGTCGCGGCATGTCAGCCCGTCACCTTCACCGTCGTCGTGGCGCCCCAGATGGCGAGGCTGATGAAGAAGTCCGTCACGCTGATCAGCACGATCGCGGTGCGGACCGCGCGGCCGACGGCGACGCCCACGCCGGCGGGGCCGCCGGCCGCGCGGTAGCCGTAGTAGCAGTGCGCCAGGACGACCATGACGCTGAAGATCAGCACCTTGGCGAACGACAGCACCACGTCCTCGGGGGCGAGGAAGATGTTGAAGTAGTGGTCGTACGTCCCGGCCGACTGCCCGTTGAACCAGATCGTCACCTGCCTGGACGCCAGATAGGAGCTGAGCAGCCCGATCCCGTACAGCGGGACGATCGCCACCGTCCCCGCGATGATCCGCGTCGTGACCAGGTACGGGACGGACTGGATGCCCATGCCCTCCAGCGCGTCGATCTCGTCGTTGATCCGCATCGCGCCGAGCTGCGCGGTGAAGCCCGCGCCGACCGTCGCCGACAGCGCGAGCCCGGAGACCAGCGGCGCGATCTCGCGGGTGTTGAAGTACGCGGACACGAACCCGGTGAACGCCGCCGACCCGATCTGGTCGAGCGCCGCGTACCCCTGGAGCCCGACGACGACGCCGGTGAACACCGTCATGCCGATCATCACGCCGACGGTGCCGCCGATGACCGCGAGCGCGCCGCTGCCGAACGCGACCTCGCCGAGCAGCCGCAGCGACTCCTTCATGTAGCGGCGGACGGCGCGCGGCGTCCACAGCAGCGCCCGGACGTAGAAGCCGAGCTGGTCGCCGGGCCCGTCCAGCCACGACACCAGCTTCACCGGACGGAGCCGCCGCGCCCCGGGGATCGCCACGTCACGCTCCCTTCGGCGGGACGACCTGGAGGTAGATCGCCGTGAGCACGAGGTTGACGAAGAACAGCAGCAGGAACGTGATGACGACCGACTGGTTGACCGCGTCGCCGACGCCCTTCGGGCCGGGGCTCGGGTTCAGCCCCCGGTAGGCGGCCACGACGCCCGCGATGAACCCGAAGATCAGCGCTTTCAGCTCGCTGATGTAGAGGTCGGGGAGCTGCGCCAGCGCGGAGAACGAGGCCAGGTAGGCGCCGGGCGTCCCGTCCTGCATCAGCACGTTGAAGAAGTAGCCGCCCGCGACGCCGACGACGGAGACGAGCCCGTTCAGCAGCACCGCGACCGCCATGCACGCCAGGACGCGCGGGACGACGAGGCGCTGGATGGGCGAGACGCCCATGACCTCCATCGCGTCCATCTCCTCGCGGATCGTCCGGGAGCCGAGGTCGGCGCAGATCGCCGAGCCCGCCGCGCCGGAGATCAGCAGCGCCACGATCAGCGGGCTGGCCTGCTGCACCACGGCGAGGACGCTCGCGCCGCCGGTGAGCGACTGCGCGCCGAGCTGCTTGGCCAGCGACCCGACCTGCAGCGAGATGACCGCGCCGAACGGGATGGACACCAGCGCGGTCGGCAGGATGGCGACCGAGGCGATGAACCAGAACTGCTGGATCAGCTCGCGGACCTGGAACGGGCGGCGGAACGTCATCGCCAGCACGGTCCCGGCGAGCGCGAACAGCCGTCCGACCTGGCGCAGCGCGCCCGCGCCCGGCACCGCGGGCGCGGCCGGCTCGGGCGTCGCGGGATCGAGGCCGGTGCCGTCGGGCGCCGCGGTCTCAGGACGCGCCATGGCCGATCCCCTCCTGCCGGCTCCTGTTCGCCCGGATGGCCTGCTGCGCCTGGGGCGAGAGCTGCGGGAACATGGCGTCGACGCGCAGCGCGTGCCGGAACTCGCCCTGGCGGGGCGGCATCCCGGGGGTCGGGCGGAGCTGCGGCGGGATCTCGATCGTGCGGCTCCGCTGCGGACCGTCGGCGGCCGCGGCGGCCTCGGCTGCGAGCAGCGCGGCGTCCTTCTCCTCCGACATCCCGATCGGGCCGCGGACGTCGCCGTGCAGGAACTGGGCGACGGCCGGCTCGTCGCTGGTCAGCAGCGCCTCGCGGGGCCCGAACGCGATCAGGTCGCGGCGGTACAGCATGCCGATGTTGTCGGGGACGGTCGAGGCGATCTCGATGTTGTGGGTGACGATCAGCATCGTCGCGTCGATCCGCGCGTTGACGTCGATGAGCAGCTGCGACAGGTGCGCGGTGCGGACGGGGTCCAGCCCCGAGTCCGGCTCGTCGCACAGGATGATCTCCGGGTCGAGGACGAGCGCGCGGGCGAGCCCGGCACGCTTGCGCATGCCGCCGGAGAGCTGGCCGGGCAGCTTGCGCTCCGCGCCGGTGAGGCCGACCATCTCCATCCGTTCCAGCACGATGCGCCGGATCTCGGCCTCCTTTTTCCGGGTGTGCTCGCGGAGCGGGAACGCGATGTTGTCGTAGAGGGTCAGGGAGCCGAACAGGGCGCCGTCCTGGAACATCAGGCCGAACCGCTTGCGGGCCTCGTAGACCTTGCGGTCGCGGTCGTTGACCATGTCCACGCCGTCGATCAGGACGCGTCCCTCCTCCGGCTTGAGCAGGCCGATCAGCGACTTGAGGAACACGGTCTTGCCGGTGCCTGACGGGCCGAGCAGGACGCTCACCTCGCCGGCGGGCAGCGTGAGGGTGACGTCGCGCCAGATGACCTGCGGGCCGAACGCCTTGGTCAGGCCCTCGACGACGACTTCAATTCCCAAGGCACACCACCGCTCGCCGATAAGCACGTCGCGAGGAAGTTACGGCCGAGTAGCCCTCGTATGCAATAGGGCTTCGCAGGATTCTGGACGCAATTCGTTGAATGGCGTCCAAAATTGTCATCGGGTTAGTCTTCGCGTTCCGGAAACGCATCGCCGGTGACTACCTGGCGGTAACTTGAGGGGGTTCACGGCCGGGCCGCCCCGGTCCGCCCGCACCGGTTTGTCAACGAGCCAGCAACCGAACCCCGTTCTTGTCACTTCGCGCGCAAAAGCGCGCCGCCCCGCCGGCCGCCGGGCGCGAAAGCCTTGCCAGCGACGGGTGGCGACTTTATGTTCGCGGCACCGGGTCCGAGCAGGCCGATGCGGAGGTCGCCTTTGCCATGTCGCAGGCATTGGAATTGCCCGAAACCAACCGGAGCCAGGGCCGGTTTCTCGACCTGCTGCGTTCGGAGCTGCCCGACGTCGCGCAGGAGGTCGTCACCGAGATCAAGCAGACGATCCCCGAGTACGACAGGGCGCCCCTCTCGCCCTACGACCAGATACTGCGGCTCAGCGTCGACCTGCTGCTCTCCGGCTTCCTGGACAAGGTCGCCGACCCGGGCGCGCCCACCGCCCAGCGCGACGAGACCTGCCGGGCGCTCGGCCATTTCGAGGCCGTCGAGGGGCGCAGCCTGGACCTCCTCCAGGCCGCCACCCGCATCGCCTTCCACATCGCCTGGCGGCGGACGGTCATCGTCGCCGAACGCGAGCAGATCCCCACCGGCGTCGTCTCCACCATCGTCGACGCGATGCTCGTCTACCTGGACGAGGCCGTCGCGCAGGCCCGCCTCGGCCACCAGCAGGCCACCGGCCACGCCGACATCCGCCGTCGCGAGGACCGCAAGAAGCTCCTGCACCTGATCCTCCAGCAGCCCGCCGTCGTGCCCGAGGCGATCGAGGAGCTCGCGAAGTCCACCGGCTGGTGGCCGCTGCCCGACGAGGCCACGCTCGTCGCCGTCCACGCCGACGCCCCCTACACCCGGGCGTCGCTGGACGCCGACGTCCTCGCCGACCTGGACTCGACGGAGCCGTGCCTGCTCGTCCCCGGGCCGCTCACCACGGCGCGCCACGGCATGCTGCACGCCGCGCTGTGCGACGCGAGCTCCGTCATCGGCCTCACCCTGCCGCTGGAGCGGGCCACGCACTCGCTGCGCTGGGCGCGGCGCGTCCTCGGGCTCGCGGAGGAGGGCATCATCCGGGACGGCTCCCTCATCCCGTGCCGGGACCACCTCATGACCATGTGGCTGCTGTCGGACCCGCCGCTGATCGAGGAGCTCACCCGCCGCCACCTGGAACCGCTGCGCGACGTGTCGGACGGCCAGCGCCGCCGCCTCGTCGAGACGCTCGCCGAGGCCGTCACCACCCGGGCCACCGCGGTCGACATCGGCGAGCGGCTCAAGATCCATCCGCAGACCGTCCGGTACCGGCTCCGCCAGCTCGAGGGCTACCTCGGCGACAGCCTGGACGACGCCGACGCCCGCTTCTCCCTCGACGCCACCCTCCGCGCCGCGAGCCTGCACCGCCGCCGCCGCGCGACCGGCAGGCGCGCGACCGGGCGGCGCGGCGGGCCCGGCCCCTGACCCCGCCCGTCCGCCCGCGGCCCGGGTGCGAGACTGCTGCCCATGACACTGGGAACGATCGTGCTGACGGGTGCCGCCGGACGGGTCGGCACCGCGCTCCGGACACCGCTGCGGGACGAGGCGGAGCGGCTCGTCCTCGCCGATCTCGCGCCGCTGCGCGCCGAGGCGCCGAACGAGACCGTCCACCGGACGGACCTGTCCGACGCGGCGGAGATCATGGACGGCGCGGACGCGGTCGTCCATCTGGCCGGGGTGTCCGACGAGGCGCCGTTCCCCGACCTGGTCGAGGGCAACATCCTCGGCACGCAGCGCGTCCTGGAGGCGGCGCGCGTCACCGGCGTCCCCCGCGTCGTGCTCGCCAGCAGCAACCGGCTGACCGGCTGCTACCCGTCGACCGAGACCGTGTCGGCGGACATGCCGCCGCGGCCGGACGGCCTGTACGGGGTCAGCAAGGTCGCCGCGGAGGCGCTCGCCCGCCTCTACGCCGACAAGTTCGGCCTGGACGTGGTGTGCCTGCGCATCGGCAGCCTGGAACTCCATCCGACCGAGCCCAGGCACCTGTCGACCTGGCTGAGCCACCGCGACTGCGCCGGGTTCGTCCGCGCGGCGCTGACCGTCCCGTCGCCGGGATTCCTCGCCGCCTATGCCGTCTCCGCGAATGCGCGCCGATTCTGGGAACTGGACGGGCGGCTCGGCTACGAACCGCTCGACAATGCGGCAACCTATGACATTCCGGACACATTCCTCGGACCGGGCGTGCCGCAGGGCGGGGACTTCGCGTCCGCGGAATTCACGCTCCAGTATCTGGACCGGTCCGCGCCCGGGCGCCGGTGATGTTCCGGGTCACACGGGACGCCGACGGAGCGTTATCCTGACGGTCGGATTACCGGTTCCTGACGGAAAGTCGAAGGGGTCCATGCCGACGTCGACCTGGTTCCGCCTCAATGTCGCCAAGCGCGAGCGGGTTTTCGAGGTGGCGATGCGCGAGTTCGGAGAGAACGGATACTCGACCGGCAGCCTGAACACCATCGCGCGCGAGGCCGGCATCGCCAAGGGCTCCCTCTTCCAGTACTTCAGCGACAAGCTGGAGTTCTTCGCGTTCGTCTGCGACGAGGCGTCCCGGCGCGTCCGCGAGGAGATGGAACGCCGCATGGAGCGGATCGACTTCGAGCAGCCCTTCGACGAATGGCTGTTCGACGCCATCTGCGACTGGACCGAGTACATGGCGGAGCACCCGCTGGAGCGCGGCGTCACGGCCGCGACGAACTTCGAGCTCGACAACAGCGTGCGGTCCGTCGTCCGCGACACCGCCAACCAGCACTACTTGCAAGTCATCCATCCGCTGCTGCAGCTCTGGCAGGAGCGCGGCGAGATCCGCGAGGACGCCGACCTCGACGTCGTCGCCACCTGGCTGATGACGCTGCTGCCGTTCCTCGCCCTCGCCCCGTACTACGACGGCCTCGACCCGATCCACAACCTGCGCGGCCGCACCCCGGCCGAGCAGCGCCCCGTGATCCGCCAGCTCATCGCGGGCTTCCGCCCGATCTTCGCGCCCCAGAAGTAGCCGCCGTCAGCGGGTGAGGAGGAACTCCTCCGGCCTGGCCTTGCGGGAGCCCGCCCAGAACTCGAACGTGTGGCCCGGCCACAGCGTGCGGTTGACGCCCTGGTCGTCCAGGTACCAGCTGTCGCAGCCGCCCTCGTTCCAGACGGCGCGGCGCAGGCGCCGCTGCAGCCGGTCGTTGAAGCGGCGGGACGCCTTGGGCCTCGGCTCGATCGTGTCCGCGCCGCGCTCCCGCATGAGGCGCAGGCAGCTCAGCACGTGCTGGATCTGCACCTCGATCATGAAGACGACGGAGTTGTGGCCGAGGCCGGTGTTCGGGCCGAGCAGCATGAAGAAGTTCGGCATGCCGGGGATCGTCGTGCCGCGGTGGGCCTCGATGCCGTCCGCCCAGATCTCCTGGAGCTTGACGCCGTCCCGTCCGGTGACGCGCAGGTCGGTGAGGGCGTCGGTCACCTTGAAGCCGGTGCCGTAGACGATGCAGTCGACCTCGTGCTCGCGTCCGTCCGCGGTGACGACGGAGTGCTCGCGCACTTCGGCGATGCCGGACGTCTCCAGCTCCACATTCGGCCGGGCGAGCGCCGGATAGTAGTCGCTGGACAGCAGGATCCGCTTGCAGCCGATGGTGTAATCGGGCGTCACTTTGGCGCGCAGTTCCGGGTCGGCTATCTGGTTCCTGATGTGGCGGCGGGCGACGCGCTCCTGCGGCCCGGACAATCGCGGGTCGATCGTGAAGCCGATCGCACGTGCCTCCAGCGCCCAATAGATGCCGCCGCGAAATGCCCGCGCCGCGCCCGGGATTCTCTTGAACGCCATGCGGGCGGGCGCGGGAATGGCGAAGTCGGGCTTCGGCTGGATCCACGGCGGCGTCCGCTGGAACACGACCAGTTCCGCCGCCTGCTCCGCGATCCGCGGGACGAACTGGATCGCGGACGCGCCCGTCCCGATGACGGCGACGCGCTTGCCGGCGAGGTCGTAGGAGTGGTCCCACTCGGCGGAATGGAAAGCGGCGCCGCGGAACCGCTCGATGCCCGGCAGGTCGGGAAAGGACGGGACGTGCAGCGCGCCGATGCCGGACACGACGGCCTTCGGGGTGAGGACGGTCCCGTCCGCGAGCGTGACGTTCCAGCGCCGGGCCGCGTCGTCGTACTCCATCGAGTCGACGGCGGCGCCGAAGCGGATGTGCTCGCGCACCCGGTATTTGCCGGCCGTCCGCTCCATGTAGGCGCGGATCTCGGGCTGCGGCGCGAACATCCGCGTCCAGCCCGGGTTGAGTTCGAAGGAGAAGGAGTACATGTGCGAGGGGACGTCGCAGGCGCAGCCGGGATAGGTGTTGTCGTGCCACGTCCCGCCGAGGGCGCCGCTCTTCTCCAGGATCACGAAGTCGTGGAAGCCGGCCTGCTTCAGCCGGATCGCCATGCCGAGGCCGGCGAAGCCGGAGCCGATGACGACGATCGCCGGGGCGCGCTCGCTCATATCCCGTCCTCTCGCGTAACCTACTCGCAGTAAGTTACCGGGAGTAGGTTACTGACGGTAGGTCCAATTGGGAGGATTCTCCTGTGAGTGCCGCCACACCCCGCCGGCCGTCCGGCCGCCCGCCGTCCCGCCGCCGCCGGATGTCGCGCGCCGAGCGCGAACGGCAGATGCTGGACGTGGCCGAGGAGGTGTTCGGCGAGCGCGGCTACCAGGCCACCTCCATGGACGAGATCGCCGAGCGCTGCGGCGTCTCCAAGCCGATGCTCTACGAGTACTTCGGCTCCAAGGACGGCCTGCTCGTGGCCTGCGTGAGCCGCTCCAAGGCAGAGCTGTTCGACGTCACGCAGAAGGCCATGGCGGGAGCGTCCGACCCCAAGGACATCCTGTGGCGCGGGATGGCCGCCTACTTCAGCTTCGTCGACGCGCACAGCAGGTCGTTCTCCATGCTGCTGCGCGAGCCGCTCTCCGCCCCGCCGTCCGCGGTCGAGGCGGTGGAGGCGACGCGCAGGCAGCAGAGCGCGCTGATCGCGGGCGCGCTGTCGACGTTCGCGCCGGGCGCGCCCGCCGCCGTCATCGACGCCTTCACGCAGATCATCATGGGCGGCAGCGAACGGCTGGCGCACTGGCAGACGCAGCGTCCCGAAGTCTCGGCCGAGGACGCGGCACGCCACATGACCGACTTCTGCTGGAACGGGCTCAGCCCGTACCTGCCGGACGCCGGGGAAGCCGGTCCAGGGCGCCGATGAGCAGGTCGAGGCCGAACTCGAAGTCGGTCTCGGGATCGATGTCGGCGAGCGCCGGGCCGTAGGCGATGACGTGCGGGAACTCGTCCGGGTCGAGGCGCGTCCACGACTCGGCGCCCGTCTCGGCGAGATGGCCGAGCATCTTCGCCATCCCGACCTCGCGCAGCTGCGCGCCGAGTGCGTAGGCGAGCAGCGCCCGCATGATCCGCACGGCGGTCTCGCCGTCGAACCCGGCCGCGTCCGCCAGCGCCAGCGCCCGCTCGGCCGGACGCAGCCCCACCGGAGTGTCGATCCGGTGGGTGAGGACGATCGTCATGCAGCGCGGATTGTCGTGCGCGACCTTCCGGAACGCCCGCACCAGGGCCCGCGCCCGCTCCTGCCAGGGCTCGGACGGATCGTCCTCCAGCTCAAGGCCCGCCACGACGTGCTCGGCCACGCCCTCCAGCAGCGCGCCCTTGTTCGGGACGTGGTTGTAGAGCGACATCACGGCGACGCCCAGCTCGCCCGCGACCCGGCGCATGGACAGCGCGTCCGCGCCCTCCCGCTCGATCAGCCCGACCGCCGCGAGGACGATCCGCTCGCGGGTCAGGACCGGCCGCATCTGCGGGGTGTCGGAGGTCACATGCCTCGCCATCGATGCCGCCCTTTACCGCCGTTGACAGCCGTCAGATTCCCGTGACACGGTACGTACATTGTACGTGAGACGTACACCGTACGTCCGCGCCCCCTCGGGGAGGAGCGACCATGTCGACCCATGACCTCTACACCGAGCCCGCCGGCACGTCCACCTGGAAAGTCCCCATGACCGGCGACGCCCGGTTCACCTGGGAGTACGACGACGGCCGCGACCGCCTCCTCGCCCTCTACCAGAAGGGCAAGGACAAGCAGTGGGACTCCGCCAAGCGCATCGACTGGGACGCCGACGTCGACCCGCACGACGCCCTCGGCATCCCCGACCAGGCCCTCGCCATCTACGGGACGAAGTACTGGGACCGGATGTCGGAGCGGGAACGCGGTGAGCTGCGGCTGCACTCCACGTCCTGGCAGTTCTCCCAGTTCATGCACGGCGAGCAGGGCGCGATGGTCACCGCCGCCCGGATCGTGGAGTCGGTCCCCGACCTCGACTCCAAGTTCTACTCCGCCACCCAGACCATGGACGAAGCGCGCCACGTCGAGCTGTTCACCCGGTTCCTGCACGACAAGGTCGGGATGGTCTACCCGATCAACACCAAGCTCCAGGACCTGCTGGACGAGACCCTCGCCGACTCCCGCTGGGACATGCCCTACCTCGGCATGCAGGTGCTCATCGAGGGCCTCGCGCTCGCCGCGTTCGGCGTCATCCGCGACATCACGACCAAGCCGCTGCCCAAGCAGATCCTCGCCTACGTCATGCAGGACGAGGCACGCCACGTCGCGTTCGGCCGCCTCGCCCTCCGCGACTACTACAAGCAGCTCTCCCCCGCCGAGCTGCGCGAACGCGAGGACTTCGTCATCGAGGGCTGCTACCTGATGCGCGACCGCATCCGCGGCCGGGAGATCTGGGCCAACTTCGGCATCGACGCCAAGGAGGTCGACGAGCTGGTGGAGAACTCCGCCTACATGCGGATGTTCCAGAGCCTGCTGTTCAGCCGCATCGTCCCGTGCGTCAAGGACATCGGCCTGTGGAGCGAGCGCATCCAGCGGACCTACGACGACATGGGCGTCCTGGACATGTCCAAGGCCGACCTCGACGCCCTCATGAGCCAGGACGAGGAGCTCGCCGACAAGCTCGACACCGAACGGTTCGCCGCCGAGGAGGCCGACCGCAGGGCCGAGGTCGACGCGGTGATCGCCGACGCCGCGGCGTCCTGAGTACGGTTGACCGCATGCCACTCGCGCACTTCGACGGAGCGCTCGCCGTCGTCACCGGAGCCGGCAGCGGGATCGGCCGGGCCACCGCCCTCGCCCTCGCCGAGCGCGGCGCCCACGTCATCGCCGCCGACATCGACCTGCCCGCCGCCGAGCGCACCGTCACCCTCGCCAAGACGGTCGGCGCCGGAGGAACCCCGTACCAGGTGGACGTGTCCGACGCCGCCGCGATGGAGACCTTCGCCGCCGAGGTCAAGGAGTCCCGCCGGGCCCCCGACATCGTCGTCAACAACGCCGGGATCGCGGTCGCCGGCCCGTTCCTCGACACCGGACTGGACGACTGGAACGCCGTCCTCGGCGTCAACCTGTGGGGCGTCGTCCACGGCTGCCGCCTGTTCGGCAAGCAGATGCACGACCGCGTCCACGCCCTGCCCAACAAGCCCGACAAGCCCAACTTCGGCGGCCACATCGTCAACATCGCGTCCGCCGCCGCCTACAGCCCGACCCGCGCACTGCCCGCCTACTGCACGACCAAGGCCGCCGTGCTCATGCTCAGCGAGTGCCTGCGCGCCGAACTGGCGGGCTCCCGCATCGGCGTCACCGCCGTCTGCCCCGGCTTCGTCACCACCGACATCGTCAAGAACGGAACCTACGTCGGAGGCGACGAGCCGACCCGGGAACGCCTCCGCGAACGCGGCCAGCGCGCCCTCAAGATGCGCGACTACCCGCCGGAGAAGGTCGCCGAGCGGATCGTCCAGGCCATCGTCAAGAACAAGCCCGTGGTCCCCGTCAACTTCGAGGGCCACCTCCTCCACACCCTGTCCAGGGTCTCCCCAGCCTCCCTACGCCTCCTAGCCAAAATCCCCACCCCCCGGGGCTAGGCCCGTCGTCCGAGCCAGACGACTCGGACGACGACGATCCTCCTCCCGGGAATGTCCGTGAGGTAGGTCATCATGAGCCGCCCCCGGTTCTCCGTCCGCAGCACCGGAACGTCACCGCCGCGCGCCGGTCTCTCAAGGAAGATCCGCGAACTTCGAACCGCAGCCTCCACGGCCAGGCGATTCACCTCGGCGAGGACCTCGACAGGCAGGCCTCCCAGCAGGTCGTCCGGGTCGTGCTCCCAGATCCAGTCAGTCACCGGCGACTGCTCGATGGGCAGCCCGGACGATATCGCCCACCTCCCGTACGGCACGCGCGCTGACCTCACGGTTTTCGCTGTTCACAGCACGTTCCGCCGCGCGCAGGCGGCGCGCCGCCTCCGGGCGCCGCTCGATCTCCACGATCTCGCCCCACTGCAGGTAGAACGCCCGGATGGGAATGGCGCTGTCATCCTCCCCGGCCTGCACGAACGCCTTCTCCATGTCCTCGAACAGTTCACGGAGCCGCGACGGCGCGACCGTCGCCACTGCTTTGCGGAGCGCGGGCCAGGTCAGTTCCGGCATGGGGATGAGCGGTTCGTCGCCATCGTCACGTTGCGCATCCATCTCATTCCTTTCCGTTCGCAGCTTGGGGCGAGGGTAGCCGTCTCGTCCGACATCCAGGTGGCACCACATGAGAGGAGACGGACCGATGCCGTCTGACGTGTTGTTGAGTGAGGGGCCGCGGTCGTGGACGGCGCTGGTCCGGTGCGGGGACGGGGACCACGCGCTGGAGCTGACGCACCGGGAGGTGGTCGCCGAGCGGCTGCTGCGCACGTCGCGGAAGCACTCGTTCGACCCGGACGCGGACGTGGACTGGGACGCGCCGCAGGACCCGGACGTGTTCTACATGGCGCCACAGCTCGCGTCGATCTACGAGACGCCGCTGTGGGACGCGCTGACGCACCGGCAGCGGGTGGAGCTGACCAAGCGGGAGATGTGCAGCATCGCCTCGTTCGGGATCTGGTCGGAGATGCTGCTGATGCAGTCGCTGGTGATGCACGCCTACCGGCACCGCTACGACAGCGACCATGTCGCGTACGCGCTGACGGAGATCGCGGACGAGTGCCGCCACTCGAAGATGTTCGCCCGGATGGTCCGGACGTGCGGGCTGCGCACCCACCGGCCGCGGGCGCTGGAGTACCACGTCGCGAAGACGTTCGGGGCCGTGTACGACCCGATGCCGATGTTCGCGGGGACGCTGGTCGTGGAGGAGTTCACGGACGCGTTCCAGCGCCTGACGTTCCCGGACGAGGCCGTCCAGCCGATGATCCGGCAGGTCACGCGGATTCATGTGGTCGAGGAGGCGCGGCACATCAGGTATGCGCGGGAGGAGTTGAAGCGGCTGGTGGCGGGGGCGGCGCCGGTGCGGCGGCGGATGGCGGCGTACGCGCTGGCGCAGGCGACGCGGCTGATGGCCGCGCAGGTGGTCCACCCGTCGTGCTACACGGCGGTCGGGCTCGATCCGGCGCTCGCGCGGCGGGTCGCGGCGCGCAGCCCGCACCGGCGGGCGACGCTGGCGTGGGCCTTCCGGAAGTGCACCGCGTTCTTCCACGAGGTCGGGTTCCTGGACGGACGAGCCCGTGACGTGTGGGTTCGAGCGGGCCTGCTAGAACGGTAACGAGTTCTCCTTCACGACCATTAACTCGATGTCGAAACGGGTTCGAGAAAATGGTTCGCGAATGCTCGGCATTGGTACATGGGGAGGGGACCCAAAGGGCCGCGGAGCGAGGTCCACTCCGCGGCCCGTCGACGCGTACAGGTTGCTGACCTGGGATCTCACCTCACCCAGGACACTCCTACCGATTGCACGGTCACGTCGTCGACCTCCTCCTCCCCGGGTATCTCAAGCGCGCCGACGACCTGGCAGGGTCCCGGGAGCATGATCGGCGCGCCCCCTCCCCTTACCGGAACACCTTAGAAGCTATTGACAGCACATATGCCTTGATCGGCCGATTCAGGTCAGAAATGATTTAGCGCGGCGAGGACTTCGCGGGCGACGGCGGTGACCTTGGCGATGCAGGGCCCTTCGCGCGCGTCCTGGGCGCCCTTGCCCGGCGCCCGCTCGCCGTAGGTGACGGTGAAGACCGTGTTGCGGATCCTGGCCGTGACCTGCCCGACCACGGACGGGCGCCCGTCGTCCGCGCGGAACCAGCGGTACGCCTCGTCCCCGAGGCCGCGGTGGCGCGCCAGGCTGATCGTCCGGACGAGCGGGGCTTCGTGCGCCTGCGCCCACTGCGTGTCGTAGTACTCCGCGGCGTCCTCCACCGGGGTAGTGGTGTTGCCGGACGCGTACAGGCGCGTCTCCACACGCAGCCAGGGGGACGCCGCGCCCGTCGGAGAGTACGTGCATGTCGTGAGCGTCGAGTTCGCGCTCTCCGTGCGTGTCGCCATAGGGACGGTGCGGTCGACGGTGCCTTTCGAGACCGTCCCGCACGGGGACGGGAGCGCAGTGAGCGTCTGGCTCTGCCGCGTTCCGGCGGGCGGGGTCGGACGCACGGTCGCCGCTTCCCGGCCTTGGCCGCCGGGCACCAGCAGGAAGATCGCCACGGCGGCGAGGGCGAGGACGCCGAAGGCCGCGAGCACCGCGAACCGCTTCGGACGGCGCGGCGGGGCCGGCGGCTCCGGCGGGGAGTACGGCCGGTGGAACGGCTCGACCGGACGCTGAAGGCCCACGCCCCGCTCCTCACTCCCCCGTCCGATCACCGAACCGCCCCTCGTCAAGGTAGGTCAGGCGCGCGGCCCCTGGCCAGGCCCCCGGCCGGTGTTGATTGTCGGTGCCGGTGGACACAATGAAGGAGTGCTGATAGCGGACATCACCCGGACGTCGGCGGCCGTGGCCTCCACCTCGGGGCGGAAGGCCAAGGTCGCGGCGCTCGCCGAGTGCCTGCGCGCGGCGGAGCCCGGCGAGGCCGCGATCGTGGTCTTCTACCTGTCCGGCGAGCTGCCGCAGCGCCAGATCGGCGTCGGGTACGCCTCGCTGCGGGACGTCCCGCCACCGGCCGCGGAGCCGTCCCTGACGGTGCCGGAGGTGGACGCGGCGTTCACCGAGATCGGCGCGGTGTCCGGGGCCGGTTCGGTCGCCCGGCGGCGCGAGCTGGTCGCGGGCCTGCTCGGCCGCGCCACCCGCGCCGAGCAGGACTTCCTGATCAGGCTCCTGGCGGGCGAGCTGCGGCAGGGCGCGCTGGACGGCGTGATGGCCGAGGCGATCGCGGCGGCGGCGGAGGTGCCGTCCGCCGAGGTGCGGCGCGCGTTCATGCTGCGCGGGTCGCTCGGGCCCGTCGCGACGGCGGCGCTGGCCGACGGCGTGGACGGGCTGCGCACGTTCTCGCTGGAGGTCGGACGTCCGATCAAGCCGATGCTCGCGGCGTCCGCGCCGTCCATCGACGAGGCGTTCGCGAAACTCAAGGCGGACGCGGCCGTGGAATGGAAGCTCGACGGCATCCGCGCGCAGATCCACGTCTCCGGCGGCGAGGTGCGGGTGTTCACCCGGACGCTGGACGAGATCACCTCCCGGCTCCCCGAGGTCGTGGCGGCGGTGCGGGAGCTGCCCGTCCGCGACGCCGTGTTCGACGGCGAGCTGATCGCGCTGCGGCCGGACGGGCGTCCCCACCCGTTCCAGGTCACCGCCGCCCGCACCGCGACCCGGACCGCCAAGGACACCGAGCCCGTGCCGCTGGCGCTCTACCTCTTCGACGTGCTGTATCTCGACGATGCTGACCTGCTCGACGCACCTGGCGCGGAGCGGAACGCGGCGCTCGTCCGGACCGTCCCCGAGGAGCTGCGGATGCCCCGCGTGATCACCGGCGACCCGGCGCGCGCGAAGGAGGTGTTCGACGAGGCGGTCGCGCGCGGCCACGAGGGCGTGGTGGTCAAGTCCCTCGACACGCCCTACACGGCCGGACGGCGCGGCGTGGGCTGGATCAAGGTCAAGCCGCGGCACACGCTCGACCTCGTCGTCCTCGCCGTCGAATGGGGCCACGGGCGGCGGCAGGGGCTGCTGTCCAACCTGCATCTCGGCGCCCGCGACCCCGAGACCGGCGGGTTCGTCATGCTCGGCAAGACGTTCAAGGGCCTCACCGACGAGCTGCTCGCCTGGCAGACGAAGCGGCTCCGCGAGCTGGCCGTGCGGGAGGACGGCTGGACGGTGCACGTCCGTCCCGAGCTGGTGGTGGAGATCGCGTTCGACGGCGTCCAGCACAGCCCTCGCTACCCGGGCGGCATCGCGCTGCGGTTCGCGCGCGTCCTGCGGTACCGGCCCGACAAGTCCGCGGCCGAGGCCGACACCATCGACACGGTGCGCGCCGTCGCACCCGTCATGGACTGACGCGCCGCCCTGGGTCAGGTCGTCGGGCGGTCGTCGAGCGCGGTCGGCCGGGCGCGATCGGACGCCGAGGACGCCGAGGACGCCGAGGACGCCGAGGACGCCGAGCCGGGCGGGGAGTTCGGCGGCGATTCCTCCTCTGGCGCCACGCGCTCAGGGGCGCGTTCGGGGGCAGTGCGGCGGGCCTGACGCCTGGAAACGGCGCGCATTCGCAGGCGGGACGCGCCCTTCCCGCGGGCATGGGGAACACGGGAGTCGGCGCGGCGCCGCTCGCGTGCCTCGCCGCGCCGCCGGTCGGGCCACGCGCCGGCCTTGCGTCCGCTGCGGGCGGCGCGAGCGGCGCGGGCGGCCGCCTTGCGTTCCGCGCGGGCCACGGCCTTGCTTTCGGCGCGCGCCGTCGTCCGCGCCCTGCGGAGGCGGCGGCGGGCGCGCTCGGCGGCCTCGGTGCGGCGCTGGAGCAGCTCGGGCGGGATGAGGTCGTGCCGCCCCGCGATGAACTCCTGCACCCAGATCTTGCCGCGGATGAGGGGCCGCCGGAGCCGCTTCTCCCGCCGGACGGCCCGCTGGAACCGGCGCGACGCCTCGTCGTAGCGCCAGCGCGACCAGGGCGAGCCGGGCCGCGCCACCCGCACGGCCCCGACGATCAGCAGCGCGGGCAGGAACAGGCCGATCAGCCCGGTCCAGATCTTGCCCTTCAGCAGCGTGATCACGGCGAGGGCGAGGTTGCCGGCGAGGAACGCGACGTAGCCGACGCTGAGGTCGCCGCCGCCGGGGTCGATGCCGATGCCCTCGTACCCGAACGGCCGGACGCCGAGCAGCAGCAGCCCCGTCACCGCGATGGCGACGAACACGGCGTCGACTGACGCGCGGCCCTTCTCCGTCCAGTAGACGTCGCTGAGATGCAGGATCAGGGCGAACTCGTCCAGGACGAGCGCCGAGCCCATCCCGAACACGACGGCCGCCAGCAGGTCGAGCCGGACGTGCCCGTCCGGGACGGCGAGGCTCGCCACCCCGCCCGCCAGCATCAGCACGACCCCGAACACGACATGGTGGATGTGCACGTCGCCGGCCGTCACGTTCCGGAACCAGCGCACGTCCGCCCGGATCAGCCGGACGTTCACCCGCGTCAGCACGAACGTGATCATGAACGCGACGAAGAAGCCGAACAGCGGCAGCCGCCCGGTCTCCACGATGCGCGCGTCGAACATCTCGATCATCTGCCCCCCGCTGCCCCCATCATGCCCGGTGACATGCATGGATATCGTGGGGCCCAGGGCACGAAACGGCACCGGTCGACGACGATGAGCGAAGGGGGCCGCCGTGAGCCGCACCGTGGACCGCTGGGATCCCGCGTACCGCACCTGGGTCGCGGAGGCGATCCGGCTGGTCGACGCCGACGCCAACCGCAGCGCCGACACGCACCTGCATGTGTTCCCCCTGCCGCCCGACTGGGGCATCGACCTCTATCTGAAGGACGAGTCCGTCCACCCGACGGGGTCGCTGAAGCACCGGCTGGCGCGGTCGCTGTTCCTGTACGGGCTGGCGAACGGCTGGATCCGCGACGACACGACGGTGATCGAGGCGTCCAGCGGGTCGACGGCGGTGTCGGAGGCGTACTTCGCGCGGCTGCTGGGGCTGCCGTTCGTCGCGGTGATGCCCGCGTCCACGAGCCCGGAGAAGATCCAGCTGATCGAGTTCTACGGCGGCCGCTGCCATCTGGTGGACGATCCCTCCTCCATCTACGACGAGTCGCGGCGGCTCGCGGCCGAGTGCGGCGGGCACTTCATGGACCAGTTCACCTACGCCGAACGCGCGACGGACTGGCGCGGCAACAACAACATCGCCGAGTCGATCTTCGAGCAGCTGCGGCTGGAGCGGTTCCCCGAACCGTCCTGGATCGTGGTCGGTGCGGGCACCGGCGGGACGTCCGCGACGATCGGCCGCTACGCCCGGTACCGGCGGTTCCAGACGCGGCTCGCGGTCGTCGACCCGGAGGGCTCGGCGTTCCACGGCTCGTTCGCCGACGGCGACCCGGAGCGGACCGCGGCGGGCTCGCGGATCGAGGGCATCGGCCGTCCCCGCGTCGAGCCGTCGTTCCTGCCCACGGTGATCGACCGGATGATCCAGGTGCCGGACGCGGCGTCCATCGCCGCGATGCGCTGGACGAACGAGGTCAGCGGACGCGACGTCGGCGGCTCCACCGGCACCAACATGTGGGGCGTGGCGGAGCTGATCGCGCAGATGCGGGCGAGCGGCGAGCGCGGCAGCGTCGTCACGCTGATCTGCGACGGCGGCGAACGCTACACCGGCACCTACGGCTCGGACGCCTGGCTCGCCGCGCAGGGCCTCCGCATCGAGCCTTACCTGGCCGCGCTGACCGACTTCCTGAAGACCGGCGAGCTGCCCGCCGTCCCGTAACGCGGTAGCGCCCGGCTAACCCGTGACCCGAACCGGATTGAACAGGTCGGCGTAGATCAGCAGCCCGCCCATGACGATCAGGACGGCCGCCATCACATACGTCACCGGGAGGGCCTTGGCGACGTCCACGTACCCGGGGTCGGGCCTTCGGAAGATCTTGGCGAACAGCTTCTTGACCGCCTCCAGCAGGGCGCCGGCGATGTGCCCGCCGTCCAGCGGCAGCAGCGGGACGAGGTTGAACAGCCCCACCGCGAGGTTCAGCGACCCGAGCAGCATCACGAAGTAGGCGACCTTCTGGCTCCCGGCGATGGTGTCGTCGGCGGCGAACTCGCCGCCGATCCGGCTGACGCCGACGACGCCGATCGGGCCGTTCGGGTCGCGCTCCTCGCCGCCGAACGCCGCGTTCCAGACGCCGACCATCTTCTGCGGCATCCGCACCAGCGCGCCCGCGGTGCGCGAGGTCAGGTCGCCCATCGTGCTCGCGACCGCGCCCGGCCCCTGCCGCTCGACCGCGCTGCCGGGGGTGATGCCGAGGAACCCGACGTTGACGATCTCGTCCTCGTCGTCGAGGTCGCGCATCTTGTTGCGGGTGATCGGGACGTCGAGCCGCAGGTCCTTCCCGTCGCGCCGGACGGTCATCGGGACGGTCCGGCCGCCGGAGTCGCGGATCTGCTCCTGGAGGTCCCGGTAGTCGCCGATCTTCTTGCCGTCGAACGCCACGACGCGGTCGCCCGGCAGCAGCCCGACCTGCTTGGCGGGGGTCGGCGGCGCGTTCGCCGGGCAGTCCTTGAGCTCGGACTGGCTCGCCGGGACGATGCACTGGGCGACCGTGTCGATCACCGGCTGGGGCTGGTTCGTGCCGATGCCCATCAGCAGGATCGCGAAGAACAGCACGGCCAGGATCAGGTTCATGGCGGGCCCGCCGACCATGATCAGCGCCTTCTGCCACCACTTCTTGGCGTAGAAGACGCGGTCCTCGTCGCCGGGCCTGACCTCCTCGAGCGCCGCGCCGCGCGCCGACTCGATCAGCCCCTGGAACGGGCCGGTGCTAGCCTGGCGGACCTGGCCGGGGGCGTCGCCCTTGCGCGGCGGCAGCATCCCGATCATGCGGACGTAGCCGCCGAGCGGGATCCATTTGACGCCGTACTCGGTCTCGCCGCGCCGCCACGACTTCATCGTGGGCCCGAACCCGACCATGAACTGGGTCGTCCGCACCCGGAACAGCTTGGCGAACGAGAAGTGCCCGAGTTCGTGCAGGGCGATGGACACCAGCAGGCCGAAGAATACGATCAGCGCTCCAGCCAGGTAGGCCATGCGGCTTCGCCCTCCGGGTCGTGCACCCCGCGCACCGGGGGTGATCTCCAGCAACCAACTCAGAGTACTTGAATCCTCCCGTCCCTGAAGGGAGGGGATTTCTGGCTCAGGTCGCCGCGGGGCCCGGCGGGCCCGGCGGTCCTACACCCTCGGCACCAGCAGGGACGAAACCGGCCCTGACCAGCATCATCTGGGCGGAGTTCTTGTCCCTGGGCTGGGACGCCCCGCAGGTGATGCAGGTGTATGTGCGTTCTCCGAGCGGCAGGCGGTGCTTGGTTCTCGCACCGCATGCCGCGCAGTCGGTCGTGGTGTTGCGTGGGTGAACGAGGCGGACGTCGCGGCCGTGTTTGCGGCCCATCTCCACCAGTGCGCCTTTGGTGGCGCCGATCGCGGCGTCGGCCGCCTTGCGCGCCATGGTGGTCTTGGCCAGGAACTTGGGACGGAAATCTTCGACCGCGATCTGATCGAAATCGCGGACCACGCTCTTGGCCCATTTACGAGCGGTGTCCTGCCGCTGCCGGGCGACCTTCTTGGCGACCCGGGCCGCCTGCTTCTTCGCCCGCTGATACCCCTTGGACGCCTTCTGACCCTTGGCGGGCCGGCGCCGGGCCATGCGCCGCTGGTAGCGGGACAGCCCGGCGGCAGCCTTGCGGCCGTGCCGGGGGTGCGGCAGATCGTGCGCGTCGCAAGTGGTGGTGGCGATCTCCCTCACACCCCAGTCCACCCCGATCATCGTGTTCGCCGGGGGCAGCGGGACCACCTGGGCGGGCACCACGAAGCTGACATACCAATGGCCAAGGCTGTCGCGGTATATCCGCACCGATGTCGGGTCGGCCGGCAGGTCCCGCGACCACACCACCCGCACCACGATCCCGCCCGCCAGATGCACCCCGCCGTCTTTGAGCCGGAAGCCCCACCGGTGGTAGTTCAGGGTCGGCGCTGCCAGCGCCTTGCTCTTGAACCGGGGCATCCCGGCCCGCCTCCGCATCGGCAGGCGGTCGGTGATGTCCTTGATCGCCTTGGCCCGGGCTTTGCCGAAATCCCGGATGGTCTGCTGCTGCGCCACGCTCGACCCGGCGCGGAGCCAGCCGTGTTCGGCGCGCCAGCCGGACAGGAGCTTGCACAGCCCGGCGGGTCCGATCTTCTCACCGGCCTTGTGCGCGGTCTTGGAGGCTTCCACGCACATGTTCCACACCCAGCGGCAGCGATCCCACTCCGCCCGCAGGGCCCGTTCAGCCGTGCTCGACAGCCGGGCCCGATAGGTGTATCGGGCATGCCTCGGATCCTCCTGCTCGGGGGGCGGGTCCATGGGTGCGGGGGACATGATCGGCACCATAACGGTGGGGTACGACAGAACCACTCAAGGTCATCAACGGCCCCGTCCGGTCGAATCTTCGCGGAGGAAGCCTGCCGCCTGCGCGGGACGGCGCGGCAGGCGGCACCGCGCCGCAGGCGGCCGGACGGTGGCCGGGCTACGTCCGGACCACGGGTGGTCGTGTGGGGGAGCCGCTGCTAGCCTGACCGGCAGCCGACGATCCCGTGCGGGAGAGTCCCTCGCAGCCGGTGGGGGACGCCGAAGGAGCAACTCCTCCCCGGAACCTCTCAGGCCCACGGACCGCACGGGCGAGGCGACCTCTGGAAAGCGGGGACACGGTCCCCCGCCGAAGGTGAAAGCCCGTCCGCCCGCCGTCACGCGGGGACGGGTGAAGCTCTCAGGCGCCGATGACAGAGGGGGAGGCACCGATACGCCCGGTGCGCGAGTGGGACGATGGACCACGCGTGCCCGTGACGAAGGAGCCGAACCCATGCCCGCCGATCCACCCGCGAAAAGTCCGAAGAAGACGCCGCTGCACGACGTCCACCAGGACCTCGGCGCGAACCTCGTGGACTTCGCCGGCCACCTGATGCCGCTGCGCTACAGGAGCGAGACCGCCGAGCATCAGGCGGTCCGTACCGGCGCCGGGCTGTTCGACCTGTCGCACATGGGGGAGATCTTCCTCTCCGGTCCGGGCGCGGGCGACGCGCTGGACTACGCGCTGGTCGGGAAGCTGGCGGCGATGCCCGTCGGCAAGGCCCGCTACACGATGATCTGCGGGCCGGACGGCGGCGTCCTCGACGACCTGATCGTCTACCGGCTCGCCGACACGACGTGGATGGTCGTCGCGAACGCCGCCAACGCCGACGTCGTCCGGGACGCGCTCGCCGAGCGGGCCGCGGGCTTCGAGGCCGCCGTGGACGACCGGTCCGCCTCCTACGCGCTGATCGCGCTGCAGGGGCCGCGTTCGCAGACGATTCTCGAAGGGTTCACCGACGCGCCGCTGGCCGACCTCAAGTACTACGCGATCCTCGCAGGACGGGTCGCGGACGTCGACGCGCTCGTCGCCCGCACCGGGTACACCGGGGAGGACGGCTTCGAGTTGTTCGTGGACGCGTCCGACGCCGTGCGGCTGTGGAAGGCGCTCGAAGGGGTCGACGGGGTCGTCCCCGCCGGGCTGGCGGCGCGCGACAGCCTGCGCCTGGAGGCGGGCATGCCGCTGTACGGCAACGAGCTGACCGCCGAGACGACGCCGTTCGAGGCGGGCCTCGGACGGGTCGTGAAGCTGGACAAGCCGGGCGACTTCGTGGGCAGGTCGGCCCTGGCGGCGGTGGCCCAGACCCCGCCGGGCCGTAGGCTCGTGGGACTGGTGGCGCGGGGGCGCCGGGCGCCGCGCAAGGGGTACCAGGTCGTCGCGTCCGGCGGCACGCCGTGCGGGGTCGTGACGAGCGGCGCCCCGTCGCCGACACTGGGCGAGCCGATCGCCATGGCGTACCTCGACAGCGGCGCCGCGGAGACCGGTCTCGCCGTGGACGTCCGCGGCCGGCACGAGCCCGTGGACGTGGTGGCCCTGCCGTTCTACAAGCGTTCCTGAAATCCGGGGGAACCCCCGCAGTGAAGAGAGAGAAGTGATCGTGAGCGTTCCGGAGCAGCTCCGCTACAGCGAAGAACACGAATGGGTGTCCGGCCTGGGGGGCGACGACGGCATCGTCACCATCGGCATCACCGCGCACGCCGCCGACGCCCTCGGCGAGATCGTCTACCTCGAGCTGCAGCCGTCCGAGGGCGACGCGGTCGAGGCTGGCGAGCCGTGCGGCGAGGTCGAGTCGACGAAGTCGGTCAGCGACATCTACTCGCCCGTCAGCGGCGAGGTCACCGCGATCAACAGCGCGGTGGTGGACGAGCCGAAGGTCATCAACGACGACCCGTACGGCGAGGGCTGGATCTTCAAGGTCCGCGTGTCGGACGAGCCGGGCGACCTGCTCGACTCCGTCGCCTACGAGAAGCTGATCGAGGAGGCCTGACCGGTGAGCCTGCACGACCCGCTCGCCGAGGCCGACCCCGAGGTCGCCGAGGCCGTCGCCGCCGAGCTGCGGCGCCAGCAGTCCACTCTCGAGATGATCGCGTCGGAGAACTTCGCGCCGGTCTCCGTCCTGGAGGCGCAGGGCTCCGTCCTGACCAACAAGTACGCAGAGGGCTACCCCGGCCGGCGCTACTACGGCGGCTGCGAGTTCGTCGACGTCACCGAGCAGCTCGCGATCGACCGGGCGAAGGCGCTGTTCGGCGCCGAGCACGCGAACGTCCAGCCGCACAGCGGGGCGCAGGCCAACACGGCGGTGTACTTCGCGCTGCTGCAGCACGGGGACACGATCCTCGGCCTCGACCTCGCGCACGGCGGGCACCTCACCCACGGGATGCGGCTGAACTACTCCGGCAAGGTCCTGAACGTGGTGCCGTACCACGTCCGCGAGGACGACGGCCTCGTCGACATGGACGAGGTGGCCGCGCTCGCGGCCGAGCAGCGCCCGAAGATGATCGTGGCGGGCTGGTCGGCGTACCCGCGGCAGCTCGACTTCGCGGCCTTCCGGGAGATCGCCGACTCGGTCGGCGCGCTGCTCATGGTCGACATGGCGCACTTCGCGGGCCTCGTCGCGGCGGGGCTGCACCCGTCGCCCGTCCCGTACGCGGACATCGTCACGACCACGACGCACAAGACGCTCGGCGGCCCGCGCGGCGGGCTGATCCTCGCCCGCGAGGAGTTCGGCAAGAAGATCAACTCGGCGGTGTTCCCCGGCATGCAGGGCGGCCCGCTGGAGCATGTGATCGCCGCCAAGGCCGTTGCGCTCAAGATCGCCGCGTCCGAGGAGTTCCGGGCCCGGCAGGCGCTCACCGTCGAGGGCGCCCGGCTCCTCGCCGACCGGCTGCTCGCCGAGGACACCGCGAAGGCCGGCGTCAAGGTCCTGACCGGCGGGACGGACGTCCACCTCGTGCTGGTCGACCTCGTCGACTCCGACCTCACCGGGCGGGACGCCGAGGACCGCCTGCACGAGATCGGCATCACCGTCAACCGCAACGCCGTGCCCAACGACCCGCGGCCGCCGATGGTGACGTCCGGGCTGCGGATCGGCACGCCCGCCCTCGCCACCCGCGGCTTCACCGCCGGCGACTTCGCGGACGTCGCCGACGTCATCGCGCTGGCGCTGCAGCCGTCCTACGACCGCGACGCCCTGTCCGCCCGGACGAAGGCCCTGGCGGACAAGCATCCCCTGTATCCCGACCTGTGATGTATCCGCGCCCCCTCGCACACCCGCGAGGGGGCGCGGCTCCTAAGGGGGCAGCAATGGCCATCAGCGTTTTCGACCTGTTCAAGATCGGCATCGGACCCTCGTCGTCCCATACCGGCGGGCCGATGGCCGCCGCGCACCGCTTCGCCCGCGGCCTGCACCGGGACGGCCTCCTGGAGAAGACGGCGACCGTCCACGCCACCCTCTACGGCTCGCTCGGCCTCACCGGCAAGGGCCACGGCAGCGACAAGGCCGTCATCCTCGGCCTCGAAGGCGACAAGCCCGAACTGGTCGACGTGGACAAGGTCGACGAGCGCCTGGAGGCGATCCGCGACCGCGGAACGCTCCACCTCTTCAACGACCACGACGTCCCCTTCGCCGTCAACGAGCACCTCGTCTTCGAGCGCAAGGAATCGCTCCCCGGCCACCCCAACGGAATGCGCTTCACGGCCCGCGACGACTCGGGCAACGAACTGCGCTCCAAGGTGTACTACTCGGTCGGCGGCGGCTTCATCCTGGACGAGAACGCCACCGGCGCCGACCGCATCAAGCCCGACGACACCGTCCTGCCGCACCCCTTCGACACGGCGGCCGAACTCCTTGAACGCTGCCACCAGACCGGCCTCTCCATTTCCGCGCTGATGCTGGAGAACGAGAAGGCGTTCGGCCGCTCGCCCGAGGAGATCCGCGCGGAACTCCTCGATCTCTGGCAGGTCATGCGCGCGTGCGTCGACCGGGGCTGCACCCGCGAGGGCCTCCTCCCCGGCGGCCTCAAGGTGCGCCGCCGCGCGCCCCAGCTGCACCGGCAGCTCTCCGCCGAGAAGCCCTCCGACCCGCTGCACGCCATGGACTGGGTCACCCTCTACGCCCTCGCCGTCAACGAGGAGAACGCCGCCGGCGGACGCATCGTCACCGCCCCCACCAACGGCGCCGCCGGGATCGTCCCGGCCGTCCTGCACTACTACGACCGCTTCGTCCCGGGTCACGACGACGAGGGCGTCGTCCGCTTCCTCCTCACCGCCGGCGCGGTCGGCGTCCTGTTCAAGCAGAACGCGTCCATCTCCGGCGCCGAGGTCGGCTGCCAGGGCGAGGTCGGCTCGGCCTGCTCGATGGCCGCCGCCGGGCTCACCGAGGTCCTCGGCGGCACCCCCGAGCAGGTCGAGAACGCCGCCGAGATCGGCATCGAGCACAACCTCGGGCTCACCTGCGACCCCGTCGGCGGCCTCGTCCAGGTGCCCTGCATCGAGCGCAACGCCGTCGGCGCCATCAAGGCCATCAGCGCCGCCCGCATCTCCCTCCGCGGCGACGGCCGCCACTTCGTGTCCCTCGACAAGGCCATCAAGACGATGCGCGACACCGGCCGCGACATGCTCGACAAGTACAAGGAGACGTCGCGGGGCGGCCTGGCCGTCAACGTCATCGAATGCTGACCGGCCCCGGGCGGGTTCCGGACGTCAGATGTCGGCGAGCAGGCTGATCTGGCGCTGGATCCCGTCCGGGCCGCCGAGGGCCGGGAAGTGGTCGATCGCCTCGTCGCACAGGTCGATGAGCTGCTGCTTCTTGGTGATGCGCCGCTCTTTCGAGAAATCGTAGAACTCGAACGACGGCGCGGCGTGGTACCCCTTCCACGGGCCCGCGGGGATCGGGGTCGTGACGAGCGCCTGGGCGATGGGATACAGGACGCCCTGCATGATCGCGACGCCGTTGCGTTCGAGCCCGTACCGGTGGCTGAAGTACTCCTCGCGGTCGGTGCCCGGGTACTTCCTCGTCTTCACGTCGTCGGTGGAGTGCCGGTACACCTCGTCCAGCAGGCAGAGGGTGTAGCAGTAGGCGGCGTTGAACAGGGTCATCAGGCTGTGGATGCCCGGCTGGTCCTCGAAGTCGGACACCAGCGGGTCGGACACGACGGGCCAGGTGGCCTTCGGGTCGTCGATCTTGATCTCGTACTTGTCGCCGTCGACGGCGCCGATGCCCTCCTCGCCCCGCTGGATGCGCAGGAACTTCTCGTAGTGGGTGTAGTCCTCGACGCCGCTCCTGACCTTGATGTGCTGGTGGTCCTTGATGGTCCCCTCGCCCTGCTCGATGATGATCTTCAGCGCGGCGAGGGCGGTCTCCAGGTTGTGGACGCGGATCGGCTTCCCGTTGCCGAACTCGTTCCAGAAGGCGCGCTTGTACTGCTTGCGCGCGTCCTCGAGCCTCCAGCGGATCTCCCCCTTGCCGTCCAGCCTGGTGAAGCCGTCCTGGATGGAGCGGTAGAACGCGCCCAGGCTCTTGTACTGCCCGACGTCCTCGGGATGCGCCTCGAAGGTGACCGCGTCGGGTTTCACCTTGTCCGGCATCTCGATTCTGCGGAACGTGCTCACCTGATCCTTGGACAGCTTGTCGAGGGAGAGGAGGATCTCTTCGCCGTCCGGGTCGTCGGGGTTGAAGCGGTGCATCATCAGGCTCGGGTAGGACGGGATGAAGTCCTCGTCGTAGAACGTGATCTGGTCGCCGTAGCCGATCGCGACCATCAGGTTGCGGACCAGCGCCAGGTGCAGCATCTCCTCGATCGAGATCCCGATCAGCGAGCGCAGCACGCCGCGCGGCGCCGCCCACTGGGAGTGCCCGCGGGTCCTGATCGAGTAGGCGGCGTACAGGTACAGCGGGATGGTGGACAGCTCCACCTGTGCGGCGACGTGCAGGTGGTCGGCCAGGTCCTGCACGTTCTGGATGCCCCTCGCCGGATCGACGCTCCGGATCGGTTCGGCCCTGGCCGCCTTCGCCGGGGCCTTCGCGGCCGTCTTGCGGCTTCTCGTGCCGATCGTCCTGGTGGTCATGGTGCGCCCTTTCTGGTGGATGTGACGATGCCGCTCCCGGTCCCGTGGACGTCGGGTCCGTGGAGGCGGGAGAAGAAGCCGAGTTCGGTCCAGCGGCGGAGGAGGGCGGCGGGGCGGGTCTCTCCGGCGTCCGCGAAGGCGGTGCCGACCGTGGCGCCTCCGGCCAGTGCTCGCAGGGCCCGGTGAGCGGCGGGGTCGAGTTCCCGCATCGTGACCTTGTAGTCCCGGCGGGCGACGGCCAGGCGCACCGGACGGGGCCGGGGAGGGGCAGGGTCGTCGCCTCGCCTGACCGCCGCCAGGTACTCGTGGACGGGAAAGGTCAGGCTCGGGAGGCGGAGGCAGGGCGCCACCGCGGGGCGCAGGGCGGGCAGGTCCGCGGGGGCCGGCAGGTCGTCCGGGTCAGGGAGCGGGGCGTCCTCGGTGCCGGGGCCTTCGATGACCTCGGTGATGACGCGCTCCAGCCGGGCCATGTCGATGATCAGGTCGGGCCATTCCTCCCGGCTCCGCGCGTCGTCGGGCCGGGTCGCCGCCAGGTGGCCCGCGAAACCCTCGTCCAGCCGGGACAGCGAGTACGCGGTGGGCGGACGCGCGTCGAGGTAGTCCAGCGCGAAGCGGTCGAACGTCTCCTCGCCCAGCAGATGGACCAGCCCGGGATGCAGGCCGCGCATCGTCTCCAGCAACCGGAGCCGGTAGCCGCGCCAGTAGATCGCCAGGCGCCGGGGTGCGGTCAGCGCCTCGGACGCGGTGAGCACGCCGGACGCCTCGTCCAGATCGCCGTCCGGGTCCAGGATCGCGGCCTGCATCCACCGCTGGAGCCCGGCGAGATCGGGCGGCTCAGCCATCGTGGCGGCCTCCGGCCGGGATCGTCTCCCGGCGGGCCCGGGTGGCGACGTGCCGGGCCTTGCCGAGTTCGGCCTCCAGGACGGGGAAGCCCGGCAGCTTGTCGTCCCACTCCAGGAGAGTGGGGATGTCGGGACGGCGTTCCGCGACGCGGCGGTACAGCTCCCAGACCTCGACGCTGACCGGGGCGTCATGGGTGTCGATGATGTGCGTGCCGTAGTCGGTGTGCCCGGCCAGGTGGATCTGCTCCACCCGGTCCAGCGGGATCGCGTCGAGGTAGTCCACCGGGTCGAAGTCGTGGTTGACCGCCGAGACGTGGACGTTGTTGACGTCCAGCAGCAGCCCGCAGTCGGCGTCCTCGGCGAGCCGGGACATGAACTCCTGCTCGGTCATGGTGGACGCCGTGAACCCGACGTACGTGCTCGGGTTCTCCAGCACCAGCCTGCGTCCCAGGAAGTCCTGGACGATACGCACCCGTTCGGCCACGTGCGCCAGCGCCGCCTCCGTGAACGGCAGCGGCAGCAGGTCATGGGTGTTGCGGCCCATCACGCCCGTCCAGCAGACGTGGTCGGACACGAGTCGGGCCCCGACCGCGTCGGCGAGGTCGCGCAGGCGGGCCAGGTAGCCGAAGTCGAGCGGATCGGTGCTGCCGATCGACAGCGAGACCCCGTGCAGGACGATCGGGTAGCGGTCGGCGATCGCGTCCAGGGCGCGCCGGCGTCCGCCCGCGCAGTCCATGAAGTTCTCCGAGATGACCTCGAAGAACCCGACGTCCGGCGAGCGGCGCCGCACATGGTCCATGTGCGGCGCGCGCAGCCCCAGCCCGAATCCGAGCGGCCGTTCCGCGGCGCTCGGCGGCGTCATCGCTTCTTCCTGGACGCGGCCTTCCGGCGCGTCCCGGTCGTGCTCTTGCGGGTGCTCGCCTTGCGGTGCCCGTTCGAGCGGGGGTCCGGCAGGTCGTGGCCGTCGTCGATGTCGTACTCGGGCAGCATGTCGTCGGGGATGCCCTCGGCCGGGGACGGGCCGTAGGCCAGCCCCGCCCGGTACATCCGGTCCTCCATGATGCGCCTGGCCTGCAGCCACACGCTCTTGCCCTTCATCGGCCCGCAGCTGAACACGCGGCTGACGTTGAGCGGGCTGGCGCAGCTGCCGTTGAACCGGCACGCCTGGTCGCCGGGCCGCCACTGCTGCTCGTCGCTCCCGGCGTAGCCGCAGCCGCCCTGCCCGCGGCACTGCCCCTCGCCGTGGCAGACATGGCGCACGGTCGCGCAGTTCCCGGTTCCGGCCATCGGGGCCACGCCGTCGACGTCGAAGGCGTTGCATGCGTTCAGGCCCATGCAGACGTGCTGTTCCAGCCCTTCGGCCGGGCCGCCGCAGCTCGTCACCCCGAAGCTGACGCCGCTCGCGTCCGCCCTGAACTCGGCCGCGTACTCCTGTGAGGACAGCACGTCGGCGTCCGCCGCCTCGTCGTGGCCGTCGTGCTCCCGTTTCACCCTTGCCATGGCTCCCCCGATTTCCGCGAATTCGGCGGCAATGTCGAATTCGGCTCTCGATGTCGATGAACACCGCGAACCCTCATCCACCCTTGCCGGAACGAAGATCGCTAACCGCACGCCTCGACTTATTACGTCCAGGAGAACGCGCACTTCTTCCCTTGACCCGCTAATGGCCGAGCCACACGATCACTTCAAGAAGGCATGCGTTTGACCAGCAACAAGACCCCACCGGCAGCCGAAACACGGCGTGCGAGCCAACCCTCCGCCCACTCAGGTGCGAGAGGTCGTCGTATGCGGGAATAGGTCATGAATGGGCGCGGTCGGCAATTCTCGGCGCACCATTTTGAGGGTGCTGGATTCAGGGGGTCAGGACGCCCCGGCCGGACGGTGAGTGCGCGCCGCGGCGGGCCTCGTCGCCGCAGTGGCGGCAGATCACCATGGGGCTGACCGTGTGGCCGCAGGAATGCCGCCAGCGGACGGGCGGATCGTCCGGATGCAGGTGCCGGTCGCCCCACGCCATCAGCACGAGGAGGACGTCGCACAGCTCCACCCCGGCCCGCGTCAGGTGGTACTCGTAGCGGGCCGGGTGGTCGCTGTAGCGCTCGCGGCGGACGATGCGGTTCGCCTCCAGCTTGCGGAGCCGGGACGTGAGGATGTCGCGGGACGCGCCCGTGTTCCGGACGATCTGGTCGAACCGCCGCACCCCGTAGCTCAGCTCGCGGACGACGAGCAGGCTCCAGCGCTCGCCGACCAGGTCCAGGGTGTCGGCGATGGAGCACTCGCGCGGCGCGGCGTCCTTCGGCATACGGGCAGCCTAACCGCCGTCAGAGCCGCTCGATGACGGTGGCGTTGGCCAGGCCGCCGGCCTCGCACATGGTCTGGAGGCCGAACCGTCCGCCCCGGTCTTCGAGGGCGTGCAGCAGCGTCGTCATGATGCGGGCGCCGCTGGCGCCGAGGGGGTGGCCGATCGCGATCGCGCCGCCGCGGACGTTGACGCGCGCCAGGTCCGCGCCGGTCTCGCGCTGCCAGGCGAGGACGACCGGGGCGAACGCCTCGTTCACCTCGAACAGGTCGACGTCGTCCAGCGTGAGGCCGCCGCGCTTCAGGACCTTCTCGGTCGCCGGGATGATCGCGGTGAGCATCAGCAGCGGGTCGTCGCCGGTGACGGCGAACGCGTGGAAGCGGGCGCGGGGGCGCAGGCCGAGGCGTTCGGCGACGTCCGCGCCCATGACGAGCACGGCCGCGGCGCCGTCGTTGATCGGCGAGGCGTTGCCGGCGGTGATCTTCCAGCCGATCTCGGGGAACCGCTCGGCCGTCCGCTCGTCGTAGTAGGCCGGCCTGAGCCCGGCGAGGACCTCCGGCGAGGTGTCCGGACGGACGGTCTCGTCCCGCTGCCCCGGCCAGGCGACCTCGCGGTCGAACTCGCCGTTCTTCCACGCCTCGGCGGCGCGGCGGTGCGACTCGTGGGCGTAGGCGTCCAGGTCCTCGCGCGGCAGGTCCCAGCGGGCGGCGATCAGCTCGGCGCTGATGCCCTGGCCGACGAGCCCGCCGGGGTAGCGCTCGGCGAGCATCGGCCCGAACGGGTCGCTGCCGGGCAGGACGCTCGATCCCATCGGAACGCGGGACATCGACTCGACGCCGCACGCGATCGCGATGTCGTACGCGCCGCTCTGCACGCCCTGCGCGGCGATGTGCAGAGCCTGCTGGGACGAGCCGCACTGCCGGTCGACCGTCATGGCCGGGACGCTCTCGGGGAACCCGGCGGCGAGGACGGCCGTGCGGGTGATGTTGAGCGCCTGGTCGCCCACCTGGGTGACGACGCCGCCGATGACGTCGTCGACCTGCGCGGGGTCGAGGCCGGCGCGCTCGACGAGCTTCTGGAGCGTCCGCGCGAGGAGGTCGGCGGGGTGGTCGTCGTGCAGCGTCCCGTTCGGCTTGCCCTTGCCGAGCGGCGTGCGCACCGCCTCCACGATCACCGCGTCCCGCATGATCCCCACCTCCGTCTGTTTTTCCAACTCACTCTCGCAGTATCCGATCAGTAAGTTGGAAAACACAACCCACGAGGGTGGTGGCCCCGCTCACACGACGAACCCGGGGGCCGCGGCGTATCGCCGCGACCCCCGGGTCATCGGGCCGCTCAGCGGGAGGGGCCCATGCTGTGGTCCGTCTGTTCCCTCCGTACGTCGAAGCGCCCCTCGGCGGAGCCGCCCGGAAGTGCAGGATCGGACAAGCGCTGCCTCCTCATGGCCTCGACGTCAGGTTCTCTTCGGACATTAGCCCTGCAAGCCGCCATAGGCCCTCAAACAACTTCAAAAGGCCCGTAACGATTGGCGGCTCAGACGACGGTCGGGGGCTGCTCCTTCCGCACCAGGCGCAGCCGCACCACCGTGGGCACCGAGTCGCGTTCGAGCGCGGCGCACAGCCGCGGCACGCTCTCCTCCTCGATGCGCCGGCGCAGCTCGGCGGCGTCCGCGCGCTGCCCGTACGCGACGTTCAGCCGCAGCTCGGGACGCCTGGACGAGCCGATCAGCCGGGCCCGCGCCTTCCGCACGCCCGGGTACTCCCCGATCTCGTCCTCGATCGCGCCCGTGACGGCCTTCGCCGACAGCCGCGTCCCGCCCGCGTCGGCGTCCGGCTCCAGCGCGAGGCCCGCCATCTTGCCGGACCGCCCCTGCGCGAGCAGCCACGCCAGCCCCAGCAGCGCCAGGACGACCGCCGCAGCGGCGAGCGCGGGCCAGAACCAGCCGCGCTCGTCGGCGAAGCGGCGCACCTCGCCGGAGAGCACGGGCGCGGAGGCCCGTCCGTCCCCGAAGGCGCCCAGGCCACGGGCGAGGCCCGCGCCCCCGGCCGCGGCCAGGACGGCGCCGAGCAGCGTCAGCCCGGTGCGGTTGAGGTGCGCGGGACGCCGGTCCATCACCGGTCCCCCTTCTTCATCCGCACCGAGACCCGCCGGGCGGGCAGCGGCTCGAGCCGGTCGAGCCGTTCACGGACGGCGTCCGCGACGCCCTCGTCCAGCCCCTCGGGCTCGTGCACGGGCGTCTCCGCGACGACCTTCACCCGGCGGCGGCGCAGCCGTACCCGGCGCACCCGCGACACGCCTGGCGCGTCCTCAGCGGCCGCGGCGACGGCGCCCTTCAGCCCGCGCCGGCTCACCCCCATCATCACGCTGGGATCCCGGCCGTGCAGCGGGACGATCCGCGACTTGCCGGGCAGCAGCGCGGCCAGGAGGCACAGCAGACCGGCCAGCGCGAGGGCGCCGAAGATCGCGAGCGCGTACCAGTCGTCCCACGCCGCGTCCTTCGCCCAGTCGTACGGGAACACGCGCGCCGGACGGTCGAACAGCGCCGAGATCACCTCGATCGCCGTGAGCGCCCCGGCGGCCGTCAGCAGCAGCGCGAACAGCATCGCGGGCCGCACCCGGCGCGAGCGGAACGCGTGCTTGGCCGCACGGTCGGCCTTCCGCGGCTCGTCCACGGGCGCACGCCGCACCGTCGCGGGACGCGCACCCGCCTGCGTGGTCACAGCACGGTCCTCTCGCCCGGGACGGGATGCTCCAGTTCGGCCACGTCGATGTCCACCTGCCGGACGGTGAAGCCCGTCAGCTCCGCCACCCGCCCCCGCACGCTCTCCCGCACCTGCCGCGCGACCTCGCGCACCGGCATCGGGTAGGTCACCGACATCGCCACACGGGCGGTGACGATGTCCCCGTTCACCCGCACCTCGGTGCGCGCCGGGCCGCGTCCGGGCACCGGCACCCGCAGGACCGTCCGGCCGAGCCCGCCGGACTCGTCGATCTCCTCCGCCGCCTTGGCCACGATCCGCGCCACCACCCGGTCACGGATGACCGTCCGCCCCCGCGGCGGGGCCGCGGCCTCGTGCTCGGTGCCGGTCATCGGGTCGGTACCGGTCATCGGGAGCGCCGGCCCGTGTTCATGGACGTGAAGAGCTGCTTGAGGTCCAGGTCGCCCTCGACGGCGCGGCCCGCGAGGAAGCCGAGCGCGCCCAGGAACAGGACGATGAAGAACGCGCCGAACCCGCCGAACGCGCCCGCGAATCCGAGCGCCGCGCCGAAGGACAGCCCGACCAGGGGCCACAGCGGTCTCACGTCCATCCGGATCTCCCTCTCGGGCCGTCACCCATCGGCCAGGTCCGCGATCAGCACGTCGATCTTCCGGCGGCCCGCCAGCGGGCGGACCCGGCGGCGGACGTCCTCGGCGATGTCGGGGAGCGGCCGCCCGTAGCCGGCGACCACGCCGATCTCGATCTCGTCGTCGCGCACCGCGACGCCCGCCAGCGGGAGGCCCGCGCGGTAGGTCGCGATGCGGACGTGCGGCCCGGCCGTCAGGGTCCGCACGTCCGGGCAGGCCAGGGCCGCCTCGGCGACCTGGTCCGCCAGGTCGGTGCGGGGTTCCCGGTCGGAGGGCGCGTGCACCGTGTCCGTCCAGGCGATCATCGGACGCGGGGCTCCTCGTCCCGCTCCTCCGGCTCCTCGCCCGCGACGTGGACGTCGTCCACGGTGATGTTCACCTCGACGACCTCCAGCCCGCACATGTGCTCGACCTCGGAGATGACGTTGTCGCGCACCGCGCCCGCGAGGTCGGGGATGGACAGCCCGTACTCCACGACGAGGTCGATGTCGACGGCGGCCTGGCGCTCGCCGACCTGCACGTCCACGCCCTGGGTCGCGTCGGACGCCATGCCCGGCAGCCGCTCCTTCACCGAGCCGATCGTGCGGGACATGCCGGCGCCCATCTCGTGGACGCCGCCGACCTGCTTGGCGGCCATCGTCGCGACCTTGGCGACGACGGCGTCGGCGATCCTGGTACGGCCGCCGGAGGTGACGAGTTCGCTGGAGCCGCCGTCGGCGCCCCGCTTGCGCATCGTCCCGACACCGCCCCTGCCGGTGCCCGGCCCGTCGTCCTGGCTCATGATTCGGCTCCTTGCGGAGGGCCGGCCCTCCACGTCCCCGGTTCGCTCCCGCTCACGAGGTCTCCCACGCGTCGGCTGACGTCCGGTTCATGCTCACGCCCACGGCAGCGAACCGCCGTTTCGGAGAAAGAGCAGGTCAACGCCGGTTTACCCGCCGGGCCCCGCACCGGGACCGGCGGCCGAGCGGCCGGGGGCGGCCGGGGGCCGGCCGGAGGCGGCAGGGGGCTGGCCCTTGAACATCTCGCGCATCTTGCGGGCGGCGTCGCCGGGCTTCTTCTTCGGCTGGGGCTGGGGCTTGTCCTTGGCGGGCGGGCGCTTCTCGCGGTCCTGCCCGGTCGTCTCGGACTCTGCCTTCTCCGGCTTCTCGTTCACGACGACTCCCCCGATGTCGTTTCACCGTCGTCCCATGCGTACCCCGTCTACCCCGGATAGAAGCGCACTTCCGGGCGGCCCACCTGACCATAGTGGGGCCGGCGGCGGGCCAGGCCGTTCTCCGCGAGGTATTCGAGGTAGCGGCGGGCGGTCACGCGGGACACGCCGGTGAGGTCGGCGGCCGCGGCGGCGGACAGCCCGTCGGCGGCGCCGGCCAGCACCTCGGTGACGGCCTGGAGCGTCTCGCGGCTCATGCCCTTCGGCAGCGAGCGGTGGCCGGGGCTGCGGAGGGTGGCGAGCATGCCGTCCACGTCGGCCTGGCCGCTGACCTCGCCGGTGCCGACGGCCTGCTCCCGGAACCGCGCGTACCCGACGAGCTTGTCGCGCAGGGACGCGAACGTGAACGGCTTGAGCAGGTACTGGACGACGCCGACCGACACCGCGGAGCGGATCACGGCGAGGTCCCGCGCGGAGGTGACGGCGATGACGTCCACGTCGCTGCCGCCGGCGCGCAGCGCGCGGCACACCTTGAGGCCGTGGGTGTCGGGCAGGTAGAAGTCGAGCAGGACGACGTCGACGGGCGTCCGCTCGCAGAAGCGGAGGGCGTCCGCGCCGGAATGGACGACGCCGGCGACGCTGAACCCGGCGACGCGCTCGACGTAGGAGCGGTGCGCCTCCGCGGCGACGGGGTCGTCCTCGACGACGAGCACTCTGATCATCGGGACTCCAGGGGAAGTCGGACGGTGAAGATGGCGCCGCCGTCGTGGCCGACGTGGATGTCGCCGCGGTGCCGCCGGACGGCCTGCCCGACCAGGGCGAGGCCGAGCCCGTGGCCGACGGGGCCGCCGGACGTCTTGGTCGTCCAGCCGCGCCGGAACATCTCCGGCACGGCGGACGGGTCGACGCCGCGCCCGCTGTCCGCGACCTGCAGGACGAGTTCGCCGCCGTCCCGCCGTGCGCTGACGACCACGCGCGGCGGGCGGGTGCCGGCGCCCGCGAGCGCGGCGTCGACGGCGTTGTCGATGAGGTTGCCGAGGATGGTGACGAGGTCGCGGGGCTCCACCAGCCCCTCGATGGTGGTGTCGTCGGTGACGACGAGCTCGACGCCGCGCTCCCCCGCCTCCGCCGACTTGCCGAGCAGCAGCGCGACCAGCACCGGCTCGGTCGCCGAGCCGACGACCCGGTCGGTGAGCCGCTGCGCGGTCGCGAGCTCGGCGGTGGCGAACTCGACGGCGTCGTCGGGACGGCCGAGCTCCACCAGCGACACCACCGTGTGCAGCCGGTTCGCGGCCTCGTGGGCCTGGGACCGCAGCGACTCGGCGAAGCCGCGGACGGTGTCGAGCTCGCCGGTCAGCCCCATCAGCTCGGTGTGGTCGCGGAGGGTGACCACGTTGCCCATCGCGCGGTCGTGCGACCGGACCGGCGAGGTGTTCACGACGAGGACGCGGGTGTCGCTGACATGGATCTCGTCCGCCCGCGGCTTGGCGGAGACGAAGGTGGAGACCAGCTCGTCCGACAGCCCGAGTTTCGCGACGGGCTGCCCGCGCGAGGCGTCGGTGAGGCCGAGCAGGTCGCGGGCGGCGTCGTTGCAGAGGACGATGCGTCCCGCCCGGTCCAGGAGGAGCAGGCCCTCGCGGACGGCGTGCAGGATCGCCTGGTAGTACTCGAACATCTCGCGCAGCTCGCCGGGCGCGGCGCCGCGGGTCTGCCGGCGGAGCCGCGCGGACACCAGGTAGCTGCAGCCGAGCCCGGCGGCGAGGACGGCCCCGGCGACGGCGACGACGTAGAGGAGCCGCTGCCGCAGCTCCGCCGAGATCACGCGGACGGTGATGCCGACCGAGACGAGCGCCACGACGCGGCGGTTCCCGTCGAGCACGGGCGTGACGGCGCGGACGGACGGGCCGAGCGTGCCGGTGTAGGTCTCGGTGAACGTCCGTCCGGCGAGCGCGGGCGCGGTGTTGCCGACGAAGTGCCCGCCGATCCGGGCCGGGTTCGGGTGGGTGTACCGGATCCCCGCCGGGCTCATGATCGTGATGAAGTCGACACCGGTGTCGCGGCGGATGCGCTCGGCGTACGGCTGCAGGAGCCTGCTCGGGTCCGGGGTGGCGAGCGCGGCCGGGATGTCCCGGGCATCCGCGATGGCCTTCGCGACCGCCTGCACCGTCTGCCTCGCGGCCTCGTCGGCGTGGCGCTCGGCGTCCAGGTAGGCGATGGTCGCGCCGGCGACGACCAGCAGGCCGACGATCGCGGCCTGCAGCACGAGCAGCTGCCGCGCCAGGCTCCAGCGGCCGGGCACCGTCCATGCGGGACGCCGCACTGTCGCACCTTTCGTCGCTCCACGCCGTGAACGAAATGTACACAAGCGTGACCATCGTTACCGGACGGCGCATAGTCACGGGTGCACAGATCTCCGCCCCTGACGTCCCATGCTCCAAACCTGCGAGCCCGTTTTCGCGCAGGCGTCCGCCGTGTGCATGCGCCCGCTCCGCCCGGCGCATGGACGCCTGCCAAGGCGCGGGCGCCCGTCCAGGATCCGCAGCCCCCGCAATAGCGGATCCGGACGGGCGCCGCTCCTTGCCTCACAGCCTGGGGCATCACGCGTCGTAGTACGCGCCGTACGCCGGGATGGCCGAGGCCGGCCCGGGCGAGTGCGACACAGAAACAAGTGCGACACGGAAACGGCCGTCACGCCGGAAAGCTCGGCGCGCGCGTCGCGCCGCAAGGGGCCCGGCGCGCGCGCCGTACCACCGGGCTTCGCAGACGCCCTCGCCGGAGGGGCGCACACCGCGTTATCAGGCGTCCGGGCCCGCGCGCAGCCGCCCGGTGTCAGAGTCACCCCGCTCCTGACACCGGGCGGCCCCTTCACCCGCGTTTCGAGGCGGGACGGAAGCGGATCACCACCGGCAGGTCCGGCATGCCGACCGCCTGCCGGTACCGCTCGACCGGGCCCGCGCCCAGCTCGCCGTACACCTCGCCGACGAGGGCGTCGCCCGCGAAGGCGACCCGCATGCGGAGCCGCGGCCGGGTGGCCGTGCCGGTGAGCCGGACGCGGGTGTCCTGGACGCCGGGCAGCTCCCGCGCGTCCCGGTTCAGCTCGTCGGCCGCGGTGCGGGCGGCGGCGCGGGTCTGCGCGTCCAGGTCCGGCCACCACCGGTGGACGAGCGCCCGGCACTGGAAGACCAGCCACAGCTGACCGGCGAGCGCCACGATCTCCGCGACGCCCGCGGCGACGGGCAGGAACCAGCCGCTGCCGTCGGCGAACCGCAGGAGGGCGGGGTCGAGCAGCGGCCTGCCGGACACGGCGAGGAGCGCGTCGAACGCGCCGAGCCCGGCGGCGAGGGCCGCGCCTCCGCAGAGCAGCAGCGCCGTCCCGGTCGCCGCGATCGCGATCCGCATGTCAGTCCTTCCGCCAGCCGAGCCGGACGTCGACGTCCGGGCGGCGCATCGGCTCGATGCGGTCGAGGCGCTCGTCGACGGCCTTCCCGACCAGCTCGGCGAGGTTCGCCGGGTTGCGGTAGTGGGTGGCCGCCCGGACGACGAACCGCCTGCGGAACAGGCCCCGGCGGCGGACGCGGGCGCGCTCGATGCCGTGGACGCCGAGCGCCGCGTCCGCCAGCGTGCGGCGCAGGGCGGCGCGTCCGAGGACGCCCGCCAGCCGCGGGTCGGACCCGGCCAGCGGCATGCCGCGGAGGCGTCCGGGCAGCGCGGCCAGCAGGAACGCCAGCCCGAGGACGGCGACCCCGGCGGCAGCGATCCGGACGTCCTGGTCGTTCCAGGTGCGCCCGCGCAGCGCGTCCGCGGCCTCGGCGACGCCCGGCACCGGGTGGACGCCGGACCCGAGCACCGCCGCCAGCAGCTCGATCGCGGCGACCCCGCCGACGGCGGTGACCAGCAGCGCGGCCGCGAACCCGGCGAGCGCGCGCCGGGGCCGGAACTCGCGGACGGCCAGCCGCCGCGCCCGCCGCTCGTTCCGCGCCTCCTCGATCACGTCCTTGTCAGCTGAATGCTGGACCAGGGTCTCGGTCATGGCCACCCCCGTGAGCCATCGGCACGTCCGACATCGTCACCCATGGTGAGGCATCGCCACGTGGAGTGAAACACGCCATGCCGACACCGTCCGGACGAAAGCGCAGGTCAGCCACTGGCAGGGGGTGGCGCCGGGTCAGCGGAAGACGACGGTGCGGTCCCCGTTGAGCAGGACGCGGTGCTCGGTGTGCCACCGGACGGCCCGCGCCAGCGCGAGGCATTCGACGTCGCGTCCCACGGCCACGAGCTTCTCCGGGCTGTGGGTGTGGTCGACGCGCGCGACCTCCTGCTCGATGATCGGGCCCTCGTCCAGGTCGGCGGTGACGTAGTGCGCGGTGGCGCCGATCAGCTTCACCCCGCGCGCGTGCGCCTGGTGGTAGGGGCGGGCGCCCTTGAAGCTCGGCAGGAACGAATGGTGGATGTTGATGATCGCGCCGGGCAGTTTGGCGCAGAAGTCGTCCGACAGGATCTGCATGTACCGGGCGAGGACGACCAGGTCGGCGCGGTAGTGCTCGACCAGCGTCAGGATCTCGGTCTCGTGCGCGGCCTTGCCGCCGGCCCCGGACCCGACCGGCAGGTGGTGGTAGTCGATCCCGTACGACTGGGTGAGGGGCCGCAGGTCCGGATGGTTGGACGCGACCGCGACGATCTCGATGTCGAGCAGCCCGGACCGCGTCCGGTAGAGCAGGTCGTTCAGGCAGTGCCCGCCCTTCGACACCATGATCAGGACGCGGGGCCGCTCGGCGAGCGCGTGCAGCCGCCACTGCAGCTCCAGCTCGGGCGCCAGGGACGCGAAGGCGCCGCGCAGCTCATCGGGGTCGGTGTCGTGCGGGGCCGCGAACTGGACCCGCATGAAGAACGTGCCGGAATCGGCGTCGCCGAACTGCTGGCTCTCAAGGATGTTGCACCCGCGCTCGGCCAGCAGCCCCGAGACGGCGGCGACGATGCCGGGCCGGTCGGGGCACGACAGGGTCAGCACATGTTCGTTCACGGTCTCATCTCTCGCACGGGAAGGCGGCAGGGAAGCGGCAGCTCAGAACGTCCCTCCGAGCTTACGCGCCACCCGCCCTCCACGGGCCTGAGCGCCGCGCGCCCGGCGGGAGAGACAACTCGGTAGTTACCGACAGTCAAACCTTACGTGAGAGGTTTTCACGTTAGACCTATACTGGCCGCGTGACGAGCATGAACCTCCGGGATCGCTACGACGCCGCGACGGCCGGGATCGAGGCGCCGTTCGCCGTCGTCGACCTGGCGGCCTTCCGCGCCAACGCCGCCGGCCTCGCCCGCCGCGCCGCCGGCAAGCCGATCCGGGTCGCGAGCAAGTCGGTGCGCTGCCGGGCCCTCCTGGAGGACGTCCTCGCCCTGGACGGCTTCGCCGGGATCATGGCGTTCACCCTCCCCGAGGCGCTCTGGCTGGCGCGGGAGGGCGTCAGCGACGACATCCTCGTCGCCTACCCCACCGCCGACCGGACCGCCGTCGCCGAGCTGGCCGCCGACCCCGCCGCCGCCCGCGCCATCACGCTCATGACCGACTCGCCGGAGCACCTCGACCTGATCGAGGACGCCGCGGGCGGCCGCCCGATCCGCGTCTGCGTCGACATCGACGCCTCGTACCGCCCCCTCGGCGGACGCGTCAGGATCGGCGCGCTGCGCTCCCCGCTCCGCACCCCGGCCCAGGTCGCCGCGTTCGCCGAGCGGGTGCTCAAGCGGCCGTCGCTCCACCTCGCCGGGCTGATGGCGTACGAGTCGCAGATCGCCGGCGTCGGGGACGTCCCGCCCGGACGGCCCGCCCGCAGCCGCGCCATCCGCGCCATGCAGCGGCGGTCCCGGATCGAGCTGGCCCGCCGCCGCGCCGCGATCGTCAAGGCCGTCCGGGCGCTGACGGACCTGGAGTTCGTCAACGGCGGCGGCACCGGCAGCGTCGAGACGACCGCCGCCGAACGCGCCGTCACCGAGATCGCGGCGGGCTCCGGCCTCTACCAGCCGCACCTGTTCGACCAGTACTCCAACTTCAGCGGGCGCCCCGCCGCGCTGTTCGCGCTGCCCGTCGTCCGGCGCCCCGCGCCCGGCGTCGCGACCTGCCTCGGCGGCGGCTACCTCGCGTCCGGGCCCGGCGACGCCGTCCGGCTCCCCCAGCCGTTCCTGCCGGCCGGCCTCGCCTACCACCGCGACGAGGGCGCGGGCGAGGTGCAGACGCCCCTGCTCGGACGCGCCGCCGACCTCCTGTCAGTCGGCGACCGCGTCTGGTTCCGGCACACCAAGGCCGGAGAACTGTGCGAACGCTTCGACGCCCTCCACCTGATCGACGACGACCGGATTGCCCGCACGGTCCCCACGTACCGAGGCGAAGGCCGCACCTTCCTGTAAAGGGTTCCAGGGGGCATAGGTTGGGGGCATGAGCGATGCTCCGATGATCAGTGTTCGCGGGGAGGCGGTGCTGGAGGCCGAGCCGGAGATCGCGCGGCTGTCGGTGCACGTCCAGTCGCAGGAGTCCGACCGGCGGACGGCCGTCGACCGGCTCACCGAGCGGAACCAGCGCTGCCTCGACCTGGTCAGGTCCTACGGCGAGGCCGTGGAGAAGCTGGAGACGGGCGGGCTGTCGATCACGCCGCTGCTGAAGTACAAGCGGCGCGAGGGCGACGTCCGCGCCTACCGCGGCACCGTCTGGATCAAGATCACGGTCAGCGACTTCGCCATCCTCGGCGAGCTGGTCACCCGGCTCGGCGACATGGAGCGCACCTACGTGGACGGCCCGGAGTGGGAGCTGCGGCGCGAGAGCGAGGTGTACGGGCGGGCGGCGCGGCAGGCCGCGCACGAGGCCGTCGAGCGCGCCCGCAGCTACGCCGACGCGCTCGGCTCCCGGCTGACCGGGCTGGTCGAGCTGTCGGACGAGGGCCTCGGCCGCCACCAGGACACCGGCGGCCCCGTCACGCTGGCCGCCGCGTACGGCGGCGTCGGCGGCGCCCCCGAGGAGCCCGAGCCGATCGACCTGGAGCCCGCGACGCAGATCGTCCGCGCCACCGTGGAGGCCCGGTTCACCGTGACGCCGCCCGACCTGGACGCGCGCTGACCCCGTCCCGCTGAACGGGGCGGGCCCGCCACCCGTACTCCATGGTGTGGGAGGACCGGACTGCGGGGAGTTCCGCGTGGGCCTCGGCGTCTACGCCCTGGGACGGCTGCCCGGCGCCGAGGCGGACGAGCTGTCGGCGCATCTGCTCGGCTGCCCGCCGTGCCGCGCCGAGCTCGCCGAGCTGCGGAGCGTCGCCGAGCTGCTCCGCCGCACCATCGCGCAGCGCCCCGCCCCCGCGCAGCATCCCGCCCCCGGGCAGGGGCACGCGCGCATCGTCCCGGCACGCAAAGGCGCCGGCCGCGTCAAGCGGACCGGCGCCTCCGGGACGAGGCTCAGCGGCGCCTGCGCCTACGGCTCCAGAGGACCAGGGCGGTCACGGTGACGGCGGCCCCGACGCCCGCCAGCACCAGGCGCTTGTCGATCCCGCCGCCCGCCTCCTTGGCGTCGGAGTCGTCGGACCCCTCGGACGGCCGCACCATCGACCCGACCGCCCGCGCGACCTGACCGGCCTCCTCCTTCAGCCGCTCGGTGCCCCGCTGCGCGACGTTCTTCGGGTTGACCCGGGCGGCGAGCTCGTCGATCGTGCGCGCGAAGCTCTGGCGGGTGAGCTGGAGCTCCCGTTCCAGCGCGTCCGGGTCGCGGGCCCTGTCAGCCATGCCGTGTCCTTACCGTGTCGGGCGAATCCATGACCAGCGAAGCGTGATCCGAACAGTGTGGCAGGTCTTCCCGCCGGACGCCCTCCGCACCCCAGCCGGTACCGTTGGACCAACCATCCGAGCGAAAGGCGGCACAGGGTGTCCGAGCGGCTGCAGCCAGGGGACGTCGCCCCCGATTTCGAGCTTCCCGACGCCGACGGCGAGCAAGTGTCGCTGGCCTCGCTGCGCGGGCGGCGCACGATCCTCTACTTCTACCCGGCCGCCCTGACGCCCGGCTGCACCAAGGAGGCGGTCGACTTCCAGGGCAGCCTCGGCGAACTGGAGTCCGCCGGCGTCGCGGTCGTGGGCATCTCCCCCGACAAGCCGGCCAAGCTCGCCAAGTTCCGGGAGAAGGAGGGCCTGACCTTCCCGCTGCTGTCGGACGCCGACACCGAGGTCCTCCAGGCGTACGGCGCGTACGGGGAGAAGAAGCTCTACGGCCGGGTCGTCGTCGGCGTCATCCGCTCCACCTTCGTCATCGACGCCGACGGCAAGATCGAGCAGGCGTACTACAACGTGAAGGCCACCGGCCACGTGGACCGCCTCCGCCGCGACCTCGACCTCTGACCCCAGCCTCGACACAGTGCGGGCGGGGGGATTCGAACCCCCACGGTGTCGCCACCAACAGGACCTAAACCTGCCGCGTATACCTGATTTCGCCACGCCCGCCGGCGCTTCGGAGAAGCGCGTTCAGCTTAGCGTCGCGGTCGGCGGATCCGGCAACGGAATTCGCCGGCCGGTCGATGCCGAGTGAGGAACTGATCGCCTGGTCGTCCGGGTAAGGGACGCGCCGTCACCGGAATTGCGGACAGGCGCTCGGAGAATCCACCAGGCTATTTGTGGAACGCCCTCGGCAGGCGGACGCGGGCGGCCTAGGCTTGATGAGTCCGTCCGCCCGCACAGTCGGTGACGCCATGACCACAAGCCCGGCGGCAGCCGTGAACGACTCCTCCTTCACGCACCGCGTGCTCCCCTACGACGGCATGGATCAGCTCCTCGACGGCGCTCTGCCCTTCCTCCGCGACGGCGTGGACGCCGGCGACCGCGTCCTCGCCGTGTGCGGGACCGCGCGGGAGACGCTGCTGCGCGACGAGCTCGGCCCGGCCGCGGCGGGCGTCGAGTTCGCCGACGCGTCCGCCTGGTACGCGCACCCGTCCCGGACGCTGGCCGACTGCCTCAGCGACGCCGACGAGGCCGCCTGGCGGGGGCGCCGGCTCCGCGTCCTCGGCGACCCGGTGTGGGCGTCGCGGTCGCCGCTCGAGGTCGCCGAATGGCAGCGCGTCGAGGCCGTCCTGAACGTCGCGTTCCGCGGCACCGGCGCGGCGCTCCTGTGCCCCTACGCGGCCACGCTGCCCGCCGGCGTCGTCGCGGCCGCCCGCAAGACGCACCCCGAGACCCTGCGCGGCGCGCGGGCCCTCGCCAACCCCGGCTTCGTCGACCCGTGGGCCTACTGCGAGCAGTGCGACAGCGAGCCGCTGCCCGCGCCGCCGCCCGGCGCCGACACCTTCAAGATCGACCGGCCGGACCTGTTCTGGCTGCGCGCCTACGTGTCGGAGTACGCGCGGGCGACGCCGCTGCCCGAGGACGGCGTCCAGCGGCTCCTCGTCGCGGTCACCGAGGTCGTCACCAACGCGCTGCGGCACGGCGAGCCGCCCATCGTCCTGCGCATGTGGACGGACGCGCCCGACGGCCAGCCCGCCTTCGTCTGCGAGGTCAGCGACGGGGGCCGGTGGCCGCCCGGCAGCGGGTACGGGCTGATCCCGCCGCGTCCCCTGGCCGCCAAGTCCGGCGGGCGGTTCGGCCTGTGGGCGGTGCGGCTGCTGTGCTCGGTCGTCCAGATCCGGACGGGCGACCACGGCAGCGTCGTCCGCCTGCGGCTGGCCCTTCCCTCTTCCCGACCCGATGTGGACAGAGCGTGAGGGACTCTATGCGTTGGGCTTCCAAAAATCCGGCGGCGGCGTACGCTGAACCAATCACCGACCTCGATGGGCAGGCCATGGAGACACCCTGGTTCGCCAAGCGCCCGGTCAGCGGCGTCCGGCCCGGAGATCACGGCTGGCTGGCCTACAGCGGCGCAGAGGAGCGCGACCGGGTCATCGGGCCCTTCGTCCGGGAGGGCCTGGAGACCAACGAGAAGGTCGTGTACGTCACCGACGCCCCGCCCGACCGGCTCCCCGGCCTCGGGCCCCGGCACCGGATCGACGTGGACGCCTACCGCAGGGCCGGCCAGCTGCGGGTGATCTCGCGGCAGGACGCCTGCCTCGACCGGTACGGCGGCTTCGAGCCCGCCAGGATGGTCGACACCCTCGGGCGCGAGGTCGACGCGGCGTTCGGCCAGGGCTTCCGCGCCTGCCGCATCACCACCGACTACAGCTGGCTGCTGGACGAGCCGCGCCGCTCCGACCTCGGCCAGATGCTGGGCTGCGAGCACCGGGTCGGCGACGCCGTCTCGCCGAGCACCATGGCGATGGCGATCTGCCAGATCGACCGGCACGCATGCCGGCGCGACGAGCTCATCGCCCTCCGCGACACACACGAGGTCCTCGTGGAAGTGAACCCCGAATTCGATGACGGGATCCTGAAGATAGTGCGCACATTCGAACCAGACGGCCTGCGCGTCGAGGGCGAGCTGGACGCCGCCAGGCACGCGGTGTTCGCGGAGAAGCTCACCCTGGTGAGCAAGGACCGCGACCGCGTCCACCTGGACTTCTCCCGGCTCGCGTTCATCGACCTCGGCGGCCTGCACCTGCTGGCGCAGCACGCCACCGTCCTGCCGGCGCGCGAGCCGCTGGTCCTCGACCACCTCGCGCCGGACGTGGAGAGCGTCATCGAGATGGTCGGCTGGCACCGGCTGCCGGGCATCGCCCGCGGCAGCGAGCGAGCGCTCTCCGACTCGGAGGGGATCGGCTGATGAGCATGGACCACAAGGCCTTCCTTTACCGCGACGTCGAGGAGTTCCTGGACGTCACCGTCCCGTTCCTCAGGTCCGGGCTGGAGCGGGACCAGGCCGTGATCGCCGTGGCCCGCGAACCCAACCTGACCGCCCTGCGGGACGTGCTCGCCCGCGACGCCGCGCCGATCCAGTACTTCGACTCGGCTGAGTTCTACCAGCATCCCGTCCACACCCTGCGGGACTACCAGGCCGTCGTGAAGGAGAGCGTGCCGCGCACCGTCTGCGCCCTCGCCGAGCCCGTCTGGGACGGCTGGGACGAACGGCAGACCCTGGAGTGGATCCGCTACGAGTCCCTCATCAACGTGGTGTTCGACGGTTCGGGCGCCCGTTCGCTGTGCCCCTACGACACCGCGACGCTGCCGCCCCGGGTCGTCGCGGAGGCGCGGCGCACCCATCCCTTCCTGGTGGACTCCGGGCACACCGGTCCGAGCGGCGAGTACGTCGACCCGGTGACGTTCGGCTCCGGCTGCGACCGCGGCCTGCGCTTCGACCGTCCGCGCGACGCCGACTACCTCCCCATCGACGGCGACGACCTGCACGCCTTGCGGTCGTTCGTCGGCGAGCGCGCCGTCAAGCACGGCCTCGCCAAGCAGCGGGCGCAGAACCTCGTCACCGCCGCCAACGAGGTCGCCGCGAACGCGCTGCAGCACGGCACGCCCCCGATCGGGCTCTGGGTGTGGCAGGACGGCGCCGACCTGATCTGCGAGATCGGCGACAACGGATTCTGGCGCCCCGGCCCGAGCCCGCTCACCGGCTTCATCCCGCCCGACTCGGCCCTCCAGCGCGGGTTCGGCCTCTGGACCGTCCGCCTGCTCGTCGACCTGATGGAGCTCCGCGCGGGCTGGGACGGCACGTTCGTCAGGCTGCGCGTCCGCTAGCGGGTCAGGCGAGGGCGGCGGGGATCAGTTCCGCCAGGGCGCGGAACGCCCTGCCCCGGTGGCTGATGGCGTCCTTCTCCTCCGGGGCCATCTCGGCGGTCGTGCGGGTCTCGCCGTCCGGGACGAAGACCGGGTCGTAGCCGAAACCGCCCGTGCCGCGGGGTTCGCGGACGACCGTGCCGCGCAGCCGTCCCTCGACGCAGTGCTCGACGCCGCCCGGGACGACCAGGACGGCCGCGCACACGAACGCCGCGCCCCGCTGGTCGTCGGGCACGTCGCCGATCTGGTCGAGGACGAGCCGGAGGTTCGCGGCGTCGCGGTCGCCGGCGGCGTCGCCAAGGCGTCCCGACCAGCGCGCGGACAGGACGCCCGGCATGCCGTTCAGCGCGTCCACGCACAGGCCCGAGTCGTCGGCGACGGCGGGCAGGCCGGTGAACGCGGCGATCGCGCGGGCCTTCAGCAGCGCGTTGCCCTCGAACGTCAGCTCCGTCTCCGGCACGTCGGGCGCGCCGGGGAAGTCGTCGAGTCCGGCGATGTCGAGGTCGCCGAGGATGCGCCGCAGCTCCGCGACCTTGCCCTTGTTGTGGGTCGCGAGCACGATCCTCGTCATCAAGCGATCCTCGTCATGGGGCGATCTTCGTCATCGGGCGAGGGCCGCGTCCTGCAGCCTGGTCAGCTCGGCGCAGCCGGCGGACGCGAGGTCGAGCAGCGCGTCCAGCTCGGAGCGGTCGAACGGGGCGCGTTCCGCGGTGCCCTGCACTTCGGCGAAGCGGCCGTCGCCCGTGCACACGACGTTCATGTCGGTGTTGGCGGCGCCGTCCTCCTCGTAGCAGAGGTCGAGGCGGGGCTCGCCGTCCACGACGCCGACGCTGACCGCCGCCACGGACGTGATCAGCGGGTCGCCGCCGCCCCTGAGCATCTTGCGGGCGCGCATCCAGGAGACGGCGTCGGCCAGCGCCACGTACGCGCCGGTGATCGCGGCGGTGCGGGTGCCGCCGTCGGCCTGCAGCACGTCGCAGTCGAGCTGGACGGTGTTCTCCCCGAGCGCCTTGAAGTCGACGCACGCGCGGATGGACCGTCCGATCAGCCGGGAGATCTCGTGGGTGCGGCCGCCGATCCGGCCCCGGACGGCCTCGCGGTCGTTGCGGGTGTTGGTGGCGCGGGGCAGCATCGCGTACTCGGCGGTGACCCAGCCGAGGCCGCTCTCGCGCCGCCAGCGGGGCACCGAGTCCTGCACGGACGCGGCGCACAGCACCCGGGTCGCGCCGAACTCGATCAGCACCGACCCCTCCGCGTGGTCGAGCCATCCGCGCTGGATGCGGACGGGGCGGAGCTGGTCGTGCGCGCGATCATCGGGGCGAGGCATGCGCTCCACCCTAGCGGGACTCAGAGGGTGTACTGGGCGCCCACGCGCGCCAGGTCGATGGGGCCTTCGTAGCCGCTGGCCTTGGCCTCCTTGAGCGACACGTCCGCGTCGTTCCACGGCACCAGATGGGTCAGGACGAGCCGTCCCGCCCCGGCGCGGGCGGCGTGCTCGCCGGCCTCGCGGGCGGTCAGATGGAGCTCGGCCGGGAGGCCCGGCTTGTCGATGAAGGACGCCTCGCAGAGGAACAGGTCCGCGCCGCGCGCCAGCTCGACCAGCGTCTCCGACGCGCCCGTGTCGCCGGAGTAGGCGAGGGTCTTGCCGCCGTGCTCGACGCGGAACGCGTACGCCTCCACCGGGTGCGGCATCAGCGCGGTCGTCACGCGGAACGGGCCGATGTCGTAGGGGCCGCGGCGCAGGGTCTGGAAGTCGAACGCCCCCGACATGCCGGGCTCGGGATCGAGGTCGTAGGCACGCGCCATGCGCGCGGCGGTGCCCTCGGGGCCGTGCACCGGGATCCGCGGCGCCGGGCCGCTCGGCCGGTACGTCCGCGCCACCCAGTATCCGCACAGGTCGAGGCAGTGATCGGCGTGCAGGTGCGAGATGCAGACGGCGTCGATCTCGTACAGCGAGCGGAAACGCTGCAGCGACCCGAGCGCGCCGTTGCCGAGATCGAGCACCAGCGCGTAGCCGTCCGCCTCGATCAGGTAGCTGGACGCGGGGCTGTCCGGCCCGGGAAAACTGCCGGAGCAGCCGATCACTGTGACCCGCACGCTCGCTCCTCCTTCGGGTCCCCGAGGAATCAGGTGGTCAGAGCCGGCGCCTTCACACCAGTGTGACCCGGTCGCCCGCGGGATTCGAGACGCCGTCCGTCAGGCGCGGGCGATCCGTGCGGGCGGGCGGCGGGACCGCGGGGGCCGCTGTCGAGGATCCCGTTGGGAGCGTCGGGAGGCCGTCCTCCCGCGATGGGTCTGACATGGTGCACAAGGCTAAGCGACGGGACCCCGCGCAAGCGCGTCATGCGTTGGACATCACACCGTCACGTGGCGGAAAACCGCCCAGCTCACGCGCCGCGCACACGATCCGGACGCCCGCCGCCCCGAAACGCCGGTGAGCCGCGCGGCGGCAGGTCCCGCGGTGGTGAGGGCGGGTCAGGGGCGGGAGCGAGGGACGCGGGCGAGCTGGCGGCTCTGGGCGACGAGGCGTCCGGCGGTGTCCCAGACCTCGACCTCCTCGTCGAACCAGCCGCCGGCGAGGACGCGGCCGCTCCCGTGGACGGCGAGCCAGCCCGGCGCCGGGACGGCCCGCATGTGCCAGGTCAGCTCGACGGTCGGCGCCCAGCCCTGCGCGCCGAGGTTCAGCGCGACGGGCGGCAGCGCGTCCACGGCGAGGGCGAGCGCGTACGCGTCGGGCTGGTAGCCGTCGCGGAGGCGGAACCAGGCGCGGACCTCGGGACGTCCGCTGGGGCGTCCGTCCAGCCAGCCCATCGTGGAGCGGTCGAAGCGCATGTCGACCTGGTCGGCGAAGCCGCGGCTGCCGGTCGGGGGCTGGAACTCGGTGCATTCCTCCAGGGGAGGCAGGCCGGTGGGCTCGGCGCCGGTCCAGGCGGGTTCGGCTGCGGCGTCGAGGGTGGCGGTGGTGATCAGCGCGTCCGCGGCGGGACGGCCGTCCTGGACGAGCACGACCCGCGACGTGGCCGCCGTCCGCCCCTCCTTGCGGGGTTCGACGATCACCTCGGCGGGGCCTGGCCTGGCGACGCGGTGGAAGTTCACCGCGGTCGAGACGGGGTGCGCGTGCGGGGAGGCGGCGACGGCGGCGCGGCCCAGGACGGCCATGAGGTAGCCGCCGTTGATCGCCTCGGCCATGCCGTAGCCGGCGTCCAGGACGGCCTCGTACCGGCCCTCGCCCATCGGCTCGACCGCGGTCGCCGCGCCGAACCCGATCATCCGTGTCCCTCCCGCGGTTCTAGAATGACGTTCGAGAACGCACCCTACCGCGACGGCGGGTCAGGCCCAGAGCTGGCCTTCGAGGCGGGCCTCGGCCTCCTCCAGGGTGCCGCCGTACGCGCCGGTGGACAGGTACTTCCAGCCGCCGTCCGCGACCACGAACGCGATGTCGGCCCGCTCGCCCGCCTTGACCGCCTTGGTCGCCATCCCGATCGCCGCGTGCAGCGCGCCGCCGGTCGAGATGCCCGCGAAGATGCCCTCCTGCTGGAGCAGCTCGCGGGTGCGGCGCAGCGCGTCCCCGGACGTGACGGAGAACCGGGTGGTCAGGACGGAGTCGTCGTACAGCTCGGGGATGAAGCCCTCGTCGATGTTGCGCAGCCCGTACACCAGGTCGCCGTACCGGGGCTCCGCCGCGACGATCTTGACGTCCGGCACCCGCTCGCGCAGGAACCGGCCGACGCCCATCAGCGTGCCCGTGGTGCCGAGCCCCGCGACGAAGTGCGTCACGGTCGGGAGGTCCTCGAGGATCTCGGGGCCGGTCGTCTCGTAGTGCGCGAGCGCGTTGGCCTCGTTGCCGTACTGGTAGAGCATCACCCAGTCGGGGTTCTCCGCCGCCAGCCCCTTCGCGACCCGGACGGCCTCGTTCGACCCGCCCGCCGCCGGGGAGAAGATGATCCGCGCGCCCCACATCTCCAGGAGCTGGCGGCGCTCCGCGGACGTGTTCTCCGGCATCACGCAGATCATCTTGTAGCCGCGCAGCGTGGCGGCCATGGCCAGCGAGATGCCGGTGTTGCCGGACGTCGGCTCAAGGATCGTGCAGCCGGGCGTCAGCAGCCCCTCCTTCTCCGCCTTCTCGATCATGTAGAAGGCGGGCCGGTCCTTCACGGACCCGGTGGGGTTGCGGTCCTCCAGCTTGGCCCAGAGCCGCACGTCGGCGGACGGCGAGAGCCGCGGCAGCCCCACCAGCGGGGTGCGGCCGAGCGAGTCCGGCAGCGAGTCGAAGCGCATCAGTCTGCTCTGTCTGCTCGGGGGCGGCGGTCAGCCGCCGGCGACGGCGGGCAGGATCGTGACGCTGTCGCCGTCGGCGACCTCGGTCTCCAGCCCGCCGAGGAAGCGCACGTCCTCGTCGTTGAGGTAGACGTTGACGAACTTGCGCAGGCCCTTGCCGTCGACCAGCCGGTCGCGCAGGCCGGGGTGCCGCGTGTCCAGGTCGGTGAACAACTCGTCCAGCGTGCCGCCCTTGCCTTCGACGGCCTTGGCGTTATCGACGAGGACGTGAGATTGCGCAGGATCGTGGGGATCCGGACCTCGATCGCCATCGCGATGGTCTCCTTCTACGTCGTACGGGGCTCCCCGCCCTCTAACCTGCTCACAACCGGGCGGGCAGCGGGATGATTCCGGGCGTACTCCAGCAGGATCGGCGCGTCAGCGACAGTCGTAGACGACCTCGGCGCGCGAATGCCCGAACAGGAAGCTCTGTACGGGTGGCACGGCGGCGGAACCGGTGCGGCGCCGCGGGCCGCCGGTTCCCTGCTCACTCGTCCACATGACGGCCAGTTTACCGGGCGCGTCGTGGCCGATCCCCGCCGCCATCAGCCGTAGGAGTCGACGATCGCGACCTCTTCTTCGGTCACTTCGCCGTCCACGATCCGGTACGACCGGAACTCGTGATCGTCCTCGTCGCGGGTGGAGACGAGCACGTAGTGGGCGTTCGGCTCGGCGGCGTAGGAGACGTCCGTGCGGGACGGGTACGCCTCCGTCGAGGTGTGCGAGTGGTAGATCACCACGGGCTCCTCGTCCCGGTCGTCCATCTCCCGCCAGACCTTGAGCTGCTCCTGGGAGTCGAACCGGTAGAACGTCGGGGACCGCTCGGCGTTCGTCATCGCGATGTACCGGACGGGCCGGTCCGAGCCGATCGGACCGGCGATGACGCCGCAGGCCTCGTCGGGGTGGTCGGCGCGCGCATGCGCGACGATCTCGTCGACCAGGGCCCGTTCGATCGTCAGCATGCCCCGAAGGCTACCGGGCGGCGCGTCCGTCCCCCTCCCGGGGGCCGCGCGGTCACCAGAGGACGCGGACCAGGCTCTCCTGCAGCGACGTGAGCCAGTCGTAGGCGGCGAACATGGGGGCGCGAGGGTCGTCCGGGGTCATGCTCTCCGCCTCCTCGTACCACTCCTCGGTGATGTCGAGCCGGGTGCCGAGCGCCAGCCGGACGTCGTTGAGCGCCCGCAGCCACGCCTGCGCCTGCTTCTCGTCCAGGACGACGTCGGACCCGGGACCGCCGGCCAGCGAGGCCAGCACCGTCCCCGCCGCCTCCCGTTTGCCGTCGCGCAGGCCCATCTCGGTGTAGCGGCGGAACTCCTCGGCCGACTTGCCGTCGTCGCGGTAGGCGTCGGGGAACAGCCGCGCCAGGACGGGATCGTCCGGCATGGTGGCGTTCTCGGCGATGCCCATCGACGCCAGTTCGTCGTCCTCGCCCGGGGCCTCGCCCAGCAGCGCGAGCAGCTGCTCCATCAGGGCGCGCAGGAGCGCGACCTCCTCGGCCTCCAGCCGCACCCGGACGCCGTGGCGGGTCTTCTTCACATGGCTCACCGGCTCAGTCGTCCCGCTTGACGGTGGCCCACAGGCCGTAGGAATGGAGGATCTCCACGTCGCGCTCCATCTCCTCGCGGGTGCCGTTCGCCACCACGGCGCGGCCCTTGTGGTGGACGTCGAGCATCAGCTTCTCGGCCTTCGGCTTCGGATAGGCGAAGACGGCCTGGAACACGTACGTGACGTACGACATCAGGTTGATCGGGTCGTTCCAGACGATGGCCAGCCAGGGCCGGTCGGCGCTCACGTCCTCGTCGACGTCCGGCCGTTCCAGTTCGACGGGCGCGGGCGCCGTGCTCATGGCGCTCATACCGCTCGCCTCCCTCTCTGTGAAGTCGGTGGCCCACCGCACCCGATGCTATGCGCCGCTCCCGCCGGATGTGGCGGCCTGCACGACCATGGTGCCCACAGCGGGTCGTAAGGTTCCACTTGTGGACCTTGGCGACGGTACTGCCCTGCTCACCGACCGGTACGAGCTGACCATGCTCCAGGCCGCGCTGCGCAGCGGGACCGCCGGCCGGCGCGCCGTCTTCGAGGTGTTCGCGCGGAGCCTGCCCGCCGGCCGCCGCTACGGCGTCATCGCCGGGACGGGACGCCTCCTCGACGCGATCGAGCGGTTCCGTTTCGACGCCGCCGAACTGGACTACCTGACGTCCAACGGCATCGTGGACGAGCCCACCGCGCAATGGCTGGAGAAGTACCGCTTCACCGGGGACGTCTGGGGTTATGCCGAAGGCGACTGCTACTTCCCGGAATCGCCGATCCTGGTGGTGGAGGGGACGTTCGCGGAGGCCGTCCTGCTGGAGACGCTCGCGCTGTCGATCCTGAACCACGACTGCGCGATCGCGTCGGCCGCGTCCCGGATGGTGCGGGCGGCGCAGGACCGTCCGATCATCGAGATGGGGTCGCGGCGGGCCCACGAGCGCGCCGCCGTGGCCTCCGCCCGCGCCGCCTACATCGCGGGGTTCGCGACCACGTCCAACCTGGAGGCGGGGCGGCTCTACGGGGTGCCGACCGCCGGGACGAGCGCGCACTCCTTCACGCTCCTGCACGACAGCGAGCGGCACGCCTTCGAGGCCCAGCTCGCCGCGATGGGCGAGAGCACCACGCTGCTCGTCGACACCTACGACGTCGAACGGGCCGTCCGGACGGCCGTGGAGCTGGCCGGGCCGTCGCTGGGGGCCGTCCGGATCGACAGCGGCGACCTCGGGGTGATGGCGCGGCGCGTCCGCGACCAGCTCGACTCGCTCGGCGCGCACGACACGCGGATCGTCGTCACCGGCGACCTGGACGAGTTCGGCATCGCCGCGCTCGCCGCCGTGCCGGTGGACGGCTACGGCGTCGGGACGTCCCTCGTCACCGGCTCCGGCGCGCCCACGGCCTCGCTCGTCTACAAGCTCGTCGCCCGCTCGGACGCCCCCGACGACGACGCGCCCATGCGTCCGGTCGCGAAACGCTCCACCGGCAAGCCGAGCCGCGGCGGACGCAAGACGGCCGTCCGCCGCGTCGACGGCCACGGCACCGCCTTCGCCGAGACCGTCACGACCGGTGAGCCGACGCCCGGCCCGCGCGACCGCGTCCTGCAAGTGCCGCTGGTCCGGAACGGCGAGATCATCGGACGCGAATCGCTCCTGGACGCCCGGGAACGCCACGCGCAGGCGATCGCCGAACTGCCTCCGACGGCGACGCAGCTTTCCAAGGGCGAGCCCGCGGTCCCCACCGAGTTCGTCAACGGTGGCCCGCGCCGCTGAGACCATCCAGGCGGAGCTGGGGTACGGTCCCCATTGAGCCCTTTTCATCCTGTGACAGGCCGAGAATGCCACGTCTCAGAAGAGAGCGGATGAATCGGACTCTTCGTTCGAGGTGACTCGTCCAGGGAGCGGTCATGGGCAAGAAGGCTCTGATCATCGTCGACGTTCAGAACGACTTCTGCGAGGGCGGTTCGCTCGCGGTCGCCGGCGGGGCGGACGTGGCCACGGCCATCTCCGGGTACATGGCGGGCCACCGGCCCGAGTACGCGCACATCGTGGCCACCCGCGACTTCCACCTCGACCCGGGCGACCATTTCTCCGCCGAACCCGACTTCGCCGACACCTGGCCGCCGCACTGCGTGATCGGCACGCCCGGCGCCGACTTCCACCCCAACCTGGCGCTGGCGCCCATCGAGGCCGTCTTCAGCAAGGGCCGCGAGACCGCCGCCTACAGCGGCTTCGAGGGCGCGTCCGACGACGAGCAGCCCCTCGCCGACTGGCTCGCCGCCCGCGGCGTGGACGCCGTCGACATCGCGGGCATCGCCACCGACCACTGCGTCCGCGCCACCGCCGTGGACGCCGCCCGCGCGGGCCTGCGCACCGCCGTCCTGCTCGACCTCACCGCCGGGGTCAGCAAGGCGACCGTCGACCGCGCCCTGGACGAGCTCGCGCAGGAGGGGATCATGATGTCCGGCGCCCCGGTCGTGGCCACCTGACCATGACACCCCCCGAGAACCGACCCCCCACGGTCATCGTGATCGCGGGCGTGTCCGGCAGCGGCAAGACCACGATCGGGAGCCTCCTCGCCGAACGTCTCGGCTGGGAGTACGCCGAGGCCGACAAGTTCCACTCCGACGCCAACATCGAGAAGATGCGCTCGGGCCACCCCCTCACCGACGCCGACCGGCTCCCGTGGCTGCACGCCATCGCCGCCTGGGTCGACGACCGCCTCGCCACGGGCCGTCCCGGCGTCGTCACCTGCTCCGCCCTCAAGCGCCGCTACCGCGAGATCGTGGCGGGCGGCCGTCCCGGCGTCCGCATGGTCCTGCTGGACGGCGACCGCGACCTCATCGCCGCCCGCATGAGGGCCCGCAAGGGCCACTACTTCAAGGCCGACCTCCTCGACACCCAGTTCGCCGACCTGGAACCCCCGACCCCGGACGAGAACGTCCTCACGGCCCCCATCACAGGCCCCCCAGAGGAAACCGTCGCCCACCTCCTCAAAACCCTCGACCTCACCCCCGGCCGCGAGACCGACCACACACCCAGCTGACCGCGCGCCCAGCCGACCGCCCCCGGACGCCGTTCCAAACTCCCTGACCACGGCCCGATGTTAGGTTGAGGAAGACCACCGTCCGAGCCGACGAGGAGACCTCCGATGGCGGCGATGCCCATGCCCGAAGAGCCGTCGTTCATCCGTGAAGACCTGCGAGAAGCGTTCGCCGCGCTCGAAGTGTTGCCCGGTATGCGTGCCGAGCTCATAGACGGAGAAATCATCGTGTCACCGACCCCCGACGGCAAGCACGAGACCATCGTCGTGGCGATCGACACCTGGGTACGCAAGATCCATGACCTGATGTTGCACCGAAACCTGACGTTGATCAGCCCGGAGGGTGAGTACGTGCCCGACGGAATCGCCGCTCCCGAAGGAACATTCGACGATCGGGAATGGCACTCCAAGCCGGACGGCGTGCTGATGGTCTTGGAAGTGACCTCCGGTCGGCGGGGGGACCACAAGGGAGCTGAACGCGATCGCGGGCCTAAGCGCCGGGGGTACGCTGCAGCCGACATCCCCCTCTACCTGTTGATCGACCGGCTGGACGGCAAGGCCACGATCTTCTCAGAGCCGCGCGGCAACGATTACTCGCACAGCTCCTCGGTCACCCTCGGCGAGGATCTACTCATGCCCGAGCCTCTCGAAGGCGTCCTGCCCACCGGCAAATTCCGGTCGCATTCGCCGATGTCGCCGTGAACAGACGCCCTGCAATCCGCGCCTGATCGGGTAACCGCGCCCCGGATGCCGCCGCGGTCAGTGGCGGCGTTTGGCGGCCCAGTCTCGGATCTTGGCGATGCGCTTGCGGAGGTCGTCGGCGCTGGCCTGGGGGACGGCGGGGCCGCCGCAGGAGCGGCGGAGCTCGCTGTGGATGACGCCCTGCGGCTGGCCCGTCCGGTGGAACCAGGCGTTGACGAGGCCGTTCAGCTCGCGGCGGAGGGTCGCGAGGTCTTCGGCGGTGGTGCGGTCGGCGCGCGGGTCGCCGGTCTTCTTCTTGCGTTCGCCGGCGAGCTGGTCGGCCTGGCGTTTGCGCAGCAGCGCCGACACCTGGTCGGGTTCGAGCAGGCCGGGGATGCCGAGGTACTCCTCCTCCTCGGCGGAGCCGGGCTGGGCGTGCATGCCGAACTCGCCGCCGTCGTACAGGACGCGGTCGAACGTCGCGGACGCCTCGACGGTCTCGAACGGCAGCTCCTCGCCGACCGCGTCCGGCGTGTCCTTCTGCTGGTTGGCCTCGGCGAGGAGGTCGTCGTCCAGGCCGTCCTCGCGGACGGGACGGTCGAGAACGTGGTCGCGCTCCTCCTCCATGTCGGCGGCGTGGCCCATCAGCGTGGGCACGGAGGGCAGGAACACCGAGGCGGTCTCGCCGCGCCTGCGGGCGCGCACGAAACGGCCGATGGCCTGCGCGAAGAACAGCGGGGTGCTGGTGGACGTCGCGTACACGCCGACGCACAGCCGCGGGATGTCGACGCCCTCGGACACCATCCGGACCGCGACCATCCAGCGGTCGTCGGTGTCGGTGAACTGCTTGATCTTCTTGGACGCGGACGGGTCGTCCGACAGCACGATCGTGGCGCCCTGGCCGGTGACGGCGCGCAGCATCTTGGCGTAGGCGCGGGCGGTCTCGTGGTCGGTGGCGATCACCAGGCCGCCGGCGTCCGGGATGACGCGGCGCAGCTCGGTGAGGCGGCGGTCGGCGGCGGCGAGGACCTGCCTGATCCAGTCGCCCTTCGGGTCGAGCGCGGCGCGCCATGCCTGGGAGGTCTGGTCCTGGGTGAGGGGCTCGCCGAGGGTCGCGGTGATCTCGTCGCCGGCCCGGGTGCGCCAGCGCATCTCCCCCGCGTACGCCAGGAAGATCACCGGACGGACGACGCCGTCGGCGAGGGCCGGGCCGTAGCCGTAGGTGTAGTCGGCGCGGCTGCGGCGCACGCCGTCCGGTCCCTCGTCGTACTGGACGAACGGGATCGGGTTGATGTCGGTGCGGAACGGCGTGCCGGAGAGCGCCAGCCGGCGGGTGGCGGGCTCGAACGCCTCGCGGACGGCGTCGCCCCAGGACAGCCCGTCGCCCGCGTGGTGCACCTCGTCGAAGATGACGAGCGACTTGCGGGACTCGGTGCGGTTGCGGTGCAGCGCGGGACGCGCCGCGACGGTCGCGTAGGTGACGGCGATGCCGTCGAAGTCCTTGCCGACCGGGCCGTCGCCGTTCTGGTACTCGGGGTTGATCTTGATGCCGACGCGGGCGGCGGTCTCGGCCCACTGCCGCTTGAGGTGCTCGGTCGGGCACACGATCGTGATCGCCGAGATCACGCGGCGCTCCATCAGCTCGCGGGCGAGGCGGAGCGCGAACGCCGTCTTACCGGCGCCGGGCGTCGCGACGGTGAGGAAGTCGCGCGGGCCGGGTTCGGTGCCGTCCCGCCCGAAGTAGGCCTCCAGCGCTTGCTGCTGCCAGGCGCGCAGGGACGACGCCGTCCCCCAGGCGGCCCGCTCGGGGAAGGCGGGAGGCATGCTCGATGCGGCGAAGGTGCTCACGGTCATCGAAGGCTACCGAGCCCCACCGACAGATCGCGCCGCCGCGGCCTCACTTGTGCCGAGATCCACAACCCGCGTCCGCCGTCAGCGGCCCCTGTACGCGGCCCACGCGGCGCGGATCCTGCGGCCCTGGCCTGCGGTGAACTCCTGCATGCAGGTGTCGTGGGCGTAGTCCATGAAGTTGTGCACGGGATCGTCGCCGCGCTGCGGGCATGTGTCGCGGTAGTCAGGGCATCCTTCCGCCGGCGCCGCCTCGTACGGTGTGTCGGCCACCCCGTCGCCCGGCGGCAGGCACCCGCCCTCGAAGGTGTGCAGCAGCCCGAGCCAGTGCCCGATCTCGTGGACGGCCGTGTAGCCGCGGTCGAACGGCTTGTACGGCCCGCCCGGCAGGCTGCGGTAGTCGATGGTGACACCGTCCATGCGCGGGTCCTTCTTGTACTGGTGGGGGAACGTGGCGAAGCCGAGCACGTCGGTGCCCACGGCGGCGGTGAAGACGTTGAGCGTGCCGCGTCCGCCCTTGCGCAGGCGCTTCTTCATCGCGCGCTCGTTCCTGCGCGGATGGTGGAACCACGAGGGCTTGTTCGTCCGGTCGTAGCCGACGAGGCGGAACCTGACGCGCGTGTCGGCGCCGCCCTTCTTCCCGCCGTACGCGGCGTTCAGCGTGGAGACCTGCCGCTGGACCGCCGCCTTGGACAGCCGCCCCTTGCCCCCACTGTGGACGACATGGAACCGCACCGGGACGACGACATGCCGCGCCCTGCGCAGCGCCGAGTCGAGGCGCTTCTCGTCGGACGTGCCGAACCGGTCGACGAGCGTCCGGCGAAGGTCGGCGAGCATGGCGACGACCTGGTCGTGGCCGAGATCGGCATGGTCGCGGGGGTGCGTCCTTCGCGCGTCGCCCTCTGGAGGGCACCCGTCGTCCTTTGCCGCCGCTGGAGCGGCCTTGACCCGCGTCCGGTCAGCGACCGGCGTTCGGTCGGTGACCTGGTCGCGGTCACTCACCGAACCCGGAACGGCACCCAGTGTGACCAGTAGTGCGCAGAGTGAAACCCCGGCGATCCGCCGCATTGATCCCCCGTAGATGTGTACAAGCCCCGTGGAACTGGGAGGGCCCCGCGGTCGTCCCCCGACCGCGGGACCTCTCACGCGCGCATGCCGATGCCGGCGACGCGCCCTCGGCCGCCGCTCAGCGGCGGCCGGTCACTCGTCGCCCTTGCCGCCGCCGCCCGGCTTCATCGACTCGTAGATCTCCTTGCACTCCGGGCACACCGGGAACTTCTTCGGGTCCCGGTTCGGCACCCAGACCTTGCCGCACAGCGCGATCACGGGCGTGCCGCTCACCGCGCTCTCGGTGATCTTCGCCTTCTTCACATAGTGCGCGAACCGCTCATGGTCGCCGTCACCGTGCGAGAGGTCCGGCCGCACATCTGTCTGGGTGTCGCCGTCGGGCAGGATCTTCGTACTCACGTGCTTCACCTTAGTTCAGCGTCGGGTCCTCGGGGAACGTGGAGACGAAGGCCAGGTCGCCGCCCTGCCTGCGCAGCACCTGCCGCCACAGCCCGTCCGGGTCGGCGGCGAACACGTCCCCCGCCTCGGCCGGCACCAGATACCAGGAGCCGTCCTCGATCTCCGCGCGCAGCTGCCCCGCCGACCATCCGGCGTAGCCGGCGAACACCCGGAACTGCAGCAGCTCGGCGGCCAGCAGGCCGGGCGGGGCCTCCAGGTCGACCAGGCCGACCCTGGCCACCTCCGTGCCGCCGTCCAGGGCGCGCCAGCCGAGCGGCTCGTCCTCGCCGGGGAGACGGGCCAGGGCGAGCGCGTTCTCCAGCGCGACCGGGCCGCCCTGGAACACCACGGCCGGTCCGGTGACGAGCTCGGCCCACGGCGGCAGGACGCGGTCGACCGGTACCTCGGTCGGCCGGTTGAGGACAACGCCGAGCGTCCCGCCCTCGACGTCGTGCTCGACCAGCAGGACGACGCTCCGCCGGAAATTCGGATCCTCCAGCTGAGGGGTCGCCACCAGCAGGAGCCCGACCCTGATCCCGTCTTCCATGCGTTCCATCATGCGTTGCGCGGACCTCCGGCGGCACGTCCCAGGGCTCGTTAGCCTGTTACGCATTCCTATCGATGGGGATATCGGCACCACAAGAACCTAGGTCGACAATGATCTAGGATCATCGGCCACCCGCTCGGCGCCCGCCGGCGGGCCGGGGAGGACAGCGATGCAGTTGCCCAGGGTCGTCATCGCCGCCGTGTTCTTCGTGATCGGAGCGCTGATCGCGATCCCGGCCCTGATCAATTGGGTGTCGCCGGACTCGGAGCGCGCCGCGTCCGCCAACACCACCTCCAGCCCGTCCCCCACCGGCTCCAAGCCGAGCACGCCGCCGCCCGGGTCGAAACCCGGGCAGGCCGTGACGGCCAGCGTCGGGTCGGTGTCGTGCCCGGCGCGGACGGTGAACGTCACCGTCCGCAACACCGGTAACAAGACCGAGGACTTCGGGATCGAGAAGAACGACGACAGCGCCGCGATCCCCGGCCAGATCCGGCCGGACTCGTCCCGGACGGTGGCCGTCCGGCTGCGCGAGGACCGCCGCACCCGCATCACGGTCAACTGGGCGAACAAGCGGATCGAGACCAAGACCGTCACGGCGAACTGCGCGAAGGCCGGCGGAGGGCCGGCGGCGACGCCGAAGCCGACCAGGACCCCGCCGGACAAGCTCCCCCACACCGGGCCCGACGACCTCCTGTGGGCGCGCGCCGCGACCGGCGTCGGCATCATCCTCACCGGCGCGATCATCTTCTGGTACGGCGGGATCTGGCCCCGCCGCCGCGACCAGATCTTCTCGAAGAAGAATTCCTAAGCTCTCGTCTCGCGTCAGGCTTCCGTGCGGGGGCGGCCGCCGGCGGCCTCGCGGACGGCGCCGGCCACGCGGGTGCTGACCTCCGGGTGGAACACGCTCGGGACGATGTAGTTCGGGCCCAGCTCGTCCGGCGTGACGACCTCCGCGAGGGCCTTGGCGGCCGCGGCGAGCATGTCCAGCGTGACGCCGTCGGCCTGCGCGTCGAGGAGGCCGCGGAACACGCCCGGGAAGGCCAGCACGTTGTTGATCTGGTTGGGGTAGTCGCTGCGTCCTGTGGCGACGACGGCGGCGTGCTCGCGGGCCTCGTCCGGCGATACCTCGGGCTCGGGGTTGGCGAGCGCGAACACGATCGCGTCGTCGTTCATCGTCGCGATGTCGTCGCCGTTCAGGATCCCGGGGGCCGACACGCCGATGAACACGTCGGCGTCCTTCACGGCGCCGCGCAGGTCGCCCGCGTAGCCGCCGGCGTTGGTGTTGCCCGCGATCCAGCGGAGCGAGTCGTCCAGGTCGTCGCGGCCCGCGTGGACGGCGCCGCGGTAGTCGCAGACGACGAGGTCGCGGGCGCCCGCGTGGATCAGCAGCTTCAGGATGGCGCTGCCCGCCGCGCCCGCGCCCGCCATCGTGATCCGGACGGAGCCGAGGTCCTTGCCGACGACGCCCAGCGCGTTCGTCAGCGCGGCGAGGACGCAGATCGCGGTGCCGTGCTGGTCGTCGTGGAAGACGGGGATGTCGAGCAGCTCGCGCAGCCGGGCCTCGACCTCGAAGCAGCGCGGCGCGGAGATGTCCTCCAGGTTGATGCCGCCGAACGCGGGCGCGATGATCTGGACCGTCCGGACGATCTCGTCGGTGTCCTGGGTGTCGAGGCAGATCGGCCAGGCGTCGATCCCGGCGAACCGCTTGAACAGCGCCGCCTTGCCCTCCATGACGGGCAGCGCCGCCTCCGGGCCGATGTTGCCGAGGCCGAGCACGGCGGAGCCGTCCGACACGACCGCGACGCTGTTGCGCTTGATCGTCAGCCGGCGGACGTCCTCGGGGTTGCGGGCGATCGCGAGGGAGACGCGGGCCACGCCGGGCGTGTACGCCATCGACAGCTCGTCGCGGTTGCGCAGCGGCACCTTGGACTGCATCTCGATCTTGCCGCCGAGGTGCATCAGGAACGTCCGGTCGCTGACCTTGTGGATCTTGACGGCCTCGATCTGCTCCAGCGCCGCGGCGATCGCCTCGGCGTGCTGGGTGTCGCGGGTCGCGATCGTGACGTCGATGCGGAGCGTCTCGTGCCCGGCGGTGTTGACGTCGAGGGCGGTGACGATGCCGCCGGCGTTCTCCACGACGTGGGTGATCTGGCTGACCGCCCGGCCGCCGGCCGGCACCTCCAGCCGCACGGTGATGGAGTACGACACGCTCGGCACGCTCGCCACGACTACTGCTCCCTCTGCTCCGGGTGGGGGCCGCGGCCCGGCCCGGCCGACGGCTCAGAACGCCCGCGCCGCCCCGACGATGAGGTCGGCGGTCGCGGACGCGGGCAGCCTCGTCGCGTCGATCACGAGGTGGTAGAGCCGTGGATCGGCGGGGTCGACCCCGTAGAAGTGCTTCACGTAGGCCGTCCGGGCGCGGTCATTGTCTTCGAGCATACGCTCAACATCACGGTCGGGAGGCCCGGACGCCTCCGGCGGCTCGGCGGCGATGGCGCGGGCGAGGCGGCGCTCCCTCGGGCCGTCCAGCCGGACGTGCAGCGCGTCCTCCCGTCCGGCCAGCACGACCGCCGCCGCCCGGCCCAGCAGCACGGCGCCGCCGCGCTCGGCCATGCGGGTGATGACGCTCTCGGTGCGCTCGACGAACTCCTCGGGCGGGACGAACCCGTGGTCGGGGATGTAGACGTCCATGCCGAGCGCGACGGTGGGCAGCCGCGCCGCCCCGGCGAGGATCCGGCCGATGCCGCTCTCGGCGCGGCCGTCGTGGGCGAGCGCCTCCTCCAGCGTGCAGCCGATCTCGCCGGCGACGAGCTCGGGGACGGCGCGGTCGACGAAGCGCAGCCCGAGCCGGTCCGCCACGGCGGGGCCGACGCTCGAACCGCCCGTCCCGTACGTGGCGGAGATGGTCACCACGCGCGCGCTCACATCCCGTCCATGCCCGCTCAGGGCATGGACGGAACTCGCGAGCGGCGCGGAACGCTCCTGGTCAGAACAGGGCGGACTCTGGTCAGAACAGGGCGGACTGGAGGGAGCGGCGGGCCTTGGCGACGCGCGGGTCGTCCGGCGGCAGGACCTCGAACAGCGACAGCAGGTGCTTGCGCGCGGCGTCGCGGTCGTCGCCCGCGCTCGCCCGGACCGCCGACACCAGCCGCTCGAACGCCTGCTCCGGCCGTCCGGACACCATCTCCACGTCGGCCGCGCTGATCTGCGTCTGCACGTCGCCGGGCTTCTCCGCGGCCTCCCGGAGGACGCGCTCTGCGTCCAGCGACCGCACCCGGATGCTCACCTCGACCGCCGCGAGGCCCTGCTTGGCCTGGACGTCGCGCGGGTCGGCCGCGAGGATCCGGTCGAACGCCGCCTTGGCGCCGTCCAGGTCGCCGCTGTGGAAGGCCTCCTGCGCCTGCTGGTAGACCGGGTCGGCGGCGGGCGCCTCCCCCTCGTCCGCGGCGATCTGCTCCTCGCCCTCGGGGGCGTCCGGCAGGATGCCCTCCTTGCGCAGCGCCTCGAAGAGCTGGTCGATGGCCTGGCGCACCTGCGCCTCGGGCGCGGCGCCGTTCAGGAACGGCAGCAGCTGCCCGGCGACGACCGCCGCGACGAACGGGATGCCGCGCACGCCCATCTGCTGCATGTACGCGCCGAGCTGCGGGTTGGCGTCGATGTCGACCTTGGCGAGGATCCACTTGCCGGCCGCCTCGGTGGCGAGCTTCTCCAGGATCGGCGAGAGCTGCTTGCACGGCCCGCACCACTCGGCCCAGAAGTCCACGAGGACGGGGACGGACTGCGACCGCTCCACGACCTCGGTGTTGAACGTCTGGTCGGTGACGTCCACCACGTACTGCCCGGCGCCCTCGGCCGCACCCGCGGCCGCGCCGCCCTGGGCGCGGCGTTCCTGCTGCTTCCTGGAGGCCGCCTGGCGCGCCCCCAGATCGATGGCCCCGTGCAACGAAAAGTCCCGAGAAGACATGGGTCCATCCTGCCCCATGACCGCCGGTGGCTGCGCGTCCGTCCGCTCCAAGCGGACCGCGCCGCCCGCGCCGGACGCCCATCCCGTCCCGATCCGGCGGATAGTTCGACAATTGTCCGCCTTTTTCTAATTCTCACCTTCGGTGCGGCGGGCAAAGAATCCAGGAGTACCGACGTAAAGGCAAAAAGATTGCTGACAGGCATCACCAAGCCCGGTTATAGTCACCGTGTCGATGCATCGCGGCACGGCTAAAGCGACCGGCGCGCCGGGCCCGCCGAACGGCGGAGGCCCGGTCGGGCGGGCGACGAGTGGCAGGGTTGGGGGACCGAGGCCACCGGCGCATCCGCCGCACCGGGCTCCCGGCCGGCGCCGCGACCGCATGACAAGCTATGGGGGGAATCTTGTGATCGCGGAGCATTCCGTGATCGTGGCCCGAGGAATGGGTGTCCGCCGCGGGGGGCGGTGGCTCCTGCGCCCGGTGACCTTCGGCGTTCCCGAAGGCGTGGTCGGCTTGGCCGGTCCACCTGGTGCCGGTAAATCCACTCTGCTGGCCACGTTCGCGACCTTGCGCAGGCCGAATGCCGGCGCGCTGCACATTCTCGGACACGACATCACGAACGCCACCGCCCTGCGCGCGGCGCGGGCCGGCATCGGATACCTGCCGGCGCGGTTCTCCCGCGCGGAGCACATGACCGCGGGCGAGTTCGTCGAGTACGCGGCCTACTACAAGCGGACGAGCGCGTCCACCGCGCGCTCCACGATGCGGCGGCTCGACCTCGCCGAGGCCGCCGGCACCGAGCTCGCGCTGCTGCCGGCCGACGTCCGCCTCCGCGCGGGGCTCGCCGCCGCGTGCGTCCACGAGCCGGACGTCGTCCTCCTGGACGATCCCTTCGGCGACCTGTGCGCCGCCGCCGAACCCTGGCCCACCGGCGCCGCCGGTCCCGGACGCCACGCGCTCACCGCCGCCATGGCCGAGCTGATCCCGGTCCTCCGCTCCCTCGCCCCGACGGTGATGATCACCGCCGACGCCCCGGAGACGCTCACCGGCTGGTGCGACCGGCTCCTCACGCTCGCCCGCGGCCGGCTGACCGAGCAGCCCACCCACTCGGCCGCCGCCCACCGCGGCCGCACCCCCGCCGACCGCCGCGTCCTCGGCGCCATCGCCCAAGACGGCTCGCCCCTTGACTCTGCGGATCCTGACGGCGTGGCTCCGGACGCCGACTCGTGCGACGCCGGGGTCGGCGGCGATGCGGGCGCCGCGGGCCCGCGGAAGAGGAAGGCGGCGGGTCATCGTCGTCCCGCGCGGCTGACGCTGCCCCGGCCGGCGCTGCCGCAGCTGTCCCTGCCGCAACTGCCGCTGCCGCAGCTGGCGAGGCCGCGGGCGAGGCGGCCGCCCGCCGGGAGCGCCACCGGTGTCTGACCTGGGACGGGTGCTCCGGCTGGACGCCCGTCGCACGGCACTGCTGGTCGCGGTGCCGGTTCTGACCGCGGTCGGGACGACGGCGGCCGCGCTGTCGCTGTGCACCACGGTCGCCTACTGGGACAACACCGTCGTCGCGCTGCTCAACGCCGTCCGCTACCTGGGGCCCGTCGCGGCGGGCCTGGCCGCGTGGACGGCGGTGCGGGAACGTCCGCTCGACTATCTGCGCGACCTCACGGCCCGTTCGCCCGCCACGGGCGTGCTGTTCGATCTGCTGCTGCTGTCCGCCGCCGCGCTGGCCTCGTATGTCGCGGTGACGCTGGTGGTCGTCGTCGTCACGTTCGCGCAGGCGGAGACCGGGAGCCCGCACCCGCTGGGCGTGGCGGCGGGAGCGGGCTCGCTCGTCCTGCACGTCGTCGTGGGCTATCTGACCGGACGCGTCGTGCCGCATCGCGCCACAGCGGCCCTGGTCGTCGCCGTGACGTCGGTGTGGGCGGCGGCCCGCGTCCCCGGCGTGTCGTGGTGGAGCCTGCTTCCCCCGGCGGCGTTCGACAACCTCGCCCTGTTCACCACCCTCCGTCCCGGGGTCCTCGCCGACCAGGTCACCTGGACGGCCGGGCTGACCGCCGCGCTGATCCTCGGCTACGTGATGTGGGCGACGCGGCGCTTCCTGATCGTGCTGCCGCTGGTCGTGGCGCTGGCCACGACGGTCACCGCCACGCTCGGCCTGCACCGCTCGGGCGGCGGGACGGTCGCGCAGGTGGCGGCCGAGCCGGTGTGCCGCGAGTGGCCGCTGACCGTGTGCGTCCACCCCGCGCTGCGCGACGCGCTGCCCAGGCTGATGGCGGCGGCCACTCCCCTCGCCGCGCGGCTGAACGGGACGCCGGGCGCGTTCACCACGGTGGAGCAGCGCCCGGCGTGGGCGCCGATCGCGGTCACGGACGGCGTCGCCACCGTCCACCTCGACGAGGAGTTGTCGCCCGGGTACGCGGCGCGGGCCGTCCGGCAGATCAGCGAGAGCCTCAAGGACACCCGCACCTGCGTGGGCCAGCCGAACGGCTACCGCGCGATGGTCGACGCGTGGCTCCTCGGCGACGACTCCCCCGCCGTCCCCGACGTCCGCGCCGCGCGCCGGTTCGCCTCGTGGAGCGAGGGCCATCGGCGCGCCTGGCTGCGCCTGCACTTCGCCGCCTACCGCGCGTGCGCGCTCGGCCCGGCCGACTTCCGGACGACGGGGACACGCACCGTCCAGCCCGGACAGCAGTCGGGACGCGCCGCGGCCGACTCGCGCGTCACCGTCCCGAAGCGAAAGGCCCTGGGCCGCACAGGCCACGCCGGACACGCGGGCCACGGAGGACACGCAGGACACAGCGGAGGACGCGGCGGACACCACGGGGCGCGCGGAGGCTGAGACGGCGGACGGCCCGGCGGCGGCCCGGCCCGGCGACGGTCCGGCGACCAGCGGGCCTTCTTCGCCCACACCGACCTAACCGTCTCGCCAGATACGGGACGATCCAGGCGGGAAAGCCCCGTACATGGCTCGCTCGGAACAGAAGAACGACGCGCCCCGCAGGTCCTTCTCCGTTCTGCCCCGGCGCGCCGGGCTGCTCGCGCCCGCACTGCTCATCGTCGCGACCATCGCGGTCGTGCTGCTGGCCCAGCAGGCCCTGCGCGGCCTCCCCGGCTGGCTGAACCCGTTCGCCGAGGAGACGAAGGACCGCAGCGGGCCCGTCCTGCTGCAGTCGATCCGCGACCTGCACCGCTACGAGGCGGCGAGCGGCAACTTCCAGGTCATCGTCGACCTGGAGAAGGACGCCAAGTTCCTGCCGGACGGCCTGCGCGGCGAGCGCACCCTGTTCGTCGGGAACGGCTCCGTCGACGCCTATGTGGACTTCTCGAAGCTGGGCTCGGGCGCCGTCAAGGTGAACGCCGACCGGACGACCGCGACCATCACGCTGCCGCCCGCCCAGATGGAGAAGACCAACCTGGACCCGAAGCACAGCTACGTCCACGCCACCGAACGCGGCCTGTTCGACCGCTTCGGCGACTTCTTCAGCAGCAACCCGAACGACCAGCAGCAGCTCTACGTGCTGGCGTCCCAGAAGATCCAGACGGCCGCCGCGCAGAGCGGCCTGAAGGAACGCGCCGACGCGAACACGAAGACGATGCTGGAGAACATGCTCAAGGCCCTCGGCTTCACGACCGTGACCATCACCCCCTCATCCCAGTGACGGAGCAGAGGCGGGGGCGAGGGCGCAGTGTCAGCAGAGCGCGTTCTCGATCGTCGTCCTGGCGGCCATGCCCTGACGGTCGGCGGGCTCACCGGCGAGCTGGGTCGCCATCGCGACGGTGACGGCGCGGCCGCCGTCCGCGCGGACGCCTTCGCGGATCTTGTAGCCGAGCATGTCGCCGCCGTGCGCCCAGTAGCCCGCGCGGTCGCAGCGCAGCGGATACCAGAACAGGCCGAGCCCGTACCGGGAGCCCCCGTACGGGCCGTCCCATCGAGTCGGGACGGTCTGCTGCATCTGGGCGAGCAGCGGCGCCGGGACCAGCCGCCCGCCGATGAGCGCCAGGAAGAACCGGTTGTTGTCCCCAAGGGTGGTGATCATGGCGCCGGACGCGTCCGCCACGCTCGGGTCCAGGAGCGTGACGTCGGTCAGCGGCGCGTCCGCGCCGTACTGGTGGTAGCCGCGGACGAACGGCCGCCGCAGCGTCACCCGATTCCCCGGAACGTACGTGCCGTGAAGCCGGAGCGGGCGGATGACGCGGTCGCCGACCTCGTCCTGCCAGTCCTTGCCGGACGCCCTCTTGATGATCATGCCGAGCAGGACGTAGCCGGTGTTGGAGTAGTTCCACTTCGGCGTCCCGTCGGGGTGGGTCTCGCCGGGCTGGAAGTCGGGCTCGTGCGCAAGCGCCAGACCCACGAGCCGCTCGGGCGTGTAGTCGTCGAAGCGATGCTCGCGGTAGTAGCCGGCGCTCTCCAGGAGCGGGACGTCCAGCAGGAAGTTGTGCAGGCCGCTGGTGTGCTGAAGCAGATGGCGGACCGTGATCTTCCGTCCGTCGTTGCCGTTGCCCCGGACGAGCCCCGGCAGCCATCGCTCCACGGTGTCGTCCAGGCGGAGGCGTCCTTCACCGGCGAGTTGGAGCACCACGGTCGCGACGTAGGTCTTGGTGATGCTGGCGGCGCGGAAATGGGCGCCGGGCGGGACGGGCCGTCCGGTCCGCAGGTCGGCGACGCCGGCGCGTGCGGCGATTCGTCCCTCCGGCGTGTGCGCCTCCGCGAGCACACCGGTGATGCCGAGGCGGTGCAGCCCTTCGACGTCACGCCGCAGCCGATCGCCGGGATCGGCGCCCGCCGAGGCCGAGGCCGAGCCGGGCGCGACCGCGACCCCCGCCGTGAGAATCAGGGCCCCGGTCACGGCCAGTGGCCCACGCCTCCTCCGCGCACGCGCGGCGTCCGAGTGCATCGCCGGCTCCTCCAGTCCTCGTCGTCCGGTGCGGTCCGTCGAGGCTAGAGATCATGAACGCGCGGGCACGATGCGGCTGCCCGGTGAGGCGGGACTGGTGCCAGCCCCACCCCGCCTAGGCGGAGCGGCCCCGCTCAGGCGCCGGGGACGCGGAGGATGAGGGCGTCGCCCTGGCCCCCGCCGCCGCAGAGGCCGGCGGCGCCGACGCCGCCGCCGCGCCGCTTCAACTCGTAGGCCAGGCTCAGGACGATGCGCGCCCCGGACATGCCGACCGGGTGCCCGAGCGCGATGGCGCCGCCGTTGACGTTGACCTTCTCGGGGCCGACGCCGAGGTCGCGCATCGACTGGACGCCCACCGACGCGAACGCCTCGTTGATCTCGATGAGGTCGAGGTCGTCCACGCTCAGGCCCTCCTTGCCGAGAGCGTGCCTGATCGCGTTGGACGGCTGGGACTGCAGCGAGTTGTCCGGCCCGGCGACGTTGCCGTGCGCGCCGATCTCGGCGAGCCAGGTGAGCCCCAGCTCCTGCGCCTTCGCCTTGGACATCACGACGACGGCCGCGGCGCCGTCGGAGATCTGCGAGGACGAGCCCGCGGTGATCGTCCCGTCCTTGCTGAACGCCGGGCGCAGCCTGCCGAGGGATTCGGCGGTGGTGTCGCCGCGGACGCCCTCGTCCGTGCCGAACACGACCGGCTCGCCACGCCGCTGCGGGATCTCGACCGGAGCGATCTCCTCGTCGAACACGCCGTTCTTGATGGCGGCGGCCGCGCGCTGGTGGGAGCGGGCGGAGAACTCGTCCTGCTCCTCGCGGGAGATGTTCAGCTTGGCGTTGTGGTGCTCGGTCGACTCGCCCATGGAAAGGCCGTCGAAGGCGTCGGTCAGCGCGTCGTAGGCCATGTGGTCGAGGACCTCGACGGAGCCGTACTTGTAGCCGCCGCGCGACTTCGGCAGCAGGTGCGGCGCCTGCGTCATCGACTCCATGCCGCCCGCGACGACGATGTCGAACTCGCCCGCCCGGATCAACTGGTCGGCGAGCGCGATCGCGTCCAGCCCGGACAGGCACACCTTGTTGATCGTGACGGACGGGACGCTCATCGGGATCCCCGCCTTGACCGCCGCCTGCCGGGACGGGATCTGTCCCGCGCCCGCCTGCAGCACCTGGCCGAGGATCACGTACTGCACCTGCTCGCCGGTCACGCCGGCCCGCTCCAGCGCGGCCTTGATCGCGTGGGCGCCGAGGTCGGCCGCGGAGAAGTCCTTCAGCGAGCCCGTCAGCCGTCCGATGGGGGTGCGCGCGCCGGCGACGATCACGGACATTCAGGGGCCTCCAAGGGGTGCGTGGGCGACGTTTGCCACGATACCCAGGACGACACCGTCCGGTTCCGTTCGGCCCCGCCTGGCCGTCCGAGTAGGGAGAACGCCCGTGCTGACCCGTATCGACCACATCGGCATCGCCTGTCACGATCTTGAGGCGACCGTCGAGTTCTACCAGGCGACCTACGGCTTCGCCGACGCCCACTTCGAGGTGAACGAGGAGCAGGGCGTCCGGGAGTGCATGCTCAAGATCAACGACACCGGGGACGGCGCGGCGAGCTACCTGCAGCTGATCCAGCCGATCCGGGACGACTCCGCGGTCGCCAAGTGGATGGCGAAGAACGGCGAGGGCGTGCACCACATCGCGTTCGGGACGGACGGGACCGTCGCCGACGAGGCCGCCGGAATCGCGGGAAAGGGCGTCCGCGTGCTGTACGACGCGCCGCGCAACGGATCCATGGGATCCTTGATCAACTTTTTGCACCCGAAGGACTGCCACGGCGTCCTCACCGAGCTCGTCCAGAAGCGCCGAGACCCCGCATGATCTTGCGGTGCCGGCGCCGGAGAGCCTGCGGCGGCGGCGCCGCGGGGCTTGCGGCGCCGCGGCGCCGGGGTGCGACCGGATCGTGACGTGTTCGATATCACCCGGCCGGACGGCCCGACCCTGACCGCCGCTCTGTGACCGTTCAGACACATTTGGTGTATTTGTGGGCCCGGCACCTGCGGTCTCTCGGACCCGGTCCGTCCAATCACAAAGCAGACAAACCACGCAGCGTGTCAAGATGAACCCCCAACACGGCAGTGTCGGGAGTAGGCTTCATTCGCCGGAAGAGGTCTGGGGCACTGAGCCCGTCATGGAGCCCGTCATGCCGTCATGCCAGGCGATCAACCGGTCCCCGGAACCACTGGTAGCCCCGTCACATCCAGGATTGAGCCACATGCAGTCCGACATCGACGCCCAGCTCAGCAACTTCTTCGAAGACACGCCCCCACGCGAGTTCGACGTGGTGCTCCGCGGCTACGACCGGCACCAGGTCGACGAGCACATCAAATCGCTCGACAACGAGGTCCGGCAGACCCGCGAGCAGACCCAGGCCCTGCAGCGGGAACTGTCGGACGCCCACCGTCAGCTTCAGGAACAGGAACGTCCCACCTACTCCGGGCTCGGCGCCCGCATCGAGCAGTTGCTCCGGCTGGCCGAGGAGCAGGCCACCGAGCTCGTGCAGGCCGCCAGGTCCGAGGCCAACGAGATCAAGGCCGCCGCCAAGGTCGACGCCGCCGAGCAGCGCGCGAACGCCGAGAGCGACGCTTCCGAGCTGCGCGCCAACGCCCAGCGCGAGGGCGACGACATGCGCGGCGCGGCCGAGCGCGAGGCCGAGGAGGTGCGCACGTCAGCCCGCCGCGAGGCTGACGAGCTGACCTCCACGACCGAGCGCGAGGTGGCCAAGCTGCGCGCCACCGCCGACCACGAGGTCGCCGAGAAGCGCGCCGCCGCCGAGCGTGAGATCGCGAAGCTGCGGACCACGACCGAGCGCGAGGTCGCGCAGCTGCGCGCGTCCACCAAGCGCGAGCGGGACGAGATCCTCACCACCGCCAAGCGGCAGGCCGACGAGATGCGGGCCCAGGCCCAGCGCATCCTCGAGGAGAGCGAGGCCCAGCGCGCCCAGGCGGAGGCCGAGTTCGAGATCCAGCTGGCCGCCCGCCGCGAGGAGGCCGACCGGCAGGACGCGGAGCGCCACTCCGCGGCCCAGCAGGCCACGCAGAAGCTGGTCGCCGAGGCGGAGCAGCGCGCCGCGTCGGCCGAGCAGCGGGCCGCGAAGGCGACCCAGCAGGCCGAGCAGACCCGGCGCGAGGCCGACTCGCACGCCAAGCAGCTCATGGCCAACGCCCGCAAGAACTCCGACAACGTCATCGCCGAGGCCAAGGCGCAGGCCGAGCAGCTGCTCGCCGAGACCAAGGCCGAGGCCGACCGCGTCCGGACGGCGGCGCAGCGGCAGGTGGACGAGCTCACCCGGCAGCGGGACAGCATCACCAGCCACCTCAACCAGCTGCGCCAGCTCATCGGCGGCGTCGCGCCGACGATGGGCGGCGACGCCGAGCTGGCCGCGCCCCCGGAGAAGGCCGCGATCCCCGCGGCCGACCCCAAGCCGGCCCCGGCGCAGCAGCAGCCGAAGCAGCAGCAGCCGGCCGCGAAGGGCGCGCCGGCCAAGCAGGGCCAGGCCAAGAAGTCCGACGAGGACGACGAGGACTGGTGGCAGGAGTGAGCCGGTTCACGACCGCGTGACGCGGTCGACGTGCGACGGGAAGCCTAGAGGCCGGAAACGCCTCTAGGCTTTCCTACGTCTTACCACGTAGTCGCCTGTCCGGGGCCGGGCCGCCGGGTCGGCGGGCGACTGCGGCCGGACGGAAAGAGGAGAGCGGCGTGCCCGACCAGACCCCCCACGAGGACGGCCAGGAGGCGACGCACGGCGACGCGCGCCCGGCGACCGGCGGCAAGGTCCCCGCACCCGCCCCACCCGCCGACGAAGAGGACACGTCCGCCCGCCCCGCCCCATCCGAACCCGCCGAACCCGCCGAACCCGCCGAACCCACCGAACCCGCCGAGCCGGACTCGGAGGTCGTGGCGCCGAGCGGTGCGTTGAGGCCCGAGAAGATCGACGAGCCCGTCGGCGAGCGCGACCCGGCGACCGGCGCCCCGGTCAATCTCCCGGCGCCCACGGCGACGGCGGCGGGTACGCAGGTGACGCCCGACCCGGGCGCGCCCGACCCGGCGCACGACGTCGAGCAGCGCAGGCGCGAGGCGGGCGTCGACCACCGCTTCCCGTTCGGACGGCCCGGCCAGCCGCTCGGCCGCGCCCACCCGTTCGTGTTCGGGTTCACCGCCGCGCTCGGCGTCATCACCGCGTGGCTGCTGGTGCAGGCCGCGTCCAACGCCAAATCCGTGATCGTGATGATCGTGGTCGCGATGTTCCTGGCGGTCGGGCTCAACCCGGCCGTGGAGCGGCTCCGCAGGTTCGGGCTGCCGCGGTCCGCGGCGGTCGCGGCGGTGTTCCTGGTCGTGATCCTGTTCTTCGCCGGGTTCGTGGCCTCGCTCGTCCAGCCGGTGTCCGAGCAGGTCACCGAGCTGCGCAAGAACATCCCCGAGTACGTCGAGCAGCTGCAGGACAACAAGACGCTCGCCAACTGGGACAAGCGGTACGGGCTGCTGGACCGCGCCGAGGAGACGGTGAAGGGCGAGGACTTCCAGAAGAGCCTCACCGACATCGCCACCGGGATCGGGAAGGTCGCGGTCAGCGGCGTCTTCCAGACGGTCACCATCCTGATCCTGACGCTGTACTTCATGAGCTCGCTGCCGCAGATCAAGACGTTCTTCTACAAGCTGGCGCCGCGTTCCCGGAGGGCGAGGGTCGCGCTGCTCGGCGACGAGATCCTCGACCGGATCGGCGGCTACGTCGCCGGGCAGTTCACGATCGCGTTCATCGCGGGCACCATCTCGTACGTCTTCCTGTCGATCCTCGGGGTGAAATACGCCCTCGCGCTGGCGCTGATCGTCGCGGTGACCGACCTGATCCCGCTGATCGGCGCCACGATCGGCGCGGTCGTGGCGTGCCTGGTCGCGTTCCTCACCGGGAACGTCACCGACCTGATCGTCTGCGCGATCTTCTACCTGATCTACCAGCAGCTCGAGAACTACGTGGTCTATCCGCGGGTGATGAAACGGACGGTCGACGTCCAGCCCGCGGTGACGATCGTGGCGGCGCTGGTCGGCGGGGCGCTGCTCGGGGTGGTCGGCGCGCTGCTGGCGATCCCGACCGCGGCGGCGATCTCGCTGCTGATCCGCGAGATCGTCGTGCCACGCCAGGAGACGATGTAGCGGCCGGTCCGGGCGGTCAGTGGGCGGTCCGGGCGAGGGCGGCTGCGAACTCGGCCACGGCCTGGTTGAACAGGTCCGGCTGCTCGACGGCGCACAGGTGCCCGGCGCGCGGGATGACGAGCAGTTCCGCGTTCGGCGCCGCGTCCGCCATGGCGCGGGCCTCGTCCTCGGTGGCCAGGGTGTCCTCGTCCCCGATCATGACGAGCGCGGGGACGCGGAGGCCGCGGAGCGTGCCGAACGACTCGGGGCGTCCCGCCATCGCGCGCTGCGCCCACGCGGCGGCCCGCGGCGGCGTGGCCTGGACGAGCCCGCGCACGCGCCCGTAGATCAGGGCGCGCTGCCGGTACGTGGTGGGCCCGACGAGCGCGGGCAGCACCTCGTCCACGAGGACCCGCGTGGCGCCGTCGCCGTCGAGCCGTCCCGCCTGCCGCAGCCGGTTCTCCCGGACGGGCCCGGTGTCGGCGGCGGCGCGGGTGGCGGCGAGCACGAGCCCGAGGACGAGGTCGGGGTGCCGCCGGCACAGCGCCATCGCGACATAGCCGCCCATGGACAGCCCGCCGACCACGGCCCGCCGGACGCCGAGCCGCCGGAACAGGAGGGCGACGTCGTCGGCCATCGCGTCGACGGACGGTTCGTCGTCGCCGAGCCGCGAGCCGCCGAAGCCGCGCAGGTCGGGCGTGATGACCCGGAACCGGTCGGCGAGGCCCTCCCGCTGGGCGAGCCACATCGCCGAGGAGAGCGGGAACGCGTGCAGCAGGACGAGCGGCGGGCCGGATCCGACGTCCCTGGCGTACAGCTGCACGGTCATGGGCGGCCCTCCCGGACGGCGTCGCCGAGGGCCGCCGTGGGCGCGGCGGCCGGAACGCGCCGGCTCCACCATCGTTACCCGCTATCGGGGCAGGCGTGACGGAAATGGCCGTGACCGGCCGCATGGAGTTACTTGTCCGGTTCGTCCCATTCGGTGGGGAGCGGCGCGGCCGCCGGGGCGACCCGCCGCACGATCTCGTTCAGCACGATCCGCACGTACGGCTCGCCCACCCACAGGTGCTTGGCGTTGTCGACCGCGATCACCTCGGCCTGCGGGACGCGCTTGAACCGTTCCCGCGCCTCCGCCGGACGCAGGAAGTCGTCGAACTCGGGGACGAGCGCCACGACGGGCCGCCCGTCCGCGCCCCAGGCGTCCAGGTCGGCGTCGGCCGCGCGGCGCAGCGGCGGGGACAGCAGGATCGCGCCCTCGACCAGCGGGTCGCGGCCCCATTTCAGGGCCAGCTCGGTCCCGAACGACCAGCCGAGCAGCCACGGGCGCGGCAGATCGTGGTACTCGGTGTACTCCAGCGCCGCCGCGACGTCGAACCGCTCGGTCTCCCCCTCGCCGAACTCGCCCTGGCTCGTGCCGCGCGCGGACGTCGTCCCGCGCGTGTTGAACCGCAGCACCGCGAGGCCGGCGAGCGCGGGCAGCCGGTAGGACGCCTTGCGCAGCACGTGGCTGTCCATCATGCCCTCGGCCGTGGGCAGCGGATGCAGGCAGACCAGCGTCGCGACCGGCGGCCTGTCGACGGGCAGGGCCACCTCGCCGACCAGCTCCAGCCCGTCGGACGTGTGCAGCGTGATCTCCTCGCGCCGCGCCGGCAGCACCGTGGACGCCCTGATCTCAGCCATGAATCTCCTTAGTAGCGGGGCGCGTCAGTAGCGGGGCGCGTTGCGCGAGCGCTGCACCTTGGGCGAGCGCCGGGACCGTGCCTGCCAGCAGGGGCGGTGCCAGTGCCGCCGGTGTTCGCCGCCCTGGTCGTCCGCCCGCCAGGCGACGACGTGCGCGGCGCCCTGCGGGATCTCCTGATCGCATCCGGGGCACCGGTACGCCTTGGCCGCGCCCGCCCCGGACACGGCCCGGACGATCCACTCCCCGTCCGGCCCCTCCTCGGTCTCCTGAGCCCACGACCCGCCCCCGCCGCCCCCAGCGCCCTTCCCAGGGCGACCGGAGACGGCACGGCGGTTCTTGCGGGGACTCATGCTTCGAGGATATTCAGCGCAACGGGCTGCCCGCTGTGACGTGTTCGACGAGGAGCGGGGCCGGGGCGAGGGCGGGGTCGCGGGTCTCGGTGTGGAGGGCGCGCAGGACGGTGACCGCGCGGTCCAGGCCGAGGCGGTCGAGGTCGGCGATCGGGCCGGTCGGGTATCCGCAGCCGAGCGTCATCGCGGCGTCGATCGAGTCGGCGTCGGCGTATCCGGCGCCGAGCATGGCGGCGGCGTCGTTCAGGTACGGGAATCGGAGCGCATCCACGATGAACCCGGCGCGGTCGCGGCAGCGGACGACGGTGAGCCCGAGGCGTCCGGCGAGGTCGGCGGCCCGGTCCGCGACGCCGGGCGCGGTCGCGACCGTGGCGGCGATCTCGGCGAGCGGGTTCGCCTGGGCCGCCGGTTCGGGCAGGTGCAGCCCGACGACGTCGGCGGGACGTCCGGTCGCCATGGCCTGCCGGATCACCGACCCGTCCGCGAACGTGACGGCGAGCACCGTGCCCGGCTTGACGGCCTGGGCGGCGGCGGACAGCAGCGCCCGGCCGGCCTCGGCGTCCTCCGCGGCCTCGATGACCAGGTCGCAGCCGGCCAGCTCGGCGGCGGAGTCGCGGACCTGGGTGCCCGCGCGGTCGCACAGGGCGCGGATCGCGTCCGCGAGCGGGCCGACGCCGACGATGCCGACGACCGGCGGCGGGCCGTCCGGCGCGTCCGGTGCGTCCGGCTTGGCCGCTTTGCCGCCGTCGTAGGCGTAGAAGCCGCGGCCGGTCTTGCGGCCGAGCAGCCCGGCGGTGACGAGCTCGCGGAGGATCGGCGAGGCGGCGTGGCGGCGGTCGCGGGACTCGGCGTAGATCGCGTCCAGCACCTGGAGGCAGGTGTCGAGGCCGATCAGGTCCATGAGGGTGAACGGGCCCATCGGCAGCCCGGCGCCGGCCGTCATCGCGGAGTCGATGTCGTCGCGGGTGGCGTGCCCGGACTCCAGCATCGCCGCGGCCTGGTTCAGGTAGCCGAAGAGCAGCCGGTTCGCGACGAACCCGGCCCGGTCCCCGATCGAGACCGGTGTCTTGCCGAGGCCCTTGACCAGCTCGGCGACGCGGGCGGCGGCGTCCGGCTCGGTGAGGACGGTCGCGATGACCTCGACGAGCTTCATCACCGGCGCCGGGTTGAAGAAGTGCACCCCGACGACCTTGGCCGGACGGCCCGTCCCGGCCGCGATGTCCGTGACCGGCAGGGAGGAGGTGTTCGTGGCGAGGACGGCGTCGTCGCGGCACACCCGGTCAAGCTGGGCGAAGACCTTGCGCTTCAGGTCGAGCCGTTCCGGGACGGCCTCGATGACCAGGTCGCAGTCGCCCAGGTCGGCGAAGTCGACGGAGAGCGTGACGCGGTCGAGGATCTCCCGCTGCGCCTCCTCGCTGAGGCGCCCGCGTTTGACGGCCCGTCCGGTCGAGGTCTCCAGGTGCCCGCGCCCGCGTTCCAGCGCGTCCCGGTCCACCTCGACGCCGACGACGGCGAGGCCGCCGCGCGCCAGCACCTCGGCGATCCCCGCGCCCATCGTGCCCAGTCCGACGACCCCGACCCTGCTGAACGAACGACCAGTCATGGACGGCAGTCTCGCAGAGCGCGCAGGCGTCCACGATGCCGGGTACGACGGGGACGTGCGCCTCGGAATCTTCCTCCTCACCGCCCGTTTCCCCGGCCAGAACGACGCCGCGGCCCTCTCCCGGACCGTCGAGGCGGCGCTCGCCGCCGAACACGCCGGGTTCGACGACGTGTGGCTCGCGGAACACCACTTCATGTCGTACGGGGTCGTCCCGTCCGCGACCGTCCTCGCCGGGCACATCCTGGCCGCCACCGGCCGGATCGACGTGGGGACGGCGGTCAGCGTGCTGTCCAACCAGCATCCGGTGGCGCTGGCCGAGCAGGCCGCGATGCTGTCGCTGCTGTCCGGCGGCCGGTTCCGCCTGGGCGTCGGACGCGGCGGCCCGTGGCGCGACCTGGAGGTCTTCGGCACGGGTCTCGACCGCTACGAGCACGGCTTCGCCGAGTCACTGGACCTGCTGCTGGCGTGGCTGCGTTCCGACAGGGTCGCGTGGGACGGGGAGCAGTTCCGGTTCCGTGAAGTGCCGGTCGTCCCGCGCGCGCTTGCACCGCCGTCGGTGACGGTCGCGTGCACGTCCCCGGCGACGGAATCGCTGGCCGCGGCGCGGGGGCTGCCGATGCTGCTGGGCATGCACGTCGGGCCGGACGAGAAGGCCGCCGCCGTGGCCCGCCACGGGCTGCCGGACGCCCCGCACATCTCGACCCATGTGGCGCAGGTCGCCGACACGCGAGAGGAGGCCGTCAAGACGCTCATGGACGAGATGCCGCGCTGGCTCGGGCCTGGCCTGGAGGGTTACGTCGCCGTGGACGATCGTCCGCGGCCGTCCCGCGACCCGGTCGGCTACACGCGCCGCATGTGCGAGCTTCATCCCGTGGGTTCGCCGGACGACTGCGTGGAGTCGCTCGTGACGACCGCCGAACGCACCGGCGTCCGGCATCTGGTCCTGCTGGTCGAGGCCGCCGGGTCCCGGGAGGCCACGCTGGAGAACATCGCCCGGCTCGGCGCGGACGTCCTGCCGAAGGTCCGCTCCGCCGTCGCCGAGAAGTGACGGCTGCTTTTCCTAGGTGCTGATGCGCGGCGCGCCGAACCGCTCGGCGCGCCGCGACGGTAGATCAGCAGTCGCGGAGTTCGGGCGACTGGTTGAGGATCTGCTCGCGGGGCGTCACGAACGTGCGGTAGGCGTCCGAGCCGCCGTCCGGGAAGACGGCGACGCGGTGGCAGTTCTGGAACGCCAGCCGGACGCCGAAGTAGCGCTCCAGCGCGCCGCGCATCGAGTCGCTCGCGAGCACCCGGAGCAGCTGGCCGCGGGCCTGCTCGTCCGGCGGCGGCGTGTGGTTGTCGGCGAACTCGCCGCCGTCCACCTGCAGCCGGGCCACCAGGCCGCTGACCATGTCCCACGCGTACGGGAGGGACGTCTTGATGCACTCGACGAACTCCGCGTCGCCGACCTCGCCCTGCTTCGCCGTCTCCAGGAGTTCCGGGGTCACGTCAAGAGACATTGCGGGGGTCCTTTCGTCGGATGCCAACGACGCTAATCACGCGTCCCCGAGAAAACCAGGCTTGACAAAGGTTTTCATTCCGCTATGCCCCGGACCGGCGAACCGCCGCGCCGTCTCGTGTCCCGGCCGCCCCCGCGAGCCGGGACGCGGTCAGCGCGGCTGCGCGGCGCCGTGCCCGGACGGCCGCCGCCGCCGGACGGGACGGGCGGTGGCGGCGGCGCGCTCCGCCCAGTACTCGCGGGCCCGGCGCGCCGTCCGTCCGGCCCTGACGGCCCGCGCCTCCGCCCGCAGCTCGCGGCCCCGCTCCTGCATGATCGACTGCATGATCTCGTGGTGGAACACGACCCCTCCAAGGTCCCCCGCCGGGCCGAACAGCACGGCCCCGCAGTTAAGAGACTCGTTCTAAGGCCCCCGCCACCACATCGGCATGACGCCTTATATCGGGCGTCCGGGCGCCTTAGCCGTCCGCCCGCACTAGGGTTGGTCGCCGTGCGTCTCGTTATCGCCCGCTGCAGCGTCGACTACGCCGGCAAGCTCACCGCCCACCTGCCGATGGCACTCCGCCTGATCCTGATCAAGGCGGACGGGAGCGTCAGCGTCCATGCCGACGACCGCGCCTACAAGCCCCTCAACTGGATGAATCCGCCCTGCTCGCTGCGCGAGGAGCCGCACGAGGAGAACGGCGCCGTCGCCCGCTGGACGGTCACGCACGGCAAGTCCGGCGAGCGGCTCATCCTCACCATCGAGGAGTTCCTGCACGACACCAGCCACGAGCTGGGCGTCGACCCGGGCCTGCAGAAGGACGGCGTCGAGGCGCACCTCCAGGAACTGCTCGCCGAGCACATCACCACGCTCGGGGACGGCTGGACGCTGATCCGCCGCGAGTTCCCCACCGCGATCGGCCCGGTCGACATCCTGTGCCGGGACGCGGGCAGCGCCACCGTCGCCATCGAGATCAAGCGGCGCGGCGAGATCGACGGGGTCGAGCAGCTCACCCGCTACCTGGAGCTGCTCAACCGCGACCCGCACCTCGCGCCCGTCCGCGGCGTCTTCGCGGCGCAGGAGATCAAGCCGCAGGCCCGCGTCCTCGCCACCGACCGCGGCATCGACTGCGTCACCCTCGACTACGACGCCCTCCGCGGCATCGAACACGAGGGAACCCTCTTCTAACCCCAACCGGGGTCACCCGCCGAGCCGGGCGACCGCAGCGGCACGGTCACCATCCCGCACGGTCACGCAGAACCCGCACCGTGGCGTGAGGATCGACCGGCTCGTGGCGGGGGTTCCAGGGGGTCGCCCCCATGGGGTAAATACTGCGGGCATGACCTTTCAAGCCAGCGGCAGCTTCGACATCGACGCGTGGGAAGCCGAGAAGCCCTATGAGGAGCAGAACGGCACCAAGCTGACCCGGGTCCACGTCGGCAAGACGTTCCACGGCGACCTCGTCGGGACGAGCAGCAGCGAACTGATCACCGTGGAGTCCGCCGCCGGGCCCGTCGCCTACGTGGGGATCGAGACCGTCCAGGGCATCCTGCACGGGCGCGAGGGGACGTTCGTCCTGCAGCACAGCGCGGGCAGCGAAGACGGCACGCCCGACACGCAGTGGCTGCGGTGGCTGATCGTGCCGACGTCCGGCACCGGCGAGCTGGCGGGCGTCCGCGGCCTCGGCCAGATCACCGTCGCCGAGGACGGCGGCCACACCTGGGCGCTGGAGTACACGCTCGACTGAGGAACGGTTCCGCGGCGGACGGCCGGTAATGTTCAGGCATGCCCCCGGTCACCGCCGATGCGACACGCGAGCGGATCATCGACGCCGCCGAAGAGTGTTTCGGCCGCTTCGGCGTCGCCGGGACGACGGTCGAGGACATCGCCGCCGCGGCGAACCTGTCCCGGGCCACCGTGTACCGCAGCGTCACCGGCGGGCGGGACGAGCTGATCCTGGCCGTGCTGATGCGCGACCTGCGCCGCTTCCTCGACGTGCTCGCCGAGCGGCTGCGCACCGAGCGGTCGGTGCCGGAGGCGATCGTGGAGGGCACGCTGGACGCGGTCGAGTACGTCCGGCGCGAGCCCGCCGTGGCGCACTTCCTGGCGCCGGAGGCGGCGGGCCACATGCAGGCGGCGGTGGCGGGCGCGGCGGAGCACGTGCTCGCGCTGTGCTGCGAGTACGTCCGGCCGCATTTCGAGCGGGCGCAGCGGCAGCGGACGCTCAGGGCCGACATCGAGGTGGAGGGGACGGTCGAGTTCCTCTTCCGGATCATCACCTCGCTGATCGTCATGGACCGGGACCGGGACGCCGACGGGCTGCGCCGCTTCCTGCGCACCTATGTCGTTCCGGTCATCGCGGCGCCATGACCGCGGCGAGAAGGTAGCTTCCGAGATGGCGGCGAAGATCAGGCTGGACGGGACGCCGGGCGGCCGGCGCGGCGAGAGGGGCCGGGAACGATGAGGGGAACTGCGCACGGGACGCGAGGGGCCGCGGCGGTCCGGCCGAGCCCGGTGTTCCTCGGGATCGTGGCGGCGACCGTCCTGTGCGGCCTGGTCGCCTGGCGGTACGGGGAGAACCCGACGATGGCGGCGCGGATCGCGGTGTTCGGGTTCGTCCTGTCGGCGTGGGTGCTGTCGCTGTGCCTGCACGAGTTCGGGCACGCCTACATGGCGTACCGGTCGGGCGACCGCGGCGTCGTCGCCAAGGGCTACCTGACGCTGAACCCGCTGAAGTACTCCGACATGCTGCTCAGCTTCCTGATCCCGGTGGTGTTCATCCTGCTCGGCGGGATCGGCCTGCCCGGCGGCGCCGTCTGGATCGACCGGCACGTGATCCCGGGCCGGATCAGGCACAGCCTGATCTCGGCGGCGGGGCCGCTGTCGAACGCGATGTTCGCGGTGATGCTGGCCGTCCTGTACAAGAACTTCGCCCACCAGGACCACGGCGTCTTCTGGCTGGGCGTGGCGTTCCTGGCGTTCTTGCAGGTCACGGCCGCGATCCTGAACCTGCTGCCGATTCCCGGGCTGGACGGCTTCGGGATCATCGAGCCCTACCTGCCGCGCCGCTGGGTGGACCAGCTCACCCCCTACGGCGGCTACGTCTTCCTCGTCCTGATCGCCCTGCTGTGGCTGGGCCCGGTCAACGAGGCCTTCTTCGACCTGATCTACAACGTCACCGGCGTGCTGGGCCTGGGCGAGCTTCCGATCCAGGTCGGGCACTCGCTGTTCCAGTGGTGGAACGACTACCTGTGATCCGGCCGGCCACCTGAGATCCGGTCGGCTACCCGAGATCCGGTCGTCCGCGGCCGGGCCTAGGGTGGTTTACTAGCGAGTACCATCGCGCAAGCAGGCACTTACACGGCTCCTCCCGGGAGGTTCCCCATGTCCGTGGCCACGGAGAGCACCGAGACGTTCGCGTCGCTGAACCCGGCCACCGGCGAGGTCGTCGCCGAGCACCCCGTCCAGGACGCCGCCGCCGTGGCCGCGGCCGTCGAGCGCGCCCGGGAGGCCGCCGGATGGTGGCGCGCCCTCGGCTGGAAGGAGCGCCGCCTCCGCCTGCTGAACGTCAAGGGCGCGCTCACCCGGAACCTCAACCGGATGGGCGAGCTCATCCATCAGGAGACCGGCAAGCCGCTGCAGGACGCCCAGCTTGAGACGATCATGGCGATCACGCACCTCGACTGGGCCGCCCGCAACGCCCAGAAGGTCCTCGGGCCGCGCGGCGTCTACCCGGGGATCATGTCGATCAACCAGAAGTGCGTGCTGGAGTACCAGCCGCTCGGCGTCGTCGGCGTGATCGGGCCGTGGAATTACCCGATCTTCACGCCGATGGGCTCGATCGCGTACGCGCTGGCCGCGGGCAACGCCGTGGTGTTCAAGCCGTCGGAGTTCACCCCGGGCGTCGGCGTGTTCCTCGCCGAACTGTTCGCCGCGGTCGTCCCGGAGCATCCCGTCCTGCAGACGGTCACGGGGCTGGGCGAGACGGGCGCGGCGCTCGCGTCCTCCCCCGGCGTCGACAAGATCGCCTTCACCGGCTCGACCCGGACCGCGAAGCGCGTCATGGCCGCCTGCGCCGAGAACCTCACCCCGATCGTCGCCGAATGCGGCGGCAAGGACGCCTGCATCGTCGACTCCGACGCCGACCTCGACGCCGCCGCCGACGCCGCGCTGTGGGGCGCGATGTCGAACGCCGGGCAGACCTGCATCGGCGTCGAGCGGATCTACGTCGTGGACGAGGCGTACGACAAGTTCCTCGGCAAGATCACCGAGAAGGCCCGCGACCTGCGTCCCGGCTTCGACCGCGAGGCCGCCTACGGGCCGATCACGATGCCCGGCCAGCTCGACGTCATCGAACGCCACATCAAGGACGCGCTCGCCAAGGGCGGCAAGGCCGTCGTGGGCGGTGCCGAGTCGGTGCGCAAGCCGTACGTGGAGCCGGTGGTGCTGACCAACGTGCCGGACGACTCGTCCGCCGTCCGCGAGGAGACGTTCGGGCCGACGATCACCGTCCACCGCGTCAAGGACCTGGACGAGGCGGTCGAGAAGGCCAACGAGACCTCCTACGGCCTCGCCGGGACGATCTTCTCCGGCGACAGGTCCCGCGCCCTGGACGTCGCCCGCCGGATGCGGTCCGGCATGACGTCCATCAACGCGTTCGCCGCGTTCGCGCAGGTCGCGGCGCTGCCGTTCGGCGGGGTCGGCGAGTCGGGGTTCGGCCGCATCCACGGCGCGGACGGCCTGCGCGAGTTCACCCGCCCGAAGGCGATCACCCGGCAGCGCTTCGCGACGATGAACCTGACCTCGTTCGGCCGCGGCGAGAAGGAGATGGCCCGCGTCCTCGACATGATCAACCTGATCCACGGCCGCCGCTACAAGCGCTGAGGGGACCATGGCCTCCCGCGCACCGGTGCGCAGCCGCCTCCAGGTGGCCCTGGACGCCGCGTCCCCGCCCCCGCCCGGCTTCCGCCCGTTCGACGACGCCGACACCGCCGCGCTCGCCGCCCTCATGTGGGACGCCTACCGCGGCACCCCCGACGAAGCCGACGTGGGAGATCTCAAGGGCGCTGCACGCGAAGTGCACCTCACCCTGAGCGGCGAATACGGAACGTTCCTGCGCGACGCGTCGTTCGTCGCCGAGGACGATGGACGTCCCGTGGCCGGGGCCCTCGTCACCCTCTACAAGGACGTCCCGCTCCTGGCGTTCCTGTTCGTCGCCCAGTCCCACGGCGGCCGCGGCCTAGGACGAGGGCTGGTCCAGGCAGTCATGCACGCCCTCGCCGACCAGGGCCACGACACCCTCACCCTGGCGGTGACCCGCCGCAACCGCCGCGCCCGCCGCCTCTACGACCGCCTGGGTTTCGTAGAAGTCGCCTAGGCCGGGACCGGTCGGCGGACGCCGTCTAAGCCGGTCGCGCGGCACCGTCCGCGGATCTAAGGCGCCCTAGGACGCTCAGATAAGGCGTCGTCCCGATGTGGGGGCCGGGGCCTTAGGACGAACCTTGTAGATGTCGGGCCGAGAGGGCCCGGCAGGACACAAGGAGAAGAACGAGATGATGCGCCCGGACTTCAGCAACATCATCATCAGCGACCGTGTGACGGTGCTGCGCAACGAGGCCAAGAAGGCCCGCCGCGTCCGCATCGCGAAGGCCCTGAAGCGGTGACGCCCCCGGCCTGTACGCCCTACCACGCGCCCCCGTCCAGAAGGACGGGGGCGCGCTGCGTTGTCGTCAGCGAGCAGCGCGCCGCAGCGCCGTCTTGATCTGGACGAGGGCGTCGGTGGGTGGTCGGCCTCGCACATCCAGACACGTCAGTGCCGGAGGGCCTCTTGGGGTTCGATGCGTGCGGCGTGCAGGGCGGGATAGAGACCGGCGAGCAGCCCCGTGACGGCACCGATGGACGGCGCCGACAGCACGGCGACAGGGTCCAGGATGGCCGTCCATTGCCTGGTAAGCGCGACGATGAGAACGGTCAGCACTGCCGAGCACGTGCCGAGCAGGCCGCCGAGCAGACCGAGCAGGGTGGACTCGGTCAGGAACTGGACGGCAATATGTCTGGGGCGTGCGCCCAGTGAGCGTCGCAAACCGATCTCGCCCGTCCGTTCGAGCACGGCCACGAACGTGGTGTTGGCGATCCCCACCGCGCCAACCACGAGGCAGATCACGGCCAGCAGCAGGAACAGGCCGGTGAGATCGCCGGTAACTCCGTCGCGCAGGGCCCGGGGCTCCGGTGGCGGTACCGCGGTGAACAGATCCGGCCGGTCGGGTCGCAGCGCGACCGGCGCCTGGCGGGCGATCAGCCTGGCCGCCCCCATGCGGGTCCGGATGATCATCTGTTCGGGCGCGTTGGCGGGAGCACGTCCGTAGAAGCGTTCCGCGGTGCCGCGCGGGATGAGCATTCCCGACATCAGTTCGGGCAGCAGGTCGGTGTCGGCGACGATGCCGATGACCGTCAAAGGGCGCCCGTTGACGAACACCGCCGGTCTGGTTTCGAGCTGGGTGATGCCCAGCCGTTCGGCCGTGGCCTCGCTGATCAACGTCACCGGTTCGCCTCGCCGGTCGTGGAAGGCGTTGAAGACAAGCCCGTGCGAAACCCGTGGTCGGACGGCGGCGAGCGCCCCCGGCGACACGGCGTGGACCGGCGTGCTGGACCCGATGTCGGTGTCACTGCCCTCCCGCACGGCGGGGGTGGCACCGATGACCGGATCGGTGCCGAAGTGCACCTTCCACCAGACACCGGCGGCGATCACCCCGTTGAGTCGGCCGACGCGCCCGTCCGCGTCGGAGGGAAAGGCCATCGGAGCCGGGTCGGCCCGCCCATGGCCGGCCGGCCTGCCGTGACCGGGGCCGGGCTCGTCCACCGGAGCCTCGCTGACGACCTCGACGCTCACCGTGGTGGCCACCAGGGGATCGAACTTCCGGCTGATCTGCCCGGACACGGTGGCGGTCAGCCCCAGCACGGCGACGAACGCGCCGGTGCCCAGGACCGTTCCGATCATTGTCAGGGCCGATCGCCCCGGCCGCTGGAGGATCCCGGCGACCGCCTCGGCGATCAGGTCCCGCATGCGCAGCCGGGACGGCCGGACACCGGTGCGCCAGGCTCGGCGGCTCATGGCGCCGCGTCCTCGCCAAGCCGGCCGTCCCTGATCGTGACGATGCGCTCCGCCCGGCGCGCGACTTCCGCGTCATGGGTGATGACGACGACGGTCTGGCCGCTCCGGTGCAGTGCCTCCAGCAGTTCCAGGACCGTGGCGGACGTCTCCGAGTCGAGGTTGCCGGTGGGCTCGTCGCACAGCAGCAGGCTCGGTTCGTTGACCAGAGCCCGGGCGATGGCCACCCGCTGACGCTCGCCGCCGGACAATCGCGAGGGCAGCGCGTCCATGCGGTGCCCGAGCCCAACGCGCCGCAGCGCCGCCTGCGCAGCCTCGCGTCGTCCGGCGCGCTGCCCCTTGGAACGCCGACCGGAACGCCGGCCCGGTGCGTAGAGCTGCGCGAGCATCACGTTCTCCACCGCGCTGCGATAGGGGAGCAGGTGGAACGCCTGGAAGGCGAAGCCGATCCGCTGGCCGCGCAGCGCGGTGCGCTCCGCCTCGCTCAGGGGCGCGACGTCCACTCCGTCGAGCCGGTAGGCGCCCGAGGACGGACGGTCCAGCAGGCCGAGCAGGTTGAGGAGCGTCGACTTGCCGGAACCGGACGGACCGACGATGGCCACGAGCTCGCCCCGTTCGATGACCAGGTCAGCCTCATGAAGCGCCGTCACCGGTGGAGGACCCGGGTAGGTGCGGCTCAGCCCGCGAACGGAGATCGCAGCGGTCACCGGCCGACCACCACCCGGTCCCCCGGACGCAGCACGTCACCCACCGGCGTCACCTGGACGAACCCGTCCGCCGACATGCCCGCCGTCACCCGGACCCGGCTCCGTCCACCCGATGGCGGCAGCACCGTCACCGACGTCATCCCGTCGGCCTGCGCCGTGACCGCCGCCTGCGGGACGGCGAGCACCGTGCCCCCGGTCACCGCGGTCGTCACGGTGATCTGCACGTCCGCACCGTTGAGCGACGGATTCCATGCCCGCTCCGGCGCGATCCGCACGGGGATGTAGGGCCGGCCGCCGTCTTCCGTCTTCGGGGTGACGATCTTGCCAATCTCCGCGACGGAGGCCGCGTACTCGCGACCGCTCTCCTCCGCCAGCACGCGCACCCGCTGATCCGCGCGCACGGAGTCCCCCAGTGTCGGGTCCAGCTCGCCGATCAGCTTCAGGCCACCGACGCTGAGCGTCAGCATCGGCTCACCTGGAGGCTCCCCCAGCCTGGCCTCCATGCGGCTGATCCGCGCCGGGAAAGACGGCGAGAACATCACCTCGGACCGGGGCACCATCACCCGTGTCCCACCGCCGCCACCGGGATCGGAACCCTCCATGTCCCCGGGCTCGCCGCCGTCCGGCTTCTGGGGGCCGCTTGCGGCGACCGGCGCGGCGTACCCGATCGCGCGGTAGAAGCGCCGGACCGCCGCCGCGGTCCCCGCGCCGAAGGCGCCCTCGCGATCGCTGCCTCGCCCGTACCCGAGCGCGGCCAGTGCCACCTGCAACTGCGTCACGTCGCCCCCGTTCTGCCCCTGCGCCAGGTCGCGGACCGCCGGGATCCTGCCCGGCAGCACGAACACCGGCCGGTACGACACCTCGGCCAGCACCGCTCCGGCGCGAACCGTGTCCCCGGTCCGGTGCGGCACCTTGGAGACCACCTGCTGCGCCCCGGACGCGACGGCCCGCCCATCCGGCCCGACCCCGGCCGAGGCGGTGAACGTGAGGGATCGGGCAGCGGTGAACCGGCCGCGGAACACCACCGTTCTGCGTAGTTCCTTCGATTCGACCGGTGCCGTCAGCACACTCGCGTCGGGCGGGCTCGTCCGTACCGCGTCCTCGGCAGGGGACGTCACCAGCGTGGACGCCCCCAGACCCGCAGTGGAGATCACCGCGACCGCGCATGCGCCCACGACCAGGAGCCGCTGCCGCCTGGCCAATGTCGACCTAGTGCCGCGGTCGTCAGCCACCGTTCCGCTTCAGCAACTCACGGAACTTCCGGAGTTGCTCCTCCCGTCTCTTCTTCAGGTCGGCCAGCGCCTCCGCGTTCTCCTCGATCGCCGCGTTCTGGTATTCCGACTCGACCGCGAACATGACGCCCAGCAGATTCACCCGGTACTTACATTCCACGTCGGCCATGGCGGCCTTGACCTCTGCCTGCGGCGGCAGACTCCGGAACGTCGCCGGCGGAGTTCGTCCCGGGCCGTTGGTCGCCATCTCCCCCGAACTCCCCGTCCGGGGGACGGGCTTGACAGCATGGAGCCGCCGCCGATGACGGTGGCCGAAGCCGCCATCACGCCCAGCCGCCGAATCGTGCTCTTCATTTTGCCCGCCCACCGTGTCGATCTCGCTCTCACGGAGATATTGCAGACGAACGAGGGCCTTGACAAGTCCGCTTCTCTGCTCGTATGCGTGTCGACCCGGTGACACCATGCGAGAAAGCGCTGATCACGGGGCGACCGGGCAATGCGCTGACCGACCTGTTTACGGATCCGTTACGAATGACTTGATGTCGAGTGATATAGATCACATTCGCCTCTCCGCGCTGCGGTCCAGCGATGGCGCGCGCTCGCATTGCCGCAGTTCTTAGTCTTGCCTCCAACGCATCCACCTGACGCACAAAACGCAGGCTCACGCACCGTAGCCACCAGGCAACCGTTTTTCCTCTTGTGGCCTTGGAGACCGGTCACTTACGATCCAGTCGATCTCGAGCCGGCATCCAGGAATTCGAACGGTCATCACGGCTGCCGGCACCGCATCGCGAAAGGCGCCGTCGACTCGAAACGCGAACCATGGCGACACCGCCGGCTTCTCTCCCTTTGCCGAGGTATCGGCAGTCCACGATGGTCCCCCGCCCATCAGCTCACAACAGAACTGAGACGCGGACCTTGCCGCGGAGCCCCAACCGGAAGGCGATGCAGATGGCTGACGAGATGGTGCGGAGAGCACAGCAGTTCGTTAACAGTGCTTATGGCAGTCGGATCGGAATGACCGTCGAAGAGGACGGGCAGACGGGTTGGAAGACCATGTACGCCCTCACCCGAGCTCTGCAGGTAGAACTCGGGATCTCACCTCCGTCCGACGCCTTCGGTCCAACCACCTTGGCCACACTCACCTCGAGATATCCGAGTCTCAACGCGTCGACCGTCCCGAATACGAACTTCTGTAAGATCATTCAGTCCGGCCTTTACTGCAAGGGCTATGACGGAGGCGAGATCGACGGGCAGTACAACTCTCGCGTCCAAACCGCGATGGTCAAGCTGAAGACGGATATGGGTGTGGACGGCTCCTTTCCCGGCAGCGATCTCACGCCGAAGGTGTTCAAGGGGCTCCTGAACATGGACGCCTATGTCACCATCAACTCCGGTTCCGATGCGATCCGGAGCGTTCAGCGTTGGTTGAACGGCCGCTACGTGAAACGCAGAGACTACTTCATTATTCCATGCGACGGCCACAACTCCCGAGACGTGGCCAAGTTCATGCTCTTCGCCATCCAGTACGAACTGGGTATGGCCGACGGCACGGCCAACGGTGTTTTTGGCCCAGGTACCCAGTCTGGCCTGAAATCTCACACCGTCGCTTCGGGTGACTCGGGGGTTTGGGTCTCGCTGTTCTCTGCTGGGATGGTGCTCAACCAGCGTCCCGTCCCCTTCGCCGCCTCCTTCGACGCCAATCTCGCCCAGCGGGTGAGGGAGTTCCAGGACTTTGTCAAACTCCCGGTGACCGGTAAGGGAGACTTCCAGACCTGGGCCTCACTCCTGGTCTCCTATGGCGATCAAGACCGCAAGGGTGCGGCGTGCGACGGTGTCACGAAAATCACCCCGGCCCGCGCCAAGACGCTGAAGGACAACGGAATTACCTACGTCGGCCGCTATCTCACCAACCCCAGCACGACGTCACTGCCGGAGAAGGCCGTCCAGCCGGGCGAACTGCAGACCATCGCCGCCAACGGACTACGCTGCTTCCCGATCTACCAGACCTACGGGCGCGGCGTCGAGGACTTCAGCTACCCACTCGGACGCGCCGCCGCCCAGGCCGCGATCAACGCTGCCCTTGATCACGGTTTCAAGACAGGGACACGGATCTTCTTCGCCGTTGACTTCGACGCGCTCGACCAGGACGTCACCAATGCCGTCCTCCCCCATTTCAAAGGCATCCAGGACGCGATCGCCGACGACGGCAACAGGTTCACGGTCGGCGTGTACGGACCACGCAACGTCTGCACCCGCGTCTCCAACGCTGGCCACGCGTCCGCGTCATTTGTGTCCGACATGTCCTCCGGGTTCTCCGGGAACTTCGGCTATCCCCTCCCGGCGAACTGGGCCTACGACCAGATCGTCACGCGCACCATCGGCTCTGGCGATGGCAGGATTGAGATCGACAACAACATCGCCTCCGGACGAGACGTCGGCCAGGGATCCTTCAACACGCCCCGAGCGAACAAACCCGACACCCGACTCAACGCGGATATCGCGGCCATGCAGACCGATGTCGGCAAGTTCATGGAGTCCCTCGGTTACCCGAACGACGGCGGCACCAAAAGCTACCAGCACTGGAAATGCTTCCAGACAACCGTTGTCGACCACGACGCGCTGATCACCAGCCTGTCGAACAGGTACAACATGCGCAAAGCGTTGATCCAGACGACGACTTACTGGGAAATGCGGCATATCGATCCGGCCGATGAAGCCGCGTGGGCCGCCGTGATCGCCGCCTATGCCACCACCGGCAAGTACATCCGGGACACCTCCACCGGCATCGGCAAACAGCGAGCCATCACGCTCATCGGAGCATGGAACCATTGCCTCCGCCAGGGATATGTCACAGGCCGCCCGATCCTCGACGTGAACAAGGATGCCGACAAGTACGGGATCTGGAGAGACGCGAACCAGGACGAGGGGTTCGCCCTCACCAGCGTCGCCATGATCCACATGTGGGACATCGACGGGAAGCCCGGCGGCGACGACAACTCTCCGGCACTTCGGCGACCTAGTCTGGACTACACCGACCAGGAGATCTACGAAGTTCTGCGCCGCTACCAAGGGCCTGCCGAACCGGCTTTCAGCGAGGCGAAGAAGCGCATGGGGTTGTACTACGTGATGGAGAAGTACAACTCGATTTCCCGGAACGCATAAGGGCAGCAGTGTCAGGAGACGAACCCTATTCCGGCCATAACCCCGCGGCAGTACTACTACTGATTCTGATCGGGGTCCCCTCCACTGTCTGGCTGGTGCTGTACGGCGTGCGCCTGCTCGTACGCGCCGGCCGCGCGAGAACAGCCTGGGCGACGGTCAAGGCCGGAGCCGTCTTGGCCTGGGCGGCCACGATCGGCATCTACACCTGGGCCGTTCTGCACCTGCTCTTCTTCGACGATCCCGACCAGTCCAGGGTATGCAACGAGGTGCTGGGCGCGAAACGCCTGGTCGGATACGAACCGTCTTTCATCCCGCTGCATTTCGGATGCCGTGCCAGCGACGGACACACCGTCGAGGCAATCATCCCCACTTACGTCAACCCGTCCGCGGCCGTGCTCGGCCTCTGCGCCATTGCGCTCACCGGATTTCTGATCTTGAAACACAAGGAGGACACCAAGTGACGGCCCCCCTGACACGACGCGCCGCTCTGCAGCGTGCCGCTTTCATAGCGGCAGGAGCTGCCGTCGGATCACAGTTCCTGGCCGGCCCAGGGTACGCATCCGCTCGGAACCCAGAACTGAACAAGCTTCGTGAAGCGGTGAAACGAGCCGAGGAGCGTGCTCGCCAGCGCAAAGAGCACGTTTCGACTGGCATCCCATCGAAGAACGGATGGGAGATGGAGAAGGTCGCAGACGACCGCGGTCACATCTACACCCGGCCCGCCCCCGGCACTCCCATCGAGGTTCAGGTTCGCATGGGAGAGGTCGAGACCATCCTCGTCCATGTCATCCGCCGTTTCCACTACGAGGTCGACACCCTCCTCAGTAACGAGGACGTGGTCGGATGGCGTGCCCCGCACACGGTGAGACGGAACCTGGCAGAGTCCAACCAGGCATCCGGGACGGCGGTGCAGATCCGCCCAGGCCACTACCCGGCGAGTGCCCGCGGTGGCTTCTACCCACAGCAGGAGCTCGTCATCCGTGACATTCTCGCCGAACTCGACGGCGTGGTCCGCTGGGGTGGCGACGACCGCAAGCCGGACGAATCATTGTTCTACATTGACCTCAAGCCCGGAGACCCAAGGCTGGCAAAGGCCGCACAAGAGATCCGAGGCTGGAAGGACACCCCCGGCATGGGCGCAGGGTCAGGCATTGACATCACCTCCCCCGCACGGCGGAGCACGGCCAAGAAGCTGGCACGTCTCCAAAGGACCCACGGATAGACAGCGAGTAGCAAGTCAGCGCGACATGGCAAGGCACAACCCTTGACGGGGCTGCTGCATCGCCGTCCCGCTTGGCCACTCTCGTACCTTTATGGCAGCTACCTGGAAAAGGAGACGGTGAATGGGAAGCACGCTTGGGCGTCTGGCGATCACGACGGGTTTGGCCGCAGTCGCCGGCGGTGCGACGATGATGCTCACCGCTACGTCGGCGGGCGCCGATGACGTCAGCCGTTGGGGCCCGGGTACATGGGGGCAAACGTGTTCGACGTGGTGCCTCTATTACAGCCCAGGATTGTGGAACGGAGCCACGGGCAGCACTAATACCGCTTCGGACCTGACTTCCTGGCGATTCAGGGATCACGGCTGGGGCACGCTCGGAGTTGGCCAGTCGGTCCGAAACAATGCGGCCTCCATCGGATCGAAAGGAAGCTACACGGTTGGCGCATGGCAATATGTCGGCTGCACCGGTGGGGTCGACTGGGTCAGGCCGGGCTACGCCGGGAATCTCCTGGGCGCACTACGCAACAACGAGGCTTGCGCCTACGTGTATCCCTGGTGATCACAAGCCCTGCCACCCCGCATAGTGCGCGGCCGATCATTCAAGGAAATTGCTTGATCCGAAAACTTCACCTTGCCAAGTTGCTACCGATGGGCGCAGCTGCAATATCGGCGCTCGGTCTGGCAACCGCATGCGGCGCGACGAGCACCGCCACGAAGAGCACGGGTCCTGTCCCGGTCCCCACACCGACCAGTATGGCGCAGCTACGATTGCCGCTCCAAACGTATGAACTGAGCTTGGCGCAGCTTGCACCGGAGAGAGCTCTGGAAGCCCGTTTGATAAACTCCTGCATGCGCCGATACGGCTTCACCCGCTCATACGGGTCGGAACAGGTATCTCGGGAGGCGAGTAGAGCCGACCAGCAGCTGAGGTCGCGACGTTACGGAGTAAGCGACCCGAACGATGTAGCAATCTTCGGCTACCATGTGCCAACCGTTGCCGGCGGGCCGGCAAAGCCCGGAAGCAAAGAGATCCTCTCAGTGGATGAGCATCTGGCGAAGTACGGCGAGTTTCCCGCACGAGTGAGCGCATCAGGAGAGATGCTGCCCGAACCTCAGCAAAAGAAGCCACCGACCGTCCTGCTGGGCCGGCCTCTGCCCCAAGGGGGATGCCGAGGGGAAGCAGCACGCACAATCTGGCAAGTGCCTGGTGCGGAGTCGAACCTGGTCGCGAAGCTGTCGCACGACAGCCTTGAGAAAGCGCTCAGCGACCAAAGAGTCATAAGAGTAAGAAAATCTTGGTCTGAATGCATAAAGGCGAAGGGCTTCGCGTCACCTCCCCTCGATATGCGAGTGCCAGACAAACGCTGGAACCTCAACAATCCGAAGATTTCTAGAGAAGAAATCAGGGCCGCAAAAGTAGACGTCCAGTGCAAGTATCAGGTCAACCTGCTGGGGGTCACATTCGCTGTCGAGTCCGAATACCAGAACGCGGAAATCGAAGCCAATTCCGAAGCTTTGATCGAATTGAAGCGGAATCGCGATAAGCAGCTCCAGAGGATTCGGGAGCTGTTGAAGAAGCATGGAGACTAGTACGGCAGCCGCATTTCGCAAAACGAACTGCCATCAGAGCCTGATGTCGCCGGCGTACAACGCACGCAATCCCATGTTCGATCTCAAAGCGGCCGACGGAGCACAGCACCGGGCAGCACGCAAACATACGTTCAAATGTGCCGCGCAGACTTCCAGCATCTGGCTGAACGAGTGCTCGAGCGGCTGGCCGCCTCGCGCCGATCCGACAGAGCACCGGATCAGCAGTAGCGGAGACGTGAAATCCGAACAGACGAGCTGATACCGGGCGAGGGTCTCATCCTCGCCCGGTATCTGGAAGGGGGCCTTCACTCCGCTCGGTGGAGGGCGGTTTTGAGTTGGACGAGGGCGTCGGTGGGGTGGTCGGCCTCGCACATCCAGAATCCGTCGCCCCAGGTGAACCACCAGCGGTCCGCGTCCCCGCGCCTGCGGTGGCACTGAATCTCCACGGCCCGCGAGTCCTCCCCGTCCGTCACCCGGAGCCGCCGAGTGCCCAGCTGTTCCGGCGAGTAGCCGTGGCCGCGCAGCAGCTCCGCCAGCGCGAACACGTAGTCGGCGGCGTTCTGGCGTCCGTCCGCCGTCGTCGGTTCCGTCATCGCGCCGCTCCCTCTATGTGGTTCCTGATCTGGTGCGCCGTCGCGGTCAGCTCGTTGGCCGGACGGATGGGCGCGCCCGTGTGGACGTAGTAGAACCACCATTGCCCGTCGCGGTAGCGGCACCCGACGGTCGTCGCCCGCCCGGAAACGTCCTGCGGGATCACGTTGAGGACCATGTAGCCGTTGATGACGGCGAACGCGGTCAGCAACCCCACGACCGGACCGAACGACTCAGAGAGCCTGACCAGGAATGTGACGCGCTCCCGCTGCGGAATCAGCGTCTGCGGGCCGCTCTCCGTCTTCACTTCCACCGGGGGCGCCGGGAAATGGCGTGTACCCGGACACCGTTCATGCGCTCCCATGATCGACCTCTTTGTCATGCGGGATTTTTCGTCTGGCCACCAATCCTTTGAGATTTCGATTACTCTCGGCTACAGCTTCATCTCCACAGGTGACCAGGGCGCCGCACATCGCCCCGTGTAGAGAGGAAGGGCCACCATGCCGACTCCGCCCCCGTCCGAATCGGCCCGAGCATTCTTCGCCTACCACCTCAAGCAGCAGCGAGAGGGAAAAGGCTGGTCACAACCCGCCCTTGGGGCGAAAGTGCACATCTCCGGCAGCCTGGTCAGCGGGATCGAATTGTGCGCACGCCGTCCGACCTTCAAGGTCTGCCAGAAGTTCGACGAGGTCTTCGGCCTGGAGCAGTTCTTCGAGGCTCTCTACCCCCGCGTCATCGAGGAGACCGGCCTCCCGGCGGGCTTCCCCGAGTTCGTCGACGCCGAGTCCGACGCCGCCATGATTAAGAAGTACGAGAACTTCGCGATCACCGGCCTCTTCCACACGGAGGATTACGCGCGCGCCGTCCTGCGGGCATTTCAACAACCCGGCAAACTAGAACAGGTCGTGGCTGAGCGGATGCAGAGACAGGAGATCCTGCACCGGGAGAACCCACCCGTGATCGTCGCGCTTATCGACGCATCTGCACTCCGCCGTCCGTTCGGTGGCCGAGAAGTCATGCGTGCTCAGCTAGAGCGCCTGCTGGACTTGGCGGCGTTGCCCCAGATCCGTATCCACGTGGTCCCGGAGGACGCTGAACTGCTCCCGGAGGGGTCGTTCACGATCTTGTGCTCGCCCGGAGAGCCTGACACCGCATACGCCGAGATGGCGGGCGGCCGTGGGCGGCTGATCGATGATGACGGATATGTCGCCGAACTTGGCATACTGTTTGAGTTGATCAGGTCCAAGGCGCTGAACGCCGAAGACTCGCAAGCCGCAATCCGCAAGGCGTTGGAGGAACTGTGGAGATGAACGACTTCTCGTCCGCCCGCTGGCGCAAAAGCAGCCACAGCGGAGGAGACACCGGCATGTGCGTTGAGGTCGCGCAAGGGTGGCGCAAGAGCAGCTACAGCGGTGGGCAGAGCGGCCAGTGCGTTGAGGTGGCGTTGACGGACGCCGTCATCGGTGTTCGGGACAGCAAGGACCCGGACGCCGGGCACTTCACTATGGACCGGGCAGCCTTCGGTGAGCTGCTCGCTCAGGCTAAGGCGGGCGCGCTCGATCTCTAACGCGAGCTAGGAAGCAACGCGCGCCCTCGTCCCCCGGACGAGGGCGTTTCTCATTTCTCGGCGGTGGCGGGCTTTAGCGGGGTGTGGTTGCGGATTAGGTCGGCGGCGCGTTCGGCTATCGCGATGGTGGGGGCGTTGGTGTTGCCGCGTGGGACGGCGGGCATGACGGACGCGTCCACCACGCGCAGGCCCTCGACACCGCGGACGCGCAGGTCCGGGTCGCAGACGGCGTCGTCCGCGCCCATCGCGCAGGTGCTGGTGGGGTGGTAGAGGGTCGCGACGTCGCGGCGGACGAAGTCGACGATGGCCTCGTCGGTGTCGGCCTGCTCGCCGGGGGCCCACTCGCCGCCGGTCAGGGACGCCAGCGGTCCGGACGCGGCGATCTCGCGCGCCTGCCGGACGCCCGCGACCAGGATGTCCAGGTCGGCCTTGTCGGCGAGGTAGGCCGGGTCGATGAGGGGTTTGGCGTGGGGGCTGGCGGAGCGGAGGGTGATCGAGCCGCGGCCGGCGACGGCGACGGCGGCCACGAGGATCGACAGGAGCCGCTCGTGCGTTTCGGTGAGGCCCTGCTTGACGAACGGCGACGGCAGGACGTGGTACTGCAGGTCGGGCGCGGGCAGGCCCTCCACCGTCCGGACGAACCCGCCCGCCTCGGCGAGGTTGGACGCGTACGGGCCGCGCGCGAACGCCTGGTAGAGGGCGAGGGAGCGCCTGTGCGCCAGCTCCCACAGGGCCTTGGTCCGGGGGGTGGCGAACATGACGGTCACGAACGGGTGGTCCTGGAGGCGCTGCCCGACCGGGGAGTCGGCTAGGACGTCGATGCCCAGCGAGCGCAGGTGGTCGGCGGGGCCGATCCCGGAGAGCATGAGGAGCTGCGGGCTGTTCACCGCGCCGCCCGACAGGATGACCTCCGCCTCGGCGCGGGCCGACAGGCTCTCGCCGCGCGCCTCGTACCGGACGCCGGTCGCGCGGCGGCCCTCGAACAGGACGCGGGTCACCAGCGCGTCGGTGACGATCGTGAGGTTCGGGCGGTTCTCGACCGGGTGGAGGTAGCCGGCGGCGGTGGACCAGCGGCGGCCGCGCTTGTGCGTGACCTGGTAGAAGCCGACGCCGTCCTGGTCGGCGCCGTTGAAGTCGGGGTTCGCGGCGAGGCCGTACGCCTTGGCCGACTGCACCCACGCGCGCGTCAGCGGGTGCTTGTAGCGCAGGTCCTCGACGCGGAGGGGGCCGCCGACGCCGTGGTACGGGATCTCGCCGCGCTGCTGGTCCTCGGCGCGGCAGAAGTAGGGCAGCAGGTCCTCGTAGCCCCAGCCCTCGCAGCCGTAGGAGTCGCGCCAGGTGTCGTAGTCGTACCGGGACCCGCGGATGTAGATCATCGCGTTGGTGGACGAGCTGCCGCCGAGCGTCCGGCCCCGCGGCCAGTACACGCCGCGTCCCCCGGCGTGCTCCTGCGGGACGGTGGTGTAGTCCCAGTCGTAGGGGCCCTTGAACATCGTCGCGGCGGCGGCCGGGATGTGGATCTCGGGGGCCGCGTCGGGCGGGCCCGCCTCCAGCAGCAGGACCTTCACCGAGGGGTCCTCGGTCAGTCTGGCGGCGAGAACGCAGCCCGCGCTGCCCGCTCCCACGATGATGTAGTCGTACACGGCGGCCTCCGGGGTATTTCTCGAACCCTACCGAACGGCCTTCTGGCGGCGGCGGTCGCTAGGCTGATCGACATGGCGAAGAACAGGGACAACCCCGTCGTCCTGTCGCGGATCTACACCCGGACGGGCGACGACGGCACCACCGCGCTGGGCGACGCGTCCCGGACGAGCAAGACCGACCCGCGGCTCGCCGCCTACGCCGACGTCGAGGAGGCCAACGCCGCCATCGGCGCCGCCATCGCGCTGGGGGCCCTGCCGGACGATCTCGTCGCGCTGCTGACCGTCGTCCAGAACGACCTGTTCGACGTCGGCGCCGACCTGTGCGCGCCGGTCGTCCCCGACCCGCCGTACCCGCCGCTGCGTGTGGAGGCGTCGTACGTCGACCGGCTGGAGGCGGCCTGCGACGAGCACAACGAGGCCCTCCCGCCGCTGCGCAGCTTCATCCTCCCCGGCGGGTCGCCGGGCGCGGCGCTGCTGCACGTCGCGCGGACGGTCAGCCGCCGCGCCGAACGCACCGCGTGGGCGGCGATCGAGGCGCACGGCGCCGCCGCCGAGGGCGACCCGGAGGCCCCGGTCGGCGGCGTGAACCCGCTGACGGCGCGCTACCTCAACCGGCTGTCCGACCTGCTGTTCATCCTGTGCCGCATCGCCAACGCCGAGCACGGCGACGTGCTCTGGAAGCCGGGCGGGGAACGTTGAGACCACCATGGTGGGGTTAGCCCCACCCCTGGGAGACCGGTTCCCCTCCTGGTGACGCCGCCTCCTGCGGAGCAGGCTGGTTCCGTACGGGCGCACAGCTTTCCGCAGGGCGCACAGCGACAACAGGAGTGACCACGTGAGGACCCTGACGATCACGGCCGTCGCGACGGCCGCGGCCGCGGCGACGCTGACCGGGTGCGGCAACCTGACCTTCGGCACGCATCAGGAGGACCGCTCCTACTCCGCGCCCGCCGGGATCACCGCGTTGAAGATCAAGTCGAACGGCAACAGGCTGGTGCTCACGGCGTCCGACTCCCCGGGCGTCAAGGTGCGGGAACGGCTGCGCTGGTCCAACGACAAGAACAAGCCGGAGGCGCGGCACACCGTCGAAGGCGACACGCTCTCGCTGTCGTCCAAGTGCGCCAGGGCCACGATCGGGTACACGAACTGCGGCGTCTCCTACCGCGTCGCGGTTCCGCACAACATGCCCGTGGAGGTCGACAACGCCGACGGGGCGGTCGTCGCGTCCGGGCTCAGCGGGGCCGTGAAGCTGCACAGCGACAACGGCTCGATGAAGGTGACCGACCTGCGCGCGACGACGGCCGCGATCAGCTCGAACAACGGCTCGATCAACGTCGCCGGACGCGCTACGACCGCCGTCCTGCGCAGCGACAACGGCTCGATCAACGCCACCGGCCTCACCGTGAACCAGCTCACCGCCCACACCTACGACGGCCGCATCGAGCTCAGCGGACGCGCCACCGTCGCCGACGTCCGCACCGACAACGGCTCGATCGACGCGGGCGACCTGACCACCGACCGGATCACCGCCGAGACGAGCAACGGCAGCATCGACCTGCGGCTCATCACGCCGCCGACGAGCGTCCGCGCCGTCAGCGACAACGGGTCGGTGCACGTCCGCGTCCCGACCAGCGAGGGCTACGCGATCAGCATGTCCAGCGCGAACGGCGGCGAGCGGGTCGACTCGGCCGTCCGGCAGGACTCGGGCGCGCGGCACCAGCTTCAGCTCCGCAGCGGCAACGGCAGCATCACCGTCTCGCCCGCCTAGAGCCCTAGCGGAGCCGGTACGGGCCCTGCCAGGCGGGAGCGTCGGACGCCGGGACGCCGCCGACGGTCAGGCGGGCTCCGCCGTTCACGGCGACGGTCGTCCGGGCCAGGTGCTGCGTGACGTGCGCGATCCCGTCGGCGTTGGTGTCGAGGAGCTTGTGGTTGACGTTCTTCAGCCGGTCGCACCTGGCGTGGTAGCAGGGGTCGTACACCTTGCCCGCCCGGCCGCCGAACGCCTTGGCCTCCGCCGCGGTCTTGACTCCGTCCGCGCCGGTGGCCATGCCGCCGGACGCGATGCCCGCCTCGATGAACGGGCCGTAGTCGGAGCGTCCGCTGAACACGTGCTCGGTCGTCGGCAGGCGGCGGCTCTTGAAGTAGTCGCGGAACATCTTCTCGATCGCGCCCGATCCGGCGGGGCCGCGCGTCCCGGCGCGGGTGGAGTGGTCGCCGTCGTAGACGCCGCGGGTGCCGTTGCGCGAGCCGAGCATGTCGAAGTTGAGGGCCACCGCGATCTTCTCGCGGTTCGCGCGGGACAGCGACTTCACGTAGTGCGTGGAGCCCCGCAGGCCCTCCTCCTCCGCGCCCCACCAGGCGAACCGGACCCGGTTGCGCAGCCCGTCCTTGCCGAGGCGCCCGATCTTCGCGGCGATGGCGAGGAGCGCGGCCGCGCCGGTGGCGTTGTCGTTGATCCCCGCGCCCTCCGGGACGCTGTCGAGGTGCGCGCCGAGCAGCACCACGTTGTCGGCCCGTCCGCGTCCGGTGTCGGCGATGACGTTGGACGAGCGCCGCTTCCCGTGGACGGTGTCGGTCCGCACGTGCAGCGTGACCCCGCCCTTCTTCGCCGCCTTGGCCAGGGCGACGCCGACCGTCCGGGACGTGCCGACGACCGGGATCCCGGCCGGCTTGCCCACCGTGCCGTTCAGCAGCCCCTGCTCGCCGGGCTTGTTGTAGATCACGACGGCGGACGCGCCCGCGGCCCGCGCGTTCGCGGCCTTGACGGCGAACGTGCAGGTCCCGCGCTGGACGAGCGCGATCGAGCCCCGGGTGAAGCCCTTGAAGTCGCCCTTCTCGCAGCCGCTCGTCCCCTCGCCCCTGGACGGGACGTCCACGGCGATCACGCGCGCCGTCACCTTCCCGGCCCCCGAGTACGCGAGCGTGGCGAAGTCCCTGCCGTGCCGGTAGGACGCCTTGGACGGCGCCGTCCGCGCCAGCACCGCCCGCGACCTCTCCCGCCAGAACGGGTAGTCGAACTTCTGGATCTTCGGGGTGAGCCCGGCCTTCCGCAGCCGTCCGGCGACGTACCGCACCGACACGTCGTACCCGGCGCCGCCCGACGCGCGGTTGCCGCCGTTGTAGTCGGCGATCTCCTGGAACGCCTCCAGGTGCGCCACGACGTCCTTCAGCGTGACGAGCTTCGCGAGTTCGGGACGGCCAGGCCCGGCGCCGGAGGCCGGAGACCCCGCGGGCATGACGGCGGCGGGCAGAACGGCGAGGGGCAACGCCACGGCGGCGCCGATGAGCAGCTTGCGCACGTGCACTCCTGCGGACGAGGACGGAGCTGACCAGCAGCGATCCTCACCCGCGCCGCACCGGCCCACAACGGTGACGCGCTCACCCGCGCCAATTCCATACCTGCGCCTTACCAACCCGTACCCAAGACCGCCTCAATCACGGAGGCGCTCGGCCAGGGCCAGGTCATTCGGGGGGATGCAGCTCCACGGGGAAGCCGGGCGGCGCCGCCTCCAGCCAGGCGAGGAACCCCGTCAGCGCCGCCGCGCCCATCGCCAGCTCCACCGTCAGGTCGCCGTCCCTGACCTCGATGACGCTCACGTCCGGCAGCAGGCCCTCCGCCTCCTCCGGGCCGGGACGGCGGCGGTTGGACACGACGAGGCCCCGGCGGTGGATCACCTGCCGGGGCCTGGTACGGAAACCGAACACGCGGTGCCAGTGCAGGACATCGCCCTTGTAGCGGCCGATGCCGAGCCGCCACACTCCCGGGGCTCCGCCCTCCGGGGACAGCTCCCGCAGGCTGCACTCCACGGTGCCGCCGCCGCGGGTGAACAGCCGACGCCGCACCGCCATGGACGCGAACAGCAGCGCCGCCACCACGACGACCGCGGCGAGCACCCCGCCCGCGTCCCATGCCAGGTGCTCGCCCACATCCCCCGCCGTCCGCCCTGAGCCGCCGCGCCCCGCGCGGCTAGGCCTCGATGCCCGCGGCGCGCAGCCGCGCGCGGGCCCGCCGCTCCGGCGTCGCGTCGTCGCCGCCCTCGGCCGCGAGCGCGTCCTCCAGCGCCCGCCTGGCGTCCGGGACGTCGATCTCGTCGCCCAGCTCGGCCTGCTCGGCCAGCACCGACACCTCGTCCGCCGCGACGGAGAAGAAGCCGCTGCCGACCATCGCGGTGATCGGCTCACCGCCGTCGGCCGGCTCGATCTTCACCACGCTGCCGTCGAGGAGGATGCCGAGCACCGGGGCGTGGCCCGGCAGGATGCCGAGCGAGCCCTCGATGGTCTGGGCGACCACCGTCTTGGCCTCGCCGGACCAGATCTCGCGCTCCGGCGAGACCAGCCCGACCTTCAGGTTTGCCACGTTTTCCCTCCGAGTCCACCGGGAGCCGTCGCCGGCGGGCCGCCCCTCGCAGTCAAGCGGCGGCCCCGCCGGTGCGGGCTACTTCTCCAGCTCCCTGGCCTTCCGCTCGACGTCCTCGATGCCGCCGCACATGAAGAACGCCTGCTCGGGCAGGTGGTCGTACTTGCCCTCCGCCAGCGCCTTGAACGAGGCGATCGTCTCGTCCTTCGGCACGGTCTCGCCGGGCTGGCCGGTGAACTGCTCGGCCACGTACATCGGGTGCGACAGGAAGCGCTCGATGCGCCGCGCCCGCTGGACGGTGACCTTGTCCTCCTCGGACAGCTCGTCGATGCCGAGGATCGCGATGATGTCCTGCAGCTCCTTGTACTTCTGCAGGATCCGCTTCACCTCCTGCGCGACCGAGTAGTGCTCGTTCCCCAGCACCTGCGGGTCCATGATCCGCGAGGTGGAGTCGAGCGGGTCGACGGCCGGGAAGATGCCCTTCTCCGAGATGCCGCGCGACAGGGTCGTCGTGGCGTCCAGGTGCGCGAAGGTGGTGTGCGGCGCCGGGTCGGTGATGTCGTCGGCGGGCACGTAGATCGCCTGCATCGAGGTGATCGAGTTACCGCGCGTCGAGGTGATCCGCTCCTGCAGCACGCCCATCTCGTCGGCCAGCGTCGGCTGGTAGCCCACCGCGGACGGCATGCGCCCGAGCAGCGTGGACACCTCCGAGCCGGCCTGCGTGAACCGGAAGATGTTGTCGATGAACAGCAGCACGTCCTGGTTCTGCACGTCGCGGAAGTACTCCGCCATCGTCAGCGCGGACAGCGCGACCCGCAGCCGGGTGCCCGGCGGCTCGTCCATCTGGCCGAACACCATCGCGGTGTCCTTGAGGACGTCCGCCTCTGCCATCTCCACCCAGAGGTCGTTGCCCTCGCGGGTGCGCTCGCCGACGCCGGCGAACACCGAGGTGCCGCCGAAGTTGCGGGCGACCCGGCGGATCATCTCCTGGATGAGCACCGTCTTGCCGACGCCCGCGCCGCCGAACAGGCCGATCTTGCCGCCCTGGACGTACGGGCACAGCAGGTCGATGACCTTGATGCCGGTCTCCAGCATCTCGGTCTTCGACTCCAGCTGGTCGAAGGCCGGCGCGCGGCGGTGGATGCCCCAGCGCTCGTTGATCTCCAGGGACGCGGTCGGGACGTCCAGCGCGTCACCGAGGCAGTTCCACACGTGCCCCTTGGTGATCTCGCCGACCGGCACCGCGATCGACTTGCCGGTGTCGGTCACCGGCGCGCCGCGGACGAGGCCGTCCGTCGGCTGCATCGAGATCGCCCGGACCATGTTGTCGCCGAGGTGCTGCGCGACCTCGAACGTCAGGGTCTTCTCCTCGCCGCCCAGCGCGACCTGCGCGTGGAGGGCCTGGTAGATGTCCGGGATGCTGTCGGCGGGAAACTCCACGTCGACGACCGGGCCGATGACACGCGCGACGCGCCCAGTGGCGGTCGCCGTCTCTACCTGAGCAGTCATTATCACTCCCCGCCAGACTCGGCGAGCGCGTCAGCGCCACCGACGATCTCGCTGATTTCCTGGGTGATCGCGGCCTGCCGCGCCTGGTTCATCTGGCGCGTGTAGACCCCGATCAGTTCGTTGGCATTGTCGGTCGCCGACTTCATGGCCCGCCGGACGGACGCCTGGAACGACGCCGCCGACTGAAGCAGCATGTGGAAGATGCGGCTCTCGATGTAGTTGGGCAGGAGCAGGTCGAGCGCGGCCGACGCGGACGGCTCGAACTCGTACGCCGGGGGGACCTTGTCCGACGACGCCTCCTCGATCTCCAGCGGCATCAGCCGGGTGACCCGGACGGCCTGCGTCAGCATCGAGACGAACTCGGTGTAGACCACGTGGATCTCGCCGACGCCGCCCTCCGCGTCCGTCTTCAGGAAGTCGTCGGTCAGCCGACGGCCGATCTCCTCCGCGTTCACGAACGCCGGGCGGTCGCTGAACCCGTGCCAGCTCTGCGCGACGTCCCGGTCCCGGAACCGGTACCAGGTGATGCCCTTGTTGCCGACGACGTACGGGACGGGCTCGCGGCCCTCGGCCCGCAGCGCCTTGATCAGCGACTCGGCCTCGCGGATCACGTTCGCGTTGTACGCGCCGCAGAACCCGCGGTCGCTGGTGATGATCAGGACGGCGCTGCGGGTGTCGGCCGGCTGCTCCTTCAGCAGCGGATGGTCGATCCCCACATGATGGCTCACCAGCGCGGACAGGGCCTGCGTGATCTGGTCGGCGTACGGCTTGGACGCCGCCACCGCCTGCTGGGCCTTGACGATCCGCGACGTGGCGATCATCTCCTGCGCACGCGTGATCTTGGCGGTCGACTTGACCGTCTTGATCCGCTGCCGGAGTTGGCGAAGCTGTGCGGCCATCGCCGTCAGTCCTTCTTGACGCGGGTGATCGTCTCCTGCTCGACGTCCTCGTCCGCGATCGCCTCGACGGGCTCCTCGGCCAGCAGCTCGCCCTCGCTGGTCTGGAAGCCCTTCTTGAACTCCGTGACCGCGCTCTTGAGGCTGGTGAGGCCGTCGTCCGACAGCTTCCCGGTCTCGCGGAGCGACGTCAGGAAGCCGCTCTGCTCGCGCTCCATGTAGTCGAGGAACTCGCGCTCGAAACGGCGGACGTCGGCGACGGGCACGTCGTCCAGCTCGCCGGAGGTGCCCGCCCACACGGACACGATCTCCTGCTCGACCGGGAACGGGCTGCCCTGCGGCTGCTTCAGCAGCTCGACCAGGCGGGCGCCGCGGTCCAGCTGGGCGCGGGACGCGGCGTCCAGGTCGGACGCGAACGCCGCGAACGCCTCCAGGTCGCGGAACTGCGACAGCGCCAGCCGCAGCGTGCCGGCGACCTGCTTCATCGCCTTCACCTGCGCGTCGCCGCCGACGCGGGACACCGAGATGCCGACGTTGATCGCCGGCCGGACGCCCTGGTTGAACAGGTCCGACTCCAGGAAGCACTGCCCGTCGGTGATGGAGATGACGTTCGTCGGGATGTACGCCGACACGTCGTTGCCCTTGGTCTCGATGATCGGCAGACCCGTCATCGAACCGGCGCCCAGGTCGTCCGACAGCTTCGCGCAGCGCTCCAGCAGCCGCGAGTGCAGGTAGAACACGTCACCGGGGTAAGCCTCGCGGCCCGGGGGGCGGCGCAGCAGCAGCGACACGGCGCGGTACGCCTCCGCCTGCTTCGACAGGTCGTCGAAGATGATCAGGACGTGCTTGCCCTGGTACATCCAGTGCTGCCCGATCGCGGACCCGGTGTAGGGGGCGATGTACTTGTAGCCCGCAGGCTCGGACGCGGGCGCCGCCACGATCGTGGTGTACTCCAGCGCGCCGGCCTCCTCCAGGGAGCGGCGCACGTTCGCGATCGTGGAGCCCTTCTGCCCGATCGCGACGTAGATGCAGCGGACCTGCTTCTTCTCGTCGCCGGACTCCCAGTTCTCCTTCTGGTTGATGATCGTGTCCACGCAGACGGTCGTCTTGCCCGTCTGCCGGTCACCGATGATCAGCTGCCGCTGGCCCCGGCCGATCGGGGTCATCGCGTCGATCGCCTTGATGCCGGTCTGCAGCGGCTCGCTGACCGACTGGCGCTGCACGACCGTGGGGGCCTGCAGTTCGAGTGCGCGGCGCTCGGTGCTCTCCACCGGGCCCTTGCCGTCCAGGGGGTTGCCCAGCGCGTCCACGACGCGGCCGAGGAAGCCGTCGCCGACGGGGACCGAGAGGACCTCGCCGGTGCGGCGGGCCTTCTGGCCCTCCTCGATCTTGCTGAAGTCCCCCAGGACAACGGCGCCGATCTCGCGTACGTCCAGGTTCAGAGCCAGGCCACGGGTGCCGTCCTCGAACTCGAGGAGTTCGTTCGCCATCGCGGACGGCAGGCCCTCGATGTGGGCGATGCCGTCGCCGGAATCGACGACGGTGCCGACCTCTTCGCGCGCGGCGGCATCGGGCTCGTACGACTGGACGAAGCGCTCCAGCGCGTTCCGGATCTCATCCGGACGGATCGTCAGCTCCGCCATGATTCCTCTCTTGCTCCTCAGAGTCCGCTCTGCCGGCCTCAGCCGGAACCGAGCCGCCGGCGGACGTCGTCCAGCCGTCCGGCGATCGTGCCGTCGATGATCTCGTCCCCGATCTCGACCGACATTCCGCCGATCACCGTGGGGTCGATCTCGATGTTCAGGTGTACGTCATGGCCGTACGCGGCGGCGAGCACCGCGGCGAGCCGCGTCCGCTGCGCCTCCGGCAGCTCGGCGGGCGTGCGCACGAGCGCCACCAGCCGCTGCCTGCGCTGGGCGACGAGCTTGCCGTACTCGGCGAGCCCACCCTCCAGGCTACGTCCTCGCGGGCGCAGCACCAGTTCGGTGACCAGCGTCAGCGTCGACGCGGTGACCTTGCCGTCCAGCAGGGCGTTGACCACGCCGAGCTTGCGCTCGTCCGGCAGCCCCTGCCCGGCGAGGGCGCCGCGCAGCTCCGGCTCGCCCTCGACGACGCGGGAGAACCGGAACAGCTCGTCCTCCAGGTCGTCGATCTTGCCCTCGGCCTCGGCGCGGGCGGCCTCGGCGGTGACCGCGAGGGTCTCCACCGCGTCCGCCAGCTCCGACGGCTTGGACCAGCGCAGCCGGACGACGTCGGCGACCAGCCCGAGAGCGGCCAGCGACACCTTGCCCTCCAGCAGGATCCGGGCGAGCTGCGCCTTGTCGGCGCCGTCCCGCGCCGGGTCGGAGACCGCCCGCCGCAGGCCGTGCTCGCGGTCGATCAGGTGCAGCACCGCGAACAGGTCGCCGCCGAGCTCGGCCAGCCCGGAGTCGCCGGAGTCGATCACCGACTCCAGCCGCTCCCTGGCCTCGGCGAGCGACGCCCTGCTCACCGCTCCCGTGATGGTCATGATGTGATCTGCTCCTGCGTGCGAGCGCGCTCCTCGAGCTCTTCGAGGAACCGGTCGACGACCCGGCTCTGCCGCGCGCTGTCCTCAAGGGACTCGCCCACGACACGTCCGGCCAGCTCGACCGACATGGCGCCGATCTCGGCCCGCAGCGACTGCAGCGCCTGCTGCCGCTCCGCCTCGATCTGCGCCTTGGCGTTCTCGACGATCCGGCGCGCCTCGACCTGGGCCTGCTCCTTGGCCTGGGCGATGATCTGCGCGCCCTGCTCCTCGGCCTTGCGGCGCTCGTTGGACGCCTCGACCGCGGCCGCCTTCTGCTGGGCCTTGTACTCCTCGAGGACCTGCTTGGCCTCTTTCTGCGCCTGCTCGGCCCGCTCCAGGCCGCCCTCGATCGCCTCGGTGCGCTCCTCCAGCGTCTTCTGCAGCCGCGGGACGAGCATCTTGCCGACGACGACCAGGACGACGACGAACGAGAAGATGCCCACGACCATCTCGAACGTGTGCGGGATGAGGGGGTTGTTCTCCTCCGCCGCGAGGACGGACGCCGCTCTGATCATGTCTTCAGCCCTTCCTCAGGGGACGGACCCGCTACTTGATGCCCTGGAAGATGAACGGCGCGACCAGGCCGATCAGGGCGAGGGCCTCGGTGAGGACGAAGCCCAGCATCATGTTGGTGCGGATGACACCGGTCAGCTCGGGCTGGCGGGCGATGGCGTTCACGCCCTGGCCGAAGATGATGCCGACGCCGATACCCGGGCCGATGGCCGCAAGGCCGTACCCGATCGAGGTGACGTTACCGCTGACCTCGGCGAGGACTCCCATTGCTTCATTCCTTTTCTGTCGGCCGGCGAAAGGTTCGCCGGTCTGTGCTTACGAGGTTGTCGGTACGGGCGGAACGTCGAGGCGCCGCCCTGGGGCTCAGTGGTCCGCGTGCAGGCCGCTCTGGATGTACATGGCGGCGAGCATCGTGAACAGGAACGCCTGCAGGAACTGGATCAGCAGCTCGAACGCGGTCATCAGGATCGTGACCAGCACCCCGATGATGCCGACTCCGAAACCGGCCACCGTGGGCTTCTCGAACAGGAACCAGAAGCCGACGAGGCTGAAGAACGCGAGGATCATGTGCCCGGCGAACATGTTGGCGAAGAGCCGGACCGCGTGGGTGAACGGGGCGATGATGAAGGTCGAGAGGTACTCGATCGGCACCAGCAGGAAGTAGACGGGCAGCGGCAGGCCTCGCGGGATCATGTTCGTGAAGTACTTCGCCGGGCCCTGGTGCTTGATGCCCAGGTACACCTTGATGAAGTAGACGAACAGCGCCAGCACGGCCGGGAACGCGATGTGCGAGGCGACCGGGAACTGGATGATCGGGACGACCGCGAAGATGTTCCAGATCCAGACGAGGAAGAAGATCGACATGAGCAGCGGCATCCACTGCTCGGTGTTGCGGCCGAGGAACGGGCGGGCGATCTCGTCCCGCACGAACATGTAGCCGATCTCGCCGAGGTTCTGGACGCCCTTCGGCACCAGCTTGGGCTTGGCGAACGCGCTCCAGAAGAAGACGCACACCACCAGCGAGCCGACTACCGCGAAGACGACCGGCTTGGTGAGCCACTCAGGGCCGCCGGCGAAGAGGGGCGGGAATTCGAACAGCTCCGTCCCAGGGGCCTGGAACTCAGCCCCCTCGGAGGCGAGGACCGTCAGCGCGTTCACGCGGCGTTCCCTTCATCACTGTGTTGATGTTTCACGAAGGCTTCCTCGGCGGCGGGGCCGCTCAGAGGGTGCGACCGTACTTCACGTAGACCAGGTAGACGGCGAGCCCGACACCGATGACCACACCGACCGCGGTCAGCCAGTTCTGGCCCGTCCATTCGGCCAGCAGCCACCCGAGACCGCCCCAGATGATCATCCCGGAGAGGAGGTAGCTGGGCACGGACCAGGCGGCATCGGCGAATTCCCGTTGGCCGTCCTCCGGCCGACGTTTCTGCTCGCTCATCGCGCTCCGGACGATAGCAGGCCATCCATGCGGTGGTCATATTGGAGTAGTCCCTGCGGGCCGGCTCCGTCCGTGAGTGCGTCATCACGGACTCCGGTCCAGGACGTTCTGGGGTTCGTCGATGTAGAGCTTCTGCTGCATCGCGAGGCGGAACTCAGCCGCGATCCACAGCAGCGCGAGGCCGATGACCGTCCAGGCGAAGACCTTGGTGTTCCAGATCGTGACCTCGTCCATGGCGGTGACCAGCACCATCACCGCGAGGATCTTGACCGTGTAGCTGGCGAGGGCGGCCAGCATCATCGTCTGCGCGGAGTACTTGGCGGCCCACGAGACGGCGAGCGCGCTCAGCGAGAAGAAGGCGATCACCACGACGGTGGCCAGCGCCGCCGCGAACGCGCCCTTGGCGCCGGCGGTCAGCAGGCCGATGAGGACGGCGCCCACCCCGGCGGCGGCGGCCGGGATCGCGGCGCCGCGGAGCATCCGGGCGTCGGAGGTATGCATGAGGGCTCCGGCTGGTCACGTTGAGTGGTCGTCCGTTGTTCGTGAAAGGTATCACAAGCGTCCGGTATGTCCGCAATTACCCTAGAGGTAATGCGATCCGGGGGGAGAGAGCGACCCCCCACGCTAGGCACCACGGACTCTAGCCCAGGAGCCGGGTCTGCTCGCGCCGGGGTACGGCGAGGTCAGACCGGCATTCTGGGCCGCTCGGCGGAGCGGTCGCCGCCGCCGGGGACGGCGGCGGGGCGGCGGCGGGGCTTGGCGATCATGACGAGGACGCCGGCCACCGCGACGAGGACCGTGACACCCAGTGTCATCCAGGCGGCGTCGAACAGGGCCAGGCCGACCAGGCCGGACGCCAGCAGGCCGACCCAGAAGTACATGATCAGGACGGCGCGGCGGGTGGAGTGGCCGAGCTCCAGCAGCCGGTGGTGCAGGTGCTGCTTGTCGGGCGCGAACGGCGACCGGCCCTGGTTGGTGCGCCGCCACACCGCGAGCAGCATGTCGATGAACGGCACCGCCGCCACCGCCGGGATCAGCAGCAGCGGGACGAAGAACGGGAACAGCCCGTTGGCGAGCACGGCCGGGTCGAACTGGCCGGTCAGCATGATCGTGGACGCGCTGAGCAGCAGCCCGATCAGCATCGAGCCGGTGTCGCCCATGAAGATCTTGGCCGGGCTGAAGTTGTGCGGCAGGAAGCCCAGGCACATCCCGAACAGGATCGCGGCGATGAGGGTCGCGGCGGTCAGCGTGCTGAGCCCCTCCGTCCGCGACAGCAGGTAGGCGTAGGAGAACAGCGCCAGCGCGGCGATCCCGACGACGCCCGCGGCGAGGCCGTCCAGGCCGTCGATGAAGTTCACCGCGTTGATCGTCGCGACGACGACGAAGACCGTCAGCGGCACCCCGTAGGCGGGCGGCAGCGTCAGCGACTCGCCCGTCGGCAGCGGGATCACGTAGATCTGGATGCCCTGCATGATGAAGATCCCGGCCGCGGCGACCTGGCCGGCGAACTTGGTGAGGGCGTCCACCTCCCAGCGGTCGTCCGCGATGCCGATCAGCACCAGCAGGCCGCCGGACAGCAGCAGCGCCCTGGTGACGCTGATGTCGCCGTCCGCGAGGACCTTGCGCATCTCCGGCAGCCCGGTCGCCACCACCAGCGCCGCGACCATCCCGCCGAACATCGCGAGGCCGCCGAGCCGGGGCGTCGGGATGACGTGGACGTCGCGCTCGCGGGGGACGGCCTGCGCGCCGAACCAGACGGCGAACGTGCGCACCAGCGGCGTCAGCAGGTAGGCGACGAGGGCGGCGACCAGGATGCTGAGCAGGTATTCCCGCACTCCCCTGCGCCTCCCTTCACCGATTCCGCCCGGCGCGTCCGGCGCGTCTCGCACGCCTCGCGGTCGCCCGCGCACGCTCCGTACCCCGTCCGCGCGGGCCGTCACCTTGGTAGACGGCTCGCCGGGACGATCTGTTCACATCGCGACCGACCAACTGTAGTCCGACCGGCGACCGTCCGGTGCCCGATCGCGCCGTCCCGGAACCGGCGGGCGCACCTGATCCCCGCCCCGACGATCATGAGCGCGAGGCCGGCGAGGCACCGGTCCCCGAGCGAGAACGCCCATCCGCCATGGGCGGCCAGGTCGTCGCCCGCGTCGGCGACGACCAGCAGGAATCCGGCCGCGGCCAGGCCCGCGCCGGCGCGTCCCGGCAGCGCCGGGCGGCGGGCGAGCAGGGCCACGGCGGCGAGGGCGAGGGCGAGCAGCGCGGTGCCCGTCCAGCCGCCCGTCCAGCGCGGCGGGACGTACCGCGGCGGCTGCACGGCGATCGCCCGCTTCGGCAGCTTGACCTTGATCGTCATGCCCTCGTGCGGGGCGAGCCCGCGCTGGATGAAGTCCACGGCGTAGGGGCCGTCGCGGTCGCGCAGGCAGCGGGTCGTCGCGCCGGGGGCGCCCGCCCGGCAGGCGGCATGCCGCAGCGGAACCGGCGCCTCCACCCGGACGGCCGCGTTCCCGATCGGCACGCTCCAGGCCGTCCCGATGGCGTCCCAGAGCAGCTCGTCGTGGCGGGTGCGGGGCGTGAACGCCCACGCCACGGCGTATTCGATCACGTACGCCTGGCGCCCGCTGACCTCGCGGTTCCGGTCCCCGACGCTGATCCGCACGTCGTTCAGGAACCGCGTCGTCCTGACCCGGGACGGGGCGCCGGTGGACGAGCTGGTCCGGACGTCCCGCACGTCGTACACCCGGTCGCCGTGCCGGAACGGGACGCTCCGCACGATCCCGTGCTCGCCGCCCCGGTCGAAGTCGTAGGTGATCGTCTCCCGGACGTACAGGACGCCGTCCGCGCCGATCGTGAGGAGGACGTCGTAGGTCGGGATGCGCTCATCGGAGGCGGAGGCGGAGGCGGAAGCGGTGGCGGGGGCGGGGGCGGGCAGCGCTAGGACGAGGGTCAGCAGCACGCCCGCGGTGATCGCAGGCCCCCGGACACGGCCACGCACGTCAGGCATGGTTCCACCGTTGCCGAGATCATGCGGGTGTAACGACGCCGATACTCTCGCCGGGTTAGGAGAGGCTTCCGGACGGCTTCGACCTGCGCTACTTCTCGTCGTCCTTGGTGAGCGACGGCTTCGCCGCGGCCTCTGCGGGCTCAGCGGCCTCGGGGGACGGCTCAGCGGGCGCGTCCTGGGTGTGCGCGCCGTCTCCCTTGGTGAGGGAAGGCTTACCGATCTCCGGCCCGGACGCGGCGTCTGCGGGCCCGTCGGAGTCCTCGGAATCGCCGGACTCGTCGGGCTCGTCCGCCTCGTCCTCCTCGTCCTCCTCGGTCAGCAGCACCCCGACCACCGAGCGGATCTTGTCCTCGGGGATGGCGCCGACGCGCAGCAGCCGCGGCACCGACCCGGTCAGGTCCACGATCGTCGACGGGTCGGCGTGCCCGGACACGCCGCCGTCCAGGTAGACCGAGACGGCGTCGCCGAGCATCTTCTCGGCCTCCTCGACGTCCCGGGCCGCGGGCCGGCCGCTGAGGTTCGCGCTGCTCACGGCCATCGGGCCGGTCTCCTTCAGCAGCTCCACCGCCAGCTCGTGCATCGGCATCCGCAGCGCGACGGTCCCCTTGGTCTCGCCGAGGTCCCACATGAGGTTCGGGTTGGCGCGGCACACCAGCGTCAGCGCGCCCGGCCAGAACTCGTCGACGAGGTCCTGCCCGTAGGTGCCGAGGTTCTCCACCAGCGCCGTCGCGGCCCGCACCGACCCGACCAGGACGGGCGGCGGCATCTCGCGGCCGCGTCCCTTCGCGTCCAGCAGCTTCTGCACCGCGTCCGCCAGGAACGCGTCCACACCGACCCCGTACACGGTGTCGGTCGGCAGGACGATCAGCTCGCCGCGCCGCACGGCCGACACGGCCTCGGCGATCCCGCGGGTGCGCTCCATCGGATCGGAGCAGTCATAACGTCGGCTCACGGTCGCCCGTCTTCCCATCTGCGCAGCGCTCGTCCGGCATGGCACCGCCCAGGATAGCGGCGCTCCAGACCGCTAGTCGGACGCGATCCGGGCCGTGACGAAGCGGTCCCGGTTGGTGAGGTCGCGTCGGTTGCGGACGTCGCGCCAGCCGTTCTCCTCCGCGAACACCCAGTAGACGCCGTTGCCCTGCAGGTCGCTGTGCTCGACCGCCACGTAGCCGCCAGGACGCAGCAGCCGCCGCGCGGTGCGCTCGACCACGCGGATCGCGTCGAGGCCGTCGTCCCCGCCGCCCCACAGCGCGTCGGCCGGATCATGGTCGCGGACGTCGCGCGGCACGTACTCCCACTCGCTCATCGGGATGTACGGGGGGTTCGACACGACCAGGTCGACGGTCCCGTCCAGCTCGGGCAGGGCGGTGGCGAAGTCGTCCAGGTGCAGCCGGACGCGGCCGCGCTCGTCCAGCTCCTCGATGTTGCGGGTGGCGTGCACGAACGCGGTCGGGTCCTTCTCCACGGCGTGCACGCGGGAGCGCGGCGCCTCCAGCCCGATCGACAGCGCGATCGCCGCCGACCCGGTGCCGAGATCGACGACGAGGGGGTCGCGGACGTCCATGTCGCGCAGCGTCTCCAGCGCCCACCCGACCATCACCTCGGTCTCCGGACGCGGCACGAACACGCCCGGCCCGACCTTCAGCTCCAGGTAGCGGAAGAAAGCACGTCCGGTGATGTGCTGCAGCGGCTCCCCCGCCTCGCGCCGCGCGACGAACTCCCAGAACCGGGCGTCGAACGAGCCGTCCGGGACGCCGTGCAGCTCCGAGCGCTTCACCCGGTGCACGGCCGCCGCCAGCTCCTCGGCGTCGGCGCGGGGCGACGCGGCGCCCGCGTCCGCGAGCCGCGCCGTGGCCCTGGCGATCTCGTCGAGCAGCAGGTTCATGAATCTGCCTTCCGAGGGGGGACGACCCCCCGCGCCCCCCGGTTCGCTGCGCTCATGACCGTGACTTTCCGAGGGGGGACGACCCCCCGCGCCCCCCGGTTCGCTGCGCTCATGATCCTTGGGCTTCGGCCAGCCGGCGGTCCATGTCCGCGTCGACGAGCGCCTGCGTGACGTTGTGGAGGTCGCCGTCCAGCACCTGGTCGAGGTTGTAGGCCTTGTACCCGACCCGGTGGTCGGAGATCCGGTTCTCCGGATAGTTGTAGGTGCGCACCCGCTCGGACCGGTCGACCGTCCGGACCTGGCTCTTGCGCTCCGCCGCGGCGGCCTTGTCGGCCTCCTCCTGCGCCATCGCCAGCAGCCGCGACCGCAGGATCCGCAGCGCCTGCTCCTTGTTCTGCAGCTGGCTCTTCTCGTTCTGGCAGGAGACGACGACGCCGGTCGGCAGGTGCGTGATGCGGACCGCGGAGTCGGTGGTGTTGACGCTCTGCCCGCCCGGCCCTGACGACCGGTACACGTCGATGCGCAGGTCGTTCGCGTCGATCTGGACCTCGACGTCCTCGGCCTCGGGGGTCACCAGCACGCCGACGGCGCTGGTGTGGATGCGTCCCTGCGACTCGGTCGCGGGGACGCGCTGCACCCGGTGGACGCCGCCCTCGTACTTCAGGCGCATCCAGACGCCCTCGTCCTGCGCGCCCCTGGCCTTCACGGCGACGGTGACGTCCTTGTACCCGCCGAGATCGGACGGGTGCGAGTCGAGGACCTCGGTCTTCCAGCCGACGCGTTCGGCGTACCGGAGGTACATGCGGAGCAGGTCGCCGGCGAACAGCGCGGACTCCTCGCCGCCCTCACCGGCCTTCACCTGCAGGATGACGTCCTTGGCGTCGTTCGGGTCGCGCGGGACGAGGAGCCGCCGCAGCCGCTCCTCCAGCTCCTCGCGGCGCCCGTCCAGGTCGGCGGCCTCGGCCGCGAACGCCTCGTCCTCCCCCGCCAGCTCGCGGGCGGCGGCGAGGTCGTCCTCGGTCAACGCCAGTTCCCGGTGCGTCTCGACGATCGGCCGCAGCTCGGCGTAGCGCTTGCCGAGCTTGCGCGCCAGGCCCTGGTCGGCATGGACGGACGGATCGGCGAGCCGTTCCTCGATGCCCGCGTATTCGCTGATCAGTTCGTCGAGATTCACGATGTGTTCCTGGCCCGTTCCGGCGCCGGGGGCCGCGATGGACCGCGACGGTTCGCGGCGGTTCGCGGCGGCCTCCGACGCCGATTCAGAAGGCCCGGGGACCCATGGCGAGTCCCCGGGCCGTCAGTGGTCGCTGTAGGTGCGGCGCTCGTCCTCTACTTGTCGGCCTTCTTCTTGCCGAAGCGCTGCTCGAAGCGCGCCACCCGGCCACCGGTGTCGAGGATCTTCTGCTTGCCCGTGTAGAACGGGTGGCAGTTCGAGCAGACGTCCGCGTGGATCACGCCGTTCTCGGCGGTGCTGCGGGTCTCGAACGTATTGCCGCACGTGCACGTCACGGTGGTGACGACGTAGTTCGGGTGAATGTCGGGCTTCATGGTTCTCCTCGCTTCTGGCGGTCGCCGGGCGCTCCGGGCTCGCATGGCCGAGTCCGCATGACGGGGCCACGAGAGAACGTGGGAACGTGAACCGGTACCGCAGCGGTTGGCTACCCAAGTGTGCCAGATAGGTGAACGTGCCGACGTCACCGGGCATTCCCGATCTTGGACGTTCCCGGGCGGCGTCCCGGTCGGCCGTCGCGGAGCTCAGGCGTCGGTGCGGCCCAGGTAGGCCAGGACGGCCATGACGCGGCGGTGCCCGCCCTGCGCTGGCTGCAGGTTCAGCTTCATGAAGATGTTCGAGATGTGCTTCTCCACGGCGCCCTCGGTGACGACGAGGTCCCCCGCGATGGCGCCGTTCGACCGTCCCTGCGCCATCAGCGCCAGCACCTCGCGCTCCCGCGGGGTCAGCGCCTCCAGCGGGTCGCCGGTGCGGCGGCGGCCGAGCAGCTGGCCGATCACCTCCGGGTCGATGACGGTCCCGCCGGCGGCGATGCGGCGGACCGCGTCGATGAACTCGGCGACGTCCGACACCCGCTCTTTCAGCAGGTAGCCGACGCCTTCGGCGCCGCCGCCGATCAGGTCGGTCGCGTACCGCTCCTCCACGTACTGCGACAGGACGAGGATCGGCGTGCCCGGCAGCCGCTCCCGGACGGCCAGCGCGGCGCGGAGCCCCTCGTCGGTGAAGGACGGCGGCATCCGCACGTCCACGATCGCGAGATCCGGCTTGTGCTCCTCGACGATGCCGAGCAGGCCGGGGCCGTCCCCGACCGTCGCCACCGTCTCGATCCCGGCGTCGTCGAGCAGCCGGACGAGCCCTTCGCGCAACAGCACCGAATCCTCGGCGATCACTACCCGCATCCGCCCATTATCGGCCCTGCGGCGACGCGACGGGATCCGCGGCGTCGGGGCGCGGCCCAACGGCGACGGGACGGGGCCCGTGGCGGCGGGCCCCGTCCCGGGTCACCAGGTGCAGGGCAGGTCGGCGCGGATGATCGTCGGGCCGCCGGACGGGCTGTCCACGATGAGCATCCCGTCGATCGTCGCGGCCCGGTCGGCGAGGCCGGCGAGCCCGCCCCCGGCCCGCGCCACCGCGCCGCCCATCCCGTTGTCGATCACCTCGACGACCACCCAGCGGTCCTCGCGGACGACCCGGACGGACGCGCGGGTCGCGCGGGCGTACTTGGCGATGTTCGCCAGCGACTCCGCGACGATGAAGTAGGCGATGCTCTCGACCGCCGCCGGCGGGCGCTCCGGCAGGTCCACCTCGACCTCGACGGGGACGGGCGCGCGGCCCGCCAGGCCGGACAGCGCCGGGTCCAGGCCCCGGTCGGTGAGGATCGCCGGGTAGATGCCGCGGGCCAGGTCGCGCAGCTCGGAGATGGCCTCCTTGGTGCCGTCGTGGGCCTGCTCGATCAGCGCCCGCGCGCCCTCGGGGTCGTCGTCCAGCTTGGCGCGGGCCCGTCCGATGTCCATCGCCACGGCCAGGAGCCGCTGCTGCGCGCCGTCGTGCAGGTCGCGCTCGATGCGGCGCCGCTCGAACTCCGCCGCGTCAACGCCGCGGGCGCGGCTGGCGCGCAGGTGCTCCGTCCGCTGCCGCAGCTCCAGGTTCTCCTTCTGCGACGGGCTCGGGCCGAGCATCAGCCCGGCGAACGCCGAGTGCCCGATCGCCATGATCCGCGTCACGTACATCGCCAGGACGAGGAAGAACAGCCCGCCCACCGAGATCGGCAGCGCCTCCAGCGGGTTGCCGGCCCAGTACGAGACGAATCCGACGCCGACCTCGGCGCCGCTTCCGTCCACCGCCACGATCACCGGCATGAACAGCAGCATCCCCGTCGCCGACCAGACCGTCACGGACACGACGAACTCCACCAGCGTGATGGGGAACAGCACTGCGAGGTAGGCGAGGTCCTTCCAGGTGGCGGGGTCGCCCGCCATGCCCTTCAGCTTCGTCAGCGGGTTGCGGCCCGCCGGCAGCCGGCGGTACGGGCTCGCGATCCGGACGCCGAACGCCGCCCGGACGAGCTGCCGTTCCAGCATCGCGCCGAACCGCCACGCGATCATCATCAGCGCCAGCATCGGCAGGCCCACCCAGATGATCAGCAGGCTGAGGGACAGGGCCAGCCCGACGACCAGCACGATGAACCAGCCGAGCCCGAACGCCATGCTGACGGCCAGATAGATCGCCGAACGCCAGGTCAGCGACGACCTCAGCATGGCGAGCGGCGTCCACGGGGTGTTCGCGACGGTCGCCGCCGCGTCCCCGCCGGCCTGCATCACCGTGGCCCACCGCGCCGCCGCCCACCGCGCGGCGGCGCCGCCGGCGGTCGCGCCGCCGGTCCCGCGATCCCTGCTCAGCTCGCCCACGTCGTCCCTCCATGCCCGTTCCAACGTACGGTCCAAGACTGCCCGGCACGAGGTGGGGCGACCATGATGTCCGCCGCCCATTCGAGGGTGGGGCTAACCCCACCTTCTTATTGCCTTTCTCTCCTCCTTCGGGCCCTGGGGGCCCTCCATCGTCGAGAAATGCGTGCGATCGCTGGCATCGCTCCGTCTCGCCTGGCGGCTCGCTTCGCGATCAGGTTTCTCGCGAGCTCGAAACCTGCCTTCGGACGCGATCGCGACAGTGGGGGTCGTTGCGCGGCCGGGGCGGGGGCGGACGCAGCGCGGGGCGGGGGCAGACGCGGGGCGAACGCGAGACAGGGCGAACGCGAGGCGGGGCGAACGCGGCGCGGGGCGGACGCAGGGCGGACGCGGCGCGGGGCGGGGCGGACGCGGCGCGGGGCGGGGCGGACGCGGCGCGGGGCGGGGCGGGGCGGACGCGGCGCGGGGGCGGACGCGGACGCGGCGCGGGGGCGGACGCGGACGCGGCGCGGGGCGGGGCGAGGTCCGGACGCGGGGCGAACGCGGCGCCGGGGGGACGCGGGACGCCCCCGGCCGGGACCGTTCCGGGCGGGGGCGTGCGGCGTTCAGGCTCAGCGGTCGTCGGAGACCGTCGTCTTCTGGACCTGCAGCAGGAACTCGGCGTTCGACTTCGTCTCCTTCATCTTCTCCAGGAGGAGTTCCAGCGCCTGCTGCATGTCGAGCGCGTGCAGGACGCGGCGGAGCTGCCAGACGACGCGCAGCTCCTCCGGCGCCATGAGGATCTCCTCCTTGCGGGTGCTGGACGCGTCGACGTCCACCGCGGGGAAGATCCGCTTGTCGGCCAGGCCCCGGTTGAGCTTCAGCTCCATGTTGCCGGTGCCCTTGAACTCCTCGAAGATGACCTCGTCCATGCGGGACCCGGTCTCCACCAGCGCGGTGGCGAGGATGGTCAGCGAGCCGCCGTTCTCGATGTTGCGGGCGGCGCCGAAGAACCGCTTCGGCGGGTACAGCGCGGTCGAGTCGACACCGCCGGACAGGATGCGTCCGGACGCGGGCGCCGCCAGGTTGTAGGCGCGGCCGAGCCGGGTGATCGAGTCGAGCAGCACGACCACGTCGTGGCCCAGCTCCACCAGCCGCTTAGCACGTTCGATGGCCAGCTCCGCGACGGTGGTGTGGTCCTCGGCGGGACGGTCGAAGGTCGAGTGGATCACCTCGCCCTTCACCGTCCGCTGCATGTCGGTGACCTCCTCCGGACGCTCGTCCACGAGGACGACCATCAGGTGGCACTCCGGGTTGTTCTTGGTGATCGCGTTGGCGATCGCCTGGAGCACCATCGTCTTGCCGGCCTTGGGCGGCGACACGATCAGGCCGCGCTGGCCCTTGCCGATCGGCGACACCAGGTCGATGATCCGGGTCGTCAGGATGCCGGGGTCGGTCTCCAGGCGCAGCCGCTCCTGCGGGTACAGCGGGGTCAGCTTGCTGAAGTCGACGCGGCCCTTGGCCTGGTCGGGCTCCACCCCGTTGACGGTGTCGAGGCGGACCAGCGCGTTGAACTTCTCGCGCCGCTCGCCCTCGCGCGCCTGCCGGACGGCCCCGGTGATGACGTCGCCCTTGCGCAGCCCGTTCTTGCGGACCTGCGCCAGCGACACGTACACGTCGTTCGGGCCGGGCAGGTACCCGGTCGTGCGGACGAACGCGTAGTTGTCGAGGATGTCGAGGATGCCCGCGACCGGGATCAGGACGTCGTCCTCGGTGATCACCGGCTCCTCGTAGCGCTCGCGGCCACGGCCGCGGTTGCGCTCGCGGAAGCGGCGCCCGCGACGGCTCCGGCCGCCGCTCTCGTCGTCGTCGTGCTGGCCGCCGCCCTGGCTCTGGCCGCCGCGCTGACGTCCGCCGCCGCCCTGCTCGCCGCGGTCACCGCGCTCGCCACGGTCACCGCGCTCGCCGCGCTCGCCGCGGTCGCGGCCTTCGCCGCGCTCTCCGCGCTCGCCGCGCTCTCCACGTTCTCCGCGCTCACGGCCGCCGCGCTGGCGCTGGCGTCCGCCGCCCTCGCGTCCCTCGCGCCCGCCGTCGCGGTTCTCGCGTCCCTCGCGCCCGTCGCGTCCGCCCTGGGACTCGCCGTCCTCGGTGTTCTGCTCCCGGCCCTGGTCTCGCTGGTCGCGGCCCCGCTCGCCGCGTCCTTCGCCCCCGCGGTCCTGCCTTTCGCGCTGCCGGCCGCCCTGGCGCCCGTCCCGCTCCGTCTTCTCCGGCCTCTCGGCCGGCTCCGTCTTCTCCGCCGTCCCGGCCTGCTCGGCCTGTGCGGCGGCGGGCGCCTGCTCGGACGACGGCGCCTGCTCGGCGGCCTGGCCCTGCTCGCCCGCGGGCGAGACCTCGGCGAGGGCCACCTGGTCGTCGGACACCTCGCGCTTGGCGGTCGTGCGGCTCCGCCGGGGGCGCTCGGCGCGTCCCGCGTCGGGCTGGGCCGAGTCGAGCTTGGCCGCGGCAGCGTCTCCCTGCTCGCCCCCCGCCGAGCCCTGCCCCTGGCCGCCCTGCTTCTCCTGGATGGCCGCGATGAGCTGGCTCTTGCGCATCCCGGTCACACCGGTGATGCCGAGGCTGGACGCGAGCGCCTTGAGCTCGGGCAGCACCATGGCCGACAGGCCGGTGCCCGCCCGGCGGCGCCGGGGGGTGGCGGGCTCGGCGTCGGCGGCCTGCGCGGCGTCGACGGGTCCCGTGCTCGATGCGTCCGTAAGGAGTTCGCTGGATTCGCTCACTAAGGGTCCTTCCCAGGGAGCGGGCGTTGGCCGGTGTTCGGCCAGCCGACCCGGTAGTGCGGCCCGGCGGGGGCGCCGGGACGGGCTCCGCTGATCACGGTGGGGCCGGGATCTGCGTGTTCTGGGCACAGCCAGATGGTGGACGGGACGGTTCGCTCGCACGTGTTCCCGGTACCGCCACGTCCGAAGTTTCGCTGGAATGCCGGACAACGGGATGTCACGGTGTCGGGAAGCCTAGTACGCGGGACCGACACGGCCGAAAGGCCGGTCAGGTGACGCGCGGCTGACGAGCACGCTGCCCCGAACGGGGCATCTGGTGCGGCATTCAGCCTAACATCACCAGGGCGCACTGCTATTCCCCAGAGGTCGATGTCTTCGCATTTTACCTAGCGGGAACGTGCCGGAACCCGCGTCGGCCGCGGCGAGACGCCTCCCCCGGCCCGCGGTGCCGCCATCAGGGCCGGAACTCCGATTCTCCGGCCACGACGCGTGCGCCGCGGGTCGCGACGTCCAACGGGTGCTTGAGCCACCCATTACCCACTTCGGGGACTATCGAATCAACTCGTGATGCGCTTGTGAAGGCCAGGACAGTAGGTCCTGCCCCGGAGATCACCGCCGGGACGCCCGCGGCGCGGAGCCGTCCGACCAGTGCGGCGGACTCGGGCATCGCGGGCGCGCGGTAGGTCTGGTGGAGGCGGTCCTCGGTCGCGTCGAGGAGGACGTCCGCGTCCAGGCCGCCGGTGAGCGCCGCGATGAGCAGCGCGGCGCGTCCGGCGTTCGCGGCGGCGTCGCCGTGCGGGACGGTCTCGGGCAGCAGCCCGCGGGCCCGCTCCGTCGCGAGGCGCTGCTCCGGGACGAACGCCGTGACCTGCGTGATCTGTGTCTCCAAACGGACGAGCCGGGGGCCGCGCGGGGTCGTCCAGGCGACGGTCAGGCCGCCGGCGAGGCACGGCGCGACGTTGTCGGGATGCCCCTCGATCTCGGTGGCGAGGCGCAGCGCCTCGTCGTCGCTCAGGAGTTTCCCGGCCGGGTGCAGCGCGCGGGCCGCGACGATCCCGGCGACGATCGCGGCGGACGACGAGCCGAGGCCGCGGCTGTGCGGGATGCGGTTGCGGCAGCGCAGGCGGAGGCCGTCCGGGCGCGTTACAGGTCCGGTTCCGGCCAGGTCATCGAGCAGGTCGAAGGCGCGGCGGAGCACCTTGACGATGAGGTGGCGCTCGGCCCGGTCGGCGACTTCGGCGCCTTCGCCGTCCACCTCGATCGCCAGGCCGCCGTCCGCCGTGCCGACTTCGACCTCGACGTCGTCGTACAGGGACAGCGCGAGGCCGAGCGAGTCGAATCCGGGACCGAGGTTGGCGCTGGTGGCCGGCGTCCGGACCAGGACGGGCCCTTCCGTCCAGCCCGCGCCGTTCGTGCGGCTCATGGCTTGCGGCTCACGTCAGGTGAGGCCGAGTTCCGACGCGGCGGAATGCGCGTCGACCTTGATGGTGGTCGGGGCGGGCGCGCCTGAGATGGCCCAGTCGGGGTCCTTGAGGCCGTTGCCCGTCACCGTGCAGACGACCGTGGAACCGGACGCGACCACACCCTGCTCACTCGCCTGCAGAAGGCCCGCGACGCTCGCCGCAGAGGCGGGCTCAACGAAAACGCCCTCTTCCCTGGCGAGAAGCCGGTAGGCGGCCAGGATCTGCCGGTCGGTGACCGAATCGATGGCACCGCCTGACTCGTCCCGCGCGGCGATCGCCAGATCCCAGGACGCCGGGTTGCCGATGCGTATGGCGGTCGCGATGGTCTGCGGTTTCAGGACGGGTTCGCCCTTCACGAACGGCGCCGCACCGGACGCCTGGAAGCCGAGCATGCGCGGGGTCTTCGAGGCGGCCTTTCCGTCTGCGTACTCCTTGTAGCCCATCCAGTACGCGGAGATGTTGCCGGCGTTCCCGACGGGCAGGCAGTGGACGTCCGGTGCGTCGCCCAGGGCGTCCACGATCTCGAACGCGGCCGTCTTCTGGCCCTGCAGCCGGTACTTGTTGACGGAGTTGACGAGGGCCACCGGATAGTCGACGGCCAGCTTCTGGGCCAGTTCGAGGCAGTCGTCGAAGTTGCCGTCCACCTGGAGGAGCCGCGCGCCGTGCACCAGCGCCTGCGCCAGCTTCCCCATCGCGATCTTGCCGGCGGGGACGAGGACCGCGCACGTCATCCCGGCCCGCACCGCGTACGCGGCGGCGGACGCGGACGTGTTGCCGGTCGAGGCGCAGATGACCGCCTTCGCGCCGTCCTCGGCGGCCTTGCTGATCGCCACCGTCATGCCGCGGTCCTTGAACGACCCGGTCGGGTTCGCGCCCTCCACCTTGAGGAACACGTCGCAGCCGGTCAGCTGGGACACCCGGCCGGCGGGCAGCAGCGGCGTCCCACCCTCCAGGAGGGTGACGACCGGCGTCGCGTCCGACACCGGAAGCCGGTCGCGGTACTCCTCGATCAGGCCGCGCCACGGGCGGGCGTTCGCGTTCACGTCGGTCTCCCTGAATGACCTGCGATGTTGCCGGGAGTCTACCGGTGCCGCCGCGTTTCCCCCGGCCCCGGGCCGCAGGTTACGGACAGGACACATTCCCCTACGGACGGGCTCTCTACGGGGGTTTCTTACGGCGGGGCCCACCTCCTACGAGGCGGAGGTCATTCCTAGGGGCGGCGGGGTCATTCCTCGCCTTCGACGCGCATGACGCTCGTCACCTCGCGGACGATGTCCAGCCCGCGGAGGCCCTCGACGGTCGCCGCCAGGGCCGCGTCCGGGGCCCGGTGCGTCACGACCACGAGCTGCGCCTCCTCGCCCAGCCCGACCTGCCGGACGGCCTGGATCGACACTCCGTGCCTGGCGAACTCTTCGGCGACGGTGGCGAGGACACCGGCCTCGTCGGTCACGTCCACCTGGATGTAGTAGCGCGTGACCGTCTCACCCATCGGCAGTACGGGAAGCTCCGCATACGTCACTTCCACTGGGCCGGGCGTACCGCTGGCTACATTCCTGGCCACCGCGACCAGATCGCCAAGCACAGCAGACGCCGTCGGAGCTCCACCGGCTCCCGCGCCATAGAACATCAGCGAACCGGCCGACTTCGCCTCAACGAACACCGCGTTGTACGCCTCGCGGACGCTCGCCAGTGGGTGTGACCTGGGAATCATCGCCGGATAGACGCGAACCGATACCCCACGGCCGTTGCCGTTGTGTCCGTCCGCTGAAGGAACGCGCTCGCATATGGCGAGAAGCTTGACGACGCAGTCCATTCCCTGGGCGCCCGCTATGTCGGCGGCGCTCACTTCGGTGATTCCTTCGCGATGGACGTCCGCGGCCGTCACCGGAGTGTGGAACGCCAACTGCGCCAGGATCGCCGCCTTGGCCGCCGCGTCGAAACCCTCCACATCGGCGGTCGGGTCAGCCTCCGCGTAGCCGAGCGACTGCGCTTCCTCCAACGCGTCGTTGAACCCTGCGCCGTGCGTGTCCATCTGGTCGAGGATGTAGTTCGTGGTGCCGTTCACTATGCCGAGCACCCGATGCACATGGTCGCCGACCAAGGACTCCCTCAGCGGCCGCAACAGCGGAATGGCACCCGCGACAGAAGCCTCGTAGTAAAGGTCGGCGCCGTACTCCCTGGCCGCCGCGAACAGCGTCGCGCCGTCCTCCGCCAGCAGCGCCTTGTTCGCCGTGATGACCGACTTGCCGGACTTCATCGCCTCCAGCATCAGCGACCTGGCCGGCTCGATCCCGCCGATCACCTCGATGATGATGTCGACGTCGTCCCTGGTCACCAGCGCCTGCGCGTCCGTCGTCAGCAGCTCCCTGGCGACGCCCTCGCGCACCCGGTCCGGCCGCCGCACCGCGATCCCGGCCAGCTCCAGCGGCGCCCCGACCCGCGCGGCGAGATCGTCGGCCTGCTCGTTCAGCAGCCGGACGACCTCCGTCCCGACCACGCCGCAACCGAGCAGCGCCACGCGCAGTCCGCGTTTCACGCTTCGACCTCCGCATCGAGCCGCAGCAGGTCCTCCGCGCTCTCCCGGCGGACGATCACGCGCGACCTGCCGTCCCTCACCGCCACCACGGCGGGCTTCGGGACGTGGTTGTAGTTGCTGGCCATCGACCGACAGTACGCACCGGTCGCCGCCACCGCCACAAGGTCCCCCGGCGCAATATCTTCGGGGAACCACAGGTCCCGCACCACAATGTCGCCGCTTTCGCAGTGCTTGCCGACAAGCCTACTGAGCATGGGCGATGCGTCGGACGACCGGCTCGCCAGCGCCCCGGTGTATTCGGCGCCGTACAGCGCGGTCCGCAGGTTGTCGCTCATGCCGCCGTCCACCGACACGTAGGTGCGCAGGCCCTCGACGTCCTTCACCGTCCCGACCTCGTACACCGTGACGCCGCCCGGACCGATGATGGCCCGTCCGGGCTCCACGGTCAGTTGCGGCATGGCCAGCCCGTACGCCCGGCACTCGCGCGCCACGATGCCGCGCAGCCCGTCCGCGATGGACTTCGGGTCGTGCGGCTCCTCACCGGGCACGTACGCGATCCCGTAGCCGCCCCCAAGGTCCAGCTCCGGAAGCTCGATTCCGTGCTCGTCCCGGATGGCCACCAGCAACTCGGCGAGCCTGTGCGCGGCCACCTCGAAACCGTCCACATCGAAAATCTGGGACCCGATATGGCTGTGCAGCCCCACAAGCTCCAACTGCTTCAGCTCAAGTACCCTCCGCACCGCCTCCAGAGCGGCCCCGGAACTCCTGGAGAACCCGAACTTCTGGTCGTCATGGGCTGTCGCGATGAACTCATGTGTGTGCGCCTCGACACCCGTAGTGACGCGGACCATCACCTTGGCCCGGACACCCTTCTCCTGGGCGAGATAACCCAGCCGGGCTATCTCCTCGAAGGAATCCAGCACGATCCGTCCGACGCCGGCATCAAGCGCCTGCTCAATCTCCCAGGACGCCTTGTTGCTCCCATGCAAAGTGATGCGCTCAGTAGGGAACCCTGCAGCCAACGCAATGGCGAGTTCGCCCCCACTACACACGTCCAGGCCGAGGCCCTCTTCCTTCAGCCACCGCGCGACAGCAGTACAGAGGAACGCCTTACCGGCGTAATGCACGTCGCCGTCATGGAAGGCCGCCGCATACTCCCGCGCACGGCTCCGCACGTCCTCCTCGTCATAGACGTACAGAGGCGTCCCATACTCCCGTGCGAGATCCCGCACATCGACACCGCCGACCGTCAGGACACCGCCGACCCGCTTGGCGCTCCGCGGCCAGACCGCAGGCTCCAACGCGTTCAGATCGTCCGCTGGACCGACCGGATGGTCCTCCGGCAGAACGTCGGCATGCCGCGGCCCAGCAGGATGTACTCGACTCATATCCGCTCTCTAGGGGTCTCACCGATCATGTTCAGCCCATCGCCGAGGACGACCTTCACGGCCTCCGCCAAGCCGACCCGTCCCTCGTGCACCGCCCCCGGGGCCTCATCGCCCTTCGGCACGGCAGGACACCGCTCGTGGACGTCGTGGTACGCCCCGGCCACTCTTTCCAAACAGAACATCAGCGGCCTCGCATCCCGTTCCCGCTCCGCTTGAAGGACTCTCCCCCGCACATCCCCCAGCGCCCCCACAAGCTCAAGCTCCTCCGCTTGGACGTCCCGCAACGGCCCCCGCCCGATCCCAAGCTCCAAAGCCCAACGCCCCACCCAACAGGCCCGCGCATAGGCGTACCGCACCGAAAACCCTGGATTCTCAAACGTCCGAGGCCATTCACTCCACCCACCCTTGACCCGCACGCCGTCAAAACCCTTCAGAACCCCGTCCACCACGTCGTCTACCGACAGGACAACCCGCACGAACCCGCTCCCACTGACAGACCCCCCGACCCGCCGCGCGATCACCCCCGGATCGACCCCAAGCCGCAACGCCACAGGACTCTCGTAAACCCCAACACCCCGGCTGAAAACAACGACCTCATCAGGCACCGACACATCAAGCTCACCCTCGGCCACGGCGTCCCGCACCGCGCCCACAAGAGCACCGCTCACATCGGCTGAAGTCACACCGGTGAGACTATCCGGCCACCGCGGCGAGCTTCCGCACGGTCTGGATCAGCTGATTGGGGTCGAACGGCTTGGTCACGTAGGCGTCGACCCCGATCTCATGCCCCCTGCGCACATCGTGCTCCTGCGCGCGTGCCGTAATCATCACGACCCTGATGTGCGCGGTCTCCGGGTCCTCGCGCAGCCGGACCGCCGTCACCCACCCGTCCAGCCTGGGCATCATCACGTCCAGCGTGATCACGTCCGGCCGCACCTCGGCCACCTTCTCCAGGCAGTCCTGACCGTCCACCGCGGTCGACACCTCGAACCCCTCCAGTTGCAGGTTCACGGCGATGAGCTGGCGGATCACCTCGTCATCATCGACGACCAGCACGCGTCCCAGTGGCTCGGTCACGGCCTCGAAGTTAGCCCACTCCACCCCCGTGACGCACGGCGAACGCCCACGTGCGCGTCACCCCGCCAACCCTGGTAATCTTCTACCGCGCCGCCCAGGGGCGCGCACGCCCCCTTAGCTCAGGGGATAGAGCAACGGCCTCCGGAGCCGTGTGCGCAGGTTCGAATCCTGCAGGGGGCGCACCTAAACGAACAGCCGGTTCCCGCACTTGACCTGCGGAAACCGGCTCTTGTCGTTCATGGGCCATGTGACATCAGATGCCACCACGGGACGCGGAATGCCACGGAACGCGTTCCATTTGTGTTCCAGTCGCTAGCCGTCGAGCGCGTCGTCTATGCGGCCTAGCCACACGTGGTCCTGACCGGCGATGACCTTGGCGTAGATCTTCAACAGCACCTCCACACTGTGGCCTGCCCACTCGGCGACCTGGGTGGGTGGCACCCCGGCGTTGAGCCGCAGCGAGACGCCGGCGTGACGGAGGTCGTACGGGCGCCGGGCGAGGTCGGACGCCTCCTCGGCGGGCGCCAGGGCGAGCGTGCGTGCCTTGTGCCAGGTGCGCCCGTAGCCGGACGGGAGTAGCACTCCCCCGCGCTCCGTGCGGAACAACCGGCCGTCCGGGGCAACGCCGTACCGGTTGATGTGGTCCCGCACGATCCGGACGAGTTCCGGCGGGATCGGCACCGGACGCTTGGCCTTGCGATTTCGCCCTTTGAGTCCGCGGTCATCGTGGTACTCACCGGAATCAGTCCACTCGGTTCCAACTGAGGGCTTGGAACCGGCGAGCATCAGTCGACCCCATCCCGTCGCCGGTAGATCGCAGTCGGATTCGCGCAGAGAGACGACCTCGCCGGGCCGCATCATGGCGTAGTAGACGCACGCGAAGAACGCGACCATTCGAGGGCCTCGCCGAGGTCCGGCGTAGCTGACCGCCGTCAGCAGTTCCGCCATTTGCCGTGGCGAGGGTACGGCGGCCGGGTCTACTTCCTCCCACACTTCGTCATCTTCGGTCGGTTTCCAGTCGAGGCCGTCGATTGGGTTGACCGCGAGGCGTTTCCGCTGGACGGCGTACTTCAGCACGTTGTAGAGAACGCGTCGGCGCCGCGTGTAGTAACTCGGGGCGGCTGGGGTGCCGTCGAGCTTTAGCGCGCACGCGCCGAGGGCCAGCGTGATGCCCTCGAACTCGGCGAGGTCCGCCAGCGGCACGGCTGTCTTTCGGACCCAGTTGAGCGCCGCGGCCACCTCGGCGGGGCGGTCGATGCCGCGCCGAGTCTTGTTGTACTCCCAGCGGCGGAGCGCGTTCCGCAGCGTCGCCGCATCCGGCGCGCCCTTGTGGTCGGCGGTGAGAGCTACGGTCACGGCAGTGAGCGTTTCAGCGATCGAGATTCGCTGTTTGGCGGACACCTTGCCCCACCGGTCGTCAACGTAGTCCCGCGCGTGCTGATACCAGCTCACAGACAGCGCCGCGCGAATCATGGACTCGGGGAGGCCGGTGTCGACGTCGAACGCCTCACCTCGCCGAGCGGCTTGAATGAGTTCCGACTTGAAGCTCTCTGCGAGTTCTCGCATGGTGAACGGTCTGGTGTGGACCTTGCCGCCCACCAGCCAGCGCAGGACGTAGGGCCGCTTCCTGCCCTTCTTAACCGTGACGTTCCAGAATCGGACGTCGTAGCTCTTATTCAAGCGGCCCTCTCTTCCAGGCTAGAGAGCCAGTTCTCGAAATCCACGCGGCGAATCCGAAGCTTGCGATTGGGCAGAACAGTGCAGGGCGGCGTCTTACCGAGGGCGCGCCAGCGCTGCCACGTCCGTCGCGTGATGTCGAGTTCTTCGAGGATCTCCGGGACCGTGATCCAAGTCTTTGACCTCTCGGTCATGGGTTGGTGCACCTCCGCAGTGCGGTTGATCGGTTGGGGTGGTCCGGCGGCGGGCTTGGCGGCTTGTGCGCCGGGCCGTGTGTGGGGGTTGGGTGAGGGGTAGCCGTCCCAGCCGTCCCAGGGTCATTTGTGCTGGTCAGGCTGGGACGGCTTGTCGGGCTGGGACGGCTTAGCCGTCCCAGGGTTTTAAGCCGTCCCGCGTTGACCTGCGATGACGAGGCTGGGACGGCTGGGACGGCTACCCCCGCCGTCCGGGGCGTTCTCGCCCTCGGCCGGGGCGGGTTGGGGGCAGTACCGGGCCCATGCGTCGGTGAAGTCGGCGCGCTGGTAACCCTTGGCCTGGGTGCCGTCCAGGAACCGGATGTTGCTGGATCGGATCTCGTATTCGCGCAGGATGGTGCCGAGCTTCATGGCCGTCAGCCCGTTGGGGCCGTAGTCGTTCCACGGCGCCTCGGCGTCGGTCTTGAGCCGGTCCAGGAGGACGGCGGTAGGGAGGGCGGTGTCGGTGTCGAATGCAGCGCGGCAGTCGGTGAGCAGCCGGAGCCGGGTGGACATCTCGCCGTTGCCCTCGGCCTCGGCGGTCAGGGCCAGGACGGCGACGCGGGCGCGGTCGGGCCAGTGCCCTCCGGCGTGGTCGGCGACGACCACCAGCGGTTCCCAGGTGTCGGCGGCGCGGTCTTCGACCGGCATCGCCGGTTCAGCGGCTTCCAAAGTGGCGAGGTCAGCGCGCAGCCACGCGGCGAGGTCGGCGGCGAGCTGGCGGAGTGGTGGCCGGTCGCGCTTGTACCGGAACGGAGCCACAGTTTCGCCGGGGGCGCGGCGGCGCATCCGGATGACCACGGCGCGGTCTTCGATGGTGTCGGGCATCGCGCCGATACCGGCGAGCGCGGCCATCGCGAACGTGGGGATGGATTCGACCCGGTTGGCGTTGGCGTCGTAGCGCTTGGCGGGCCGGTTGCGCTGGTGACCGGCGTTCAGCAGTCCACGCAGGTCCTCATTGCCCTCGGCTTTGGCGCCGAAGATGGTGTCGGCTTCGTCCACCAGCAGAGTGGGCGGGTCGTCGGTGATGGACCGGTAGACCGCGGCGGGCGAGGAATTCACGGTGATGAACGGGGTGTGGCACGTCGCCTCGGTCACGTCCAGCAGCCGGGACTTGCCGCACCGCTTTTCCGGGCCGCGGATGACCAGCCGCGGCGCGTGCGGCCACGCCGGTTGCGCGTGCGTGGCGGCGATCCACAGCGTCACGGCGTCGGCGGCCTGCGGGGACGGGAGCACGACGTAGCGGGTCAGCGCGTCGTGCACGGTGTCCAGCAGGGCGGCGCCGTCGATCGGCGGTTGGTCGTCGGATGTGGTCATGCGGGGTTCCCCCTGGTGATGGTGCGCGGGTTGCGGGCGCCCGCGGCGAGCGCGGAACGGATGGTGGCGCGCGCCTCGGCCGGAGTGACATCGGCGCTGGTGGGTCCGAAGTGCACGGCGGCGGCCTCAAACAGCACGGTCGCGGCCGTGTCGGTGTCGAGGGCACCGGCGCCGGTGAGACGGCCGAGGTTGTAGGCGGCCTTGTTGAGGGCGTGGTTGCGGCCACCGGCCACAGCCGAGGTGACCCGCGCGGCTTCTCCCTTGAGTGCCGCTTGGACGTAGGCGGGTAGGTCGGCCACGGTCCCGGCAATCGGCGGGGCACCCAAGGGAGAAGCCGGGCGCGGGGCGGTGAGCAGTCGGGCCAGCCATTCCGGGAGCGGGGCGGGCGCGGCGTCGTTGGCGATGCGGTAGGGGCCGGTTCCGTCCGGCAGGTCCACGAAGCTGCCGGGTGCGACGACGTAACCACCGGCGGCGCGGGTGTCGATGAGCCATCCCAGGCCGGTGGCGTGCCGTCCGGAGGTGTTGCGCAGCTCGGCGCCGGATGGGGCGGTGAAGTACAGGTGCGTTCCGCCGCGCCGGGTGGTCACGGTGAAGGTGTCCAGCGGGAACGGCTCGCCGTGCCGCTCGGCGAGGACGGCGAGCACGTCGGCGCCGTCGTTGACGCCGGGCTTGTCCCACTCGGGCGGCGGTGTCTGGCCGGGCTTGGGGGTGTCGAGGTCGATCACCACCAGCCCGGACGGGCCGCACGCGACCGCGGCGTTGAAGGCCGGGCCACGTTCCCAGAACGCGCGGATCCGGGCCGGGTCGGTGGTGGCGTGGGCCTCCCAGTCGGTGAACCGGGCCAGCGGGCGCTTGTCGCGCGGCCGGAGCGGGAAGACGTGCCAGCGGCGCGCGGCGCACGCCAGCGCGGCTTCGGCCACCTCGGCGGCGCGGGCACCGGAACGGGTGGTGGTCATGCGGCCGTCCCTTCGGTTGGCGTCGGCAGGGGGAACAGGTCGGTTTGGTGGCCGCGGGCGGCCAGGCCGGTCAGCAGGCGGGCGCGCCACGCGGTGGCGTAGGTGAGGCAGTTCGCGCAGTTCTTATGCGTCTGACAGCCAGGCAGGGGCGGCAGACGGCGGGCGTTGTAGCTCCATGCCATGGAGTCGGCGGAGGCCAGGTGGTGGCCGTAGCGCTGTAGTCCGCCGGTCTTGACGCCGAACCCGTGCAAACGCAGTCCGCGGGCGGCGAGGGTGGTCACGATGTGCCCGATCTCGCCGGTGTTCTGGCGGCGGCATACCGAGCCCAGTCCCACTCGCGGCAGCGCGGCCAGGTCCACGCCAGCGGAGGCGTACAGCTCGCAGCACCGCAGGTAGTCAGGCAGGGTCCAGCCCTGCAGAACGGGAAGCCACGGCACGGCGGGAGCCAGCGCGCGCAGGTCGAGGTAGTTGGCGACGGTGCGGTCTTGGTGTTCGCGGACGCTCAGGCCGGTCCGTTCGATCATGAACGGTTCGCACATCCAGTCCATCGGCGCGGCGAAGTCCAGGACGCCGAGTTGCTCGGTGTAGCGGGTGACCGCTTCGGCGTACTGGGCGGGCGTGGTGGTCCACCGGCCGTTGAGCGTCAGTTCGGTGAACCCTCCCGAGTCCAGCGCGGCGCGGCAGGTCGCCGGACGTAGCCGAGCCTTGCGCGCGAGCTGGCGGTGCGAGACGAACAGCGGGAACCGGGCGATCCACAGCCAGTGCGGTTGGTGGGCGCCGAGGTAGAACAGCGGCGCCCCCTCGGAGCCGAGCGCGGTCATGCGGCCTCACCGTCCAGCCCCAGGGCGCCGGAGGCGTCGTCGGCGCCGTTCCGCGCGGCGAGGTCGGCGGCGTAGCGCATGACGGTCTCGGCGCACGTCTTGTGGCTAGGGCGGCCGGTCTCGTCCCGGCAGAACGCGCCCTCACCGCAGTGCACGCACGGCAGGCGCCGGCCACCGCCCCAATGGACGGCCGAGCGCCAGTCCAGGCCGATACGCGGGCGGGTCATGCGGCGTCCTGGGGTCGGACGATGTCACCGGCGGGGGTGAGGACGAATTCGTGGCCGTACGTGCAGTGCCACAGGTCGCCGGGGATGTCGAGGGCCAGCGCGGCCCAGAAGGTGTCCCGGGTGAGGCAGTGCGGGCAGTTGGGGCCGTCTTCGACGGGCCAGCGGGTGACGGGGATGTGCCAGTCGTGGCGGCAGGCGCGGCAGTGCCAGGCGTTGACCTCGGCGCCGTCGTAGAGGGTGGCGGGTCCGATGAACACCACGTCGGCGGGCCGGTCGCACAGGGGGCAGTCGGGCGGGGTGACGATCGGCCATTGCTGGACCGGCGGGAAGTCGGCCGGGTCGGGGGCAGGCAGTGTCATGATGGTGGTGCCTCCTTCTAGGGCCCTGCTGGGGTCCGTGAATCGGTTGGGGGCAGGCCCTCGGCGGCGTGCTTGGTGGCTTGTGCGCCGAGGGCCGCTTTGCGTCCTAGCCCGGCAGCGGCGGCCGGGCGCCGGGCCGGTCCTCGGTGCCGGTGCGTCCGGTGGTGTCGGGGTTGATCAGGTAGAGGTCGAAGTAGCGGCGGGCGCCGGTCCCGCGGCGGTTGGGGTAGGCGGGCGAGATCTCGCCGACCTGGCAGCGGCCCTCCGACAGCGCGGGCAGCAACCGGGCGAGCAGCTCGGCGACGGCGCCCGCGTCGTCGCCTTCGCCGGACAGCCGGGCCTTGATGACACGGATCTTCGGGGCGCTCATGGCGGCGTCCTTTCTCGGCATTTGCGGGTGGTGTTGCGGGCGGGCGGGGGTTTGGGGGTTGGTTTGCTGGTCGGCGGGGGTGCCACAGGGGTGTTGCACCCGGGTGTTGCAGGGGGCCTTGCACCCCCGCGTTGCACCTGGTCATGGCACTCGTTGCACCATGATCAACTTGCGTTCGGGCGCGGCCTGCGCGCAGCCGTGCGCACGCGTGCATGCGCACGGCTGCGGGTGGTCAGGCGGCGTCGGGGACGGCGAGCAGCAGGTGCCGTTGGGCGTCGTCGTCGTAGCCGAGCACGCCGTGTTCGCGCAGTCGGCGGATTTGGTTCTGTGCCCATTGGCGGGACAGACCGGCGCTGGTCCAGATCTCCGACAGGTCGGCGGTGGTGAAGTCGGCGCGGCCCTCGGCGTGCCATGCGGCGATGCGGTCACGCAGCGCCTGACGGGCCTGGGCGGCGGTCATGGCGGGTTCGGGCCGGGTGAACTCCCACTCTTGGTCGTCGGGGTCGTCCACGATCGGGTCGTCCATGTCGGCGGTGATGGTCGGGTCGGGGTCTTCGGTGGTCAGGTCGTCGGCGGCGGACCATCCCCGGTCGTCGTCCTCCCGCTCGTCGTTGTCCTGGGCGGTGTCGGGCGGGTCGATCTCGGCGACCGGCCGGGCCGCGGCCGTTCCGCCGGTGGTGGCGCTCGTGGTGATGGCTGCGGTGAACTCGTCCGCGGTCTTGCTGGCGGCGGGCCAGTCGGCGGCGTGGGCGGCGATGGCGGCGGTGTCGGGCTTCCCGTGAGCATCGAGCCATGCGAAGGTGCGCAGCGGCATCGCGATGCGCTCCGCGGGGATACCAGGGGCGTCCAGATAGGCCATGCCGGGCTGAGAGGACCCCCACAGCTCCGGGCGGGCGCCAGCGTCGTCTTGCGCCTCGGAGAGGCCGAACGCGGCGTCGTGGGAGTTGGCGACTCCGAAGCAGACGTTGGCGAGCTGGCCGCGGGCGATGGTGGGCATTTGCGTCCAGTCCGAGCGCTGCAGGCTCATGACGATGGACCCGCCAGCGGACCGGAGCGCCTTGAGCAGCTTGAGGAAGGTGTCCATGCCCTTGTCGCCGAGGGCCTCGCCGATGTCGGGGAACTCCTCCAGCCACAGCACCCAGTAGGCCAGCCCGCACCCGGGTTCCCAGTTGACGTACCCGCGCGCCGACAGCCAGTCGGTACGGGGTTTGAGCTGCGCTTGGAGGTGGTTGATCAGGGACCGGACACCAGTCTTCGTGGTCTCGAAGCGGTGCAGGGCGGGGCGGAGCGGGCCGAGGGTCTGTTCACCCTTGGTGATGTCGGCGGCGAACACGGCCACGTCGTGCCGGGTGATGATCTCGGCGAGGTAGTCCCACGCCCCGCCGATGGACTTGCCCGAGCCGGTCTTGCCCATGAACTGCCGGTGGCTGCCGGGGATGGTGTCGGCGACGTCGTCGCCGTCCTGCCACACCCCCGGACGGACCGGTTCGGCGATCGACGCGCCGGGCAGGGACGGGCCGGGCCAGGGGATCGGGGCCCGCATGATGCGCGGGTCGGACAGGGTGACCTTGGCGCGGTCGGCGCGATCGGTGTCGGCGGCCACGGTGATGGTGCCGGGCGGCAGGCCCATAGCGCCCTCGATGTGCTCGGTCTTCTTCTGCACGTCGCTCACGGTCTTCTGACCGGCGGGCAGCGCCATCGCGGCGTCGATCTTGCGGTCACCGGCCTTGACCGTGGCCAAGCGGGCGCCGTCCAGGCCAGTGCGGTCCTTGCCCTGATCGAACAGGAACGCCAGCGGGTCAGTGACGCCGGACAGTCCGGCCTTGCTCCGGATCACGGTCCGGATGTTCCAGCCCGTGCAGGTCACCACCCCACCGGCCAGGAAGAACCAGGTGACGACCGGTTGGCCGATGCCAGCGACCGAGCAGGAGGTGACCCACATCCCGGTCGCGAACGTGGTCACGGTCGCCGACCCGCGGCCGAGGATGCCGCGGGTGTGGGAGACCAGCCACGTCACGCCGGACAGGACCCCGGTCCCCAGGGTGAGGCCCATCGCCGACCACGCGGCGCCCTGCCCGGTCCCCCACAGGTTGTGGGCGGCGTGGCCCAGACCGGCGACGACCGGCCAGACCAGCCACGGCGGGGCGAGGACGGCGAGCTTGGACGCTTGGGCAGCCTTGAACCTGTCCCACGACGCGTCGTCCACGGTCGCGAGCTGGGTGCTCTTGAGAGTGTTCTTGGTGGCCATGACCTCACTCGTCCTTGAAGTCGAACTTGGGCTTGCGCTTGGGCGGGTTGAGGATGTCGGCGAACTCCTTGCGGAACTGGTTGTGGAACTTCACCGATTCCACCGCGGCGCCTTTGGCGTGCTCGGACGCGCGCCGCAGCCGGTTACGGACCCGGCGGGCGCGCATCTTGACGTCCACGCCGAACAGGGCCGGGTGCCCCTTCTGCGAAGCGATCAGGGCGCCGTAGACCTCATCGGCGGCCATGTCGAACTCCATCGCCAGGTCCCGGCAGATCGACCGGGACGCCTTGCTGTAGGCGGTGATCGACTTAGCGCCGGTGAACTCGATGTTCGACAACTCCGGGATACGCCGCTTCACACTCACCGGCGACCCTCCTTCACGTACTCGTCTTCACAGCTCATGGGCTCGGTCTCGTCCAGCCGGGGGCCGTCGGCGCCGTCGCGGTCGGAGTCGGGGTCGGGGTCGTCGATGACCTCGGCGTTGATCGCGCCCGCGCGTCCGGCGCGGTACTCGTCAGCGATCAGGTGCCCCAGGCGGGTCCCCGAGGCTGGGGGCGTGCCGAGGGCAGCGGAGAGCAGCGCGGCCAGTGCACCGGCCAGCAGCCGCGCCACCGCCCACGCGCCGCGCAGGACGGCGCACACCGCGGCCAGCACGCGGGCGCGGGTCTCGCGAGGGCGGTCGGGGCGGGTCGGGTAGTCCAGCGTCATCGCCGCGCCCTCCCCAGCAGGGCCCGCAGGCGCGGCAGCCGCTTGACGGTCACCAGCACGCCGAGGGCGAACGCGAACACCAGCAGCCCGGCGGCGGTGGCCGTGCCGGTCGGCAGGTCCACCAGGTGCAACGCCAGCAGGTACATCGCGCCACCGGCCGAACCGGCGAGCATGAACCGGTCGGCGAACGCCAGCCGGTAGCCGCCGCGACGCGTCCGGCGGGTACGGCCACCCGTCCGGGCCGTCCGGGCCGTGCGGGTACGGGTGGGGCGGGTCGTGCGGGTACGGGTGCGGGTGGTCATGACAGGACCTCCTTGCCTGCCGTCGCGGCGGCGGGTGCGTGGGTGACGGGGGTGTGGGTGGCGGGGTCGAGGGTCGCCAGGTACGCGCGGACCTGGGACGCCTTGGTCTGGCCGCACCGCAGCGCGGCCTTGATCCGGCGAATCGAGGGCACCTGACCCGCCGCGATGTCATCGGCGAACACCGACACCGCGCGCACCTCGGCAGGATCGCCACCCGCCCGGATGCGCCGCGGCGGGCGCACCTGCGCAGGCGCGGGTACACGCTCGCCGGACGCGTCGAGCCCAGCTGAACGCGACGCATCAGGTACGGGCTCGGGTACGGCCTGGGCGAGTGCGGGCGCGGGTACGGTCACCGGCTCGGGTACGGGCACAAGGCGCGGCCCGTGAGCGCGGTCACCGGCCGGGTACGCGGCGACCTCGCCGGACGTACGGCCGGACGCGTGGCCGGACGTGGGGGCGCCCTCGGCGGCGGGCTCGGCGGCGTGGTGGGCGGAGTCGTTGCGGCGGCCGCGCCGGATCATGCCCATGAGCAGCTCGACAACGAGAATGAGCGTGACTGCCGGCCACGCGCCGACCACCGCGCCGACCGGGCCGTGGGCCAGCCCGTGCAGGACGTTGACGGCCACCGTCGCGGCGATGCCCAGCGCCAGCGCCACGCGGGCGAGCATCGGCGCGCGGTCGCCGCGGCGCGCGGCGTCCAGCAACACCATCGACGCGGTGAACACCAGCCCATCCACCGTCAACGGCGTCAGGTAGGCGGTCAGCCCCGACTCGCCGTTAGCGCGGACCACCTCCAGCGCATGCCGGAACGACACCACCGCGGCAATCCCGCCGATGCCCACCACGGTCGCGGCGGTGCTGACACGGATCACCCGGTCACCGGTCCGGGCCGGTGCGGTGCGGGCCATCACGCCACCCCCGCCGAGTCGGCCGCGGCCAGCACCGGCGCCACGCAGGCGTCCAGCAACTCGGCCAGCCGCCGCACCGACGCTTTGGCGTCGGCGGCGGTCAGCGAACCGGGCGTGTCCTGCGGGACGCACAGCAGGTCGTATGGGACCGCGAACAGCAATTCAACCGAGGGCAGCAGCGCGGGACGCACCCTCAGCGACTCCTCGCCGGGGGTGTGGTAACCGCGCGTCTCGCGCCAGCTCGGCGGGCGCTCCCAGCCGGTGAACCCGGCCAGTCCGGCCAGTGCGGCCGGGCGCGGGGTGGCCACCTGGATACGGGCGATCAGCAGGCCGGGGTCCTCGCCACTGGTCACCGTCACCGACCGGAGCCGCTCGGCCGTCCAGGACACATACGGCGGCGCCATGACCGGGGACGTGGCCACCTGCCATGCGGCGACAGTGAACTGGACCGGGTCACCGGTCACCGTGCCGTCGTCCCAGTCGGCGAACAGCGCGCCGTTCTGACGCAGGTAGGCGCCGTACCGGGACGTGCCGTCCGAGGCGCGGTCGAGGTCGTCGGCGTCGTGGAGAACGAAGCTCATGCCGATCACTTCTTCTTGCCGGACTGGGCGGCGTCGTAGGCGTCCCGGACGGACTTGGGCTCACCGTTCGGCCAGGTCGAGGACTTGCCGGAGGTCGGCTTGTCAGCCATCGTGGAAACTTCCTTCCTTGGGTTTTTCCTGGGGAGAGGAGTCCCGGGGCGCCGACTGCTTTGGTCGGTAAGCGGCGTCCCGGGGCGCGAAGATCAGGCCACCTCGGACAGGGCGGCGGGCAGCGTCCGGGCCTCACGGCGCAGCGCGGCCAGCTCACGCGGCAGGTAGCCCGCCCACACGCCGAACGTGGGACGGACCCGCAGCGCGTAGTCCAGGCACAGGTCCCACACCGGGCAGGACTCGCACACCTCACGGGCCACGTCCTGCCGGGCCAGCCGATCGGCGAGCGGCTCGTCCTCGAACGCGTCCGGGCCCATGTGCAGATCGGGGTCGTGGCGGCAGTCGCCGCGCTCACCCAACTCGGTCACCAGGTCCACCAGCGGCAAAGCGGACGGGTCAACGGACATGCGGCCCTCCATGCGGGTCGTGATCGGTCGGGGGCAGGCCCTCGGCGGCGTGCGTGGTGGCTTGTGCGCCGAGGGCGGCGAGATCGAAGAACGGAGCGCGGGCACTAGTGATCAGCCCAGCGCGTTGGCGAACCGCGATACGGCGTCAAAGAAGCCGGTCACGAACGCCGCGGCCTTCTCCGGGTTCTGGAAGCAGAACACCACCAGAACCAGACCAGCGATCCACTGGCCGATCTTGCTGGAACTCTGAGGGAACATCTGGAACCTCCTGATCGCCTTCGAGTGATGCCGCTGACTCACTCGGGGGGAGCGCGTCACTGAGGGCAGCGTATACGTAACTTCGTATACGCACAAGCCTTAGGTATACGATGATGCGTATACGCTGGTCAGCAGGCCATCGAAGAGCGCGCGAAGGGATCCGAAGTGGCAGAACCGGCCTACGTCCGTATCGCAGGCGAGTACGCCCGACGCATCCGCGGTGGGGAGCTCCCGCCCGGCACGCAGCTGCCGAGCTACGCCGAGATCGCCCAGCAGCACGGTGTGTCAGACATCGTGGTTCGGAAGGCCCTCGAACTCCTCCAGAGTCAGGGGCTTGTTCGATCCGTGCGACGGCGAGGCGTCTTCGTCGCCGACCGTCCCAACCTCGTTCGCGTATCTCCCGAACGCCAGCTGGAGAGCGCCGAGCGGTCGTTCCAGAACGAGTCCGATCAAGACATCCAAGTAGAACGTGAGACCGAGCAAATCCCCGCCACGAGCGAAGTCGCGGAGAGTCTCGGTATCCGAATAGGGGAGCAGATCAACCACGTCATTACCCGAGCCGTCGAGGCTGGGCGGCCGATCTCGATCTCAGACACTTACCATCCGTTGGACGTTGTCGACATCTCGGACGCCGCGTTCCTGGAAGAGACAATCTCCGATCAGCTTCCGACAGCGACGCACGCCGAATGGCTGCGGACCACGCCCGGCGATCTCGTCAAAACGGTTCACCAGCGGTTTATTTCCGCCGACAAGCAAATCATCATGATTTCCGACGTGTCGTATCCGCGGGACCGATACGACGCGTTCGTGTTCCGCATGACTCTCAAATAGAGGGAAACGAAGGGGGGTGCCGAGTAGCTCGGCACCCCCCTTCCTTGTGTGCGGCTCAGTTCCGGATCCACCCTTGGGCGGTGTCCGTCTCCGTCCACCAAGAAACGAAGTTTGGATCCACGGCGTTAAGGGTCCAGCGAGCGGACAATGCGTCGAAGAAGGCGTCATTACCTGTCTTGCCACCCTCCGGCTCCCCAATGTAGATGAGTCGCTCGCCTCCGGCATCCTCGAAAAGGGTGAGCGCCTCAGACGCCATCGTGTCTCCCCAGCCAGGCGGCCAGCATAGAAACAGCGTGTAATTGGCAGGTCGGGCACGAGTCGCGAAATCGTTTAGCTCCCCCACAGGGTGCCAGATGTCCGCTTGGCCTACTGCTCTGGGAAATGAGATGTTCTCAGTCTTGTCCGGTGGCTCCGAGTCATACGCCTCAACACTCAGTCCGGAGTTTGCCAACTGTGCTGCCCAATAGCCTCGTCCAGCTCCGAGTTCAACTATAGGGAGATTGGCGCAGAATTCCCTCATCCATCCGATGGTCTGTGGCGCCGGTACCGCATACGCATAGGTGGCTTGCAAAAGCATTCGCGCAAAGGCGAGTCGGGCGCTTCCTTCGGGCCTACCGCCATTCACCACCCGGCGGCCTTCATGCTCAGACACGAACGGTTCAACGATGTCCCAGTACGGGTTCGAGCTCACAGCGCTGCCGCCCGTCACGTAGTGCACGAACCGTAGGTCAAACTGCGCGTCGGCTTGGTCGTCACCGGTTCCTGCCAGCCGTGCCGCCATGTCGAGGTATTCGGCGACCTTGGGGTACTCAGTCTGGAGTCTCTGCCCGTCCTGCAACAACGCGGTGAGTTCGTCCCATCGGCTTGCCGTCATAGTCAGCTTGGCCATGCTGCAAGTTTCTCGTACCTCAGACCAGCAGTCCAGACCTTGCCGTGATCGTGGCGATGTGCTGACCACCCGAGTACGCCAAGGGACGGAGCTCTGCAGAGTTTGAACCGATTCCTACACCGAGATCTCACGATTCCACTTATCGAAGCTTGTCATCAGGTTCTGAGGGAAGCTCACCCACCAGTCGATCCATCTCGACAGTATCAAAGGTAAATGGTGCGCCATCGTTAAAGAATGCAGCCGTCTGTGCTTGGAACTGCGCCATCACCACTCCGGCTAGGGATTGCACGTCCATTCCATTTGCGATGGTGGGTATTGGCTTGGGAGTGCCGTCACGATTGATGCCATTATAGAATTGATGTCCGCCTCCCGATGCGGGCTTTCTGGTCGCCATGTTTCGGCGCCATACGACGAGACATTGTGGCCCCACTGTGCCATCTTGAATTGCTTGGTGAGCCTCATGGTTAAGGCGAGCAAGCGAATCGGCGATTGAAAGATCCGAAATCTTTCCGCGATCATGTGATTTAAGTAGACTCAATAGGGGTCGCTGCCATTGCTTCACTCTCTGTTTAAGATAAATACCCCCTGACCCTGTGACGCCAAAACGAGGACTAATAGGGCCTTTCTGGGTTGGGACAACATGGCGTGTGTAGCGATACCAATGATCCCCGGTATTGGCGTTGATTATGTTGTCAATGCTGTAAAGTTGAAAACCGATCCCTCGCAAGAAAGCTGGGATTAGGATAAAATGTGCACGGCGCCCGCTTGGCAAGGTAGCCAGGTGCCTGGGGAGCTCTCTATTTGCGGCATCCGCAAGGACACCCAATGCCTGTTCGAACCTAAGACCTCCGTGTCCGCGCAACACGGCACTCATCCAGTCGGACGGGTGAGTTCCTAGCAACGTGGCGCCCAGACCTGCGTATGCAAGAAGACCACGACCGTCGATGGTCTCTAGATCCATAACCTTGATCGCATCCTCAATGGGGGGTCTGCGATCGCTATACGAGAGTCGCCGATCGGTCACGACCCACAGAGTTTCGCGGTTGTGCACAGTGAGCACGAGAGTCATATTCATCGATAGTACAGGAACCGTGTCTTATGCGTTCGTGGCACTAGGCAGGGCGTAGGTTCAGAATCCGTCAGTCACGACCAAAACTTCCGCGCATGTGTCGCACGGCTCCTGTCTGGCGTGCCTCCACGAGTACCGAACTGAGTATCGACTGCCCTGGACGCCCGTGGACGTACCTGAGGCTGGGGGACCGTTCGCCATGCTCGTCCGGTGGATGAGCATGCATCGAACATGTATGCGACCCGTTCGAGTCCAATCGCAGCTCGTCCGCGGCCCAGGCGGCCCCTACATGAGAGGCCCCGGAGAGCGCCGTTCAAGGCACGGCGTGATGCTCCACGCTGGAGCCCTCTGTGAGGTGCAGCGTGTTCCATCTGCGTCCAGATTGCGGCGGCGTACGGACGTTCCCCCTGGTGGGGGACCTGATCGGTGCTGGTCTCCGGAGCCGTGTGCGCAGGTTCGAATCCTGCAGGGGGCGCACAGATGGTGGGGACAGGCGGCCGTTTCGGCTCTGTTGTATCTCAGATCCTCGTTCCGTGATGTTCTTTCTCGCACCGTCCGGTCAGTTGGTGTTTGTTTGGTGGAAGCGGTAGAGCCTTGCGCTGACGGTGTCGTCCTCGGGTGTGGGGGGGTCGAAGGTCAGGGTTACGGGGTGGCCTATTTTTATCTTGGACGGGTCGCAGGCGATGATGTTGGTGAGGATTTTTGGGCCCTCGGCCAGTTCTACGTAGGCGACGACGTATGGGGTTAGGTCGCGGTATTCTCCGCGCGCTTTGCGGACCACTGTGTAGGAGTAGATGGTTGCCTCGCCTGACGCTTGGAACCAGGTGATGTTGCGTCCGCCGCAGTGCGGGCAGAACGGGCGTGGGTACCAGATCACGGTTGTGCAGGGTTCGCATCGGGGGAGGAGCAGGCGGCCCTCGGCGGTGGCTTTCCAGAAGGGCTCGGACGGTGTGGGCATGCTCATGCGTCCTCGTGTCCCAGGATGAGGGTGGCTGCGGAGCTTCGGGTTGCCAGGCGTCCGCCTGAGCCGTGCACGACCGCCAGGCGGCAGTCGGGTACCTGTACCTCCGCGGCGGCCTCGCCGCGGAGCTGGCGGACGGCCTCGATCATCCGCGCCATTCCTCCCCGGTTGTCGGGCTGGTTGTTGCACAGGCCGCCGCCGTCGGTGTTCATCGGGAGGCGTCCGTGCGGGGCGACGAGCGTGCCGTCCTGGACGAACCGTCCGCCCTGGCCCTTCTCGCAGAAGCCCAGGTCTTCCAGCGCCATCAGCGCGGTGATGGTGAAGGAGTCGTAGACGGACGCGTAGTCGATGTCGGCGGGCGTCACGCCGGCCTCGGCGAACGCCGTTGGGCCGGACCAGACCGCGGCGGTGTGGGTCAGGTCGCCGCCGGCGCTCTTGGCCGCCTCGCCGTGGCCGAGGACGGCGACGGAGTGGCGCGGCAGTCGGTGGGCGACCTCCGCGCTGGCCACGACCACCGCGCCGCCGCCGTCGGTCATCACGCAGCAGTCCAGGCGGTGCAGCGGATCGCTGATCAGTGGTGAGTTCACCACGTCGTCGACGGTGACCGGCTTGCGCAGGAACGCGTTCGGGTTGTGCTGCGCGTGCAGCGACGCGGCCACCTTCACCTCGGCGAGTTGGCGGCTCGTCGTCCCGAACTCGTGCATGTGCCGCATGGCGGCCAGGGCGTAGTTGTGGACGGTGTCCGTGATCCCCCAATGCGTCTCGTAGTGCGTCTCCGGTGCTCCGGACAGGTTCGGCCCGGAGGCGAGCCGCAAGGTGCGCGGGCGTCCGCCCATGACGACCAGCGCGACGTGGCATTTTCCGGCCGCGATGGCGGCGGCGGCGTGCCCGACGTGCGAGAGGTACGATGCGCCGCCCGTCTCGGTCGTGTCTAGGTACCGGCAGCGCACTCCCAGGTACTCCGCCATCGACAGCGGCCCCACGCCTGGAGCGTCGGAGTCGCAGAAGTACGCGTCGACGTCCGGCGGGGACAGCCCTGCGTCGGCCAGCGCGGCGAGCGCCACCTCGGCGTGGATCTCCGCTACCGACAGGTCGGGGATGTCGCGGCGCGGGTGCTCGTGGGCGCCGACGATGAACGCGGCGCGGCGCACCGTCATGGCGCGACCTCCTCGAAGTCCTTCACCCAGCGTTCGAAGCGCGCCGGGAAGTCCGGGATCTCCTCCATCGGGTAGTGCCCGATGCCCGGCATCAGCTCGAAGGCCGCGTGCGGGACGAGGTCGGCGATGCGCCGGACGCGGCTCGGCGGCACGAAGAAGTCGTCCTCGCCGGCGAGGATCCGCACCGGGCACGTGATGCGGGCCAGTGTGTCGCGGATGTCGTGGGTGAGCGCGCCGTGGATGTCGCTGACGGTGATGTGCCAGTCCTCGCGGCAGTGCATTTGGGCGATCAGCTCGACTCGTTCGGGCGGGACGGATCGTCCGCAGGCTTCGACCGTGCCGTAGTAGGTGCGGTCGCGCATGCTTGGGGAGCCGGAGTCTTCCAGGGACGGTGGCGGCGGTGGTCTGCCGTCGCTGCCGAGCACCCCGGACGGGTCTAGCGCGATCACGCCGGACAGGCCGTCGGGCATCTTCGTGGCGATGTCGAGTGCGATGCTGCCCCCGATCGAGCAGCCGAGGAGGTAGGGGCGCTCCAGGCCCAGCGCGGTGATCAGCCGTATGCACCAGTCGGCGTACCAGGACAGGTCGCTGACCGGGCCGTCGAGCGCCGGCTCCGAGCGGCCGTGGCCCGGCAGGTCGGGCACGACGACCCCGAAGCCCAGCTCGGCCAGGCCGGCGGCGACGTGCCGGTACTGCACGCCGCTCTGCCCGGCCGTGTGGAGGCACAGGACGGCCGGACGGTCGCCCGGACGGCTCTCGACGAACGCCAGCCGGCCGTCGAGTTCCAGGTAGTCGGCGTTATGCACGGGTCGCCTCACTCTCGCGGGCCAGCTCGCGGGCGTGGTCCAGCATGATCATGAGCGCCTTGATCATGCGCAGGTACTGGTAGCCGCTGCCCTGGACGCGGAACAGGCCCTCGCTGGTGCGGCGGACGAAGTCGTTGGACTCGGCCGTGAGCAGTCCGACCCAGGCGAGGTCGGCGCCCTCGACCGTGAACGTCGCGCCGTCCAGGGACTTGCGCGCGACGTCGATGATCTCGCCCCGGTAGATCCGGAAGTGCGCCTGCCGGTCCTGGGCGGCGAACGCGATCGCGCCGTCGAAGCTGCGCGCGGCTGCGGCGAAGCGGGGGTCGCCGGCCAGCCGTTCGCGCAGCCGGCCGCCCCAGCGCACGGACGCGAAGTCCGCCGCCTCCCACTCCGCGGCCGCGTCCGGGGTCAGCGCGGCCGGAACGCTCCAGGCCACCGTCGACCGTGACCGGACGCGGTCGAGATCGTCCACGACGTGCACTGATTGGTGGATCGTCGCTTGCGCGGCGCCTGCCACTCGCCTGGTGACGGTGGCTTCCAGGCGGACGGCCGTTCCGGTGTTCTCCACGGGCGGGGGCGGGGGCTGTGGGTCCCAGCGCAACGACGCCAGTTCCGCGCCGTCGGACGGGCGTACCTGCTCCAGCAGCCGCAGGAGGATTGGCAGGTCTGCGGCGTACGGCGGGTCGGCCGTGGCGTCGCGGGGCCCTGCGACGTGACGGGCACTGCGCGAACGCGTGCCCACGGCCGGTGCGGCATCCTCGGACATCAGGTCCCCCTTGGGGTCAGGGTCGGGTTCGGGGCGGGCAGGGGGAGCCGGACGGGGCTGGGGCGTTCGTCGGTGGCGCCTCGGCTAGCCGCCGAACGAGTCGGACGAGTCGGGCGTCGCGTCGGTGTTGAAGTCCGGTGTGCCGAGTTCCCGGGACATCGCCTGGGCGCGCGCGGCGACCAGGTTCCCGATCTTCCGCACCTGCGCGTCCGGGATCCGGAACGTCGGGCCGACGACGCTGATCGCGGCCGCGACGCTGCCGTCCGCCCGGTGCACGGTGCCGGCGATGGCCGTGACGCCGTCCTCCAGGGCGTGGCTCGCGGTGACGTAGCCGAGTTCGCCGCAGCGGCCGCGCAGTGCGGTGCCGATCGCGGTGCCCTCGACGGGCACGGTCCGGCCGAGCCAGCCGCTGTGCCGGATCGACTTGCCGCTCTCGGCCATGCGCGCGTACACCACCGTGTTCTCCGGGCCGGCGACGCCCAGGTAGGCGCTCTCGCCCGCCTCGTCGCGCAGGGCGGCGAGGTGCGGTTCGGCGAGCCGGTACAGCGGGACGCTGCCCATGAACGTCACCGCCACCTGGATCAGCCGGCTCGCGCCGTGGTACGCGCCGTCCTCGTCCCGCCGGACGAACTCGGTCGCCTCCAGCGTGCGCAGCAGCCGCGAGGCGGTCGCGGGCGACAGGTTGACCCGTCGCGCGAGGTCCACCAGGCCGAGGCCGTCGTTGGTGGCGACCTCCACCAGCAGCGTGAGAGCCCGCTCCACCGTGCGCGTCGGCGCTGGACCGTTGTCTGTCGACACCCTGTTCTTCCTCCGTGGTCGTCCCGGGAGCGAGTCTTGCCAGGCCCCCGGTCATATGCTTTCATCTAGTGACCTTCGATTTTTACTAGATGACAGGGTTGCAGATGAGAGTCGAGCTGTCCAGCGCCGCGGCACCGCCGCACACCGGCCTCCGGGTCGCGTTCACGGCCGGGGCGGGCAGGGTTCGGCGGCCTCGTCTGGAACGTTCCGTCAAGGCCGGGAGGCACGGTGCGTGAGCAGGTGGCCGCACTCGGCGGCGTCCGGGGCCTCGACCGTCCCGCCTACGGCCTGGTCGCCGGCTGGCTGGACGAACCCGTGCGCGCCGGTGCCGGACGGGAGGGGGGCGATGTTTGACCTGCTCGACGACCAGCGGCGGGAGTTCCGCGACACCCTCCGGGAGTTCTGCCGCAGGGAGGTGATGCCCGGCGCGGCGCGGCGGGACGCCGAGGCCGAGTACCCGGCCGAGCTGGTGGCCCGGCTCGCCGGGATGGGGCTCATGGGCATCACGATCCCCGAGGAGTTCGGCGGCCTGGGACTGGACATGGTGACCCAGGTCCTCGCGATGGAGGAGGTCGCCTACGCCGACGCGTCCCTGGGGTCGGTGTTCGCCGGCCACTACCTCGGCATGGAGACGCTGCGCCAGTACGGCTCGTCCGAGCAGCGCAAGCGGTACCTGCCCGGCCTGGCCGCCGGGTCCCTCCGCGTCGCCTTCGCCCTGACCGAGCCGGACGCGGGCTCGGACATCAGCCGCATCCGGACCCGCGCCACCGCCGGGCCGGACGGCTGGACCCTGTCCGGCAGCAAGACCTTCACCAGCAACGCGCGGGAGTCCGACGAGATCGTCGTGTTCGCCATGACCGAACCCGGCGCGGGGTTCAAGGGCATCACCGCGTTCCTCGTCCCGTCCGGCGCGGACGGCCTCGGCTTCTCCGCGCCCATCGAGAAGCTGGGCATCCGCGGCGAGCACGCGTACGAGATCTCCTTCGACGGCGTCCGGGTCGAGCGGGGCGCCGTGCTCGGCGAGCCCGGCGGGGGCGGGCGCATCGCGCTGGAGGTCCTCAACAGCGCGCGCATCGACGTGGCCGCGCTGGCCGGCGGCGTCGCCATGCGCGCGCTGGACCTCGCGACCGGATACGCCTCGACCCGGGTCCAGTTCGGCCGGCCGATCCGCGAGCTGCAGGCGATCCAGCTGCTGCTCGCCGAGATCGACGCGCTCGTCCAGTCCGGGCGCCTGCACGCCTACCACGCGGCCGCGCTGCGCGACCAGGGCCGGGACGTCCGGCGGGCCGGATCGATCGCGAAGTACGTGGCCAGCGAGAACTGCTTCCAGGCCGTCGACAGGGCACTCCAGGTCCACGGCGGCTACGGCTATGTGAAGGAGAGCGAGATCGAGCGTCTCTACCGGGACTGCCGGATCTTCCGGATCTACGAGGGGACCTCGCAGATCCAGCTGCTCACCATCGCGAAACTCCTCGCCCGGCTCCACGACGAGAACGGAACCGTGGTCTAGCCCGGTGTAGCCACAAGCCCACACCGGTTCAGGCCGTGCGCGAGACGGCCGCCTCACACACCGTGCGCCCCGTCGCGGGCGGCTCGGCGTGATCACTAATCGTCCCTGTTCGGAGTTCTGTGATGGTTGACATTCTGAGAGAGCCGGTGATCGGACGGAGCGTCTGGACGGCGGCCGACATCGGCGCCGAGGACTCCTACGCCCGGAGGTTCACCGAGGACGACCTCCAGGAGTTCGACCGGGCGCTGGCCGGCGTCCGGGAGAAGTCCGCGCCGGAGCTGTCCAAGCGCGACTTCCCGCTGCCGTCGTTCTCGGCGAAGGTCCGCGACGTCCTGGACGAGCTCGAGCACGGCACCGGTTTCGTCCTGCTGCGCGGCCTGCCGATCCACGACCGCTACAGCGTCGAGGACGCCGCCAAGATCTACTGGGCGATCGGCCTGCACCTGGGCGAACTCGTCCCGCAGAACCGCAGGGGCGAGCTGGTCGGGCACATCCGGAACCTCGGTGCCAAGGGCCACAACACGCGCGGGTACGCGACCGCCTCGGCCGCCGCGTTCCACACCGACCAGACCGACATCGTCGGGCTGATGTGCCTGCGCCCGGCGCGCAGCGGGGGGATCAGCCTGGTCGCCAGCTCGCCGGCGCTCTACAACATCGTCCTGGACGAGCACCCAGAGTGGCTCGACGTCCTCTACAAGCGGTTCCCGACCGACTGGGTCAGCGAGGAGCCGCCCGGCAGCCCGGGCTGGTACTACTCCCGGCTCTACTCCTACGTGGACGGGCTGCTGTCGTCGGCGTACCGCACCGGCCGGATCCTCAGCGCGACCCGGTTCCCGGACGTCCCGCGCCTCAGCGCCCGCGAGGTGGCGTGCCTGCTGTTCCTCGACGAGATCCCGACCCGGCCGGGCGTCGCGCTGGACATGACGCTGGAGGTCGGCGACATCCAGTTCGTCAACAACTTCGTGACCCTGCACAGCCGGACCGGCTTCGTGGACGACCCAGGCGACCCGGCGTTCCAGCGGCACCTGTTGCGGCTGTGGGTCAGCCGCCCCGACACCGGACGGGTCGTGTGCCCCGAATACCACTACTGGCGCAGCGGCATCTCCCGCCTGGAATGGGCGCGGTCCGCATGAGCGCCGAGATGCGGAGCCGGCCGGTGAGCGGCCCGAGCGTGTGGACGGCCGCCGACTTCGAGTCCGGCGAGCCGTATGTCCGGCGTCTCACCGACGCGGAAGTGGACGCGCTCGGTCAGGAGGCCCCCGGCCCCGCCGAACTGATCGCCGAACTGATCGCCGAACTGATCGCGGAACTGGTGGACGGGCTGGAGAACGGGATCGGGTACGCCGTCCTGCGCGGCCTGCCGCTCGGGACGCAGTACACGCCCGAGCAGGCGTCCCGGATCCACCGGGCGATCGCCGGGCGCGTCGGCGAGATCGTCCCGCAGAACCGGGACGGCGATCTGGTGAGCGTCCTGGAGGACGCCCACCACCCCGCCCAGCGCGGCGGGACCTACGCCAGCAAGGCCGGCGCGCCCTTCCACACCGATCCCACCGACGTCGTGAGCTACCTCTGCCTGGCCCCGGCGAGGAGCGGCGGCGCGCGGGTGGTGGCCAGCGCCGCGACGGTCTACAACACGCTGGTCCGCGAGCATCCGGAATGGCTCGACCTGGTCTACCGGGAGTACGCCACCGACTGGGAGGGCCAGCAGCCGGACGGCGAGCCCGGCTGGTCCCCGCGGCCGATCTTCTCCGCCGCGGGCGGCGCGCTGACCTGCTCGCTCGCGACCAAGCGGATCGTGAGCGCGATGCGGTTCGAGGACGTCCCGCGGCTCGGCGCCGAGGAGATGACCTGCCTGATGTACCTGGACTCGCTGCTGCGGCGTCCGGGGACCGCCGTCCACGTGGACCTGCGGGCCGGCGACTTGGAGTTCGTCAACAACCACACGGTGATCCACTCGCGGACGGGATTCGTGGACGACCCGTCCGACCCCGGACGGCAGCGCCGCCTGCAGCGCCTGTGGATCAGCCGGGGCGCCGAGGGGCGCCCGCTGGTCCCGGCGCTCCGGCGATGGCGGGACGGCCTGTCATGATGACCCCGGGCAAGGGTGCGGAGGAGGCCGTCCACGCGGCGGAGTCTGCGCTGCGCGCGGCCGGGCTGTCGCTCTCCGAGGACGAGACCGTCCGGCTCGCCGCCGGCTACGACGCGCTGCGCGCGAAGGCGGACGCGCTGTCGGCCCTCGGCTTGCACGACGACCCGCCGATCGACCCCGTCGCCATGACGCGGACCTCCGCGCTGCCAGGCGAAGGCGCGCGCCCATGACGCCCCCGGCCCTGCCGCTCACCATCGAGGACGCCGCCGCGGCCCTGCGCACCGGCACCGTGACCTCGACGGCCCTGACCCGGATGGTGCTCGACCGCATCGCCCGGCTCGACCCAGCGCTGGGCGCCTACGTCACCGTCACCGAGGACGAGGCCCTCGCCGCGGCGGCGGGCGCCGACGCCGACTTCGCGCGCGGACGCGACAGGTCGCCGCTCCAGGGCGTCCCGCTGGTGGTCAAGGACCTCATCGCCACCCGGGACGCGCCGACGCGCGCCAACAGCGAGGTCCTCTCCCCCGGCTGGGGCGACGGCGCCGACGCACCGGCGGTGGCGCGGCTGCGGGAGGCGGGGAGCGTCCTGCTCGGCAAGTCGACGACGAACGAGTTCGCGTGCGGCCTGCCCGACCGCACGGCCCGCTTCCCGTTCCCGCGCAACCCGTGGAACGCCGAGCACACGCCGATGGGCTCCAGCTCGGGAACGGCGATCGCGGTCAGCGCCGGGCTCGCCCTCGGCGGGCTGGGCACCGACACCGGCGGCTCGGTGCGCGGCCCCGCCGCGGCGAACGGCTGCACCGGGCTGAAGGTCACCTTCGGGCGGGTGCCGAAGAACGGCGTCGTCCCGTGCGCGTTCACCCTCGACACCGTCGGCCCGATGGCCCGCAGCGCCTACGACTGCGCGCTGATCCTCGACGCGATCGCCGGCGACGACCCCGGCGACCCGTACTCCTCGCCCGTCCCGCCCGACCGCTATGCCGAAGGCGCGCGCGGCGGCGGGGTCGAGGGGCTGCGCGTCGGGGTGCCGACCCGGTACTTCCTGGACTCGCCGCTGCTGGACGGCGAAGTCCGCACCGCCGTGCTGCGTGCCGCCGACGAGCTGGCAGACGCGGGCGCGACGCTCACCTACGTCGTCGTGCCGCACGCGCAGGAGGCGAACGACGCCAACAACATCACGTTCCTCTCCGAGGCGTTCGCCTACCACCGGACGAACCTGGCCGGCAGGTGGGGTGACTACGGGAGGACGACCCGCGAGCTGCTCGCGCGGGCGGCGTTCTTCACCGGCGCCGACTACGTCCAGGCGCAGCGGGTCCGGGCGCTGTTCCGGCGGGGCCTGGCGGACGTCTTCGCCAAGGTCGACGTGCTCCTCACGCCGGTGTCGTTCACGGCCGCCGCGCCGATCGCGTCGGCGGACCTGGCCGCGGCGCTGCTCCGGCCGGGCTTCCACGGCCCGTGGAACGCCTCCGGGCTGCCCGCGGCCGCCGTTCCCTGCGGGTTCACCGAGGCGGGGCTGCCGCTGTCGTTCCAGGTGGTCGGACGGCCGTTCGCCGAGAGCACGGTGCTGCGCGTCGCCGATGCCTACCAGCGCCGCACCGACTGGCATCTGAAAGTGCCGCCCGCCGCACGCGACGGCATCGCCCGCCCGGACGCCGCTCACCAGAAGGACGTGCACCGGGACGCCGCTCACCACAGGGGTGCACACCGGGGGTTCACAGGGTCTTCGCCCACCCCACAAAAAGGAGCAGGATGACATGTCTTCCCAACGAACGCACGCGCGCGGCGGCAGGCGGGACCGGCGGGGTCCGATAGCGGCGGCGCTCGCGGTCGCCGTGGCCGTCGCGACCGTCACGGCCGCCTGCGGTTCGGACTCCGACCCGGGCGGCGGCGGCTCGGACACCCTGGTCATCGCCGGCTGGGGCGGGTCGTTCACCGCCGCGAACAAGGAGTTCTTCTACGACCAGTTCCAGAAGGACACCGGGATCAAGGTGACCATCGCCACGCCCGGCGGCGGCTTCGCGGCCAAGGTCGCCGCGCAGCGCGCCGGCAACAACATCGAGTGGGACCTGCTGGAGGCGCCCGGCGGCGACACCTCGAAGCTCGTCCTGGACGGCAACCTGGAGAAGCTGCCCGACACGCTGGTCAAGGAGATCACGCCGCTCGTGGCCGACGGCGCGATCCGGCCGGGGCCGTCGGAGCCGTACTACCTCGACCACGGCGGGACGGTGAACCTGATCGGCTGCAACACCAAGCTGGTCAAGAAGTGCCCGACGAACCCGCGCGAGTTCTGGGACGTGAAGAACTTCCCGGGCACGCGGGGCATCACGGCGAACAACCCCATCTTCACCAGCCTGTTCGCGCTGGCGGGCGACGGCGTCCAGCCGGCGCAGTACTTCCCGGTCGACGTGGACCGGGCCATGAACGCGCTCAAGCGGATCAAGCCGAACGTGCAGGTCTGGTCGACGAGCCCCGCGCAGATGCAGCAGGCCGTCGTGGACGGCGAGGTCGCGATCATGCAGGCGCCCAACACCGTCCTGGTCTCGGCGATGAAGCAGGTCCCGGAGCTGAAGCTGCACTGGGACGGCGGCCTGCTCTTCGACGAGGGCTGGTGCGTGCCGAAGGGCGCGAAGAACAAGGAGGCCGCGTTCAAGTTCATCAAGTGGTACGCCGAGCACCGCGAGGCCCAGGCCAAGTTCACGGAGAAGATCTACAGCGGCACCGGCGGGCGCGACATGCAGAAGTACCTGTCGGCTGAGGTGATCAAGAACCTGCCCATCAACAAGACCGGCGTCACCCTCGTCGACGGCACGGCGGGAGCCAAGCAGCAGCAGGAACTCGGAAAGGCGCTGCGCGAGATCCTCGTCGGCTGAAAAGCGGCGTGCCGGCGGCCGCGCGGCCAGGCCGCCGGCACGCTTCCGGCGACAGGCCGCCGGCATGCTCCCGGCGAGCACGCACGGCGAGCAGGGATGGGAGATGACCAGGAGATGAGCACATGCTTCGGATGACCCGCCGAACACGCAGAAGGGGCTGGCAGTCCACGTTCTCCGGCCTGACCGGGCTGGGGCTGATCGCGCCCTTCCTCGTCGCCGCCGGCGTGTTCATCGTCTACCCGTTCGTCGAGCTGCTGCGGACGGCGTTCGGCGAGCCCAACGGGTTCGGGAACGTCGGCGACTTCTTCCAGAGCCCGGCCGCGCGCCGGACGCTGTGGACGACCTGCCTCACCTCGCTGATCGTCACGGTGATCGTCGTGGCGGCCGGCGCGGTGCTGGCCTGGTCGCTGCGGACGACCAAGAGCCGGCTGACCCGGATGGTGATCGCGCTCGCGGTGTTCATGCCGCTGTGGATGGGGGCGGTGATGAAGATCTACGTCTTCACCGTCCTGCTGGAGCGCTTCGGGGTCGTCAACCGGACCCTGACGTCGATAGGCGTCATCGACGAGCCGATGCAGCTGCTGCGCACCCAGTTCGCGGTCGTGGCGGGGATGACCTACCAGATGCTGCCGTACGCGGTGCTGCCGCTGTACGCGGTCTACGTCACCATCGACCTGAACCTCATCCAGGCCGCGGAGAGCATGGGCGCCTCGCGGGTGCGGGCGCTGCGGGACGTGGTGGCGCCGCTGGCACTGCCCGGCCTGCTGGCCTCGACGGTGATCGTCTACGTGATCTGCGTCGGGTACTACCTGACGCCGGTCCTGCTCGGCGGCGCCACGGCGCCGTTCACGGCGAGCCTCATCGCCGACGACATCTTCAACCTGTTCGAACCGGCGCAGGCTGCGGTCGCCTCGGTGCTGCTGCTGGTCGTCGCCGGCCTGGTCATCCTCGGCGGGCTCCGCCTGGTGGGCCGGGAGCGGCTGCGGAGGGCGCTGGGATGACGATCGAGACCCTGACCTCGCACGCCCCGCCCGAGACCGCGCCGCGGGCCGTCCGCGACACGGCCGGGCGCCGGGCCCTCACCCGCGGCGTGCAGGCGACCGACCTGGTGGTGCGCGCGCTCGCGGTGCTGTTCCTCGGCGTGCCGATCCTGTGCGTCGTCGTGCTGTCGTTCTCCAACGCCGAGGTGCTGCAGTTTCCGCCGGAGGAGTGGGGGCTGCGGCAGTACCGGTCGTTCCTCGGCTCGGACACCTGGATCGACGCGATGGTGCTGTCGTTCAAGCTGGCCACCGTGTCGGCGGCGATCTCGCTGCTGATCGGCGTCCCGGCGGTGTTCGCGCTGCACCGGTCGCGGCTGCCGCTGAAGGGGCTGCTCCAGGCCGTCGGGCTGAGCCCGCTCGTGATCCCGGGTGTCGCCTACGCGGTGGCGCTCTACACCCTGTTCGTCCAGTTCAGGCTGACCAGCAACATGGTGGCGCTGGTGCTGACGTACGCGGTGCACGGGCTGCCGTTCGTCCTGCTGATCCTCGGCTCGGCGATGGCCAGGCTCCCGGCGGAGACGGAGCTGGTCGCGATGACGCTCGGCGCGTCACGGCCGCGCGCCATGGTCGGGATCACCCTGCGGCAGCTGCTGCCCGCGATCGGCGCGTCCTACATCTTCGCGTTCATCACCAGCTTCGACGAGGCGGTGCTCATCAACTTCCTCGGCGGCCCCGGGACGGTGACGCTCCCGAAGGCCATCTTCGACAACGTCAAGACGGGACTCGATCCGAACATCACCGCGATCGCGACCCTGCTCATGGCGGGCACCGGCGTCGTCGGCTCGCTCGCATTTCTGCTGCGGAGGAAGGTATGAACGTCAGGGCACGGAAGGAACCGCGGCAGGCGGCGGAGGCCGAGCCGGGTCCCGGCCCCGCCGCGCCGCCCGCCCCCGCCGGGACGGAGGCCGGGCTCGAACTGCGCGGGCTCGTCAAGCGCTTCGGCGGAACGGAGGCGCTGCGGGGCATCGACCTCGTCGCCGACCGCGGCAACTTCGTCACCGTCCTCGGGCCGAGCGGCTCGGGGAAGACCACGATCCTGCGCGTCGTCGCGGGCTTCCTCGCGCCCGACGAGGGCGAGGTGCTCATCGACGGCCGCGACGTCACCCGGATGCCTCCGGCGGCGCGCGAGATCGGCATGGTGTTCCAGAACTACGCGCTGTTCCCGCACATGACGGCCGCGGACAACATCGCCTACGGCCTCAAGATGCGCCGCTTTCCGAAGGCCGACCGCGACCGGCGGGTGGCCGAGATGCTGGAGCTGGTCGGCCTGGGCGAGCTGGGCGGACGGCTCCCGCGCGAGTTGTCGGGCGGGCAGCAGCAGCGCGTCGCCGTCGCCCGCGCGCTGGCGTTCCGTCCGCAGCTCCTGCTGATGGACGAGCCGCTCGGCGCCCTCGACCGCGAACTCCGCATGCGCATGGCGGTGGAGCTGCGCCGCCTCCACAAGGAGGCGGGCGCGACGACCGTCTACGTCACGCACGACCGCGAGGAGGCGCTGACGCTCTCGGACTGGATCGTCATCATGCACGACGGCCGCATCGACGCGGTCGGCACCGCCGAGGAGCTCTACACCCGTCCGCGCAACGCCTTCGTCGCGAGCTTCTTCGGCGGCCACAACATCGCCGAAGCCACCCTGGCCGGGCTCGACGGCGACAAGGCGCGCGTCGGGTTCGCCGGGTGCGACATGGAGGTCATGTGCGGGCAGCCGCTGGAGCCGTCCGCCGAACGGGTCGGCCTCAGCATCCCCGAGGAGGCGCTGAGCCTGACGCCGTCAGGACCGGCCCCGGCCCGGCTTGAGCTGCACGTCCTCGACGACCTGTACCTGGGCAACGGCGTGCGCGTCACGCTGCGCACCGGCGAGGGCGTCACGTTGCGCGCCACCCTGGCGCGCGACGCCCGCGAGTCGATCCGGCACGGCGGCACGCTGACGGCCTACCTCGACACGACGCAGGTGGCGGCGGTGCCCCATGAGCGATAGCGGGCGGACGTATCGCCAGCCCGCGCTGGACGACCTGCTGAACCCGAAGAGCGTCGTGATCGTCGGGCTGTCGCCGCGGCCCGGCTCGACCGGCCGCCGGATCCTCGGCAACCTCCGGCGGGCGGGCTTCGGCGGCGCGGTCCACGGCGTCCACCCCGGCGGCCGGGACGTCGACGGCGTCGCCGTGCACCGGACGCTCGCCGACGTGCCGGACACCCCGTCCGTGGCGCTGGTCTGCACGCCGGGCGACACCGTGCCCGCGCTGGTCGAGGAGGCCGGCGAGAAGGGCTGCCGGGGCGTGGTCGTCTACGCCTCGGGGTTCGAGGAGACCGCCGGCGGCGCGGCGCGGGCCGCCCGCCTGCGGGAGCTGGCCGGACGGTACGGCATGAGCCTGGTCGGGCCGAACTGCCTGGGCGTGTTCAACCCCGGCCGGGCCCTGTGGCTGACCGGCACCGACTTCGGCGCGGACCTGCCCGCAGGGCCGGTGGCGGTCGTATCCCAGTCGGGGTCGGGATGCATCCTGCTGGCGGGCTCGGGACGGCTGGGATTCTCCTACGTCGTCTCCAGCGGCAACGAGACCGTGACCGGGCTGGCCGACTACCTGGACTATCTCGTCCAGGACCCGTCCACCCGGGCGGTCGGCCTCGTGGTCGAGGGCATCAGCGACGCGGGCGGCGTCATGGCGGCCGTCCGGAAGGGGCATGACAACCGGGTCGCGGTGGTGGCCCTGAAGGTTGGGCGGACGGAGCTGGGCGCACGCAACGTCGCGTCCCACACCGGCGCGATCGCCGGGGACGCGCGCGCCTACGAGGCGTTCTGCCGCCGCGCCGGGATCGTGACGGTGGACGACTTCGACGAGCTGACCGAAGCGCTGGTCGGCCTGTCGACGTTGCAGACCGCCCCGGCGGGTGACCGCGTCGCGTTCGTCGGGCTGTCCGGCGGCGAGATCGGGCTGGTCGCCGACGTCGCCGTCGACGGTGACGTGCGGCTCGCGGAGCTGTCGGCGGGCACCCGCGAAGAACTCGCGCGGATCCTGCCCGACTTCGCCACGATCGCCAACCCCCTCGACGGCACCGGCCAGCTCGTCGGCGAACCGGAGCGGTTCGGACGCCTCGCGGCGGCCGTCGCGGACGATCCGGGGGTCGATCTCCTCACCGTCGTCCTGGACGCGCCGCCGTCGCTGGGCGATCGGCTGGCCACGTCCTACACCCGGCTGCTGGCGACGCTGCCGGGCGTCCGGCAGCGCTCCGGCACGCCGGTCATAGTGCTGTCGAACTACGGCGGCGGCCTGCACCCGTTCGCCGCCGACGCGCTGGCCGGCTCGGACATCCCCGTCGTGCACGGCACCCGCGCCGGCATGGCCGCGATCGCCGCCGTCACCGCCGCGAGCACGCACCGGGCCCGCGCCGCCGACGAGGGGGAACGGGACGAACCCCGGACGGCCTCCTCGCAGGCCGTGCGGCGGGCACTCGATGCGTCGCCGTCCAGGCAGGTTTCAGGCGAGGCGCTGGAGGAGCTGGCTGAGCAGTACGGGCTGGCCTTGCCGCGGCGGGCCGCCGCGGGCTCCGCGGACGAGGCGGTCGCGGCGGCCGAGGCGATCGGCTTCCCGGTCGTGCTCAAGACCGCGTCGCCGAGAGTCGTGCACAAGAGCGACGTCGGTGGAGTCGCGGTCGGACTCTCCACGGCTTCGCAGGTGCGCGACGCGTACGAGACCGTCGCGTCGTCCGTGGCGCGGCATCTCGGCGAACCGGCGCCGCTGGTCGTGGTGGAGGAGATGGTCACCGGCGGCGTGGAGGCGTTCGTCGGGTGCGGGCTCGACCCGGTGTTCGGGCAGGTCCTCGCGCTGGGAGTCGGCGGGACGCTCGTCGAGCTCCAGCCCGACCCGGCGCTGGCGCTGCCGCCGGTGTCGCCGGAGGAGGTACGCGCGCTGATCGCCGGGACGCCGCTGGCGCGCCTGTTCGCCGGGTATCGCGGCTCGCCGCCGTCCGACGCCGACGCGTTCGCCGACCTCGTCCTGCGCGTCGCGCAGCTCGCCGCCGACCTGCACGAAACCGCGGTGGAGATCGACCTCAACCCGGTCGCCGTGCTGCCGCGCGGGCAGGGTGTGCGCGTGCTCGACCTCCGGATCGTCCAACCGCCCCAAGCACGTTAGGAACGTTCCGTCATGGACTACGAGACCATCCTCTACGAGGTGGACGACGCCGTCGCCACCATCACCCTCAACCGGCCCGAGGTCATGAACGCGCTGTCGTCCGACCTTGAGCGGGAACTGCACGACGCCCTGCGCCACGCGGGAGCCGACCCGGACGTCCGCGCGATCGTCCTGACCGGGGCGGGGCGGGCGTTCTGCTCCGGCTACGACATGGCGGCCGTGGACGGCGCGTCCGACCCCGCGTCCCGCTACCCGGCGGACGTCATCGGCGGCTGGTACGAGCGCAGCCAGGTGGAGCTCGACCACCTCAGGGAGATCTGGAGCCTGCCCAAGCCGGTGATCGCGGCGGTCAACGGCTGGTGCATGGGCGGCGGGTTCTGGTACGCCCTCGCCTGCGACATCACCATCGCGTCCGGCGCCGCCGTCTTCGCCCAGCCCGAGGTGCGGATGACGTCCAGCTCCATCTTCCTGTTCGCGGCGCTGTGCGGGTGGAAGAACGCCAACCGGTACGCGCTGACCGGCGACCACTTCGACGCCGCCGAGGCGCTGCGCATCGGCGTGGTCAACGAGGTCGTCGAACCCGGCGACCTGCTGCCCGCCGCCCGGCGGCTGGGCCGGCGCATCGCGCAGGTGCCCGCCGCGTCGGTGCGGCTGAACAAGGCCATCACCATGCAGGGCCTGCGCGCGGCCGGCATCGACAGCGGCCTGCTGCTCAACGGCGCGCTCAACGCGATGGCCCACTCGTCCTACGGGCCGGAGCGCGAGCGGCTCAACGCGGCGAAGGCCGAGGGCGGCCTGCGGGCCTTCCTCGGCGCCCGCGACGACCCGTTCCGGCCCGAGCCGTTCGGGCCGCGGTCCGCCGGGGCGGGCGAGTAGGTGGCAGCCCACGTGAGCGAAGGAGAAGCGATGCCGGGACCGCGGACGGTCAGAGCACCCCACGGGGTCGAGCCGACCTGCGAGGGCTGGGCGCAGGAGGCGGCCCTGCGGATGCTCATGAACAACCTCGACCCGGACGTCGCCGAACGTCCCGACGACCTCGTCGTCTACGGCGGCAACGGCCGCGCCGCGCGGTCCTGGCGGGACTTCGACGCGATCGTCGCGACGCTGCGCCGCCTGGCCGGCGACGAGACGATGCTGGTGCAGTCGGGCCGTCCGGTGGCCGTGTTCCGCACGCACGAGTGGGCGCCGCGGGTGCTGATCTCCAACGCGATGATCGTCCCGGAGTGGGCGACGCTGGAGGAGTTCCGCCGCCTCGAGGACGCCGGGCTGACGATGTTCGGCCAGATGACCGCCGGGTCGTGGGCCTACATCGGGTCGCAGGGCATCCTGCAGAGCACGTTCGAGACGTTCGCGGCGGTGGCGTCCAAGCGCTTCGGCGGGACCCTGGCCGGCACGCTGACCGTCACCGCCGGGCTCGGCGGCATGGGCGGCGCGCAGCCGCTCGCGATCACCATGAACGGCGGCGCGGTCCTCTGCGTGGAGGTCGACCAGGCGAAGATCGACCGGCGGATGCGGCTCGGCTACCTCGACGTCCGGGCCGACGATCTCGATCACGCCCTGGCCCTGGTGCTGGCGGCCCGGGACGAGCGGCGCGCCCTCTCGGTCGGGCTCCGCGGCAACGCCGCCGAGGTCCTGCCCGAGATCGTCGCGCGGGACGTCCCCGTCGACATCGCCACCGACCAGACCTCGGCCCACGACCCGCTCCTGTACGCCGTGCCCGGCATGTCGCAGGAGGAGGCCGACGACCTGCGCGCCCGCGACACGCGGACCTACGTGCTGCGCGCCCGCGCCAGCATGGCCGACCACGTCAAGGCGCTGTGCGCGCTGCTCGACCGCGGCGCAGAGGTGTTCGAGTACGGCAACGGGCTCCGCGTGGAGGCCGATCTCGGCGGCTTCAAACGGGCGCTCGACTACCCCGGCTTCATCGTCGCCTACATCCGCCCGCTGTTCTGCGAGGCGAAGGGGCACTGCCGCTGGATCGCGCTGTCCGGCGACCCGGACGACATCGCCGTGATCGACGCGGCGATGCTGGACGAGTTCGCCGACAACGCGTCCGTGACGCGGTGGCTGCGGCTGGCGGCGAAGCACGTCCGCGTGCAGGGGCTCCCGGCCCGCACCTGCATGCTCGGCTACGGGGAGCGCGCCCGCGCGGGACGGGTCATCAACGACCTCGTCCGCGACGGGAAGGTCAGCGCGCCCGTCGCGATCGGGCGCGAGCACCTCGACTCCGGGTCGGTCGCGTCCCCCTACCGGGAGACCGAGGCGATGATCGACGGCAGCGACGCCATCGCCGACTGGCCGGTGCTGAACGCGCTGCTCAACGCGTCCAGCGGCGCGACGTGGGTGGGCGTGCAGCACGGCGGCGGCACGGGCGTCGGCCGGTCGGTCCACACCGGGATGGTGGTGGTCGCCGACGGGACGCCGCTCGCCGCGCTGCGCGTCGAGCGGGTGATGACCAACGACCCCGGCAGCGGCGTGGTGCGCCATGCCGACGCCGGCTACGAGCGCGCGGTCGAGTTCGCCGCCGAGCAGGGCATCTGGATGCCGAGCCTGGACGCCGCCGCGTCCCGGAACGGCGAGGCCGCGGCGCCCCGGAACGGCGACGCCGCAAGGGAGGGGACCCCATGGACGCCGCGCCCCTGAGCGACATCCGCGTACTGGAGTTCGGCCACTACATCGCCGGGCCGTTCTGCAGCCAGATCCTGGCCGACCAGGGCGCCGACGTGATCAAGGTGGAGCCGCCGGAGGGCGACGCCAGCCGGGGCACCGAGTCCCTGTCGTACAACGACGTCTACTTCCACGCGCTGAACCGCAACAAGCGCAGCGTCATGATCGACCTGAAGTCCGACGCGGGCCAGGAGGCGCTGGTCAGGCTGCTGCGCTCGGCGGACGTGGTGGTCACCAACTACGCCGTCGGCATCCCCGAACGCCTCGGCTTCGGCTACGCGCGGGCCCGGGACGTCAACCCGCGGCTGGTCTACGTCCACGCCAGCGGGTTCGGCAACGACAGCCCGTACGCGAAGCGGCCCGCCTTCGACGGCATCATCCAGGCGATGTCGGGCCTGGTGCACCTGACCGGCGAGCCCGACGGGACGCCGATGCAGGCGGGCCTGTTCGTGCCCGACCACGTCACCGGCCTCTACGCCGCGCTCGCGGTGATGTTCGGCCTCAGCCGGCGGGCGGCCACCGCCGAGGGCTCGTTCACCGACCTGAGCATGCTCGACAGCATGATGTCGCTGCTGGGCCCGTGCCTGGCGGAGGCGGTCCAGCTCGGCGCGAGCCCGATGCGGGTCGGCAGCAAGGTGCGGCGCTCCTACGCGGGCACCTACACCGCGGCCGACGGCCACGTGTACCTCGCGCCGATGACCCTGCGGATGTGGACGGCGCTCGCCGGCGTGCTGGACGCGCCGGAGCTACTGCCGTACTTCGCCGCGCCGGCCGCCGACACCCGGCTGGACCACCGCGACGAGCTGGACCGCGTCATCGAGGCGTGGACCGGCGCGCGTCCGGCGGCCGAGGTCGTCGCGCGGATGGGCGACGTCGGCGTGCCCTGCAGCCCGATCTTCAGCGTGGACGTCCTGGCGGCCGACCCGCACGTCCGGCACCGCCGGATGGTGCGGTCGATCCCGCTGGAGAGCGGGGTCGGCGAGGTGATCGTCCCCGGTTCGCCGCTGCCGGTGGTCGACTCGGCGTTCGCCGCCGGGCCCCCTTCGATAGGCCAGCACACCAAGGAGATCCTCGGCACCGCCCCGGACGCCGCGTCCCGTCCGGCCTGAGCCGCCTGTCCGTCAGGGCGCGCGGTGGGCGGCGGGGCGAGTGCCGTTCATGTGGGTAGACGTCAAGCATGATCTCTTACGGCGTGCAGTCGTACGTAGCGGTGCTCGCGCTTCTGGGTCTGCTGGCAGCCGTGGTCACCGCCGTGTACGCGCTGTCGTTCGTCTACGCGCCGCCGGGCGCCCTCGGCACCGGACCGTTCCTGTCGGGCGAACGTCCCCGGGAGCATGCGGTGTCGCGCTTTCACGTGCGCTGGTACGTCGTGACCATGGTCTTCCTGGCCTTCGACATGGAGATGGTCTTCATGTACCCGTGGGCGGTGGTGGTCGCCTCGGTCGGGACGAAGGCCGTCGTCGAGATGTTCGCGTTCCTCGCGCTGCTGGTGGTCGGAGTCGTGTACGCGTGGCGCGAGGGGGCCTTCCGATGGGCCTGAGAGCGGGGCTTTTGCGGTTCGCCCACGCGCGTCCCCGCGCCTTCGTCATCACGGCTCCCGGCGCGACGCGGACCAGGTTGCTGGTCGAGGCCGAGCTGGGGCGGCGGGGCGGGCGTCCGGTCCGGTCGCCCGCGGCGGCGGCGATCCTCGTCGTGTGCGGACGTCCCGGCACGGGCCTGGCGGCGGCCGTGGACACGATCTGGGAGGACGTGCCGGGCCCGCGCTCGCTCGTCCGCCTGGACGAAACGGCGTCGGCCGAGAAGGTCGCGGCGGAACTCGACCGCGCGACCCGGGAACTGGAGGACACCTCCGCGCAGTGGGCCGACGCCCTGGCCCGCAAAGATCGCGGACCGTGGTCGCCCGCCGAAGAGGGCGATCATGACGGCCACATGCAGCACGGCGGGCATATGGAGGAGGGTGGGCACGAGCATCACATGGGGGCTCCGTCGGGGCTGGCCATGGCGGGACGGGCGGCGGACCGGGACGGGTTGAAGCTGGACGTCCTGCACATCCCGCTCGGCCCGGCGCTCGCGGACTGGCCTGCCGGGCTCGTGCTCGACCTGAGCGTGCAAGGCGACGTCGTCCAGTCCGCGGAGGCCGCCGTCTTGGACGGCTCGGCGGCCGGGCCGGCCTTCTGGGACGAGCCGTGGCTGCGAGCCGCCGCGGGCGAGCGGGTGACGACCGGGGACGCGGAGCGGCGCAGGGCCGCGAGCCACCTCGACAGCGTCGGACGGCTGCTGGCCGTCGCGGGCTGGGACAGTGCCGCCGACCAGGCTCGCGTCCTGCGCGATCAGCTCATCGCGGGCGAGTCCCAGAGCGAGCTGGCGCCGCGCGTCGGCAGGTTCGTACGCCGTGCTCGCCGGTCGAGGACGTTGCGATGGATGCTCGGCGGTGTCGGCGTCATCGACCCTGAAATGGCCGAGCATCATCTGCCGGACGGGGCGTCCACACGGTATGTCGGGGACGCGTTCGTCCGGCTGGCCGGCCGGCTCGACGCCATCGGCGAAGCCGCGGGACGGCTAGACGATCCCGCACCCTTGCAGGACCCCAATGGCCCGCGAGGCCCGGTGGACGGCCGGGCGAGCGCCGCGGTCGTCGCGATGCTTCCCGAGCTGCTGGAAGGCATGGAACTGGCGGCGGCGAGGTTGACCGTCGCCGGCCTGGATCCCGACCTCGACCAGATCGGCGTCCTGGCGGAGGTCTCCGGTGAGTGAGCCGACGCCCCTCTGGGCGGTCGTCGCGCTTCCCCTCGTGCTGGGTGCCCTGGCCTATTCGGCTGCGGCGATGGACGCGGCGTTCCGGACCGGGGACGGGCTGGTCGCCCCGTTGCGGGAAGGCGTACGGCTGATCGTCCAGCAGCGGCGGCGCACGCACGCGCCGGACGTGCTGCTCGCGCGGATCGGTGTGATCAGCCTCCCCACTGCGGCGCTGCTGGCGGCGACGGTGATCCCGCTCGGTGACGCGAGCGTGTGGGAGCTGCCGGTGAGCGTCGTGTGGTTCAACGCGATGGAGGTCGTGGCCTGGGGTTCGCTCTGGCTGACCGGGTGGGGGGTCAACTCGGCGTTCCCGCTGATCGGCGGCTACCGGTTCGTCGCGCAGGGGCTGGCGTACGAGCTGCCGCACATGTTCGCCCTCATCACCGCCGGTCTCGGGGCCGGTTCGCTCGACTTCGGGGAGGTGGCCGCGGCGCAGGACGGCCTCTGGTTCGCCGTCTGGATGCCGGTCGCGTTCGCCGTCTACCTGCTGTCCGCGCTCGCGATGGCGTTCTGGGGACCGCTGAGCCACCCGGTGGCGGACGATCTCGCGGGCGGCGTCCCGGCCGAGCTGTCGGGTCCGGACCGGCTGCTGTTCTTCGCCGGACGGTTCGCGCTGCTGACCGTGGCGGCCGCGGCCGCGGTGCCGCTGTTCCTGGGCGGCGGCGCGGGGCCGTGGCTGCCGGGATGGGCCTGGTCGCTGATCAAGACGTACGCGGTGCTGGCCCTGCTGGTCTGGGTCCGGGGCCGGTTCCCGGTGCTCAGGATGGACCGGTTCATGACGGCCGCGTGGGTGGTCCTGATCCCGGCCACGCTGCTGCAGGCCCTGGTGGTCGGCATCGTGGTCGTGAACTGAGGAGGTGACATGCAGGCCGTCGCGTTCTGGGTCCTGGCGGTGGGCGCCGTGGGCTTCGGCATCGCCGTCTTCGTCGTGGACTCGATGGCGCGGGCGACGTTCGCGCTGCTGGCCTCGTTCCTGTGCGTCGGCGTCGAGCTGCTGCTGCTCGACCTCGACTACCTGGGCGTCCTGGTGATCCTGATGATGATCATGGAGATGCTGGTGATGGCGGTCTTCATGATCATGTACATGATGAATCCCGGCGGGCTCATGCCGATGACGATGGTGCACAACAACCGGGGAGCCCTCGTCATCTCCGGCACCGTGTTCGCCGCGCTGGTGGCCGGGGTCTTCCTCACGCCCTGGCCGGAGCGGCGCGGCTCAGTGCCCGCCGACCCGACCTTCGCCGTCGGCGAGGCGATCATGGGTCCGAAGATGCTGGCGATGATGGTGATCGGCATCGCCATCCTCGCCACGATGATCGCCTCCGTGGTGCTGGCGACCGACCGGGGACGCTACGACCGGCCACCCGGACGCGGAGGTGGGCGCGCGAAGTGAGTCTCGAAGCCTTTCTCGTTCTGGCCGCCGCACTGTTCTCGGTCGGGCTGTACGGGGCGCTGTCGCAGCAGTCGATCGTGATGCTGATGATGGGGCTCGAACTCATGATCAACGGGCTGCTGGTGGCAGGCGGGGCGTTCTGGTTCTACGTCTCGCCCGGGACGGCGGACGGCCAGGTCCTGGTGCTCGTCGCCGTCACCGTGATGGCGCTGGAGATGGCGATGGGGTTCGCCGTCGTCACCGCGCTGTTCCGGGCGCGCGACGTCGACCTGACCGATGATGCCGGGGATCTCAAAGGATGAGCGGAGCGAACCGGGGGGTGTGGGGGGTCGCCCCCCACAGGAGGCGGGGATGAGCTTTCTGGGCTGGCTGCTGCCTGCGGTGCCGATCGTGACCGGCGTGCTGCTGCTCGGCGGACGGTTCGTCCTCGGGCGCCGCCGGGTCGATCGGTCGGCGCCCGTGATCGCGGTGGGGGCGGCGTTCGTCGCGCTATGCCTGGCGGTCGCGGGGGCGGCGGCCCGTCCGGCCGTGCGGTTCCCGCTGTTCGAGCGGTTGCCCGGCGGTCTGGCGGTGGACGGTCTTTCCGCCGTCCTCGTCCTGACGGTCACCTCGGTCAGCCTCGCCGTCCTGGTGTTCGCCGCCGGTGAGTTCTCCGCGGACGAGTCGCGGGGGCGCTTCTTCGGGCTGATGCTGGTGTTCACCGGGGCGATGCTCGTGACGGTCACCGCCCACGACCTGGCCGTCCTGCTGATGGGCTGGGAGGTCATGGGCGCGATGTCGTACGCGCTCATCGGCTTCTGGTGGCGGGAGCCGAGACGGGTCGGCTCCGCGGACGTCTCCTTCGTCACCACGCGCGCCGGTGACCTCGGCCTGTACTTCGCCGCCGGCGCCGCCCTGATCGGCACCGGATCGCTGAGCCTCGACGGGCTGGCCACCGCCGAGGGCCACTGGCGCGACCTGATCGCGGCCGGTGTCGTCATGGCGGCGTTGGGCAAGTCGGCGCAGCTGCCGTTCTCCTTCTGGCTGTCGCGGGCCATGGACGGCCCGAGCCCGGTCTCCGCGCTCCTGCACTCGGCGACGATGGTGGCGGCCGGGGCGTATCTGCTGCTTCGCCTGGAACCGTTGCTCGACGCCACGGGCTGGGCCGCGTCGCTGGTGGCGTGGGCGGGTGCGCTCACCGCGCTCCTGCTGGGCGCGGTCGCGTTGGCGCAGCGCGACCTGAAACAGTTGCTGGCGGCGTCCACCTGTGCGCAGATCGGGTTCATGGTGCTCGGCGCGGGAGCCGGCACGGTGACCGGAGGCGCCGCGCATCTCGTCGCGCACGCCGCCGTGAAGAGCCTGTTGTTCCTCGGCGCGGGCGCGTGGCTGAGTGCGCTTGGAACCAAGGACCTCGGCGAGCTGCACGGCGCCGCTCGCCGGTACCGGCTGGTCGGAGCCACCTTCGGCGTCGGGATGCTCGCCCTCGCGGGGACGCCGCCGCTGTCGCTCTGGGCCACCAAGGACACGGTCCTCAGCGCCGCTCTGGACGTGTCGCCCCCGCTGTACGCGGTCGGGCTCGCCGCTGCGCTCCTGTCGGCGGGCTATGCGGCACGTGCGCTGTTCGTCGTGACCCGTCCGACCGACGCGGCGACGCGGCATATCGCGCTACTCGAAAAGGTCCCGCTGCCTGTGCTGGCCCTGGGGTCCGCCGCGCTCGGGATCTTCGCGTTGCCCGCGGTGGACGAGGCATGGTCGGACCTCCTCGGCACCGGTCACGGGCCAGGGCCCGGCGCGGCCGAGTTGGCGCTCTCGGGTGGGTTGGCGCTGCTCGTCCTTGCGATGACCTGGGGATTCATGCGGCGCGGCGGCCGAGTCCGGGCGGCCTGGACGGCCCCGGCCCTGCACTGGCTGCATCTCGAACGGCTCGCCGGGCTGCTCGTCGCGCGTCCGGTGTTCGCGCTGGCCACCGCGCTGGCCCGGTTCGACGACCGCGTCATCGACGGAGGCGTGCGCGCGACGGCCGCGACGGGACGTCTCGCCGCCGCGCTCGCCGGCCGCCGGATCGAGATCAGGGTGAACGGGCTCGTCGCCGCCGTCGGCCGCGGCACCCGTCTGCTGGCAGCCCTCGCACGCCGCCCGCAGACCGGGCAGGCGCACACCTACTACGCGCAGGCCGCCGTCCTGCTCGCCGTGCTCATCGTCGTCGTCCTCCTGGTCAGGTGACCGTGCTCTCCGTCGTGATCTTCCTTCCGCTCGCCGTCGCGCTCGGGCTGTACGCGCTCCCCCGGCCCGGCGCCCGCGCGGTGACCTGGACGTGGATCGCCGCGTGCGCCGTCGACCTCGCCCTGGTCGTCGCGATGTGGATCGGGCACGGCACGGACGACGGGATCTCCTACGAGACGAACGTGCGCTGGATCCCGTCCGTCCGGGCCGGTTACCACATCGGGGTCGACGGCCTTTCGCTGCCGCTGCTGGCCCTAACCTCCCTGCTGTTCCTGGCCTGCGCGATCTATTCGCTGCGCCAGGAACGGCAGGTGCGGGCCTTCGCCGCGCTCTTCCTGTTCCTGCAGACGGTGTCCCTCGGCTTGTTCGCGGCCCTGGACCTCCTGCTGTTCTTCGTGTTCTTCGACCTGTCGATCGTCGGGATGTACTTCGTCATCGCCGGGTGGGGGCACGGCGACAGGATGCGGTCGGCGCTGAAGTTCTTCCTCTACACCTTCCTCGGCTCCCTGATCCTGCTGCTGGGGTTCATCGGGCTCTACCTGGGCGCCGAGCCGCACACCTTCGACATGGTGGAACTGACCCGGACGCCGCCGCTGGCCGGGTCGGCGGGGCTCGGCGGGCTCGTCCTGCTGGCGATCGGCGTCGGGCTGGCGATCAAGACGCCGACCGTCCCGTTCCACACCTGGCTGCCGCCCGCGCACACCGACGCGCCCGCCGCGGGGTCGGCGATCCTGGCCGGGATCCTGCTGAAGATGGGCGCGTACGGCTTCGTCCGGATCGCGATGCCGATGCTGCCGGACGCGTGGCGCCGCTACGCCTGGGTCATCATCATCGTGGGCGTGATCAGCGTCCTGTACGGGGCGCTGGTGGCGTACGCGCAGGAAGACCTCAAGCGGCTGATCGCGTACACCTCGGTCAACCACATGGGGTACATCGTCGTGGCGCTCGGCGCCGCCGGCGCGGTCGGCGACCAGGCCGCGCGGCGGCTCGCCGTAACCGGCGCGGTCACCCAGATGGTGAGCCACGGACTGATCACCGGCGCGCTGTTCCTGCTGGCCGGAGTGCTCTACGGCCGGGCCGGCACCTACGACATGGGACGCTTCGGCGGCCTCGCCGCGCGCGCCCCGGTCTTCTCCGCGCTCGTCGCGGTCGGCGCGTTCGCGTCCCTCGGGCTGCCCGGCTTCTCCGGCTTCATCGCCGAGTTCCAGATCTTCACCGGCGTGATCGGCAGCGGCGGCGCCGGGCTCGCGGTCGTCGGCGCGCTGGCGATCGTGGGCATCCTCATCACCGCCGCGCTGTTCCTGCGCCTGCTGCACCGCGCCGTCCTGGGACCGCCGGGCGAGCTGACCGCGCGGGTCACCGACGTCCATCGCAGCGAGCTCGGCGCGATCGTCCCGCTGCTGCTGCTCGCGGTGGTCATCGGGATCGCGCCCCGGTTCCTGCTGGACGTCATCGAACCGGTCTCGGCGACGGTGGTCTCGCTGGTGGCGCGATGATGCGCGAGAACCCGGCGGACCTCCTGCCGGAGCTGCTCGTCCTCGGCGCGGCGGTGATCGGGCTGCTGACCGGGTCGTTCCTGCCGCGGACGCGGCAGTGGATCGTCGGGCTGCTGTGCGCGGCCGGGCTGGTCGCGGGCCTGGTGGCGGCGGCCCTCGCCGCCCGCCGCGCGGACCTGATGACCTTCGACGCGTTCATGCTCGACCCCGTCACCCACGTGACGCGGATCGTCGTCCTGGCGGCGACGCTGCTGGTCATCGTGCTCGCCGCGACCCCGCTGCGCGGTCACCGGCGGGAGAGCGAGTTCTACGTCCTCGTCATGCTGGCGGCGCTCGGCACGATCGCGCTCGGCGCGACGTCCGACCTACTGGTGCTGGTGGCGGCCTACCTGCTGGCCAGCATCCCCGGCTACGCGCTCGCGGGCTTCGGGAAGGACGCGCCGGGCACCGAGGCGGCGCTCAAGTACTTCCTCATGGGCGCGTTCCTGGGCATCCTCATGCTGACCGGCGTCACCCTGCTCTACGGGCTCGGGCGCGGCACGTCCTACGAGATGCTCCGCGCCGAGCTCGGGACGGCCCCGGGCGGAGCGGTCACGGTGGGCGTCGTGCTCCTGCTGGCCGGGCTGCTGTTCAAGGCGGGTGCGGTACCGGCGCACTTCTGGGTGCCGGACGTCACCGAGGGCGCTCCCCCTGTGGTCGCGGCGTTCGTGACGACCGTCCCGAAGATCGGAGCGTTCGCCGCCCTCTTCCGCTTCGCCACCGAGGCGCTGCCACCGGGTGTCGGCGACTGGCCGCTGCTCATCGCGATCATCGCCGCCGCGACCATGACACTCGGCAACCTCGCCGCGTTCGCGCAGGACAACGTCCGGCGGCTGCTCGCCTACTCGACCGTCAGCCAGGCCGGGTACCTGCTGGTCCCGATCGCGGTGGCCGGACGGACCGACCTGGCCGAGCCCGCCCTGCTGTTCTATCTCGCCGCCTACGCCGTCACCAACATCGGCGCGTTCGCCGTGGTCATCGCCGTCGGCCGCGACGAGCTGCCCGCCTACGTCGCGCTGATGCGCCGCTCGCCGCTCCTGGCGTTCTCCCTGGTCATCTGCCTGCTGGGCCTGGTGGGCACCCCACCCGCCGCCGTGTTCGTCGGCAAGCTGCTGATGTTCGGCGCGGCGCTGGACGGACGCTACGCATGGCTCGCGGTCGTCGCGGCCGTCAATTCCGTCGCCAGCGTCTTCTACTACCTGCGCTGGATCGTCCCCGCTTTCGCCAAGGACGCCAAGGACACCGACGACGCCGAGGACGCCGGCGGACGCCTGGATCGCCTCGCCCAAGGAACGGCCTACCTGGCGGCTGCGGGTTCGCTCGTTCTCGGCATCGGAAGCGGCGTCGTCCTCACCATCGGCTGAACGCCGGCCATGGCCGTGCCGCCCGGGCCGGTGACCCGGGCGGGCGGCCTCGGTACAGCCGATCATGCCTGGATCCTTTCCTTGACGGGCTCGCCCGCGCCCGCCTGGACGGCGCGGGTTCGCAGGGTGACCAGGGCCAGACCGGCGCCCGCCAGGGCGACGACGGCGGCCCCGATGAAGGCGGCCTGGAAGCCGTCGGTCAGCCTGGGCAGGTCGCCGAGCTCGTCCGCGCCGTGCGAGGTGGCGATGGCGGTCATCGCCGCCAGCCCGATCGCCGAACCGACCTGGTACGTGGTGTTGACGATGCCCGACGCCAGACCGCCCTGCTCGGGCGCGACGCCGCCGAGCGCCGCCATCGTGGCGGGGATGAACACCAGCGACATGCCGACCGCGGAGATCAGCGACCCGGGCAGCACGTCGGCGGCGAAGCTCCCGCCCGCGTCGATCGTGGACAGCACCGCCAGGCCCGCCGCGAGGACGACGAGGCCGGTGACGATGAGCGGCTTGGTCCCGAACCGGCCGATGAGCCGTCCGGTGACGCCGACCATCAGCACCATCATCAGCGCCGTCATCGGCAGCAGGGCCGCGCCGCTCGGGAACGCCCCGTACCCCAGCACCTGCTGCAGGTACAGGTTGAGGAAGTACCACATCGGGATCCACGCGGCGCCCAGCAGCGCCATCGCCACGTTGGCGCCCGCCAGGTTCGGGGTGCGCCACACCGACAGCGGCATCAGCGGGCCGCGGGCGATCCGCTGGACGCCGACGAACGCGGCCAGCAGCAGGACGGCGCCGCCGAGCTGCAGAACGGTCGCCGGATCGGCCCAGCCGCGTCCGGGCGCCTGGACGATCGCGTAGACGGCGAGAGCGAGCCCGCCCGTGACGGCGAGCGCGCCCAGCACGTCCAGCCCGGTGCGGCGTCCCGGGACGTCCGGCAGGACGGCCGGAACCAGCGCCAGCGTGACCAGGCCGATCGGGATGTAGATGATGAACACCCAGGGCCAGCTCAGCCACTCGGTGATGACGCCGCCGAGGAAGACCCCGGCCGTGCCGCCCGCCGGGGCGGCGGCGCCGTAGAACGCCATCGCCTTGGCCAGCTCCTTCGGCCGCGCCGAGAACAGCACCATCAGCAGCGTCAGCGCGGACGGTGCGATCAGCGCGGAGCCGACGCCCTGAACCGCGCGGCCGACGATCTCGGCCTCGGCGCCCGTGGCGGCCGCCGCGACCACGGAGCCGCCGATCAGCACCAGCCATCCCGCCGCGAAGACGCGTCTCGCGCCGAGCAGGTCGGACAGCTTGCCGCCGAGCAGCAGCAGGCCGCCGAGGGCGACGACGTAGGCGTTGAACACCCACTGCAGGCCGCTCTGGCTGAAGCCGAGCTCGCGCTGCATGTCGGGGAGCGCCACCCCGATGATCGAGGTGTCCATGATGACCATGAACTGGGCGGTGGCGAGCACGGCGAGCGCCCACCAGCGCCTCGGATCTGCGGACATGGGAAGTCCACCCTTCAAGAGATTTACCCGTGGGGGGTATGTCGCGAGAACCGTAACATACCCCCTATGGGTAAATAATCCCGGCGCTCGTCCGGCCGCTCACCCGGCGGCGGGCACCAGGGGCTGCTCCGCCTTTTTGTTGCGCGGATCGCTGAACACGCTCATGCCCGGGACGAGCAGCGCGGCGAGAGCGCTGCCCATGACCAGGAGTCCCGCCGTGGTGAGGACGCTCTGAGCGCCGGCGGCGTCCACCATCGGCGGGATGAGCGCGAACCCGACCGGGCTCATCCCGTACGAGACGAGGAAGTCCAGCGACGAGATCCGGGCCTGCATATGGCCGGGCACCTCGCGCTGGATCGCGGTGAACCACGGGATGTTGAAGACCTCGATCCCGATCCCGCCAATGGCGCAGGCGGCGATGATGACCCAGCTGTGCGAGGCGTAGGCGAGGGAGAGCGGGACGAGCCCGTAGCTCCCCAGCATGATCATGGCGGGGATCCCGACGCGCCGCGGCCGCCACCGGCTCATCAGCATCGCGCCCGCGATCGCGCCGGCGGAGTAGGCGCCGAGGGCGAGGCCGATGAGCGCGGTGGAGCCGAACCTCTCCTGGCTCACCACGGGCAGCATCACGTACTTGGCGGCCTCGCCCAGGGCGAGCCAGGCGATCAGCGCGGCGAGGCCGGCGAGGAACCAGCGGTGCCGGCGCGCCTCGTCCAGGCCCTGCCGGAACTCGGTCAGCATGCCGGTGCCCGCGTCCGGCCGCGGCGCCGCCGAGCCCTTCACCGGGACGGCGGCGGCGAGCAGCGCGGAGCCGAACCACAGGACGGCCGCCGCCGTGAGGCTGACGCCGCGGCCGAACTCGGCGTACAGCGCCACCGCCGCGGTGGGCCCGCCGACCAGCCAGATCCGCAGGCTGAGGGTGGTGGCGGCGTTGGCCTCCTGGAGCCGGTCCTTGCCGATGTGGTCGGCGACGAGGGCCTGGTAGGCGCTGCGGAAGGTGCCCTCGCCCGCGCCCGCGAAGCCGATCGCGACGCAGACGACCAGGATGGGGAGCCCGGCGGCGAGGCCCACGACCGCGGTCGCGCCGCCCCGGACGGCGCTGGAGACCGCCAGCACCCGCGTGCGCGGGTAGCGGTCGGCGATGACCCCGCCGGGCAGGGACCCGGCGACGAACCCGAGCGTCCGCGCCCCGAGGACGAGCCCGAGCGCGGACAGGCCGTGGGGCCCGTCCAGGACGGCGAGCGTCAGCGCCGTCGGCATCATCCCGGTCGCGGCGGCCGAGGCGGAATAGCTCAGCCAGAGGCGCCGGAACGGGCGTTCACGGAGAAGCGCCAGCATCACTTCACCGCCACTCTGAACGGGCGAGCACGAGCGTGGGAGAGCCGAGTTCGGCGGCCAGGCCCGGCAGATAGTTCGCGCATTCCTCGGCCGGCCGGGTGGAATGCGGGGTGAGGTGCCGCGCGCGTTCCCGCAGGTCTTCCGGGTCGGCTGTGGCGCTGAGGCCGTTGGCCTTCAGCCAATCGTCGTTGAAGGCCGTGGCCAGATAGCGCTCGCCGCGATCCGCGGCGAGGAAGGCCACCTGCTGTTTCGGCCTGGCCCGCATCGCCTTGGCGAGCGCGACGGTGAGGGCCGCGCCGGTCGAGACGCCGGCGAGCAGCCCTTCGGAGCGCACCAAAGTGCGGCATGCCTGGAAGGCGTCCTGGTCGGTGACCATGTACACCTCGTCCAGGAGGGACAGGTCCGGCAGGTTGGACGGCGTCCAGCTCAGCCCCACCCCCGGCGTCAGGTACGCGTGCGGCTCCCCGCCGAAGACGGTGGAGCCCTGCACGTCGACGCCGACGACCTCGACGTGCGGCGCGTGCTCCTTGACCGCTCGGGCGATGCCGCCGAGCTGGCCGCCGGTGGAGACCGTGCAGACGACCGCGGCCAGGTTGCGGGTCTGCGCGAGCAGCTCACGCGCGGTGGCGTTGTAGTGCGCCTGGCCGTTGAGCGGGTTGAAGCACTGGTCCGGACGGAACGATCCCGGGGTCTCGCGGTGCAGCCGGTTCGCCAGCTCGATGCGCGTCTTGTGGTAGGAGCCGGAGTCGTCGGGCTCGTCCACGACGATGATCTCCGCGCCGAACGCCTCCAGCAGGCCGCGGTTGGTGGGAGTGATCTTCGGGTCCACGACGGCCACCACGCGGTAGCCGCGGGACGCGCCGATCATGGCGAGCGCGATGGAGAAGTTCCCCGACGACGACTCGATGAGCGTCCCGCCCGGACGCAGCCGCCCGGTCCGCTCGGCGTGCTCGACGATGTACCAGGCGGGCCGGTCCTTGAGGCTGCCCGCGGGATTGGCGTTCTCCAGCTTGACGACGAGTCGCGCCTCGCCGGGGGTCGTGAGATTGCGCAGGCCCACTACGGGCGTTCCGCCGATGACGTCCAGGATCTGGGGCACGCGGACACGGCGTGTCGATTTCATTCGTGATGGTCCTTATCAGTCGCGATACATGACATGGGCATGTATGCGCCGACAACTGCGGTCGGCGCAGGCGACTGATCAGGTTCGGGAAATGCAAAGCGCTGCGAGGGCGGTGGCACCGGTGCGGTACGCCGCCAGGCCGAAGCCGTTTAACGGCTCGCCCGGCAGGCGCGGACCGCCCCTGTTCGGGCTCAACTCCACGGGGACCAGGAGGACATCTGCCACCGGCGCAGAGCCGGGGCCGGGTGAGCCCGTCGCTTGCGATCCGGGCATCACTCCATGCGGCGGATCGACGTGACACGGCTCGGCGTCCCCCTTGACCTCGGAGGACAGGCCCGCCACCGTGCTGACCAACGGCTCCGAAGCCGCGGCGCTGGACACGACATGTTCGCCGTGGCAATGCCCCAAAGGCACGCACGGCGAGCCGTAGGCGAGGAAGACCGTGACGGCCAGCAAGCCGAACAGGCGCCTGCGACTTCGCGCCGGTCGCGCCACGAGTTCCACAATCACGTGATGCTAGCCTCGCCGCTCTATTTTCCTCCAGCGAGGAAGCAGAAGCGATTTTCAATGTTTATTAAAGCCCAACCAGAAGGCGCACCTGAGATGGCTCATTTCCCGCAGATGAAGATCATCTTTCAGCCCATCTGAAGATGCGGAGATTCTCAATCTGGACGGCATGGCCGGAGCCGCGCCTTACGATGAGCCTTGTGGGGAGGCGCGCCTTGAAACTGCCGTTCGGCCTGCTCGTGCTGCTCTGCGTGCTGGCGATGCACGGCTTCCAGGCGTCGCCGAGCCCGCGCGAGATGGCCGGCGTCCCGCTGGCGGGCATGAGCGCCGCGCACGACGCCACGCCGCCCGCGTCGAACGCCGCCCACCGCCCCTCGGATGGAGATCACTCCGGTGGCCGGCACCAGGACCATCCGGGCGGCCAGGTCTGCCTGGCGATGCTGGTCATGATCTCGTTCCTCGGGGCGATCGTCGCGCTGCTCCTGCGCGAGCCGGCGACCGCGGCCCGGCGCCTTCTGATCAGGGTCCGGATCCTCCTCGTCGGGCGGCCGCCGCCGAGACCGTCCCTGCACCGGCTGAGCGTGTTGAGGCTGTGACAGGTCATCGGCGCCCCCGTGGCGCCGAGCTCCCCTGACCTCACAGAACTCGACACGAAAGGTTCACCCATCATGAAGCGCACTCTCGCGCTCGCCGCCGTCCCCGCCCTGGCGATCAGCCTGGCGGCATGCGGCGACGGCTCCGGCGACGCCAAGGGCTCGACGGCCGGTCACTCGACGCCGGCGAGCGCGGCTCCGTCCGCCGACGCCGCCCAGGGCGGGCACAACCAGCAGGACGTCATGTTCGCCCAGATGATGATCCCGCATCACCGCCAGGCGATCGAGATGGCCGATCTCGCCGCCGCCCGCGCCGCGTCCCCCGAGGTGAAGGGGCTCGCCGCGGACATCAAGAAGGCGCAGGGCCCGGAGATCGACCAGCTGTCCGCCTGGCTGACCGGCTGGGGCGCGACCGTCCCCGCGCCCGGGACGGGCGGGACGGGCCACGAAGGCCACGGCGGCATGGACGGCATGATGACCGCCCAGGAGATGAAGGAACTGGAGGGCGCCGAAGGCGCGGCCTTCGACAGGGCCTTCCTGGAGATGATGATCAAACATCACCGGGGCGCCGTCACGATGGCCAGGAAAGAGCAGTCGGCGGGCCGGTCCCCCGCCGCCAAGAAGATGGCCGGAGACATCGTGACCTCCCAGACCGCCGAGATCACCAAGATGCAGAACCTGCTCAAGCAGTAGGCACATCACGCAGTTCACGAACGGGCGGGGCCTCCCAGCCCCGCCCGTTCAATTGCCACCGACACCCGGACCCTGAGAACGGTCGTCTGGGTAACTCACCGACCGGCTGGACGGGAAGTCGCGCGGCCCGGCTCGATGTCGACGGCCAGTTGGCGGCGGGCCGCCGCGGTGCCGTTGCAGAGCGGTGACATGCCGGTGAACACCAGCCGGTCGGCGCAGTTCTCGTTGTCGGTGACAACGAGCCGCACGGTGAACGTGCCGGGTCGTGGATAGTGATGGGTCGGGGTCGGCCCGCCGTCGCGTCGTACCGTTCCGTCGCCGAAGTCCCAGTCGTAGCGGGCGACCTGGCCGTCGGGATCGGTGGAGGCGCGGGCGTCGAACATGATGGCCCCGCCGTGGTCGGGATGCGGTGTGGCCGAGAGCCGCGCGAGCGGGCCCTGGTTGGGGGCGACGGCCACGGATTGGAACGCCGGGAAGTCGAGACCGGCCTGGAAAGGCGAACCGGGCACCGTCGAGAGCCGCCCATCCGGGCCGGTGATCGTGAACGACGAGATGTCGCTGCTCTGGGCGTTGGCGACGAAGAGGTGGCGGCCGTCCGGCGATATGGCGGCGGCGGCGGGGGAGGTGCCGTCACGCACCGGCGGCTGCACTTGGTCGAGCCCTCCATCGTCGCGGACTCGGAAGGCCCCGATCGCATTGGCGCCGTCAGGGTTTTGTTCGCTGCGGTTGACGCTGGCCGTGTAGAGATTCCGCCCGTCGGGGCTCATGGCGACTCCCTCCGGCATGGGAGGCGCGGGGAATCGCTCACCCGGCACCGGGGACAGATCGCCGTCGGCACCGACGCGGAAACCCCACACTTCGCTGCCGATCCGGGTCGCGGTGTAAAGGAACCGCCCGTCCGGGGTGATCGCGATCAGTGAGGCGAACGCGCCCTTGCCGAGGCCGATGCTGGTGCCGGTGGGCGCCAACGTTCCGTCCTGCTGCACCCGGAAGACCACCAGTGTGTTCTCGATCTGAGCGTCGCGAGTGCCGTTGTTGACGTAGACGTGGCGGCCGTCCGGCGCGACGGCCAGGCCGGTAGGGGTCGTCCCGCCTGACGGAACCGCGCCGAGCGGCGTGAGCGTGCCGTCGGCGCCGATCGCGAACGCGAGGACCTGATCGTGAGGTGGGTCGGTCGCGTACAGCACTCGCCCGCCCGGCGTCATGGCCATGCCGGCGGGGTTGCCGCCGGCGGGCAACGGGTCGCCGAGTCTGACGGGCTCCCCGGAAGGAGCGACCCGATAGGGGATGATCGTGCCGTCCTGAAAGCCCGCCGCATAGGCGAACCCGCCGTCCGGGGTAAGGACCACCCCCCGCACCTCGGGACCTGCGGGGGCCGGCTCGCCCAGTCGGGTCAGCCGACCACCTGGATCGATCGAAAGCGCGGTCAGTGTCGCTCCCCCCGCGCTGGTCACATACAACGCCCTGGGACGGGTTCTCTCCCCCACTTGCCGTGACGCCGTTGTGCCGGGAGGCGCCGCTATCACGAGCACGGACGCGGTCACGATGAATGCGGCCAGGAGCGAACGGACGGGCCGGCCGGGTCTGATCCACACGATCTCTCCCCAGGGAGGGTGGGAACCACCTCGATACTGAGCGACCCGCCCGGCGGAAGCAAGTGCGTGAATCCCTGCTGAGACCTGGATCGTGACCGGCCCGGCGGCGCGGCGGGCCGGTTGACAGCCGCGTTGGCGCACTGTTCTACTAGCCAGAGGATTGCTCTGTAGTACAGAGAAACTTGGTGGGCTGTCCGGGCGGGAGACGAGGTTCGTGGGGAGACGTCGCAGATGATCGACCAAGCGGGTGTCCTGAGTAGCGTGCGGCGGGGCATGATCCCGGCGCACATCTACAACGACGAGCACGTCTTCGCACTGGAGAAGGAGCGTGTTTTCGGCCGGGCGTGGATGTTCGTCGCCCATGAGTCGGAGATCCCCAGTCCCGGCGATTATGTGGTCCGGCGGGTCCTGGACGATTCGTTCATCGTCGTCCGGGACGAGAAGGGCGAGATCCGTGCGCACTTCAACATGTGCCTGCATCGGGGCATGCAGGTCTGCCGGGCCGAGATGGGCAACGCCTCGCATTTCCGCTGCCCGTACCACGGATGGTCCTACCGGAATGACGGCCGGATCGTCGGGCTGCCGTTTCATCAGGACGCCTATGGCGGGGAGGCCGGGTTCAAGAGGAAGAGCCAGCGGCTGCTCCCCGCACCGAAGATCGACTCCTATAATGGCATGATCTTCATCAGCCTCGACGAGAATGCGCCGCCGCTGGACGATTATCTCGGCGATTTTGCATTTTATCTCGATTACTATACTCGGCAGAGTCCGAGTGGCATTGAAATGCGTGGGCCGCAGCGGTGGCGGGTCAAGGCCAACTGGAAGATCGGGGCCGAGAACTTCGCCGGGGACATGTATCACACGCCCCAGACCCATACGAGTGTGGTGGAGATCGGGCTGTTCCGGGAGCCCAAGGCGGAGAAGCGCCGGGACGGTGCGACTTACTGGGCCGGGAATGGCGGGGGGACCACATACAAGCTGCCGCCCGGCGGGCTGGACGAGCGCCTGCGGTACGTCGGATATCCCGACGAGATGATCGCCCGGATGAGGCGGGAATGGTCGCGGGAGCAATGCGACGTCATCGGCCGGGACGGGTTCATGATCTCGGCGGCCTCGGTGTTCCCGAACCTGAGCTTCGTGCACAACTGGCCGCGGGTCGAGGACTCCGACGACGTCGTCCCGTTCATCTCGGTGCGGCAGTGGCAGCCGATCAGCCAGGACGAGACCGAGGTCCTGTCGTGGTTCGCCGTGGACGCCGAGGCCCCGGAGGAGTTCAAAAGGCTCTCCTACAAGGCCTATCTGATGTGTTTCGGCAGCACCGGAATGTTCGAGCAGGACGATGTCGAGAACTGGGTGTCGTTGACCAACACGGCCGCGGGATCAATGGCGCGGCGGCTGCGGTTGAACAGCCGGATGGGGCTGCTGGAGGACGACACGGCGGTCGTCCCCGCCCTGCCTCCCGAGCGGTTCAGCGGGCCCGGCAGCGCCCGCACCGGATACAGCGAGTACAACCAGCGGGCATTGCTCCGGCGCTGGGCGGACCATATGGAGCGGCCGATGCCGAAGGCCGCCGGTGTCGAGGTCGGCACGAATGGCCATCGGGCGGAGGGCGGGCAGTGACCGGCGAGCAGACCACGCATTCGGCCCGGTCGGTCCTGGGTGGTCATGCTCCGCGCGAGCAGCGTGCCGGCTCCACCTTGCCGTTCGGCGACGAACGCCATTTGCTGGCGCATCAGTGGCTGGTCGACGAGGCTTATCTGCTGGACGAGCAGGCCTACACGCGGTGGCTGGAACTGCTGACCGATGACATTCACTATTTGATGCCCGTGCGGGTGACCACGGCTTTGGGGACGGGTTTCGACACCGCGCCTGGGGCAGCGCATTTCGATGAGAACAAGTACTCGTTGTCGCGGCGCGTGGCCCGGTTTCTCACCGAGCACGCCTGGACGGAGGACCCGCCGTCCAGGCTCCGCCACCACATCACCAATGTGCGCACATTCGCGACCGGCGACGACGACCATCTCATCGTCGACTCCGGGGTGCTGCTGTTCCGCAGCCGCGGCGACGTCCGCGAGCCGTCCCTGGTCTCGGCCGGGCGCGAGGACCTGCTGCGGCGCGAGGACGGCGGCTGGCGGCTGGCGCGGCGCACGATCCTGGTGGACGAGTCCGTGATCCGCATGCAGAACCTGGCGATCTTCCTATGACGATCGGCTGGGAAGGCGAGCGGGAGGACGCCGAGAAGGCCGCGCGCGCCGAGCGGGAGCGGCTGCGGCTGCTGGAGCACGCGCAGGGCGAGACGCTCGTGCTGGGCAACGAGTTCTCCGAGATCAGGGTCACCAAGGTCGAGACGCGGAACGGCGCGCGGCTGCTGGTGGAGTCTCCGCGCTCGGGACAGTGGATCGCGCTGTGCCCGCTGGAGCTGGAGGCGCTGACCTGGCAGCAGACCGCGACGTTCTCGGAGATGATCGGCCACCCGTTCGGGTCGCTCGTGAAAGATGAATCGCTCGTGGAGGACGAATCGGTCGTGGAGGACGGTGAATGACCGGCTGGCTGGACGGGCGGCGCGCGCTGGTCGTGGGCGCCGGCTCGGGCATCGGGCGCGCGGTGGTCGACGCGTTCCGCGCGGAGGGCGCGTCCGTCGCGGTGCTGGAACGGGACCCGGGCAAGGCCGCGGCGATCGGTGCGGCGCTTCCCGATGTGCCGGTCACGGTCGGCGACGCGACGACGCGGGACGCGAACGACGAGGCCGTCGCGGCGGCGGTCGCGGCGTTCGGCGGCCTGGACGTGCTGGTGAACTGCGTCGGCGTTTTCGACTTCTACCGCGGCCTGGAGGATCTGGACGCCGACGTGATAGACGACGCGTTCGCGGAGATGTTCTCGACCAACGTCAAAAGCCATCTGCACGCGGTGAAATCGGCGCTGCCCGCGCTTCGCGAGTCGCGCGGCTCGATCGTGCTCACCGAGTCGACGTCCGCGTATTACCCCGGACGGGGCGGCGTGCTGTATGTGTCGTCCAAATTCGCGGTTCGCGGGCTGGTGACGTCGCTGGCGCATGAATTGGCGCCGGACGTCCGTGTCAACGGTGTCGCTCCGGGCGGAACTCTCAATACCGATCTGCGGGGAATCCCCAGCCTGGGGCAGCAGTCGCGGAGGCTTGACGACACCCCGGGCCGGGCCGCGGACCTGGAGGCGCGCACTCCGCTGGGCGTCGCCTTGAGCGGGACGGATCACGCGTGGAGCTACGTGTTCCTCGCCTCGTCCCGGTCGCGGGGAATCACCGGCGACGTCGTGCATCCGGACGGCGGGATCGCCGCCAAAGCCTGACGGACGGACGTCTCACAGAAACGGAAAGGAGCTGTCGCCATGCCCATCCTGCGGGCTGACCAAAGCGCCTGCCAGGGCTATGCGAACTGCGTCGCCGGCGCCTCGGACGTCTACGACATCGACGATGACGGCGTCGTCGTCCTGCTCAAGGAGCGCGTCCCCGAAGAGGAGCGGCAGCGCGTCGAAGAGGCGGCAAGGAGCTGCCCCGTTTCGGCGTTGACCGTCGAGGGCGAATGAGCCGCACCGCGGTCGTGGTCGGCTCGTCGGTGGCGGGTATCCGTACCGCCCAGGCGCTGTCCGCCAACGGTTTCGACGGGCGTGTTCTCGTCCTCGGCGACGAGAACGCCGAGCCTTATGACAAGCCGCCCCTTTCCAAGCATTTCCTCACCGGCGACTGGGCGGCCGGGAAGCTGTCCCTGCTGAACGGCGGGCCTGCGGACGAGCGGGTCGAGCTGCGCCTGGGAGTCGCCGCCGAGCATCTGGACGTCGCGGACAGGCAGGTTCGGCTCGCCGACGGCACGCGAGTGCCCTACGACGTGTGCGTGATCGCGACCGGTGCGTCCGCCCGCCCCTCACCGTGGACCGCGCGCGACGGCGTCCACGTCCTGCGGACCCAGAGCGACAGTGCCGGGCTGCGGCGGGATCTCCTGCGCGGAGGCGAGGTCGTGGTCGTCGGCGGCGGGTTCGTCGGCGCCGAAGTGGCCGCGGCGGCGAGCGGGCTCGGCCGCCCGGTCACGGTCGTCGATCCTCTCCCCGATCCGATGGCGCGGGTCCTCGGCCCGGAGGTCGGCCCGCTGCTGACCGGGATCCACGAACGCCACGGCGTCCGGACGCGCTTCGGCACCGGAGTGGTCGCGATCGAGGGCACCAGCGGTGACCTGCGGGTGTTCCTGGACGACGGGGACGTCCTGCCCGCCTCCACCGTCGTGGTCGGCATCGGGGCCCTGCCCAATGACGGGTGGCTGCGCTCGTCTGGCCTGAACGTCGCCGACGGCGTGATCTGCGACGAGTACTGCCGCGCGCAGGGAACGCAGGACGTGTTCGCGGCCGGTGACGTGGCCCGATGGCCCCACCTGCGCTATGGCGAGCACATCAGGGTGGAGCACTGGACGAACGCCGTCGAGCAGGCCGCATGCGTGGCGCGCAACATCGTCCACCCCGGCGAACCGCTCCCCTACCGGCCGGTGGAGTATGTGTGGAGCGACCAGTACGACTGGAAGATCCAGATCGCCGGCACCCCGGCGCGGATGAGCGCCCACGAGGTCATCGGCGACCTCACCGGCGACAGGCCACGAGCCGCCGTCGCCTACACCGACGCCACCGGCAGGCTCGGCGCAGCCGTCACCCTCAACTGGCCGCGCGCGCTGGTCGCGTGCCGGCGGCTCCTGGCCGCGGACGCCGACCACGCCCAGGCGGTCGCCGAGCTGGACGTGCTCGCCGACGCCCGACCCACAGGAAGGCGATGATGACCGACCCCTTCTCCGAGCTTCGCCGCCAGATCGCCGATGCCTGCCGCGTCCTGGCCGTCCGGGGGCTGGCCGACGGCATCCTCGGGCACATCAGCCTGCGGACCGGCCCCGACCGGCTCCTCGTCCGCTGCCGCGGGCCGCACGAGCGCGGGCTCGCGTACACGACCGCGGCCGATGTCCACCTTGTGGATCTCGACGGCGCACCAGCGGCCGAGGGCGAACTCGACGGAGGCTGGACGCCCCCGAACGAACTTCCCCTGCACGCTGAGGTGCTGCGCCGCCGTCCGGACGTCCAGGCCGTCGTGCACGCCCATCCGCCCGCCGTCGTGGCGGCCGACCTGGCCGGGCTGGCGATCCGGCCGATCATCGGCGCGTTCGACATTCCCGGCGCCCGGATCGCCCAGGCCGGGGTGCCCGTGTATCCGCGCGGCGTGCTGGTCCGCGACCGGCGGCTGGCCGGGGAGATGGTCGAAGCGCTCGGTGACAAGGCCGTGGTCCTGCTCAGAGGGCACGGCATCACCAGTACCGGCGGCACCGTCCCCGAGGCGGTGCTGCGCGCGATCTCGGTGGACACCATCGCGCGGATGTCGCTCACGGTCGCGAGCGCGGGCGGGACGCCGCGCGACCTTCCCGACAGTGACCTCGCCGAGCTGCCCGATCTCGGCGGCGCCTTCAACGAGGCCACCGCCTGGCGCCACGAACTCAGCCGCCTCCAGCAGCTCGGCTAAAGCGCGTCGCGGAGGCCGTGGAAGACGGCGAGCACGTCGCGTCCGTCCAGCGTCTCGGTATGGCCGGGCGCCGCGAGCCGAACCTCCTCGCCGAGGTCGTGGACGATGAAGCCGCCGTCGAACTCGTTGTGCCCGAGGTGCAGCTCGTAGGCGCACAGCGCGTGCAGCCCGCGCGTGAAAAGGTCGCGCGGGGTGCGCAGCTCGCCGCCGGGCCAGGAGATCTCGACCTCCGTGTCGTGGATCTCGAAGGCGAAGCCGCCCGCCCTCCGGCTCGCGTCGGGCGTGACCGGGTCCGTGCCGAGGCCGTCCCAGAACGGGTTGCGCGGCATGAGCTCCAGGCTGATGCGCCGCTTGCCGTCGCCGGAGTACGTCCGGTGGGCGACCTCTTGGGGCAGCCGCAGCAGGTCGCCCGTCCTGCCCAGGTAGTGGCCGTACTGCCGGTCGCCCCCGGTCTCCTTGAACTCGACGCGGACGCTGCCGTGCACGATGTACAGGTACTGGTCGCCGTCGAGGTTGGTGTTCCAGAACGGCAGGCAGTCAGCGGCCCCGGTCGACTCCCAGATCGCGACGGGACCGACGGCGCCCAGCTCGGCGGGCACGTGCGTCGGACGGTCCGCGGCCCCGCCGAACGCGATGACGTTGACGACGTCGAACAGCTCCTCCCGTCCGTCGATGTGCGACTCGCCGGGATGGACGCGGAGATCGGCGAAATCCGGATGCAGGTCGGTCAGGTCGGTCAGGTCGGTCATGCGCGCAGTCCTTTCGATTCCAGCCAGCCGACCAGCGTGTCCGCGACGTACGCGACCAGGTCCGGCTGTCCCTGCAAGTAGTGGTTGCCGCCGTCGACCGCGACGAGCCGCCGGTCGTCATGGGGGATGGAGTCGTACATCGACCGGGCGTGGCTCGGGAAGCAGACCTGGTCGGCGGTGCCGTACATGACGAGCGTCGGGACGCTGGTCCGCGCCAGGTGGTGCGGGCCGTCGCAGTTGGAGTCGTCCACGCTCCACTGGCTCAGCCACGAGCGGAGGCTGGTGTGGTGGCCGAGCGTCGCCGGGAGCAGGTTGGACGTCACCGCCGGGCCCCACAGGGTGCCCGGCTTGCGGTCGGACTCGTCGAGCGTCATGTCGAGGAAGCGCGGGTCGGCGACCGTGCCGTGCACCAGGAACGGCAGGTCGCGCAGACCGTCGGGGCGCTCGTCCAGCTCGGCGAGCTGTTCGCGGACCCGGGCGGTGATCCGGCGGCTGCGGGCGAGCTGGGCGGCCCGGTACCGCTCGACGAACTCCGGGCTGTACGGCGGGCCGTTGCGCGGATCGAACATGTCGAGGTCCGGGTCGCGCTCGGACGGGTCGTGCTCGTCGACGATCGCCGGGTCCAGCCACTCGGTGTACACGATCGCGCGGCCCGGGTGGGCCATCAGCGACACGAGGCCGTCCACCGGCGGCAGCGCGGCCTTCGTCAGGTCGGGCGGGTCGCCGGCGGGCGTCGCGCGCACGGACGGGGACTCGGCCTGGCTCTGGTAGAACGCGGTGAGCCCGCCGCCGCCGGAGTTCCCGATCAGGACGATCTTCTCGTAGCCGCGCTCGCGCAGGAACGCGATGGCCGACCCGACGTCGAGCACGCAGTTCTCCATGATGAGCGTGCTGTCGTTGCCGATGTACCGGGTGTTCAGGCCGACCGCGTCCACGCCCCGCTCGGCCAGGTGGCCCAGCAGGTAGTGCCCGAGGAAGTTCGAGCTCGGATGCACCACGACGACGGCCGTCCGCGACGGTTCCGCCGCGCGGTGCAGGGACGCCCACACCTTCCCGGCCATCCGGGCCACCCCGGAGTAGATGTCGACGCCGGCGCCCGCCGCCATCGGGATCCCGAGCAGCTCGATCACCGCTCACGCACCTTTCGTGTCACATATACGGTCATGCGATGAGGCGGCCGCCGTCCACGACGAGCGTCTGGCCCGTCATGAAGCGGGACTCGTCCCCGGCCAGGTAGAGGACGGCCTCGGCGATGTCCCCCGGTTCACCGGCGTGCCCGACGAGGAGCTTGCCCGTCAGGAAGCCGAGCCGATCCTCGTCCTGGAAGACCGGGTCGGTGGCCGGTGTCCTGATCAGGCCCGGAGCCACCGCGTTGCACCGGATGCCCTGCTTGCCGTAGTCGAACGCGACCGACCTGGTCAGCGCGATGACGCCGCCCTTGGCCGCCATGTAGGCGGCGAAGCTCGGGGTGCCCACGAGACCGGCCGTCGACGCCGTGTTGACGATCACCCCGCCGCCCCCGGCGACCATGTGCGGGATCGCGTACCTGCAGCCGAGGAAGACGCTCTTCAGCGTGGTGTCGATCGTCCGGTCCCACTCCGGCAGGGTCGTGTCGGCGACCGGACGGCCCAGCGGCGCCCAGTAGGCGTTGTTGTGCAGGACGTGCGGCCCGCCGTGCGCCTCCGCCGCGCCGTCCACCATGGCCTCGACGGCGTCCGGGTCGGAGACGTCCGTCCGGACGGCGCGGGCGACGCCGCCGTCCGCCGTGATGACCTCGACGGTCTGCCGGGCGCCCGCCTCGTCGATGTCCGCGACGGTCACCAGCGCGCCCTCGCGCGCGAAGCGGACGGCCGTCTCCCGGCCGATGCCCGACGCGGCGCCGGTGACGATGACGGACCTCTCCTCGAAACGGCGGCGAGACGGCGACGGCACAGTTGTCCTCCCTGGTACGAGTGAAGTCATTCGCCGGAGCCGAGGTAGCCCCGGAGCAGTGACGGGTCCTCCCCCAGTTCGGCGGCGGCGCCGGACGCGGTGACGCGCCCGGCGGTGAGCACGTAGCCCCGGTCGGCCACGGCGAGGCCCTGGGCGACGTTCTGCTCGACCAGCAGGACGGTCTGGCCGTCGGCGGCCAGGGTTCTGATCATCGCGAACACCTCCCTGACCAGCAGTGGCGACAGGCCGAGCGACGGCTCGTCCAGCAGGAGCAGTTTCGGCTTCGCCATCAGCGCGCGGCCGATCACGAGCATCTGCTGCTCGCCGCCGGAGAGGGTGCCCGCCTTCTGCGCCCGGCGGTCCTTGAGGCGGGGGAAGCGGTCGAAGATCTCGTCCAGCGTCGTCCGGACCTCCGCGCGGTCCCGGCGGGTGAACGCGCCGACCCGCAGGTTCTCCTCGACGGTCAGGCGGGGCAGCGCGCGCCGCCCCTCGGGCACGTGGACCATGCCGGCGCGCACCAGCAGGTCGCTCCGCATGCCGGTCACGTCACGGCCGTCCAGGACGACGCTGCCGGACCAGGGGCGGATCATCCCGGAGACGGCGCGCAGCACGGTGCTCTTCCCCGCGCCGTTGGGCCCGAGCACCGCGACCAGCTCGCCGCGGCGCACCTCGACGCTCACGTCCGCCACCCCGGTGACGCGGCCGTACCCGGCGCGCAGCCCCGCGATCCGCAGCAGGTCGTCCGTTTCAGGAGCCTTTTCAGGTGCCAAGGTAGGCCGTCCTTACCTCTTCGCTGGCCAGGACCTCTCCGGGCGGTCCGTCGGTCAGCCTGCGACCGAAGTTGAGCACGGTCACGTGGTCGCAGATGTTCGAGATCACGTCCATGTCGTGCTCCACCACGACGACGGTCAGCCCCTCGTCCCGCAGCTCCCGGATCTTCGGGACGAGGGACCGCCGGTCCTCGGCGGTCATCCCGCTCGCGGGCTCGTCGAGCAGCAGCACCCGCGGCCGGGCGGCGAGAGCGCGCGCCATTTCGAGCTGTTTCTGCAGGCCGTAGGGGAGTTCGGCGGCCCGGCGCCCGCGGTAGGCGGTCAGCCCGAACAGCTCCAGGGCCTCCTCGGCCTGGGCGCGCAGCCGCCGGTCCGCGCCGGTCTTGAGCGGCCAGAGCGAGCGCGCCCCGGTGACCGCCCGGCTGTGCTGCCCGAGCAGCACGTTCTCCAGGACGGTCAGCCCGCCGAACAGCCGGATGTTCTGGAACGTCCGGACGATCCCGAGCGGCACCCGGCGCTGGGGGGTGAGGCGGGTGACGTCCCGTCCGGCGAGCACGACCCGGCCCGCGTCCGGCGGGACGTAGCCGGAGACGACGTTGAGCAGGGTCGTCTTGCCCGCGCCGTTCGGTCCGACGACGCCGTGCACGGACCCTTTCGCCACGTCCAGGTCGACCGCGCCGAGCGCCTCGACGCCCTGGAAGTTCTTGGTCACCGCGGACACCCGCAGCAGCGGCTCAGCCAACGGACTCACGCTCCCGTCGCGGGACGAGCCGCGGCAGCCGGATCCCGCCGTCGCCGCCCCGGCCGATCAGCCCCTGCGGACGGACGATCATCAGCGCCACGAACAGCAGGCCGTAGACGATCTCGTACCACTCGTTGAGCCAGTCGAAGTAGATCGGCAGCAGGCTCAGCACGATGGCGCCGATGGCCGCGCCCCAGAAGTACTCGACCCCGCCGAGCACGCAGTACAGGATGATCACGAGGGCCTGGTGCGGGCCGAACAGTTCCGGGGTGATGACCATGAGCTGGTGCGCGGACAGCGCCCCGGCGACGCCCGTCACCGCGGCGGACGTGGCGAACGCGCCCACCGCGATGCGGGTGATGCGCAGCCCGGACGCCATCGCGGCGCGCTCGTCCTCCCGGATCGCCTTGTGCGCGAGGCCGAGCCGGGACCTGCTCAGCAGGACGAGGTACGCGACGACGAGCACCACGCACCCGAGCACGAGCGGCACCGTGGTCCCGGTCATTCCGACCATGCCGCTGGCGCCGTCGACGTAGTCCCATTGGGAGATCAGCAGGTTGATCAGCTGGGAGAAGACGAACGTGATGATGGCCAGGTACAGCAGCGAGAGCCGCAGCGCCATCCACCCGATCAGCGCCCCCGCGACGGCCGCCGTGACGCCCGACGCGGCCATGGCCAGCGGAAGCGGCCAGGCGAAGTTGAGCGTCAGGATCGACGCGGTGTAGGCGCCGATCGCCATGAAGGCCGTGTGGCCGAACGAGTACTTGCCCGTCGAGACCGCGATCCAGTACCCGAGGGCCAGCAGCACGTTGATGCCGACCTGGAGGAGGACCGCCTCGTTGAAGCTGGACATCAGACCCTCTCCAACACGCCGGCGTTGCGGCCGAACAGCCCCTGCGGCCGCACCAGCAGGACGATGCCGACGAGGATGAACACGATCAGGTCGCGGAGCGTCGCCGACAGGTAGGCCACGGTCAGCGTCTGGATCAGCCCGATGAGCAGGGCCGCGAGGACGCCGCCGGTGACGCTGCCGAGCCCGCCCAGCACGATGATCATCAGCGCGGTGAGCGTGGTGGTGAACCCGTCGAACGGGCTGATCGAGTGGTACGCCAGCCCGGTCAGCAGCCCCGCCGCCCCGGCCAGGACGCCCGAGAGCGCGAACGTCAGCAGGATGACCCGCTGCACCGGGACGCCGAGCAGGCCCGCGACGGTGGCGTCGTCCGACACCGCCCGGATCGCCGTCCCCCACGGGGTGCGTTCGAGGAACACGTACAGCCCGGCGGTCAGCAGCGTCGCCAGCAGCAGGATCACCAGCTGCGCGCCGGACACCGTGAAGAGGCCGAGGTCGAGCCGGACGCCGGAGAGCACGTCCGGCACCGAGCGCTGGTGGCTGCCGAACGCCTTGGTGACCACGGCGGTCAGCACCAGCCCGCAGCCGAGGCTGCTGAGGATCGACGCCGTCGGGAAGTCGGCGGACACGAACCGGAACGAGACGAAGTACACCGCCACCGCGACTCCCCCGCCGATCAGCGTGGCCGCGACGAAGCTCACCAGGAACGGCACCGGGGTCTCGGTCATGATGAGCGCGCCGAGGACGGCGCTCAGCATCGCCGTCTCGCCGAGCGCGAAGTTGAGCCGGTCCATGGCGCCGACCACCAGGTTGAAGCCCAGGGCGACCAGGCAGAAGGTCGCCCCGAGCAACAGACCGTTGAACAGTTGCTGTGCGAGCATGCGGTCAGCCGGCGCTCTTGTCGATCACGAACTTGCCGTTCTGGACGACCGCCTGCAGCTGCGGCCGCTGCGCGATGCCCTCCTTGAACGTGGTGGCGTCGGCCATGCCCTGGTAGTTCTGCATCGCGTTGAGGCTCTCCTGGACGGTCACCCGCGCCTTCGCGACGGCATCCGAGTCGGTCTTCACGCCCTTCTCCTCGATGGCCTTGGCGATCATGTGCACGGCGTCGAAGGCGTAGGCGAAGTTGAGCGAGATGTCGGCCTGGCCGGTGGCGGCCTGCGCCTTCTCCAGCAGCGCCTTTGCCGCGGGCGTCGCGCTGTGCGGGTCGTACTGGGCGGCGGCGAGCGTTCCCTCGGTCGCCTTCCCGCCCGCCGCGACGTAGGCGGCGCCGCCGGACTGGAGCGAGCCGGTGCCGAGCAGCGCGAAGGTCTGCCGCTGGCTCCGCACCTCCCGCGCGATCCGGCCCGCGTCGTCCGGGCCCGCGGCCAGGGCCAGCACGTCCGGCTTGGCGGCGGCGAGCGAGGTCACCTGCGAGGCGAAGCTGGAGTCGCCGCTCTTGAACGTCACGCTCTTGACGACCTGGACGCCGTTGCTTCCGAACACGCTGCGGAACAGGTCGGCCTGCGCCTTCGTGGTGGCGTTGGCCTCGTCGCTGATGATCGCGGCGCGCTTCAGCTTGCGGCTCTGGATGATCCTGGTGAGGACGGGGGTGCTGTTGTCGGCGTCCGGCTGGGCGATCGTGAAGCCGTACGGGCGGGCGTTCTTCAGCACGCCGGGACGGGCCGCGCCGGGGCTCACGATCGGCACCTTGAGCTTGTTGGCCGCGCTGCAGGCGACCTCGCAGCCGGCGCTGTCGACCGGGCCGACAATCGCGAGGACCTTCTGCTTGGCCGCCAGCTGGGGAATGAGCGTCGCGGTGGTGGCCGGCTTGTTCTGGCTGTCGACCTTGACCAGCTCCAGCTTGGCGCCCTTGACGCCGCCCGCCTCGTTCAGCAGCTTCACGGCGTACTCGGCGCCCGCCTCCATCGTCTTGGAGTTGCTGGCGAACGGCCCCGCGGAGCTGGTGACGAGACCGATCTTGTAGGCGCCGGACCCGTCGTCCGAGCCCGAACCCTCGCCCCCGCAGGCCGCCAGGGCCAGCGCGGCGGCGGTCAGCCCGGCCGCGACGCGACCGGCGGTGCCGGTTCTGATCATCGTGGGATCCCTTCATCTGATGCGCGTGCGAAGCACCTGCCAGGCACGGTCTCGGCGGGGAGGTTCTCTTTTCTCCAGAATTAATTTCTGGAGACTAGCGACTATGGGGTCGTGCGTAAAGACCCTTCCGGTCCCTACGTGGTGGATGTTCTCGCTGGTCGCGGCGTCCGTCAGCCGTGCGCCCAGCCGCCGTCGACGTTGACGACCTGTCCGGTGATGAAGTCCGAGGCCGGCGAGCACAGGAACTCCACCGCGCCGCAGAGGTCGTCCGGCACGCCGACCACGGGCAGGCACTGCTCGGTCTTCATCCGCTCCCGCAGCGCCTGCGCCGCCTGCGGGGTGTGCACCGTCTTCCTCGTCTCGACCGGGATGTAGCCGGGCGCGATGGCGTTCACCCGGATCCCGTCCGGGCCGAGCTCCCGCGCGAGGGCCCGGGTCAAGCCGACCACCCCGGCCTTGGCCGCGACGTACGGCGCGAGCCCGACCGGCAGGCCCTTCGACACCATCGTCGACGTGACGTTCACGATCTTGCCGTGCCCGGCGGCGCGCATGTGCGGGACGACCGCCGCCGCGCACAGCCACTGCCCGGTCAGGTTCACGTCGAGGACCCGCGTCCAGTCCGCCCGGCTGAACGAGTCGAAGGGCGCGGACGGCAGCAGCGCGCCACCGGCGTTGTTGACCAGCGCGTCCACCCGGCCCCACCGTTCGACCACCGCGCGGACGACCGCGCCGACCTGGTCCTCGTCGGTGACGTCGGCCTCGTGCGCGCTCACCCGGTCCGCGCCCACGTCATCGGCGACGCACTCGGCCGCCGCCCGCGCCGCGTCCCCCGCCACGTCGACCACGGCGACGCGGTTCCCCGCTCCGGCGAGATGCGTCGCGTAGGCCCGGCCGAGCCCCTGGCCTCCGCCGGTGACGATCGCCACCCGCTCGCCCGCGCTCACCGGTTCCTGCCTTTCTGGGGGGCGCCCCCCAGACCCCCGCGTGGTCGGACCGATGATCCTCGCTCCGCTCCGGTCATCGGTCCTCCCGCTCGCGGATCTGGCCGCGTGCGTCCTCGGCGCGCGCGGCGAGCAGCTCGACGGTCAGCGAGCCGAGCGGATGGTCGATGACGGTGAGCGGCAGGTCGGGGACGCCCGCCGCCCGCGCCGCGATCCTGGCCGTGGTGACCAGCTCCGTCGTGCACACGACGTAGGCCGGGATCCCGCGGCGTTCGAGCGCGATCGCGTCCCGGACCGTGCACGAGCAGCACCCGGCGCAGTCGCCGACTCCGGTGACGACGACGTCGCACTTCGCGGCGAGGTCGTCGAGCATCTCGCCGGACGCGACGCGGCCGATGCTGGGCTTGCGGGCCCAGGCGGCATCCTTCGCCCCGTCCTCCCGCAGCCTCGCGGACAGCAGTTCGAGGAAGCGGTCGCTGTTCGGCTTGCCGTTGTCGAGGTACCCGACCGCGAGGCCGGACAGCGACGCGGGGCGCGGCAGCGACCCTGCCGTCTCGCGTGCGGTGTCGGCGGTCGGATCGAGGACGACGAGTCCTCCGGTCATGGCGTCTCCCTCTGCGGTATCCGGCACCTCTCGGCCTCCTGCGCGGAGAGCGCCTCGGTGACGGGCGCGGACTCGTGGCCGCCGACCCAGTACGGGACGACCGCGGAGTATCCGTAGAGGTCGCCACCGGCGACGGTGATCAGGATGTCGTCCGGGCTCCGGACGACGGTCCGCTGCTCGCCCTCGTCATCCGGCATCGGGCCTCCCGGCAGGCGGCCCGCGCGCCGGAGCGCTCCGACGCTGCGCCTGGCCAGGCGGAACAGCTCCTCGCGTACGGCCGCCTTGTCCATCCCGGCGCGCTGGATGATCTCGGCGTGCCGGGGTCCGATCACCACGACGAAGCTCCCGTCCGTGTAGTGGCACGGCAGCATCGCGTCGGCGATCGTCGCGAGGATCGGGCCGGGCTCGCTCGCCCAGTCGTTGCGCGCGTTGACGGGCGCTTCGCCGGCGAACACCGTCACCGCGCTCTCGTCGGCCGGGACGCCCCGGTCGGCGTGCAGCGGCGGCCACGGCGACGTCCTGCTCTCGCCGATGCAGTAGGTGAACTTGCCCGGATGCCCGAAGGTGGCCTTGTCCAGGACGCCCGGAATGCCGCCGCACAGGTTCTGCAGGACGAACCGGACCGCCCGTCCGATCGTGGCGTTGGCGTGGTGGCCGGGCCCGAACACGCTGTACGAGGTGTTGACGTTCAGCTGGTCGACCACCGGCCCGCTGATGATCAGCAGCGGCGCCGTGGCGCCGCTGACCGTGGTGCTGTGCAGGTTGAACGGCTCGCGGGTCAGGGCGCGGACCGTCGCGACGAGCACCGACATGTACTCCTCGCGGCAGCCCGCCGCGACCGCGTTGATCGCGATCTTCTCCAACGTGAGCGCGGCGCCCTGCTCGGCGATCTCCCCGATCACCTGATCGGCCGGGATGCCGGACGCGGCCACGAACCTCTCGACGCGTTCCGGCGTCGGCGGGATGACGGGCAGCCCGTCGCCCCAGCCGTTCTGCGTGAACAGGTCCTGTGCCGCGTCGTCGTCGGCGACCGTGTACGGGGTGGACGCGAGCGTCATGCGGGACGCGACCGTCATGCGGTGACCGAGCCGTGCTCGTCCGCCCAGGTCTTCACCGCCTTCTCCGCGGCCGCCGCGTCGTCGTCGTTCAGCGGCCGGTTCTGGTAGGTCAGCTCCAGGCGCACGCCGTTGGGGTCGAAGAAGTAGATGGACGACCAGATGCCCTCGTGATCGACGACGCCCTTCACCTCGACTCCGGCCGCGACCAGGCGGTCGCGGGCGGCCTCCACCTCCTCCAGGCTGTCGAGGGAGAGCGCGATGTGCGGCGCCCAGCGCGGCAGCGGCGACTCGTGGTGGTCGACGTCGACGCCCTCGATCTCGAAGAACGCGAGGCACGAGCCGTCCCCCATCTCGAAGAACGTGTGGAGGAAGGTCGTCGGCTCCCCGGTGCTGCCCACGCTGTCGTCCATGGCGTAGCCGACCAGCCGCAGGCCGAGCAGCTCGGTGTAGAAGCGCTTCGTCGCGGCGGTGTCACGGGTCACGTACGCGACGTGGTTGAGGCCGCGAGGTCGGGCGAATCCAGTCATGGCTGGCCTCTCTGATCAGCGAGGGTGTCTGTTGATTTCTTCAATGCAGAATGCTTTTCTGTGCATCCGGATGTCAACCCCCGAGCAGCCAGAAGGAGACCGCGTGGGCATCGAGCTGGACCCGCTGGGCACGCTGACCATCACGATCGAGCGGCAGACGAGGCTGCCGTCCACCCCGGAGGGCGGCCGCCTGATCGGCGAGGCCGCCGACTGCCGGTGGGAGGGCGATCGCGTCCGGGCGAGCCAGCTCGGGCGCAGCGCCAGCGACTGGGTGCGCGTCCACGCGGACTCCACGGTCAGCGTGGACGCCCGGATCCTGCTGCGCACCGACGACGGCGCCGTCATCGCGATGACCTACCGGGGGAAGGCGGACCGGCCGCCGGCGGACGGGGGCGTCATCTTCACCGCGCCCACCTTCGAGACCGACGACGAGCGGTACGGATGGCTGAACCGGATCCAGGCGGTCGGCATGGGCCGCCGGACGGGCAGCACGCTCGTCTACGAGCTGTACGCCCTGACCGCCGGAGCCTGACCGCACGGCGTCGCAGGGCGCGATAATGGAAAGTCTCGATCGGGTACGTTGCCCGACGTGCACGAGAGCTGCGTTCCATGACGACCGCCAGAAAGGCACCAATGCCCGACCACGCCGCAAGTCCGGACGCGGATCCGCCCATCGAGCCGGAGCACTCCGCGCCCCCGCAGTACCCGATCGAGTCGGTCGACAACGCCCTGCGGCTGCTCTGGCTGATCGGCGAACGCGGCGCCCTGCGCCTGACCGACGCGGGAGATTACCTCGGGGTGGCCTCGTCGACCGCTCACCGGCTCCTCGCCATGCTGCAATACCGCGGTTTCGTCCGGCAGAACCGCCAGTCCCGGATGTACGAGCCGGGGCCGTCGCTCGACAAGATCGCGTTCTCGCTGCTGGGGCGCCTCGACGTGCGCGAACGCGCGCGTCCCGTGCTGGAGCGCCTCAACGGCGAATTGCAGGAGACCGTCCATCTCGGAACCCTCGAAGGGCAGATGGTCCGCTTCGTCGACTCGATAGAAAGCCCGCGCGCCGTTCGCGTGGGGTCCCGTCTCGGCCGGTCCATCCTCGCGCACTGCACTTCGACGGGAAAGGCGATGCTGGCCCAGCTCCCGGACGCCGACCTCATCGAGTTGTATCCCGAACCGAAGCTCGAACAAATGACGGGCGCGTCGATCGACTCCCGCGACGCCCTGCTCGAAGCGCTGAAGGACGTCCGCCGCAAGGGATATGCGACCAGCAAGGAGGAAAGCGAAGAAGGCGTGATGTCGGTGGCGATGGCCCTGCCCCGCTCGAACCGTCCTCCGATGGCGCTGAACATCTCCGTCCCCGCGAGCCGCATGAACGTCCCCGCCCGCCGCAAGATCGTCGCCGCGCTCACCGACGCGGTGCAGGAGATCGACCAACTGATCATCTAGCCCCGGCCCGCCCCGCCCGGCACCGCGGTCTGCTCTACAGAATTCTCTTCTGCAATGATGCGGGCACCGACCTGACGAGAGGGGCAGCCAGATGCAGAGCCGGTACGTCCAGGAAGCACGCCTCGGCCTGTCCATCGCGTCGAACAGCGGTCTGCCGCCCGCGGAGATGGGCGAACTGGCCCGCGCCGCCGAGGACGCCGGATACGACGCCGTCTTCGTCGCCGAGGTCAACGGCGACGCCCTGACGCTCTGCCACCCGATGATCGCGGCGACCGAATCGGTGTCCGTGGGCACCGCCATCGCCAACGCCGCGCTGCGCCCGCCCGTGCTGGCCGCCAAGACCGCCGCGCTCCTGGACGACGCGTCCGGCGGACGCTTCCGGCTCGGCCTCGGACTCGCCAACGCGGCCAAGAACGCCCAGTTCGGCCTGCCGCAACATCCGCCGCTCCAGATGATCGAGGAGTACGTGGCGGTGGTGCGCGCCGTCCTGGCCGGTGAGCCGGGGTTCAACGGCGGCATCTTCCGTACCGGCCGGGTGCCGCTCGACCGTCCGCCGCACCGCCCCGACCTGCCCGTCCACCTGGCCGCGCTCGGCCCGCGCATGCTGCGGCTGGCGGGCCGCATCGCCGACGGCGTGATCCTCAACCTGATGTCACCGGCTCGGGCCGCCGAGGCCGTGGCCGCGGTTCGCGAGTCCGCCGCGGCGGCGGGGAGGGATCCGGCGGACGTCGAGATCGTCTGCGTCGTCCACACCTGCCTGGCCGACGACGCGGCGGCCGCGGCCCGCGGGGCGTGCGCCATCGTTCCCCGCTATGCCCTGCATCCCGCGGCGCCGAGCCTGTTCGGCGACCCGCTCGACACCGTCCGGGAGCTGGCCCGCGCGGGCGACTGGGCCGGCGCGGTCCGGCACGTGCCGCAGCACGTCGCGGACTCGTTCGTGGCCCACGGCGACCCAGCCGCGTGCAGCGCCCGGATCGAGGAGTACCGGAAGGCCGGCGTCGACCTCCCCGTCCTGTACCCGGTACCGGTCGATGGCGCCTGGCCCTACGCGGACGTGATCACCGGCCTGGCCCCGGGCGAACGCTTGAACACGTCCACGACCCTTGCGGAATGATGAACGTGTGCAACCCAATTTGATTCGAATCCCGGGTGACGGCGACGCTCACGCGGCGGAAATCCTGAAGCGGGCGCCCGCGCACATCGATGCTCACTTTATCGACGCGTTGCAGGAATCCGACGTGACCTCGCTGGCACGGTACGGAATGAGATCCGCGACTTTTGCGCTGAGATCGGGTTCAGTCGAGCGACTGCGCGACGGGCTCTTGGCACATGGCATGGCCGAATGCCGCAGGGGCCGCGATTGGCGGGATTCGTTGGTCAGCTGGGCGATACACTTCTTCGTCGCCGAAGCTTTGGGCTACGGAGCGCAGGCATTGTTCCAGGAGGTCGCAGACCGGCTGCCTCCCGGAGAATGGCCCGATCTGCTGCGGCGTTTCGGCACCAGGAAGGACGTCACGCTGCGGGCTTTCGGATGGCGCTTGGTCGATGCGGACACGGCTCCCGACTTCGTTCCCGACGCTCTCTGAGAATGGCCGGGCCTGTCAGGAGCGGGCGGTGGCGGGTTGGGTGGGGCGGCCTCGGGAGAGGCCGGGGCGTGGCTTTTTCCAGTGGCCGCGGGTGAAGTCCGGGACCGCGACCGCGCGGCTGCCGATCTTGAGTGACCGTTCACTCAGCGGGACCACCGAGCACCAGGACGCCGAGTCGTAGACGTCGATGTCCGGTGTCAGGCCCAGCCGCATCAGCTGGATGGTGCGCCAGAGGGAGATGTAGTCCATGCCACCGTGGCCGCCACCGCCTGGGCCGACGTCCGTCCACAGCCAATGGTCGTAGTTCTTGAAGTCGTCGTTGAAGTCCCGCCAGGTGTGATTGGCGTGGCCGAGGGTCTCCAGGTAAATGCGCTGCGGATCGCCGGACCAGACGCCGCGGGTTCCGACGAGGGTGTTCGCCCTGCTGTAGGGATGCGGGGTCGACACTTCGTGCTCGGCGCGCAGGAAGCGCCCTTTCGCGGTCTCGATGAAGCAGGTGTTGCGGTCGCCGGAGATGTAGTCGTCCTTCCAGGACGGGTGGTCGCGCGGCATGTGCTCCTTGCGGTAGAGAGCCAGCCCGAACGCCGGGGACGCCACCGAGACCAGGCGGACGAAGCGGTCGCCGCGGGTGACGTCCATGCAGGCGCCGACCGGGGCGAGGCCGTGCATGGGGTAATGGCTGGCGTTCGTCCGGGTGTGCCATTTGCGGCGCCAGCCCTCGGGGTAATACGCGCCGTGGAAGAGGTACGGGTTGCGCAGATCGTGGACGTAGCCGCCGGACCCGTGCAGCAGGTCGCCGAAAAGGCCCTGCTTGACCATCGTCAGGACGCGGAGTTCTTCGCGCCCGTAGTTGCAGTTCTCCAGCAGCCAGCAGTGTTTGCGTGTTTGCTCGGACGCTCGGACGAGGTCCCAGATGTCGTCCAGCCGGGTCGCGATCGGCAGTTCGACGGCGACGTGCTTGCCGTGCCGGAGCGCGGCCTTCGCCATCGGGTAGTGCCACTCCCAGGGGGTGGCGATGTAGACGAGGTCCACGTCGTCGCGGGTCACGAGGTTGCGGTAGTCGTCCTCGCCCTTGCTGTAGGTCGCCGGGCGGGGCTGCCCGCCTTCGGTCTCGACCCGGTCGGCGGCCCGCTCGGTCTGCTCGCGGCGGATGTCGCACAGCGCGGTGATCCGCGCGCCGGGGATCGGGAAGAAGAGCGGAAGCTGCCCCGCTCCGCGGTTGCCGAGCCCGATGATCGCCACGCGTACGGTGTCGAATCCCTCGAAGGGGACGTCGGTCATCGTCTTCTCGCGGCCCCGGGGAGGCTCCCGGCCGGTGGATTCGTCGGCGACCGCCGGGAGGCCGGCGAAGCCGGTGAGGCCGGCGGCGAGCCCGGCGGTGACGCCGGCGCCGGCGCCGGTTCGCAGGATGTCGCGGCGGGTCGGTCGGGTCGGGCGGGAGCCGTCGGCGGCTCCGTCTTGGGGATCGTGCGGCGGGACGGCGGGGGGCACGTGAGGGAGCACGCTGACCACTCCTGAGGAAATGAGTTCCTTCGGCGGACGTGAGTATCGGCCAAGCGTGCGTGCCCAACAATGTCCGGAACCGGCCATGATTTCCAGGTGTGCCGGTGGGCGGAAGTTCACCCAGTTGAGGCCGCCGCGACGTGATTACGGTCGTGCCGGAATGTGTTCCGGATGGCGGCCAGGGTTCGGCCTATGGTCAGCGATGCCGTTCGGCTATTTCCATTGTCCAGTTGTAGAACGTTTTCGGGTCGCCGAGGGCGTTTTGCAGGCTGGGCTTGACGATGGGGGCGTTGGCGGCGTTGAGGAGGTCGCACAGGCCGAGGTAGGCCCATTCCCAGAGCATGGCGTCGAAGTTGTATGCCTGCATGAGCGGGGTGAGGCGTCGCCGGATGCGGGTGACTTCTTCGGGCGAGAATCCCGCTTCGCCCAGCCGGTGGACGGTCGCTCGTTCGTCTTCAGGAGTGAACTGCGTATCCAGGAACGGTTCTAGGAGGTCGGCCCAGATATCCTTGCGGATTTTCCGGACGATGCCATGGCGGCGGCAGAACTGTTCAAGGTCGGGCTGCTGCCGTTTGGGTATGAACAGCGTCTCGCCGTGAGCCGTTCGTATCTCGGGGCTGATGGCCTTCCAGTCGGCATCGCGGATCTGCGCATGCGCGACCCTTCCGAAGGGGTGGACCGTGGCACCGCGAAAGTCGTAGCGCAGGAAGCAGATGTGGTCCTCCGCGAAGCTGACCTCCATCGGTTCAGAGTGGTCCTTCGGAGGCGTCTGCGGAAGGTCGAGGTGTTGTGAGATTCGCCGCTTCGCGTGGTGAGCGGCGGTCAAAGGGACGGCTGCCGGGCCGTCGCGGCCGCCGGGCGATCGCCGGGTTCGCTTAGTACTTCCGCGTCGTCGGCCGACCACGTAGGGTGCCCTGGACCAACACGCGGGAGGGCCAGGCGAATGGACGCGGCGCGAGCGATTTCCTTGGTGGTGGATTGGATCCGGGCGCGCGGCTTGGACTATCCCACCACGGGATTGACGGCGGATCGCTTCGAGGCCGGGTGGAGCGTGTACGCGCCGGTGGACGTCGACGAGAGCGACCCGATGGCATTTCTCGACATGCCGGTGGGACGGTCGGTGTTCCTGGTGGGCGACTCCGGCCGTATCGAGGAGGTGTCGTCCTCGGTTCCGCCGCAGTACGCGCAGGACGAGTTCACCGCGCGGGAACGGGCCACCAACGGCGGAAAGGACGCCGACGCCTACATGGCCGAATTCGTGCAGTGGCTTGAACAGGAGGAATCGGCGGACGAGCCGATCATCAGCGGGTTCACCATTGTCGGCCCCGAAGGCGAAGTCGGCCCCGATGACGTGATCGCCGCTGAGGCGTCGCGGCTGATCGAACCGATCGTGCAGCAGCTGGCGCTGCTCGGCCCGTCCGAGTGGGAGTGGCTGTGGGCCGAATTCGCGTTCACCGTCTCCGCCGAGATGGCCCACCTGCGGTTCTCGTCCTACCATCGGTCAGTCGTCGTTCCGGTTCCGGAACCGGTGGCCGCGCTCGTCCGCGAGCAAAGGCACGTCGCGGCGGGAATGTCGGCCGGGCCGTGGTGGCGGCTGCTGCTGACCGTCACCAACCGCGGCGAGACGACCGTGAACTACGACTACGGCGACGGCCCTTTCCCGCACGACCAGATGCTGCCGCCCGAGGATTACCGAAGCGATCTGGAGGCGTATCCCCGCCCGCGCGTACCGGCCTGGCTCGTCCGATACATCGAAGGCCCGGACGCTTAAGAGCTTTCAGATCAGGCCGGATCGGCGTCATGGGCGAGAATGGCGGGCCGGGACGAGAGTGTCGGGCTCGTCCCGGCCCGCCGGTGGGTCAGGCGGCTCGCGGATGCCAGCCGTCGCGGTAGCGGACGCCGTCGCGGCTGAGCCGGACCTCGTCGTGCCATGCCCGGGGAACCGCCTCGGTGCGGATCCGGTCGGGCCGTTCGACCACGACGCACACCTCGTCGCCGGGCCACCACCATCCGCACGAGCGCGCCACCGCGGCCCAGTTGCCGAGGTGGTCGAGCTGGGGCGGGTCGTAGTGCGCCAGGCCGAGCCGGTGCAGGACGTCGTAGTAGGCGATCCACGCCGCGTCCTGCTGCCCGTACCAGCACACCGGCACGGGCCCGCGGGCGGTCAGCGCGGCCTTGACCGGGAGGCGGAACCCGTGGGCGAGGCTCCGATGCAGGGCGGTATGGACGCCCCGATGCAGGACGACGCCCAGTGGAACACCAGCGCGGAGTGCCTCCAGCGGAGGCAGTTCGGGCCAGCGTTCGTCCTTCTTGCCCTTCCGTGCCGGGGTCAGCTCGGGATCGATGTAGTCGACCCCCGCGCTCAGCGCGCCGCGGAGCCGGGACGCGATCGTGGCGAGATCACTGGCCGCCCGGGACCGCCCCGGCGCACGCGGCTCCCAGATCTGCCGGTACATCTCGTCCAGCGTGGGCAGGCCCGCGACCAGCGGGATCGCCTGCGCCGGAGAGTCGGCCCACACGAAACTGGGCCGTGGACGGGACATTCGTGCGTAGATCGCAGTGAGGCTGCGTTCGGTGGTGTGCCGGTCTGCGGGTTCCGTGGACAGGCCGTGGTCCAGCCATTCCTGCCGGATCTTGACTGCTTCCCGCCATCGGTCTTGAGCGTTCCTTCCGCGGACATCGGCCGCGGGGCGAGCGGCGTCGTCGCGCCGCATGGGCGCGGTCACCGCGCCGGGGCGTTGCCGCCCTTCCGGTTGGAGATCATGTTTCGATGATGGCCTGTTCCGCGCCGTCCGCGCAACCGCTCATGGCTGTACGCCGCCGGGCCCGTACGCCGCCGGGCCCGTACGCGGGTGTGCGCGTACGGGCCGGGGCGACCGGGGCCGGATTGGGGAGAGCCGCCGGTCAGAAGGTGATGCTCCAGGCGTCGATGTAGCCGGTGTCGTTGGCCTCCATGTCGGTGACCCGCAGTTTCCAGACGCCGTTGGCGGTCTCGCTCGAAGCGTCGATCGCGTCCGTCTCGTGGACGATGTCGGCCTCGTCGTCGGCGTCATGGTCGCGGAGCCGGTAGGCCCGGCCGCTCGGCCCGATGAGGTCGACCTGCAGGTCGCCGCGCCAGGTGTGGTGGATGTCCTGGTAGATGGACAGCGACCGCGGTGCGTTGCCCGAGACCCCGCTGACCGTGATGGACGACTCCGCCGTGCCCTGGTCGGGAATGTCGACGTTGGCGGTGTTCTCGAACGTCCTCCCGGGGTCGCCTCCGCCGCCGTAGTTGACGAGGTTGCAGCAGGCGTTGCGGTAGATCCGGGTGCCGTTGCGCTCGGCGTAGCCGGTATAGGCCGACGCGCCCTCCCACCAGGTCCAGCCTCCGATGGTCTTGCCCTGGACGGCGACCGGCGTGTTCCCGTCCGATCCCGACCACAGCGTCCAGTGGGTGTGGTCGCCGTTCGCCGAGCCGCCGCACGGAAGCTCCTCGGCGATGCGGCCGAGGTACTCGCCCAGGTTCACCTGGCTTCCGCTGGCTTTCGTGGTGGCGTCGCGCAGGTGGTAGTAGCCGGTGGTGTAGCCGTTGTCGTGCATCACGGTGATGTACGGCCAGCGTCCGCCGCTGGTGCAGTGCCGGTACATGGTGCCGGCGCGGGAGGCGAGCACGTTCCCGTCGCCGCCGTAGAAGTCGATCGAGTTGTACGGGCGGGACTGGCCGCTGTTGCCGTGCACGCCCCAGTGCGCCCATCCCATTCCCTGCTTCCATGGCAGCGAGAGGCCGGTGTCGGCGGCAAGGCCCTGCGGCTGGACGGTCCGCGCGAACGGGCCGCGTTCACCGTCCTTGACGACCGACGCCGGGGCCTGGTGGGAAAGGGTCGCGAAGTCCGGGGTGCCCTGGAGCCCGACCTTCCAGACGCCGCCCGAGAGCCGCGCCACGAAGAGCGAGGTCACGGGGGCGGTCTCGATGCCCTTCGGGATCAGGAAGACCGAGCTGCCGAACGTCCAAGCCCGGTCGGACGACCAGCGCTGCGGCTCCACGAGCGTCTGGAGGTGGGAGCCCGCCGCGACGCCGTAGGAGGATCTGGCCTTGGCGCCGAGCCCGTGCTGCATGGCCGCGGTCACGGCCTGTGTGAGATCCGCGGCGGCGGACGACGTCGCACCGGCGCCCGGCGGCGCGGCTTCGGCAGGTGAGGCCCCGGCGGGTGCGGCCGTCGCGAGGAGGGCGGCGAGCGTGACCGTCGCGCTGAGGGCCGCCCGTCTGTGGTGGAACACGGTTACTCCTTCAATCGAGGGACCGGCGGCGTGCCCCCGGACACCGCCGCGCCGTAGATTGCGCCCGACGAAACAGGACGGCAAGGCGACGACGCGACCGAGCGGCAAAACTCTGAATATTCAGTTCAAAACACTGAAACCCCGGCCCGCCCGGCCCTGATCGGCACGGCATCGTCGCTGGTGGAAGGCGACGCGGCCGCCGCCGTCCGGCCGGTCCCCCACGAATGGCGAGGCAGCGCCGCCCGAGCGAGTTGAATCTTTAGAATCATGAAAAAGTCGGGCCTCCGCGCATCGCGGCGCGGCGCGTGGAGGCCGCGGCGCGACCGCGCGGATCGCCCCTGGACGGGCCGCCACCGCTCCAGTACGTTCGGCGTTGCTCTCAGCCCTTGACGGCGGACGGCCCGTTACGACGCCTCGGTCCCCGTGACCGCCGGGCAAGCGGCAGGATGACGCTGTCAGGAGGACCCACGATGGCGGACTCGTTCGATCACGCGTTGCGCGGGGCGATCCGGGCGCGGGGGCTGAGCCTGGAGCGGCTGCACGTCAAGCTCGCCGAGCGGGGCATCCACGTCAGCATGGCGAGCCTGAGCAACTGGCAGCGCGGGCGGTGCCGTCCGGAACGTTCCCAGTCGCTGCGCGCCGTCCGCGCCCTCGAAGAGATCCTGGACGTGGCGCCGTACTCCCTGGCCGCGCTGCTCGGCCCGCGGCGCCCGCGCGGCCGGTGGGTCCGGGCGGTACACGGAGGGCTGACGTACCGCGACGTCTGCGAGGTGCACTCCAAGGTCGACAGGCTGCTCGGGCAGATCCAGAACCCGCTGGACGGTCAGCTGCGCTGGGTCAACTGCATGGAGACCGTCCGCGTCGGCGCCAAGCGCGACGAGCGGTCGGTGCGGACCCAGGTGGTGTTCCAGGCGCGCGCCGACGGCGTCGACAGGCATGTCGCCGTGTACTACTGCGAGGACGACATGCTGCCCGACATCCGCCGGACGTCCTACTGCCGCTTGGGCCGGGTCCGCACCGAGGGGGGCGTCACCGCCGCGGAGCTGCTGTTCGAGCACCCGCTGCAACGCGGCGACACCTACATGGTCGAGTACGAGTTCGGCTACAGCGACGACGGGCCGGAGGCCACGTTCTACCAGCGGTGGTTCCGCTTCCCCGTGCACACCTATCTGCTGCGCGTCCAGTTCGAGCCGGACGCGCTGCCGACCCATTTCCACCGCACCTGGCAGCCCAACGTGTCGACGCCCTCGGCCGACGTCCAGGAGCTGCGGCTGTCCGGCTGGCACAGCGTCCACATGGCCGACCTGGAGGTGCGGCCGGGCGTGCACGGGATCCGCTGGGAATGGGACTGACCCCGCATCGTGCGGAAACGCCCGGCCGGAACGAGGTTCCGGCCGGGCGATCCGGGCGGGGGGCGGGTCTCAGACGCCGGCCACCGAGCGGATCCAGGAGCGGCCCGCGGGCACGCTCCCGTACGTCTGCTCGGACCGGCCGTCGGCGGTGGAGGCGACTCCTACCTGCTGGTCGTTGTAGCGCTGCGGGCCGCCCGAGTCGCCGCTCCAGGCATTCCCGGTGATCTTGGTGGTGCAGATCGCCGGGCCGTAGCGGTGGTCGAGGCACGTGCCGCCCACGGACGTGACGCGGACGTCGGCGCATTTGAGCTGCTCCGAGAGCGGCCCGTTGTAACTGGTACGGCCCCAGCCGCAGATCTGGTTCGTCGATCCGACGGGCGGATCGGCGTCGGCGAGCTTGGCATAGGTGGTCTCATGCCCGGCGGCCAGATGCACCAGCGCCAGATCGCCCTTCGGCGCCACCTGGTGTTCGCTCACGCTGACCGTGGTGGCCTGCTCACGGTGGACGCTGCCGACCCGCACCGTGAGGCCGCTGCCGACGCAGTGGGCCGCGGTGAGGACCCACGTCGCGGCGATGACGGTCCCGGAGCATGTGAACGCTCCATTGCGATAGATCGACGCGGCCCAGGGGGCCTCGGCGTCGGTCACGAAATGGCCGCCGATGATCGGCGGCGCGGCCTGGACCGCCGGCGGGCGGGCCTCGCCTGCGTCCTCGGCCGCCGCGGCGGGGAGGGCCATTCCGACAAGCACGGCCAGTACTGCACTGGCCAAAGGAATGGTGCGTGGGGTGGGCATGCACAGCTCCTTTGCCGCGTAATGCGCAAAAGCTCCTTAAAAGTAGACCAGCGGCGCACTTCTGTGGCACTTCTAGACAGGGCCAATTTTTCAGTGTGAATACTTTTCCGGTAGATACATCAAACCGGTTTGATGTATCTTGGATGCCGTGGAGTCCACGGATCACGCCGTCCCGGCCTTCCTGCGGCTGGCCGCGCATCCGCTGCGGTGGCGGCTGCTGCGCGAGCTGGCCGGCGGCGACCACCGCGTCCGCGAGCTGGTGGACGCGGTCGGCGAGCCGCAGAACCTGGTCTCCTACCATCTGCGGCTGCTGCGGGACGGGGGGCTGGTCACGGCGCGGCGCAGCAGCTTCGACGCCCGGGACAGCTACTACCACCTCGACCTGGAGCGTTGCGCACACGCGCTGACCACCGCCGGCACCACCCTGCACCCCGCACTCGCCCCCGCCCAGCACCCCGCACTCGCCCCCGCGCAGCACGCCGCGCAGCACGCCGCGCAGCACGCCGCGCAGCACGCCGCGCAGGACCCCGCGCTCGGCCCCGCCCAGGCCCCACCGCCGACCGCATCCGGGGTCCGTCCAGCCGTGCTGTTCGCGTGCACCGGCAGCAGCGCCCGCTCCCCGATCGCCGAGGCGCTCCTCGACCACCGCACCGGCGGCCGCGTCGAGGTGGCCAGTGCGGGCAGCCACCCCAAACCACAATTGCACCCGGACGCCGTGCGGGTGCTCCGCGAGCGCTACGGCATCGACGTCGCAGACCGTCGCCCGCGGCACCTGGACACCCTGGCCGGACGGCGTTTCGACTACGTGATCAGCCTGTGCGACAAGGTCCGCGAAGTGTGCCCCGACTTCGGCGACCACGCCCGGCGCGTCCACTGGAGCATCCCCGACCCGGCCACGGCCGACGGCCCAAAACGCACCGCTTTCGTCCGGACGGCAGCAGACATCGACACCCGCATCCGCTACCTGCTGCCCCGGCTCGTCCGTCCACCACGAGAGGTCTCGTCATGACCGCACCTGATCAGTTCGCCAGCGTCCGCTACCTGGTCGACGACGTCCAGGCGGCAGCCGACTTCTACACCGCCCACCTGGGCTTCACGCTGCGCACCAGCGCCGGTACCGCCTTCGCCGACGTGGTGCGCGGGCCACTGCGGCTGCTGCTCTCGGGCCCCGCCAGCTCCGGCGCCCGCGCCACGCCCGACCCCGCCGTCCCCGGCCGCAACCGCATCCACCTCATGGTCGACGACCTCGACGCCGAGATCGCCCGCCTCCGCGCCGCCGGACTGACCTTCACCGGCGACGTCGTCACCGGCCCCGGCGGCAGCCAGATCCTCCTCACCGACCCGGCGGGCAACCTCATCGAACTCTTCCAACCCGCCGCCGCCCCGCCCGCGTCCAGAACCTGACCCCGCGCTGCGCGTCCACCCGCGGTACTACGCGCGGGTGCGAGGTGCCGTCCACGGTCGGACGATCGGAGCGGGCGCCGTTCCTAGCGTCGGTGCCATGACGATCGAAGCACACGGGCTCACCAAGAGATACGGCGGCACGACCGCCGTCGACGACGTGACCTTCACCATCGAACCCGGCGTCGTGACCGGCTTCCTCGGCCCGAACGGGGCCGGGAAGTCCACCACCATGCGCATGATCATCGGACTGGGCCGGCCGGACCGGGGGCGGGTGACCGTCGGCGGGAAGCGGTACGCCGACCATCGCGCGCCGCTGGCCGAGGTGGGGGCGCTGCTGGAGGCGGGGTCCGTCCACAAGGGACGGACGGCGGTCAAGCATCTGCTGGCCCTCGCGCACACCCACGGCATCCCGCGCCGGAGGGTCGACGAGGTCATCGACGCCGTCGGCCTCGCCGCCGTCGCCGGCAAGCGCGCGGGCGGCTTCTCCCTCGGCATGGGGCAGCGGCTGGGCATCGCCGCCGCGCTGCTCGCCGATCCGGCGGTCCTCGTCCTGGACGAGCCCGTCAACGGCCTCGACCCGGAGGGCGTGCTGTGGATCCGCGGCCTGCTCAAGAAGCTGGCCGCCGAGGGACGCACCGTCTTCGTCTCGTCCCACCTGATGAGCGAGATGGCGCTCACCGCCGAACACCTGATCATCGTGGGGCGGGGGCGGCTGCTCGCGGACACGACGATGGACGAGTTCGTCCGGTCCGCCGGACAGGACCTGGTGACGCTGCGGTCCTCCGAAGCCGGGCGGCTGCGCGGCCTGCTCGCCGGACCCGGCGTCGAGGTGCGCGGCGACGAGCCCGGCGTGCTGACCGTGCGGGGACTGAGCGCCGAGGACATCGGGCGCACCGCCGCCGCGCACGGCGTGCCGCTGTTCGACCTCGCCCCGCACCGGGTGTCGCTGGAGGACGCCTTCATGCGGCTGACCCGCGACTCCGTCGAGTACCACGCCCGGGAGGCCACCGCATGAGCACCGCGACCGCCTACCGCCTGACCACGGCCGGCGTGCTGCGCTCGGAATGGACCAAGCTGTGGTCGCTGCGGTCCACCCGGTACACGCTCGGAGGAGTGGGCGTCCTGATGCTGGGCCTCGGCGTGCTCATCAGCGCCACGTTCACCGGGGACGGCGGCGGCGACTTCCAGGATCCGGTCGCCGCTCCACTCGTCGGCGTGCAGTTCGGCACGGTCCTGGTCACCGTGCTCGGCGTGCTCACCACCGCCGGGGAGTGGTCCACGGGCATGGCGCGCGCCAGCTTCGCCGCCGTGCCGCGCCGGCTGCCGGTGCTGTGGGCGAAGGCGCTCGTATTCGGCGCGACGGTCTTCGTGCTGGCCCTGATCGCCGCGTTCGGCACGTTCTTCATCGCGCAACTGTTCCTCTCCGGCACCGCCATGGAGGCCGGCCTGTCCGATGACGGGATCGCCGTCTCGCTCCTCGGCGTCGCCGTCACCCTGGCGCTCAGCGGGCTCTTCGGCCTCGGTCTCGGCGCGCTGATGCGCAACACCCCCGCCGCCATCAGCACGTTCGTGGGGGTCGTGCTGCTCGTGCCGGGGCTGGCGCCGCTGCTGCCGTACGACTGGATCAAGGTCGCGGTGGACTACACCCCGATGTACTCGATGCTCGCGCTGATCACGTCGGATCCCCAGGACGGCCTCCCGTCGAAGGCCGGGGCCGTGCTGGGGCTGGCGGGCTGGGCGGCGCTGGCGCTGGCGGCGGCCGCGGCCCGGCTGACGCGCCGGGACGTGTGACGTCCGCCACCGGAGCGGCGACGATGAACGCATGAACGCTCGGACGAGCGCGGGCGGGACGGGCGGCGCCGGGGTCGGCGGCGTCCCGTCCGCGCCCCTGCGGCTGCACGCCGCCATGCGGCGGATACGGGCCTTCGACGCCCGCCGGCCCCGGCTCTGGGACGTGCTGCTCCCCGTGCTGATCGCGGCGCGCGGGATCGCGCAGATCGCCTACGGCGAGGCGACCGGCTCCGCCGGCCATCCGCTCGCCTTCGAGGACCCGGTGGACGGCGTGCACGTCCCGGCGGCGGCGCCGTGGCTGGTCGTGGCCGGGCTCGTGCTGCCGCTGCTGTGGCGGCGCTGCCGCCCCTTCGCCGCGTTCTGCGCGGTCATCACGGTTCTCGTCGTGCACGACGCGTACGGGCTGGGGCTCGCCTCCCTCGTCCTCGCCTCGATCGGCGTCGCGGTCTACAACGTCGCGCTGCGCTCGCCCCTCCCCTGCCTGGTCTGGGTCGGCACGACGATCATCACGTCGGCCGGGCTCCAGATCGTCCGCACCGACCGGCCGGACGACGTGTGGCGGGACTACGTGCCCTTCCTCGCCATCGTGGCGGCGATCGCGATGGCCGGGATCGCCGTGCGCAGCCGCCGCGAGTACATCGCGTCGCTGGTGGAGCGGGCCGAGCGGCTGGAGGTCGAGCGCGACCAGCGGACCCGGCTCGCCGCCGCCGCCGAGCGCTCCCGGATCGCCCGCGAGATGCACGACATCGTCGCGCACAACCTCTCGGTGATCGTGGGCCTGGCGGACGGCGGCGCCTACGCGGCGGCCCGCGACCCCGCGCGGTCCGGGCAGGCGCTCGAAGCGATCTCCGGCACCGGGCGGACGGCGCTCGGCGAGCTCCGGCGGCTGCTCGGCGTCCTGCAGGAGGACGCGCCCGTCCCCGCCGCGCTCACCCCGCAGCCGGACCTGGCGGAACTGGAGCCGCTGCTGGACCGGGTGCGGGCGGCGGGCCTGCCGGTCCGGTGCACGGTCGCGGGCGAGACGGCGGCCCTCTCCGCGGGACGGCAGCTGACCGTCTACCGGGTGATCCAGGAGGCGCTGACGAACACCCTCAAGCACGCGGGCAGGGGCGCGCGCGCCGAGGTGTCGGTGGCGTGCGCGGCGGACGGCGCGGCGGACGTCACCGTCACCGACACCGGCGGCGACCGGGCCCGTCCGGCGGCAGACGGCGACGGGCAGGGCGTCCAGGGGATGCGGGAGCGGGCGGCACTGTACGGCGGGACGCTCGATGCGGGCCCGTCCGCGGGCGGCCGCGCGTGGCAGGTGCGGTGCACCCTGCCCGCCGGGCGTCCGGCGGCCGAGGAGGCGGCGCCGTGATCTCGGTGCTGATCGTGGACGACCACACGATGCAGCGGCTCGGGTTCCGGATGCTGCTGGAGAGCCAGGACGACATGCGGGTCGCGGGCGAGGCGGCCGGCGGCGGCCGGGCGGTGCGCCTCGCCGCGGAGCTGCGGCCCGACGTGGTGCTGATGGACGTGCGGATGCCGGGCCTGGACGGCATCGAGGCCACCCGGCGGATCGTGTCCGCGGGCGGGCCGTCCCGCGTGCTGATCCTCACCACGTTCGACCTCGACGAGTACGCGTTCGCCGGGCTGCGTGCGGGGGCCGGCGGATTCCTGGTGAAGGACGCGCAGCCGGAGGAGCTGCTGGCGGGGATCCGGGCGATCGCGTCCGGGGACGCGGTGGTGGCGCCGGCGCTGACCCGGCGGCTGATCTCGCGCTACGCGCATCTGCTGCCGTCAGGCGGCGGCGCTCCGTCCGTCACCCCCGACCCGCGGCTGGAGGCGCTCACCGAACGGGAGCGCGAGGTGCTGGAGGCCATCGCGCGGGGCCTGACGAACGGCGAGATCGCCGGGCGCTTCCATGTCGCGGAGTCGACCGTGAAGACGCATGTGGGCCGCATCCTGGCGAAGATCGGCGCCCGCGACCGCGTGCAGGCGGTGATCTTCGCCTACGACACGCGTCTGGTCGGCCCAGAATAGGCCCCGGCCTGTACCGGGCCGCGGGCTGGAAGAATGCCTGCATGATCTCGGTTGAGGGGCTTACCAAGCACTTCGGGTCGGTTCGTGCCGTGGACGGGCTGAGTTTTACCGCGCGTCCGGGAATGGTCACCGGTTTTCTCGGGCCTAATGGCGCCGGAAAAACGACCACGCTGAGGATGCTGCTCGGGCTCGTGACGCCCACCTCGGGGCGGGCACTGGTCAACGGCCGTCCGTACGCGGGGCTGGAGCGTCCGGTCACCGAGGTCGGCGCGGCGCTGGAGGCGACGGGGTTCCATCCCGGCCGCAGCGCCCGCGACCATCTGCGGATCGCCTGCGCGGCCGCCGGGCTCCCCGAGGGGCGGGTGGCCACGGTGCTGGAGCGGACGGGGCTCACCGGCGCCGCCGACCGCAGGGTGATCGGGTACTCGCTCGGGATGCGGCAGCGGCTGGCGCTGGCGACCGCGATCCTGGGCGAGCCGCGTGTCCTCATCCTGGACGAGCCCGCCAACGGCCTCGACCCGGCGGGCGTCCACTGGCTGCGCTCGCTGCTGCGCCACCTGGCGGACGACGGCTGCACGATCCTGGTCTCCAGCCATGTGCTCCCCGAGGTCGAGCAGACCGCCGACCATGTCGTGATCGTCGCGCACGGGCGGCTCGTCCGGGACGCGCCGATGGGCGAGCTGGTCGGCGCGGGCGGCGAGCTCCGGGTCCGGACGGCGCAGGCCGGGGAGCTGGCCGTCGTGCTGGAGAACGCGGGCGGACGGGTCCGGCGCGAGGACGACCGGCTGTGGGTGACCGGGCTCGAACCGGAGGACGTCGGACGGGCGGCCCTGGACGCGCGGGCGGTGCTCGCCGAGCTGTCCCGGGAGCGCTCCGGGCTGGAGAAGATCTTCCTGGAGCTCACGATGGCGGAGCTGGACGGGCTGCCCGTACAGGGCGGCACTGAGCTGGAGGAGACGGCGTCGGTGCAGGGCGGGCAGGCATGATCAACCTGGTCAGGGCGGAGCTGCTGAAGATCCGTTCCACCCGGATGTGGCTCGGCATGCTGGCCCTCAGCCTCGGCTTCAGCCTGATGGGCCTCGCCCTGTACGTGGCGCTGGCCGGGGTCGAGATGAACGGCGAGACCGGGATCCCGCCGGTCACCGACCCGGCGACCGTCCGCGCGTTCTACGCCAGCGCCAGCGGCGGCGTCCTGTTCATGATGATCCTCGGCATCATGGGGATCACCGGCGAGTACCGGCACCAGACGATCAGCGGGACGTTCCTGGTCACGCCCGTCCGCGGCCGGGTGCTGGCGGCCAAGCTGATCTCCTACTTCCTGTTCGGGGCCGGGTTCGGGCTGGCGACGGTGCTGGTCACGGTGGCGGTGGCGCTGCCCGCGCTGGCGATCAAGGGCGGCTCGACGTCGCTGCTGGACCACGACGTCCCGCTGATCCTCGGCGGCACGGTCCTGGCGATGGCGCTGTACGCGCTGGTCGGGCTGGGGCTCGGCGCGCTGATCCGCAACCAGATCGCGGCGATCATCGTGGCGGTGGCCTGGGTGCAGCTGGTCGAGGGCATCGTCACCCTCGCGCTGCCGCAGGTCGGGCAGTGGCTGCCCGCCGGGGCGGTGCGGGCGGTCACGTTCACCACGTCGGTGTTCGGCGGGCCGGGCGAGCTGGACACGCTGCCGGCCTGGGGCGGGGTGCTGCTGCTCCTCGGGTACGGGCTGGCGTTCGCGGCCATCGCCACGGTCACGACCGTCCGCCGCGACATCACGTAAAGGTGTGAGCCGTCATGATCGATGAGCGCCGGCGGCGGGCCGGGATCGCGGTGGCGTGGGCGGCCGTGCTGCTGTGCCTGGTCGTCGGGTCGGCGGCGGCGCAGATCGCGGGACGGTCGGGCGGGGACGTCCGTCCGGTGCGGGCGCCGGTGGTGGTCATCGGCGTCGCGGGCCTGGCGTGGGGCGACATCCGCGAGGACCAGACCCCGCACCTGTGGCGGCTCCTCACCGGCGGCGCGGGCGCCGCGGCCGGTGCCGCGACGGTGCGCACGACCGGCGGCTCGGCTTGCGCGGCGGATGGATGGCTGTCGCTGTCGGCGGGCCAGTCCAGCGCGGGGCCCCGCTCGGACGAGGGCGAATGCGAGCCCCTCCCCAAGGTCACGGGCGCTGGCGACGGCGACGGCAGGGGCGGCGGCGAGGCGCGCGTGGGGCGGTGGGACGAGCTCGTCGAGGCGCAGTCCCGGTCGGAGTTCTCACCGCACCCTGGAGAACTCGGTAAGGCGCTGGCCGAGCACGAAGGATGCGAGACCGCCATCGGCCCCGCCGCCGCCGTCGCGCTGGCGCGTCCGGACGGGACCGTCGCACGCTACAGCGCCACCGTGGACGACGCCGCGCTCCGCTGCCCCGTCACGGTGATCGACGGCGGCCAGGTCGTGGAGTCCGGTTCGGGACGGCTCAACTCCCTGGCGAGGATCGACGCGTTCGCGGGCAGCGTCCTGGAACGCCTGGACGGCGGCACGACCGTGCTGGTCCAGGGCGTCACCGAGCCGCCGGGCGGGACGCCGCATCTGGCGGTGAGCATGGTCGCCGGTCCGGCGACGGCGTCGCGCGACGACCCGGCGCTGCTCACGGTCACCTCGACCCGCTGGGGCGGGGTCGTGCGGCTGCTGGACGTCCCGAGCACCATCCTCGACGCGGTCGGCGCGCCCGAGCCCGCGGAGTTCAGCGGCGCGCCGATCTCGCTGGGCCGCGCGCGTCCCGCCGACCCGACCACGACCGTCCACGAGCTGGGGGCCGTGACCACGACCGACCAGACGCTGCGGCGCTGGGCGGGGCTGCTCCTGCTGGTGGTGGCTACGACACAGTTCGTCCTGTACGGCGCCGCGGTGATCACCGCACGCCGCGGCCGGACGCCGAAACCGTGGCAGAAGCGCGGATTCATCTACGCGGCGCTCGTCCTCTCGGTGCTGCCGGCGTCGGTGTATCTGATGTCGCTTACGCGGTGGTGGCACGCCCCGTTCCAGGACGCGGCGCTCTGGGGCGCACTGCTGTTCACCCTCGCGGTGACGGCGGTGCCGGTGTGGCTGCTGCCCGCGCGCCCGCTGTGGCGGGTGCCGCTGGCCGTCAGCCTGCTGACCTTCAGCGTCCTGGTCGTGGACGCGGCGACCGGCACGCTGCTGCACCGCGCCAGCCCGTTCGGCCCGTCCGCGCTGTACGGCGGGCGGTACTACGGGTTCGGCAACTCCACGTTCGCCGTGTTCTCCGTCGCCGCGCTGGTGCTGGCGGGAGCGGCGGCGGCCGAGCTGATCGAGCGCGGACGGCGGCGGGCCGCGACCGCGGCGGTCGCGGTGATCGGCGCCGTGGCCGTCGGCGTCGACACGTGGCCGTCCTGGGGCGCGGACGTCGGCGGCGGGCTGGCCCTGATCCCGGGCGTCGCGGTGCTGGGCTTCGCGGTCGCCGGGGTGCGGCTGACCTTGGTGCGGCTGATCGCGGTCGGGTCGGCGGCGGTGGCGGCGGTCGCGGCCGTCGCGGTGGCGGACTGGCTGCGTCCCGCCGCCTCGCGCACCCATGCCGGACGGTTCGTCCAGGACGTCCTCGAAGGGCAGGCCTGGCAGCTCGTCGAGCGCAAGGCCGGGTACGCGCTCGGCTCGCTCGCGGGCGGGCCGCTGGCCTGGGGGACCGCGCTCGTCCTGGCCGTCCTGGTGGTGACGGTGGCGTGGCCGGGCCGGTTCTCGCCCGGCTGCCTCGACGCGGCGCTGCGCGCGTGGCCGACGCTGCGTCCCACGCTCGCGGCGGTCCTGACCACGTGCGCGATCGGCGCGGTGGTCAACGACTACGGCATCCGGCTGGTGACGTTCGGGCTCGTCACGCTGCTGCCGCTCGTCGCCCTCACCTGCGCCCGAGCGCCCGCCGACCGAGCGCCCGCCGACCGGCCGCCCGCCACCCGAGCGCCTGCCGACCGGCCGCCCGCCGACCGCGAGCCCCGATCCGGCGGCGAGACCGCGACCGGGGCGAGGGCGGACGTCAGTCGCACAGAGCCGTCGTGAGGGCGTCGGCCAGGTCGTCGTCCTGCGCGTCGGTGTTCCCGGGCTTGAGGTTGGCCATGATGGTGACCGTCCTGCCGTCCGCGTTGATGCCGCTGCGGGTGGAGAACCCGATGAAGTCCCCGGCGTGTCCCCACAGGTGGCCGCCGCAGGGCAGCTTGACGCGCTCCAGCCCGAGGCCGTACCTCGACCCTGACTCGCGTCCGGTGGGGCGGGTGGTCTTCATCTCGCGCAGCTCGGGCCGGTCGAGCAGCCGTCCGCCGAGCAGGGCGCTGAAGAAGCGGTTCACGTCGGACGCCGTCGACACCATGTTCCCGCTGGACGGGGCGACCGAGGGGTTGAGCCGCGTCCGGTCGAGCGGCGCCGCGTCCGGGGCGGTGCGGACGTAGCCGCGCGGGTGCGGCGACGGCAGGAACGAGTCGTCGACGGGCACGTACGTGTGGCTCAGCCCCAGCGGCTTGAGGATGCGCCGCTTGATCTCGTCGCCGTACGGGCGGCCGGTGACCTTCTCGATCAGCATCCCGGCGAGCAGGTAGCCGGTGTTGCCGTACGACCATTCCTTGCCCGGCTTGAACAGCGGCGGATGCTTCAGGGCGGTGGCCAGCAGGTCGCTCCGGTCGTGGTGGGCGAGCGGATTCGCGATGATGTCCGGCATGGACAGGTGCTTCAGGTAGTCCGGCAGGCCGCTGGTGTGCTGGAGGATGTGCCGGACGGTGATCTTGCGGTCGACCAGGCCGGGCAGGTACCGGTCGACGGGCGCGTCCAGCTCGACGTCCCCCTCGCCGACGAGCTGGAGCACCACGGTCGCGACGTACGGCTTGGTCATGCTGCCGATCCGCCAGTGGCCGTCCACCGGAATCGGCGCGCCGGTCTCGATGTCGCCGACGCCGCTCCTGATCATCGTCGTCCGGCCGTCCCGCTCCTCGACCCGCGCCATCGCGCCCGGCGCCCCGTCCTCGGTGGCGATCCGCTCGATCAGCTGCCTGAGCCGCCGATGGTCGTCCGGGGACGCGGACGCGGTAGCCCCCGGCACGGTCACCGTCCCCGCCACCACCAGTCCGACGACGCCGGCGGCGATCACTCTGCGAAGCATGGCCTCTCCCGTCTCTTCACGTGATCATCACGCTAGGAGCGGGCGGACCGGATGGGCGTCCCTCTCGGGTATCGGCTCCGCGCTCGGCAATCCGTACTACGTCACATCCCCCGCACATCCCCCGCGGAGGGATTTGCTGGAGAATGGACGAGACATTCGGGACGGCCCGATTCCGGTGAGGGGTGTGCGATGGCCGAGGAGAAGGTCGAGATCGTCATCGGGCCGGACGGCGCCGTGGAGCTGAGAGTCGAGGGCGTGGCCGGTACGCGGTGCCTGGCCGACACCGACCCGCTCGTCCAGGCGCTCGGCGGGGACGTCGAACACCACGAGCTCACCGACGAGGCGTACCAGCAGGCGGAGGCCGACGAGCAGGACCGCCAGTGGCAGGGATGACCTCCTCTCCACGGGTTCCGTGGCGGGTGCACGCCGTCCTTCCTCGCAGCGTCGCCAACGGGCCTGGCACGCGGTACGTGATCTGGAGCCAGGGCTGCGCGCTCGGGTGTTCCGGCTGTTTCAACCCCGAGACGCATGCGCAGAGCGACGGCGGCGGCGCGTCCGTCCGGACGGCCGGTGACGTCGCCGCGGACGTGCTGGCGGACGCCGCGCACCTGGACGGCGTGACGCTGACCGGCGGGGAGCCGCTGGAGCAGCCCGCCGCGATCGCCGCGTTCTGCGCCGAGGTGAAGGCGCGCGGCGGCCTAGGCGTGATCGTGCTGACCGGCTTCACCCGCCGGGAGATCGAGACGGACCCGGCGCGGGCGGCGGCCGTCGCGGACGCCGACCTGGTCGTCGCCGGACGCTACAACGAGCGGCTGCGCGTGGCCCGCGGGCTGCGCGGCTCGTCGAACAAGGAGTACTGGATGCGCACCGATCGCTACGGCCCGGACGACCTGGCGGCCGTCCCCGAGCTGGAGATCACGATCACCGCCGGGACGGTCACGGTCACCGGCATGGCCGCGCCGGGACGGAGTCTCTGATGAGCGGGGACTCCGTCCAGGACGAGATCCGGCTGTACCTCCGCGCCCGCGTCGCGCTGATCGTGCTGGTCACCGTCGAGGAGCGGCGGGCGCTGCAGATGCTGGACCGGGTGCGCCGCGACCGCGACGCGTCCGCCGACCTGATCACCTGGGACGTCGCCTCCGGGCTGGAATCGGCGGAGGGACGGCAGCTCCCGAAGGCCGTCTCGCCGCCGGACGTGCTCGCCAAGATCCAGGACCTGGCGGTGAAGGAGCCCGCGCGCCGCGACCTGTACGTCCTCAAGGACTTCCACGCGTTCTGGGAGCGTGACCCGGTGGTCAGGCGGCGGCTGCGCAACCTCGCCGACAAGCTCGTCTACACCGGCTCGTCCTTGATCGTGACCACGCCGATCCGGTCCGTCCCGGTGGAGCTGGGCGACGACGCGGTGGTGGTGGAGATGCCGCTGCCGGACGGCGCGGCGCTGCGCCGCGAGCTCGACCACCTCATCGACAACACCAAGGGCGTGAGGTGCGCCCTCACCCCGGCGGGCCGCAGCAGGCTGGCGCAGGCGGCGCTGGGCCTCACCGCCGCGCGGGCCCGGCAGGCGTTCGCGAAGGCGATCGTCCGGGACGACGTGCTGGACGACCGCGACATCGACGCGGTCGTGGCGGAGAAGAAGGCCGTCATCCGGGAGAGCGAGGCGCTGGAGTTCTACACCGCCGAGGAGAGCCCCGACGACCTCGGCGGCCTGGGCGTGCTGAAGGAGTGGCTGCGGCTGCGCGAGCGCGCCTTCGGCGACGCGGCCCGCGAGTTCCGGCTGCCCGCGCCGAAGGGGATCGCGCTGATCGGCATCCCCGGCACGGGCAAGAGCCTCACCGCGAAGATGATCGGCGGGCTGTGGCGGCTGCCGCTGCTGCGGCTGGACGTCGGCGCGCTGTACGGCTCGCTGGTCGGCGAGTCGGAGGAGCGGGTGCGCCGGGCGCTGCGGCTGGCGGAGACCGTGTCCCCGTGCGTGCTGTGGATCGACGAGGTCGAGAAGGCGCTGGCGGCGGGCGGGCATGACGGCGGCACGTCGCAGCGCGTCTTCGGAACCGTGCTGACGTGGATGCAGGAGAAGACGGAGCCGGTGTTCGTGGTCGCGACGGCCAACGACGTCAGCGCGCTGCCGCCGGAGACGCTCCGCCGCGGCCGGTTCGACGAGATCTTCTTCCTCGACCTGCCCACCGAGGCGGAACGCCGCGAGATCATCACCGTCCATCTGCGGAAACGCGGCCGGACGCCGGAGGCGTTCGACGTGCGCCGGCTGGCGCGGGACTGCGACGGGTTCGTCGGCGCCGAGCTGGAGCAGGTCATCGTGGACGCGATGTACGAGGCGTTCGCCGAGGAGCGCGACGTCACGACGGACGACGTCGCGCGGGCGGCGGCGCGGACGGTCCCGCTGAGCACGTCGCAGCGCGAGGTCATCGAGGACCTGCGCACCTGGCTGCGGGAGGGACGCGCCCAGTCGGCGTCCTTCACCGAGGCCGAGCTGGCCGCCGGACACCAGGTGCCGGTGCTGGAGGTGTAGGTGAACGTCCGGGGCGCCCTGCTGCTGCTGAGGGTCTATCCGCGTCCGGGGGCGGCGCGGGCGCGGGCCGTCCGTACCGTGGTGCGTGCGGCGGAGGCGGGTGATCCCGCGGCCGTGCGCGCGTTCGCGCAGGCGGCCGGGTCTCCTCTGGGCGAGACGCTGTGGCGGGCGTGGCTGGCCCTCTCCGCGCGCCGCTGGTCGTCTCCGCTGCTGGACGTCCTGTCGCCCGTTCCCGGCGTGCTCGTCGACGCCGCCTGGACCGACTGGCTGGACGAGCACGACGACCGCCTGTGGTCACTCCTGGACCGCTGGGACCGGGCCGCCACGCCGGACGCGAGGCTTCGCGTCGCGTCCCTCAGCAGGCTGGCGCGCGGAGACGGAGACGATGACGCGGACGCCGCCACGGACGTCCCGCCGGACGTGCTCGCCGAGGCCGCCGCACGCTTCGACCATCCGATCGGCGACCGGGCCCGCGCCCGCCTGGCCGCGCACCCCGCCCCGGACGCCGTCGACGCCCTGTGCGCCATCGCCGTCACCGCCGCCGCCGAGTCGCCGGATCTCACGGCGTTCTGCGTCGCGCATCATCTCGCCCCGTCCGGCCAGGTGGAGCGCGCCGCGTTCTTCGTGCGCACCGGGCAGCATGAGCAGCATCGGGCACTGGACGGCGACGGCGCGCTGCTGGCGATGGCGTACCGGACGGCGGCCCCGGAAGTCCGCGCCGACCTGCGCACGATCATGGCCGCCGAGGGCGACTCCGAGCTGATCCGGGTGGTGGTCGCGGGCGAGCGGCGCGACCGGGTCGCCGAGCTGTCCGACGCCGAACTCGACTACCTCGGGCACCATCTCGCGGAGCATCGGCGCTGGCCGGAGCTGCGCGGCCTCGTCCGCGACCTGCCCCTCGCCAAGGCCGCCGCCGCGGCGCGGCTCCTCCCGGAGGACGAACGCACCGGCGACGACGCCGACCTGCTCGCGCTGCTGGCAACCCGGCCCTGGCAGGAGCTGCGCGAAACGGTCGGCCGGTTGCCCGCCGAGCACCTGACCAGGTTCGGGACGCCGCGGAACAGCATGGCGGTGTCCATCTCACCGGACTCCGCCGAACTGGCCGTGAGCTGGCCGGAAGGCCGCTCCACGCCGACGACGCTCCACGTGGAGACCTTGCGTATCGGCAGCGGCCAAAGCACCATGCACGTCACCGGCACGACCGATTCCGGTTTCCTCCATCCGCTGCTGCACCTCGGCGACGAGATCCTCCTCAACCGTCAGACCGATCTCCGCTGGCGCCTCGACCGGGTCTTTCCTGAACGGCACACGTTCGACTCGCCCGAGGGAATGTCACCGCACCTGCGGAGGACGTCGCGCGGCGCGGTGATGATTCACCTGGAGGGTCTGGCGTTCGCGGATCCCGGCGCCGATCGAATGCGGCTTGTGCCCGTCCATTCGTTCCGGAAGATGATGGGCGGCATTGCCGTCTCCCTCCAAAACCGATGCCAGTTGACGACGCTTCCCGCCGCCCGGCTCATCGCCTTCTCCGACCTCCACAACGAGATCTACGTGACGACGGAGGACGCGGCGGAAGTCCGGAAGATACCGGCGGACGAGTTCGCGGGCGACGACTGCTCCGTCGACGCGCTCGCCTTCCTCGACCCGAACACCCTGGCCGTGCACGGGCACGCGCGCGAAGGGCTCACCATCAGCCAGCACACCGAGATCTGGGAACTCCCGCCGGACGGGGTGCCGCACCGCACCGCCGCGCACGACGGCCCCGTCCGCGACCGCTGGCCCGTCGAGGAGTGGGAGGGAGCGTCCTTGGATCCGTTCTTCGCCCACCAAATACTCACGGCCGATCTGGTGACCCCTCATTTCGGCGGCGTCCATCCCGGCATTCCCTGGCTGCAGGCCAAGGGGCAGGCGAAGTCGAAATTCCGGCGGTTCCTGGCCATGCCGCTGGCCGGAGACATGCTCGTCACATCGTCGGGTGAAATGCAGTATGAAACCCTTGAGATCCACAGTCGCCACTTGCCCACGGCGCGGGCGTTCCTTGAACGGCCGTTTCTGCACTGCACTCCGCAGGATCTCCAGCGCACGCGCGAACTCCGCCTGAAAATCGGTGATCCCGTCGTGCGGGACGCGCTCGAACTGCTGGGCAATTGCCTGGCGCACCGTTTCGGCGGCGACATCGCGCTGGGCACCGGCCCGGCGCCCGCAGCCGGGCCCACCGACATCGCGCTGTCCCGGCAGCAGAACGGAAACGCATGACGACCCGTATCGGCATCGACTTCGGCACCGCGAACACGGTCGTCGCGGGCTGGGACGCCGAGCACGGCCAGGGCGCGCCGATCCCGCTGCCCGGCGTCGACGTGCTGCGGGAGGCCGGTCCCGGGCCGATGCAGCGGGTCGTGCCGTCCCTCATCGCCTACGCGGATGATGGCTCCGCCCGCCGTCTCGGCTCCCAGATCACCCCCGATCTGTTCGAGACGCCGGGCGTCACGGTGTTCGCGTCCACCAAGGCGAACGTGTCCGGGCACGCCTACGACGCGCCGCGCAAGGTCGGCGACCGCAAGATCACCGGCAGGGAGGCCGCGACGCGGTTCCTCGGCGACGTCATGGCGCTCGCCGTGCTCGCCGTCGAGGACGACGACCTGGAGATCGTCGCGACCGCGCCCGTCGAGTCGTTCGACCGCTACCGCGACTGGCTGGTGCGCGAGGTCCGGGACGGGCTGCCCGCCGCCCGCCTGCGGGTCGTGGACGAGGCCACCGCCGCCGCCGTCGGCTACCACTCCCGCCTCAACCCGGGGGACGCGTTCGCCGTCGTCGACTTCGGCGCGGGCACCCTCGACGTCTCGGTGGTGCGCGTGCAGGAACCCGACGCGGCCGGTGCGGGCGCCGGGGTCCGCACCATCGCCAAGAGGGGCCTGGACCTGGGCGGCAACACCGTCGACGCGATCCTCGCCGAGCACGCCGCCGCGCGCCTGTCCCTCCCGGCGGGCGACCAGATCGGGAACAACCGGGTGTTCCGCCGCCTCCTGGCATCCGCCGAGCGGGCCAAACGCGCCCTCGCCACGGCTCCGCGGGCCGAGATCGAGGCCCGCGACGCCCGCACCGGCGAGACGCACCGGGTCGCCGTCACGCGGGCCGAGTTCGACGCGCTGCTCCGCGACAAGGGCGTGCTGCGGCGCGTCAACCAGGCGCTGCGCGGGTGCCTGGAGGCGGCGGCCGGGCGCGGGTTCGGCGTGGACGATCTCCGGCAGGTGTTCCTCGTCGGCGGGAGCTGCCTCATCCCCGCCGTCCAGGACCTCGTCGCCCTGCACTTCGACCCGGACGTGGTCCGCCTCGACCGTCCGCTGGAGGCGGTCGCCACCGGCGCGGCCGGGATCGCGGGAGGCAGCGAGCTGTACGACCACGTCCAGCACGACTACGCGATCCGGCACGTCGACGGCGAGACGGGCGCGTACGAGTTCGAGACGCTGGTCGAGGCGGGCACCGCGTACCCGACGCCCGAGCCCGTCCGGACGATCACCGTCAAGGCGGTGCACGACCGGCAGCGGCGGCTCGGCCTGGCCGTCTACGAGCTCGCGCACGCCACCTACCGCGACGCGGGCGCCGAGCTGGAGATCGCCTTCGACGCGAGCGGCGGCGCGCGCGCCGTGGCCGTCAGCCCGCAGCAGCGCCAGGAGCGCTCGATGCTGTGGCTGAACGAGGACAGCCCGACGTTCCTGGTCGCCGACCCGCCCGCCGCCGCGGGCCAGGACCGTTTCCGCCTGGAGTTCCGCGTCGACGCGCACAAGCGCCTGACCGTCACCGCCTACGACCTGCACCGCCAGGTGCTGATACTGGACCGGCAGCCCGTCGTCCGGCTGGCCTGAAGCGAGGACCGCCATGTCACATTTCACCCGGGTACGCACCACGCTCCGCGACGCCGATCTGCTCGCCGCGGCCCTCGCGGCGGTCGGGCTCCCGTCGGTCGAGACGCACGACGAGCCGCAGACGCTGTACGGGTATCAGGGCGACGCCCGGCCGGAGCGCGCCGAGGTGATCGTCCGCCGCCGCCACATCGGCAGGCAGAGCAACGACCTCGGGTTCCGCCGCCGGGGGGACGGCGCCTTCGAGGCGATCATCAGCGGGTACGACAGGAGCCGCTTCGACCAGGCGTGGCTGGCGGGGCTCAACCGCGCCTACGGGCACGCCGCGGCGCTGCGCTACGCCGAGGACAACGGCTACGAGATCGACTCCGACGTCGTCGGCGAGAACGGCGAGCGCCGCCTGGTCCTGCGCCGCTACACCTGATCTCCGAAAACTCTTCTCCGGCCGGTGTCGATCCGGGCGGCCTCCGTTCGTGTAGGAGGTGAGACGCCGCCACAGGGGCAGGCGCGCAACGGGATTGGGGTGAGACGCTCATGGCCGAGGTCCGGACGCTGCTCGACGGACGCGGACTCGTGGAGTCGCCGCGCTGGCACGACGACCGCCTGTACTTCTCCGACTGGACGGCAGGCGAGGTCGTCGCCGTCGACCTCGAAGGCCGCAGCGAGGTGGTCGCGCGCGTGGAGTCGCTGCCGCTGTGCACCGCGTTCCTCCCAGACGGGCGGCTGCTGGTCGTCGACTCCGCCACCGGACGGCTGCTGCGCCGCGAACCGGACGGAACCCTGGCCCCGCACGCCGAACTCGGCGAGCCGGGCTGGAACGACATCGCGCTCGACGGACGCGGCAACGCCTACGTCAACCGGCTCGGCTGGAACCCGGCCGAACCGGACGCGTTCAAGCCGGGATTCGTCCACCTCGCCGCCGCGGACGGCACGGTCCGCCAGGTCGCCGACGACATCGCCTTCCCCAACGGGATGGCCGTCACGCCCGACGACTCCACCCTGATCGTCGCCGACTCCCATCGGCACTGCCTGCTGGCTTTCGACATCGACGACAACGGCGACCTGTCGAACCGGCGCGTCTGGGCCGACCTGGGCGAAGGCACCCCGGACGAAGGCACCCCGGACGGCATCTGCCTCGACGCCGAAGGCGCCGTCTGGTACGCCGACGTGCCCAACGAGCGGTGCGTGCGCGTCGCCGAGGGCGGGACCGTCCTCGACACGGTCGAGCTGGACCGCGGCGGCTTCGCCTGCGCCCTCGGCGGCCCCGACGGCAGGTCGCTGTTCATCGTCACCGCCGAGTTCCTCGGCATGACCGGGAAGGACCTGGTGACGCCGGGCAGCGGCCAGGTGCTCGTCACGCGGGTGGACGTCCCGGGAGTGGGCCGGCCGTGATCAGGCGGGGGTCACGTGGCTGATCGCCTCCTCGGCCAGGTCGGGCCAGGCGAGGTCGGAGCCGGGGTCGAGGCTGAGCCATTCGCGCATCGGGGTGCCCTTGTTGCCGTCGAACCTGACGCCCTCCCCTGCGGCGACGAGGTCGTCCACCCTGCTCTTGGGGAGCTTCACCACCAGCCGGCCGTCCACGAACATCGCGAAGATCTTGTTGTTGCACCGGAGCGTGGACGAGCCGAACCCGCCCCGCCCACCGGAGCCCGGCGGTGAGATCCCCGGTCTTCGTTCCAGCTCGCCGACCAGCAGGTCAAAGCGTTCCTCAGGCGTCATACGAACCTCCCCCTCCGAAGACCGCCAGTATGTCGCCCGCCACCGACACTTCCCGGACCGAACTCGCCAGACCTCCTACTTCTCGCGGATGGCCCTCAACGACTCCTTCAGCGAGCTGACCGTGCTCAGGACGGCCGTGGGCTCGTAGCCGCAGTGCGCCATGCAGTTGGCGCAGCGCGGGTCGCGGCCCCGTCCGTAGGCGTCCCAGTCGGTCTCCTCGACGAGTTCCTTGTACGTCTGGGCGTAGCCGTCCGACATCAGGTAGCAGGGACGCTGCCAGCCGAAAAGGGAGTAGGACGGGATTCCCCACGCGGTGCAGGCGAAATCCGCCTTGCCTTCGAGGAAGTCCAGGAAGAGCGGCGAGTGGTTGAAGCGCCAGCGCTTGCGCCGCCCGTCCGCGAACGCCTTGCGGAACAGTTCCCTGGTCTCCTGGACGCCGAGGAAATGCTCCTGGTCGGGCGCCTTCTCGTACGCGTACGCCGGCGAGATCATCATCTCGTCGATCTTGAGGTCGTCGTTGAGGTAATTGAGGACGTCGATGACCGTCTGCGGTGTGTCGGTGTTGAAGAACGTCGTGTTCGTCGTCACGCGGAAACCGCGCCGCTGGCATTCCTTGATGGCGGCGACGGCGTCGTCGAAGACGCCTTCCTTGCAGACGGACGCGTCGTGCCGCTCCTTCAGCCCGTCGATGTGCACCGCCCACGCGAAGTACGGCGACGGCTTGAACTTGTCGAGCTTCTTCGGGATGAGCAGCGCGTTCGTGCACAGGAAGACGAACTTCTTCATCTTGACGAGCTCGCCGACGATCTCCTCGATCTGCGGGTGCATGAGCGGTTCGCCGCCCGCGATCGACACCATCGGGGCGCCGCTTTCCTTGATGGCGGCGATGGCCTGCTCGACCGGCATCCGTTTCTTCAGAATGTCGTGCGTGTGCTGGATCTTGCCGCATCCCGCGCACGCGAGATTGCACGCGAAGAGCGGTTCGAGTTCGACGATGAGAGGGAACTTGTCCCTGCCGCGAATCTTGTTGCGGAGGATATAGCTTCCGATGCGGACGCTTTGACGAAGCGGCATGCTCATGATGGTCGGACCTCCTTGGACAGATAGCGGCCGAGCGCGCTGATCGGGAACACCAGCCGGTAGAGGTGGTAGTTGATGTAGAAGTCGCCGGGGAATCCGGTGCCGGTGTACTGGTCCTCGTCCCAGGTCCCGTCGGGGCGCTGGTTGTCCACGAGCCAGCGGACGCCGGCGTCCACGGCCGGGGAGCGTTCACCGGCGGCGAGCAGCGCCAGCAGCGCCCAGGCCGTCTGCGACGCCGTCGACTCGCCCCGCCCGATCCAGGACGGGTCGTCGTAGGAGCGCAGGTCCTCGCCCCAGCCGCCGTCGTCGTTCTGGTGCCGCTCCAGCCACGCCACCGCCCGCCTGATCGGCGACTTGCCCCGCCCGACGCCCGCCGCGACCAGCGCCGGGACGACGCTGCCCGTCCCGTACACGTGGTTGGCTCCCCAGCGTCCGAACCACGAGCCGTCCGCCTCCTGGGCCTTCAGCAGCCAGACGACGGCCCGCTTGACGGTCGGCGACTCCGCGCGGCCCTCGCCCGCGAGCGCCTCCACGACGTGCGCGGTGACGTCGGCGGACGGCGGGTCGATGACCGCGCCGAAGTCGCAGAAGGGCAGCTTGGTGCAGAGGTCCTGGGTGTTGTCGGCGTCGAAGGCCCCGTAGCCGCCGTCGCTGGACGCCATGCCCTCCAGCCAGCGGACGGCCCGCCCGATCGGCGCCTCGGCGTCCGGGAAATCGACCTTCCGCAGGGCGAGGATCACCTCGGCGGTGTCGTCGGTGTCGGGGTAGCCGTCGTTGTCGAACTCGAACGCCCAGCCGCCCGGCGCGAGCCCCGGCCGCCGCACCGACCAGTCCCCCGGCCCGCGGACCTCCTCGCCGACGACCCAGGCGGCGGCGTGCCGCAGCGCCGGGTCGTCCGCGGGCGCGCCCGCGTCGCCGAGCGCGTTCATCGCCAGGACGGTGTCCCACACCGGGGACTGGCACGCCTCCAGCCTGCGGCCCTTCTCGTCCCGGATCGTGAAGCGTTCCAAACCGTCCAGCCCGCGCCGGATGACGGGATGGTCGAGGCCGTAGCCGAGCTCGTGCAGCGCCATCAGCGAGTACACCCACGGCGGCTGGATCCCGCCCCAGCAGCCGTCCGCCTCCTGCCGGGCGATGATCCAGTCGGCGGCGCGGCGCAGCGCCGCCGTCCGCAGCGGCCGCACCGGGCGCTTCTCGTACACGTGCAGGACGCGGTCGAGCCCGTTGAAGAACCGTCCCCAGCCCTTCTGGTCCTTCGCCGGGCGATGGCCGCCGCGCAGCTCGGGCAGGTCGAACGGCAGCGCCCGGACGGGACGCAGCGACCCGAGCACGGTCAGCGGCACGATCGTCTGCCGCGCCCAGCACGCCCAGTCGTACACGTTCAGCGGGACGCGTTTCGGCAGGTACATCAGCTCGGGCGGCATGACGGGCAGGTCGTCCCACGACCACTGCCCGAACAGGGCCAGCCAGATCCGGGTGAACACGCGGGTGGCCTCGATGCCGCCCGCGTCCCGCGCGTACTTCGCCGCCCGGCGCATGTGGTCGGCGTCCACGGGGTCGCCCGCGAGGCGCAGCGCGACGTACGCCTCCACCGTCGTGGACAGGTCGGGCGGCCCGCCGTGGAAGTTCGCCCACGTCCCGTCCTCGCGCTGCTGGGAGCGGACCCAGCGCGCCGCCTCCGCCGTCTCGCGCTCCGACCTGATGCCGAGGAACTGGCGGAGCAGCAGGTCCTCGGCGTCCATGGTCACGTTGGTCTCCAGCTCGCCCTTCCACCAGCCCTCGGACGACTGCAGGCCGAGCAGATGGTCGCGGGCCGCACCGGCGGCGGCAGCGGCGGCACCGGTCAGTCCGGACACGTCGGTCGTGGTCATTCAGCGCTCCTAACCGCTTGTTCAGTGGTCCCGGGAGGTGACGAAGAGTGCGATGTCGCGGAATTCGGCGCGGACGTCGTCGTCCATGCCGGAGTCGGCGAGCCGCTTCTCCGCCGACGCGATCCGGCGGTCCGCCTCGGCCGCGGCCCATTCCCGTCCGCCGGCCGCCTCGACCAGCCGCGCCATCTCCCGCAGGACGTCCTCGGACTGCGCCCCGGGAAGCGCGTACAGCTCGGCGAGACGCTCCGACTCGGCGGTCCCGGCGGTCAGCGCGAAGACGACGGGCAGCGACTTCTTGCGGGCGCGCAGGTCGGCCAGGACCGGTTTGCCGGTCGTGTCCGGGCTGCCCCAGATGCCGAGCAGGTCGTCCACGAGCTGGAACGCCAGGCCCATCTCGGACCCGAACCCGGTCAGCGCGGTGACCAGCCGGGTCGGCCCCTCGCCGAGCATCGCCCCGATCGAGCAGGCGCAGGCGAGCAGCGCGCCGGTCTTGTCCGCCGCCATCGTCAGGCACTCGTCGAGGGTGACGTCGTCGCGCTGCTCGAACCCGAGGTCGAGCGCCTGGCCGGAGATGAGCCGCTGCGTCGCGGCGGCCAGGGCGCGCGCCGCCCAGTGCGCGCCGCGCGTCTGCTCCTCCAGCAGCAGCTCCTCGGACAGCGCCAGCAGCGCGTCCCCGCCGAGGATCGCGGCGGACGGGCCGAACACCGTCCACGCTGCGGGACGGTGCCGGCGGGTCCGGTCGCCGTCCATGATGTCGTCGTGCAGCAGCGAGAACGCGTGCACGAACTCGACGGCGACCGCGCCCGGCAGCGCCGTCTCGTAGGGGGTCCCGGCGGCGCGGGCCGACAGCAGCGCCAGCGCCGGGCGCAGCGCCTTCCCGCCGGCGGCGGCCGGATGGCCCTGCTCGTCGGTCCAGCCGAGGTGGTAGGCGACGACGCGGCGGGTCATCGGGTCGAGCCGTTCGGCGGACGCTCGCATCGCCCGGTCCACCAGCGCGCGCCCGTCCGTCATCGAGGCAGGCACGGCGGTCATCGGGGGCTCACCCCCGCGCCGGCGCCCACGTCGGTGCCCGTGCCGACCAGATGCCGCCGGACCAGCCGGGCGGCGCTGAGACCACTGCGCACCGCTCCCTCCATCGTGTCGGGCCAGCCCGTGTCCGTCCACGCGCCGGCGAGGAACAGCCACGGCAGCCGGGTCGCGGACGCGGGGCGCAGCGCGCCGCTGCCGGGGCTCTGGCGGAATGTGGCGTGCCGTTCCCGCGTCACGAAGAAGTCGGTGACGCGGGCGCGGCGGGCGGCCGGGAACAGCCGCTCCAGCGCGGCGAGGTAGACGTCGCGCAGTTCGGCGGTCGGGGTGTCGATCCAGCGGTCGGCCGCCGACACCGAAACCGCGAGGTACTGGCCGGACGCGAGGCCGCTGATGGCCGTCCGGTCGAAGACCCACTGGACGGGCGAGTCGACCGCGGCGACGAACGGCTCGTCCAGCACGGGCCTGTCGTAGACGACATGGACGTTGACGATCGGGCTCGACCCGAGCCCCGCCCACTCCCCCCGGTTCGGGCACGCGCCCGCCGGGACGAGCGAGGACGCGACCCGGTGCGGCACCGCGACCACGACGGCGTCCGCGCTCACCGGCTCGCCGTTCACGACGAGCTTCGGCCCGTCCTCGATCGCCGTGACCTTCGCGCCGAGCCGGACGAGCCCCCCGCCCTCCTCGATCCTCGCCGCCGCGATCGTGCCGTGCAGCTCCCCGAGGGGCACCGCCGGAACACCGATGTCGGCGGCGTCGGACCGGCCGAGCAGCGCCGTCTGGCACACGAACGCGGCGGGCCCGAGCGCGGCGTCGTCCAGCTTCATGTTCAGGGCGGCCGTGACGAACAGCTCCCACAATGCGTGCCGGGCCCGTTCGCGCTGGCCGTGCCCGGCGAGCCAGCCGCCCATGCTCGACCCGTCGAGCGCGGGGTCGTCCGGGTCGAGCCGGTCGAGCGCCAGCGACGCGCGGACGGCGCGCAGCCGGTCGCCCGGCGAGAGCAGCGCGTACCGGGCGAGCGCGGGCATCAGGTGCAGCGGCCCCGGCGCCTTGGCCCGGCGGAGCCGCCCGCCAGGACCGTCGGGGGTGAGGACGCGCACGTCGAAGCGGTCCTGGACGCGGACCTTGTCCGCCGCGCCCAGCCGTCCCAGCAGCCCCTGGTAGGCGGTGCAGCATTTCAGGAAGATGTGCTGCCCGTTGTCGACGGTGAGGCCGTCGCGTTCAAAGGAGTGCGTCGCGCCGCCCAGCCGGGGCCGCGCCTCATAGACCGTCGCCCGCAACCCGGCCTCCTGCAGCGCAAGCGCGGCCGTGATCCCCGCGAGCCCGCCGCCGACGACCGCGACGTGCCCGTCCCCCGCCGCGGGGGTCATCGGTGGATCCCCGCCATCGCCTTGGCGGACACCGCCGCCTTCTCCCAGGCCGGCAGCGACGTCCGGGTCTGCAGCGCGGCGAGCGGATCGGACCTGATGCGTTTCAGCAGCTGCCGGTAGATGCCCGCCATCGCCCCGGCGCAGGCGGCGCTGCGGCGGTCCAGCATCGGCAGCAGCCGCAGCCCGGTCCCGTACCATTCGGCCGCCCGCGACGCCTGGAACCTCACGAGGGAGACGAGGTGGTCGGGCGGGTCGGTGAACCGGCCCGACTCGTCCAGGTGCAGGGTGCAGCCGAACTTGGCGAGGTCTTTGGCGGGAAGGTAGACGCGGCCGCTGAGGCCGTCCTCCCGGACGTCCCGCAGGATGTTCGTCAGCTGCAGCGCGACGCCGAGCGCGTCGGCGCGCGGCCCGGCCGTGCCGGGGTCGGACGTGCCGAACACGCCGAGCGACAGCCGCCCGACGGCGCCCGCGACGCACCGGCAGTACCAGAGCAGGTCGTCGAACGTGTCGTAGGTCTCGCCGCGGACGTCGGCCTCGCAGCCGTCGATGAGCTCGCCGAACGCGTCCAGCGGGATGGGGTGGCGGCGCGCCGCGTCCGCCAGCGCCACCAGCACGGGATCGGACGGGTCGCCGCCCGGGTCGGCGAGCCGCGCGCGCTCCTCCGCGAGCTTCTCCAGCCGGGTCGCGGCGGGCGCGTCGTGGTCGTCGCCGATGTCGTCGACCCGGCGGGCGAACGCGTAGACGGCGCTCAGGGCGCGCCGCTTCGGCGCGGGCAGCAGGCGGATCCCGTACGAGAAGTTACGAGCCTGGGAGCGCACGACATTCTCGCAATGCCGGTACGCGCTGGCTTCGTCCATCTCCTCATCTCCTTCCCAAGGTTCGCGACCACTCGACGAGGAGCCGCGGTTTTCTCGGTCGTGACGGGCCGCCCAGCACGTCGTACGCGTTCTTGTCCAATGCCGCCAGCGCCGCGAGTCCGCCGGCCACGTAGCCGGCGACGGCGACGCGGGCGAATCCGCGGAGCCGGACGGTGAGGTCCGCTCCTTCGTCCAGTAGTTCCCGCGCCCGCCGCGCCTGGAGCGCCACGACGCCGCGCAGCCGGGTCGGCGTGACGGCGGCGTCGAGGTCGCCGTCCGCGCATCCGAACCGGCGGAGGTCGTCCTGCGGCAGATAGATCCGGCCGTTGCGGTGGTCTTCGCCGACGTCCTGGCAGTGCTCGATGATCTGCAGCGCCGTGCACACCTTGTCGGAGAGGCGGAGCCTTTCCGGGGTGGCGGCGCCGAACACGTACAGGACGATGTGCCCCACCGGGTCGGCGGACAGGGTGCAGTAGTCGAGCAGGTCGTCGAAAGTCGTGTACCGGGAGATTTCCTGGTCCTGCCGGTTGGCCTGGAGGAGGCGGCGGAACGGCTCGGCCGGGATCCCGCAGCCGGTGATCGTGCGGGCCAGGTTGCGCATCGCCGGGAGCTCCGGGCGCGTGCCCGCGTAGACGCGGTCGAGGTCGCGTTCGACCGCGTCGAGGAGTCCGGCCCGCTCGCCGGGGGGCGCCTCGTCCCCGATGTCGTCCACGAGCCGGGCATAGCCGTACACGTTCAGCAGGTGCGCGCGATGGCGGGCCGGAAGGAGCCGGCTGGCGACGGGAAAGTTCTCCCCCGTCTGCAGTTCATCGCGAGAACGGCGTTCCTCTGTCTCGTTCCACAAACGCTCACTGACGGACATGGCGTTCCTTCGAGGGCGGCGGTGGTGCGGGGCGTTCGAACATGCCCGATAACCGGGTGCCCGCCCGGTAAACACGGGCAACGAGGGTCCTGTGGCGTACGTCCCCTGGTAACCGCGTAGACCCTCCCGAATATCCGTCATTTATGAATATAGACCGGAAGTGGTCAGACGGGAATATGTGATCCACGAGACATGCGAGCACCGTTTGCCAAGGCTCATTCCCGGGCAGCGAGCACGGACCGGTACAGCAGTGGCCAAATAAGGCGATGACCGGCGGAAACGGTCAGTAAGTGGCGAGGATGCCGGCGAGAATCCGGCTCGTGCGCTCGGGCGGGGCGGCCTCGGTGACGAGCGTGTTGAACACGTGCCAGTGCCGTTCGATCTCCACCCGGCGGACGGGGTAGAGCGCGCTGTCGGTCCGCTCCAGGTACACCATGTCCTGCAGTCCCTGCTGCGGGAACCGGACGAGCGTGAGCGGCCCGTCGCCCTCGACCCGTCCGCAGATCCCGGCCGGCGCGATCTGGACGGTCACGTTCGGCCGCTTGCACAGCTCGATGATGTGCCGAATCTGAGCGCGCATCGTGGCCGGGCCGCCGATGGGGCGCCACAGCGCCCGCTCGTCCAGGACGACCCACAGGTTGAGCGGCCGGGGCCGGCGGCGCAGGACGCGCTGGCGCCGCATCCGGAACCCGACCCGCCGGTCGACCTCGTCCTCAGGGGAGGCCTGGCGGATCAGCGCGCGGGCGTACTCCTCGGACTGAAGCAGGCCGGGGACGAACCGCGGTTCGAACGTGCGGACCAGCTTCGCCGCCTGCTCGGCGGTGAGGTAGGCCCGCACCCACACCGGGACGATGTCTCCGTCGGCGTGCCACCAGGGGTGCGCCGTGGTCTGCTCGGCGAGCGCCAGCAGGGTCGTGCGCTCGGCGTCGTCCGCGCCGTAGAGGGTGAGGAGCTCGGCGACGTCCGGCACCGAGCAGCCGGAGCGGCCGAGTTCCAGCCTCGTGATCTTGGAGTCGGATCCGCCGATCGCCGTCGCCGCGGCGGTCCGGCCGATGCCGGCCGACTCGCGGAGCGCGCGGAGCCGGCGCGCCAGCAGCAGCCTGGGGACGAGGGGATCCCCGTGCGCGGCGGTGGACTGTCTTCTGCCGGTGATCGTGACGGAGGCCAAGGGGACTCCAATCAAGGGGGACGGCGTGAGCGGCCGTATCGACTATACCTTCACAGAACGCGCTGGAAAGGGAACGGTCCGCGACGTTTCCGTGGAAGGTCTCCGCCTTGTGGCTTCGAAGACCGTCGATCTTTCCGTGGCGAATGGTTCCGCGTCACGGTTTGCGGGCCGCCCGTCACGGTTTGCGGGCCGCGCGTCAGGGTTTGCGGGCCACCCCGCACAGCGTCGGGAGCTGCTCGACCTCGACGCCGACGTCCGGGCGCCACTCGTTGACGGTCACGAGCCCCGGCTCCTCGATCTCCAGCCCCTCGAAGTAGCCGGACAGGAACTCGCGGCTGCGGAGCCGGAACGGGATGGCCCCGGTGTCGTCGTAGGCGCGCTGCGCGGCGTTGAACGCCTCGTTGTCGTCGGTGCAGTCGTCCAGGATGAGGTAGCTGCCGGGCGGCAGGCCGCCGATCAGCCCGCGCGCGACGCGCATCGCCTCGTCGGGGTCGACGATGTGCCCCATGACGTTGACGAGCAGCAGCGCGACCGGCCGCGCGAGGTCGAGGGTCTCCCCCGCCCGGTCCAGGATCGTCTTGGGATCGTGCAGGTTGCAGTCGATGTAGGCGGTGCGGCCCTCGTCCGTGCCGGTCATGAGCGCGCGCGCGTGCGCGAGGACGAGCGGGTCGTTGTCGACGTAGACGACCCTCGCCTCGGGGGCGGCGCGCTGGGCCATCTCGTGGGTGTTGTCGACCGTGGGCAGGCCGGTCCCGCAGTCCATGAACTGCCGGATGCCGCGCTCGTGGATCAGGAACCTGATCGCGCGGTCCATGAAGTAGCGGCCGGCGCGGGCGAGCGGCACGATGCCCGGGTACAGCGAGACGTACTCGTCGCCGGCGAGGCGGTCGACCTCGTAGTTGTCGGTGCCGCCGAGCCAGTAGTTCCAGATCCGGGCGGACTGCGGAACGTCAGTGTTGATCTTCGTCTCGGGCCCCTGATCCGGGCCGGGGGTGCCATCGGTCATCGGCCTGACGCTCCTTTCGGGGGGCGGCCGCGCCGCTCGCACGGGCGCCGGCGCGCGCGTTACGGCAAACCTAGACCCGGCACTCCGGGGGTGGCCAGAAAACCGAAATTCGGACCTGTCCGCATTGCCATTGAGGACATTAACGAATACGCAGAGTGGGCATGTCTCCGAGGTTGGCGTGACGGCGGTGACCAGGGGTGAATCCCGCGAAGATCCGGAGCGTCCGGCGAAACCCGCGCCGGGTCCTCGCGATGAAGCGACCGCTTACGGCCGCGCCATGATCCCCTGACCCGTCCGTACCAGGGTTCGCACCCCGCCGATCGGACATTTCGCCGCTCATGCCTTCTCGGCCCCGCCTTTGCGCCCACATCGCGATCATTTTCGCGACCGGCACCCACCGGAAGGATGACGCCCCCGCAAAACCATCCATAACGGATAATTAGGATTTCTGGCCGTCACCGTCCGCAAAGAGAAATGATCACGGGTGCGCGCAAAGGCGGTGCGCTGCGGTCGCGGCGGCGTTCAGGACCTCGCGTAGGCCTGGGTCAGGCGGATGTGGTTGCCGGACGGGTCGCGGAACGAGGAGTCGATGCCGAACGGCCGCTCCTCCGGCTTCTCGACGAACTCGACGCCGCGGTCCGTCAGCTCCTTGTACGCGGCGTGGCAGTCGTCCGTGCCGAGGAAGATCGTCCCGGCGAAGCCCTTGGCCATGAGCTCGCGGACCTGCGCGGCCGTCGCCTCGTCCATGACCGGCTCCCCGGGGAGGGCCATCAGGACGATGGAGACGTCGGGCTGCCCCACCGGGCCGACGGTCAGCCAGCGGAAACCGCCCATCTCCTGCATGGTCACATCGACGCGGACCTCCATGCCGAGCTTCCCGGTGTAGAAGGCGAGCGCCTCGTCCTGGTCGTGCACCCACAACTGCGTGCTGGCAAGCGTGATCATCGGGTTCCTCCCTGTCGGGTCGCTGGAACCCTCACGCTAGATCTGGGGCGGCGGGGGTGTCTTCTCGAAACGTCCGGTGTTTCGGGCGGCCGTATATTCGCAGGACACAGCCGGGTATCCGCGCGTAGACGGACGCCGGCGGGAACGCCGCGCGGTAGGCCGTCGGCGACATCCCGAACATGCGCGTGAAGCTCGTCGTGAACGAGCCGATGCTCTGCAGCCCGACGCCGACGCAGATCTCGGCGACGGACCGGTCGGTGGTCCGCAGCAGTGCGGCGGCGCGTTCGAGGCGGCGGGTCAGCAGGTAGGCGTGCGGCGACTCGCCGAACGCGCGCCGGAACTGGTCGCTGAAGTGCGCGCGGGACAGCCCGGCGGCGTTCGCCAGGTCGGCCACCGTGAGCGGCTCGAAGTACCGCGCGTCGGCGAGATCCTTGGCGCGCAGCAGGTGGCGGGCGGGCGGCACGGACGCCATGCCTTCAGTATGCCCCCGGCCTCTGACAGCGACCGAGGCGTCAGCGGACGAGCCGTCAGCGGACGAGCCGTCCCCGCCCCATGACGCCGTTAGGGGGCGGGGATGGATCGCAGTGGGCGTCATCCGAGCAGGAAGGCGCGTGCTTGTTCGGCGACCGGCTCCGGCGCCATCCAGAACGCGGAGTGGTCGTGGTCGGGCAGGGTCAGCACGGTGACGTTCGGCAGGAGCGCGGCCAGCGCGTCGGCGCCCTGGCGGATGAAGTCCTCGCCGTTGCCGCCGACGGCCACCGCGATCGGCGCGTCGATCGACCAGCGGTCGGCGGGCAGCGGTTTGCCGTCCTGGAGCCCGCGCATGATGCGGCCGTCGTAGGCGTAGGTGTGGGCGTACTTGGCCATGACGTCCCAGGAAGGGTCCTGCTTCATCGCGGGAATGTATTCGGCGGGGACACCGATCATCTCGGTCATGAAGTACTCGACGGCCTCGCTGCGCTTGCCCGCCGCGATCAGCGCTTCCTGGTGTTCGAGGTAGTCGGCGGGCGCCGGGGCACGGGAGTCGTCGACGATGAAGGGCGGCTCGTACAGGTAGAGCCCCGTCACTTTGCCGCCCAGCGCGCTCGCGGCGTCGAGGGCGAGGCCGCAGCCGCCCGATCCGCTGGTCAGGGCCGCGGAGCCGCCCGCGACATCGATCAGGGCGGCGACGTCGTCGATCTCGCGGGCCGGGTCGTAGGGCTGGGGGTCGCCGCTGGCGCCGCGCCCGCGGCGGTCGAAGCTGATGACGGTGAAGTGTTCGGACAGCGCCTGGGCCATGCCCGAGACGCCGGTGTGGTCTTCGGCGACATTGCTGATCAGGATGATCGCGGGGCCCGAGCCGGTCTGCTGGTAGGCGATGGTCGTGCCGTCCGCGGAGGTGACGGTGCGAAGGTCGGACATGATCGTCTCGCTTTCGGGTGAAGGTGTGCCGGTGTGCGGGGCGTCCAGCAGGTCGGCGAGCCGGTCCAGGGCCTCGGCGTAGCCTTCGGCCATCTGGAGCTCGACCGCCCGCTGCAGCGCCTGGCCGTCGGGGAAGCCCGCCGTGACCTCGACGGTGCAGCCGGCGCCGGCCGGGACGAAGGTGACCGTGGTGGGGAAGGTGCCGGTGCCGTCGGGTCGCCACGCCTGGTCGGCGAACTCGTCGTCGTAGCGCAGCTGGGCACAGGCGACGACCATCTTGTAGGTGGCGATGCTGCGGACCGGGGCGGCCGATCCGTCCACCGGCGCGATCTGGAACCGCCAGCGTCCGCCTGGACGCACGTCCATCTCGTACACGGTCGCGGCCCAGCCCTGCGGGCCCCACCAGCGACTGATCGCCTGGGGATCGGTCCAGGCCCACCACGCGCGCTCGACGCCTGCGGCGTAGGTGCGGCTGATATGGACGGTGTTGCTCGACCTGTCGATCACAATGCCGTCCGCGGTGCCTTCGGGCATGTTCAACCTCCTTGCCGGTTCGCCTCGTCGGGTGCGCGGTCGTCGTCTTCGAGGAAGGCGCCGAGGCGGTCCATCCGCTCCGACCACAGGGCGGCGAATCCCTGCGCCCAGTCGCTCAGCTCGCGCATCGCCTCGGGGTGCAGCCGGTAGATCCGCTGCTGGGCCCGCTTGGTCACCTCGACCACGCCCGCCTGGGCGAGCAGCCGCAGATGCCGGGACACCTGCGGCTGGCCCAGGCCCAGCGCGTCGACGATCGCGCCCACCGACCGCGGGCCGTCCTTGAGCAACTCGACGATCTGAAACCGGTTCGGCTCCGAGATCGCCGTCATTCGCTGTTGCACGTTGTTGACCACACCTCGAAGATACACGGGTGCGTATATACACGCAAGCATATGTAGCGAGGTTGTGCAGGACGTGGGAGCGGCGGGCGGGCGGCTAGTCGCGGGTGTTGATCGTGTCGGCGGGGCGGGCGGCCATGGCCAGCCGGGCGGGCAGGACGGTCGCGACCGCGGCGAGGAGGCCGCCCCAGGCGAGGACGCCCAAGTGCCCGAGCGGCGGGACGTGCGGCGCCCCGCCCGTCATCCCGCCGCTGAACGCGGTGAGCGTGGCCAGCGCGATCGCCGTGCCGAGGACGGACGCGACGGCGACGATCACGAGGGTCTCCCAGCCGAGCATCCGCAGGACCTGGCGGCGGGTGATCCCGACGAGGCGCAGCAGCGCGAACTCGCGGGCCCGGTCGGAGGTGGACATCGCGAGGGTGTTCACCACGGCGATCGCCGTGAACGCGATGATCAGCGCCATCGCGACCTGGTTGACCTCCGCGTTCGTGGACGCCCTGGTCTCGGCGATGGCGGCGGCGTCCGTGGTGGGCAGGCCCGCGGGCGGCGTCCCGGCGATCAGGAGGGTGCCGCGCGGGTCGTCCACGTGGGCGGCGAGCAGGTCGCGGGACACGGTGAGGTCGCCGAATCCGAGGCCGCGCTCGTACACGGCGATCACCGTGGGCGCGATGGGCGTGCCGTCGCCGAGGGTGAGGCGCAGCCTGTCGCCGGGACGGACGTCGAGCCGGTCGGCGGCGGTGGCGCTCACGGCGATCGTGGACGGGTTCAGGTTCCGCAGCGAGCCGTCGCGGACGCCCAGGTCCATGGTGCGCTCCAGGCCGCCGGGCGTGACGCCCTGGATCGCGTAGTTCTCCAGGTCCACGCGGACGGTGCTCTGCAGGACCTCGGTCACGGCCGTCACGCCGGGCGAGCGGCGGATCTCTTCGGCGAGGCTGTGCGGCGCCTTGGGCCCGGCGACGTGAGCGGCGATCGTGCCGTCCGTCGCCTGGCGTGTCGCGGCATGGCCCATCGTGGTCTGGGAGAACAGGATCGTCGCGGTCAGGCCCGTCATCAGCGTGAGCGGCACCATGACGGACGCGACCCGCCGCGCCCCGGCCCCGAGGTTCGCCGCGGCCAGCCCCCCGCCGACGGGGAACAGCCGCAGCGGCACGGACAGCGCGGCCACGGCGGCGCGCGCGATGGCCGGGCCGAGCAGCGACACGGCGACCGTCCACACGAGCGCGGTCAGCATCGTGACCGGGCTGGACGCCGCCTCCGTGTTCAGCCCGGAAAGCACGATGGTCAGGACGATCGCGCCCGCGGTGACGGCGAGACCGGCGACGATCCGGACGGCGCCGAGCCGGGGCCGCCGAAGCGCCGCGTCCCCGAGCGCCTCGACCGGACGGATCCGGGCCGTTCGCCGCGCGGTGATCCGGGCCGCGGCGAACGCGGCGACGATCGCGGCCAGCGTCGCGGCGAACGCGGGGAACGGGCTGACGACCAGGTCGAGGTTGGGCGGCAGCGCGTCGAGCGCGCGGAACCTGTCCCGCAGCCAGAAGGCCAGCGGCAGCCCGGCCAAGGCGCCGAGCGGCCCCGCGACGAGCCCGACCAGCAGCGCCTCACGGCCGATCATCCGGCGGACCTGGCGGGGCGTGGCGGCGACGGCCCGCAGCAGCGCGATCTCCCGCTCGCGCTGCTGCACCGACAGCGCGAACGTCCCGGACACGACGAGGATCGCGACGAGCAGGGCCGTCCCGCCGAGCGCGCCGCCCATGCTGATCAGCTTGATCCGCGACTTCTCCGCGCCGAGGAACTCCGCCTTGCCCCGGTCTTCGCCGGTGTGGACGGTGGCTCCGGTGCCGCGCACGGCGTCCTCGATCGCCTTCTCGGAGCCGTGCGCTCCGATGGCGGTGACCATGCCGTTCCGTCCGGACAGGTGGGCGGCCTGGGCGGTGGTGAAGAAGACGGCGGTCTGGTGCTTGAGGGACTGCTCGGTGACGCCGACGACGCGGTACGTCCCAGGGGTGGTCGAGGCGACCTTCACGGTTGCGCCTGGACGGAGGTTCTTCGCCTGGGCCGTCGCAGCGTCGATGACGATTTCGTTGTTCGCGGTGGGGGCTCGTCCGTCCCGGATGGTGAACGGAGTGAGGGCGGCGGATTCCCACCCATGACCCCACGATTCGCGGTCGTCGTCGGCGGAATCGCTGATTTCGGCGGGGAACGACACCTCGGCGACCACGTTCCGCACACCGTCCGCTTGCCTGACCTTGTCGGCGACGGACGCCGGCAGCCAGGCACGCTCGGCGATCGCCTTCGCCTTGTGCTTTTTCTTGCCTTTCTTCTTCGTGTACGTCTTGTAGACGAACTGGTCCCCAGTGACGATGACCGGAGAGCCCGCGTACCGTTCGGGTGCGACAGAGCCGCGCAGTCCCGTGTCGAGCAGGACACCGCACGCGCAGACCAACGCGGCAGCGCACAGAAGCGCCACGAACGCGCCCGCGAATCCCGCCTTGCGGTGCCGCAGCGTGCTGAGAACGAGCCAGAGCATCACTTCCACGCCCCCAGCCGGGTCATGCGCGCCGCGACCTTGTCGCTGGACGGCGCGTCCATCGAGTCGACGATGTGCCCGTCGGCCAGGAAGAGCACGGTGTCGGCGTAGGAGGCGGCGACCGGGTCGTGCGTGACCATCACGACCGTCTGGCCCATGTCGTCCACCGTTTCCCGCAGGAGGGTGAGGACGTCCCGGGCCGTCATGGTGTCGAGCGCGCCAGTCGGCTCGTCTCCGAACACCACGTCCGGACGCGTCACCAGCGCGCGGGCGATCGCGACCCGCTGCTGCTGCCCGCCCGACAGCTGGCCCGGACGATGCCCTGCCCGGTCCGCCAATCCGACGCGGGCGACCACGTCCGACAGCCACACCTTGTCGACCGGTGTCCGCGACAGGCGGAGCGGCAGCGTGATGTTCTGCGCGACGGTCAGCGACGGCACCAGGTTGAACGCCTGGAACACGAACCCGACCCGCTTCCTGCGCAGCTCGGTCAGCTTCGTCTCGTTCATCGCGGACAGGTCCGTGCCGCCCAGCCGGACGCTGCCCGACGTCGGCGTGTCGAGCCCGGCGGCGCAGTGCAGGAACGTGCTCTTGCCCGACCCGGACGGCCCCATGACCGCCGTGAACCGCCCGCGCGGGACGGACGCCGTCACCTCCCGCAGCGCCGCGACCGCTCCCCTGCCCCGCCCGTAAACCTTGCTCACCGTCTCCAGCCTCACTGCTTCGCTCATGCCCATAAGTCTTCTGACCTGCGGCTTCGCGGGCCAGAGACGTGATCACCGGGCACCCGTGATCTCGTCATGGGTCCGGCCGTGACCGCGTCGCCGGTACGCCCGAGTCGCTGGTACACATGAGGGGTGATCAAGGTGCTCCTGGCGGACGACCACCATGTCGTCCGCAGCGCCCTCGCCGGTCTGCTGGGCCTCGAACCCGACCTGACCGTGGTGGCGGAGGTGGACCGCGGCGACGAGGTGCTGCCCGCGGCGCGCTCGGCGGGCCCGGACGTCGCCGTCCTCGACATCGACATGCCCGGCCTGGACGGTCTCGCCGCGGCGGCCGCGCTCCACGCCGCCATGCCGGAGGTCGCGGTGCTCGTCCTGACCGGGCACGGGAAGCCCGGGCATCTGCGCCGCGCACTGACGGCGGGCGTCCGCGGCTTCCTGCTGAAGACGTCGCCGCCGGAGGAACTGGCCGCCGGGATCCGCACGGTCGCGGCGGGCGGGCGCGTCCTCGACCCGAAGCTCGCCCTCACCGCCTGGGACATCGCCGACAACCCGCTCACCCCGCGCGAGACGGACGTGCTGCGCCTCGCCGCCGAGGGAGCCGAGGCGCCGGAGATCGCGGAACGCCTCCACCTGTCGGCCGGGACGGTCCGCAACTACCTGACCGCCGCCGTCACCAAGCTCAACGCGCGGAACCGCACGGACGCCGCCCGCATCGCCCGCGAAGCGGGCTGGCTCTAGGCCGACCGGCCGATCTCCGCTTCGAGGCGGAACCGGCCGGTGCCGTCGGCGCGGGCGCTGAGCGTCCCGCCGTGCGAGGCGAGCCGCGTGGTCAGGTTCCCGATGCCCGAGCCGGGCGGCGTGCGCGGCGCGGCCGGGTCGAGCCCGTCGTTCTCCACCACCAGCCGCACGGTGTCGCCGTCCCGCTCCGTGCGGATGGTGCAGCGCGTCGCGGCGCTGTGCCGCAGCACGTTCGTCACGGCCTCGCGCAGCACCGTCCCGAGCACCGCCGACGCATCACCGTCGACGGCATGCTCGGTCTTGGCGTCGACCTCGACGCCGGCCGCCGTGAGCACCGACCGCGCGGACGCCACCTCCCCGTCCAGCGAGAGGTCGGCGGCGCCGCCCGTCGCGGTGCGGAGATCGTCGCGGGCCTGCTCCGCCATCGCGGCGACCTCGGCCAGTTCCGTGCGGGCGCGCTCCGCGTCGGCGCCGGCCAGCCGCCGCGCCAGCTCACATTTGAGGAGGATCGCCGCCAGGCTGTGCCCGAGCAGATCGTGCAGGTCCCTGGCCGCCCGCAGCCGTTCCTGGACGGTCGCCGCCCGCGCCAGCTCCGCCCCCGCGACCTGCAGATCCCGCACCAGCCTCGCCAGCCGGACGAGCCCATACACGACAAGGCCGGTCACCAGCGTGCTGACCGTGTAGTTGACGACCGCCGCCGTCCCGAGGCCGAGCGCCGCGGCGGCCCCGCCGACCCCCGCCATCACCGCCGCCACCAGCGGAGCCGCGGCCCGGACGGGAAGGCCGACCAGGAACGTCCCCGCGAGGACGCCGGAGACGCCGAGCCACGCCTCACCGAACACCGGGACGAGTGCGGCGCCGAGCACGGCGAGGATCAGCGGCCACGCTCTCGGCCGTCCGCGGCTCGTCCAGAGCAACTGCGCCACCGCGATCAGCGCCAGGACGGCCGCCGCGCCCGCCCATCGCGGTCCCCACGGGACCAGCAGCAGGCCCTTCACACAGAACCCGGCCAGCACGGCCGCGAGGAGGGTCAGCGAGAGCCGGTACGCCGAACGGTCGGGGACCGGGACGGCGCGGTCGCCGGCGTCCACGACCGCCTCCACGACGAACCGGCCGTCGTCGCTGAGCCCTGCGGAGAACGCGCCGCCCGCCTCCCGGACGCGCTCCGCCGCTTCCTCCAGGCCCTCTTCACCGCGCGCCGCCGTGCGCACCCCGTCGTTGGCGACGCGCAGCCTGACGGCGCCGCCGCTCTCGGACGTCTCGATCGAGCAGGCGCGGGCCGACCCCGTCCGGACCACGTCCGTGACGGCCTCCCGCAGCACCAGGGCGAGCAGCGCCCCGGCCGGGCCGAGCGGTTCGCGGTGCCCGGTCCGCACGTCCGCCCGGACGTCCGCCGCCTCCAGCAGGGCCCGCGCGGCCGCCGCCTCGGGCGCCAGCGACATGCTCCGGAAGTCCGCCGCGGCGGCACGCGCGTCGTTCAGCGACCGCCGGGCGACCGCCAGCACGTCCCCGATCGCGTCGGGACGCTCCACCGCCCGCCGCGTGCCGTCCGAGATCGCCGCGAGCCCGTCGCCGAGGCCCTTGTTCAGCTCCGCCGCGATCCGCAGCCGTTCCCGCTCGACCGCCGCCACGGTGAGCGGCAGCCGCGCCGCCGCCGTGTCGTCCGCCCGATCGGCCAGCCTGACCAGCCCATACGTCACCAGCCCGATCAGCAGGCACGTGATCGTGACGTCGACGACGCTCGCGCCGCCGTCCAGGCCGTCCCGCAGGACGTCGATCAGCGCCGCGCTGCCCACGACCCCCGCCGCGATCGGCCACGCGCCCGCCGACAGCAGCGCGCCCGCGACGAAGCCGAGCATCCCCACGGACGTCCCGAAGGCGATCACCGCCGTGTAAGCGGCCAGGGCCTGCCCGAACACGACCGGGACGCCGCGCCACCGCTCGAACCGCGGGACGACCCACACGAGTTGCAGCGCGAGAACCAGCGCGACCAGTGCGGCCGCCGTCCCGACCCGCGTGACGCCGTCCGTCCGGGACGGGGCGGCCAGGAGGTAGACGCCGGCGAACGACGTCAGCACGACACCGACGATGACCCGCGCCACGCGCGGGTCATGCATCGGCTCGGCCACTGCCCCTCAACTCCCCCGCCAGAAAACTCTCACCACAGCCAACCAGAGGAACCGGGATGCGGCGTCCGGCGGCCCGGCCCGGGGGCGGGGCGGGGTCAGGGGCGGGGGTCAGGGGCGGGGGTCAGCGGGCCTCTTCGTACTCCTTCTCGCGGTCCCTGCGGTCGCGTTCCTCCTCGTCCAGCGCCTCGTCGTGCGTCCGGACGACCTCGCTGTCGTGGATCTCGCCGCGCCAGCCCTCGACGTCGTCGGGACGCGTGAGCGACTGCGTCATCACGAAGCGGCGGAAGTGCTTCAGCTCCAGCCGGACGCGGCGGCCCTGCGCCCGCCACATGTTCGCGGTCCGCTCGAAGAGGCCCTGCGGGTGGTATTCGAGGACGAGCAGGACGCGGGTCAGGTTCGGCGACAGCTTGTGGAAGCTGACCGTCCCGTCCACGTGTCCCTTGGAGCCCTTGGACCGCCACACGATGTGCTCGTCCGGGACCTGCTCGACGATCGTCGACTCCCACGTCCGGCTGGACCAGAAGATCTTCGCCTTCCAGTGCAGCTTCCCGTCCTCCGTCTGGTCGACGCTGACGACCTTCTTCATGAAGGACGGGTAGTCCTGGAACCGCGTCCACTGGTCGTAGACGAGGCGGCGCGGCGCACCGATGTCGATGTGCTCGACGATGTTGGTGACCTTCACCTTCTTCCCGCCGCCCTTGCCGCCGCCCTTCGCGCCGTCCTTGGAGTCGCCCTTGGCCTCGTCCTTGGAGCCGTTCTGGCCGATGCCGGGAAGGACGCCGGTGGCGGTGTCCTTGACCCCGGCGGCCGTGCTCTTGACGCCGGCGGCCGTGCCCTTGAGGCGTCCGAACACCCCCGGGCCCGACTGCTCTGAGTTCTTCCCAGCGGCCTTGGCCTTGGCCTTGCCTTTCCGCTTCTTCTGCTCGTTCTCCTGCGCGTCCGCCTCGCCGGACGAGCCCTGGCCGTTGCGGCGTCCGCTGAGCGCGCGGTTGGCGGCGACGGCCGCGCCCGCGCCGAGCAGGACGCCGCCTGCCGTACCGGCGGTCCGCTTGCCGGGCAGGTTCTTCGCGATGCCGTTGACGCCGCCCAGGCCGGGGATCCGCCTGCCGCGGCGGCCGGGCAGCCGTTTGGTGATGGTTCCGACGGGCAACCGGCCCATCCGGTTTCCGCGTTTCATGATTCGCTTCCTCACTGGGGGGTTGTGACGATCTCGCCGTCGCGGATCTCGCCGCGCCAGCCCTCGACCTCGTCGGGACGGGTCAGCGCCCGCGTCATCACGTGGCGGCGAAAATGTTTGAGTTCGAGGCGGGCACGGCGTCCCTGGGCGCGCCAGAGGTTGCCGGTCCGCTCGAAGAGACCGGCCGGGCGGTATTCGAGGACGAGCAGGACGCGGGTCAGGTTCGGCGACAGTTCGTGGAAGCTGACCGTCCCGTCCGCGTGCCCCTTCGGGCCCTTGGACCGCCACACGATGTGCCGGTCGGGGACCTGCTCGACGATCGTCGACTCCCACGTCCGGCTCGACCAGAAGATCTTCGCCTTCCAGCGCAGCTTCCCCTCCTCCGTCTGGTCGACGCTGACGACCTTCTTCATGAAGGACGGGAAGTCCTCGAACCGCGTCCACTGGTCGTAGACGAGTCGGCGCGGGGCGCCCACGTCGGTCTGTTCAACGATGTTGGTCGGCTTCCCCCTTCGTCCGCGCCCGAAGATGCGGGCGAGGGTCTCCTTCAGGGCCGTCCAGCCGAAGCTCAGCAGCGCGCGGAACGGTGACTTGCCCTCGTGCAGCGCCTTGACCCCGGCCAGGGCGGCCTTGACGAGCGGCCCGCCCTGCTCGGCCGCGGCCGTGAGACGCCGGACGGCGCGCTCCAGACTCCGCTCAAGCCGCTGGACGAGCCGCTGGGCGAGCCGGTCGACGAGCCGCTGGGCGAACCCGCCCGGCGTCCGGCGGCCGAGGCGGCGCGCAGAGATCGCGGCCACCGTTCCGCCGGCCCCGGCGGCCAGCCCCGTCCGAAAGCTCATGTCCCCTCGCCAGCCCCTTTCCGCCTTGCCGGTCCCTTTTCGCTGGTGCCCGTTCCAGGCACGGCGCCGCATTACCCGGTCAAGGCAGGGCAAAACAGACCCCAGGCCAGGGAGAGGCGAGAAGGCCGCCGGACCACCCGCGAGCGGCCTCCGGGCAGGTGGCCACATCAGGACGCGGCCCACCGGACGCGATGCACTCGACGCGAACGGCCGGACACCCGTCGTCACCCCGATCAGACCAGCCCAGCGTGCGGACCGGACCAGAGATCAACGTCCGCCCGCCGGCGCGGCCACAGTTAAGAAACTTGCTTAACAAAACTCTTGAACCGGTTCGGACCAGTGTTTATCTTCATGGCCACATGCGCGCGTTTGTGCTCGATGAGCGATCGGATCGCGCACATTTATTCACGCACGGCAGAGGGAGGCGGACGCGCGCACGCCTCCACGTGCTGGACCACGTCAACCATGCACGCCGGGAGAAGGCGGGGACAGATGAAGCGGCACCTCTTAGGCGTCGTCGCCGCGAGCCTGACCGTGGCGCTCGGAGTCGGCGGATGCGGCAAGGGAAGCTCGTCGAGCGACGACTCCGGCGGGAAGAGCATCAAGTTCGTCGCCGCCATTTACGGCGACAACACCAAGCCCTACTGGGACGCCCTCATCAAGGAGTTCGAGGCCGAGAACTCCGGCTACAGGGTCAACCTTGAGATGGTCGACTGGACCCAGATGGACGCCAAGGTCAAGACCTACGTCCAGACGAAACAGGTCCCTGACGTCCTCAACTACAACGCGTTCTCCGACTTCGCCCGCGACGGCCTCGTCTACAAGGCGTCCGAGGTCGTGTCCCCGACCACGCTGAGCGACTTCACGCCCACGTTCGCCGAGCAGGCCAAGTACAACGGCGAGCAGTACGGCGTTCCGTTCATCTCCAGCGCCCGCCTCCTCTTCTACAACAAGGCCCTGTTCAAGAAGGCCGGCATCGCCCAGCCGCCCAGAACCTGGGACGAGGTCAAGGCGGACGCGGAGAAGATCAAGAAGGCGGGCGCGTTCGGATACGGGCTGCCGCTCGGTCCTGAGGAGGCGCAGGCCGAGTTCCACTGCTGGGCGATGAACAACGGCGGCGGCTGGGTGGACGCGTCCGGGAAATGGGCCATAAACCAGAAGGCCAACGTCGACACGCTCACCTTCCTCAAGGGCCTCAACACGTCCGGGCTGACGCAGCCGAACCCGGAGAGCACCGACCGCAAGACGGTGTTCAGCCAGTTCGCGCAGGGCAAGGTCGGCATGTCGATCGGCGGCCCTTTCACGAAGGCCGGATTCATCGAGCCGGTCACCAAGAACCTCGACTTCGGCGTCGCGCCGCTGCCGAGCAGGAGCGGAAACGAGCACAACACGCTCGGCGTCATGGACGTCCTCGTCGCGTTCAAGAAGGCCGGCGGCAAGAACAAGGACGCCATCAAGAAGTTCCTGGATTTCGTCTACCAGAAGGAGAACACGTCCAAGTTCCTCACCGTGGAGGGCTTCCTGCCGGTGACCAAATCCGCCGGTGACGCACTCAGCGCCGACCCTTACATGAAGCAGTTCGTGGACGCGCTCCCGACGTCGAAGTTCGCGCCGACGTCCAACCCGGCGTGGTCCGCGGTCGCGGGCGCGGTCAAGCAGGACCTCGGCGGCTCCGTGGCGGACGAAGACCCGAAGAAGGTCCTGGACATGATCCAGGAGACGGCCGAGAAGGCCGGCTGAGTGCAGGACCTCGAGACCAGGCAGCGGGGGGTCGCCTCCCAGGTCCCCCGCCCCTCCCTGCCCCGGCGGGCCGGCCGGGCGCTCGCGCCCCTCCTGTGGCTGGGCCCGTCCCTCGTGCTGATCTCCATCGTCGTGCTGTGGCCGGTCATCGAGATGGTCCGCACGTCGCTGCAGGACATCACGTCGTCCGGCGTGACGGTCGGCTACCGCGGCATCGACAACTACCGCGACCTTTTCGACGAGGACGACCTGATCCCCGTCGTGCTGCGGACGCTGCTGTGGGTCGGCGGGATCGTGATCGTCACGATGGCGCTGTCGCTCGCGCTGGGCCAGCTCCTGAACGCCCGCTTCCCGGGCCGCCGCGCCGTCCGCTGGGCGGTCGTCGTCCCGTGGGCCGCGTCGGTGCTGATGACGGCGCTGATCTGGAAATGGATGCTGGACAATTACTCCGGCTTCGTCAACCGCGTCCTGCTCGACCTGCACCTGATCGACAAGCCGGTGAACTGGCTCGCGAACCCCACCCAGGCGATGCTGTGGATGATGTGGGTCGCGGTGTTCGTCTCGCTGCCATTCACCTCCTTCGTGATCCTCGCGGGCCTCCAAACAATCCCGTCGGACGTCTACGAGGCGGCCCGCGTAGACGGCGCCGGGGTATTCCGCACCTACTTCGGCATCACGCTCCCGCTACTGCGCCCCGCCATTCTCATCGCCTCGATCATCAACGTCATCAACGTGTTCAACAGCTTCCCGATCATCTGGGCGATGACGGGCGGCGGCCCCGGCCATGACACTGACACCACCACCACGTTCATGTACAAGCTGGCCTTCTACGACCAGAACGTCGGCGAGTCCGGCGCGATGGCGGTCGTCAATTTCGTCCTGATCCTCGTCATGGTCCTGATGTATCTACGCGCCGCCCGCTGGCGCGAGGAGGTCCGATGACCCGCCGGATCGTCCTCGCCGGAATCGGCTGGCTGGTAGCCCTAGCGTTTCTGCTCCCATACCTGCAAATGTTCATAACCGCCCTGAAACCCGAGCGCGAACTGACCGCCTCGCCCGGCACCTACCTGCCGACCCACTGGACATGGTCGAACTTCATCGACGTCTGGTCGGCCGCCCCGGTCTGGACATACATGCGGGTGTCCCTGACGGTCGCAGCCGTAGCCACGGTCGTAACCCTGGCCTGCGCGATGCCCGCCGCGTACTACACGGCCCGGAACCGCTTCCGCGGACGCGGCGCATTCCTCCTGCTCGTCCTGGTCACCCAAATGTTCGCACCAACGGCCCTGGTCATCGGCATCTACCGCGAAATGGTCGCCCTAGACCTGACCGACACCCTCATGTCCCTCATCCTGGTGAACGCCGCCTTCAACCTCCCGTTCTGCATCTGGATCCTGCACGGCTACTTCTCCAGCATCCCGAGAGAACTAGAAGAGGCCGCCTTCCTGGACGGCGCAGGCCGCCTCGGTGCACTCACCCGCGTCACCCTGCCCATTTCCATGCCGGGCGTCGTCACCGCCGTCGTCTATACGTTCATCGCAGCGTGGAACGAGTACATCGTGGCGCTCACGGTCACAGCCTCCCCAGACCGCCGCCCGCTAACGGTAGCCATCCCATCTTTCGTCACCCAATACCAAGCACACTGGCAGTACCTGTTCGCCACGTCCCTGATCGCGATCGTCCCGGTAGTAATCCTGTTCATCTTCATAGAGCGCTACCTAATCGGCGGCCTCACGGCGGGTTCGGTCAAATGAGCCTCATCGGCTTGGACGTAGGCGGCACCACCATGAAGGCCGCCATAACCGAGAACTCCGAGATCATCGCCACAGAATCCCGACCCACAGACCACACCACCCCAGTGGCCGCCATCCTCGACTTCGCCACCCACCTCACCACCCGCGCATCGTCCCTAGGCTCCCCCGCCCGCGCCGCCGGAATCGTCGTCCCCGGCATAGTTGACGACTCCACGGGCACAGCCGTCTATTCGGCCAACCTGGGCTGGCGGGACGTCCCCATGCTGCACTTGGCACAAGAACGCCTAGGAATCCCCGTCGCCATCGGCCACGACGTCCGCACAGCAGGCTTGGCGGAAGCAGTCCTAGGCGCGGGCCGCGACGCCACCGACTTCGTCTTCATGGCAATAGGCACAGGAATAGCCGCCGCCCTGATCATCAACAACACCCCGTATCCGGGTGCCGCAGGCTGGAGCGGCGAGATAGGCCATGTGGTCGTCCGTCCGAACGGCGAAGACTGCGCCTGCGGCAACAAGGGCTGCCTGGAAACCTACGCCTCAGCCGCCGCGATCTCCCGCCGCTACGACGAGAACGTCCCAACAAAAGAGGTAATAGCCCGCACCAAAAAGAACGACGAGAAGGCGAAACAAGTCTGGTCCGACGCCCTGGACGCTCTCGCCGACGGCCTAGCAGCCACAACACTCCTGCTAGACCCAGCCTTAATCGTCATAGGCGGCGGCCTAGCCCAAGCTGGCGAAACCCTGCTCAACCCGCTGACAACCCGCCTAGCCGACCGCCTACTCTTCCGTCCGCCCCCACCACTCCTCCTCTCCAACCTGGACGATCAAGCCGCCGTGAAGGGCGCCACAATCCTCGCCCACCGCCTCACACAGAACGACCGCTAGCGCGTTTCCCCACATCGAAGAAACTCCTCACCCGCTCCCCGGCATCAGGCTCAGCCATAGCGAGCGCGTCCAGCACCCCGTCAACAGACGAGGCCCAAACCCGAACACGCCCGCTGGCCCGCCAAACTCCGTCCGAGTCCCGCGTGATCGACCACTCCGGAAAGATCTGCCGGAGGAACAGCAGCAGAATCCCGTCGTTCACGCGCGAACAGGCTCGATTTCAGCCCAGACGACCTTCCCGCCCTCATTCAGCGGCCGGGTCCCCCACCGCCGGACGAGCCCTTCCAGGAGCAGCAACCCTCGCCCGCTCTCCACCCCGTAGTTCACGGGCCGGACGACCGGCAGGGCGTCGGACCGGTCCCATGCCTCCACGACCGGAACTCCGTCGTCCTTCCGGTAGGCCCGCACGATCACCGTGTCCCCGTCCTCCGACCCGTGGACGACGGCGTTCGTGGCCAGCTCGCTGACCACCGTCCGCGCGACGAAGTCCGTCAGCCCCCACGCCCCGAAGACCAGCCCCACGAAGTCCCGCGCCTCCCGCACCTCCCGCACGTCCGCCTTGATCACAATCGTCTCCGGCTCGCTCATCCGGAACCCACCTCCGAATCTTGTGACTCTGCGCACATGCTTCACTTCATGGCGTAGCGTTACCACCGAAGCGAGCGAACACAAAAGGCTTGCTGTCACCTGCTGTCAGCGAGGAGGGTTCACATGGCCACGAGGAAGCCGACCCCGCAGACGGTCGCCTTTGGGCAGGAGGTCACCCGCGCCCGCAAGGAACGCGAGCTCACACGCGTCGAACTGGCCAAGCGCGCATCCGTCACCCGCTCCTACATCGCCCAGGTCGAGCTAGGGACGACCCGCTGCCGGGAAGAGTTCGCCAAGCGCCTCGACGTGGCCATGGACTGCGCACCCACATTCCTGGACGCCTGGGACGATCTCCTGCGGTCCGCCGCCTACCCCAAGTTCTTCACCGACTACCCGAAGGCCGAGGCCACGGCGGCGCTGCTACGCGCCTTCGAGCTCACTGCCGTGCACGGCCTGTTCCAGACTGAGGCGTACATGCGCGCCCTGCTTGGCTCTGAGCAGGCCGTCGAAGCTCGACTCAAGCGCCAGGCCATCCTGAAGCGGAAGGTGCCGCCCAAAATCAGCGTGGTCCTCAGCGAGCCGGTCCTATTCGCCGACGTAGGAGACCCAGCCATCATGAAGGCACAGTGTGAGCACCTCATAGAGGTCGCCCGGATGGACAACGTGGCGTTGCAGATCGCTCCGACTGGGCGATACTGGGGCCTGGCTGGCTCGTTCAACCTCGCGACACAGCCCACGGGCGAGGAGCTGCTGTACATGGCTAACGCTCGCGGCGGAGTGACCACAAGCGATCCGGCCGATATCTTGCCCGTCGTCAGCACGTTCTCGTTCATTCAGGCTCACGCGCTCAGCGTGGACGAGTCCATAGAGTTCATTCGGAAGGCGGTCACAAAGTGGAGCTGATCCAGTGGCGGAAGTCGCGGCGGAGCGATTCACAGGGGGACGCCTGCGTAGAAGTCGCGCCCCTTCCAAGCGGCGTGGGTGTCCGTGACAGCAAGAATCCTGACGGGGGACACCTCATCCTCTCCCCTGATGCCTTCCGTGAGTTGCTGGTGAAGGCGGTAGACCGGTGGACGTGATCAAGTGGCGGAAGGCATGGCAAAGCGGTGACCAGGGCGGAGCATGCGTAGAAGTGGGGCGGCTCCCTGAAGCCGTAGCCGTCCGCGACTCCAAAGACCCCAACGGCCCCAAACTCCTACTGACCCCCCACACCTTCCACACCATCCTCAACACCCTCAAGCGATAGCCCCCACTGCCCGGCCCTCCTCCCAGGGCCGGGCAGCCATCCCTCGGCCGGACGCGGGGCGTGCTAAGAGGTTCGGTGTTTGATCCAGGTTGCGGCTGCGGCGGCGAGGCCGGGATGGGGCGCGTGCTCCCCGATGTCTTCCCACATAGCAGCCTGCGCTTGCGCGAAGGCCGTTGTCGCATGGGGAGGCGCGGCGGCGAATGCAGGGATCTTGGAGGCCCAGATTTGTGCCTGAGCCGGGTGGTGTCCGCTGGCGATCAGCCAGACGACCCAGCAGGCCGGGTCGATCCAGCGGGCTCCACGGGTGGGCCAGGCCCAGTCAAGCATGTACGCATGGTCACCGCTGATGAGGATGTTGCTTGGTGACCAGTCGGTGTGTGAAAGCCAATCGCCGTCGAACAATTCCGAGCGGTCGCTATACGCCGACCAGCGTTGCGGGGCGTGTTTCAAATCGACGCCGTCCGGTGCGGGCGGCCAGCGGATCATCATCGCCGTGATCAGTTCCAGGTCGGGACTGGACGGCTGGTAGGACGCCGCGCGGCCGTCCAGGAAGCCGAAGCCGTTGAGGTCCCATCCAGCCGCCGTCTGCGACCAGCGCAACGGAGCCGAGACGTGCCGGATGTGCGAGTTGATCTGGCGTTCGCGTTCCTGAGTCCAGGCGCGGGGGTGGTCGGTGCGCAGTCCCTTGACGAACGTGGTCTCGTTGATGATGACGGCGATCTCGGAATTGAACCCGTCGCTGACGTGGCGGGCACGGACCACGGGGCCGGTGTGCCGCTCGATCAAGTCCCGTACCTCGTGCCAGGAGATTCTTTCCGTCACGCTGGCAAACGTACTGGAACGGCCCCTCGCCCACTGGAAGGCGAGGGGCCAGGATCACCGGGTGAGTCGGTCACCGGTAGGGGTTGTCGTCGCCGCATCCGAGTCCGATGGCGTTCTCCGCCTCGTCGTTGACGTCCTCGACGGTCTGGACCGTGATGACCTCTTCGGCCATCGGCTCGTCGTGGACCTCGATCGTCTTGCTCACTGAGCTTCCTCCTTTCCGGTTTCTGTGTGTTGGCAGTAGGTGGCGAGCGGGGCCTTGGCCTTGCGGTAGAGCTGGACGAGCGGCATGCAGGTGCCGCAGGTGCTCTGGAGCGTGCAGCCGGTACAGCCGGCCTGTCGCCGCAGGAGGCCATCACTGATACCGCCCAGGCGGAGCAGACCGGACGGGCCTTCGTGGATCAGGTCGATATTGGGTTCGCGGCCGATCTTGCAAATGCTGGCGCGGCCGAACGGGTCAACGTGGAATGAGGTATGACCGGCGTCGCAGCCGGTGAAAGGCGTGCGCTTGCGCAGGAATTGCGGGGATTGCGAAGGGAGGCTCTCATCGCCGCCGTGGATGGTCGGCGACATATTGGCGTACTCGCGGTGGCGCAGCCCGAACCGGTCGGCCAGTCCACGCATCCGGTCGAGTTCGTGGGCGTTGCGATTGGTGATGATCAGGCTCAGGTCCATCTGAAGGCCCGCTTCGTGTGCTGCCACCAGACCGCGCATGAACTTCGCGAAAGAACCGGGACGCCGGGTGAGCCCGTCGTAGGTCTCGGCGGTGGCGCCGTAGACGCTGAGGCTCATCTTGCTCGGGCGACGCGCGGTCAGCAGTTCGAGGATCTTGTCGTTGGCCAGGCGGGACCCGTTCGTCAGGACCTCGAGCATCATGCCCAGTTCACACGCCTTGGCGTAGACAGCGGCGAAAAGCCGATCGACCATCGGTTCGCCGCCGGTGAGCTGCAGCCATAGGACGCCGGCGTCCCGGATCACTTCCAGAAGCCGTTCGCGTTCGGGCCAGTCCAGGCCCGCGAAGGTCTTGAGCCCGAGGTAGCAGTGCTCACAGTCGTAGTTGCATCCGAGGTTCAACTCGTAAGTCGCCTTGCCGAACCGGTAACCGACTTCAGGTCGAATCAGCAGACGGCCTGCGGTGGACTGCCTGTAGAGGTCATCACCCCACACTTTGCGGGCAGCGGTCGCCAGCCACGTCGGGAACACCTCCGCCGCCGCAAGGGCCAGATACGCCTTCCGGGAGATCTTGACCCCACGTGGCTCCCCCGGCTTGAGCACCATGTACTCACCAAGGAAGGGGCTCGCGATCAACTCGTGCATGCCATGAAGTTAGAACCGCAGAAGGGCCACCACCCGGAAAGAAAATCCGGGGTCATTCGACAGGGGCTGTGATGAGCGATCAGCGGCGACACCTGTCGCCAGGGCAACGAGTGGCGTGGCATCGCGTCCGACGCGGCATGGCCCAGGAGGTCCTGGCCGGACTGGTCGGACGGACCGAAGACTGGCTGAGCAAGATCGAGAACGACCGCGCACCCTTGGACAGGCTTTCGGTCATCAGAGCCCTTGCCGACGCCTTACGCGTCTCGGTCTTCGACCTCATCGGCCCGCAACCGGCCGCATCGGCGCGGTCACTCGCATCGCCGCCGGACGTCAGCGCCGTCCGGTCCGCGCTCACCGACCATCGGCAACTGTCCACGTTGCTCGCCGCGATCGAAGCCGAGCCGGAGCCGCCCCGCCTGGACGTGCTCCGCCGCGACGTCATCGCGGTGATGACCGATTACCAACGATCGCACTATCAACAGGTGCTAACGCATTTGCCTGCCCTGCTCACCCAGACTCACCTGGCCGCACGCGAGGCCGACACGGCACGGCAGCCGGACGCCGACCGGCTCGCCGCGTTGGCCAACCAGTCGGCTGCCATGATCCTCACGAAGCTCGGTGAGTCCGACCTCGCCTGGATCGCGGCTCAGCGGGGGCTGACCGCAGCCGAACGCACCGCAGACCCCCTGATCATCGGGTCGCTGTTCCGATCAGTCGTCCATGCCCTGCATTCCCAAGGACGGCTCGACGAGGCCGCCGCCATGGCCCAGGACGCATCGCGGTACCTGCGACGCCAGCCTGCTCACTGCTCACCAATGTTTCTATCTATCCACGGCACCCTTCTCCTGCCGGGCGCGGTCGCCGCAGCCCGCGCCGGCGACCGCACTGTCGCCATGGACTACCTTGCGCGGGCTGAGCAGATGGCCGACCAGCTCGGTTCCGACGCCAACCACCTGTGGACGGCGTTCGGCCCCACAAACGTGCGCATCCACCGCGTCACCGCCGCCATGGCCCTTGGTGACGTCCTCACCGCGCTCGACCTCGCCACCGGCATCGACACCGTCCGCATGCCCGCCGAGCGCGCCGTCCGCCACAGCCTCGAGGTCGTCAACGCCTACCACGCCCGCAACAAAATCGACCAAGCCGTCACCGAGCTGCTTGCGGCTGAACGCCGCGCCGCCGAACAGGTCCACACGCACGTCATGAGCCGCCAGGTCGTCCACCAACTCCGCGAGACCACCACGGGGAGGCGAAGCCGCGTCTTGGCCGATCTCGCCCGGCGCATGAACATCATCTAGCCCGATCTCCTAGTCTCGACCCCTGTGACCGATGATCCGGCAGCGAGCTTCACGCGCGCCCGCGCGGCGGCAGGCGTGCTCTTCTTCAACGAACACGACCACGTCATGCTGGTCGACCCCTGCTACAAGGACTATCTCGACATCCCCGGCGGCTACGTCGAGCACGGCGAGACGCCCCATCAGGCCGCAGTACGCGAGGTCGCCGAGGAACTCGGCATCCGCCCCGAGGTCGGACGGCTCCTGATCGCAGACTGGGCACCCAACGAGGCCGAAGGCGACAAGATCCTCTTCTTGTTCGACGGCGGCACGCTCGCTCCAGAACAACTCAACGCCATCCATCTCGACACCAGCGAACTGAGCAACCATCAATTTCACGACATCGCCCAGATCCACGAGTTGACCATCGCGCGGCTGGCACGCCGACTCGTCCACGCTCATGCCGCCCACCGCGACGGGACCACCCGCTACCTCGAACACGGCGAACTGCTCTGATTAGGCCTGTAGCCGTGGCTGTCCGCGACTCCAAGGGCCCACGCTCATGCTGATGCCGACATCTTCCTCAATGACCTTGGGCTTAGCACCCTCTCGATGCCCGGCCTCCTTCCAGGGCCGGGCGGCGCATGTGGGCTAGCCGATTTCGGCTCTGCCGGCGCCGAGCTTCGGGCGGCCAAGCGGATGGCGGCCTTCTGACCCGCGGTGGCTATCAGTGTCCGGACGACGAACGCCGCAGCGAGGTCGGCGAAGGTCGCAGATGAGGCGGCCATGAATCGGCGAGCCGGGCGGGACAGGTCAAGGGCAGCACGGACGCCGCGCGGCCCGCAACCTGTACCGACTATTGTGCCTCAGGGAAGACCGGGTGTGATGATCGACCACTCGGCCTGGAGGTTCCCGTCCGCAAGGTGGCCGAAACGCCCGCCGGTGTCAATCCTGGCCGTCGCGATACGACCGTCGGTGTCGCGATAGAACAGCAGTTCTCGTCCTATCGGAACAATGTGTGTCCACCCCGACGAGACCTTTCCGTCCGCAAGGTGGCCGAAACGTCCGTCGGTGTCGATCCTGGCGGTGGCGATGACCCCATCGGACTTGCGATAGAACAGCAGTTCTCGTCCTATCGGAACGATGCGCGTCCACCTCGACGAGAGCTTCCCGTCCGCAAGGTGGCCGAAACGCCCGCTGGTGTCGATCCTGGCCGTCGCGATGAGACCGTCGGTGTCGCGGTAGAAGAGCAGTTCTCGTCCTATGGGAACGATGTGTGTCCACTCAGCCTGGAGGTTCCCGTCCGCGAGGTGGGCGAAGATTCCGTCAGTGCCGATCCTGGCCGTCGCGATACGACCGTTGGTGTCACGATAGAACAGCAGTTCTCGTCCTATCGGAACGATATGTGTCCACCCCGGCGAGACCTTTCCGTCTGCAAGGTGGCCGAAACGTCCGTCGGTGTCAATCCTGGCCGTCGCGATGACCCCATCAGAATCGCGGTAGAACAGCAGTTCTCGTCCTATCGGAACGATGCTTGTCCACCTCGACGCGAGCTTCCCGTCCGCAAGGTGGCCGAAACGTCCGTCGGTGTCAATCCTGGCCGTCGCGATTAGACCGTCAGACTCGCGGTAGAAAAGTAGTTCTCGAGACATTGCACACCTCCTCGATTGTTCGAATGGAGGGAGAAATGGCGTCGTCCGCTACAGTTGTCAACTATATAGCGGTATGCCTATTAAACGCTACACCGCGCGCCCGCGTGAATTGAACCCACATCGCCGGAAATTGGTTAAAGACTCGGGAGAATGCAGGGCAATCCCGGGCAAACAAGCATTTGCACAATAAACCATTCCCGGTAAGCGATCTTAACGGTGTGTGGCGCCAGACGGCGGGACGTCCACCGAAGCCGCGACATCTGTCGATATTGTGCGGCCGTGACCGGATCCGTACAGCGTCCGCTGCTCTTCCTCGACGTCGACGGACCCCTCATCCCCTTCGGGGCCGCTTCGCACCGGTACCCGACTTACCCGGCGGTCTCATCACCGCAAGCCGAGGCGAATCCGCTCCTGGCCAGGATCAATCCCGAGCATGGACCCCGTCTGATGGCGCTCCACTGCGAGCTGGTCTGGGCCACCAGCTGGATGGAGGACGCGAACGAGTGCGTCTCCCCACGCCTCGGGCTGCCCCAGTTGGCGATAGTGACCTGGCCGGACGCGCCCGAGACCGAACAGCAGGACGAACGTGACGGCTTGCACTGGAAGACCCGCACCCTCGTCGCCTGGGCGGCCGGACGCTCCTTCGCCTGGATAGATGACGAGATCACCGACAAAGATCACTCCTGGGTATCCGCACACCATCCCGGATCAGCTCTCCTTCACCGCGTCAGCCCAAGCAGGGGCCTCACCTTGGCTGACTACCGCGTTCTCGACGAGTGGCTACGCGCGACCGGCAGAGCGGCACCGGCGAACGGCACCGCCTGATCGAGCCTCGCCCACGTCCCGCGACAACACCGGAGAGTCATCGCGCGACGGGCACGCCGACTCGTCCACGCTCATGCCGCCCACCGCGACGGGACCACCCGCTACCTCGAACACGGCGATCTGCTCTGATCAGGGGGCGCGTTCGCAAAGGCTGTGGCCGCCGCGGCCCCAGGGGCCCAGACTCACGCTGACGCTGACACCTTCCTCAACGACCTCGGGTTTTAGCGCCCCTCTCGACGTCCGGCCCTCCTCACAGGGTGGGCGTCGCATACGGGCTAGCCGATTTCGGCTGCGCCGGCGCCGGGCTTCGGGGCGGCCAGGCGGATGACGGCCTTCTGACCCGCGGTGGCTATCAGGGTGTGGGAGAAAGTGCCGTTGATGTTGAAGGGGTCGTCCGATCCGGGTGGGCTGAAACCAATGCCTCCGCCCGCCATCTTGAATTCGATCGCCATGTCTCCGATGCTCGCCACCGTCATCTCGGCCAGACCGGCCTGGCCTCTCACGCGGGCGTTGAAGCGGATGACGTCACCGACTCCGACCTCCACCTCGCACCTGGCGTCCGCGCAGGCGGCGAGGCGGACGCCGTTCGCCGCCTTCGGCAGCGTCGCGGTCGGGGTCGGCGTCGGGGACGGGGAGGCGGGGCGCGTGGTCACCGGAGAACGCGTCGCGCTGGAGGCGGAGGTGGAGGTGGCCGTTCCCGGGTCCTCGTCGCCGCACCCCGCGAGCAGCAGCGCGAACGCGGGGATGGCCAGAGGCCAAACGGTGTGTCGTCCTGGGGCTCGCGTCTTTCGCATGGCTTCTCCCGCCTTCGCCGAGGTCGGGCACAAGCTAGCCGCGTCCGCCGGAGAGGGGTCCCGGGTCGGGACAGCTACGCGGGCCGACTCGAACCAGCCCGACCTCTGCCCTCATCCCCGTGTCCGATGATCCGGCAGCGAGCTTCACCCCGTGCCCGCGCCGCCGCCGGCCGGCGCACTCAGCCTGCTCGCGGACATCGCTTCCCCGTCAGCACGGGTACAGGGAACCGCCGGGCGTACCGGTTGATCCGCGACGTCGTCCTGGTCTGCGCGATCTCCTCGATCCTGATCGAGCGTCTGGTCGGTTCAGCGCAGGACGGGGTGGTCGTTTGTCCAGCCGAGGTCGGCCGTGTAGGTCCAGCGTGCGCCGTTTCCAGGGCACTTCCCTACCCAGCCGTGAAAGAAGACGCGCTCGCCGAGCACGTCGGCGCCGCCGGGGCCCCGCACCGCGCCGCCGAGGGTCTCGGTCGTCATCAGCGGCCGGTCGGACTTGCTGAAGGGTGCCGCGAGTGAGGGAGACACGGCGTAGCCGGTGAAGTATGTGTCGCCGCAGTATGGGCCGCCCGAGTAGAGGAGCACGTACTGCGTGGGGCGTTTGATCAGCACAGGTGCTTCGATCACGCCACTCTCGTCAGGGCGATCGTTGCGGATCAGTTCCCTGCGGGGGCCGACGAAGGTGATCCCGTCGGCCTGTACCTCCTGCAGCCAGATGATCGACGGGGTGCCGTTGTTCAGCGCGTTCCCGTCGTTCTTGTAGAGCAGGTATCTCTCTTCGCCGGTGTCGACGAAGCTCGCCGGGTCGATGTCGCCGCCCTCGCTCGGGTCGCAGACGAGGGGGCCATTGCCGATGGGCCGGAACGGGCCGAGCGGTCCGGACGAGAGCGCGGCGCCGACGCACATGCGCGTGGGCGTGGTCGCGGCGCTCGGGGCGGTGAAGTACATGAGGTATTGGCCGTCCGCGCGGCGGGAGACGTCCGGCGCCCAGAAACCGCCTTCTTCCGTCGCCCAGGACGGCCGGGTGGGCAGGGCGTCCCGGCGTATGGTCCATGGTCCGGAGGCGGACGGCGCACTGGCGACCGGCACCGTGCCTGCCGAACTACTGGTGGAGTACGCAAACACGGTAGACCCGGCCTGGATCACGTCCGGGTCTGGGAAATCGGTGGCGATGACGACCCTGGGACGCGCCGCGACCACCGCCAGAACCGGGCCGACCTGCGCCATGACCGTCGCCAGCGTGGCGATCAGCAGCACCGTACGTCCAGAAGCTCGCATCGCACCACGCCTTTCGCGCGCCGCGCCAGGCGCACCGGGCACGGGCGCGGACCGCTGTCGGATGAGCCTCATCTCAGGTAGTCGAGGTCGCGCGTTCCGACCCAGGTCTGGTTGGTGATGCGGTAGCGATGTGCGGCTTCACTGTCCGCGTGCTCTGCGCCGACATTGACGGTGTCGGCCCGGGACCAGTCACCGTCGACCTTCTGGTCGACGAAGTAGGTGAACTCGTTGAAGTCCAATTCCGAGGACACGAACGTGTTGGTGATCGTGAGCTGGCGGCGCCCCACGGTCAGCACGGAGGGGAGGACGACGCTCTGGTCTTTCCAGATCCGAGGTCCCCCGTGCAGGGGTTGCCATACCGCGGCCAAGGCCCCGTTCACGGTGACGGTGGCGGTTTGCCTCGCGACGATGGCGTCCAGACGGCGAGTCAGCTTTATCTCTGTATGGGCTGGATCAACGGCCACGATGAATCGGCTCGACCCGCCGCTGCTGAACGCACGACCGTCGTCGGTCAGGCGTCGGGGAGCGGAGCCTGGATCGACGAACGCCGAGAGGCCGATGGCGGTGGCCAGGCCAGTGGCAGCGATCAGCCCGACCACCAGTCCAATGCGACGCCGAACAGGTTTCCGCCCGCGGACGGGCTTGCCCACTACAGGCTGCGTGTTCTGGCCGGCGATTGCGCTGCCGCCCGCAAGCTCGCCGGGCGAGTGCTCAAGGACGGGCCCGCCCGGCTCTGCGCTGGACGGTTGCGCCACTGAGACCTGCGCGGTCGAGATCGGCGCGGTGGAGAGCTGGGCGATTCTCACCCGTTCCCATGCCCGCGCCCAGTCGGCGAGCTGCTCATCAGGCACCTGACACGCCCGCAGGAACGCCACCATCACCGCCTTCTTGGGGAACCTGCGTCCGGCCAGCATGTCCGAACAGGTGGCCCGCGCCAGCCGGGTCCCGCCCGCCTTGTTCGACCGCAGCTCAAGCTCCCGCAGCGACACATCGGCTCGCGCGTACTGCTCGGCCAGCAGCTTCGCCAGTTCCTCTCCGCACGTCACCGAGTCCAGCTGGGACCGGCGTACGGCCCGGAAGGCTTCTGGGTCATCACTGATCGTCACGCCAGACCTCTGCGCTTGAGTTTCTCCGCTGTCCTGACGCCGATTATCCCCCAATCCTGTCTGTGCGTGTCCGATCAGTGACTATGCGTGTCCGAACGTGGTCGCCTGCCGTCCCAGCCCAGCCACGGCTCGGACGAAGGCGGACGAGCCCGTCCGACGCCCTGTTGGACACCCTCACCAGCGGGTTTTTCTCTTCCCAGGGCACCGGTCGGCCGCCGTCGCACGGCGGCAGTCACCGACGGTGAGCAGACCCGCCCGCACCACAAGAACAAAGGCAACCGAACACATGAGTCTCGCCGCCAGAAGCAGCGAGACGGATGGGAGAACCATGCACACCACCGCGAACGCAGCCAGCGCCGTGCTGGCCACCGCCGCCGCCGGCCTGCTGGCCATGGGCGCCGCGTCCGGCGCCGACGCCACGGCGACGGCCAAGCCGGAGCCCGCCGCCACCCAGGGCACGACCAAGGTTCTCAAGGACGGCCAGACCCTGCCCGGCATGAAGTCCCTGAAGGGCCAGAGCGCCTCCAAGCGCATCGTTCTGAAGGACTACACCTGGGACAGTGTCCAGCACGACAACATGTCCTGGAGCGGCAACTTGCGCATCCACTCGGGCCAATACGGCGCCTACACCACGTGCAGCGACGGCAGCACGCGCTATGGCCCGAAGCAGGACCCCGGGTACTGGAGGTTCGGCGGCAACTGTGAGGGCGCCGGTCACCTGACGGAATTCGGCGCCTACGGCGAGGGCTGAGCGTAAGCCCGCGTCCGAGGGTTCGCTCCCTTGACCGCCCGGGCGGTCAAGGGAGCGCTCCATTGTCGGGCCGCAGGAACGGGGCGCGGGCGCGAGCGGATGGCGAAGTCCTGCCGCGGTCGTACGGCGGTACCGGCAGGTCGTCCCTGGAGTGACCACAAGCCGGAACAGATCGTCGGAGGAGTCCGGGCCGCAGACCTGACCTGGGGCGATGAGGGTCGCCGTACATGTGCGGACGACCTCGGACGAGGTCGAACGGTCCAGGTGATTGCCCGCACCGCTCGGCGTGATCAATTGTCAGGCGATCGGCATTCCAGCGACCTGAAAGGGGGAACATGGGACTGGCAGGCGGCCACCCCCACGGTGATGGCAGTGGCCGGAATGGGGCCGATCGCCGGGATCGCCAACAGCGCGGGCAACACCTGGTACTACGTCCGCCCGGAACCGGACGGCCCGGACGATCACTGGGAGCCCGGCGACTACCGTGGTTCTATGGCGAACACCTGGCCGGGGCTTTGGTCGCACTCCATCTGATGCAACGAAGCGCCGTCGCGGGTGGTGTTCTCGGGGAATCCAAGGCAGAGGCCGCTGTGGGCGACACGGATGGTGTAGCCGGGAGCCGGGGTGGTGACGCGGGTGAGGAGGAATGCCTCCGCGCCTTTGTTCTCGTTGCCGCAGAAGTCATTGGAGACATATGGGCCGGGGGTTTTCCGGGCCCCGGAGATGCCCATGCAGCCTGGTCCGAACTCGGGGTGGTCGGTGGTGATGCGATATCGGGCGGCTGTCTGGTATTCCAGGGAAATTGGCGGGAAGGCCCGGGCACACTGCGTTTGCAGGACGAGGCCGCTCGTCGTGCCTCGACGCTCGGACAGGCACAGGTCCGAATGCGCGGCGCGAATGCGGTACGGGCCCGATGCCGGCAGACCCGGCGCGGGCGGGCGGGATGTCGCCATCGTCTGCGGTCGTGGATCGTCCGCGGGTCTGACTCGGCCGTCGAGCACCGGTGCCACGAGGGGCGCACCGGAGCCGACCAGCAGCAGGATCCCGCAGGCCGTCAGCAATGCGTTGATCGCGGTACGGCCGGACGTCCGGTGCGGTGGGACGGGATGGACGCCCGCCGGACCTGTGCGGACGTGCGGGTCGTCCAGAGCCGAAATGACATCCGTGGCTCGGCCGTCCTCGCGGGCGTCCGGGGGCGCGGCCTCGGTCATCACGATCCGGCGGCGCGTCCTGAGCCAGGCGGCGACCTGGGCCTCGTCGCACCCGCAGGCGCGGACGAGTGCTCGCACCTGGTTCTCTCGCGGCATGCGGGGACGGGAGGGGCTGAGCATGTCCGCGATGGTGGTGGCCGGGAGGATCTCCCCGGTCGCCTTCGCCCTCCGCTCCAGTTCCCGGTAGGACATCCCTGACCAGGCTTTCAGCCGCCGCAGGCCCGCCTTGAAAGAAGGGACGTCGCTCAGGTCGTCGGGTTCGGAGACGGGGTCGTCGGGTTCGGAGACGGGGTCGTCAGATTCCATCGCGGATTCCTCCAATCCCCCGAGGTGATCATGCCGGTGCGAAATCCACCTTCGGGCAACGCGGTTGCTTGGGCAATGGCCGGTTCCGGCGCCTCTTCCCCGTGAATCTGCCGGATGAGCAGTGCAAGGTACCGCGGCCCGATAAAGAGTTGCGCACGGGACCGCTCCGGCCTCCGTCTCGTCCTGACGGTCGTGGCGGAAACTGCTGGGATGAATGTCTCGGCTTTGTTACTGTTTGCGCGTGCTCATTGGGCGTGATCGCGAGAGGGAGCGCGTCGCCGGGGTGCTGGAGGGCGCTCGTTCCGGACGGAGCGGGGCGCTGATGATCCGGGGCGAGGCGGGCATCGGGAAGACCTCGCTGATCGAGCAGGTCGCGGCGGACGCGACGGGCATGCGGCTCGTCCGCGGCGCGGGCGTCGAGTCCGAGACGGAGCTGCCGTTCAGCGGGCTGCACCTGATGCTGTACCCGTACGCCGACCGGTTCGACGCGCTGCCCGGCCAGCAGGCGGCGGCGCTGCGGTCTGCGTTCGGGCTGGCGGCCGGGCCGGTCAGCGACCGGTTCCTGATCGGCGCGGCGACTCTGACGCTGCTGTCCGAGCTGGCCGCCGACCGTCCGGTGCTGTGCGTGGTCGATGACGCGCAGTGGCTCGACCGGGCCTCGCTGGACGCGCTGCTGTTCGCCGCTCGAAGGCTCGGCGCCGACCCGATCGCCATGATCTTCACGGTGCGGGACGCCGCCGCCCCGTTCCCGGACCACGGCCACGGGCTGGACGTCGTCCGGCTGGAGGGCCTGGAGCGTGCCGCCGCGCAGGACCTTGTGGACGCGCACGCGCCCGGCCTGACGGTCCCGGTGCGGGAGCGGCTTCTGGACGAGGCGGGCGGCAACCCGCTGGCTCTGATCGAGCTCGCGAACGCGCTCCAGTCCCAGCCCGCCCGGCACGCGGGGCCGTTGCCGGTGGGCGGGCAGGTGGGCGGACGCGTGCAGGAGGCGTTCCGGCTCCAACTGGCCGAGATGCCGGAGGCCACCCGGTTGCTGCTTCTGGTCGTCGCGGCCGACGGCACCGCTGACCTGGGCGTCGTGCTGCGGGCCGCGGAGACGCTCGGGCTCGGCGCGGCCGATCTGGGGCCTGCGGAGGAGGCCCGGCTGGTGGTGCTCGATGGCGAGGAGGTGCGGTTCCGGCATCCGCTCATCCGTGCCGTTACGTACCAGAACGCGACGCATCATCAACGGATCGCCGTCCACGCCGCCCTTGCCGGGACGCTCGGCGGCGACGAGCACGCAGACCGGCGGGCGTGGCATCTCGCGGCGGCCGCGACCGGGCCGGACGAGAGCGTCGCGGCGGAGCTGGAGCGGGCCGCGCGGCGGGCCGGGGACCGGGGCGGGTCCGCCGCCGTCGCCGCCGCCTACGAGCGGGCGGCGCGGCTCAGCACGGACGCGGAGGGCAAGGCGCGGCGGCTCGTCCACGCGGCGCGGGCCGCCTACGACGCCGGACGTCCCGACGCCGCCACCCGCCTCGCCGCGGAGGCCGCCCATCTGACCGGGGACGACGGGGTCATCGCCGAGGCCACGTTCATCCGCGCCCAGGTCGCGTACGAGCGCACCTCCCCGGCCGCCGACGCCGAACTCGCGCTGGAGGGCGCGGCGCTGATCGTGGACAGCGATCCCGAGCAGGCGGTGTCCATGCTGACCGAGGCCGTCTGGGCGGCCAGGGACGCGGGCGCGCATGATCTCGTCCAGGACGCGGTCGCGCTGCTGAGCAGGGCGAAGGTCCCGGCGGGCTCGGCCAAGGCGCTGGTGGCGGGCGGCCTGATCGCCTACGGGCGGTTGCCGGGCGGCGCGTCCGGGGGCGTCGTGCCGATGCGGGCGCTGGTCGAGGCGGCGCGGGCCGGGGACGTCGAAGACGTCGTCGAACGCATCATCGCCGGTTTCCTGGGGCTGATCGTGGCCGACGACCGGGGCGCGATCGCGCTGCTGGAGAGCCTGGCGGCAGAGGTCAAGGCGCAGGGCGCGCTCGGCTGGCTGCCGTACGTCCTGGAGCCCCTCGCGATCGGACGGCTGCTGCTCGGCGACCTGCACGGCGCCGAGTCGGCCGCGTCGGAGGGCCTGTCGCTGGCCGCCGACATCGGCATGGACATGCAGGTCACCGCGCTGAAATGCGTCACGGTCCGGCTGGAGTCGGACGCCGGGCGCAGCCGTTCGATGGGGCCCGGCGTCCTCCGGCAGGCCGAACCGATGCCGGCGAACGCGGCGCTGGCGTCCTGGGGGCTCGGCCTGCACGATCTCGCGGACGGCCACGCCGACGCCGCGCTGGAGCATCTGGACGCCGTGTGCTCCGGCCCGGCGCGTCACGACGTGCTGATCCGCGCCGTCCCGGACCATGCTGAGGCGGCGGTGCGGGCCGGACGCCCCGACCTGGCTCGCAAGTACCTGCCCGCCTTCGAGGCATGGGCGGCGGCCACGTCGTTCACCGCGCTGGTGTCGCGCTGCCGCGCGCTGCTTTCCGACGGCGACGACGCGGACGAGCACTACCGGGCCGCGCTGAGCCTGCACGGCGACCACGCCTACGACGCCGCGCGAACCCGTCTCCTCTACGGCGAATGGCTGCGCCGCCGACGCCGCCGCACCGAGGCGCGCACCGAGCTGACCTCGGCGGTGGACGCGTTCGACCGGCTCGGCGCGGAACGCTGGGCCGAGCGCGCTCGCGCCGAGCTGGAGGCGCTCGGCGACCGTCCGGCCGCCCGCGCCGGGGACGCCGACCCGCTCAAGCGGCTGACCCCGCAGGAGCTGCAGGTCGTCCGGCTCGCCGCCGCCGGGCTCAGCAACCGGGAGATCGCCGCGCAGCTCTACCTGAGCCCGCGCACGGTCGGGCACCACCTCTACAAGGCGTATCCGAAGATCGGCGTGACGCGGCGGATGGAGCTGGCCCGGCTCGTATCGGTCATCTGACTTAGCCGTACCGGTAGGTCGCCGCGCCGCGTCCGCCCAGAGCGCCTTTCCGGCCGCCGATTGCCGCTCTGACCTGCGCTTTTCAGGGTACGTTCCGCGACCGATGCGGGACGTCCGGCCGCGCGCCTACCTTCGAGACCACCCTGCGGAGCAACTCGAGACGAACGGAGAGAACGATGCTTCTGGAGAACAAGACCGCGATCATCTACGGCGGCGGCGGGACGATCGGCGGCACCATGGCGCGGGCCTTCGCCGCCGAAGGCGCGCGGGTCTTCCTCACCGGACGGACGCCCGCCAAGCTCGACACCGTCGCCGCGCAGATCCGCGAGGCCGGCGGCCTGGCCGAGACCGCCCGCGTGGACGCCCTGGACGGGGACGCCGTCAACAGTTGGGTCGACTCCGTCGCCTCGACCGCCGGAAGCGTCGACGTCTCGGTGAACGCCATCTCGATGGACGGGCTGTTCCGGCCCATGATCGAGATGCCGATCGGCGAGTTCGCCGCGTCCCTGGAGAAGATGGCCCGGACGTTCATGCTGACCACGCAGGCCGCCGCGCGCCACATGATCAAGCAGGGCTCAGGCGTGATCCTGCACTTCGGCGGCTCCGACAGCACGAACCACTCGCCGGGCCTCGGGAACGTGCAGGTCGGGTTCGACATGATCGAGGCGATGCGCCGGCAGTGGGCGTGCGAGCTGGGGCCGCACTCGGTCCGCGTGCTGTCGATGAAGAGCGGCGGCATCCCCGAGTCCTTCCCCGACATTCCGGAGATGGCCCAGGCCAAGCAGCAGATCGTGGACGCCACCCTGCTCAAGCGCGCCGCGACCGCCGCCGACGTCGGTTACGTCGCCGCGTTCCTCGCGTCCGACCGCGCCGCCAGCCTCACCTCGACCCAGGTCAACATCACCGCCGGGGCCCTGGTCGACTGACCGTCCGCCTGTTCCGGGCGCCGCCGCAGGTCAACGGCCTGCGGCGGTGTCGACGCGGGTGTCGGCGACCTGCTGCGGCGCGGGGGGTCGGCGGCCTGCTGCGGCGGCGCTGACGCGGGTCAGCGGCCTGCTTCGGAGCGCCGTCGCGGGTCAGCGGCCTGCGGCGACGCCGTCGCGGGTCAGCGGCCTGTTTCGGGCGGCGTCGCGGGTCAGCGGCCTGCGGCGGCGTCGATGCGGGTGTCGGCGACTTGGGTGACGATGAAGCGGCTCTTCGGGACGGCCGGGGCCCGCCACGGGTGGACGCGCAGGTCCTGCGCGGGCACCGAGTAGCTCATCCACCGGGTCAGCGCGGTGACGGACACCTTCATCAGATCCTTGGTGATCCATTCTCCGGCGCAACGGTGCCCGTCGTAATGGTCCCCACCGCCCTGCGGGATCATGGAATAGGCGTCCGGCTCCCGTCCCATGAAACGTTCGGGCCGGAACTGTTCAGGACGTTCCCACAAGCGCGGATCGTGGTCGGTTCCGTGCAGGTCGAGCACAACTCGACGCCCCTTGGGGAAATGGTGGCCGCGCCATTCAAAGTCACGTGCTGCCCGCGCGGCGACCATCGGGAAGAACGGATAGAAGCGCCGTACCTCTTGGACGAACGCCTCCAGCAGTTCCGGGTCGTCCTCGGTCGCGAGACGATGCCGCCATTGGGGATTCCCGTGCAGGGCGAGGGCGGCGAAGACGACGAAGCGCGCCACCGCCACGGTGGGACGGAGGACGTTGAGCAGTTCGACGCCCGCCACGTCCGGGGGCAGGAGGCGTCCGTCGGTGTCGCGGAAGGAGGCGATGACGTCCAAGGCCGTGCGGCCATCCGCGTTCGGGCCATCCGCGGCCGAAGCGGCGCGGGCGCGGGTGCGGCGGACGTGCTCGGCGGCCCAGCGGTCGGCGATCTTCCGGGCGGCGCGTCCGCGCCGGTAGCGGGGGCCGACGGCGGCGGGGGCGTCGATCAGCGCGGTGAGGAGGCCGGTGATCGCGGGGACGTGGCGCTCGGCGACGGGCACTCCCGTCCAGGCGCAGACGGCCCGGCTCAGCAGTTCGCCGACCCCGTCGAACAGGACGACCTGCCGCCGCCCCTCCCATTCCCGGATGCGTTCCCACCAGATCCTGGACGCGATATCGCGGAGCTCGTCCCGGGCGTCCGCGGTCATCAGCGACATGAACATCGCCTTGCGCGCGCGATGCCTTTCCCCGTCCAATGCCTGCACGCCGTTCTCGCCGAACAATGTGAGGCTCAGCCGGCGCGGCGCCGCACCGGCCCGGACGAAAAGGTCCGGGTCGTAAAAGACGCGCGCCGCGTCCGCGCCCGTCATGCAGGTCGTCTTTTGCAGCAGAAGCCGCGTGTCGTAGACGTCGCGGTTCAGGCGGCGGGCGCGGGACGACAACAGCCCGTAAGGCCGCGCCGCCAGCGGCAATGTGCTGTCGAGGCGTTCGATGAGGCGCATGGCTCGTCACTGCCCTGGAGACCGCGACTGATGCGTAGGGAGATTCCTACGTTTGACAGGTAGGGAATCTCCTACGTATCGTCTGCCGCATGAACATCACGCATGTACGGCTGCTGACCGTTCCGGTGTCCGACCAGGACGCCGCCAAGACCTTCTACGCGGACACGCTCGGCTTCGAGGTCGTGTCCGACCAGTCCAACGGGCCGATCCGCTGGCTCCAGCTCGCCCCGAAGGGCGCGCAGACGAACGTCGTCCTCGCGAACCACGTCCCCGGAGTGGCGCCGGGCAGCGTCCACGGGCTGATCCTGGAGACGTCCGACCTGGACGGCGACTGCGAGCAGCTCCGCAGCGCCGGGGTCGACGTCGACGGGCCGCAGGACCTGCCCTGGGGACGGCAGGCGACGCTCGCCGACCCCGACGGCAACGGCATCGTCCTCGCGGCGCGCTGACCAGCGGCCGGGAACCGACATGGACAGTGACGTGGACGTCTTCGCGGCGCTGGCGAGCCCCGTCCGGCGCGAGCTGACGGCGCTGCTGCTGGACGGCCCGCGCCCGGTGAACGACCTGGCGTCGCATTTCGCGATGAGCCGCCCGAGCGTCTCGGAGCATCTGAAGGTGCTGCGCGACGCCGGGCTGGTCAGCGAGCGGCGCGACGGCCGGCAGCGCATCTACCGGCTGGAGGCCGAGCCGTTGCGCGAGCTGTCGGAATGGCTGAGCCCCTACGAGCGGTTCTGGCGCGAACGCCTCTCCGACCTGCGGAAACTGCTGGACGAGGAGGACGAGCTGTGACGCCCGTCCTGGAGGCCGAGGGCCTCGTCAAGCGGTTCGGCGACGTGACGGCCCTCGCCGGGCTCGACCTGGTCGCCGAACCCGGCCGGGTGGTCGCGCTGCTCGGCCCGAACGGCGCCGGGAAGACCACGTTCGTCCGGTCGGTGGCGACGCTCGTCCGGCCGGACGGCGGGACGCTGCGCGTAGACGGAATCGACGCCGTCCGAGAGCCGGACAAAGTGCGGCGGATCATCGGCCTGGCCGGGCAGCACGCGACCGTCGAGGCGGCCATGACCGGCCGGGAGAACCTGGAGATGATCGCCCGGCTGTTCGGGCAGGGCCGCCGCGCCGCCCGCGCGAGCGCCCGGAACGTCCTCGGACGCCTCGCGCTGGACGAGGTCGCCGACCGCCTCGTCCGCACCTACTCCGGCGGGACGCGCCGCCGCCTCGACCTGGGCGCGAGCCTGGTCGGCGCGCCCCGGCTGCTGCTCCTGGACGAGCCCACCACCGGCCTCGACCCGCGCGCCCGCATCGGGCTGTGGGACGCCATCGGCGATCTCGTGTCCGGCGGCACCGACGTCCTGCTGACCACCCAGTACCTGGACGAGGCCGACCGCCTCGCCGACCGGGTCGTGATCATCAACCACGGCCGGGTCGTGGCCGAGGGCACCCCTCGGGAGCTGAAATCCCAGGTCGGCGGCGATCTGGTGGAGATTCACCTCCGGGACCACGCCGCGGTCGCACCAGCAGCGCGAGCGCTGAAAGAAGTCGGCGCCGTCCAGACCGACCCGTCCTCGCTCGTCCTGACGATGCCCGCCGGGAACGGTCCAGACGACCTGGTGAAGGCCGTCCACGCGCTGGCCGGGCACCACGCCGCCATCGCGGACATCGCCCTCCGCCGCCCGACCCTCGACGAGGTCTTCCTCGCCCTGACCGCCACCCCGGAACGGAGCCCGACATGAACCCCGCCACCCCGCCCGGCCACAACGACGAGAACGCTGACACGGCCCGCACGCCCGCCGACGCCGACACGGCGACCGCGTCTGACCCGTTCGGCGTCAGCGTGGCGACCGCGTCTGCCCCATTCGGCGTCAGCGTGGCGACCGCGTCTGACCCGTTCGGCGTCAGCGTGGCGAACGTGTGTCGACCGTCGAGCGAGAGCGCGGCGGCCGTGAAGCGGGCGGCATGGCGATGACGCGGGCGCCCGGCACGGCCGCCCTCGGCACGGCGAGCTGGGTCGTCGCCCAGCGCGGGCTCCGCCGGACGCTCCGGACACCGCAGATCATCGTGATGGGCATCGTGCAGAGCGTCGCGTTCCTGCTGATCTTCCGGTACGTGTTCGGCGGCGCCATCGACACCCGCGGCACCGGCTACGTCGACTACATGATCCCCGGCCTGCTGACGGTGAGCGGACTGTTCGCCGGGATGAGCGCGGCCGTCGCAGTCGCCGACGACGCCGCCTCCGGCTACCTCGACCGGCTGAAGTCGCTGCCGATGCCGCGCACCGCCGTCATCGCTGGTCAGGTGCTGGCCGACACAGTCCGCGTCACGCTGATCCTCGCGGTCTCCGCCGCGCTGGCCTTCGCCGTCGGATTCCGCGTGCACACGGGCCCGGCCTCCGCCCTGGCCGCGTTCGGCCTGTGCGTCCTGTTCGGCTTCGCCTTCGTGTGGACGTTCGTCGCGATCGGCCTCCTCACCGCGAACCCGCAGGCCGCGCAGGGCGCCGGGTTCCTCGCGCTGCCGCTGAGCTTCGTGTCCAGCGCCTACGTCCCCGTGGAGACGATGCCGGGTTGGCTGCGCGGTTTCGCCGAGCACCAGCCGGTGACGGTCATGATGGACGCCGTCCGGTCACTCACGCAGGACGCGGGGCCGCACACCGGCGAGATCACGCGGGCGCTGGCGTGGACGGCGGGGATCATCATCGTCTCCGCCGCCGTCGCCGTCGCCCGCTTCCGCCGGATCTGACAGGGAGGACGCCACATGGACGGAACGAGCGGCGAACGGGCGGCCATCGAGGTGGACGAGTTCCTCCCGCATCCGCCCGCCAAGGTCTGGCGGGCGCTCACCGACCCGGACCTGCTGGCCCGCTGGCTGATGCCGAACGACTTCAAGCCCGTGGTCGGCCACCGCTTCGCCTTCGCGACCCGTCCGATCCCGAACGTCGACTTCGACGGGACGATCCGCTGCCAGGTCCTCGACCTCGACACCGAACGCCTGCTGCGCATCAGCTGGGGCGGCGGCAGCCTCGACACCACGGTGACCTGGGAACTCGTCCCCGAGGGCCGCGGCACCCGCCTGTTCATCCGGCACGAGGGCTTCGACCTGGACGACCCCGTCCACGCCTTCGCCTTCCGCGGCATGGGCAGCGGCTGGCGCTCCCACGTCCTCCGCGCCCTCCACCAGGTCCTCACCGAGATCCCCTAGCCGGACGTGGCGGGCGGGTCGGCGTAGACGCCTTCGAGCATGCCGGTGGCCTGGCCGACCTCGATGAGGTGGCCGTCGGGGTCGCGCATGTAGCAGCGCAGTTCGGCCTTGCGGTCGATCGGCTCGGTGAGGAACTCGGCGCCGCGCGCGGTCGCCGCCCTGTAGAACGTGGCGATGTCGGCGACGCGGACGTTCATGAACGCCGAGACCGGGTCGCCGGGCTCGGGCGCCGTCAGCGTGACGTCCGGTTTGTCCGGGGTGGGGCCGCCGCCGGGGTTCATGATGATCCAGGTGTTGGCGACCTTGACGATGGCGGGGTTCTCGTCCAGCACCACCGTGCCGCCGAACACGTCCGCGTAGAACGCGCGAGACCGAGCCACGTCCCGCACGGTCAGAAAATGCGTCAACACCAGCCCCTCCACGGGAGCAGGCAACTCACTCCGTTCGACCATCCCACGTCCTCCCCAGCCGTGTCACTCCACGCGGCGTGTCCTGCCCAGGGGTCGCTGCTCAAACCCAGGGGTTAGGCGACGGGTTCTAGGGGTGGTTGGTCGGCGAATTGGGTGCGGTAGAGGTCGGCGTAGCGGCCTTCGGCGGTGAGGAGGGCGGCGTGGGTTCCGCGTTCGATGATGTGGCCGTCCTCCACGACGAGGATGAGGTCGGCGGCGCGGACGGTGCTGAGGCGGTGGGCGATGACGATGGCGGTGCGGCCGTCGAGGGCCTCGGTCAGCGCTTCTTGGACGGCGGCCTCGGACGTCGAGTCGAGGTGGGCGGTGGCCTCGTCCAGGATCACGACGCGGGGGCGGGCGAGGAGGAGGCGGGCGATGGTGAGGCGCTGGCGCTCGCCGCCGGAGAGGCGGTAGCCGCGTTCGCCGACGATGGTGTCGAGGCCGTCCGGGAGGCCCTTGATGAGGGTGTCGAGGCGGGCGCGGCGCAGGACGTCCCACAGGTCGTCCTCGGCGGCCTCGGGACGGGCGAGGAGGAGGTTGTCGCGGATCGACTCGTGGAACAGGTGCCCGTCCTGCGTGACCATCCCGAGCGTGTCGCGGATGCCCTGGAAGGACAGGTCGCGGACGTCGACGCCGCCGAGCGTGACGGAGCCCTCGTCGACGTCGTAGAGGCGCGGCAGGAGCTGGGCGATGGTCGACTTCCCGGCGCCGGACGAGCCGACGAGCGCGATCATCTGGCCGGGTTCGGCGCGGAACGAGATGTCGTGCAGGACGTCGACGCCGCCGCGGGTGTCGAGCGTCGCGACCTCTTCGAGCGAGGCCAGGGAGACCTTGTCGGCGGACGGGTAGGCGAAGCGGACCCCGTCGAACTCGACGGACACGGGACCGTCCGGGACGGTGCGGATCTCCGGCTCGGGCTTCTCGGCGACCAGCGGCCGCATGTCCAGCACCTCGAAGACGCGCTCGAAGCTGACCAGGGCGCTCATCACCTCGACGCGGGCGCTGGCCAGCGCGGTGAGCGGCGCGTAGAGGCGGGTGAGGAGCAGCGCGAGGGCGACGACGGCGCCGGCGTCGAGGCTGCCGCGCAGGGAGAGGAACCCGCCGAGCCCGTAGACGAGCGCCAGGGCCAGCGCGGACACCATGGTCAGGGCCGTGATGAAGACGTGCTGCACCATCGCGGTGCGGACGCCGATGTCGCGGACGCGCCGGGCCCGCGCCGCGAACTCGGCGGACTCCCGGGACGGGCGGCCGAACAGCTTCACCAGCGTCGCGCCGGGCGCGGAGAAGCGCTCGGTCATCTGCGTGCTCATCGCCGCGTCGTGCGCGGCGGCCTCGCGTTCGAGGCGCGCCAGGCGGCTGCCCATGCGGCGGGCCGGGAGGACGAACACGGGCAGCAGGACCAGCGCGAGAAGGGTGATCTGCCAGGAGATCTGCACCATCACGGCGAACGTGAGCAGGACCGTCACCAGGTTGCTGACGACGCCGGAGAGGGTGTCGCTGAAGGCGCGCTGGGCGCCGATGACGTCGTTGTTGAGGCGGCTGACGAGCGCGCCGGTGCGGGTCCGGGTGAAGAACGCGACCGGCATGCGCTGGACGTGGTCGAACACCGAGGTGCGCAGGTCGAGGATCAGTCCCTCGCCGATGCGGGCGGACAGCCACCGGTTGGCGAGCCCGAGCCCGCCCTCGCCGAGCGCCAGGACGGCGATCAGCACGGCGAGGCCCACGACCGTGGACGTGGCGGCCTGGTCGACGATGGCGTTGACGACCCGTCCGGCCAGCACGGGCGTCGCGACCGTGAGGACGGCCAGGGCCACGCTGAGCGCGAGGAACGAGGCCAGCGCCCGTCTGTGCGGGCGGGCGAATCCGCTGATGCGGCGCAAGGTCTTCTTGGAGAAGGGCCTGCTGTCGCGCGCGTTCATCGCGTGGTGCAGCGACATCCACGCGGTGACTTCCATGTCCATGACGACCCCCGCTGATCATTCGCACTGAACCGTTGGCCTGAGTGGAGCCCGAGCTGAACCCGAGCAGAGCAAGCATGCGACCTCAACGGAGGTTGAGGTCAAGGGCGGCGATCCGGGCGCCCGACCTGTGCACTCCACCGTGCCGGACGGGTACGACATTTTCGAGGGAAGGCAAGATTTCGAGGGAAGGCGGCACGTGGACATCGACGAGCTCCGGTCCGACACCCCCGGCTGCGCGAGCGTGGCCCACCTCAACAACGCCGGCGCCGCGCTGCCGCCGCGTCCGGTGATCGACGCGGTGACAAGGCATTTCGCGCTGGAGTCGACGATCGGCGGGTACGAGGCGGCGGAGCGGAACGCGGCGTCCGTCCAGCACTTCTATGACGCGGTGGCAAGGCTGATCGGCGCGCACGCCGACGAGATCGCCTACGTGGAGAACGCCACCCGTGCGTGGGACATGGCGTTCTACGCGATTCCGTTCGCGGACGGCGACCGCATCCTCACGACGACGAGCGAGTACTCCAGCAACGCGATCGCCTACCGGCAGATGGCCGCGGCCAAGGGCGTGAGTGTGGAAGTCATCCCGGACGAGCCCAGCGGAACGATTTCCCTGGACGCGCTGGAGGCCGAACTCGTCAAAGGCGGCGTCCGGCTGGTGTCGCTCAACCACATCCCTACGCACAACGGGCTCGTCCACCCGGTCGCGGAGGTCGGACGGCTCTGCCGGGAGCACGGCGTCCTGTTCCTCCTGGACGCGTGCCAGTCGGTCGGCCAGCTCGCAGTGGACGTCAACGACATCGGCTGCGACCTGCTGTCAGCGACCGGACGCAAATTCCTGCGCGGACCGCGCGGGACGGGTTTCCTATATGCGCGGCGCGAAATCGTCCAGACGCTGGAGCCGCCTTTCCTCGATTTGCAGGCCGCCGCCTGGAATCCATCGGACGGCTACGAGGTGCGCCAGGACGCCGTTCGTTTCGAGACCTGGGAACGGTACGTCGCCGGGCAGATTGGTCTGGGTGTCGCTGCCGACTACGCGTCCGATCTGGGAATGGCCGCTATTGAGAAGCGCGTGCTAGGGCTCGCACAGACGCTGCGTGAGGAACTGGTCGTCCGGCCTGGTGTCGCCGTCCTGGACAAGGGCGTGCGGCCGTCCGGCATCGTCACGTTCACCGTGGACGGCCACGAGCCGTCCGCCGTCAAAGAGGCCGCAAGGGAACGCGGCGTCAACATCAATGTCACGAACCCGATCTCACACGGATATGACCCGCACGCCGTCCCGTCGGCCGTGCGGGCCTCCGTGCATTACTACAACACCGAAAACGAGATCGAACGGCTGCTGTCCGTCCTCCCCGGCACCGCCTAGGTGTTCGGGCGGGCCGCGCTGATGTCGGCCAGCGCCGATTGGGAGTCCTTCTCCATCGCCAGGTCGCCGATGGACACGATGCCGACCGGACGCCCGTCCTCGAGGACGGGGAGCCGCCGCACGGACCGCTCGCGCATGATCTGCGCGGCCCTGTCCAGCGAGTCGTCGGGGCCGACCGTCGCGGTGGCCCGGCTGGCGATGGCGCCGATCTTCGCGTAGGCCGGGTCGCCGCCCGCGGCCAGCCCCCGGATCACCAGGTCGCGGTCGGTGACGAGGCCCTGCAGGTCCTCGCCGTCGATGACCAGCACCGCGCCGATGTCCTCGTCGCGCATCGCCCGCGCCACGGTCACGATGTCGAGTTCCGGGGACACCGACGTCGGGGAGCCGGTCATGATGTCGCGCACCTTCGTAGCCATCGCTCACTCCTTGAGCCTCGCGTTGCCTCTGGCCCCGGGGACGAGTCGCCCCTACCCGGCAGAAACGGGATCACTCATGGAGGCCGGGGCGTTCAGGAGCGGAACGGGGCGAACATCCGCTCTGCGCCCGCTGGGTCCCAGACCACCCGATTCGGGTCTTCGGGTGCCGGACGGACGGGAACGGCGCCGAACCCGACATCGTCCGCGCCGGTCTTCTCGAAGGTGCGGGCGAGCGCCTCCAGCCCTCGAAGATCCCACTTCGGCGTGGCCTTGACCGACCGGGCCGCCGCCGCGAGGAACCTCGCGAACCGCACCGGATTCCTCAACTGCACGCCCTTGGCCTGCCGCACCAATTCACCCATGAATTGCTGCTGCCGCTTGATACGGCTCAGATCTGACCCGTCGCTACCGAAGCCGTAACGGGACCGGACGAACGCGAGCGCCTGGGTTCCGTTCAGCCGCTGCGTGCCCGCACGCAGGTTCAGCCCTGCCTTCGGGTCGGCGACCGGCTCGCGCAGGGTGATCTGGACGCCGCCGAGCGCGTCCACCATCGCCTTGAAACCGCCGAAATCGATCACCACGGTCTGGTCGACCTTGATCCGGGTCAGCGATTCCACCGTCTTCCGCGCACAGGCGGCGCCGCCCTGCGAGAACGCCGTGTTGATCAGCCCGCGCCGCGGCGGGACGGCCTTGCCGCCTGCGTCCTGGCAGGCGGGGATGTCCACCAGGGAGTCGCGGGGGACGCTCACCGCGCGGATGTTCTTCCGGTCGGCCGGCACGTGCATCACGACGAGCGTGTCGGAACGCGCCGGATATCCGTCGCGGCGCGCGTCCGAGCCTATGACGAGCACGTTGAGGGTCTTCGCGGCGGCGGGCGCGGTGGTCTCCGTCGCCGCCGGCTTGCCGTCCCGGCCGTCCATCAGCGCCGCCGGGACGAGGATCGCCGCCGCCGTCACCGCCGCCGCTGCCACCGCGGCCAGCACGCCGAAGAGCGTCCACCGCATCGGCCCGCGCCGGTCGCGGCGGTCGCGGCGGTCGTGCGCGGTCGCCGCGTCCACCAGCCGCCCGCGCTGTCGGACGAGCGAGCCCGCCGGCTCGTGCTCCAGGTCCCGGCCGAAGTCGCGGATCAGTTCGAGATCGTCCATGGTCACGCCTCCTCCGCCATCGGGTCCGCCTGCAACGGGTTCGTGCCGCCGAGCGCCGCGCGCACCTTGCGCCGGGCCCTGTTCAGCCGGGACCGGACGGTCCCGACCGGGATGCCGAGCGCCCGCGCCACCTCCTCGTACGCCAGGTCGCCCCACGCCACCAGCAGCAGGACGTCCAGGTCCCGTCTCGGCAGCCCCGCCAGCGCCGCGGCCAGCGCGGGACGCGCCGCCGAAGCGGTCACCCCTGCCGCGACCCGGTCGGCGGGACCCTCGACAGGGCCGTCAACCGGGCTCCTGCGCAGCGCCCGGTAACGCGCGGCCTCCGTCCGGTGATGCCGCGCGACCAGCTTCGTCGCGATGCCGAACAGCCAAGGCCGCGCGTCGCGGTGCGCCAGGTCGTAGCGGCGCCGCTTGCTGAACGCGGCCAGGAACGTCTCGCCGACCACGTCCTCTGCGGCCTCCGGTCCCAGCCTTCGCGAGACGTAGCGGAAGAGCATCGCCGAATACCGGTCGAACAGCGCGGCGAACGCCTCCGGATCCAGCAGCGAACTCTCGATGAGATCCGCGTCGCATTCCTGCGTCGTCGTCGGGGGGACGGTCATCGCGCCCACCATGTCATCGCAACCCACCAGGGCATTCGGGCCGGCCTTCCCGTGCGGGGACGTGTCAGCGATGTCTCTCCACAAGTCCCGTTCCGGGTTCACGCCAGTCGCGACACCCTGCGGCGTGTGCCGTTGCACGCGAACCTTCTCGATAAACTGCGCATCCTTCAAGATGCACGGGGGTTGTCGGGGAGGGCCGCTCCGTCCGCCTGGAGGAACCAGTCAAGGAGGGTCGGGCCGTGGACGACGACGCCCAGCAGAAACCGGTGACGTCCGGCTCGGAAAAGCAGCGCGCCGACGACGACAACGAGTCCGCCCGCGCCTCCACCGCAGAATTCCGCATCCCCGAGAATGCCTCCCTGACCAGGCCCGACATCTCCATCCGCCGCCCTGCCCCCGAACCGGAGAACGACGAAGCCGACACGGGCGACGACGCGTCCGAAGAACCCGCGCCCACTCCCCCGCAGGGCCCCTGGTACGTCCACCTCCCAAAGCCCGCCGCAGAGGACGACAGCACCGAAAACACTGAGGAATCGGAAGACGCCCCAGCGGAAACACCGTCTGCGCCAGAGTCCGGTGGCGCGGGGCCTACGCGGGTTGAGGCTTTGCCTGTCCTATCCCGGCCGTCGCAGAATGCGCCACCGCAAATTCCGACCGTACGGTCGTCCGGGCAATGGACAGTGCCGTGGGATGGGTCCGCCCCAACGCCCTCAGCACCCAAAGCGCCACCCCCGCCCCCCACGCCTCAAGCCCTGCCTGCGCCACAAGCCCTCCCCGCGCCCCAAGCCCTGCCCGTGCCACTCGCGCCTCCCACCGAGACGGTCGCGGAGCCCAAGCGGGGACGCCGCTGGCTCGTCGTCGTCGCTGCGGCGCTGGTGCTGATCGCCGGGATCGTCGTCGGGCAGCTCGTGCGCCCGGTGCCGGAGCCGTCCGTCGAGCTGACCATCGCGTCCAGCCACGCATTCCCCGGGCAGGCCCCCGCATTGCCGTGGCCGTCGGTCGGGCAGTCGGTCGTCCACGTGGACGGGCTCGGCACCATGGGCACGTCAGGCGCGTCGGCGCCGATCCCAACGGCCAGCGTCGCCAAGGTGATGACCGCCTACGTGTACCTGCGCGACCATCCGCTGAAGCCGGGCGAGGCCGGGCCGGTGATGACCGTGTCGCCGCAGGCGGCGGCGCAGATCCCCGAGCGCAAGAGGCGCGGCGAGTCGATCCTCGGCGTGACCGCCAACCAGCAGTTGACGCAGCGCAAGGCGCTGGAGGCGCTGCTGGTCATCTCAGCGAACGACGTGGCGCACGAGCTGGCGCGCTGGGACGCCGGAAGCACACAGGCGTTCGCGGCGAAGATGAACGCGGCGGCCGCGTCGCTGGGGATGACGGGCACGCGCTACACCGATCCGAGCGGCTACCACTCCGGGACGGTGAGCACGGCGGCCGACCAGGTGAAGCTGCTGCGCGCGGCGATGAACGTCCCGGCCTTCGCCGAGATCGTGAACAACCGGACGTACGTCCCGGACGACGGCGGCGAGGTCCGGGAGGGCGGGAACTACCTGCTGGGGCAGTACGGCGTCGTCGGTGGAAAGACCGGATACACGGACGCGGCAGGCGGCAATTTCGTGTTCGCGGCGCGCAAGAACGTCGCGGGCGTGAACACGCTGATCGTGGGCGCGGTGATGGGCCAGAAGTCGCCGACGGCGGCGGGCGCCGTCAACACGGCGGGGCAGCTCGTCACGGCGGCCGAGGCGGCGCTGACCGCGGCGACCCTCGCGCCGAAGGGGGCCAGGGTCGGGCGGATCGATGACGGTCTCGGCGGGAAGACGCCGCTGCGCGCCGCGTCCGCGGTGACCGTGGTCGGCTGGGCCGGGCTGACCGTGCCGATCGGCGTCCAGGGCGACCCGCCACGCGAGGGCGAGACCAGCGAGCGCGTCGCGACCGTGAAGGCCGGGGCAGCGCGCGTCCCCTTGGAACTGGGGCAGACGCTGGAGGAGCCGTCCATCCTCAAACGCCTGATCCGCCTCGGCTGAGCGCTTCCAGCCGTGGGGCGGGTCAGGCGTAGAGGGCGGATAGGAAGCGGATAAGCAGGGCCTCGCGTGTCGCGGGTGGGAGGACGTCGAGGACGGCGTTCACCATCGACATCTCCAGGTCGCCGCCGCCGGACAGGTTCACGCCCACGGAGGCCAGGAGGGCCGCGAAGTCCGCGTCGTCCAGGGAGTCGAGGTCGAGGGCGGCGAGGGCTTCGATCAGGCCGGACGGGACGTCGGGCGGCCCAGCGGCGCGGGCGGCTTCGGCCGACTCCGCGAGCGCCGCGAGGAGCGCGCCGACATCGCTCACGCCGGTCAGCGTGAAGTGCAGATTCGGCGGAATGCCCTGGTAGGAGAGCTGAGGCTGGAAGAACCAGCCGCGTGAACGGGCCTCGTCGGCGATGACGAAGACGTCCAGCGCCGGGTCGTCGGACGTGACGGCGACCAGCGGGACGACCGGCTCCCCCAGGACGCGCAAGCCGGGGATCTCGGCCACGCCCGCGATCAGCCGTTCCGCTGTTTTCATGGCGTTCTCGGCGAGATCGCGGTAGCCCTGCGCGCCGAGCGCGTTGAGGGTCGCCCAGGCGGCGCCGAGCGGTCCGGCGCTGCGGCTGCTCTGCACGCCCGCGTTGATCACGGTGTAGCCGGGCCAGTCGGCCGAGGCGAAGTAGGCGTGGCGGCGCAGCGACTCGTCCGCGAACAGGACGACCGAGGCTCCCTTGGGCGCGTAGCCGTATTTGTGCAGGTCGCAGGAGAGGGACGTCACGCCGGGCACGGACAGGTCGAACGGCGGGACGTCCCGTCCGGCGTCCCGCAGCCAGGGCAGGACCCAGCCGCCGACGCACGCGTCCACGTGGCAGCGGACGCCCGCGGAGGCGGCGAGCGCGGCGATCTCCGGGACCGGGTCCATGACGCCGTGCGGGTAGGACGGCGCGGAGGCGACGACCAGGACGGTCCGGGGCGTCAGCGCGGCGGCGGTCGCGGCGGGGTCGGCACGGAACGACGCGTCGACCGGGACGTGCACGACCTCCAGGCCCAGGTAGTGCGCGGCTTTGTGGAACGACGGGTGGGCCGTCGCAGGCAGGACGATCTGCGGCCGCCCGTCCACCGCGTGCGCGTCCCTCGCGGCCTTGACCGCCAGCATGATCGACTCGGTGCCGCCGCTGGTGAAAACACCGGAACCACCGCCCAGGCGGGCGGCGACGGCGCCGACGATCTGGCGTTCGAGGGCGACGATGCTGGGGAACGCGGTCGGGTCCAGGCAGTTGACCTCCAGCATCTCCGCGAAGGCCGTGGCGGCGAGGTCGTGCACGGCCTCGCGTCCGGTGTCGTAGACGTAGGCGGTGACCTGGCCGCCGCGAACGGGCAGGTCGGCGGCCCGCAGGCGGGCGAGTTCGGCGAGCAGTTCCGCGGCCGGGCGGCCGGTCTCGGGGAGGTGGTCAGACGGCATGTTCCGGTGTTTCCTCGATACGTCGGTGGACGGCGGCCAGCCGGCGGTACGCCAGCAGCAGGGGGACGCTGAGCAGCAGGAGCAGCGCCGGGACGACCGTGAACCCGGCGGTCAGCCCGGTGAGCGCGGAGCCCGGCTGGAGCACGGGCTCGTCGAGGTCGGACGACCGGAACGACGTCGCGGCCAGAATCAACGCGAAAACACCGGGGCCGAGGGCGAGCGCTCCCGTCTCGGCGGCCGTCCACAGGCCCGTGAACGCGCCCGACTGCGCGTGCCCGGTCCGGCTTGCGTCGGCGTGGACGGTCTCCGGCAGCAGCGACAGCGGCAGCAGCTGGACGGCCGCGTAGCAGACGCCGATCAGCGCGCTCAGCGCCAGCACACCGGCCGTCGACGTGATCGCCGGATACAGCGCGGCGGCCGTCGCCGCGAACAGCACGAGCCCGGCCGCATAGCAGTTGACCAGCCCGTACTTGCGCGACAGCCACCGCCACAGCGGTACCGCGAACGCGCTCGGCCCGACCATGCAGACGAACATCGCGGAGGTGAGCTTGTAGTCGTCCAGCCGGTAGGTCGCCACGTACGGCGCGCCCGCCAGCATGATCGCGACGGCGAGGGTGTGCGCGACGTACGCGCCGAGCAGCATGAAAAACGGCCTGTTTCCGCGCGCCGTGCGCAGCGCCGCGACCAGGCCCAGCGGGCGCGGCCCCGGACGGGACGGTATCCACCGGTTCGCCAGCGTGCTCGCGACCATCGCCGCGCCCATCGCGAGCCCGATCACGGCTCCCATCAGCGCGTATCCGCCGCGTCCGCCGCCGCCCGCGTCCGCCAGCGCCGGGGCGAGGCCGCCCGCGAGCAGGATGCCGAGTGTCAGGCAGACGACCCGCCACGCCATCGCGCGGCCCCGCTCGGACGGCTCGTCCGACACCTCGGCCGGCAGCGCCACGTACGGCACCTGGAAACAGGCGAAAGCGCTCGCGGCCAGCAGGAACATGATCCCGGCCCAGGCGGCGGCGAACCCGGGAGAGTCGACCGGCACGGCGAACATGGCGGCGAACAGGAACGGCAGCGTCACCGCGCCGAACAGGAGCAGCCGGGTGCGGCGTCCGGTCCGGACCGCCTCCCGGTCGCTGGCGGCGCCGACGATCGGATTGAGCAGGACGTCCCACGCCTTCGGCACCACGAGGACGACCCCGGCGATCGCGGCGGAAACACCGAGAACATCGGTCAGGTAGTACAGGAGCAGCAGGCCGGGCACGGCCGAGAACACGCCGGTGCCGACCGAGCCGATGCCGTATCCCAGAAGCCGCCGCCGCGGCAGCGCCGCCGTCATCCGCAGGCCGCCCGTCATCTGCAAGCCGCCGTCATCCGCAGGCCGCCCGTCATCCGCAGGCCGCCGTCATCCACCGGTCTGGACGGGCAGGCCGAGTCCGGCGGCGACCAGACGCCGCACGTGGGCGCGGAACCGGGCCAGCTCGCGCGGGTCGTCCCGGCCGTGGCGCCGCCCGTCGGCGTCCAGGACGCCGCCGCAGAAGAACCCGTGGGTGCACCAGACGACCGTCCACACCACGTACTCGACGTCGACGTCGTCGGGCACGATCTTGCGCGCGGCGGCGGTGACCATGTCCGTCAGCGGCCGGACGTACTGCCCCTCAAGGTGCGCGACGTCGGAGGCGTCCGACAGCCAGCGATGCATCCACAGCGCGGGGATCTCCGGATTGTCGACGCAGAAGTCGATATAGCGGTCGGCGAGGGTGAGCAGGCCCTCCGCGTCCAGCGCGACCTCCGCGAGGGCGTCTTCGAGGGCGGCCCGTTCGGCCAGGTGGGCGCGCTCCATGACGGCGAGGTACAGGTCGCGCTTGCCGCCGACGTGGTAGGCGACGGTGGCGACGTTGAGCCCGGCCGCCTCGGCGATCATGCGGGTGGACGTGCCGTCGTAGCCGAGCGCGGCGAACAGCCGCCCGGCCGAGTCCAGGATCCGCTCGCGCCCGCCGGAATCGCTGCTGGTCATTCCCCACAAACTAGACGCTCCGCCATGAACCGGTCAATCGTTTGATTGAGGGACGGCGGCTAGGCGTCCCGCATCCGGCTGACCCGCCGGCCCGACCCGTCGCGGACGATGGTGACCCGCAACGCGAGATCGCCCCGTCCGGACGCGAGGGTCCTGGTCACGTAGCCCTTGATCCCGGTCTCGGTGGATTCGATGGGCTCGGTCACGGTCTCGGTGATGCCGAGGTTGAGGTAGACCAGCAGCTCCGCCGAGTCACCGTCCTGCCGGATGACCCCGGCATCGACCGCATTGCCGTTCCTCGTCCCTCCGGGAGCGCCCGCCCGCCGCCAGATCCGATCATGATCGGCGACGGCGGAGCCGGTCAGCACGTCGCGCCCCTCGCCCCTGGCCAGGTCGGTCATCATGGCCCGGGCGTCCTTGAGCATCAGGAACTCCCGCGACGGCGGCCCGATGCTCCCTTCGGTCGTCGACGCCATGATGACCGCACCGCCCGGCGCCTCCCACAGGTCGGAAATCCGCCAGCCGTGCGAGGTGAGCCGCATGAACACCCTGTACCTCCGCACCTTCTCCACCGGTTGCCCGCCGGGCTTGGCGGAGGTGAGGCGCACCACGGCCATGAGGTAGGCCCAGCCCTTGTCGTCCGCGCGGACGACGTCGTCCGGCCCCTGCCGTCCCGAGCGGGCGGCCACCGGAACCACCGTCGACACCCGCGCCGCCGACAGCGTTTCCCGCTCCCGCAGGTACCGGGCGCGGGTGGCGGCGCGGGCCGCGCGGAGCCGATCATGCTCGGCGGCGGCGGTGGCCTGCTCCCAGGCGTCCAGGTTCTGGTCGACGCGGGCGGGGTCCATGGTGTTGAGCGCGACGAGTTGCCGCGACGCCGTCTCGACGATCACCGGACGGGTGGACGCCGGCAGTTGCCAGGCCGATGCCGCCGATCCGGCGGCTCCGGAGGGCGCCACGTCCGGGCCGAACGCCGCCCAGGCGACGGCGCCGGACAGCACGAGCGCGCACGCGACGCTAGAGGCCCTAGACCACTCCTGCATGCTCTTCCAGCCCATCCCGTACCGCCACCCCGTCCATCAAGCCGTGGCCGCGCTGATCGACCCGCGGCGCCCACCATGATCACCTAGACGGCCGCCGCACCACAGCTGATCGAGAACAACGGCACGGCATGGCGGCCGCACCCGCGGGGATGGCGGTCAGTACCGGATCCGATCGAACGGAGGTCATCCGTGCACTGGAGGCTGGACGAAGAGTTCCAGACGCCCGACGGGCTCGTACGGTGGGCGGTCATGGGCAGTGGCGACCCGGTCGTACTCGTCCACGGCACCCCGTACTCGTCCTTCCTCTGGCGGGACATCGCGCCGGCACTCACTCTGACCCGCAAGGTCTTCGTTTTCGACCATCTGGGATTCGGCCAGTCAGACCAGCGCGAAGGCCAAGACCTCAGCCTGGCCGCCCATGCCAGGAACTTCAGCCTGCTTCTGAACCACTGGGGACTGTCCCGTCCAAGCGTCGTCGCCCACGACATCGGCGGAGCGGTCGCGCTGCGGACGCTATTGCTGGAAGAAGCGAGTTTCGGGGATCTCACCCTCTTCGACGCCGTGAGCGGCGGCCGGTGGGAGAGAGGCTTGTTCCGGCTCATCCTGCAGCAGGCAGACGTCTTCCGTCAGCTTCCCGACTACGCGCACGAGGCGCTCGTGGCCGCCCACCTCCGCCACGCCACGCATGTCGGCTTCCGGCCAGGGGTCCTCGACGCCTTCCTCGCGCCATGGAGAGGCGCCGACGAGCAGGCCGCGTTCTACCGCCAGTACAGCCAGATCAGGGAGGCGGACACGGCCGAGTACGAGCATTTGCTGGACGAGATCTCGCTACCGGTGCGCCTCATCTGGGGCCGCGAGGACCGCATCCTGCCCCCGCAGTACGCCGAATGGCTGCACGAGAAGATCCCGCACGCCGAACTCCACTGGATCGAGGGAGCCGGTCACCTCCTCCAGGAGGACGCACCCGCACGGCTGATGGCCCACCTCACAACACCTATGTGCGGCGAGCGCTAGGACCGGCGAACACGGCGGCTGCCCCAAGCCCCAGGTAGATGAGACCCGTCGCGTACCGCTGCCGCCGCCGGAACGCAGGACGGGCACGCAGCCACGCACCGATTGAACCCGCCGCGACCGCGTACACGATGTCGCTCCCCAGGCCGATCAGCGCGGTGACGACTCCCATAGCGACGATCTGCAACGGCACAGCGCCCGCGCCCTGATCAACGAATTGCGGCAGGAACGCCAGGAAGAACAGCACGACCTTCGGGTTGAGGACGTTGACGAGCATCCCGTCCAGGAAGACACGACGCAGCGGCTGCGGATCGAGCGCCATTTCGCCGATTTCATGTCGCCCACGCAACGCCTTGTAGGCCAGAAAAACCAGGTAGGCGGCGCCCGCATAGCGCAGGAACCCGAACGCGGTCGCGGACGCGGCGACGACCGCGGACAGCCCGGCCCCCGCCGCGGCGATGTGGACGACCGTCCCCGCCTCGACACCGAGCGCGGACGCGATCCCGGCCCGGCGCCCTTCGCCGATGCTGCGCGTCGTGATGTACAGATGGTTCGGACCGGGAATGGCGACGAGCGCCAGCACGGCCAGCAGAAACAGCGGAGGGTTCGTCACCCGAGCACGCTACGTACCGTCATGGCCCACACAACAGAGCCAATCAACCTCACAAAAACAGAACCAATTCAGGGCGCGGCGGTCGCAGTGAGGGCTCCGGCCAGCACCAGACGCCCCGCCGTGCGGACCATCGCGGCGACCTCCTCCACCGGCTGACGCAGCGACGCGAGGCTCACCAAGGCAGCGAGCAGGACGTGCCCGAGAACGAGCTCGACGTTCTCCCGCTCCGGCACCGGGTCGCCGATCGCCGTGGACAGCCGGTCCCGCAAGAACAGGAACAGGATGGTGCGCGCGTCGTCCACGCTGGAGTCGTCCGACGTCACCGCCTGGATGATGGCCGAGGTCAGCGTCGGCTCGTCCGCCGCGACGTACACGATGCGCTCCAGCAGCGCCGTCAGCCGTTCCAGCGGCGTGTCCCCGACCGCGAGCGCGTCGACGTCATCCGTGACCCGGTGCGCCCACGCCGCCGCGACCTCGGTGAGCAGGTGGTCCTTGGTGGCGAAGTAGCGGTAGACGGTCGCGCGGGCGACCCCGGCACGGTCCGCGACGTCGTGCATGGTGACGGCCGGGTAGCCGCCCTCCAGCGCCAGCTCCCGCGCCGAGTCGATCAGCCGTTCCCGCCGCTCCCGCTGGTCCTTGTTCAGCGTCCGCGTGACGGTGAACCGCTCGCCCTCGCCCAAAATGACCGCCTCGTCCGCCCTGTACTGGCCGCCCCCATTCTTCCGCACATCCCCGCCCAAACCGCCCCAGGGCCCGACCTTCCACCCGTCCCACGGGGACGTGGAGGCACTCCGCCGGCGCGAGCCCGCCGTCCCAGCACACCTGTGGCCTACGCCCTCGATGGATGGGCACTCCACGCCTAGGCTGGAACTCCACCGCAGCCTGCCCTCACGCTCCCGCGGGCGGACGCCCCCTGCTCTGAGGGTTCTCGCTGGCAGAGGGGGAGATGGGCCGTCCGGGCGGGGGTTGGTCTGGCAGGCCGTGCAGGGCCCGGTCGATTCGGTGGCTGAGGATCTCCTCGACGACCGGGCAGGTTGCGGGGTCTTCGCTGGTGCAGCTCAGGAAGTGGTCCAGGGCGGCCTTGGCCGCGCGCAGGCGTTCGATCTGCTGTTCGAGGTCGTCGGCGCGGGCGGCGAGGGTGTCTCTCCAGCGGGCGGGGTCCGGCGCTGCCATGAGCGTCGTGGTGTCGTCCAGGCTCATCATCCCGTCGAGATGCCACAGCTGCAGCAGCGCCAGCGAGCGGAGCGCCGCGCGGTCGTAGTAGCGGACTCTGGCCCGCCGGCAGGTCGGGCGCAGCAGGCCGCGTTCCTCGTAGTAGCGCAGGGCCGAGACGCGGACACCGAACGCGCGCGCAATCTCAGTGATCGAGTACAGCTCGTCACTCACCGGCGTCTCCAGGTTGCGCTCAAGTTGGCTTGAGAGGTCAGCCTATGGTGCATGAATCACGGGCAGACGACCACTCACCCTCTCCAGCGCCCCGCGCATCTGAGCGGCACCATCGAGCTCGGGGACCTGCGTGTGCATCGCCTCGGCTACGGCGCCATCCGGTTGACCGGTCCCGGGACCTGGGGCGACCCCGCCGACCGCGACGGCGCGATCGCGGTTGTGCGCCGCGCGGTCGAACTCGGGATGGACTTCATCGACACCGCCGAGGCCTACGGGCCGTTCACCAACGAGGAACTGATCAGGGACGCCCTGCACCCCTATGACGGAATCGTGGTCGCCACCAAGGGCGGCGGCGTCCGGCCCGGGCCGGGCCAGTGGGAGGCGGTGGGCCTGCCGGAGTTCATTCGCCAGGGCGTCGAGACCAGCCTGCGCCGGCTCGGCGTGGACTGCCTGGACCTCTACCAGCTGCACCGGATCGACCCGCGGGTGCCGCTGGCCGACACCCTGGGCGCGGTCAAACAGCTGCAGGAAGCCGGGAAGATCCGTCATATCGGCCTGTCGGAGGTCGACATCGCCGACATCCAGGCGGCCCGCGAGATCGTCGACATCGTCTCGGTGCAGAACCACTACAACCTCGCGACCCGGCACTGGGACCACGTCCTGGGCCACTGCGAGCGCCACGGCATCGCCTTCATCCCCTGGGGACCGCTCGGCAGCGGAGACCTTTCCACCCTCGGCACCTTGACCCACATCGAAGGGCTCGCCGACCACACCACCGCCCAGATCGCGCTGGCCTGGCTGCTTCGACGCTCCCCGGTGATGCTCCCCATCCCCGGCACCGCGACACTGCACCGCCTGCAAGAGAACGCGCACGCCGCCGCCATCAAACTCAGCGACGAGCAATACCAGCGGCTCACCGAGCGGAGCGGCCCCGCATGACCGTCCCCCTGACAGACACCGCCAAGGCCGGCCCGATACCGAGCCCACGACAATGGGCCGCCCTGGCCGTGCTACGTCCCGCAGGTCGACTGCCCAAGCGGTTGGACGGCCTAGGTGGGTTCCGGCTGTATGTGCTGGTCACCTTGGTTGATCGCGGGGTACGGGTTCAGCGTGAGCGTTGGGTGATGAGGAGTTCCAGGCTGTCGAGGATGCGTTGGAGGCCGAACTCGCGGCTGCTGCCCGGGGACGGGTTCCCGGCGGCTGTGATCGCGGCGGTCAGCGCGGGAAAGCGGCCGGCGGGGTCATCGAGCAGGGCGTTGATAGCGGGGTTGAGCCGCCGGTCGGCTGTCCACGGCTGGGTGCCGGCCGCTGTGGTCGACCGGGTGTTGCGGACGTGGCCGCTGAGCAGGAGAACGGCGTCCAGTTGTTCGGCGCCGCTCAGCCCGGTCCCGGCCAGCGCGGCGACCGCGGCCTCGGTCCAGGCGACCTCTCGTGGGCCCATGATCCGGTCGCCGACGGTGGCGCCCGGCAGCCACGGGTGGCGATCCCACGTCGCCCACATCTGATGGGCCCACTGCCCGAGCTTGCCGCGCCAGCCGCCCGGCACCCCCGTCAGATCAGGCGCGTCGCCCACGGCCACCTCGATCATGACGGCGAGCAGCTCGTCCTTGCCCTTGATGTGGCGGTAGAGCGCCATCTTAGTGAAGTCGAGTTCGGCGGCCACCCGCTGCATGGAGATCCCGGCGAGCCCTTCGGCGTCGGCGATGTCCATCGCGGCCTGGGCGATGCGGTCGACGCTGAGCACAGGTTTGGGTCCTCGGCTCGGCGGTTGTCGCAGCCCCCACAGCAACTCAACGGTGCCGTTCACATCGAGCCTCCGAAACTTCGGGCTTGTCGCCACTCTCAAATTGTGTCTAGCATACACAGTATCCGGCGGACACTATTTACGAGGCCGTCAACAGTGAAACGGAGACCACCATGGCTGGGACCACTGGACCACAGCGCACCGTCATCGCCGACGCCGTCGTGTCGATCGACGGCTACAGCAGCACCGGGCCCGATGACGACATGAGCTGGGCCATGGAGCACATCATGAGCCCACAGAGCGAGGTCTTCTATGAGGGCATCTGGCGGGGCGCGAGCACGGCGATCGTGGGCCGGACCAACTGGGAGGGCTTCACCTCCGTGTGGCCCGGCTTGACCAAGGACCCGAGCAGTTCGACCCGAACCCGTGATCTGGGCAACTGGCTCGCCACCGTGGAGAAGGTGGTCTTCTCCACGACGCTGCAGCAGGCCGATCTGGAGAAGACGGAATGGACCAACGCCCGGGTGGCCCGGGACCCCGAAGCAGAGGTGCGGTCACTCAAGGATGCTCCGGGCCGGGACATCCTCGTCCTGAACAGCGCCAGCATCATCCAAGCGCTCCTCAAGGCAGGCCTGGTCGACGAGCTCTACCTGACCGTGGTTCCCGCGACCCTCGGCGGGGGCCTGCGTCTGCTCCCCACCGACCACGCATCCACCTGGCAACTCGCCGGTACCACCACCATCCCCACCACGGGCGCGGTCACGCTGCACTACCGCCGCCCCTGAACACCGCACAAGTCGGCCTCACAAGCTGATCGCCGCTGGCGACGCGAGGGCCTGGCCGCCGTCCAGGCCCCGCGGTCGCGGCGGCGCATCCCACCGCAGAGGGCAAGCGGCACCTCACCCACCTACTGAACGACGCGCTCCATCACGCCCGCACCCTCAATCCGTAGCGGACGCTGCACTGGACCGTCGTCCGCTACACGCGCCCGTCAGCGCTCCTTGAGCACCTGGGCGAGTCGTCGGAAGTCACGACGGCTCACGACGAGCTTGGGGCCCATGGGGTCTTTGCTGTCCCGGAGTGCTACCCCGCTCGACACACCAGCGACTTCAACACAGCTATCGTTCTCAACCGTGCTGCGTGAAGCTTTGCGCCACGATGCTTCGCTCACGTTCATGTTGTCTCATGACTCTGCTGGCAAATCAACCCCGTCGAACTACAGGTTTTTGAGAATGTTCGTGAAATGCTGGAAATCGCTGGTGCTAATGATGAGCCTGGGACCATCGGGGTCCTTGCTGTCACGTACCGCCACGGTGTTCGGAGAACCGGCAACCTCAACACAATTGTCGCCCTCTGCCGTGCTCCGCGAAGCCTTGCGCCAGACCAACTTGCTCATGTCCATCTCTCCTCAATCACTTTTCTAATCAGCGCTCGCGTGTCTCTCACATTAAGAGCCTCTGCTTGAAGACTACCGAATCTCTCGTGCAGGTTGGCAAGCTCCACCGGGTCTGCGCTGGTCACCCCGCCCGTGCCAGTTACAAGGTATGCGGTATCGCTACGGTCCGACTGGGTGGCGATCGCGAAGGCGGCTCGCGCATCTTCCACGTAGACGGCGGTGGGAAGCACTTGCAGGCGGATGCCGGGTCGCTCGGAGAGCTCCAGCAGGTACTCGAGCTGCTCGCGCATGACCTCCTGTGTACCGACCTGCTTATGAAGAACGCTCTCCTCAAGGACAACAAATATTTTCGGCACAGGGTCGGCCATAACCTGCTTCTGCCTGTTCATCCGTGTATTGAGGATGTCCGGGTCCTTGATTAGTTCCTTCGCATACGCCTCCGTCTGAAACAAGCCGTTGACAATGTGTGTCTCATAGACACGGACCAGGCTGGCCGTTGACTCGGCCTTCGGGAAATCGACAAAGTAAGCCGCGTACTTGACGGACTTGATCGACTCAATCAGTTCGTTCCATGCCTTGACGATCTCGCCGTCGGCCTTGAGCGCGTTGTCGAGACGCCTGGCGAAGTCGAGCCGACATCTAGTCTTGCCCAGTTCGACATGGCCAATGTAAGCGCGGGTTACGTTCACCAAGCCAGCAACCTCAACCTGCTTGAGCCCCGCCACCTCGCGCGACCTCCTGACCACGGCACCGAAAGACCGCAATTCGGGGGTGTGACGTCGGTTCTCGATCGTAGAGGCCATCTCGATCTTCCTTCCGAGGGGCAACCCTGGAGCTACTTGATGCAACCCGGTTGAGGGCGTTCTCGAGCTCTCCTGAGAGAGTACGTCTCCCCATGGCTGGATGGTGGTCGTTCGATAACACAGGGTGATAGCGGCGGGTACTTCCGGTTTGGCGGATTGGCCCCGTTCGAGATCAGCCGCCATCCAAGCTGGAGGGGGATTCACCGATGCCCGCAGTGCTACTCGCGCCCGAGTCGCCGGCGCTCGTGCTGGAGCCGGACGCCCAGGCGCCCGCGAAAGCGCGGCGCTACCTCACCGACCGGTTCCGCAAGCTCGGGCACACCGACGACTACGACGGGCGGCTCGTGGTCACCGAACTGGTGACCAACGCCTACAAGCACGTCGGTGTCGGGCGCATCGTCGTCCGCGTCTTCCCGGACGGGTGCGAGCCGCTCACCGTCATCGAGGTCGAGGACGAAGGCACCGCGCTCCCTGTGGTCCGGGACGAGGACGGCGACGCCGAGAGCGGACGCGGCCTGCTGCTCATGTCGCAGATGGTCCACGACTGGGGTGTCCGGCGGCTCGGCGAGGAGGGCAAGCTCGTATGGGCCCGTTGCGCCCGCTGAACGTCCAGGCGGGCCGCCACCTGTTGCGGTGGCGGACCCGTCTGGGACGGGCCACGGCCATCCGCCACCTCGACCTACTCGCGGTCGCAGTCGAACCCAAGGGTTACCGGCACATCAAGCTCTACCAGGCCGACGAGTTCCCGACCCGTCCCCCGCTCCTGTGGGTCCTCGCGTTCGGACCGGACCGCCACGTGCGCATCGCGGTTCATGTCCGCGCGACACCTGGCGGGAACTGGGCCTACTACGAGGCCGGACGCGGCAGGCACGGCTACCTCTGCCCCTGTGGCGACGCCAAGCGTGCGGCAGACGAGGTGGACGGCCTCCTCAAACACCGCATGTTCCCCTCCACCTGGCCAGGCCGCTGATCAATTGCCGCCGTCCCTGGCAGCGGACCTGATCGGATATGCAAAACGATCGAGCGGGATGCCCGAAAATACGGTTAAAGGACCATGCGGGGAGTCAACTCACGGAGTCAATGAGTAGTTTTACTCATAGCGCGAGTAGGAAAGATCCTTTTCTGTTTCCTCTCCGCCGAACATGCAAAGATGGGCATGCAGGGTGCCCGCAAAGAACGATCAGCAGGGGAGGCCGGCGATGGAGCCCGTCATCGCACGTGGTAATAGGGCAGAAGTCCACAAAGGTGCCGAGGGTGTGCTTGCGCAGGTGCTCATCGACCCGAAATCGACCGGTGCGAAAAGTCTTGCCCTCGGATACATCTCGTTCGCCGCGGGGTCGAGCGTCCCGCCGCATACGCGAGAGGTCGATGAGTTCATCTATGTGATCGAGGGAATCGCCACCATCCTTTCGTGTGGCAGGGAGTTCATGCTCGACCCCGGCGACGCGATCTACATTCCCGCCGGAACCGAACACCAGCATGTCAACAAGGCAGGCGAGACCACCCTCCGCCAGCTGTACATCTTTTCGCCTCCTGGGCCGGAACAGGGGGTCATGATGTGGCCACGAGCAACCGGCGAGGCATAACGGGGAAGCATGGGCACCTACTCGGATCTCCTGAAGTCCCGCCGGACGAACAGGTTCGCGGGCCGGCAGGAGATTCTGAGTATGTTCCTCAGGAGGCTTCGCAACGGCGCGTTCGAAGACGTGGCGATTCTGAACATCCACGGCCAGACGGGAATGGGCAAGTCCTTTCTGCTCCTGCAGTTCGCCACCCTGGCCGAGGCTGAGGGACATCCCGTCGCCGGAATCAGTGTGCAGAAGCACAGGACTCCCTTCTCGGCGCTCCAGAGCCTCTATTCTCAGCTCAGGAAATCCACCCCGACATCCCTGCTGCGAGAGTTCGAGAGGCACTTCGAAAAGCTGGAGGCCATCGAAATCAAGCTGGCGCACGCGGCGGGCGCCATGTCGGCGGAGGCCGGGGAATCGGGCGGACTTCTCGGCGGCGTGGTCGGGGAGACGCTGGGGTCGGCGACCGGGCTGCCGATGGGCTCCATGGTCGGCTCCCACATCGGGAGCTTCATCGGCGGCAGGATCAGCAGATCCGACGTTCGTCGCATCTCACGCACTACGGGGCTCAAAGAGGAGGACATCCAGTTCTGCGCGAACGCGGAGGCCAAGCTGACCGAGCTCACGGTGGACGTGCTGAACCACCTGGCGCTCGAACAGGGGGCCTTCCTTCTCACCGTTGACGTCTACGAGCAGTGCACCGCCGGCCTGGACGAGTGGCTGCTGCAAAGTGTGATCCCGCATCTGCAAACCGAAGTGACATTGGTCGTGGCCGGAAGAATCCCCCTGGCCGAGCTGCCGAGCTGGGAACCGCTCATATTCGTCACCCACCCCTATGAACTGACCTCCTTCACCGAGGCGGAAAGCATTGAGTTCTGGCGGCTGCACGGAATCGCCGACGAAGTCAAGGCCAGGCTCATCCACGCCACAACCCGTGGCTACCCCTTCCTCTGCGGTGTCATCGCGGACACGCATCGCGCCAAGTCGGACCGTCTGTGGACCAGCGACCTGAGCGACCTCAACGACCATCCGGCAGTGGTGGAAAGGGTCATCTCCCGATTCATGTCCGAGCTGGGTGAAGACACGCTCGTCCAGATCATCCGGGCCTGCGCGGTCCCCCGCTGGTTCGACAGGGAGATGGTGGACGCCCTGGTCGGGCCGGACGCACGCGAGCATTTCGACGTCATCGTCGGCCTGTCGTTCGTGCTGAGGAACAGGGACGGCAGTTACGGCCTGCACGATCTGGCACGTGCCGCACTGCTGGCCGACACCAGGGCACTCGACCCCGACCGGGTCCGGCGGATGCACGGCACGGTCGCCTCCCTGCTCCGCTCCAGGAGAAGCGCGAGGGGCGCGCAGTACCTGAGCGACGAGATCTACCATCTCCTGTCCGCTGACGAAGAGATGGGAATCGAGCTGGGTCACGAGATGATCCGCGCCGCGCGGAACATCGGCTACAGCACCTCACTCGATCCTATGATCAAGGAAATGGCGGCCTTTCAGTACGCGACGAGAAACGGCCAGCTGTGGAAGCTGCTGTGCACCAGCCAGGAGGCCATCAGAAACGGCGAGTGGGACACCGCCGAACGACTGCTGGACGACCTCGACTTCCATTCCGATCTGCCGGGCGATCTCAAGCTCTGGATCATCGAGATGCGGGCGATCGTGCTGGTCGGCCGCGGAAGCTACCAGGAGGCACTGAGCCTCTACCAAGCCGCCGTCGACGAGCTGGAGACCGGCGCCGCCGCCGAGCCGATCGCCATGACCGAGTCCTATTACCGGCTCGTCGAGACGTGCGGCATTCTCTCCCGATTCTCCGAGGCCGACGCGAACATCGAGCGCGGGATGCGGCGGATCGGCCGGGATCCGCTCTCGCGGGCCCGGCTCCTCCTGGCCAAGGCGACGGTGTGCCGGCTGCACGGGAGGACCGACGAGGGGATCGAGGCCGCCAAGGAGGCGGTAGGCATCTACAAGACGGAGGACGACCCGCGGTCCGGGGCCTTCGCGATGATCCAGCTCGCGCGGCTGCTCAGCCACAGCGGGACCTGGGTCGCGTCGGAGGATCTGCTGCGCGAGGCGCTGACCCTGGAAGAGCAGGCACCCTTCGAATACGACCTGGGCAACATCTACCTGTTCCGCGGGAACATCGAGCGCCGGCGCAGAAACTGGAAGCGTGCGCTGTCCCTGTACGAGCGCGCGATCTCCATTCACGGAAAGATGGGTTCCTGGCGGGAGATCGGGCCGCTCTACGGAAGTCTCGGAGTGGTTCATCACGCGCTGGGCGACAGGGCCCTCGCCGCCAGGTACCTCGAAGACAGTCTTCGGATCAAACGGGAGCAGCAGTACGAGCGCGGAGTCGCCGTCACGCTCAAGTACATGGCCGACACGATGCTGCTCGAAGGCTCTTATGATCAGGCGCTGGCGTGCTGCCAGGAGGCCATCGGAATCGCCGACCACCTCGACCTGAGATATGTGCGTTCCTGGGCGAGGATAACTCGCGGAAGGGCGCAGATGAGGCAGGGCGACTTCGACGCCGCCCGCGCCACCTACGTGAGATCGTAATGGCGGAGGACACCTTCGCCGACCTCGAATCCTATGCCCGACTCTATTCAGCTCTCCTGAGCCGCGCTCGGAGCACCGAGAGCACCAATACCGGTTCTGGCGATGTGGCGGCGGTGGAGGCGATGGTCGCGGCCCTGGACCTCCCCGCAGCCCTGAAGGTCAAGGAGATCGATGTCAAGAACCCTGGTGTCCGGCAGGCCCTGGTGTCCGGCAGGCCCTGGTGTCCGGCAGGCCCTGGTGTCCGGCAGGCCCTGGTGTCCGGCAGGCCCTGGTGTCCGGCAGGCCCTGGTGTCCGGCAGGAAGGAGCGGGCGGTCGAGCCCGTGCGGGCGGTTAGGCGACCTTCCACGTGCGGTCGCCGAGGGTGGCGACCAGGTCGAGGTGGCCGCCGAGAGCAGCGACGTAGTCGCGCACGACATCGACGCCGGATACCTCGCCGTGTTCGATCTTGGAGATCCGGGCCTGGCTGACACCGAGGATCTCGGCCAGCTGCGCCTGGGTGACGCCGGCGGCCTTGCGGATCTCAGACAGCTGGAATCCGCGGACGTAGGTCTCACGCCGTTCACGTGCGGCCGCCTCACCGGCGGCGCGTTCGGCCTCGTCTCGAGGGTCGAGCGCGGCAGCCTTGGCCTTGACCTCGGACCATTTGCTGTATCCGGTGCTCATCGCCCTTCCTCCTCCTTCAACGCGATCAGATGCTCGGTAAAACGCTCGTCAGCCAAGGGAATGGCTTCTCGATACCAGCGAACCCAGTTGCCGGCCTTGTCGCCGGCGACCAGGAAGATCGCCTCTCGCGCCGGATCGAAGCAGAAAAGCATCCTGATCTCACTCATGCCTGTCGAGGGAGGCCGCAACTCCTTCATATTGTGGTACCGGCTGCCTTGAACTCGGTCCACGAGCGGGCGGCGCACAGTTGGGCCCTCTTCGGCGAGCTGATCGATCGCGTCCTTGATCAGATCCGCGGTCTCCGTATCGCTGACGCAGAGCGCCAAGTACCAAGCCTCGACCTCGGGGTGCAGGCTGATCTCCCAACTCACGGGGTTGAGTATAACTGATCGGTCATACCAGCCCGCCGCCGTCAGGACAGGGCGAGGGCCGCCCACGCCGCCGCGACCTCGGCGAGCAGGTGGTTCTTGGTGGTGAGCTGGACGGCCGCGGCGCGGGCGTGGGCCGGGGTGGTGCGCTCGTCGGGACGGGTTGCCCGCTTGACTTCGAGTGGGCTTTAAGTTGCAAGGTTCTGGGCATGGATCAGAAGCAAACGGCAAGCGGCACCGATGCGCTTATTTTTCAGCTCGATCTCGCGGAGAGCATCCCCGAGATGCGTGAGTTGCGCACGCGGTCCTACGGGTTGCTCGGCATCAGGCCGGACGTGGCGGTGGTCGATGTGGGGTGCGGGGCCGGGCGGGCGGTCGCGGAGATGGGCGAGCTGGGCGCGCGGGCGGTCGGGGTCGATCCGGACGAGCGGATGATCAGCCTGGCCCGGGAGCGCTGGCCCGGCGCGAACTTCCGGGCCGGGGACGCCTACGGGCTGCCTTACGTGGACGGGGCGCTGCACGGTTACCGGGCCGACAAGGTGTTCCACGTCCTGGACGACCCCGCCCGCGCGCTCGCCGAGGCACGGCGCGTGCTCGCCCCCGGCGGACGCATCGTGCTGGTCGGGCACGACTGGGACACCTTCGTCATCGACTCCGACGACGCCGCGCTCACCCGCGCCATCGTGCACGCTCGCGCCGACATGATCGCCGCCCCGCGCGTCGTCCGCCGCCTCCACAACCTTCTTCTGGACGCGGGCTTCGCCGACGTCACCGTGGAGGCCGACATCACGGTCTCCACCGACGGGGCGATAGTGCCCGTGCTGGCCGACATGGCGGACAAGTCGCAGTCGGTTGGGGCGATCAGCGAGGCGCAGGCCGAGGCGTGGGTCGCGGAGCAGCGGGAACGGGGCCGGAGCGGGCGGTCGTTCTTCGCCCTTCCGATGTTCGTGACCGCGGCCACGCGGCCCTGACCGGCCCGTTCGGTCCTCCCGGCTTGTCAGGGGGCCGGGAGGACCGGACGAGCCCGTGCGGGCGGGTCAGGCGACGTCGAGTTCGCGGCGGCGTTCGGCCCATTGGAGGGAATGGCGGATGGCGTCCTCGATGGTGTATTCGGGTTTCCAGCCGAGCAATTCCCATGCCTTGGTCGGATTGACGAAGGCGCCCACGACGTCGCCGGGACGGGCCGGGGCCTCTTCGGCCTTGAAATCGTCGCCGACCACCTCGCGAAATGCTTCGACGAGTTCGCGGACGGTCGTCCCGTCGCCGGTGCCCAGGTTGATGACCTCGTAACCCGAGCCCTCGCCGCGCGGCGGGACGATCGAGTCGAAGCGGGCGGCGGCCTCGGAGAACGCGCGGGCGATGTCCCAGACGTGGATGTAGTCGCGGATCGCGGTGCCGTCGCGGGTCTCCCAGTCCACGCCGGTGATCGTGAACGGGCCGCCCAGGGTGTGGCACTCGATCATCTTGCCCAGGGCGTGGGTCGGCTTGCTGTTCTGCAGGCCGGTGCGGAGCTGCGGGTCGGCGCCGATCGGGTTGAGGTAGCGCAGCGAGATGACGCGCAGGCCGTAGGCCTTGCAGAAGTCCTCCAGGAGGAGCTCCGCCATCATCTTCGAGCGCGTGTACGGGTTCTGCGGCTCCAGGTCGGAGGTCTCGGTGACCGAGAGGTCCGGCTCGGGGCGGTACATCCCGGCGGTGGACGCGAAGATCATCCGGTCGCAGCCGTTGCGGACGAGATGGCCCGCGAGTTCGAGCGTCTTGGTGAGGTTGACCCGGTAGTAGCGCAGCGGGTCGGCCATCGAGTCGGGCACCACGATCAGCGCGGCGCAGTGGACGGTCGCGACGATCTCGGGATGGCTCCGGAAGATCTCGTCGACCAGCTCACCGTCCCCGATGTCGCCCCGGTAGAAGATCCGTCCGTCGGTGAACTCCGACCTGCCCGTGACGAGGCTGTCGAGCACGACGGGCGTGACCCCGCGCTCGGCGAAGGCGGAGGCGATCGTGCTCCCGATGAAACCGGCACCCCCGGTGATCAGGACTTTCATGAGCATCCCCTGACAGCCGATATGTCCCCTGAAATGACACGGACCAGAATCAGCAGGCGAATCGCGGCCGGTCAATGGTCTGCCCTCCAGGTGACCGAGTCCGGACGAGGGTGAACCTCGCACTGCGAATTCGCGTCCGCGCATGCGACGTTACGCCACCGTCCGTGACGGCCGGTTAGGCCCCCCGCCCTCACGATCGAGCGTTTGATCGAAGTACAGCGTTTGCGGGATCCGCCGGACGCCGGCACCGGTCATGGTCGGTGCATGGAACCGATCCGCGTCCTCATCGTGGACGATCACGCGCTCTTCGCCGAGGCCCTCGCGGCCCGGCTGGGCCGCGAGCCCGATCTGGTGATCCTCCCGATCGCCGCCGACGTGCGGCACGCACTCGCCCTGATCGCCACCGAGCGCCCGCGAGTGCTCGTCCTCGATCTGACGCTGGGCGCGGAGAGCGGGCTGGAGGTCCTGGACCGGGTCCGCGAGTCGGATCCGGGCGTCCGGGTCGTCGTGCTGACCGCGATGAGCGACCTGGACGCGATGGTGCAGGCCATCCGGCGGGGCGCGGTGGGCTGGCTGGAGAAGACCGAGAGCGCCGACCTCGTCGCGCGGGTGATCCGGTCGGCGGCGTGGCAGGGCGGCTGGATCCCGCCGGACGTGATGGGCGAGGTGCTGCGCCGGCTCCTGCGCGACGACGGCGAGCAGGACGCCGGGGCGCGGCTGCTGGCGGGGCTGACGCCGCGGGAGCGGGAGGTCCTGCAGTGCATGGTGGACGGCCTCGGCCGCGCGGAGATCGCCGAACGGCTCGGCCTGTCGGCCAACACCGTCCGCACCCACACGCAGAACCTGCTGGCGAAACTCGACATGCATTCCGCGCTGGAGGCGATCACGCTCGCGATGCGCGCCGGGATGCGCCCCTCGGACGGGTGAACGCGCTGCCGCCGGCCTGATGCAAACGGCGTAGCCGGGGGTCGTCTTTTGGGCGATTGCTCCAGCTTGTCCCGTTCTTACGCTCGCGGTTGACGAAGCCGGAGGGGAAGACGTGGAGATCGACGAAGTCGCCGCGCGGGTGGTTCGCAGCTACTGGGCGCTCCTGCTGGTCATGACGGTTCTCCCGGTGGCGTTGGTGGCGCTGCTGATGAGCGGGCAGGAGCCGCCGTCGGTCGCGAAGGCGCGGCTGCAGTCCGGCGGCCCGGCGACCGACGCGGCGGCCGGGGACGCGGGCGTGAGCACCGTGGTCAGCCAGGTGAAGGCGTTCGCGACCAGCGACACCCTGCTGCGCGAGGTGCTGCGGCGGCAGGGGGTCGACCGGTCGCCGCCGAAGCTGGCGAAGGCCATCGGGGTGTCCGGGCTCGGGACGTCCACGGTCGTGGAGCTGTCGGTGAAGGACGCCGACCCGGCCGTGGCGCGGACGCTGACGGACGCCATCGGCGCCGAGGTCGTCCGCGAGATCAACGAGTCCAACCAGGGATCGATCAATCAGCGGCTGGCCGAGATCGACAAGCGCGCCCGGGCGCTGGAGAAGAAGCTCGGGCCGCTGTCGCGGCGGGCGGCGGCGCAGCCGGTGCCCGACATCGACGCGGCCAACGAGCGGGAGCGGGTGCAGACGGAGCTGACGGACCTGCGGTCGGACCGCTCGGCCCTGCTGACGCAGCTCACGTCGGCCGGGACGGCGACGGTGGTGCAGCCCGCGGTGCTCGCCCCGAAGACGGACCCCACGGTGATGATGGCGGCGATCGCGGGCCTGGTCGGGCTGGTCGGCGGGATCCTGATCGCGGTCGTGGCCGAGATGGTCCGGCCCACGATCCCGGGACAGCGGCGGGTTGCGCGGCGGCTCGGGGTGCCGCTGCTCGGTTGGGCCGACAAGGGGCCCGCGCAACTCGCCGACCTCGGCCGCCGGGTGCGGCTGGCGGCCAAGCGGGAGGGCGTCGGACGGGTCGCGCTGGTCGGCGCGCCCGGACCGCTGCCCGGCGAGCTGGTGTCGGCGGTGGCGTCGGCGGTCTATGGGGACGACACCCGGGCCGTCGCGTCGAGGCCCGGCCCTTGGGGGGCGGACGACGAGCACGTCCAGTCCGGGGAGGTCCCCGACACGTCCGGCGAGGCCCGCGAGTCCGGAGCGAGCACCGGCGAGCCGGGAGAGGGCGCCGGCAAGTCCGGGGAGGGCGACGCGGACGACGGCGCGGACGACGATTGGCCGACTCTCAACAGCGGCCGGCCCGGCGGCAGGACGAGCATGTCCATCGTCCGCTCCGGCGGCGGCACCGCCCTCATGAGGAAGAAGTCCGGCGAGGTTTCCCCGTCGGAGGTCACCCAGCCGGTCCCGGTTCGCCGGCTGTGCCACGTGCACGCGTTCGAGGACATCGACCCCGGCTCGGACGAGACGGTCGGCGTGGTCGTGGTGGTCGGGCCGGTGACGACGGTGGCGGGGCTGGAGACGGTCCGCGACCTGGTCGCCGCGTCCGGCTGGCCGCTGCTCGGCGTCGTGGCCACCGCAGGCAAGGCGACATCCCCGACGACCACCTCCCGCTGGCCCCGCCGGGCCCGTGACAACTAGGAGCAACCAGATGAGTTCAGCCGTTCCGTTCTGCGTCCCGCCGCTCACCGACGGGGTGCCCGACGCGGTCGCCAAGGTGCTCGACTCCCGATGGCTCACCACCGGCCCGGAGACCGCCGCGTTCGAGCAGGAGTTCGCCGACCATCTCGGCGCCGCGCACGTCGTCGCGGTCGCCTCGTGCACGAGCGCGCTGGAGCTGAGCCTGCGCGCGATGGACCTGCCGCCGGGGTCGCCGGTGCTGACGCCCAGCCTGACGTTCTGCGGCGCGATCAACGCGATCCTGCACGCCGGGCTCCGTCCGGTGTTCGTCGACATCGACGAGGAGACGCTGGTCCCGAGCCCGGAGACGGTCGCCGCGGCGGCGGCCCGGGTGAAGCCCGCCGCGATGGTCACCCAGAACCAGGGCGGCTACCCCGTGGACGTCGCCGCTCTCGCCGCTGCGGCCGGCCTCGACCGGACGAGAGTGGTGGAGGACACCGCGCACGGGCCGGGCGCGGCGCGCGGCGGCAAGCCCGTCGGCTCGGAGTCGCACGCGGCGTGCTTCTCCTTCTACGCGACGAAGAACATGCCGATCGGCGAGGGCGGCGCGGTCGCGACGGGCGACGAGGAGTTCGCCGACCGGGTCCGGTCGATGCGGCTGCACGGGATGAGCAAGGACTCGTGGAAGCGGTACCTGCCCGGCGGGAGCTGGCGGTACGACGTGAAGTCCATCGGGCTCAAGGCGAACATGACCGACGTCCAGTCGACGATCGGCCGCGCGCAGATCCGGTCGCTGCCGGGCTGGCAGCAGACCCGCGTGGAGCTCGTCGCCCGCTACGACGAAGCGTTCGCGAACGTGCCCGGGGTCGTCCTTCCGCAGCGGAACAGGCTCGACGGCGTCCAGCACGCCTGGCACCTCTACCAGGTGCGCGTCCCGGACCGCGACGCGGTGGGCGACGCGATGCAGGCGGCGGGCGTCGGGACGTCCGTCCACTTCATCCCGGCCCACCAGCTGACCGCCTACCGGCAGATCCTCGGCGAGGACGAGTGCGGGCACCTGCCCGTGACCGACCGGGTCGGCGAGGAACTGCTGTCGCTGCCGCTCTATCCCGGCCTTACGGCGGACGGCCAGGACAGGGTCGTCGCCGCGCTCGCCGAGACGCTGCGGACCCGGAGCTGACCGTGCGCTGGTTCCCGCCGCACCGGCCCCGCCGGGCCGCCGTGCCCGCCGCGGCGCCACCGCCCGCCAGCCCGTTCGCGCTGCTGCTGGACCGGGAGGAGATCGTGCTCGCCGAGCTGCGCGGGCTGCGTCTCGTCCGCGGCCGGCGGGTGCTCGTCACGGGCGCCTGCGGGACGGTCGGCGCCGCGCTGTGCCGGCGGGTCCGGCGGCTCGGCCCCGCCGCGCTGTGCCTCGTCGACAAGGACGTGCGCGGGCTGGACCGGCTCGCCCGCGAGCTGGCCGGGGAGCCCGGCGACTGCCGCGTCACCCTCGCCGAGGCGGACGTGCGGGACGCCGACCGCGTCGACGCCGTCGTCGGGGACGCACTGCCCGAGCTGCTCTTCCACGCGGCGGGCCGGCACCGGCTGGCCGAGGTCGAGGACGACCCGTGCCGCGGCGTCGCCGACAACGTGATCGGCACCCGGCACGTCGTCGACAGCGCGGTGCGGCACGGGACGCGGCGGCTCGTGCTCGTCTCGTCCGACCGGGCCGCGGAGCCGACGTCGGTGCTCGGCGCGACGATGCGGCTCGGGGAACTGCTGCTGCGGACGGCCACGGGCGGCCCGACGTGCTTCGCCGCCGTCCGCGTCGGCGACGTCATCGGCGCGCCGGGCGCGCCGCTCGGCCCGCTCGCGCACCCGATCGCGGCGGGCGAGGTCGTCACCGTCGCGCATCCGGAGGCGGCGCGGCACGTGATGACGGTGGCGGAGGCGGCGGGCCTGCTGATCGAGGCGGCCGCGCTCGCCGAGGAGGCGGAGACGTTCGCGCTCGACCTGGGCCGGCCCGTCCCGGTGCTCGACCTCGTGCAGCGGTACGCGGCGCAACTTCGCTCGCCCGTGGTGACGATCAGGTTCAGCGGCCTCGGGCCCGGCGAGAAGCTGGCCGAGAAGGCGTTCGCCGACTCCGAGCCGCGGCTCCGCACCGCCCACCCGAAGATCTGGGGGACCCGTCCCGCGCCGCCGCCCGCCGGGCTGCCGCCGCTGCTGGACGCGCTCGCCGCGGCGGCCGAGGCGGGCGACGCCGCCGGGGTGCGGCTGCTGCTGCGCCGCCTGCTGCCGGAGTACCGCCCGGCCCGCCGTCCCCTCCCGCCCTGTGAGGTCATCCGTGAGTACCGGTAGGAAACTGCGCGTCGCGCAGGTGATCACCCGCTTCAACGGCGGCGGCGGGCGGGTGGCCCTGAACGGGGCGCTGGCCCTGCCGGACGGCATGTACGAGCGCGCGATCGTGACCGGCGGCGTCGGCATGGACAGCGAACCGTCCGCCGGGCGCGGCACCGTCCGCTACGGCGATGAGGCCGTCGCGAACGCCGCCGCCGGGGACCTCACGCCGGACGCGCACCGCGCCGGGATGGAGATCGTCCAGGTGGGGCCGCTGGTGCCGCAGATCTCGCCGCGCGACGACCTCGCCGCCCTGTCCACCCTGACCAGGGTGCTCGCGGAGGGGCGGTACGACGTCGTCCACACGCACTCGTCCAAGGCGGGCGTCATCGGGCGGCTCGCGGCGGCCCGCGCGGGCGTGCCGCGCATCGTGCACACCTGGCACGGGTTCCCGTTCAACGAGTTCCAGTCGTGGGCGCGGCGGGCCGCCTACATCCGCCTCGAACGCATCGCCGCGAAGCACACCGACGCGTTCCTCGGCGTCGGGACGGACACGGTGACGACCGCGCTGCGGCTCGGCCTCACGACGCCGGAGCGGGTGCGGCTGTCGTGGCCCGCCGTGGACGTCGACGCCTACGTGACCGCCCCCGGGTCCAGGGCGCAGGCGCGCCGCCGCCTCGACCTGCCCCTCGGCGTCAAGGTCGTCGGGTCGGTCGGGCGGCTCACCTTCCAGAAGGGCCCGGAGATCTTCGTCAAGGCCGTCGCCCGGCTGCCGGACGACGTGTTCGGGCTGTGGGTCGGCGGCGGACCGATGGCGGACCGGCTGAAGCGGCTCACCGCGAAGCTCGGCGTCGAGGAGCGGATGCGCTGGCTCGGGCACAGCGACGACGTCGCCGCCGTCCTGCCCGCCTTCGACCTGATGGCGATGGCGAGCCGCTGGGAGGGCCTGCCCTGCGTGCTGGTCGAGGCGATCAGCGCCGGGATCCCGCTCGTCGCGACGGCCGTCCCGTCCAACCAGGACCTCGTCCTCGCCGGGGAGACCGGCCTGCTCGTCCCGCCGGAGGACCCGGAGCTGCTCGCCGGGGCCATCGCGGCCATGCTGGACGACCCGGCCGCCGCCGACCGGATGGCCGAGCGCGCCCGCGGCCGGATCGGTGACTGGTTCTCCCCCGCCCACCTCGGCGCCGCGCTGGACGAGACGTACCGCGGCACGTCCAGGCGGCCCTACCAGCGGTCATGACGGCGACCGCGACCAGGGCGGCGCCCTCGGCTCCGGCGCCGCCGCGGGACCCGCCGGAGCCCAGGCGGCGGCGATGGCGGCCGGAGGCGGTCGCCCTGGTCGTCGGCATCGCGTCGCTGCCGATGCTGATGCCCGCCGGGCTCGCGCCCGGCCCCGGCAACACGGCGCTGCCCGACGTCGTGCTGATCGTGGTCGTCCTCACGACGTTCCTGTGGGCGGGGACGCGGAAGCTGCCCGTCCGGTGGCCGTTCCTGCTGCCCACCCTGCTCACGGTCATCGCGGGCGGCGTCGCGGCGCTCGCCAACGACGACGTCGGGGTGCTCACCCTCGTCAAGGACGTGTTCGTCCTGCTGTGGGCGGTCTGCCTCGCCAACCTCGGCCGCGACCCGGCCCTGCTCCGCGTCGCGCTGCGCGCCTTCGTCTGGATCGGCACGATCTACGCGCTCGTCATGATGACCGGGTTCGCGATCGGGAACGACGCGATGTCCGGCAAGCAGATCGACGGCGAGCGGCTGCAGTTCACCTTCGGCGACGCCAACTACGCGGCCAACTGGTTCATCTGCGTCTTCTTCATCGCGCGCGCCACCCGCTTCCCGGAGAAGAAGTGGCAGCGCTGGACGGTGTGCGGGATCCTCATCGCCGCCGAACTCCTCACCGGCTCGAACGGCGGCCTGCTCGCGCTCTGCTGCGCGCTGCTGCTCGGCTACCTGTTCCGGCTGTTCCGCGAAGGAAAGGCACACCACGCCATCGCGGTCGGCGCCGCCGCCGTGTTCCTCGGCGCCGGCGCCGTCACGGCGGTCACCCAGATCGACCTTCAGCCGATTCTGGACCGCGCCGGCCAGGCCTCCCCGGTACTCCGCGACTCCATCGGCCGGACGACCGGGGAGAGCACCGAGTCGCGCAGCACCGTCTTCTCCTCGACCTGGCACATGATCGAGGCCCAGGAGCACCCGTGGGGCATCGGCGCCGCGCAGACCGAGAGGCAGATGCTCGTCCGGCAGGAGATGTACGTCCGCGAGGCGCACAACGACTACATCGCCTCCGTCCTCGAACGCGGGTTCATCGGCGGGCTCGCGCTGATCCTGATGGTGTCCGCGCTGGTGGTGAGGTGCGTGCGGATCGCCAGGCGGGACGCGCTGAAACCCGAGTACGCGCGGCTCGTCCCGCATCCCGAGCTGTTCGGGGCCCTCATCGCCGTGTTCCTCATCTGCGCCCTGTTCTACGAGGTCCTGCACTACCGGCACGGCTTCGCGATCTTCGGCCTGATCGCCGCCCTGGACCTCTTCGGCCGCCGCGCCCGGCGCCGGCCCCGGCCCCTTGCGTTGGGGCCGCCGGTGAACGCCGGTCCTGACCTGCGGAAACCCGTCCCACGCGACGTGCGCCTCCAGACGGGCCCGCAGGCGAGCACGCGCGCCACCACGATCGCCGAGCCGCCGCCCGGCCCCAAGGGCGACGCGATGAAGGCGGTCCGCAAGCGGCTCGTCTCGCTCGTCGCCGGGAACATGGCGGCGCGGGTGGGGGCGCTGGCGTCGCTGGGGCTCGCGACCGTCCTCGTCGCGCGGGTCGGGGGGCCGAAGCTCGTCGGGGCGTTCACGCTCGTCCGGATCCTGCCGGGGCTGCTCTGCCACCTGTCGAACGCGGGGCTCCCGGCCGCCGCGCCCTACTTCCTGGCGCGGGAAGGCCGCGACCAGAGCCGGGTCCGGCCGACGCTCGCCTGGCTGACGGTGATCGGCGCGGTCCTGGCGGCCGTGAGCTGGCTCGCGCTGAGCCCGCTGCTCTTCCTCGTGTTCTTCAAGTCGTTCGGCATGTGGGTGACGCTCGCCGCCGCGATCCCGTCGTTCACGCAGGGGTACGTGTCCGTCGGGAAGGGCCTCCTCCAGGGGACGGACGACCCGCACGGCGCGAGCCTCGCCATCGCCGTCGAGGAGTTCGTGTTCCTGCCGATCTACGTCATGCTCCTGCTGGGCTGGCACGGGCCGGGCGCGCTCGTCGCCGGGCTCGTCCTCGCCGACATCGCCGCCGCGGCGTGGATCGCACGGAGGCTGGCGCGGCGCGGGTTCTTCCGCGGCTGGGGACGGCCCGACCGGCAGCTCGGCAGGTCGATCGCCGGATACGGATTCCGCGGCTACGTCGGCCAGCTCATCGACCTGCTCCAGCTCCGCTTCGACATGGCGCTGCTGGGCGCGCTCGCCGGGCCGAAGGTCCTCGGCGTCTACACGGTCGCGAGCAAGTTCGCGGAGCTGGTGCAGTTGCCCGGCCTCGCCATGAACTACGTCCTGTACCCCGACTTCGCGCGGGAGGACAAGAAGAGCGCGGCACGCCGCACCGCGGCCCTGATCCTGCCGGCGCTCGGCGTCTCCGTGCTGGCCGCGCTCCCGCTCGCGCTCATCGCCGGGACGGCGCTGCCGTGGGTGTTCGGCGACGTGTTCGACGACGCGGTCGTGCCCACCTACATCCGTCTCGCGGGCGTCGTCACGTTCGGTGTGACGGGGCTCATCATGGCCTACCTGTACGGGGTCGGGCGGCCGGGCGCCGCGTCCACCGGGCAGGGCATCGGCCTGCTGGTCGTCGTCGTGCTCGGGGCCGTCCTGATCCCGGCGCACGGCGCGGGGGGCGCCGCGATCGCGACGTCCGTCTCCTTCATCGCCACCACGGCGGCACTGCTGGCCTGGTTCCAGCACGTCAGGAACAAGGGGTGACCATGTCCGAGGCCCTCATCGCCCGTCCTGTCGACCCGTCCGACGGCATCGCGCCCTCGCGCGGCCGGCGGGCCCTGGACATCGCCGGCGCGCTGGCCGCGCTGCTGCTGCTCGCCGTCCCGCTGGTGCTCATCTACCTGCTGGTGCGGCTGACGAGCCGGGGCCCGGGGATCTTCCGGCAGACCCGGGTCGGGCAGGGCGGCCGCCCGTTCACCATCTACAAGTTCCGGACGATGCGCCAGAACGCGAGCGGTATGAAGGTCACCGCGACCAGCGACCCGCGGGTCACCAGGCCCGGCCGGCTGCTGCGCCGCTGGTACCTGGACGAGCTGCCGCAGCTCCTGAACGTCCTGCGCGGCGACATGACGCTCGTCGGGCCGCGCCCGGAAACCTACGACCTCGCGGTGTACTACGACGCGCGCTGGCGGTGGATCTTCGACCACCGGCCGGGGATGACGGGCGTGTCCCAGGTCAGGTTCCGGGACTCCGACGTCCTCCCGCCCGGCGAGGAGGTCGACCTCGCCTTCTACGTCCAGCGGCTCGCCCCGGCGCAGGCCGCGGTCGACGCGGTGTTCCTGAGCGACCCGTCGATGCGCGCGACGCTCCGGACGCTCGCCCAGACGGTCTGGTACGTCCTGGGGTTCACCGTCCCGCCGCTGCGGGTATCCGCGGACGGGACGGTGACGGAGGCGGCGCCGCCGTCCGACGCCGGGCATCCCGCCGAGGAGCCCGGGTCCGCCGTCTAGCGGCGGGCCGGGAAAGGACAGCATGGATTTTCGGGACGTCCGGTTCAGGATCACAGCCGTCGCCGCGGCGGTGATGCTGGCCGCGGGGTTCCTGCTCTACCTGCGCGCGGGCGCGTCCGGCCACGAGCCCTACCGGGGGCCGCTCGCCTCGCCCGGCACGCCCGCGACGGAGCCGGGCGGGACGCGCCGCATCGCGCTGAACACCGAGCCCGCCGACTACCCGCGGCTGCGGGCGCTCGGCTACGACCTCGTGGACGTGAAGCCCGACGACGCGCTCGTCGCCGGGGTCCCGGACGGGATGCGGGCGATGCTGTGGGTCGGCAACTTCACCTGCGGCGACTTCGAGCTCGACTTCGGCTCGTTCACGCGGGCCGTCCAGCGGTTCGGCCGCAACCCGAAGGTCTACGGCTGGTACCTGTCGGACGAGCCCAACCCCGGCGAGTGCCCCGAGATCACGAAGGAGATCCGCCGCCGCGCCGACTACATCCGGCAGCACGCACCAGACCAGATCTCGTTCATCTCGCTCACCGACTGGCCGATGAAGACGCTTACGCCGGACCGCGTCGGCGTCGACCTGGTCGGCCTCGATCCCTATCCCTGCAAGGGCTCGGCGGAGGCTCAGGAGCGCTGCGACATCGGGGCGATCGACCGGATGGTCCGGATGGCGGAGGCCGCCGGCATCCCGCGCTCCCGGGTCGCGCCCGTCCTGCAGACGTTCGGGCAGAGCTGCTCCAGCGGCGACAAGCAGTACTGGCTGCCGACGCGGGAGCAGTTCCGCGAGATCCTCGCCCGCTGGGACCGGCTCGCGCCGCGTCCCCCGCTGGAGATCTCCTACTCCTGGGGCCACCAGGACGAGTGGGCCTGCCCCACCCTCTCGGACGCCACCGGCGGCGACCACCCCGACCTGCAGAGCCTCCTGAAGGCCCGCAACAAAGCGGGCTGACCAGGGCTAATTCTCACCCGGGTTATCGGCCACGGCCGGATGACCAGATTCGGACGACGGGACGGGAAAGTCCATCGACCCGAGCTTCAGCGCCAGGACTTCCATCACACCGATGACGAGAACGAACGCGACGGCCAGCAGGCCGAGCCGCGTCCGGTTCAAACCGCGCACTCTTCATTCCCCCAGACAAGCAGGCAAGAAATCTAACACGAGACGACGTATAACCCCATGTCAGACACGCTCTACTTGTCGCGGAGGATTACCCGCCGAAAGGTGATTCAGGTCACTTTCCGGCTCGTGAGATTGGCGGCGCGCGCGTTGACGCATTCGCCGGTCGCGAGATCGAAGGCGAAGTTGTGGGCGAGGCAGTGGATCCGGCCGTCGCGGACGACGGCGCCGACCGACAGGTCCTCGCCGGCGTGCGGGCAGTAGCGGGGGATCTCGTAGCGGGCGCCGTCGCTGGAGACGGTGATCCGCTCGGACTCGTCGCGTCCGGTCTCGTACGCCTCGACGGCCTGCAGCGCGGGCGCGTTGGCGTGCTTGAGGAGGCCGACGAGGTAGTCGTTGTAGACGTCGGGGTCGCGGTGGAGGCTGAGGCGGAACGAGATGAGCAGGTCCTCCCACGCCAGCCGGCCGGCGAGGACGCCGTCGAGCCACCGTCCCGCCGTGGTGATCCGGTAGTCCGGGCGGACGGCCGGGGACGACTCGGATACCGTGAGCCCGTCCGGGGAGAAGTCCACGTCCCAGACGCCGCCGTTCGGGCCGGTGACCTCGAACTGCACGGTCATGGAGATCTGCCGCAGGAAGTAGTCGCTGAGCCCGCCGAGATACTCGAAATGGGCGGTGAACCGGTCGAACAGGTCGGGACCCGGCTCTGGGTGCTGCGCCATGACCTCGGCGATGGCGGGCGCGCGGTCGGCGGCGTACCGCTTGAGGTAGTCGCCCCGGTCGGCGTCGGCGAAGGAGAACTCCGCCGAGACGGGGTCGCGGGTGATCTCGCCGGTGTCGAGGTCGATGGCGTCGCCGGGTTTGAAGGAGTCCCAGAGCTGGTTCGGCAGGTGCTCGCGCAGCCACTCCGTGGCGACCTCGGGATCGCAGAACGCGCCGTCCTCCTGGCCGAGCACCCAGTTCAGGTGGTCGACCTCCGCGTCCAGGAAGCAGGGCGGCCCCGCGAACGGGACGGCCAGCTCCGGCGCGGTCTGCCGGACGAGCCGCTGCACGGAGCGGAGCTTCGACACCCGCTTGTCCATGGAGATCTTCGCCATCTCCTCGGCCGGGTACCGGTAGCAGATCGGGTGCCAGGACGCCCCTGACGTCTGCACCGCCATCAGGTCGAGCCGTCCGCCCGCCAGGTGCTTGGCGCGGCGGGCCTGCGCGGCGGTGAGCCGGGCGTCGTTGCCGTGCAGGACCCCGCGGCCGTCCGCGACGATGAGAAATGCCGCGTCATGGCACATCGGCGAGAGCTCCGGAATCGCCGTGATCCAGGAACCCCGGGTGTCGAGCGGGAATTTCTCCCACGCCGTCAATTCGATCACCTGGCGGCCGCCCGCCGCGTCCGCCATGCGCTCGCGGAAGGCCGGTCCCGGATAGCGCGGAATGAGGATTCGGGTCCGGGCCGGAAGCCGGTCCAGGACCCACGGGTCGAAATGATCTAGGTGCTCGTGCGAGACGGCGACGTAATCCGCGTCGAGCAGCGGGACGAGATCGAGGTGATCGTTTCTCGGATACTGGTGCCAGGCGCCGAGAAAAGCCCCCGTTGGAGCGAGCCACGGGTCCGCGAGCAGGTGAAACGCCGCCGCGTCCACCGCCACCCCCGCATGCCCGAGAAATGTGACCTTCGGCATGTGCAGACTATCTCTCAGCCGGCCCGGCGGCACACCCGCCGGAATGCGCAACGGGGCTACGCTGTCGGCATGAAGAAAGGCGGCGCGGAGACGACGGAGGAACCGAAAATGCTCGGGCCGACGCGCCGTCAATCAAAATGGTTCACCCACTGCAGCGCGTGTCCGGTTCTGGACAGAAAGTGGTTGGGTCCGGCCAATTTGTGGACAGCGCGCGTATCCGGGGACAGCGTCTAAGACGCTGCTGGAATAAGGTATGGGGGAACTCATGGACAACGGGTGGTGTCGGCCGTCTCCGATGGCCGCTCCCGCAGGCGTGAGATCGCTCGCGGGAATCGGCCCCTGGGAGCTCAGGACCGGTGACGGGCTCTCCGCCGCCGGCGAGACGGCCGCCGCCGATGACGACGACGCCGACGACGAGCCGGCGGCGAGCGGGGCGAACGTCCTGTCGCGACGGCGGCTCCGGCACGACATCCGCCACGAACTCGGCACGATCATCATGCTGGCCTCGGCCGTCGTCGTCGCGGACGACGTCGGCGACACCAGCAGGGCCCGCATCGAGCAGCTGCTCGGCGAGACCCGGTGGCTCGACCATCTGCTGCGCCAGCTCGACGACGACGCGGACGGCGGGCACGCCGACCGGCCGCCGCCGACCCCGGAGCGGATCCAGGTGCACGACCTCACCGCCGAGATCGTCACCGGGATGCGGCTCGCCACCCCGCACGAGGTCTGCTTGAGCGGCGGCGAGGCGTGGGCGCACATGGACCCGGTCGCGCTGTGGCGCGCGGTCCGCAACGTCCTCGACAACGCCTGCCGCGTCGCGGACGGGCGCGTCGACGTGCGGGTCGAGGCCGACCAGGGCTGGGTCGTCATCCAGGTCGACGACGACGGCCCCGGATTCGGCGCGACCCCGCGTCCCGGCAGGCCGGGGCCCGCGCGGCGCGGGCTCGCGTCGCTGGGGCTCGGGATCGTCCACGACCTCATCTCCGGTTACGGCGGCAGCCTGGAGATCCGCACCTGCGAGATGGGCGGGGCGCGCGTCCGGATCCTGCTTCCGGCGGCGCCGCCCCCCGACCCGGCGGGCATACCCGCCGACGCGCACGCCGACGTCCACGCCGACGACTGGCGGCGCCATCCATGAGGGTGCTCATTTGCGACGACCATGCGGTCTTCGCGGATTCGCTGTCCCTGGTCCTGGCGGACGCCGGGCACGACATCGTCGGGGTGGCCTACTCCCCGGCCGAAGCGATGCCCCTGCTGCGGATCAGGCAGCCGGACGTGGGCCTGATCGACCTGCAGTTCCCGTCCGACACGGCGCTCGACTGGATGCCGAGGCTGCGCGCCGCGTCCCCGCGCACGAAGTTCGTCGTCCTCAGCGGGTTCCTCGAGCAGGCGGTGCTGGACGACGGGGTAGCGGCGGGCGTGCGGGGATTCGCGGACAAGGGCCAGCAGGCCGGCGACATCCTCTCCGTGCTGGAGCGCGTCGCCGACGGCGAGGTCGTCGTCCGCCAGCCGACGAGGCGGGGCGGGACGCGCCGCCGCAGCCAGGCGCAGCAGGTCGCGCGTTTCCTCACGCCCCGCGAGCGGGAGGTGCTGACGCGGCTCGCGCGCGGCGAGTCGACGCAGGCGCTCGCCAAGGCGATGGGGGTGACGCGCAGCACCGCACGCAGCCACGTGCAGAGCGTGCTCAGCAAGCTCGGCGTGCACTCGCAGCGGGAGGCGGTGATCGAGGCGGCCAGGCACGGCCTCGTCAGCGTCGAGACCGGGGAGTGGCTCGCCGGCTGACCCCCTTCGCGACGCGTGCGTCTAACGGACGGCCGAATCCGGACCTTTCAGGGTCAGGGCGGGACACGTTAGCGTCCGTCTTGCAGAGGAGGTTCCCATGCCTCAACGGCGAGGCGCGCTGCCCATCACCGACGCCGGGGTGGTCGACTGCGCGGACGCCTACGCGCGCGGCGTCCCGTTCGACCGGCTGGAACGGCTCCGGGCCAAGACCCCGGTGGTCTGGCTGGACGGCCGCATGGCCGACCGGCCCGGCTCCTGGGGCGTGCTCCGCTACGCCGACGTCCACCACGCCCTCACGCACCCGGAGCTCTTCGCGCCGCAGGGGGACGGGATGCTGCACGGCCCCATCACCGCCGACCTCCCGGACACCGGCGCCGTCCCCGACAGGCCCGCCCCCGCCCCCATCGACATGGACCCGCCCGCGCGGGCCATGCTCGCCCGCGTCCCGTACGGCGAGACGGTCGACTTCGCCGGCGAGGTCGTCCGCGACCTCCCCGAAACGCTGCGGAACACCCTCGCCGGCGGCCTCTTCGCGCTGCTCCGCCACCCCTCGCAGTACGTCCGGCTCCAGGAGGCGCGGTGGGACGAGCGGCTCCTCGACGCCGCCGTCGAGGAGATGCTGCGCTGGTGGACGCCCGTCCTCCAGGTCTGGCGCATCGTGCAGCGCGACACCGTCATCGGCGGCGTGCCGCTGCTCGCCGGCGAGCGCGTCACGCTCTGGCTCGTCTCCGCCAACCACGATGAGGACGTGTTCCCCGACCCCGGGCAGTTCCTGCCGGACCGGTTCGTCCGAGGTGCCCGATCCCATCTCTGCTTCGGTTTCGGGTTCCGTGCCTGCCTGGGGGCGCGGCTCGCCCGCGTGCAGTTGCGGGCGCTGCTCGACGCGCTGCTTGAACGTCCTGGGCTGCCGCAGATCGTGGGCGAGCCGGTGATGCTGCGGTCCAACGCCCGGCACGGCTTCGAGCGCCTCCCCGTCCGATGGACGCGCTGACCGGCCCGCGCGCTGACCGGCCCGCGCGCTGACCGGCCCGCGCGCTGACCGGCCCGCGCGGTGACCGGCCCGCGCGGGTACGTCCCGAGGAGTACGGAAGCTGACTCCCCACGGCCGACGTGCACCCTGACCTCGATGACTTAACGTTCAGACATGAGCACTTCACCGCCGCACGGCCCGGGTCATCGTGGGGGGACGACCCCCCACACCCCCCGGAACGACGCGGGGAGGCCGCACTGGCCGAGTCCGGCCGCCTGGCCGGTGTGGGTCGTCCCGGCCCTCCTGGCGTTCGTCCAGGTGTTCGGGTCGATGGGCGCGCAGCACGGCGGGGGGCGGCAGGGGTCCGGACCGCCGTGGGCGGACGGCGGCGGCGCCGACCCCGGCGTCGGCCACGCCGACCTCGACGCCCTCGGATTCGGCCTCCTGCTGGCCGGCCCGGCGCTGCTCCTGCTGCGCCGCCGGAACCCGGTGTTCACGCTGGCCGCGGTCGGAGCGGTGACCGCGCTGTACCTGCTGCGCGCCTACCCCTACGGGCCCGCGCCGTTCTCCCTCGGCGTCGCGATGATGGCCGCGGTCGTCGCGGGGCACCGGCTCGCCGCCTGGGCCGGGACGGGCGTGGGCCTGGCCGCCTTCTTCGGCCTGTCCGCGCTGATCGGCGTCCCGGAGCAGGAGCGCGGCAGCGGCTGGTTCTCGCCCCAGGAGCCGAGCGCCGTCGCCGCGACGTTCGTCACCGCCTGGGCGCTGGTCGTGCTCGTCACGTCCGAGCTGCTCCGGATGCGCGCCCAGCGGGCCGCCGAGACGGCCCGCACCCGCGCCGAGGAGGAGCGCCGCCAGGCCAGCGAGGAACGGCTGCGGATGGCCCGCGAGCTGCACGACGTCCTCGCCCACAACATCTCGATGATCAACGTGCAGGCGGGGGTGGCGCTGCACCTGATGGACGAGAACCCCGAGCAGGCCCGGACGGCGCTCGCCGCCATCAAGGAGGCCAGCAAGGACGCCCTCACCGAGATGCGCGGGGTGATCGGCGCGCTGCGGTCGCAGGGCGAGACCGCGCCCCGCACCCCCACCGCGGGCCTCGGCGGGCTGGACGACCTGCTCGCCCGCGCCCGCGCCGCCGGGCTCCGCGTCGACGCCGAGATCACCGGGGACCGGCGTCCGCTGCACGCGGGCACCGACCTCGCCGCGTTCCGGATCGTGCAGGAGTCGCTGACGAACGTGAGCCGCCATGCCGGTCCAGGCCCGGTGACGGCGCGGGTCCGCATCGCCTACGGTAAGCACGAGATCGTGGTGCAGGTCGACGACGACGGCCGGGGGGTGTCCCTCCTGGACGACCCGGGCGGCAGCGGCAGCGGGATCAGCGGCATGCGGGAGCGGGCCGCCGCGCTCGGCGGCTCGTTCGAGGCGGGGCCGGGGCCGGGCGGCGGGTTCCGCGTCCGCGCGACGCTCCCCATGGAGGCGGGACCGGAGCCGGACGGACCGGAGCCGGGCGGGCCGCCGTCCGCAGAACCGGACGGCGCGTCCACCGTGAGAGAGGACTGACCGGACATGCAGGTCTCTGGTGGCTCGCCGGACGCGCGGGCCTCGATGATCAAAGTGCTGCTGGCCGACGACCAGGTGCTCGTCCGGGCCGGTTTCCGCGCGCTGCTGGACGCGCAGCCCGACATCGAGGTCGTCGGCGAGGCGAGCGACGGCGAGGAGGCCGTAGCGCAGGCGAAGCGGCTGCGCCCGAGCGTCATCCTGATGGACATCCGCATGCCGGGCCTGGACGGCCTGGAGGCCACCCGGCGGATCGCGTCCGACGACCGGCTCGACGGCGTGAAGATCGTGATTCTCACCACATTCGAGCTGGACGAGTACGTGTTCGAGGCGCTGCGCGGCGGCGCGAGCGGGTTCCTCGTCAAGGACACCGAGCCGGTCGAGCTGATCCACGCCGTCCGGGCCGTCGCGGACGGGGACGCGCTGCTGTCGCCGTCGGTGACCCGCAGGCTGATCGCCGAGTTCGCCGCGCGGGCCAAGGAACCCGCGCCCTCGCCGCGCCTGAACGCCCTGACCGAGCGGGAGCGGGAGGTCATGGCGCTGGTCGGCGAGGGCCTGTCGAACGAGGAGATCGCGGCCCGGCTGGTGGTCAGCCCGGCGACCGCGAAAACCCATGTCAGCCGGACGATGGTGAAGCTCAACGCCCGCGACCGGGCGCAGCTCGTCGTATTCGCCTACGAGTCCGGGCTGGTCAAACCCGGCTGGCTGCCCTAGAAATTCTTACTCCGGGACGATTCACTGTTGTCGTCCGAACGGTCATGGCAGGGTGGACGGCAGAGGCCGTCGTTTGACGTAAGGGAGTCCGGTGCCGAGCGACACGAGGATCCTGGCCGTCGACGACCGCGAGGAGAACCTGACCGCCCTCGCCGCCGTGCTCGACGCGCTGCCGGTGGAGGTCGTGCCGGTCACGTCCGGGCAGGCCGCGCTGAAGGAACTGCTGAACGACGACTTCGCGCTGATCCTGCTCGACGTCGTCATGCCCGAGATGGACGGGTTCGAGACCGCGGGCCACATCAAGTCCCGGCCCCGCACCCGCGACATCCCGATCATCTTCCTCACCGCGGGCGGCGAGGCGGGCGAGCAGGCGTTCCGCGGCTACGCGGCCGGCGCGGTCGACTACCTGACCAAGCCGTTCGACCCGTGGCTGCTGCGCGCGAAGGTGTCGGTGTTCGTCGAGCTGCACCGCCGCAACCTGCAGCTCAGGCGGCAGGCGCAGCTGCTGCGCCAGACCCTCGCCGAGGGCGACGGGGAGGCGGTGCTGGCGGGCGGCGAGCGGCTGCTGTCGGCCCTCGACGAGCGCGTCAAGCTGATCGAGGAGGACGTGGCCCGGCTCCAGGCCGGTGAGCCCGCCGCCGACCTCGACGCGCACGTCGCCGACCTCCGCCTCGCCCTGGACGCCCTGTCCCCCGGCTGATCCCCCGCGGCTGATCCCCCTCAGCGGGCGCCGAGCACGGCGGGCTGGACGCGGATCACCGGGCTCGGCAGCGCCGCCGGGGCTTCGGCGCCCGTCCGCAGCTTGCCGCGCAGGATGAACGCGCCCACCAGCACCGCCGCCACGACCAGGACCACCGCGATCGTCACGACCACCAGCGTCTTGCGTCGCTCCGCACGCCCGGCGGGCCCCGCGGGACCGGCGCCCCGCAGGGACGGCGGAGGCGGCTGCTGCCAGTTCGCGTACTGCTGCGGCTGCTCCCACGGCGGAGGCGTCTGCGGCGGAAGGCCCGGCTGTGCCGGCTGGCCTGGCTGTAGGCCCTGGGAATGCGGCTGAGCGTGCGGCTGGGACGGCGGCGGCGCCCACTCGGTCTCCACGAACGTCCGCGCCTCGGGATCGTGCCCGGGACGGGGAGGCTGGTGATGCGCCCCGTTCTGCTGCCGCCCCTGACCCGGACTCTGGCTCTGGCCCGGACTCTGGCTCTGGCCCGGACTTTGGCTCTGGCCCTGACCGGGGTTCTGGTTCTGGCTCAGGGGCCGGCTCGTGGGCCGGAACTGGCCGGGGTCGCGGCGGGTCGGCGGGTTCAGGTCGTCCGGGTCGAGGACGGTCTCGGACGCGTCGTCCGTCCGGGTGGGCAGGAAGCGGCCGGACGGCTCGTCCGCCACCGTCTCCTCGACCTGCGCCGCGGGCGGGGGCAGCAGCGCCACGCGGGTGAGCAGCGGCTGCGCCTGCGCGGCGGTCATCCGGTTCACCGGCTCGCGGGCCAGCAGGCCGTCCAGCACGTGCGCGAGCGGGCCCGCGTTGCGCGCGGGCGGGACCGGCTCGGTCAGCGCGGCCTGCAGCGACGCCATCGCGTCCGACCGCTCGTAGGGGGAGCGCCCCTCGACGGCCGCGTACAGGGTCGCGCCCAGCGCCCACAGGTCGGAGGCGGGCACCGCGCGCTCGCCCTGCGCCCGCTCCGGCGGGATGTAGGCGGGCGATCCCATGACCAGGCCCGTCTGCGTGAGGGTCGCGTCGCCCTCGACCTGGGCGATGCCGAAGTCGGTGAGCACGACCCGGCCGGTGTCGGTGATCAGCACGTTGCTGGGCTTGACGTCGCGGTGCAGGATGCCCTTCTCGTGCGCGTGCCGGAGCGCCCCGAGCATCTGCAGCCCGATGTCGGCGACACGGCGGTGCTCCATCGGCCCGCGTTCGAGGAGGTCCTGGAGGGACGGGGCGAGGACCAGCTCCATCACGATCCAGGGCCGGTCCGACTCCTCGACCACGTCGTGGACGGTCACGACCCCGGAGTGGTTCAGCCGCGCCGACGCCCGCGCCTCCCGGAACGTCCGCTCGTACAGGACGCCCCGCTCGCTGTCGTTGAGGCCGGGCGGGAGCACGACCTCCTTGACGGCGACCTCGCGGTCCAGCATGACGTCGAAGGCGCGCCACACGGTGCCCATGCCGCCCCGCCCGACGACCGAGTCGAGCCGGTAGCGGTTACCGAGCAGACGTGGCTGTGCCATGGCTAGAGGGTCCCCCCACTGGTCATCCCACCCCGGAGGGACGGAACGTGTCGAGCACATTCTTCACGAGTGCCTCGTTCTCGTTCCACTGGGACGCGGGAACCGCAACCACCACAGCATAGGGGCGGCCATTGAAGATCACACCGCGATCGCGCGCCCGGGTGACGCCGCCGTCGCGCCACCACGAGAACTCGATGTCAGCGGCGGGCACGCCGCCGACGCTCGTCCGCTCGATCTCGCCGATCCGGCGGAAACCCGTCAGTTTCCCGTCGGCGATGGCCTCCTGCTCCCAGGTGACCCAGTGCTCGTACGGGTCGCCGGACCATTGCGTCCGGTCGACCTGCACGTAGGCGCTGGACCCGGGGGCGAGCCAGATGACGCTCTTGCCCCGCTCCGACCGCCGCCAGCCGCGCGGGACGGCGATGCTGAAACCGGGGCCGCTCGCCTGGACGAGACCGTCCGGGAGCGGCGTGTCGCCCGTGCTGGGCGGGGACGAGGCCGGTGTCGTGGGCGTGTTCGGGACGGACTGCTCAGTCGCGGGCGGCGACGGCTGTACCTTGGCCTGCTTGCCGCTGGACGATCCGTCCGGCCACAGCAGGAACCCGGCGACGGCCAGGACGGCCGCCGCCGCGACGGCGCCCGCGAGAATGGGCAGCAGAGGAGAACGCTTCTGCGAACCGGCGGGCGGCGGCGTGTGTCCGGGCGTCCACTGGGTGCCGGGCCCCGGCGGGAACTGCGCGGTCATGCCCGCCATGCCGGCCGTGGTGTCCGGGATCGGAACCGGCACTGGAATCGGGGCCGGAACCGGGGCCGGGGTCGCGTCCACGGCCGTTGCCGTATCCGACACGGTCTGGACGGCGGCGAGGTCCGCGGCGGCCTGGCCGGAGGCGATCGCGGTCAGGGCCTCCTCGGCCCGCTCGCCGCTCAACCGCCGGACGGGGTCGCGTTCCAGCAGGCCGGTGAGGACGGGCGCGAGCGGCCCCGCGTTCCTCGGCGGCGGGACGTCCTGCGTCATCACGGCCGCGAGGACCGCCATCGGATCACTGCGATGGTGCGGCGCGTGCCCCTCCGTCGCGGCGTAGAGGGTGGCGCCGAGGGCCCACAGGTCGGACGCGGGGATCGCCGGGTCGCCGTTGACGCGCTCCGGCGACATGTACGCGGGCGACCCGATGAGCAGCCCGGTGCCGGTGAGCGTCGCGTCCCCGGCCAGCTGCGCGATGCCGAAGTCGGTGAGGACGGCGCGGTCGCCGTCCGCGACGAGCACGTTGGCGGGCTTGACGTCCCGGTGCAGGATGCCGATGGCGTGCGCGGCCCGCAGCGCGCCCGCGATCTGCCGCCCGATCGCGGCGGCGCGGGCGGGCGGCAGCGGGCCGTCCTCCTCCACGATCTCCTGGAGGGAACGGGCCCGGACCAGCTCCATGACGATCCACGGCCGGTCGTCCTCGTCCACGACGTCGTGGACGGTCACGACGCCCGGATGGTTCAGCCGCGCGGAGGCGCGGGCCTCCCGCAGCGTCCGGCGGTGCCGGTTCTCGCGCTCGCCGTCGCTCAGCCCGGCGGGCAGGACGACCTCCTTGACCGCGACCTCCCGGTGGAGGGTCTCGTCGTGGGCCCGCCACACCGTGCCCATGCCGCCGCGTCCGACCACGGATTCGAGCCGGTACCGGCCCGCGAGCACGCGATCTGGCATCAACACGGCCCTTCGTCAGTCGTCGTCGGTCGTCGTCAGTCTTCGGCGGGCTTGAAGAAGCGGTAGACCGGCTGGAGGTCGGCGCGGACCTTGCTCCAGTCCTTGTCGGGGGCGCAGAGGAGGATGGCGTAGCCGTGCCCGCTCGCGACGAAACCGCGGTTGAGGACGTGCATGCGGCCGCTCTTGCCCGCGTAGGTGAACTCCCAGTCGGCGGAGTCGTCGCCGTCTCCGGTGTCGGGGACGGGCGGCTGGTCGCCGGTCGGCGCGATCCTGATCTTCTTGTAGCCGGGGAAGCCGGGCCCCTGGCGTTCCTGCCGCTTCCAGTCGTCGATGGCGCTGTCGCCGGGGTCGTCGGTCTGGTCGATCTGGAAGTAGACCTTGCGGTCGGGCGAGTAGAAGAAGTCGCCGCCCTGCTTGCGTTCGGGTCCGCTCCATCCGCTCGGGACGGGCACGGAGTAGCCGCTGCGGTCCTTGTGCATCCGGAAGCCGGCGGGGAGCCCCGCGCTGGGCTTGGCCGAGCTGGGCGGAGCGGACTGGCCCTTGGTCTTGGTCGCCGGGGTGGTGGCGCTCCCCTTGCGGGCCGGCTTCTCGCCGCCCCCGCCGCCGTTCGCGAGCGCGATGCTCGCGACGACCACGATGACGAGCAGCGCCACCGCGGCGACGATCAGCACGTTGCGGTTGGACGCGAGCGCGGGACGCCCGGCCGGGTGCGTCGTCGGCGGGAAGTGCGTCGTCGAGTCGGCCGGCGGCCCGCCCTCGGACGCGGTCGGCTGCGTCCGCGGGCCGGGGCGCCAGGACGAGACGCGGTCGGGATCGGGAGCCGTCTCGCCGGGCCCGGCCTGCGCACCGCCCTCGGCGGCGTCCCCGGACTTGCCCGCCCTGCCCGACTGCGTCGCGGACCCGGAGACGGCGGACGGCAGGTCGAAACTGGTGAGCTGGTCGGGGCGTGCGTCGGGGGTCTCCGGACGGGGCGTCCCGCCGACGGGGTCGAGGCTCGTCTGGCCGCCGGGGTCGTCCATCTCGGCGGGGATCGGCTGGTCGGGCGCGTACGTCTCGGGGTACGGCTCGGCGTAGGCCTCCCCGTACGCCTCCGACTCGTACGGTTCCGGCCCGTACGTTTCCGGCCCGTACGCGTCCGACGTCGTCATCTGGGGGCCGGGGTACTCGACGGCCATCGTCCGCTGCGTGTCGACGGACTCCCGGCGGACGATCTCGTCCAGCAGCGCGCCCGCCTCGATCGCGTCCATCCGCTCGTCGGGGTTCTTGCGGAGCAGGCCGTCGATGACGGGGATGAGCCGGCCGCCCTTCTCCGGCGGGTCGGGCTCGTCGGAGATCACCGCTACCAGCGCGGCCATCGGCTCGGACCGCTCGAACGGCGACTTGCCGTTCACCATCGCGTACAGGGTGACGCCGATCGACCACAGGTCGGACGCCGGGCCGGCGACGCGGCCGCGGGCCCGCTCCGGCGCGATGTACGCGGGCGACCCCATGACCAGGCCCGTCTGGGTGAGGGTGGCGTCGCCGGAGGCGGTGGCGATGCCGAAGTCGGTGAGCACGGCGCGCTCGCCCATCCGCCCGGCGCCGGTGATCAGCACGTTGCTCGGCTTGACGTCGCGGTGCAGGACGCCGGCCTGGTGCGCGGCGTGCAGCGCGGCGAGCATCTGGCGGCCGATCTCGGCGGCGCGGTGGACCTCCAGCGGGCCCTCCTGCTTGATCACCTGGTCGAGGGAGCGGGCCCGGATGAGCTCCATGATGATCCAGGGGCGGTCGTCCTCCTCGACGACGTCGTAGACGGTGACGACGCCGGGGTGGCCGAGCCGCGCGGCGGTGCGCGCCTCACGGAACGTGCGCTTATGGTGCACGGCGCGTTCCTCATCGGTGAGACCATGCGGGAGGATGACCTCCTTCACCGCGACGTCACGACCGAGGACCTCATCGTGCGCCTGCCAGACCGTCCCCATGCCGCCGCGCCCCACCTGGGTGACCAGGCGGTAGCGGCGGGCGAGCAACCGCTCACCGTTGGGTTCACTTGGCATATCCGCGACCATATCGACTTTTGCTGACAACCTTGGACCGAGCTTGCAAGCCACATCCCCCTACCCGTACGACGTCCGCCTCCACCCGGAGGTTTGCCCGCCAGAGGTCCGCCGCCCGGCGGGAACACACGCACCGGACCGTGCCCGGCGTGACACCCGTGACGGATAACCGGGGCGAGTGGGGGCGGTTGATCCAGGCCGCGCCGACGATCTTCTTCTGGTACACCCGTCTCTCCGGGATCCTGTCGCTGCTCGCGTGGGTCTCCTATGGTCTCATCCTTGAGATAGCGGATATCTGGGCCCTGCGCTGGATCGGGTACCTCGGCTGGTTCCCGAGCGTGCCGCTCGGGCTCCTCTGGATCCTGCTGTCGATGGGCGTCCGGCGGCGCAAGAAGGCCGCGTGGCGGATCCTGCTGCTGATCTTCTGCCTGCCGGCCGCGCTCGGCGTCACGGCCGTCCTGACGACGGCGCTGGACCCGGACCGGCCGACGCCCGCCGGGCTGATCGTCACCACCGCCATCTACCTCGCGGTCCTCGTCCTGCTGGTCGCCGCGCGCGGGCAGTTCACCACGCTGCCCGACCGCGCCGACCGCCGCCTCGCCGGTCTCGTCTTCACCAGCCTGCTGGTCGTGACCTGCGGGATCGGCACGTTCCTCGTCACGGTCACCGACCGCGACGGCAGCGGCGGCCTGTGGACGCATCCGCTCTACGCGATCTCCCAGACCGTCCTCGGGCCGCGCGTCACGGGCAAGCCGATCGACGTGAGCGTGCCGCTGTGGGTGGACGCCATCCTCTGGGTCCTCGGCACCGGGCTGCTGATCGCCACGTTCTGGGCGATGTTCAAACCGGGGCGCCGCGACCCCGTCCTGCGGCCGAAGGAGGAGCTCGCCGCCCGCAGGCTGCTCGCCGAGTACGGCGACCAGGACTCGCTCGGCTACTTCGCGCTGCGCCGCGACAAGGACGTCATGGTCGCGCCGAACGGTAAGGCGGCCATCGCCTACCGGGTCGAAGGTTCGGTCTCCCTGGCAAGCGGCGACCCGCTCGGCGACCCCGAGTCCTGGGACCAGGCGATCGAGGCGTGGCTGGACGAGTGCCGCGCGCACGCCTGGATCCCCGGCGCCGTCAGCGTCGGCGAGCGCGGCGCGCACGTCTACCGGCGGCACGGGTTCGACGCGCTGGAGCTCGGCGACGAGGCCGTGATCGACCTCACCCGCTTCAACCTGGACGGACGGGAGATGCGGCAGGTCCGGCAGGCCGTCCGGCGGGTCGAGCGGGCCGGGTACGGGGTGCGGATCAGGCGGCACTCGCAGATCCCCGGCTGGGAGATGGCGAAGCTGATCCGCAGCGCGGACGCGTGGCGCGGCGAGGAGACGGAGCGCGGCTTCTCGATGGCGCTCGGCCGCCTCGGCGACCCCACCGACGGGCGCTGCGTCATGGTCGAGGCGTTCGACGCCGACGGCGAGCTGCGCGGCCTGCTCAGCTTCGTCCCGTGGGGGCGCTCGGGCCTGTCGCTGGACCTGATGCGCCGCGACCGGGCCGCCGAGAACGGCCTCAACGAGTACATGGTCGCCAAGCTCGCCGAGAAGGCCGCGGCGGTCGGCGCGCAGCAGCTCTCGCTGAACTTCGCGATGCTGCGGTCGGCGTTCGCGCGCGGCTCGCAGATCGGCGCGGGTCCCGTCGCGCGGCTGTACTACCGGTGCCTGTCGTTCGCGTCGAAGTTCTGGCAGCTCGAATCGCTGTATTTGGCAAACTCCAAATACCTGCCGGAATGGCGGCCCCGCTACATCTGCTACACGCAGAGCCGCGACCTCGTCCGGCTGGGGCTCGCCTACGCCCGCGCCGAAGGGTTCCTGCCGAACCTGAACCGGCCGAAGCTCGACCGCGCCGCCGCGACCGGCCCGGCCACCGGGCTCGTCGACCGGATCAAGGAGATCGAGGACGCCGCCGACGCGGCCTGCGTGCCCCGGCGGCGGCTGTCCGAGCAGGAGCGGGTCAGGCACGCCAAGCTCGACCGGATCCGCGCCGCCGGGATGGACCCGTACCCGCTCGGCTGCGAGCGCACCGACGTCGCCGCCGACATCCGCGCCCGCTTCCCCGCGCTGCCCCCCGACACCGGCACCGGGACGCGCGTCGCGATCGCCGGACGTGTCGTCCTCGCCCGCGAGCACGGCCGGCTGATCTTCGTGACGCTGCGGGACGAGACCGCCGACCTCCAGGTCATGCTGACCGCCGACGCGCTCGGCGACGACTCGCTGCACCGGTGGAAGACGCTCATCGACCTCGGCGACCAGGTCGCCGTGGACGGCGAGGTCGTCACGTCCAGGCGCGGCGAGCTGTCGGTGCTCGCGTCGTCGTGGACGCTCGCCGCGAAATGCCTGCGCCCGCTGCCGAACAAGCGGACCGGCCTGTCCGACCCGGAGGCGCGCGTCCGGCAGCGGTACGTCGACTTCATCGTCAACGACGACGCCCGCCGCATGCTCCGGATGCGCGGGGACGCCGTCGCCGCCGTCCGCGACGCCCTGCGCGGCCGCGGGTACCTCGAAGTCGAGACGCCGATGCTGCAGCCCGTTCACGGCGGGGCCGCCGCCCGGCCGTTCAGCACCCGCATCAACGCCTACAACATGCGGCTCTACCTGCGGATCGCGCCCGAGCTGTACCTGAAGCGGCTGCTGGTCGGCGGCGTGGGCAGCGTGTTCGAGCTGAACCGCAACTTCCGCAACGAGGGCGTGTCGCAGAAGCACAATCCCGAGTTCACGATGCTGGAGGCGTACGAGCCGTACGGCGACTACGACACGATGGCCGCGCTGACCCGCTCCCTCGTCGTGGACGCGGCCCACGCCGCGCTCGGCACGGCGGTGGTCGTCCGGGACGGTGTCGAGTACGACCTCGCGGAGCCGTGGCGGGAGATCACCGTCTACGGGTCGGTGTCCGAGGCGGTGGGCGAGGAGATCACGCCGGACACGGAGGTGGGCGTCGTGCGGAAGCTCGCCGACCGGTTCGGGCTGAGCTTCGACCCGCGGTGGGGGCAGGGGAAGCTCGTCCAGGAGCTGTTCGAGGCGCTGGTCGAGGAGGAGCTGATGGCGCCGACGTTCGTCCGGGACTACCCGGCGGAGACGTCGCCGCTGACCCGCCCGCACCGCCGCGACCCGCGCCTCGCCGAGAAATGGGACCTCATCGTCTTCGGGCTCGAACTCGGCACCGCGTACTCGGAGCTGATCGACCCCGTCCTGCAGCGGCAGCGGCTCACCGAGCAGTCGTTGCAGGCCGCGGGCGGCGACCCCGAGGCGATGGAGCTGGACGAGGACTTCCTGCGCGCCCTCGAATACGCGATGCCCCCGGCGGGCGGCATGGGGATGGGCATCGACCGGCTGCTGATCACGCTGACCGGCCTCAGCATCCGCGAGACGATCCCGTTCCCGCTGGTCCGGCCAGGAGGTTAGAGGGTCAGCCGGCCGGGGGGTTAGAGGGTCAGAGGGTTCGCTCGGTGGGACGGTAGCCCTGCTCGGCGAGCCAGCGGCGGGCCGCGCCGCGCCGGGCGTCCTCTCCTTCGGGGAGGATGCCCGGCGGTATCGGCAGCCAGCGCGACTCGTCGTCCGCCAGCGTCTCGGCGTCGGGCAGCTCGTCGATGGCCAGGACGTCGCCGCGCTCCAGGTCGAGGACGTGGAGCCCGTCGTCCATGGCCGCCGCCACCGCGCCGAGATCGACGGGCAGCGGGAACAGCGTCATGCCGGATCCGTGGCCGCGGTGTTCGGCCAGCTCGGCGGCCAGCTCCGCGTCCCCCGGCCACCCGCGGTCGGCCAGCAGCGCGCGGCAGTCGTTGGCGAGGCACGCGCCCTGGGCCTGCCCTCGCGCGACGACCATCAGCGCCACGTCGCCCGCGTACTGGAGGACCGGTTCCAGCGGCCTGCCCTGCAGCAGTTCGAGCCCGGCGGCCCAGTCACCGCGATGCACGGCGGACCGCAATCGCGCCAGCGCCTCCACATCCCATTCGATCACATCGACATTTGTACAGACTTCTCGGGATGTGGGGAGGCGATTCAGCCGGGGTCGTCGAGTTCGTGACGTCCCGATCACGCTTGGACCGTCCAAAAAGGCCGTCGAGGCCGATCGTCCCGAAGTCTCCGGCGGGGCCCGCCCGCCGCGGGGACGGCCCGTACTCGGGCTTGGCTCCATGAGAACCAGGCATGTCCTGTGTTCGAACATGGCCACGACTTCTCGTCGTCCCGAATGACGTCGCGCCACACCTGAACCGGTTCCCGCGTCCCGCGCGCGATTATGCACGACGGCACCTGCAATTGCCCACCGATTTATTTCGAAGGTCCGCTGCCGTCGCCCGCCGGAAAATCGCTGGGGATTCTTTGCGGGATTCAGTACCGTTGGCGTTGTTCTGAACGGGGAAGGTGAAGAGACCGTGGCAAAGCTCAATCAGATCATCGCCATTGAGAAAGGCGTGAAGAGCCGTGCTCAGCGCGAGCTGGCCGACGTTCTGCGCGTGCTGCAGAAGCCGGCGCTGCTGTCGGGCATCTCGCGGGTCTACCGCCCCAAGGACGAGGAGGGCGAGACGCTCCCGCCGGAGTCCGCCAAGGTCCAGGTGAAGTCGGAGGACGCGCTGCGCGACGTCGCGGCGGCGCTGACCAGGCTGTTCGACGTCGTCGCGACCAAGGACTGGGCGAACCGCGAGGCCCGCGCCGACGTGATCGTCGACGGCCGGACGATCGTCGCGCAGGCGCCGGTCACGTACCTGCTGTTCCTGGAGAAGCAGCTCACCGAGCTGCTCTCGCTCATCGACAAGCTGCCCGTCCTGGACGCCGCCGAGGCGTGGAGCTACGACGAGAGCCAGGACGTGTGGCGCACCGATCCGGTCGAGACGTCCAGGACGAAGAAGGTGCCGCGGGCGCACGTCCTGTACGAGGCGACCGAGAAGCACCCCGCGCAGGTCGAGACGTTCACCGAGGACGTCATCGTCGGGACGTGGACGAAGGTGGCGTTCTCCGGGGCGCTGCCCGCGCGCCGGGTGAACGAGCTGCGCGACCGCGTCGACCGGCTGCAGGCCGCGGTGAAATACGCGCGCGAGGAGGCCAACGCGGCGGACGTCGACGACCGGCAGGTCGGCGAGGCCGTTTTCGCGTACCTGCTCGCCTGATGGAATTCCCGGGCCTTTCTCATCCGGCGGACGACCGGCCGGATGGGAAAGGCCCGCCCAAGACTCCCCCGCTGGAGCGCGGGGGTCGCGTCCGCAAGGGCGCGAAAGCTGAGGACGAGGCTCATTCTCAGAGCGGTGACACTGGCGGTTCGAATCCGCCCCCGGGCACTCGCGCCCGGGTGGCCCAAGTCTGGTAGAGGCGCCGCGTCAAACTAAGGCTATCGCTCCAAAATCAGTATTCGCCGTTCACTCGCCGGCGGAGAAGGCCGATCTTTCCCGAGGTTGGCAGTTCGAATCTGTCCCGCGGCTCTCGTGCCGCGGTAGCTCAATGGGAGAGCGCGGGCAAGAAGACTGATCGTCCTTCTGATCATCGCGGTGAGCGCATACAGCGGCACACGGGCCCCGGGGCTGGGTAGCTCCCCGGGGCCCATCGCCGTTCCATCCGCGGGCGGCTGCTGGAAATCAGCCCGACCAGGATGTGATGCGGACGTCATGGTCGGCGTCCGGGGCGGCGAACTCCAGGAAGCGGGCGGCCTCGTCCTCGACGGCCCGCTCGTCCGGGAGGGGTGCGAAGCGTTCGACGGTCAGGGTGGCGTTGCCGGACTTTCGGTCGTTCCTGAGCGTCCACAGGCCGTGGACGCGGCCGTCGACCAGGATCGTGGGCTTGATCACGGCGCCCACGCAGACGATCCCGCGCTGCTCGTCGGTCATCAGCCGGGTGCGGTCGGCGTAGGCGAGGACGAGGTTGTCGAAGCCCGGCAGGAGGCGGACGGGCGCGGGCCCGTCGTCGGGAATCCGCAGGTCGGGCAGGTCGAAGAGGTCCACGCCGTGCTCGTCCTTGTAGACGCGGAGTTCGGGCCTGAGTTCCGCGAAGGCGGCGTCCATGCCGCGCAGGCCGGACCACATCTGGAAGTCCTTGACGGACGCGGGCCCGAACGCGGCCAGGTAGCGGCGGATCAGGGGGGCGGGGCCGATCTCGTACAGGGGCTTGCCGATCCACTCCTCCGCCAGGGCGAACGGGGTGGCGCCGCCGACGTTCCAGGTTCCGCTGGGCGGCGGGTGGACGACGGACAGCACCGCCTGGGCCGACCATCCGAGAGCCTGCACGTCCCGGTCGGGCCACAGCTCGGCGAGGGCGCGGGCGAGCTGGGGACGGGTCAGGACCTGGCCGTCCAGGAGCTTGCGGGCTTCGGCGGCGAGCTCGTCCAGGTCCCAGTCCTTGGAGACGCGGCCGAACGCGGCCTGCCGTCCCCGGGTGAGGCATTCCTGGACGAGCGGGCGCAGCCACCGGTAGTCCTCGGCGAGGGCCATGTGCTGCGTGCCGCGGAGGATCGACCCGCGCACGACGGAGCGGTCGTTCATGAGGTCGGTGAGTTCCTGCTGCTGGAAGCGGGCCAGCCTCGTCCACAGGCAGTAGTACGGGACGTTGTTCTCCTGCGCCTGGAGCGCGACGAGCAGGGCGACCGCGTCCCGGACGGGCATGTCAGAGCGTTTCAGGAGGAGCTGCCGGTCGAGGGCTGCCCGGTTCAGCGTCCGTCGGTCCAGTACCCGCATCGTTGACCCCGCCTCCGAGAGGAACGAACCATTCCGCTCCACCATATCAGAACGGAATGATCTATTCCACGGCCGCGCCGCAGGCTGCGTAGGTAGTATTCAGATTCATGCTCCCTACCGGCGGAGGAAGGGGTCGGCGATCCCATGCGATACGTCGCCTACATCGGCAACCTGACGCGGCTGGCCGTCGAGCTGGCCAACGGCGATGAGCCGAGCGACCTGCGCCGGGAGTTCCTCCGCCAGCATCACGTGTCCGACCCCGGCGCCGATGAACTGGAGACACTCCTGCCGCCGCTGCGCGAGGCGGTCGCGGCCGTGGCGGACGGCGGCCCCACCGTCCCGGTCAACCTGCTCCTCGACCGCTATCCGCCGGAGATGTACGTCAGCGAGCACGACGGCGACGGCCCGCACCTGCACTTCGCCCGCGACGGCGAGGAACCCGTCCCGTGGTTCGGCCGGAGCTGCGCCGCCGCTCTGGCCCACGTCCTCAGCGGGGACCCGGACGTGACCGTCGGCCGCTGCCGCGCCGACCGCTGCCCTCGCTTCTTCGTGGACGACTCCCGCAACCGCAGCCGCCGGTTCTGCTCCAACACCTGCGCCAGCCGGACGACGGTCGCCGCCCACCGCGCCCGCCGCGCGACCAGCTGACGCAGGCGGTCAGTCCTGGCTGGACTGCTGTTCCCGGTACGCGCCCACCGCGTAGCGGAGTCGGGCGCCGACCAGGAGGGCCTCGTCTTCAGGGCAGCCGAGCAGGCGGGTGACCAGCTCGACGATCTGGTCGTCGGACAGGTCCGGCTCGCGCTGGGCGATGCGCCCGACGATCTCGACCAGCTCGGGACGCTTGTAGCTCGCGATCGAACGTCCGCGCTTGACCTGGGCCGACGCGTCCGCCGAGTCGTCGCGCGGCGGCGGTGGGCCGACATCCGGGGCCTGCTGATCGGGGGCCTGCTGCTCGGCTGCCGCACGCGGCGCCGCGGCCTCCCGCTCCCCCGCGTCCGGGACGCGCGGGCGGCGGCCCGGGGCGTCCAGGCGGCGGGGCGGCAGGGTGGGCGCGAGCGGTGGCTCCGGCGGTGGCTCCGGCGGTGGCGCGCTGCGCGGCGCGTCCAAGCGGCGGGGCGGCAGGTGGGGGGCCGGTGACGGCGAGGCCGGCTCCGGCGGGGGGAGGCGGGGGCGCGGGGCGCGCGTGGCGCGGGGGGCGGCGTCCAGCCGGCGGGGCGGCGCGGTCGGGGGCGGGGAAGCCTTGGCGGGCGCGGGGGGCGGCGGGGCCGGAGGCGCCGGGGCGGCGGCCGGACGCTCCGGGGCGGCGGCGGGCCGTTCGGGAGGAGGGGCGGGGCGTTCGGCGGGCGCGGGGGGTTCCGGAGGCGCGGCTGGTTCGGTGGTCAGGGCTGTGAAGAGGGCCGCCGTGGGGGTGATCGCGCCGTGGAGGTGCTGCGGGAGGAGGGTGGACGGGGGCGGGCCTTCGAGGGGCGGGAGTGCTGGTCCCGGCGGGCCCACGAGGATGATCCGGGGGGCCAGCCAGAGGAGGAAGAGGGCCTCGGCGCCGGCCTCGTGCTCGCCGTCCACTATGGCGACGTCGAACGAGCCGGGCGCGGGCGGAAGGGCCTCCGGGATGCGCCACAGCGGCAGGATCCAGGCCGGGACGACCTCGGACGGCATCGCCGGGGCGGACGGAAGGCTCCTCCGCACGGCCGTCCAGGCGTGGGCGGAGGTCAGTTCGGCGCGGACGGCGCGCAGCCGCTCCTCGGCCTCGGCGAGCGCCGCGCGGAGCCGGTCCTCCGCCGGGACGGTCTGCTCGGCGAGGCGGCGCGAGGCGGCGCGGGCCCAGGCCCAGGCCTCGTCCCAGCGGCGGGTGCGGGCGTGCCATTCCTCGTCGCCGTCGGTGGCGATCATGAGGTTGGCGAGGTCGGGGTGGACGGCCCTGACCCGGGCGATGAGCTCCTCGCAGCGGATCTGCAGGGCGCGCTCGTGCCGGGCCTCGGCGAGGGCGCCGAGCGCGCGGCCGTAGGCGGCGGCGTCGCGGGCCCCGACGGCGGTGAGGGCGGCGCGGAGTTCGGGCGGGTCGCCCTTCTCGACGGGGCCGATCGAGTCGCGCAGGGCGTCCAGGTCGGCGGCGGCGCGGTTGACGCCGAGGCCCTCCAGCGCGTTGCGGAGGGCGGCGACGTAGCCGTGCCACTGGAGGGGATGGGCGAGCGGGACGGTGACGCCCGCGCGTTCGAGGAGGGCCTTGGTCTCGTCCACGGCGGGCATGGCGTCCCGGACGCGGGCGAGGCGCGCGTGGGCGCGGACGAAGCGGGTGACGCGCTCGGCGGGCGGCAGGTCGGCGGGGAAGGAGATCCCGGCGGCCTCCCACACGTACTGCAGCTCGCGGCAGGTGATCCGCACCATGAGGTCGGTGTGGACGAGGTCGAGCAGCTCGGGCGTGGTGGGCGCGGCGCCGTCCACCCGCGCGGCGGCGAGCAGGGGCTCGGCCTGACGCTGCGCGGCGGAGCGGAGCGGCCCGCGCTTGAGGGCGCCGCCGCCGGCCAGGTAGGCGCGCAGGTCGTGCGCGGACGCGGCGAGGCCGCGCAGGTCGGCGTCGGCGGGCAGGTCGATGCGGTGCCCGTACAGGTCCCCGAGGGCGCGTTCGGCCCACTGGGCGCGGGCCGTCATCTCCGCGACCCGGGACCAGATGAGCGGGCGGCGGCCCGCGAGGGCGTCGCCGAACGCGCCGACGGCCAGGTCGGCGGGGTTCCAGCCGCCGGGATGGCCGTCCAGGCCGAGGTCGCGGAGCGCGGCGCCGACGACGGACGCGTTGCCGTCCAGGCGGGCGAGGAGGGTGACATCGGTGTCCCGCAACCGCCGGGACAGGTCGGTCTTGGAGCGTTCTGCCCGCTCGGCCGCGGCGGACTCGGCCTCGATCAGCGTCCGGACGTAGGCGGCGCTGGGCAGCGCGCCGGGGTCGACGTCCCGCTGCGCCGTGCGGGCCTTGCGCTCGGGGGTCTCCTCCGCGAGCAGGACGACGAGTTCGGCGGCCTCGGAGCGGGAGATCGGCGGGCCGGACGGCATGTCCGGGAGGAGCGGCATCCAGGCGAGGTCCGGGGCCTCGTCGCGGAGCCGGTCGTCGGGACGGCCCTCGCCGGACTCCTCGGCGACGCCGTCGCGGAGTTGGTCGCGGAGCCCGGCGACCTGGGCGGACGCGGCCCTCTCCTCGGTGGCGAGCGCGTCCAGGTCGGGGACGTCGCGGGTGAGGATCGCGTCCGCGACCCGTCCGGCCGTCGTCGGGTCGGTGACCGTGAGGTCGGCGAGGCCGGGCGGGAGGGCGGCGCGGAGCGCGGCCGACGCGGCGGCGCCGGACGTGGCGACGACGACGCGGTGGCCGCGGGCGAGCAGGCCGGTGAGCAGGTCGGGGACGGTGTCCGGCGCGCGTTCCGGCACGTGCATGACGTGCGGCCGCTTCGCCGGGGACGCCAGCCGCGCGAGCCCGTCCGGGACGCCGCGGGGCAGGAGTTCGAGCAGCTTGGAGTGGTAGTCGGCGACGGCCGTGCGGCCCGGCGGGCGGACGACCAGCGCCGGAGCGAGCCGCACCCGCGGAACCGCCGACGCGCCGCCCCCGCCGGCGCCCGCGCCGGGGCTTGCGTCCGGGGCCGCGTTCGGCGTCCAGTCCTCGCGGTACTCGGCGGGCCCGGAGATCGCGACCGAGCACCATTTGCGCAGGACGTCCCCGACGGAGCCGGACAGCCCGAAGCCCTGCCCGCCCTGCACGGCGTCCGACACCCAGTCGGCGGGCCGGTAGCCGGGGTGGCCGGACAGCAGTTCCCGGTCGCGCAGCGTCGTGTGCCCGGCGAGGACGACGTCGATCCGCTCCGTGCGGTCGTCCACGACGATCCGGACGGGCGTGTTCAGCAGATGGTCGTGGACGGCCGGACGCCAGGTCAGCAGCCCCGTGCCGAGCACCGCCTCCTGCCCGGCCAGCTCGCGCAGGGTCCGGTACCAGTTGCGGAGCGCGAGCCAGCCGTCGAACTCGTCCAGCACCACCGGCGGCGTCAGCGGGATGACCGGCACGCTGAACAGGACGTCGCCGGGCCCCGCGTCCGTCTCCACGTAGACGTCGCCGGGCAGCTCGCACAGCCAGTGGACCTGGTCGTGGCCCGTCACGTCCCGCGCGGGACGGCGGCGTGCCCGTGCCAGGTCGCGCAGGTAGCGCAGCAGGCGGGCCGCGTGCTCGGCCTCGCGCGCGGCCTCGCCGCCTTCCGGCGCCGGCCCGCTCGCGCCGGACGGCGGTCGCGGGGGCGTGCGCGGGGCCGTCCCCCCTCCGGGGAACGGGCCGGGACCCGGGCGGCCGTCCTCACCAGGCACCGCGGCTCCTCCCTCCCACGGGAACGGTGGTGCCACGATCTAACACCTCCGGGCGGGCCCGGCCAAGCGCTATCGGTGATCAGTGAGTGCGGGCCAGGTAGCGGTCCTCGTTCGGCATCATCACCCAGAGGACGAGGTAGACCACGAACTGCGGCCCCGGCAGCAGGCACGACAGCAGGAACAGCACCCGGACGGTCGTGGGCGACATCCCGAACCGCCGCCCGAGCCCGGCGCAGACACCGGCGATGATCCGGCCGTGGCGTGGACGATAAAGGCCGTTCATGAGTTCTTCTCTCCCCGATTCGTCGAGCTGTGAACGGAACGCGGTCGCGGTTCTCGCGGCCACGTTCTCCACGCTACGAACCGGACGGCCAACACCACATCGCCCGTTCGTCCTGTTCCACGCCATACTGCGGAATTAGGGGACGTCCCCTAGGGGTCGCTCTCAGGCCGCGTTGTGGTCGGCGACGAGCTTCGGGAGGGCGGCCAGGTCGTCCAGGACGAACAGGCAGTCGCGCAGCACGCCGTCGTCCTGCTGGATGTGTCCCCAGGGGCCGCGCCTCAGGAAGGCGGCCTGCATCCCGAACGCGATCGCGGGCCGGACGTCGTTGTCGACGCGGTCCCCGACGTAGAGGACGCGGTCGGGCAGCACGTCCGCGATCTGCGCGCAGCGCTCGAAGAATTCGTGCGACGGCTTCTGGATCCCCCACACGTCGGAGATCCCGACGACGTCGGCGTCCAGCCCGAGCGCGGCCATCTGCTCGGCGGCCTCCACCGGCTGGTTGCCCGCGATCCCGACGTAGAGGCCCTGGCCGCGGAGGCCGGACAGGCAGGCCCGCGCGTCCGGGTACAGGTCGTCGGGCCCGAACCCGTTGGGGACGCCGGCCTCCACGCGGCGGCGCTGCTCCTCGTCCAGGTCGAAGCCGGGCCGGAAGTACTCGAACAGGTCCCTGTGGCTGCCGCCCGTCGCGAGCAGCGCGCCCAGCTTGGCGAGGAACGTGTGCCGCGGCACGCCCAGCCAGTCGGCCCAGCGCCCGTAGATCTCGCCCTCGTTGATCAGCGTCTCGCCGATGTCGAGGAAGACCGCCTGGACGGGCCGGGGCCCCGGTTCGGGGGGACGGGGGCCTCGGTTCACGTGGCGGCCAGGTCTACCGAGGCGCCGGGGGCGAGGCGGGTGAACTCCCTGCCGAGTTCCTCGCCGGCCTTGGTGACGTGGTTCTGCATCACCGCGAGCCCGATGTCGTTCAGCAGCCCGTCGTGGATGACGAACGCGCGCTCCGGCCGGACCTCCCGCGTGTACGAGTACAGCTCGGGGATCTTCAGCCAGGGCGCGTTGCCGGGCAGGCACAGCGTCCGGACGGGCTCGGACGGGACCGTCAGCGCGTCCCCCGGGTGGAAGACCTCCCCGTCGACGAGGAACCCGGTGTTCGGGATCGGCGGGACGTCCGGGTGCAGGATCTCGTGGTCCTCGCCGTAGACGTGGACGTCGAAGCCCGCGATCGCGACGGCGTCGCCGTGCCCGACCTGGTGGACGCGTCCGCCCAGGTCGGCGAGATTCTCGGCGACGACGCGGGACGTCCAGACCTGGAGTCCCGGGCGCTCGGCCATCGCGGCGCGCAGCGCGTCGGGGTCGAAGTGGTCGGGGTGCTCGTGGGTGATGAGGACCGCGTCGGCGGCGGCGAGCGCGCCGGACGCGTCGCTGAACGAGCCGGGGTCGATGACGATCGTCCGGTCGTCCTTCGTGAGCTGGACGCAGGCGTGGCCGAGTTTCGTGAGACGCATTGGGCGATTTTTTCACGCGGGACGTCCGGCCCCGTTGACCGGGCTGACCGCCGCGCCGGATCTGCGAGACTGGCGAGCGTGACGACCCCGCCTTCGCCCGACCCCTCGGACGCGGAACGGCCGTCCCGGGAGGAACTCGACCGGCAGGCGCGCGACCGCCGCCGAAGCTGGCGCGACCAGCCGCGCGGCCTGGGCTGCGCGGTCGTCGCCGCCTTCATGGTCCTCACCACGGTCGCGTTCGTGCTCGCGATCGTGATCGTCGTCGCGGCGGCCCGCTGAGCCCGGACAGGATGTGCTGAAGCCGGGGCGCCGATGGGTTCGGCGCCCCGGCTCCAGAAGCTCGGTTCAGGCCGGGGTGCCCTCGGACCCCTCCGCGATGGTGAACGCGACGTCGCCCTGCGGGTCGACCTGGGCGTCGAGGGTCTTGTCGTCCAGCATCTCGGCGACGGTGGGCTCCAGGTACACCTTGGCGCCCTCCTCCTCGACGACCTGGTCGCCTTCCTCCGGGGCGGGCGCGACCGAGAGCCGCAGAGCGTCCGAGCCGTCGAGCCCGGACTCGATGCGGATGCCGGTCTCCGGCGGAAGCTCCGGGTTCGCGGTCACGGTACGTATGACCTGGACGGCACCGCTGGTCAGCGTGAGCACGATCAGCTCCTCACGTCTTCTTTCTCTTGGATCGGATCTGCCCCACCCTCCCCGATCCTCATGGCGGTAAACATCGGGAGCACCAGGCGTTTCAGCGCGACGCGTCAGTCCGCGGACGGGGCGAGGGCGCGCACCGCCTCGGCCGGGGACAGGCCGCCGCCGGGCAGGATCGCCAGGACGGGCGTGGTGAGGCCGCTGCCGATGTACTCGCGGACGCGCGCCCGGCACTCGGCCGGGGTGCCGTGCACGATCAGGTCGTCGACGACCTCGTCCGGGATGACCTCCAGCGCCTTCTGGCGGTCGCCGGCCGCCCACGCCTCGTTCATCGGGCGCAGCGCCTCGCCGCGTCCGAGCCACTCGTGGTAGGCCCGGTAGACGGGGACGGTCATGTACGCGGCGATCATCCAGCGGCCGATCGCGCGGGCCTCCTCCGCGTCCCCGGACGGGCAGACGAACAGCCGCGCCAGCAACTCGGGCTCGTCGCCGAGGACGCCGCGGACCGTCCGGACGTCCTTCGGCGCCAGCCAGTTGGTGATCGCGCCGTCCGCCTCGCGGGCGGCGAGCCGCAGCATGCCGGGGCGCAGCGCGGCCAGGACGATCGGCGGCGGCACGGCCGGGGGCAGCTCCAGCTTGAAGCCCTTGACGGTGAAGGTGTCGTACTCCTCCTTGACCTTCTCCCCTGCGAGGGCCTTGCGGAGGAAGCGCAGCATGTCGCGGGCGCGCTTGTACGGCTCGTCGAACGGGATGCCGTTCCAGCGCTCCACGATCGTGTCGGACGAGGTGCCGATGCCGAGCACGAACCGTCCGGGCGCGAGGTCGGCGAGGGTCGCGGCGTGCTGCGCCAGCAGGGCCGGGCCGCGGGTGTAGACCGGCACGATCGCGGGGCCGAGCCGCAGCTCGGGACCCCACTGCGAGGCGAGCGCCAGCGGGGTGAACGCGTCGGTGCCGCCCACCTCGGCCGTCCAGGCGTCGGTGTAGCCGAGTGCCGGCAGCTCGGCGATGAGCTCGCGGTGCTCGGCCAGCGGGAGCCCGTTGAGCGGAATGGTCAGTCCCCAGCGTGACATGCGTCCCCCTGTGTCAGGCGATCTGTCTCAGGCGATCTTTCTCAGGCGATGGATGAGCGGATGGTGGAACCGCCGTCCACGACGAGCGTCTGCCCGGTCATCCAGGATGACGCGTCGCCGGCGAGGAAGACGGCCGCGCTGGCGATGTCCTCGGGCTCGCCGATGCGGCCGAGCGGCGTGTGCCTGCCGATCTCCTCCTCGTTGTTCTCCCACAGTGCGCGGGCGAGGTGGGTCTTGACCAGCCCCGGCGCGATGCAGTTGACGCGGACCTTCGGCGCCAGCTCCATCGCGAACTGCCTGCTGAGGTGGATGACGGCGGCCTTGGTCGCGTTGTAGTAGCCGATCCCGAGCTCGGTGACCAGGCCGCCGACGGACGCGATGTTGACGATGGCGCCGCCGCGCTCCGCCATCGACGCGCGCAGGGCGAGCCCCGTCCACTGGACGACCGCGAACTGGTTGACCTCGACGGTCTTCGCGGCGGCCGACGGCTCGATGTCGGCCATCGGCCCGAAGTAGGGGTTCGTCCCGGCGTTGTTGACGAGGACGTCGAGGCCGCCGAACTCGGCGACGGCTGCGTCCACGCAGGCGGCGGCCGCGTCCGCGTCGCCCACGTGCGCGGCCTTCGCGAGGACGCGCGCGCCCGGATGCGCGGCGGTGATCTCCTTGGCGGCCTCGTCCAGCGCCTCCTGCCGGCGCGAGGAGAGGACGACGCTCGCGCCCTCGGCGGCGAGGGCGGTCGCGATCGCCTTGCCGATCCCCCGGGAGGCCCCGGTGACCAGGGCCGTCTTCCCCTGAAGTCCAGTCCGCATCCGCACTCTCCCTACCTCTGGGCACGCTGGGCAGAATCCGACTCGGTTCACTCTAGCGAAGTGACTGACGCGTCAGTTATCTGCCTGCTGGCGCTGGCCGTCAGCCCGTCCCGGCCGTCCCGGCCGTCCCGGCCGTCCCGCTCACCGGGCATCCGCCGTTCCGCGCGGCCGCGCCGGGGTTAGCCTGCGCCGGGACGAGACGAGGGAGGCAGCGTGAGCGCGACCAAGGAGCGTCGGCCGGCGATCGAGGGCTGGTTCACCACCGGGGACGGCGGCGTCCGGCTGCTGGGCACCCGCTGCGCGTCCTGCGGCACGCCGTACTTCCCGCGCAACGAGCTGGCCTGCCGCAACCCCCGCTGCACCGGCCCGAAGGACGGCTCCGAGCTGGAGCCCTACGCCCTCTCCCCGCGCGGGCGGATCTGGTCGTACGCCGACGCCCGCTACCCGCCGCCGCCGCCGTACGTGTCGCCCGACCCGTTCGTCCCGTACGCAGTCGCGGCCGTCGAGCTCGAAGCCGAGCGCATGGTCGTCCTCGGGCAGGTCGCGCCCGGCTGCACGGTCGAGGACCTCGCCGTCGGCATGGAGGTCGAGCTGACCGAGGGCACCCTCTACGAGGACGACGAAGCCGAGTACACCGTCTGGATGTGGAGGCCCGTCCGATGAGCCGCGACGTCGCCGTGCTGGGTGCCGGGATGCATCCGTGGGGGAAGTGGGGGCGCAACTTCGTCGAGTACGGGCTGGTCGCGGCGCGGGCCGCGCTCGCCGACGCCGGGATCGCGTGGCCGGACGTCCAGTACGTGGCGGGCGCCGACACCATCCGGAACGGCTATCCGGGGTTCATCGCGGGGGCGACGTTCGCGCAGGCGCTCGGCTGGTCGGGCGCGCGGGTGTCGTCCAGCTACGCGGCGTGCGCGTCCGGCGCGCAGGCCATCGACACGGCGCGGGCGCGGATCCTCGCGGGGCTGTGCGACGTGGCGCTGGTCGTCGGCGCCGACGCCGCGCCGAAGGGCTTCTTCAAGCCGGTCGGCGGCGACCGTCCGGACGACCCCGACTGGCTGCGGTTCCGGCTGCTGGGCGCCACCAACCCGATCTACTTCGCGCTGTACGCGCGCCGCCGGATGGCCGTGCACGGCGCGACGCTGGACGACTTCGCCGCCGTGAAGGTGAAGAACGCGCGGCACGGGCTCGCGAACCCGAACGCCCGATACCGCAAGGAGGTCACGCTGGAGGACGTCCGCGAGTCCGCCGTGGTCGCGGACCCGCTGCGGCTGCTGGACATCTGCGCCACCAGCGACGGCGGCGCCGCGCTCGTCCTGACGTCGATGGACTTCGCGCGGCGGCACGGCGTCTCCGATCCGGTGCGCGTCTCGGGGCTGTCGACGGTGACGCCGACGTTCCCGAAGACCGTCCTGGACCTGCCCGACTTCGCGACGGACTCGGCCATGGCGGCGCCGGAGCCGTCGCGTCCGTTCCGGTCCGCGCTCGCGGACGCCGCCTACGAGGAGGCCGGGATCGGGCCGGACGACCTGTCGCTCGCCGAGGTGTACGACCTGTCCACCGCCCTGGAACTCGACTGGTACGAGGACATCGGCCTGTGCGAGCCCGGCGGCGCCGAGGAGCTGCTGCGCTCGGGGGCCACCGCACTCGGCGGCCGTGTCCCGGTGAATCCGAGCGGCGGGCTCGCGTCCTTCGGGGAGGCGATCCCGGCGCAGGCGATCGCGCAGATCTGCGAGCTGACGTGGCAGCTGCGCGGGCAGGCGGACGGCCGCCAGGTCGAGGACGCCCGCACGGGCATCGCCGTGAACCAGGGCCTGTTCGGGCACGGCTCGGCGGTCATCGCCGTCCGGTGACGGGCCGTCCGCTGACCGGCCGTCCGGTGACGGGCCGTCCGGTGGCTACTACTTGGCCGTGAAGCCGTCGCAGCCGAGATAGTAGGCGTCGCCGTTGGGGTGGACGCGCAGCCACACGATCGTCCACACGCCCGGCCGCAGCCCCGTGGCCGCGCCCGCGCCCGAGCCGTCCCACCGGAAGTCCCTCGGGAAGGTGAGGTCGAGGTAGCCGTCACCGGCCGGATACGGGTGCGGCTTGCTCTGGACCCATCCGGGACCGGCGCTGCCGTGCGGCCCCGGCCCGCGGACCTGGGCGGCCACATAGAAGTTGGACGGCCGCTGGTACTTGAAGCGCATCCCGAACTCGACGGAGTCCCCCACGTGCGGCTCACGAGGCGCGGAAGACTGAAGGTCGCCGGCGTACTGCTCTTCGGCCTTCTCGACGCGGACGCTGGGCAGGCAGACGCTGTCCTTCGGCGAATACTCCGTGGCCTGGAAATCCGCGGTCGGCAGCTTGACGAGGATCTTGTCCGGCGGGGGGCCGTTGGGGTTGGGCGTCTGCCCGGCGGCCTTCGTCGCGGAACCGCCGTTCGCGCCCTGACCGCCCTGCGTCCGCTTCGCCTGGTTCCCACCCTTGTCGCCGTTGAAGACGGAGCGCGCGGCGAACGCGCCGCCGAGGACGATCACGACAACCCCGGCGACCGCCGCGACGACGGCGGCGCGCGAGCGCAGGGGCGTGGCGCCGCCCGTGACGGTCGTCCGGGTGCGGTCCGGCTGGACGAGGCCGGACGCGGCGGCGTCCGCGACGCTGGCGGGCACCGGCCGCGGGACGCCCACGATCCGCCGGTAGTCGGGGTCGTCGGCGAGGGCGACGCCGTTGACCGGCAGGGACGCGGCGATCTCCAGCAGCCGCTCCAGCGAGACCCGGGCGCCGGGCTCCTTCGCCGCGCACAGCCGGACGAGTTCGGCGACGCGCGGGTCGGCGCCGTCGAGGTCGACGTCGCCGTCGAGGGTGCGGTGGATGATCGCCTCGATGCGGCCGCCGCCGAACGGCGGGCGTCCCGTCGCGGCGTAGGCGACGGTGCCGGCGAGCGAGAACACGTCCGACGCGGGCACGGGCTCCTGCTCGCGGACGACCTCGGGCGCCACGTAACCGGGGGTGCCGTTCCACGCGCCCGTCTGGGTGATCTGCGTCTGGCCCTCGCCGCGCGCGATGCCGAAGTCGATCAGGCGCGGGCCGTCCGGGGCGAGGATCACGTTGCCGGGCTTGAGGTCGCGGTGCTGGACGCCCTGCCGGTGGATCTCCAGCAGCCCCTGGGCGAGGGCGGCGAGCAGCCGCAGGCAGGTGTCGGGCGGCAGCGGGCCGTGCTCGGCGACGGCCTGGCGGAGCGTCGGGCCCGGGACGTACTCGGTCGCGAGCCAGTAGGGCGGGGCGTCCAGCCCGGCGCCGACCATCGCGGCGGCGAACCGGCTGCGCACCCGCTCGACGGTCGAGACCTCGCGGCGGAAGCGGGCGAGCGCCTGCGGGCCTTCGAAGTCCTCGCGGATCACCTTGAGGGCGATGTGGCGTCCGCCGCCGGTGAGTCCCAGATACACCTGGCCCATGCCGCCGGCGCCGATGCGAGCGATCAGGGGGTACCCGCCGATTCCGGCCGGGTCCTCGGGGCGCAGCGGTTCCACTGTCAGAAGTTGTCCTCTCGTGCCTCGCGCATGGCGGGCATGTTCTCATTTCCGGCGGCCGGGCGGCCACTCGAAGCGACCGGACGGGACGATGTCCGAAATGTTGCGATGTGACCGAAGTCACCGTCCGGAATCCGTGTGACCTGCGGCGTAGCGGTCACGTCTCAGGTGTCGCCCCTTGCGGCGGCACGAGTTCCGGGAACGGCCGCCGCGGCCGGGGGGACCGCCGCGGCTGTTCCCGGACCACACCACGCCGCACCAGGCCGCACCGGGCCGGGCCCGCGAACGGCCCGCCGGGCCCGCGAACGTCCTACGGGAGTTTTCTGATCTCCTCGATGACGCGGGGCATGGCCTCGTTGTTGTGGTGGATCCAGTCGAGCAGGACGGCGACCTGCTCGTCGGTGTAGGTGTCGAGGCGGTCGCGGAAGGCGCGGCCGATCGGCTCGAAGTAGCGGCCGAACCGGGCGACGTTCTCCTCGACGAGCTCGACGATCACGCGGCGGCGGTCGTCGGGGTCGCGGGTGCGCCGAACGTAGCCCGCCTTCTCCAGCCGGTCGATCACGGCGGTGATGGCGCCGCCGGTCGTGATGCCCATGAGCTGCGCGAGCTGGCCCGGCGTCTGCGGTCCGTCCAGCTCCAGCGCGTTCACGCACTGGGCGTCGGTGACGTTCATGCCCGCCTTGCTCGCGGTGGCGTGGTGCAGCAGCACCGTGAACATCGTGCTGCGCTGCATCGCCATCTGCAGCTCGCCCGCCATCCGTTCGCGCTCCGGGGTCGACACGGCCCACTCTCCCCTAACTACTCGCATATAGAGAGGCTCATTTCAAGAGCGACTCTCCAGGGGAGAGCCTAGTGGCCGGGTCCGGACGGGACCAGCCGGGGTCGCCGCCGCGCGTGGCGAACCCCGTGATCAGCCGCCCGCGGCCGCCGCCCCCTCCGCCACCTGCTTCGCCCAGCGGTAGTCGGCCTTGCCCGCCGGGGAGCGCTTCATCTCGTCCACGAAGGCGTAGACGCGCGGCACCTTGTAACCGGACAGTTCGCGTCGGCAGTGCGCGTCCAGGTCGTCGGAGGCCGGTCGCCCACCCCCGCCGGACGGCTGGATCACCGCCGCGACGCGGTTCCCCCAGCGCTCGTCCGGAATGCCGGTGACGACCGCGTCGTACACGGCCGGATGCCCCTTGAGGACGGCCTCGACCTCCTCCGGGAACACCTTCTCCCCACCGGTGTTGATGGCCTGCGAGCCGCGCCCGTACACGGCGATCGACCCGTCCTCCTCCACGGTCGCGATGTCGCCGGTGAGCAGCCAGCGCCGCCCGTCCACCTCCGGGAACGTCCGCGCGGTCTTCTCCGGGTCGTTGTAGTAGCCGAGCGCGATGTGCCCGGTGCGCGCCACCTGCCCGATGACCCCCGACCCCGGCCGGACGGGCCGGAACGCGTCGTCCAGGACGGTCACGTCCGCCACGTCGGGCGCGAACCGCAGCCCCTTCTCCGGGGTCGAGCCCGCGACCGCCTCGGCCGTCGAGCCCGACTCCGTCGACCCGAACCTGTCCATGATGATCGTGTTCGGGAGGAGGTCCTGGACGCGGTCCCGGACGGTCCCGGTGAAGATCGCGCCCGTCGAGACGAAGGCCAGCAGCGAGGAGGTGTCGTAGCCGCCGCGGGCCAGCTCGTCCGCCATCGGGACCGCCATCGCGTCGCCGGTGATCGTCAGCGAGTTGACCTTCTCGCGGGCGATCGTCCGCCACACGTCGGCGGCGTCGAACCTGCGCGTGTAGACGAGCGTCGCGCCCATGAACCAGGAGATCCACGAGGCGACCTGCGCGGCGCCGTGCATGAGCGGCGGGACGGGCATCATCACCAGCGGCCCGCCGTTCCGCGCCATCTCGACGACGTCCTCGGGCTTCGCCGGGCGCGGGAGGGTCGGGTTCCAGAACGCGAACAGCAGGTGCCCGGTCGTCCACATGACGCCCTTCGGCATCCCGGTCGTCCCGCCCGTGTAGATGATGTAGAGGTCGTCGGCGGAGCGGGCCGGGAAGCCGGTGCGGGTCCCGTCCGCCGCCTTCAGCGCCTCGTCGTAGGCGACCGCGCCCGGGATGGACGGGGCGGCGCCGCCGACCGCGATGAGGTGCCTCAGCTTCGGCGCCTCCGGGGCGGTGGCGGCGACCCGGTCCTCGAACTCGACGTCGTAGAGCAGCGCCACGCTGTCGGAGTCGCGGTAGACGTAGAGCAGCTCGCTCTCGACGTACCGGTAGTTGACGTTGATGGGCACGGCCCGGATCTTCATGGTGGCGAGCAGCGCCGCCGCGTACTCGATCCCGTTGTACAACTGGACGGCGACGTGCTGGCCTGGGCCGATGCCCGCGTCCATCAGATGGTGCGCGAGGCGGTTCGCGTGCTCGTCCAGCTCCGCGTAGGTGAGCCGCCGGTCGCCGCAGATCAGGGCGACGCGCTCACCGATCGCGTCCGCGACTCCCTCGAACAGGTCAGCGTGGTTGTACTCCATCGGACGTCCTCCGGAGGGTGATCGCGCCTCTACAAGGGAATCAGGGTTTGTCGCTGCCGACGATCCACATCGAGAAGAACTGCGCGCCGCCACCGTACGCGTGGCCGAGCGCGCGGCGCGCCCCGTCCACCTGGTGGTCGCCCGCCCGCCCGCGCACCTGCAGCGCCGCCTCGGCGAACCGGATCATCCCGGACGCGCCGATCGGGTTGGACGACAGCACCCCGCCGGACGGGTTCCACGGGATGTCTCCGTCCATCGCCGTCGCGCCCGCCTCGGTGAGCTTCCAGCCCTCGTTCTCGCCGCAGAACCCGAGGTTCTCCAGCCACATCGGCTCGTACCAGGAGAACGGGACGTACACCTCGGCGCAGTCGAGCTCGCTGCGCGGGTCGGTGATCCCGGCCTGGCGGTACACGTCGGCGGCGGCGTCCTTGCCGCCCTGGGGGCTGACGGTGTCGCGTCCGGCGAACATCATCGGCTCGGAGCGCATCGACGTGCCGTGCACCCAGGCCGGCTTTCCGGGAGCCTTCTTTGCCGCGTCCTCCGACGCCAGGACCATCGCGCACGCGCCGTCCGACGACGGGCAGGTCTCCAGGTAGCGGATCGGCTCCCACAGCATCGGCGTCGACTCGACCATCTCGCGGGAGATGCCGGGGATCTTCAGATGCGCGTACTCGTTCCGCAGCGCGTTCTGCCGGTCCTTGACGGCGACGAGCGTCCCGATGTGGTCGGGCGCGCCCGCCCGGCGCATGTAGGCGCGGATGTGCGGCGCGAAGTAGCCGCCCGCGCCCACGACCAGCGACGTCGTGAACGGCGAGTTCACCGTCAGCGCCCACGTCGCGTTCGACTCCGACTGCTTCTCCCACGCGACCGTGAGGACGCGGTCGTTCACGCCGCCCTGGATCAGGCCCGCCGCGACGATCGCCGTGGACCCGCCGACCGACCCGGCCGTGTGCACCCGCATGACCGGCTTTCCGGCGGCGCCGAGCGCGTCCGCCAGGAACGTCTCCGGCATCAGCACGCCCTCGAACAGGTCGGGGGCCTTGCCGACGACGACGGCGTCGATGTCCGTCCAGGTCAGCCCGGCGTCGTCGAGCGCACGGCGGGCCGCCTCGCGGAGCAGCCCCGGCATCGACACGTCCAGCCGCCTGGTCTTGTACGCGGTCTGCCCGACGCCGATGATCGCGCAGCGGTTAGCCATCTTTCTCTCCCGAGAGGACGCACACCAGGTTCTGCTGGAGGCAGGGACCGGACGACGCGTGCCCCAGCGTCCGGGACGCCGACCCGTCGTGGACGCGGGCCGCCGCCTCACCGATCCGGATCAGACCGGCCGCCATCATGGGATTGGCCGACAGCGCGCCGCCGGACGGGTTGACCATGACGCCGTCGCCCAGCCCGAGCGCCTCGCGCAGGATCAGCTCCTCATGGCTGAACTGCGCGTGCAGCTCGGCGACCTCGACGCCCGCCGCGCCCGCCTTCTCACCGGCGAGGCGCGCCGCCTGCGAACGGGTCAGGTCGCGGACGCCGGGCGAGTGCGGCTCGCTGCGATGGTCGATCCCCGTGATCCACGCGGGACGTTCGCACAGCTCCCGCGCCTTGTCCCCGGCGGCGAGGACGATCGCGGCGGCGCCGTCGGTGATGGGCGCGACGTCGTACGGACGCAGCGGCGCCACGTCGTAGTCCTCGTCTCCGCCCGGCTCCGGCAGGTGCAGCGCGAACGGGTTGTCGTGTCCGGACGCGCGCGACCGTGCCGCGACGGCGCGCAGATCGTCCTCCTTCACGCCCGACCGCTCCATGTAGGCGCGGGCCTGGAGCGCAGCCAGCGAAACCGAGTCGATGCCGAGCGGCGCCAGATGGTAAGGATCGAGCTGCTGGGTGAGGATCGCGCGCAGGTTCCCTTGGGTCGACTTCCCGAACCCGTACACGAGCGCAGTGTCGATGTCACCGTGCAGCAGTTTCACCCACGCCTCGTAGAGCGCCCACGCTGCGTCCATCTCGACGTGGCTCTCGGAGATCGGCGGCCACGCGCCGACCGCGTCAAGCGCCGACACGAACGAGAACGGCGCGCCCGCCAGGTAGTCGCACGACCCTGAGCAGGTGAAGCCGAAGCGGGCCAGGCCCGTCCGCTCCTTGATCTCGGTGATGACGGGGGCGAGCATCTCGATCTCCGCGAGCCCCTCGTCCGCGCCGGTGTGGCGGGTCTGCGCGAAGGCGACCACGGCGATGTCGCGCATCACAGGTAGTCCTTGATCTCGTCGAAGGGGACGTCGGGCTCGTCGAGCGGCTCGAACCACTTGATGTTGTCCATGCTGTGGCCCCATTCCGCGCGGGGCCGCCACGCCGCCTTGACGCGCATGCCCATCCGGACCCGGTCCGCCGGGACGCCCGCGACGAGCGTGAGCATCGTGAGCCCGGCGCCGTCCAGCAGCACGTAACCGGACACGAACGGCACCTCGGGGGCGCGCGGGTCGGGGATGTTGTTGACGGCGAAGGTGGTGACGGTGCCGGTGTCGGGCAGCTCCACCTCCTCGGTCGTCGGGACGCCGTCGCGCGGGCACAGGCCCTTCATCGGGACGATGACCTGCTCGCACACCGGGCACCGGTGCCCGAGGATGCGGCCCTCCGAGACGCCTTCGAGGAAGCGCCGGAGGGCCTTGCCGCCGCGCAGGTCGTACTCCAGCCGCGTCGGCGCGTTGATCAGGGTGACCTCGGGCTGGAAGCACTCGATGTCGCCGATCCCGCCGGACCTCTCCGCCCGCCAGCGGGGCCTGACGCGCATGCCGGTCTTGAGGAACTTCGGCGGCTGCGCGCCCTCCTCGAAGACGCCGACGTCGAGCGCGTGCAGCAGGGCCGTGTCGGCGCCGTCCGGACGGATCAGCGCCCACGCGAACGGACGGTCCAGCGGGTGCTCCTTCGCCGGGCGCGGCACCCACGACCACGTCGTGACCGTCCCGACAGGGCCGACGCCGACGAACTCGCCCGTCACGTCCTCGCCGGTGTCCGGGTCGTGCTCGGACGGCGGGACGAGCACCCGCCCGTCGTCCGTGCGGATGCCGACCAGCCGCCCGTCGCGCAGCTCGCTGAGGAACCGCCCGATGACCGGGCCGACCGACCGCGTGTAGCCGCCCGGAAATTCCAGGACGTGGTTGGGCTCAGATCGCACTGGTGCGGTCCTTCCAGTACGGGTCCCTGAGCTTGCGCTTGAGGAGTTTTCCGTTGGGCTCGCGCGGCATCGTCTCGATGAAGTCGATCGACTTCGGCCACTTCATCTTCGCGAGCCGGCCCTCCAGCGACGCCAGGATCTCCCCGGCCAGGGCCGGGCCCGGCTCGACGCCCTCGGCCGGCTCGACGACGGCCTTGATCTGCTCGCCCCACTCCTCGTCCGGGATGCCGAACACGGCCACGTCCGCGACCTTCGGATGCAGGATGATCTCGTTCTCGATCTCGGCCGGGTAGATGTTCGCGCCGCCCGAGATGATCATGTCGGACTTGCGGTCGGACAGGAACAGGAAGCCGTCGTCCGTCAGGTAGCCGATGTCGCCGACGGTGAAGAAGTCCTTCAGGCGGTTCTCCGCCGTCTTCTCCTTGTCGCCCTTGTACTCGAACTCGACGCCCATCATCTTCATGTAGATCGTGCCGTGCGTCCCGGCGGGGACTGGCTCGCCGTCGTCGTCCACGATGAGCAGCTCGCTGATCGGCCACGCGTTCCCGACCGTCCCGGGGTGGGCGCGCCAGTCGGCGGGGCTGGCGATCGTCCCGCCGCCCTCGGTCGCCGCGTAGTACTCCCAGACGCAGTCGCCCCACCAGTCGAGCATCTGCTGCTTGATGGGCACCGGGCACGGCGCCGCCGCGTGGATCGCGTGCTTCATGCTCGACACGTCGTACCGTTCGCGGACGTCCGCGGGCAGCGACAGCAGCCGCTTGAAGTGCGTCGGCACCATGTGGGTGTTGCTGACGCGGTACTCCTGGATCATTCTCAGGGTGTCCTCGGCGTCCCACCTGTCCATGTAGACGAGCGTGTGCCCCATGTGCAGCGCGGTGCCGCCGAACTGGGTGACGGCCGTGTGGTAGTTCGGCGAGGTGATCAGATGGGCCTGTTGCGCGCGGCCCGCAGGACGCCCCGGCGCGATGCCGAACATGCCGAGCAGGAACGTCATCAGCTCGGCGCTGTCGTCGGGGTCGATGCCCATCAGCGCCCGCTTGACGCCCTTCGGCCGTCCGGTCGTCCCGGACGTGTAGTGCATCGTCGCGCCGTTGCTGCGATCGTCCGGCAGCGTGTCCGGCTGGCCGTCGACCAGCTCCTCGAACGCGCGGAACCCGTAGACCCGCCCGAACGCGAACCGCCGCCGCGCGTCGATCTCCTCACCGGCCCGCGCGCCCTCGGCCGCGTACCGCTCGTGGACGAAGAACGCCTTCGCGTCGCTGTCGGAGACGATGTAGCCGATCTCGGGACCGGTCAGATGCCAGTTGACCGGCGTGTAGTACCACCCGGCCTGCAGCGCCGCCAGATACAGCACGAGCCCCTCGGACCCGTTCGGGACGAGCCCGCAGATCCCGTCGCCCTTCTCCAGCCCGAGCGCGCGAAGCCCGTGGACGAGCCGGTTCGCGCGGGCCAGCAGATCGCCCGCGGTGTGCTCCGTCCCGTCCGGGTCGACGGACGCGACCCACTCGGGATCGGCCTGCGCCAGCCGCCAAAACCCCAACGACCCCATCGGCTCTCCCTCCGCCGTCCGGAGCCAAAGTAGATCACGTTCTCGTTTTCCATATCAAGCCCTACCAGCAAGGCGACACCTTAACTAGAATCTGTTCTCATTTCCTGGACAGTGGAGGGACCATGACGGAACGGCTGCCGATCAGCACCGAGCACTGCGTCATCGAGCGCGACGGCCATGTCGTCACCGTCACGATGAACCGCCCCGAGGCGCGCAACGCGCTCAGCTCCGCCATGCTGGTAGGCCTCGCCGACGCCTGGGCGTACATGTCCGACACTCCGGACGTCCGCGTCGGCATCCTCACCGGAGCCGAAGGCACCTTCTGCGCCGGCGCCGACCTGAAGGCGATGAGTCAGCAGCCGTCCGACCCGCGCATCCGGGAGCGCATGGCGCGGATTCCCAACTTCCACTGGAAGGGGCTGCTCCGCGAGGGGCGTCCGACCAAGCCCCTGATCTGCGCGATCGAGGGCTACGCCGTCGCGGGCGGCACCGAACTCCTCGTCGGCACGGACCTGCGGGTCGTCGCCGAGGACGCGACCCTGGGCCTGTACGAGGCGAGGCGTGGCCTGTTCCCCATGGGCGGCTCCGCCATCCGCCTCCCCCGCCAGATCGGTTACGCCAACGCGATGGACATCCTGCTGACCGCCCGCTCGGTCACCCCGCAGGAGGCCCTCGCGATGGGCCTGATCAACAAGATCGTCCCGCCCGGCACGGCCCTGGACGCCGCCCGCGAACTCGCCGGCCAGATCGCCGACTGCGGCCCGCTCGCCGTCCAGGGCATCCTCCGCACCTACCGCGAGACCGAGCACCTCTCCGAGGAGGAGGCCCTCAAGATCTCCGACGAGATCGGCTGGCCCGTCATCGCCTCCGACGACGCCAAGGAGGGCTCCCGCGCCTTCAAGGAGAAGCGCCCGCCCGTCTACCGGGGCGCGTGACCTCGGTCTCCGCCGAAGCCTCGGCTTCGGCTTCGGCGCCGATGGGCGGCACCCCGCGCAGCAGCCACGCGGACAGCACGGCGAGACCGACGAGCAGGACCGCGCTGACGGTTCCCACGACGCCGAGGCCGGTGAGGAACGCGTCGCGGGCGCTGTCCAGGAGGGCGGCGGCGGACGCGGGCGGGAGCTGCTCGGCGGCGGAGGCGGCGTCGCCGATCGACTCCCGCGCGGACGGCGGGGCGTCCTCCGGCGCCGAGATCGCCGCGCGGAACACGGCGGTTCCGACGCTGCCCAGGGCCGCCACCCCGAAGGCGATGCCGAACTCGCCGGACGTCTCGGCCATCGCGGACGCGGCCCCGGCGCGATCCGGCGGCGCGGACCCGGTGATGAGGGAGATGCCGAGGGCGCCGATGGGGGCCATCCCGAGGAAGCCCACCGTGACCCCGATCATCAGGACGACGGTGTCGCCCGCCCAGGCGGCCGTCAGGAACCCTCCCGCCGCCGGCACCAGACCCGCCGCGATGATCGTGCCGGGCCGCAGCCTGCGGGCGGCGATCGGGGACAGCAGCGAGCCCGCGACCAGCGCCAGCGCGGGAACGGCGAGCCACAGGCCCGCGCGCAGCGGCGACAGACCCTCGATCATCTGCAGGTACTGGCTGATGAACAGGTAGAGCCCGCCCTGGATGACCATTCCCGCCAGCAGGATCACCAGTGCGGCGCTGAACGTCCGGCTGCGGAGCAGGCGCAGGTCCAGGAGCGGGTCGTCCAGGGCGCGCTGGCGCCGGACGAACAGGATCCCGAACACGACCGCGACCGCCGCCGCGCCGTACGCCCACGGGCGCGCGGGGTCCTTCGCGAGTTCTTTGAGGGCGTAGACGGCGGGCAGGGCGGCGGCCAGGAACAGCGGCACGCTGGGCAGGTCGAGCCGTCCCGCCCCGGCGGCGCGGGTCTCGGGGAGCAGCAGCGGCGCGGTGACCAGCAGGACGACCATGACGGGGACGCCGATGAGGAACACCGAGCCCCACCAGTAGCGTTCGAGCAGCGCGCCCCCGACGACCGGGCCGAGCGCGCCGCCGCCCATGAAGCAGGCGGTGAACACGCCGATGGCCGCCGCGCGCTGCCCGGCGTCCTGGAACATCGTGGTGATCAGGGCGAGCGCGGACGGCATGAGCGCGGCGCCGGTGACGCCCAGCAGCATTCGCGCGACGATCAGCGTCGCGGGGCCGTCGGCGTAGGCGGCGAGCACGGAGGCCGCGCCGAACGCCGCCGCCCCGTACATCAGCAGCCTGCGGCGCCCGATCCGGTCGCCGAGCGCGCCCATCGTGACGAGGAAGCCCGCGATCATGAAGCCGTAGACGTCCATGATCCAGAGCAGTTCGGCAGGCCCGGGGCGGAGGTCCTCGCTCAGGTGCGGGAGGGCGAGGAACAGGACGGTGTTGTCCAGGGCGAGCAGCAGGGTGGCCAGGGCGAGCACGCCCAGCCCGGCCCATTCCCGCGTCCCGGCCCGCGCCGCGGCGGCGGACTCGATGGTCGACATGGTTCGGTCGCCTCTCTTCGATGAACGAAACCCGACGCGTCCACCGTGCGGCCAGGGCGTTATGGAGGGGTTCGGACCGGGTTATGGTCCGGCTACGGTGGGGCCCATGCGCTTCGGGGTGCTGGGCCCGCTGGAGGTCCTGACAGACGACGGACGCCCGGTTCCGGTCCCGGAGCTGAAGGTGCGCCTGCTGCTGTCGGCGCTGCTCGCCGCGGGCGGGCGCCCGGTGTCGTCCGGCCGCCTGATCCAGGACCTGTGGAGCGACGAGCCGCCGGGCCGTCCCGCCGCCGCGCTGCGCGCCAAGGTCTCGCAACTACGCCGGGCCCTGGACGCGGAGGACGGCGGCCGTGCGCTGGTCCGCTCACAGCCGCCGGGATACGTGCTCGCGTCCGAGGACGTCGACGCGCGGCGTTTCCAAACTGGCCTCGCCCGCGCGCACGGCACCGCCGATCCCGCCGCCAAGGCGGCACTGCTCACCGACGCGCTCGCCCTCTGGCGCGGCACGCCCTTCGCCGACTTCGCCGACGAGGACTTCGCCCGCGGCGCCGCCGCACACCTGGACGAGCAGCGCCTGACCGCACTGGAGGAGCTGGCAGACGCGCGGCTAGCCCTAGGCGAGCATCACGCCCTGGTCGCCGAGTTGAGCGACCTCGCCGACCGGCATCCGCTGCGCGAACGCGTCCAGGCCGCGCTGATGCTGGCCCTCTACCGGTCGGGACGCCAGCACGAGGCGCTCGACCGCCACAGCCGCCTCCGCGACCGCCTGCGCGACGAAATGGGCCTGGACCCCGGACCCGAACTCACCGACCTGCACCAGGCGATCCTCCGGCAGGACCCCCGGCTCCGCGCGCCCGCCGCCGCACCGCTCCCGCGCACGAACCTGCCGGTGCCGCTAACCGACCTGATCGGCCGCTCCGCGGCGGTGGACGAGGTCGTCTCGCACGTGGAGCAGGACCGGCTCGTGACGCTCACCGGGCCGGGCGGCGTGGGCAAGACCACCCTCGCGATAGAGGCGGCACGGCAGCTCCGCGCCGCCTTCCCGGACGGCGTCCACCTGGTCGAGCTGGCCGAGCTGCCGCGCGGGACCGTCTCGGCGGACAAGGTCGCGGAGGTCGTGGCCGAGGTCGTGGGGCTGCGCGAGGACGTCCCCGGCACCGCGGCCGGACGGCTCGCCGGGGCCGGACGGCTCGGCGCGCTCGGCGGCCGCCGGGCGCTGCTCGTCCTGGACAACTGCGAGCACGTGATCGAGCCGGTGGCCGAGCTCGCCGGGTCGCTGCTGCGGTCGGGTCCTGGGCCGCGGATCCTCGCCACCGGACGGGAGCCGCTCGGCGTCCCCGGCGAACGGCTGTACGCCGTCCCGCCGCTCGACGTGCCCGGCCCGGACGAGGACGACCCGACCACCCTGGCCGAGACCGCGTCGGTGCGGCTGTTCACGACCCGCGCGGCCGCCGCCGCACCCGGATTCGCGCTCGGGCGCGCCAACGCGGCGGCCGTGGCCGCCATCTGCCGCCGCCTGGACGGCATGCCGCTCGCGCTGGAACTCGCGGCGGCCCGCGTCCGCGCGCTGGGCGCCGGGACCCTCGCCGCGCGCCTGGACGACCGATTCCGTCTCCTGCGGTCACAACGCCGCGACGCGCCGTGGCGGCAGCGGACGCTGCGGGCCGCCATCGACTGGAGCTGGGAGCCGCTCGACCACGCCGAACGGGCCGTCCTGCGCCGTCTGTCCGCGCACCCGGGCGGCTGCACGCTGGAGGCCGCCGAGCAGACCTGCTCGGGTGGCGGCGTGGACGCCGCCGACGTCATGGACGTGATCGTCCGGCTGGTGGACGGCTCGCTGGTCATGGCGGCGGACGGCCCCGGCGGCGTCCGCTACCGCCTCCTGGAATCAGTGGCGGCCTACGCCCAAGAGCGCCTGCACGAGGCAGGCGAACACGACGGCACCGAGCGGCGCCGCGACGAGTACTACCTCCTGCTGGCCGAATGCGCCGAGGCGTACCGCACCGGCCCCGCCCGCCTGCACTGGCTGGCCCGCCTGGACGCCGAGACCGCCAACCTGCGCCGGTCCCTGGAAAGCGCGGGACAACGCCGCGACACGAAACTCGCACTGCGCCTGACGGCGGCGCTGGCCTGGTACTGGATCGAACGCGGCCGGGCCGGGCACGCCCGGCTCTGGCTCGGCGAGGGCCTCGCCGAGTCCGCCACCGCGCAGCACCTGGACGGCCTGACCGCCGCGCGACGCACCGGCGACGCCGCCGCGACCGCCGCCGCGCTGGAGGGGCTCGCCGGCGCGCAGGTGCTGGCCGGGCAGGGTGACCGGGCCGCGCGACTGCTCGGCGCGGCGGCGGCCGTCCGAAACGGCGAGGCCCAGGACGGGGACGGCGGCCGCATCCTCGCGGCGGCCCGCGCCATGCTCGGCGACGGAGCGTTCACCGGCGCATTCGACACGGGCCGCGCCCTAACCCCCGACCAGGCCGCCGCCGACCTCGCGGTCCACGCCAGCGAGTAATCATCCAGACACGGAGTGCGTCGATCGCTGGTATGTTCGACCACGAGGCGGGTCTCAGAACCCCGCCGCGACTCCCCCTGGATGGAGAACGAACCGTGAGTACGCTGGCGACCATGAGCGCCGAGCCGACCGGAACCACGCCGGACACCACTGTGACGGACGAGTACCAGGTCATCCACTTGGGCGGCCAGGCCGCAGCAATCGTGCCTCTGGACGAAATCAGAAGGCTCAAGGCGTTGGAACAGACCGCCACGCCGGAAGCCCTGGATGAGGCCGAGGCCGCTGCAGTCTCCGCAAAGATGGACGCATGGGAGGCGGCCGGACGCCCCGGAGCAAGGTCCCACGAAGAGGTCATGGCCGAGATCCTCATCGGTGACGCCGAGTGAAGGTTGAGTGGGAGCCGGAAGCAATACAGACCTTGCATCGGTACATGCACGATCAGCTGGGGATGCGCGACATCGGAGCAGCAGTGCGGAAACTGGCCCATGATCCGACACCACCCGAGGCGTACCCGTGGGGCAAGGAAGGGGACTACAGGCTCCGCGTCGGTCCGTACCGGGTGATGTACCGGCTTGGCAACGACGTGATCGCCATCGGTCACATCAGCCGCGTCACGGACTGACCGGCATTGGAACGGGCAGTCACGCCAGAGGCCCTAGAGGAGGCCGAGGCCGAAGCGATGTACGCGAGCTTCCTCGAGTGGGAGGCGGCCGGTCGACCCGGCGCCATATCTCACGAGGAGTTCGTGGCCGAGATCGTCGATGACGCTGGATGAAGGCGAAGGGCAAGCCTTGGCCCTCTAGCGGGATCAGGAGTCGGTGATGGTGTTGAGGCGGTCTATGGCCTCTACGTATTCCTCGATCAGGTCGTAGATGACCTGGGCGGCCGGTTTGATCTGGTTCATGGAGCCGACGATCTGGCCGACCGGGAAGGTGACGAGTTCGCCGTCGCCGGAGCGGGCTATGCGGGGCAGGGCGTCCGCGATCAGCATGAACTGCATGGGCATCGGGAGGTAGCCCGGGGAGTTCTCGCTCTCCCACGCCTCCGTCCAGGCCGTTTTGAGGAAGCGGGCCGGCTTGCCCGTCCAGGCGCGGGAGCGGACGGTGTCGCGGGACGTGGCGTCCAGCAGTTTGGGGAGGGCGCGTTCGGGGGTGTCGGCCTCGTCCACGGTCAGCCAGATGGAGCCCGTCCAGACGCCGTCGGCGCCGAGGGCCATGCCCGCGGCCATCTGGCGGCCGCGGCCGATGCCGCCCGCGGCCAGGACGATCGTGTCGTCGCCGACCGCGTCCACGACCTCGGGGATGAGGACCATCGTGGCGACATCGCCGGTGTGGCCGCCCGCCTCGGTGCCCTGCGCGACGATGATGTCGACGCCGACGTCCACCTGCTTGCGGGCGTGCCGCGCGTTGGACGCGAGGCCCGCGACCTTGACGCCGTGCCGGTGCGCCTGCTCGACGACGTCCGCCGGGGGCGGGCCGAGCGCGTTGGCGAGCAGTGCGATCGGGTGCTTGAGGGCGACCTCGACCTGGGGGCGAGCGGTGACGTCCGTCCAGCCCAGGAGGGCCTTGCCCGCCTGCTCGGTGGGCGGCTCGACGCCGTGCTCGGCGAGGAGGTCTTCCAGGAACGTCTTGTGTTCGGCGGGGATCATGCCCTGGAGCTTGCCGAGCAGTTCCTCGGCGTCGCCCATGTCGGCGCCCTCGTACTTGGCGGGCATGACCACGTCCACGCCGTAGGGCTTGCCGCCGACGTGCTCGTCGATCCACTTGAGCTCGAGTTCGAGCTCCTCGGGGGTGAAGTGCAGGGCGCCGAGGACGCCCATGCCGCCGGCGCGGCTCACCGCCGCGACGACGTCGCGGCAATGACTGAACGCGAAGATCGGGTACTCGATGCCGAATAGTTCGGTGACTCGTGTCCGCACATCCCCGACCCTAGGCCCGGTTCCGAAAAACTGCAACAGGTTCTAGTTGAGGAAGGCATGGTTGTGCTGCATTGTGGGTCTGCCTAGAACAGGTATCAGTGAGATTCCGGGGTCGGTTCGGCGGACGGGGGCGTGTCGCCGAACTTGCCGTCGGGGCGGCGCGGGGTCGCGGGCGGCGGGGGTTCGGGGCGCGTGAAGGTCACGTAGGCGCCGATGGCCAGCAGGGCCAGGCCGATGAGGATCGCCGCGCCCGGGACGTACACGCGGACGCTGTTGATCTGCAGGGCCTTGCCGTCGGCCATGTCGACCAGGCTCCGCTGGTCCTTGCCGACGGTGATCAGGTCGGCCTGCGCGATGATCATCGCGCCCTTGCCGTCCGGGGTGCGGAGCGTGTTGCGGACGTTCTTGCGGTGCTTGACGGGAATGCCGGTGCGCGGGTCCACCCAGACGGTGTTGTAGGCCTCGGCGTACCGGTCGACCTTCTGGTCTCCGGCCTTCGCCGGGAGGCCCAGCATCCGCGCGGGCATCTTGACGTCGAGGGCGGAGGTCTTCGTCAGGGGGACGGCCTGCGTGAAGCGGTATGTGGTGAGGCCCTGAACCTCTTCGACGGCGTTGAACCGCATCGGCGCAGTCTGCTTCGTCGTCATGTCGTAGAAGTCGTAGTCGCGCTTCTGGACGTTCGCGATGGGGAACAGCAGCCCGTACCCCGACATCCGGACACCGCCGTTGCCGTCGACGTGGGCGCCGCAGCAGTTGACCAGCCTGGACGTGCGGCGGTCGAAGGCGATGCGGAAGCCCTGGATCTGGATGGGCTTGTCCGGGTCGGCGGTGTCGTAGACGTTGGTGGTGGAGTCCCAGACGGCGATGTCGTCGTCGTTCGTGTTCGCCCGGACGTCCCCGCGCACGGTGTTCTTGGCCAGGAGCGTGACGCCCGTCTTGAGCTTGAGCTGGGCCTCGTCGAAGTACGTGGAGTTCTTCGACTCAAGCTGCGTCACCTCGTAGCGGTTCAGCGGCGCCACGACGACCCGGTCGGCCACGTAGAAGCGGACCAGCGGCGCGAGTGTGAGGAAGAAGGCGCCCAGGCCGATCAGGATCAGGCCGACCTGCCGCCGCATGAACACCTCCGGGGACCCGCGACCGTCCGACCGAGCCCTGCCGTCCGACCGAGCCCTGCCGACCGACCGGGCCTGCCGTCCGGCAGGACCGTGCCCGGCACCTTACCGTTTCGGATACTGGCCGGTAAGCTCCGCGGCACCCGTCCCGAACCGCGAGCCGACTGCGAGGTGGCCATGTCCGCGGCGCCGCAGATCTCCGGGCGTCAGGACACGTTGGACGGGGTGCGGGCGGTCGCCGCGCTGGGCGTCCTGGTGTTCCATGTGGCGAGTTCCGCCGGTTCCATCACCAACCCGGCGGGCGCGCGGTGGCTGTTCAATGGCGGCCAGGTCGGCGTGCCCATCTTCTTCGTCCTGTCGGGGCTGCTGCTCTACCGGCCGTGGGCGGCGGCTGTGCTGGACGGACGACGCCCCACCCCGCGCATCGCCCAATATCTGTGGAAGCGCTTCTTCCGCATCATGCCCGCGCTGTGGGTCGTGGTCGTGGTCTTCATGCTCACGGCCGGACGGGACCACATCGACGACCCGCTCACCTGGGGCTCACTGCTCACGCTCACGCAGACCTACCTGCCCGACCCGTGGTGGAACGGCAACCTGGGTCCGCCGCATCTCGGGCAGTTGTGGAGCCTGGTGGTCGAGGTCGCGTGGTACGTCACGCTGCCGTTCACCGCGGCGGTCCTGGCCTGGTGGGCGCGGCGGGCGGGCAGCGATGACGTCGGAGTGCGAGCCAAGCGGTTGCTGGCCGGCATCGGGGCGTATGCGGCATTGTCACTCGTCTACACGGTGGCCATGTTCGTCCCGGAATGGCACGCGCAGATGGGGGTGTGGCTGCCGCGGTTCTTCGTCTGGTTCGCGGTCGGGATGGCCCTCGCGGTGGTGACGGTGTGGGCGCGGCTGGACGAGCGCCGTCCCGTCGCGGCGATGTGCCGGGCGGTGTCGGACTCGTGGGCGGCGTGCTGGGTCGCGGCGGCGATGCTGTACGTGGTGTCGGCCACGCCCGCAACGGGGCCGATCGGCCTCCAGCACTCGGACACGTTCTGGACGTCCGCGCTCCACATGATCGTGCACGGGCTGTGCGCGACGGCGCTGGTCGCCCCGGTGGCGCTGGCCCCGCCGGACCACCCGGTGTTCGGCGCGGCGCTCGGGAACCGGGTGATGCGGTTCCTCGGCCGGATCTCCTACGGCCTGTTCCTGTGGCAGTCGCTGATCATCGTCAGCTGGTACGACGCTCTGGACCGGGACTTCCGGGGGAACGTCGTGACGGATCTGCCGCTGATGGCGGCGGCGACCATCGCAGCGGCGACTCTGAGCTACTACCTGGTGGAACGTCCGTTTCAGGCGGTGGCTCGGCGTCGCCGCGGCCGTTCCCGTCCAGCCCCGGCCCCGGCTCCGGCGCGGTCCAGCTGAGCGCGATGCGTCCGCTGGAGTCGCCGCCGGAGTCGCCGCTGGACGGTTCGGGCCGCCACAGCTCGGCCGCGATGCGTGCGGCGACGGCGAGTCCGAAAAGCTGCGGCACGACGTCGCCTAGAAGGCCGGACGGGGAGGACGGGTTGCCGATCGCGTCCAGCCACGCTCCGGCGGCGAGGCAGGCCGTCCCGGCGAGCATCGCCGCGGCGGCCGTCCAGGGTGAGGTTATGGCGCGGGCGGCGGTCGAGGCAGCGGGGCGAGTGCGTGCCCAGCAGTAGCCCGCTGCGACCGCGGCGGTGACGGCGAGGCCGGGCGCACCGGCGATCCAGCCGCCGAGCGCGGCGGCCAGGCCGATGGCCGCCCATGCGGGCCAGCCCTTCCCAGTCGCGGGCTCCCGCGGCTCTTCTCGTTTCCTCGGTTTCCGGGGGCGGACGGCGAAGAGGAGCAGGACGAGAAGCAGGCCGAGACCTGCGACGACGGCGACGCGCTGCGCCTTGTCGGGTTCGTAGGTCAGCTTGACGACGCCGCTGGTCCCGGCCGGGACGATCCAGCCCTGCTTCCATCCGTCCAGGCGGACGGGCCGCAGCTCGTCGCCGCCTGCGGTGGCGCGCCAGCCGGTGTTGAAGTTCTCGTTCACGGCGAGGAACGAGGTCGTCGCGGCGTCCACCTTCAGGCTGCGGGAACTCGCACCCCAGCTGGTCACCTTCACCGGCTGCGGTGCGGTGGCGGCGTCTTGCGCGACCGGCTTGGTCCCGACCGTCACCGTGTCGATGCGGTACGGGTCGAAGGGCGCGGCCGTGAGACGGTTCGGGCCGGGCGCCAGCGTCGCCTGCGTGCAGGCGGTGAAGCGGAGCGGACGGCCCGCCAGCAGGTCGCCGAACGTGCCCCCGGCCTTTGTCGGGACGTCGGCCGTCCCGATCCGGATCTTCGGCCCGAAGCCGCAGGCCAGGCGCAGCGGGAGCGTCCGCACGTCCGGCATCGGCTGCACCCCGGGGATGGTGAGGTCGGACACCTGGATCGGTTGGGGACGGCTTCCCCGGAAGAACGTGAGCGTCAGCCTGTCGGTGGTCATGGGGGCGAACGACAGCCTGCCCTTGTCGTCCGACAGGCCCTCGCGCGTCTCGCCTCCGCCGCCCGTGACCCGGATCCGGACCGGGCCCGCCGCGCCGGGCGGACGCTCCACCGTGATCGCCGCCAGGCGCTTGCGCCCCTTCCATCGGACGCTGAACTTCGGCGACAGATCGTCCTGCCCCGCGATCCAGGACGTCGCCGGATCACCGTCGAAACCCGACCTCGCCTGGTCCGCCGGATGGCCGGAGAGGGTCGAACTCGCGGTGACGGACGGCTGGCCCTTGACGGTGGTGAACCGCTCGATCAACGGGCGGCTGGTCAGGGTCGCCGTCCCCGTCACGGGCGCCTTGGCGGACGACGCGGACGTGAACGTGCGGTCGAACCCCGGGCCCTCCTCGTCCATGGAGCCGAGCGACGGCCAGCACATCCAGCGCCGGCTCCCCTTCATGCATTCGGCCATCGCGCCGGGGGTCCTGCTCATCACGTAGGTGGCCGGGCCGTTGATGCCGGCGGGCGCGGGGAGCGCGTAGGTGCGCGCCGGTTTCACGCCAGTGATGGACATCTCCGCCACCGCCGCCTTCGCGAAGGCCGGAAGGACGGGCTGGTACGCGAGGCCGGTGATGCGCAGCCGCAGCCAGCGGGTCGGGCCGGGCGGGGCGCGGAGCGGCTGGGCGCCGCCTGCCCGCTGGACGCTCTGTTCGACTCTCCCCCTCTCGGTCTCGACCGCGACACGCGAGACGGGCGGCCCGTTCGACACGTCCCTCACGAACGCGGCGGTGAGTCCACGCACGTCCCGGGGACTGTCGAAGTCGACGCGCAGCCACTGCCCGACCGGCCCCTGCCAGCCGCCCGTCTCCCAGGCGGTGAACGGGTTGCCGTCGAACGCGGCGAACGGCGTCGCACCCGGCTCGCGCAGCAGCGGGATCACGTCGTCACCGGCCGCCGAGGTGGACGCCGTCACGTCGCGAACGCCTCCGCCGTAGGCGACGTGAGTGGCGTATCGGTTCCAGCCGTCGTCCAGGACGTCGGCGGCCCGGCCGCGGTGCGCGGCCGTCAGCGTCGGCGACGTCTGGTGCAGTTCGCCGAAGTTGCGGCGGAGCAGCCGGGGCGAGTCGGTCACGACGGGGGCGCCCTTGAGGTCGGGGGCGTCGTCGTCCAGGAGGACGGGGCGGGCCGGGAGGGCGTCGTCGTCGGCCATGGCCAGCAGTGACTCCGGTCCGCCGTACACGCGGACGGGGGCGGTCGCGTCGGCGAGGGTCGCGACGTCGGCCGCGTCCTCGACCTCGTACACCTCCAGCGCCGGATACCGCTGGTCGACGGACGACACGGCGTCGTCCGCGTCGCCGCCCACCGGCCCGCCGAACGAGGCGACCTGGTGCAGGCCGGGGGACTCGTCCAGCGCCTGGTGGAGGCGGGCAGGCCAGGCGCCCCGCAGCGTCTCCCGCCGCAGATCGTTGCGGACCAGCACGTACCGGACGCCCATCCGGCCGAGGAACGCGCTCAGCCCCGGCGACCCCTGACCCGACCTGACCTGCTGGTCGATCGCGTCCAGCGCCCGCGTGTAGCCGGGCGACCCGGCCGGGACGAGCTGCCGGACGCCCCACCGCGCCGTCAGCAGCGGCTGGACGATGTCGTCCATCGGACGGCCCCACAGGTACTCGCCGAACGGCGCGCCCGGGACGGCGAGGACCGCCTGCCGTCCGGCCCGCGCGTTGAGCCACGACGCCGCGTCCCGCCAGTGGCCGGGCACCTCCCTGAACTCGCCCGGCCCGGTGAGCCCGTGCGAGGCGGCCGTGACGCCGACGCCGCCGATCGCGACGGCGGCGGCCACGGGCAGGCTGACCAGCGCTTTCAGCGAGCCGCCGAGCGCAGGACGCCGGGCCGTGGCGAGCAGATGGGCCAGGCCGAGCGCGAGCGGCAGCCGGACGACCGCGTCGAACTTGTGCAGGTTCCGCATCGGCGCGAGCGGCCCGTTCAGCAGGTCGCGGACCTGCCCGGCGAACGGGCCCGGGATGTCGCTGATGTGTCCCATGGACAGGATCACCAGCCCGGCCAGCAGCGTGACCAGCAGGAACGTCCGCTCCGGGAGCGGCCGTCGGAGCAGGCCCGCGAGGCCGAGCGCGGCGACAACGCCCGTGCAGACGATCGGCACCGGGCTGACGGAGAGGCCGTGCCCGACCGGCCACCACACCTGGCCGTCCACGATCAGGTAGTTGACCCAGCGCTCCGCGCCGCGCAGCACGTTGATCAGGCCGGTCGGCCCGGTCGTCGTCTCCGCCTTCTCGGTGTAGGTCAGCCACGAGAACCCGTACGTCCCGGTGAGCAGGAGCGGAACCAGCCACCAGGCCGCCGCCGCACCCGCGGCCGCCGACCACCACGCGAGCGTCCGCACTCGGAACGACCGCGCCCCCGCCCGCCCGCGCGGACGCGTCACGACGTACAGGACCGGGACGACCAGGACGGCGACGGTCGCGGTCGCGTTGATGCCGCCGCAGCAGGCGATCGCCAGCCCCGAGCGCGCCGCCGCCCGGACCCGTCCGCACTCCCCCGCCGCCTCGCTGACCAGCGGCAGGACGATCCACGGCAGCATCGCGACCGGCAGGTACTCCGACGAGATCTGCCCGAGCGTCGCCAGCCCGTTGGGGGCGAGCGCGTACGCCATCGCCGCGAACAGCCGCGTCCAGGGGCTGCCGACGCCGAGCCGTCCGGCCAGCCGCCACATGCCGGTGAACGCCAGGCACATCAGCAGCGACAGCCAGAACCGCTGTGTGATCCAGGCGGGCATCCCGATCAGGTCGCCGAGCGCGAAGAACGGCCCCATCGGGAACAGGTAGCCGACCGCCTGGTTCTGGAGCTGGCCGAACTGCTCGGGGTCCCACAGGTGCAGCGCCCGGCCGAGGAACCCGAGCGGGTTCACCGCCATGTCGATCTTGGTGTCGGCGAGGATCGCGCCGGGACTCGCGCCGAACGCGAGCGCGGTCAGCGTCAGACAGCACGCGACGACGCGCAGCCGTTCCCGCAGCCGTTCCCGCAGTTGCTCATGCCGTTCCGGCAGTTGCTCATGCAGCCGCTCGCCGGCGTCCGCGTCCGGTCCGTCCGCCATGCTCTCCTTCACCCGGGCCCGCGGCGGTCCCGGACGGCGGCGGTGACGAGGTCCCGCATGCGGGCGGCCGAGCGCGCCCAGTCGAATTCCCCCGCCCAGGCACGGCAGGCGGCGGCGACCTCGGCGCGGCGGGCGGGGGCGTCCATTTCTTTCAGCGCGCGTTCGACCACGTCCGCGTAGTGGTCGTCCGGGTGGGCGAGCCATCCGGTGATCTCGTCGCGGACGGCGTCGCGCAGGCCGTCCACGTCGCAGGCGACGGTCGGGACGCCGAGCGCGGCGGCCTCGATCACGCTGAGCCCCCAGCCCTCGCCCTGGGACGCGCTCAGATGCAGATCGGCGCGGGCGACCAGGGCCGCTTTGGCCTTCTCGTCCACAAATCCGTGCGCGATGACGACACCGTCAAGGCCGCGCGCGTCGATCCCGGTTTTCAGCGCGGGAGCCTCTGGCCCTTCACCAATGATGTGAAGCTTGACCCCAGGACGGTTCTGCGCGAGCCGTTGCGCGACGTCCAGCAGCAGGTCCAGGCGCTTATGCGGGACGAGCCGTGTCACGCAGACCAGATCCGGGTCACCGGCGGGCTCCGAGACCATGCCGATGGGTTCGGCGACCATTGCGCCGTTGGGCACGACATGGGTGGGCCCAGTCCAGGACAGCCTTTCCCTTACAGCGCACAGCGTGGACGGCGAGACGACAACGAACGCATGACGCCGATACGTCCACCGACTCACCGGGCCTTCCAGGAACCGTCCGATCCGGGCCAGCCACGACGGGAAGTACAAGTCGAATTGAGCGTCGTGCACATGGTGGACGACGCAGAACACCGGCACACGGCGACGCAGAACCCACGGTGTGAAGAACGGGATGCCGTTCTGGCAGTCGATGACCGCGTCGAACGAACCTTTCCGCCGAAAGCGGCGGGCCAGCATCCACAGCAGGACGAGCGGATACACGGTGAACCGTCCGCCGAGGCGCACGAAATCGACGTCCTCGACCCGTTCTCTGCGTTTCTGCCCGCGCGCCCTGCACGTCACGTATTCGACGCGTGCCCCTTCACCGGCGAATCTGCGCGCGATTTCCCAGGCGTAGCGTTCGGCCCCGCCCGCGGCGGGATGCCAAGGGTCCCGCCAGTTGACGACGGCCAGCCGAAGGTTCATGGGATTTCCACCGGCGGCCGCAGGGCTCGCGCTCATCCCGGTTTGACGGTCGAGGGCGCGGGCGGGGAAATCACGTCGACGATCGGCACCGGAGGCAAAGCAGAAATGACCGGCGTGCGTCTGACGCGGGCGCGGATACGGGCCAGATCCAGGAGGCATTGCAGCGAATGCCGCCGCACCGAGAACGTCGAACCGGGACGGTCGCGCCACACCACCGGAATGTCCGTCACGGACGCTCCCCGCCGCACGCAATGGGCGAGAAGTTCGACGTCGAACGAGAACCCCGCAGTGCGCAGGTCGGCCGCGGCGGCCCGCGCCAGCGGCCCGCCGAAGAACTTGAACCCGCATTGCGTGTCGGCGATGCCGCCGGCCAGGTCGCGGACGATCCGGTTGAACGTGATCGCGCCGAGCCGCCGGACCGGCAGCGAGTACCCCTGGACGACCGACCGACCGTGGCGCCTTGACCCGACCACGACCGGGCGGCCCTCGCGCAGCAGGACGATGGCTTCGTCCAATGCCGCGAGGTCTGTTGCCATATCGGCGTCCATGAAACCCACGTACGGGGCGCGCGTCGCCAGCAGCCCGGCCCGGACCGCGGCTCCCTTGCCCCGCCGCTCGCAGCGCACCAGCCGGACTGGAACGGTCCCGCCGGCCCAGGACCGGACGATGCCGTCCGTGCCGTCGGTGCTGGCGTTGTCGACGACGACGACCTCCGAGCGCGCCGGGAGCCCGGCGAGCTTCCCGCAGAGCAGGCCGAGCCCCGCCGGGAGCCGGCCCGCCTCGTTGTAGGCGGGAACGACGATCTCCAGGACGGCGGGGCCGTCGGGCCAGGTCCCCATCAGGGCCTACACGTCAGCGGGCGCCGTAGTTGTACAGCGGCTTGATGACGGGATCGTCCTGGGAGGCGTTCACGAGCTGGACCGTGCCGAACGATGCTCCGGCGGCCAGCAGGACGCCGACCAGCGCTGCGATGGCGATGCGCATCAGGGGGTCCTTCGTCTTGAACCGCGGGGGTTGATACTCCCGGGTAACGGAAAGCTCAGAGTAATACCAGAGGGAACGATTGACCAGATAACGACAGCACTCATGACAACCCAGGCGGCCACCACGGGCACGGCCGGAATCCCGTCCCCGGCGGGCTCGCCGCTCCCGTCGATCCGGTAGACGGCCAGGTCACGGCCGCGCAGCACCTCGACGGCCGCGCCCGAAGGACGGTTCGCGGGACGGTTCGCGGCGATCTCCGCGTCCACTACGACGTACCGTATTCCTTCGTCACGCAGCGTGGCCGCCGGTGGAGTGCCTGTCCTGGCGTGCGGGCCCAGCCTGACGGCTCTCGGGTCTTCGGGCGGGACGGTCGTCCCGTCCACGGTGACGGCGTCGTTCACGACGACCCGCCGGTGCAGGTACCGGGGCAGCGGATCGAGGACGCGGCGGCCGTGATTCCACGGGTAGCTCCGGTAGGACGCCCACGGCAGCACCAGCACGTCCCCGTCGACCGGGTCGCCGTGGATGATCTGGCGCGCCCGCGCCCAGTCGTCCGGATAGCGGACCGCCCGCAGGTCGCCCGCGGCGCCCCACGCCAACGTCGGCAACAGGATCAGCGGCGCGGCCATCGCTCCGGCCGCCGCCAGCGGCCACCGCGCCTCCGCCGCCCGGTCCGCGGCCACGCCGAGGCCGACCGCGATCACGACGGCGAGCGGCGCCGCGAACTGCTGGCCGTCCCGGAAGACCGCGAATCCGGGCCACAGCCCGACGGCCGCCTCCAGAACCGGCGCGGCCACCACGCCCAGCCCCGCCACCGCGAACCCCGCGACCGCCGCCACCGCCGCGCCTCCCCGCCACCGGGGCTCGCGGCACCATTTCCAGTAGGCGGCGAGCGCGCCGACCACGACGACCAGCCAGATCGTCGCGGTCGCGGGCGCGCCGTACCCGCTCGGCACGGTCTCGCCGTTCCACACGCCGCCGAGCGTGAGCAGGCTCCCGAGGGCGCCGAACGGCGTGTCCGCGCGAGCGGCGAACAGGTCGACGGCCGTCCCGTCCTCTGGCAGCCCGGCGGGCCGCAGCAGGCCCGGCACCAGCCACGGAAGGCTCAGGCCCGCAACGGCTCCGATCACCTTGGCGGCGGCGCGGGCGCGTCCGCTGTCACTGATCAGGGCGACGGTCAGGGCGGTGAGGGCGGAGACGGCCAGGGCGGCGAAACCGCCGATGGCGGCCGGTATCAGGGCCCGGACGAGGCGCCGCCCGCCGTGCGGCTCGTCCAGCCGGGACGCGGCGGCGACCACCCAGGGCAGGGCCGCGTAGCCGAGGAGGAGCGCCCACTGGCCGAGCAGCAGCCGCTCGGCGACGAACGGGTTCCACGCGTAGCAGACCCCGGCGGCCAGGCGCGGCAGGAGCCGCTCGGACGGCACCAGCGAGGCCGCCGCCGTGCACGCCATCACGAAGATCGCCAGCAGGATGAGCTTCTGCGCCAGATCCGCCGGGAGGACGGTGCCCAGCGCGGTCGCGAACGCGTCGCTCGGGACGTGCCGCGGCACGGTCCCCGTCAGCCCGAACGTCATGCGGGTGAACGCGGGGTCCGGCACGAACACCATGTCGTAGGACAGCACGAACCCGGGCGCGAGCCCCGGCCCCAGCGCCGCCAGCCCGAGCCCCAGCCCGGTCACTGCGGCCAACAGGTGCCGCGCCCGCTCCGCCGCCATGTGCGCCTGGACGCTACCTCACCTGTTCCTTGTGGGGGGCGACCCCCCACACCCCCCGGGCAACCGCGCAGGTTCGGGATCACGAGGCAGCCCGAGGATGCGTTCGCCGATCACGTTCAGGTTGACCTCGGTGGTGCCGCCGCCGATCGTCATGGCGCGGGACGCGAGGAGGTACCTCGTCCAGCGGGCGCGCAGCGGGTCCGTCCAGGCGCCGGTCAGCGCGCCGTCCTCGCCGAGCAGCGTGAACCCGAACTCGGTGACCTGCTGGCCGTGCTCCATCGCCACCAGTTTCCGGACGTTCGCCGTCACGCCCGGGTCCGTCCCCGAGAGCTGCTTGAGGGTGGCGCGGAGGCCGAGGAGCGCGAAGGCGTGCTCGTCGCAGGCGAGGCGCCCGAGCCCGTCGCGGACCACCGGATCGCCGTCCAGGCCCAGCTCGGCGGCGAGGTCGAGGAGCTTCGGCAGATCGCCGCCGAGCTGGAACGTGCTGGTCAAGCCGACGCGCTCGTTGGCGAGGGTGTTGCGGGCGACGCGCCAGCCCGCGTCGACGGGCCCGACGACGAGGTCGTCGGGGACGAACACGCCGTCCAGGAACACCTCGTTGAAGACGGCGTCGCCGGTGCATTCGCGGAGCGGGCGGATCTCGATGCCCGGCGATTTCATGTCGACGAGGAAATAGGTGATGCCGTCGTGCTTCGGGCGGCCAGGGTCGGTGCGGGCGATGCAGATGCCCCAGTGCGCGTCGCGGGCTAGGGACGTCCAGATCTTCTGGCCGGTGATCGTCCAGCCGCCTTCGGCACGTTCGGCGCGCGTCCTGAGCCCGGCGAGGTCGGAGCCCGCGCCCGGCTCGGAGAACAGCTGGCACCAGACGAACTCGCCGCGCAGCGTCGGAGGCAGGAACCGTTCCTGCTGCTCAGGGGTGCCGTACTGGACCAGCGACGGGACGACCCACGCCGCGATCATCAGCGGCACCGGGCGGACTCCGGCCGCCTTCAGCTCCTGCTGGATGACGATCTGTTCGAGGGGCCCGGCGTCCCGTCCCCACGGTTTCGGCAGGTGCGGGGTGACCCAGCCGCCGTCCGCCATCGCCGCCCGCTGTTCGAGGGGCTCCAGCGCGGCCAGCTCGGCGACGCGGGCACGGATCTCCGCGCGCAGCGGCTCGGCGTCCTCGGCGAGTTCGACGCTCATGGGACGCCGGACGCCCGCGACGGCGAGTGCGGCAACATCCGCTCTGTGCTTGCCAGCACGGCCTAGCAGGGCGCGCAGCGTGAGGGCTCGACGGTAGAGAAGGTGGGCGTCGTGTTCGTAGGTGTAGCCGATTCCACCGTGGACCTGGATGTTGCCTTCCGCGCATAGGACGGCGGCGTCCGCGGCTAGGGTCGCGGCGACTCCGACGGCGTAGGCGCGTTGTTCTGCTGGCTCGTCCAGGGAGCGTGCAGCATCCCAGACGGCCGCCCTAGCGCGTTCCACGGCGATGAGCATCCGGGCGCATTTGTGCTTGACGCCTTGGAATTGCCCGATCGGACGGCCGAATTGCTCGCGAAGCTTCGCGTACGCAACGGCGTCGTCCAGCGCGCGTCCCGCTACACCGCACGCTTCGGCGCCTAGCAGGACGACGGCGATGGCATGGGCGTCCACTCCGCCGAGGAGGCATTCTTCCTGGACGGTCACGCCCTCGACCATGACCGACCCCACCGGACGAGTGATGTCGAGAGACTCCAGCGGCCCAACGGTGACGTCGTCCCGCTCTAGGACGACCCAGCCGTCACCGGCCGGAAGCAGGAACAGGTCTGCCAGCGGTGCACCCAGCACGGGCTGCACCGTCCCGGAGACAGTGGAGCCATTCACGTCGAGGCTGCCGGACAAACCGACAGCCGCCTTGCGCGAACCGTCCGCCAGGCCCGGAAGCAGTTTCCCGAGCGCGCCGGAAGCGTGCAGGATCGCGGATGCCAGGACGGTCGGCGTGTACGGCCCAGGCGTCAGCGCTCGGCCGAGTTCCTCCAGCGCGACGGCCTGTTCCAGGAGACCGAAGCCCTGCCCGCCCGCGTCTTCGGGCAGGTGCAGGCCGGGCAGTCCCTGCGCGGCGAGCGCGGGCCAGAAGCCGGTGTCGGCGTCCCGGACGAGCTGCGACGTGATGTTCCGCTCGGCGAACCCGCGCACGGACGCCGCCAGCGCCTGGTGTTCCTCGGTCAGCCCGATCGCCATGCGCCCCACCTCTCCTCAAAGTGGGGCAAAGCCTATTAGAACGTCATTCGACTGTCAGGACGCGAACTTCAACCCTCTGAAGAACGCGTTGACGTCCGGGTACATCTTCTTGTGCGTGTTCGGCATGGACGCGAACACCACGGCGGGCGCCTTCCGTCCGGTGTCGATCACGGCCGTGGCGTAGATCTCGCCGGTGGCCCGCACCCCGTCCCGCTTGTAGGTGAGGTAGGAGGCGATCATCCAGCCCTGGCGTCCGTCCACGTTCAGCGCCTGCGACGCCAGCGGCGCCGACCTGTGCGGGAAGCCGTAGTACTGCGCCTCGAACCCCTGCGCGACGAGACCGGCCACGTTCTTGATGCTGTCCGGGCCCTGGTAGGCGCTCTGGAGGCTCGGCAGCAGCGTGCCGGTGAGGAACTGGCCGTACCAGAGCTGCCCGCCGTTCTTCTCCGTCACCAGGATCTGCTGCCCGGACCATCCTGGCGTGCCCAGCTTGTTCTGCTTCGTGGGAACCTTCCACGGCGCGGCCAGCCGAGGGTACGACAGGCCCGAGTGGACGTCCGCGACCCGTCCCAGCATCCTGCTCGGGCTGCCGGGGAACGCCCTGAGCGGCTTGTCCGGCGGCAGCTCGACCTGCGCCGCCTCCGACTGCTCCGCGGTCGCCGTCCGGCCCGCGTTGGCGCCCGAGTCCGACTCCGCGGGCTCGTCGTCGCCGCCCTTCATGAGGTAGACGGCTCCGGCCACGACCACCGCGACCACCAGCAGGCCCACCCCGCCGAACAGCACGATCCGGGACCGCCCGCCGTCGTCGTCGAGGACGTCGCGCCGCGGCCGCCCCGACGCGCCGAGCTTGGCGTCGGCCGCGGCCTCGTCCGCCATCCAGTCGGGCATCTGCCAGTTGCCGCTGCTCGGCTTGCCGGGCTTGGCCGGCTCGCCCAGGCCCGCGGGGACGGCCGGCGTGTACCGCTCGTCGCCCGGGCCGTCGTCCTCGTCCTCGCCCTCGTCGAAGATCGACCCTTCCCAGTGCGGCGGGTCGTCCTCCCGGACGGGCGCGACCTTGACGTCCTCGCCGTCCTCGGCCCACGCCTCCTCGGGCTGCTCCTCGACCTTGCCCCAGACGTCGTGCGCCTGGGAAGGACCGGCCGAGAACTCGGTGCGGCCTGCCGGGCCGGGCTCGCTCTCGCTCATGTCGGTCCAGCGCACGCCGCGCTCCCCCTGATCGGACATGCGGGACACGTTACGCGAAGATCAGCGGCGCGGTCCCGGCCGGGAATCACGCTCAGGACACATCTTCCCAACGCCTCAGCCGTTCCAGGCCGATCCGCCGTCACCCGGTGTGACCAGCGCCTCCTTGGGCGGCGGCCCGTCCGCGAGGCGCTCCCTCGCCAGCAGCGTCGCGCCCGCGACCGCGCCCGGCATCGCCAGCACGGCGCCCAGCGGGACGATGAAGACCAGGAACGTCGCGACGCCGAACCCGATCACCAGCGGGCGGTTCGCCTTCAGCCGCGCGAACCGCTCGGTGCGCCGGATCCCGCGCCGCTCCAGCGCGACCGACGTCAGCTCGCCCGCCAGGAAGTAGCCGGACACCAGCGCCGCGACCACGGGCACGACCGTCTGCCCCAGCACGGGCAGGAACCCGCACACGAAGAACACGACGGCGAACGTCAGCGCGATGGCGCCGAGCAGCACCGCGTCCTTGATCGCCCGCCCGATCTGGACGAGCAGCGGGACGTCCGGCTCCGGCGGCGCGCCGCCCTGCGACTCCTCGACGCGGACGGCGATGGCCTCGTAGAACGGGTCCCCGACCAGCAGCGTCACGGCGGTGAAGGTGAGCACGGCGAGGAACAGCGACGCGCCGTAGATCGCCGTCCCGGCGACGATCCGCGCCCACGTCCGCGGCGTGTCCGACCAGTCGTCGGCGAATCCCGTCACCCATCCGGCGAGGTCGTCGATCTGGAACGCCAGGAAGACGAGCGCCGTCACGTACACGGCCAGCACGATCAGCGCCGGGATCAGCCCGAACAGCCACTGCGCCGGATGCCGCGCCATCCACGCGATGCCGCGGAACAGATATCCGACGCCGTTGAACAGGTCCTTGGCGCCGGACGGCCGTCCGGCGGGACGGCCCGGCGGCGGCGGTTGCGGGGGGACGTACGGTTGGCTCACGCCCCCAGACCCTATAGGCCCACGGGCAGACCGAAGGAGTCGCCTTGCAGATCACCGCGGCGCTGGTCGAAGAGCGGGACGGACCGTTCACCCTCACGCAGCTGGAGCTGGACGACCCCGGCCCCGGCGAGGTCCTGGTCCGGCTCGCCGCCACCGGCATCTGCCATACCGACGGGCTGGCGCGCCACGGCGACCTGCCGTTCCCGCTGCCCGGCGTGCTCGGCCACGAGGGCGCGGGCACCGTCGAGGCGGTCGGTCCCGGCGTGACCGGCTACGCGGAGGGCGACCCGGTCGTGATCGGCTGGCCGTCGTGCGGGACGTGCCGTAACTGCCGGGCCGGTGAGCCCAGATATTGCCTGCGGCTGACGGAGGCGCTGTGCGGCGGGGGCCGTCTCGACGGCGGCGGGACGGCCCTGCGCCGTCCCAACGGCGACCCTGTCTCCAGCCATTTCTTCGGCCAGTCGTCGTTCGCGACGCATTCGCTGACCACCGCCGCCGCGCTGGTGCCCGTGCCCCGGGAGCTGCCCCTTGAGCTGATGGGGCCGCTGGCCTGCGGGGTGTCCACCGGCGCGGGCGCGGTGTTCAACACCGTCCGGCCGCGGCCCGGCGCGCAGCTGGTCGTCTTCGGGGTGGGGACGGTGGGGCTGGCCGCGATCATGGCCGCGCGGAACTCGCCCGCCACCCGGATCATCGCCGTCGACCGGCACGCGTCCCGGCTGGACCTCGCGCGGGAACTCGGCGCGACCGACACCGTCGACGCCGCGAAGGACGACGTCGTCGCCGCCGTCCACGACCTGTGCGGCGGGCCCGCCGACTACGCGCTGGAATGCACCGGGGTGATCGACGTCGTCCGGCAGGCCGCCGATTCGGTCGGCATGCTGGGCACCTGCCTCCTGATCGGCGGCGCACCGGCGGACGCGGAGTTCGCGCTCGACCATCTGTCCACCCTGTGGGGCAAGCGGATCGTCGGGGTGCTGGGCGGCGGCGGGCGCAGCGAGGAGCTGATCACCGCCGTCATGAGCCTGTACGCGCAGGGCCGGTTCCCGTTCGACCGGCTGGTGGAGTACTTCGACTTCGCCGACGTCCAGACCGCCCTGGATCGCTCCTACGCCGGGGAGGTCGTCAAGCCGATCCTGCGGATGCCGTGACGGGCACGCCACTGAGTAGGTCGGCGGCCTTTTCCGCGATCATGATCGCGGGCGCGTTGGTGTTGCCGGTCGGGACCGCCGGCATGACCGACGCGTCCGCGACCCGCAGACCCTCGACGCCGTGGACGCGCAGTTCCGGGTCGACGACCGCGTGATCGTCCACGCCCATCGCGCAGGTGCCCGCCTGGTGGTGATACGTCACGACCGACCTGCGGATATAGGAGTGCAGGCCGTCGGTGCTCTCCGCGAGGGGCCCGGGATACAGCTCCCGCGCTCCCCAGTTGGCGCGCAGCTCGGGGGCGTCCACGATCTCCCGGCACAGCCGGACGGCGGCGGCGAGCGCCTCCAGGTCGGCGTCGTCCGACAGCACGCGCGGGTCGATCAGCGGCGCGTCCCACGGGTCGGCGGCGAGGCGGATCTCGCCGCGGGACGCCGGACGCACCAGCCCCGCCATGAGGGAGACGCCGTCCGGCGGCCCGTCCATCCACGGTTCGTAGAGCGGGACGCCGAAATGGAGCGGCTGGAGGTCGGGCACCGGTAGGTCCGGGCGGCTCCGCCAGAACAGGTGGCTCTGCGTGAAGGGGAGGCCGGGTGAGAACGCGGGCGTCCGTTCGATGGAGGCGATCACCGGCACGAGCCAGTGGTCCTGGAGGTTGCGGCCGACGCCGGGCACGTGCGCGACCGTGCCGCCAAGCGCGTCCGTGCCGGCGAGCGCGTCCGCGTCCCCGATCCCGGAGCGCATGAGCAGGACGGGCGACCCGATGGCACCGGCGCACACCACCACTTCGTCGGCGTAGGCGCGTTCCGCGACCCCGCCGCGTTCCCATTCGACGCCGACGCACCGCCGCCCTTCCAGGAGCAGCCGCCGGACGCTTGCATTCGGGACAATTGTAACTCCGTACCCCAAAACGGGCGTCAAATACGCGCGCGCGGTCGTGAGGCGGCGCTTGTCGCGAATGGTGAACTGCATGAAGGACACGCCGTCCTGCCGGACGCCGTTGTAGTCCGGATTGAACGGCAGCCCGGCCTCCCGCGCCGCCGCCACGATCGAACGATGCACCGGGTCCGGCTCGTATCCGGTGAGGACGTCGAGGGTTCCGGGCGCCTCGGCGCCGAGCCCGTCGATCCGCGCGAAGACGGGCTGGACGTCCCGCCAGGACCAGCCCCTATTCCCGAGGGAGGCCCAATGGTCGTAATCGGCGGGATTGCCGCGCACCCAGATCATGGCGTTCAGCGCATGCGAGCCGCCGACGACGCGACCGCGCGGCAGATGCAGCCTCCGCCCTTGCGCCCGCTCCTGCGGAACGGTGCGGAAGGCCCAGTCGAGAGGCGAGTCCCAGAGTTCGTGCATGCGGGACGGATCGTCCACCGCGGGCTCGTCCCGGTGCGGGCCCGCCTCGACGACCAGGACGTCCCGTCCGGCGTCGGCCAGCCGCCGCGCGACGACCGACCCCGCCGACCCCGCGCCTACCACGATCACCTCGGCCCGGCGCCCACTTTCACCGCTCACGGATGGCCTCCACGGGTCGAATGCGGCGGAAACGAACGGTACTGACGTGAAGGGAGCGTACTTCGGGGTGATTTGTGTAGGATTCCGGAAATCGCAGGCCATGCCGCCAAAGACAAGGACTGTTCCGCCAGAGCCAAGAGCACCGGCGAAGAAGGCGGTGGACTTTCCGGACCGTCCATCGGGGAGGAAGAAGGGAGCCGCCAGTGACCGCCCATCGGCAGTCCGATACCGGCGAAAAGGTTGATCCGGCGCCTCGGAGCTGGGGACATGCCGCATCGCTGACCCAGGCGAGGCTTCCGTCGCTCGCCGTCCGGGCCGGGCGCGGGGAGGCCACGAGCGTTCTGGTCGCGACCCTGGGCCTGGTCGCGTTCATCAGCATCCTGCACCCGGAGTTCCTGCGCGTCGACCAGCTGCTGGACACCCTCCAGTCGGCCGTCTACGTCGGGCTCCTCGCCTGCGGCATGGCCTACCTGCTGTCGATGCGCGAGATCGACCTGTCGGTCGGGTCGACCTTCGGGCTGACGGTGGTCGCGACCGGGCTCATGATGAACGAGGGGCTGCCGCCGTGGCCGGCCGCGGTCCTCGGCATCGTGCTCGGCGGGTTCCTCGGTCTCATCAACGCACTGATCGTGCATTTCGTGGGCATCCCGGCGATCGTGGCCACCCTCGCCACGCTCTCGGTCTTCCGCGGCCTGACGCTCGCGCTGAGCGACGGCAAGCAGGTCACCGGCCTGCCGCTGGAGAGCTCCTTCTTCACCCTTCTGGGCGGCAAGACGTTCGGGGTCCCGACGAGCGTGTGGGTCCTGATCGCGATCGCCGTGGCGCTCACCCTGGTGCTCAGGTTCACCCCGTTCGGCTACCGGGTGCGCTCCATCGGGTCCAACCCGGACGCGGCGACGTTCTCCGGCATCTCCATCGCGAAGGTCCGCATGCAGGCGCTGGTGCTGATCGGCCTGCTCGCCGGGCTCTCCGGCGTGCTCGGCCTGGCGTTCTTCACCTCCGGCGACCCCAACATCGGCACCGGGTTCGAACTCCAGGCGATCGCCGCCGCCATCATCGGCGGAACGCCCCTTCGCGGCGGCAGCGCCACCGTCATCGGCGCCTGCCTCGGCGCCGTGCTCCTCAGTGTGGTCACCAGTGGTCTGCAGTACTTCAACATTCCCGCCAACTGGAGCGCGTTCGCGACGGGTGGAGTCATTCTCGCCGCCGTCGCGCTGGACAGCCTGGTGCGCCGCCGCAGGCGGCGTGAAAGCGCCAAGCTCGGTCTATGACACCCCGCACCCCAAGGAGAACAAGTGAAGATCAGATCTTTGACCCTGGCCACAGTGCTCATAGGCACGGTCGCCCTGGCCGGATGCGGTTCCGGTTCCGGCGGCGCGGGGGAGAAGAAGTCGGGCAGGCTTAAGCTGGGATTCATTTACGCGACCACTACGCAGAACCCGTTCCAGGAAATGGCTTACGGAGCGAAAGCGGCCGCTAACGCGGACGGCAATGTGACGCTCAACGCGTCCGCGCCGACCGGCGTGAACGGGCCGGTCCAGGTCCAGCTGTTCCGCTCCGCGATCCGCAGCTCGCCCGACGGCATCGCCTTGCAGGCCCTCGCACCGGACCTGTTCAACCGTCCGCTCGTGCAGGCCGACGACAGCGACATCCAGACCGTCGCCGTGGACGCCGCCGCGCCGCCCGGAACGAAGACGAACCTGTTCGTCGGCAACAGCAACACCGAGGTCGGGCGCGCGCTCGGCGAGGAGTTCGTCAAGAACGTCCCGGCGGGCACCAAGGGCGAGGTCGTCATCGGCCTCGCGATTCCCGGCCTGCGGCTGCTCGAACAGCGCGTCGAGGGGCTCACCGCCGTCATCAAGAAGGAACGCCCCGAGCTGACGATCAAGGGCCCGTTCGACTCCAAGTCCGAGCCGACCGACAACTACAACGCCTGGAACTCGATCGTCAAGGCGAACCCGAAGGCGATCGCCTACCTCGGGGTCGGCGCCCAGGACGGCGTCTCGCTGCCGCTCATCCAGAAGCAGACCGGGCGCAAGTTCCTCGCCGGATCCTGCGACCTCGACCCGGCCGCGCTGAAGGCCGTCAAGGACGGGTCCCTGTTCGCCCTGTCCTCGCCCGAGCACTGGCTGAAGGGCTACGTCGCGATCTCGCTGCTGATCCAGAGCAAGCGCGACGGCAAGAAGCTGCCCGAGGGCTGGTGGAACCCCGGCACCCTCGTCGTCAACTCCGGCAACATCGACGAGGTCATGAAGCGCCAGGTCAACGAGCAGAGCCGCAACGCCTACTTCAAGGCGCTGGCCGAGAAGCAGGTCGGCAACCCCGGCCAGTACCTCAAGCCGCTGAACCAGGCGAACTGAAATGAAGGCCAGCTGACATGACGGTGCTCCGCGCGCAGAACATCACCAAGACCTACGGCGGGGTCACCGCGCTCGCCGACGGCGCGATGAACGTCGAGCCGGGGTCGGTGCATGCTCTTCTGGGCGAGAACGGGGCCGGGAAGTCGACCATGGTGAAGGTGCTCGCCGGGACGATCCGTCCCGACTCGGGCACCCTCACCATGGACGGCCGGCCCGTCGCCTTCCACAGCACGGCGGACGCGGTCCGCCACGGCGTCGCGGTCGTGTCGCAGGAACTGAACCTCTTTCCGGACCTGGACATCCTCGCCAACCTCTTCCCGCTCCGCGAGCCCAAGCGGGGCCCGTTCCTGAACCGCCGCGCGATGGCCGACGCCGCCCGGCCGATCCTCACCAGGCTCGGCCTCGACGTCGACCCGCGCACCCTCGTCCGCGAGCTGTCCCTCGGGCAGCGCCAGCTCGTCGAGATCGCCCGCGCCCTGCTGACCGAGCCGCGCGTCCTCATCCTGGACGAGCCCACCTCGGCCCTGGACCGGGACGGCTCGGACCGCCTCCTCGGCATCCTGGAGGTGCTGCGGGAACGCCAGGTCGGCGTCGTCTTCGTGTCGCACATCCTCGAAGAGGTCATGCAGCTCTGCGACACGATCACGGTGCTGCGGGACGGCGACACCGTCCTCAGCGGCGCCGACCGCGCCGACCTGCGCATCGACGACATCGTCTCGGCGATGCTCGGCCCCCGGCCCGAACGGGAGGCGGCGCCGCCGCCCGTCCCGCCGCAGGCCGGGAACGGCCGGGAACTGCGGCTCGACAAGGTGTCGGTGGACGACGTGATGACCGACGTCGACCTCCGCGTGCACGCCGGCGAGATCGTCGGCGTGACGGGCCTGGCCGGGGCGGGGCACCTCGCCGTCCTGGAACTGGTCGCGGGGCTGCGGCGGCCGTCGCGCGGGACCGTCCGGCTGCCGGGCGACCGCCCGGTCCCCCGCGGCCTGCGCCGGGCGATCGGCGCGGGCGTCGCGGTGGTGTCGGGCGACCGGCGCGGCCGCGGCCTGATGCTGGACCAGCCGGTCTGGCAGAACATCGGCCAGGTCCGCTCGATCGGCCTGAGCCGCGACGGCCTGGTCGTCCGCAAGTCCGCGCTCCGCGCCCGCGCCCGCGGCCACGTGGACCGGCTGCGGATCCGCTGCCGGGACGTGGACCAGCGCGTCGGCCTGCTGTCCGGCGGCAACCAGCAGAAGGTCGTCATGGCGAAGTGGCTGGACGCGTCCCCCGCGGTCCTGCTGCTCGACGACCCGACCCGGGGCGTGGACGTCGGCGCGAAGGCCGAGATCCACGACCTGATCCGCAAGGCGGCCGCCGACGGGGCCGTGGTCCTGCTCGCCTCGACCGACCTGGAAGAGCTCGCGGAACTGTGCCACGGCGTCCTGGTCTTCTATCGCGGCGAGGTCGCCGCCCGCCTTTCCGGCTCCGACCTCGACCAGCACACGATCGTCCGGGTCTCCAACACGGGCGAGCACGGATAGCCGAAGCGCCCACACGGGCGAGCACGGATAGCCGAAGCGCCCACACGGGCGAGCACGGATAGTCGAGGCGCTCACACGGCCGCCGCGGACATGACCGCGGCGGCCGTTTCTATGCGCTGATGGGCCGCCGAACGACCACGTCGAGGACCGCCCGAGTTGGCTCCGAACGCCGTTTCCGGGGCGTCGCACGCACTGGTCTGGTCCGCATGCTGGACCGGTTTCCACTGAATGTCAGGCTTGAAATTTGGTCCTTGCATGCCGCTTGAAGTGCGGTTATGTTCCTCACAATTAGTATAGTTTCCTAATTATTGAAGGGAACTGAGATAGCCGTGCGCACCAGACCCCCCCTCCGGAGGATCACCGCCGGAGTCACCGCGCTGCTCCTGATGTTCGGCCTCTCCGTGGCCATGACCACGCCCGCCCACGCGGCGGGCCCGACCGCCGCCTGCCGCACCGTCCAGGAATGGGGCGGCGGCGCCCAGTACACCTGCACGATCACCAACAGCGGCACCGGCGCCACGTCGGGCTGGAAGCTGGAGTTCGACCTCGGCTCCAACGTCCGCATGGGCTCGTACTGGGACGCCTCCCTCACCAGTTCGGGCACCCACCACACGTTCGCCAACCGCAACTACAACGGCACGATCAGCCCGGGCGGCACCGCCTCCTTCGGTTTCCTGGTGTCCTTCACCGGAACGCTGAGCGGCCCGGAGAACTGCAAGCTCGACGGCCAGCCCTGCGACGGCGGCCCCTCGGACGCCCCGCCGAGCGCTCCCGCGAACCTCCGGACCACCGAGGTCACTCCCACCTCGGTCTCCCTCGCGTGGGACGCCGCGTCCGACGACCAGGGCGTCAAGAACTACGACGTGCTGAACGGCAGCGCCGTCGCGGCCACCGTCACCGGCACCGCCGCCACCGTCAGCGGCCTGACGGCCAACACCCGCTACACCTTCACCGTCCGCTCCCGCGACACCGCCGACCAGCTCTCCGAGGTCGGCGCCCCGGTCACCGTCACCACCCCCGGCTCGGGGGAGGACGCGCCGCCGTCCAAGCCCGCCGAGCTGCGCGTCTCCTCGACCGAGGGCGACACCGTCAAGCTCGCCTGGAACGCCGCCACCGACGACAACGGCGTGGCCGGCTACGACGTGCTGCAGAACGGGTCGGTCGCCCAGTCGGTCACCGGCACGACCGCGTCCGTCTCCGGCCTCCGCCCGGGAACCTACCGGTTCGCCGTCCGCGCCAAGGACTCGATCGGCCAGTTCTCCGAGCTGAGCAACGAGGTGACCGCCACCGTCGGTCCCGGCACCGGAGGCTGCCGCCCCGACGGCCTCTACCAGACGCCGGGCGTCACCCCCGCGTACTGCGAGGTCTACGACGAGGACGGCCGCGAGAAGATGGGCGAGGGGCGCACCCGCCGCGCCATCGGCTACTTCACCAGCTGGCGGACGGGCAAGGACAAGAAGCCCCGCTTCCTCGCCAACGACATCCCGTGGGACAAGATCAGCCACATCAACTACGCCTTCGCGCACGTCGACGACCAGAACAAGGTCTCGGTCGGCGGCGACAAGCCCACCAACCCGGCGATCGGAATGGAATGGCCCGAGGTTCCGGGCGCGGAGCTCGATCCCAGCCTCCCGTACAAGGGCCACTTCAACCTGCTCAACAAGTTCAAGAAGCAGAACCCGAACGTCAAGACGCTGATCTCGATCGGCGGCTGGGCGGAATCCGGCGGCTACATCGACGACAACGGCAACCGCGTCGCCTCCGGCGGGTTCTACAAGATGACCGACAGCCAGGCGAGCATCAACACGTTCGCGGACTCCGTCGTCGAGTTCCTGCGCAAGTACGGATTCAACGGCGCGGACATCGACTACGAGTACGCCACCTCGATGCAGTACGCGGGGCACCCGGACGACTTCTCCTTCTCGAACCCGCGGCGCGCCAAGCTGATGGCCGGATACGTGGCCCTCATGAAGACGCTGCGCGAGAAGCTGGACGCGGCCGGCGCGGCCGACGGAAAGCACTACCTGCTGACCGCCGCCGTCTCGGCGTCCGGCTGGATCCTGCGCGGGCACGACAGCTACCAGGTCGTCCCGTACCTGGACTACGCCAACATCATGTCCTACGACCTGCACGGGACCTGGAACCACTTCGTCGGTCCCAACGCCGCCCTGTACGACGACGGCAAGGACAACGAGCAGCAGGAGGGCGGCGTCTACAACGCCTACGGAATGGGGTACCTGAACACCGACTGGGCCTACCACTACTTCCGAGGCTCGATGCAGGCAGGCCGTATCAATATCGGTGTGCCGTTCTACACCCGCGGGTGGAAGAACGTCCAGGGCGGCACGAACGGGTTGTGGGGCAAGTCGGCCCTACCTGACCAGAAGCAGTGTCCCAAGGGCACCGCGGGCGATGTCGGCTCCACGACGCCGTGCGGCGACGGCGGAATCGGCATCGACAACATCTGGCACGACCTGGAGAACGGCAAGGAAATGGCGTCGGGCAGCAACCCGATGTGGCATGCCAAGAACCTCGAAAAGGGACTCCAGGGCACCTACATCGGCGACTACGGCCTCGACCCCGCCAACGACCCCGACGACCGTCTCGTCGGCACCTACACCCGCAACTACAACAGCACCATGAAGACGCCGTGGCTCTGGAACGCCACCGAGAAGGTGTTCCTGTCCACCGAGGACGAGGAGTCGCTCGCGGCCAAGGCCAAGTACGTGGCCGACAAGGGCATCGGCGGCATCATGATCTGGGAGCTGTCCGGCGACTACGCCTGGGACCCGGCCCGCAACGACGGCAAGGGCGAGTACTTCATGGGCAAGACGCTGATCAACGTGATCAACGACGGCCTGAAGAACGCCGCCCCGTACGGGAACCTCAAGTCCAGCACGACGATGCCCACCGACGTCCTCGACGTGAAGGTCGACCTGGTCAACTTCCCGGTGGGCGACGCCAACTACCCGATCACCCCGAAGATGCGCATCACCAACAACTCGGGCCAGACCATCCCGGGCGGCGCGACCTTCAAGTTCGACTACGGCACGTCAGCGCCGGCGTCGATGACCCAGCAGACGGGCTGGACGCTCTCCGTCCAGGCAGGCCATACCGGCAACAACGTCGGCGGCCTGAAGGGCGACTTCCAGAAGGCCACCCTGACGGTGCCGAGCTACACGAGCATCCCGAACGGCGGCTCCGCCACCATCGCCCTGAGCTACCAGCTCCCGATAGTCACACCGTCCAACTTCGTCCTCACCTTCGGAGGCAAGTCCTACGTCCTGACCCAGGACAGCCCGAGATCAGCCTCAGTAGGCGGCCTGCGCCGCTGACCACGTAATAAATCCCACCCCAAGGCAGGGCGTGCGCCCCCACCGCACGCCCTGCCCCTTTTTCTGGGTCCCCGGCATGGGCCACGGGCATGGGGCACGGGCATGGGCCACGGCGATGAGACGACGCCTGGCGGGGAGGTGGAACGGGTTCTAGTATTCGGGGATGAGGTTCACTTATGCCGAGGCGATGACGGATCCGTCGTTCTATCTGCCGCTGGCCAGGGCCGCGGAGGCGGCGGGGTATACGAGCATGTCGGTCGCCGACTCGCTCGTGTATCCGCGGGAGTCGGACTCGGTGTATCCCTACACCGCGGACGGCGGCAGGGAGTTCCTTGAGGACAAGCCGTTCATCGAGACGTTCACGCTGATCGCGGCGATGGGGGCGGTGACCAGCACGATCCGGTTCACGCCGTTCGTGCTGAAGCTGCCCGTCCGTCCGCCGGTGCTGGTCGCCAAGCAGGCGACGTCGACGGCCTGCCTGACCGGGGGGCGGCTCGGGCTCGGGGTGGGGATCAGCCCGTGGCGGGAGGACTTCGAGGTCATGGGCGTGCCGTGGGAGCGGCGCGGGCGGCGGATGGACGAGGCCATCGACGTCGTGCGGGGGCTGAGCGGCGGGGAGTACTTCGAGTTCCACGGGGAGTTCTTCGACATTCCGGCGATCAAGATGACGCCGGCGCGGCCGTTCCCGATCCTGGTCGGCGGGCACAGCGAGGCGGCGCTGCGGCGCGCGGTCGTCCGGGGAGACGGGTGGATGCACGCGGGGGGCGGCGACCTGGACCAGCTGCTGACCAGGCTCAATCGTCTTCGGGAGGACGAGGGCAAGGCCGGAGGGTCGTTCGAGGTCCATGTGATCTCGCCGGACGCCTACTCGGCCGACGGGGTCAAGCGGCTGGAGGACAAGGGCGTCACGGATGTCATCGTCGGGTTTCGGATGCCCTATGAGAAGGGGCCTGACCGGGAGGCTCTGCACACGAAGATCGAGAACCTTGAGCGGTTCGCGGAGAAGGTCATCGCCCGGGCATGAAACGAGAACACGTTATAGACGGGGAGCATCCGGCGCGGCGGGCCGCGCGGGCGTCCATGAGCGCCGTCACGGCGGGGCACAAGGAGGAATGGCTCCGGCTTTTCGCGCCGGACGCCCTGATTGAGGACCCCGTTGGGCCGTCGTTCCTCGATCCTGACGGGCGCGGGCATCGGGGGCGCGCGGGCATCGAGGCGTTCTGGGACGGGTTCATCTCCACCATCGCGAGCTTCGACTTCGCCGTCGCCGACTCCTTCGCCAACGGCCCCTGCTGCGCCAACGTCGCGACGATCACGACGACGACGGACGACGGCGCCACGATGACGATCGACTGCGTCCTCGTCTACACGGTGGACGAGGACGGGCTCATCACGTCCCTGCGCGCCCATTGGGAGCCGGACCGCGCCCTGGCGACGCTCACTTCTGCTCGGTGATGTCGGTGCCCTTCGGGACGATCGCGAAGACGGCCGCCGCCACGGCGATCATCATCAGGCCGCCGAGCAGCGATGTCGTCTGCATCGAGTCGGTGAACGCGGCGCTCGCCCTGGCCGCGAGGTCGGGCAGGCCCTGCCGGTCGGCGATCGCCACCGCGGAGCCGAGGGACTCACGCGCCGCCCCGGCGGCCGGGGAGTCGAGCGCGCCGAGGTCGCCGTCCAGTCCGGTGCGGTAGAGCAGGGCCGCGACGCTGCCGAGGACGGCCACGCCGAGGACGTTGCCCAGGTCGTAGCCGGTCTCCTCGATCGCCGCGGCGTTCCCGGCCTTGTCCCCCGGGGTGCCCGACATGATCATCGCGGACCCGATGGCGAGCGACCCGATCCCGGCTCCGACCAGGCTCAGGGCGACCAGGACGTGCGTGTAAGCGAGATCGCCCGGGGCGAAGAACAGCACGAGCATTCCGGCGCCCGCGATGGCCAGCCCTCCGGCGAGCACGCTTCTGGCGCCCGTCCTCTGGGCCAGCCACGGCGCGAGCAGCGACGCGAGGGTGGCGGTCACGGCGACCGGGAGCAGCCGGACGCCGGTCTCGATCGGGCCGAACCCTTCGACGAGCTGCATCCACTGGGCGAGCAGCAGCAGGGCGGCGGCCAGCGCGAACGTCGAGCCCAGCGCCGCGACGACGCCCGCGGTGAAGCGGCGGCTGGTGAACAGGCGCATCTCCAGGAGCGGGTCCCGGCGGCGCAGGCTGCGCAGGACGAACCAGGTCAGCGTCGCGATCGCGGCGACCAGCGCGGCCCAGCCGGAGAGGACGGCGAGGCTCTCCTCCTTCGCGAAGCGCTTGAGCGACCACACGAGCAGGACCATGCCGACCAGCGACAGCGCCGCGCCGACGCCGTCCCAGCGGCCGGGGCGCAGGCTGCGCGACTCGGGCAGGATGAGCGCGCCGGCGATCAGCGCGGCCACCATGAGCGGCACGTTCACGAGGAACGCGGCGTGCCAGGAGAAGTACTCCAGCAGGAGCCCGCCGACGACCGGGCCGACCGCCGCGCCGACCCCCGACACCGCGGCCCAGATCCCGAGCGCCGTCGCGCGCTCGGCCGGGTCGGTGAACACGGTGCGGATCATGGACAGCGTGGTCGGCATGATCATCGCGCCGCCGACGCCCAGGACGGCGCGCAGCGCGATCACCGTCTCGGCCGACCCGGCGAGCAGCACCAGCGCGGACGCGCCGCCGAAGACCGCGTACCCGGCCAGCAGCAGCCGCTTGCGCCCCCACCGGTCGCCGACGGCGCTCGCCGACACCAGCAGGCCCGCGAGGACGAGCGAGTACGCGTCCACGATCCAGAGCAGCTGGTTCGACGTCGGCCGCAGGTCCGCCGACATGTCGGGGATCGCGATGTTGAGGACCGTCAGGTCCATCGTGATGACCAGCAGGCTCGCCGACAGGACGACCACCGACGCCCAGCGCCGCCGCGCCGAGACGGCCTCGGGCTTGTGCATGGCGACGCTCATCGGGCGTCCGTGAACGCTCATCGGGCGTCCGTGAACAGGGCCGTGATGGCGTCGGTCAGGAGCGGCAGGTCGAGGGGCTCCTCGTGGAGTGCGGCGTGCAGGGTGGCGCCGTCCGCGAGCACCGCCACCGCCGTCGCCCGCGCGACGCCGATGTGCGCGGACAGGATGGCGACCAGCTCGTCGAACCAGCGCAGCGACAGCGAACGCAGTTGGGGGTCGCGCATCGCGGCCCAGGCCAGCGCGTTGTCCGCCTGGACGAGACGCACGTCTTGCAAGTACTCGTGGAACGCGGACGCGAGTGCGACCGGCGCCGTATTCACGTCCCGCGTGACCTCGCGGACGACCGCCAGCGCCTCGTCGATCTCGTCCGCGAGGTGCTGCAGCGCCGCCTCACGGAGGTCGTCCAGGGTCGCGAAGTACTGGGTCGTGGACCCCAGCGGCACCCCCGCGCGCCCGGCGACCAGCCGGTGCGTCAGCCCGCCCGTCCCCACCTCGGTGATCAGCTCGGCCGCGGCCTCGACGATCGCCCGCCGCCGCCCCTCGGGGTCGCGCCGGCTCCGCGGCCTCCCCGGCGTCGCACTCTCCTCCGGCATGCTCCCCGCCTCTTAATGTACTGATGTACATGTACGATTGTACATCAGATGTCGATCTGGGCGATGGCGTAGCCGACACCCCCGGCCGCGAGGGACGATGCCCCTATGAACCAGGGGCGTCTGCTCGGCGACCGCTACCGGCTCGACGTGCACCTCGGGCGCGGCGGGATGGGCACGGTGTGGCGCGCCCACGATGTCCTGCTCGGCCGCGAGGTCGCGATCAAGGAGGTCGTGCACCCGCCGGGGCTCGGCGACGTCGACCGGAGCCTCCTCCACGAGCGGGCGTTCCGGGAGGCGCGGGCGTCGGCGCGGCTGAACCACCCCGGCGTCGTCACCGTCTACGACGTCCTTGATGAATCCGGCCAGACCTGGATCGTCTCGGAGCTGGTCGAAGGCCGTTCGCTGCGGGACGTCCTGATGGAGCGCGGGACGCTGCCGCCCTCGCAGGTGGCCGAGTTCGGGCGCCAGTTGCTCGAAGCGCTGCGGCACGCGCACGAGGCCGGAGTCGTGCATCGCGACATCAAGCCGAGCAACGTCCTGCTCAGCGGCGCGGGACAGGCCGTGCTGACCGACTTCGGGATCGCGTATCTCGAACGCGCCCAGATGATCGCACAATCTGGGCAGGTCATCGGTTCGCCGGGTTTCCTGCCGCCCGAGGCGGCGCGGGGTGCATGGGCGGGCCCCGCCTCCGACGTGTGGTCGCTGGGCGCGACGTTGTACATGGCGGTCGAGGGACGTTCGCCCTACGAGCGGCACAGCGGCATTGCCACGCTGGCCGCCACGATGACGGAGCCGGTACCGCCGCCCCGCAACGCCGGGCCGCTGGCACGCGTCCTGGAAAGGCTGCTCGAACGCGATCCCGCTCGGCGGCCGAGCGCCGCTGAGGCGCTGACGATGCTGGACGAGGCGGTCAGCGCCCCTGTCCCTGCCTTGAGCTCTCTCCTTCCTGCGCCGCGTGCCGCCGTCGCTCCGCTGGCGGCGGAGGACGCGGTCGAGATCGGCCCGTACAGGCTTCTCGGACGGTTGGGCCAGGGCGGGACGGGAGTCGTCTACAAGGCACGCGACGGCGACGACAATGACGTCGCCTTGCGGCTGTCGCGGCGCGACACGAATTGGCGACTCCAACCTGACGCCCGGAACGTGCAAGGCTCCGGCCTCGTCCGGGTACTCGACTCCGGCGTGTTCGAGGGACGGTCATACCTCGTCAACGAGTTCGTCGACGGCCTCTCCCTCCAGGACTACGTCGAGCGTCGCGGGCCGCTGTCGGGCGGTCAACTCGAACGGCTCGCCGTCGGGACCGCCACCGCGCTCACCGCGCTGCACCGGGCCGGGGTGACCCACCGCAACCTCAAGCCGGGGAACGTGATCCTGAGGCGGGACGGCCCACGCGTGGTCGACTACGGCATCGGTCCAGCGGACGAGGAGCCCGGCACCGTCTACGGCACCCCCGGCTACATGGCCCCAGAGCTGTTCCGAGGGGGCGTGCAGAGTCAGGCCGCGGACGTCTTCGCCTGGGCGGTGACCATGGTGTTCGCCGCCACCGGGCGCCGCCTGTTCGGCACGGGGGCGGCAGACGCCGTCGTCCAGAGCACCCTGCATGACGAACCGGACTTGGCGGGCGTGGCCCACGGCCGGCTGCGCGACTTGCTGGCTGCCTGCTTGGCCAAGGATCCGTCCCGCCGTCCCTCGACGGCCGACCTGTTGAGGGACCTCCTCGAAGGGCCCCTGCCCGAACCCAGGCCGGCCGTCGCCGCGCCGGCAGACTGGGACGTGCTTTACGCGGAGTATCTCGACACTTATGTCGACGACGACGCCGCGCCATTTCAACGGTCCGCCCGCTCGGCGAGGGCTCGGATGCTGGCCTGGCCGACGGGGTTCACAGCGCCCGTCGCGCTTCTGGTCGGCGCCCTGGCGCTGCTCATGGTCGTCCAGCCGGAGGCGGCGGACGTCAGGGCCGCGGGAGTGGTCGCCGGGCTCGTGGCCGGGGCGGCGGCGGTGTCCGTCGCGGTTTTGGTCATGGGGCGGCGAGCGGTTCGGCGGCTGCGGTCGCGGCGGGCGGTCGCGGCGGCGCGCGACGACGTCGGACGGGCCCGCGATCTCATCGCGCGGGGCCGGTACGCCAAGGCGGAGACCGTCCTGACGAACTCGATTCGGACCGGACGGCCCGTCCCAGCCGAGACCTACGGGAACCTGGCGGTGGCGCTGCGAGGGCTCGGGCGGCACTCGGAAGCCGAACGGCTGCTGAGCGAATCCCTGCGGGTCGGAAGACGGGAAGAGCAGACCACCGATCTGGTCGTGTTGAGCAGGCTCGAAGCCAATCTGGCCGCCGTCCGGCATGAGGCGGGCTTCCCGGACGCCGTCGACCAGCTCGAAGAGGCGTTGGCGGCGTCCGAGGCGCTCGCTGATTCCGGTGCGCGGACCGTCCCGGTGCGGAGCAACCTGTCCGTGGCCCTACATGACGCGGGTCGCCTGGACGAGGCCGAGAGGCATGCCACGATCGCGCTGCGCGACGCGGTGGACGAGGGCGGCGACCGGTCCCCGGCGGCGTTGCGGGCGCGGGCCAATCTGGCCGCCGTCCGTCGCGACCTCGGGCACACCGCCGAGGCCGTGGAGCTGCTCAAGAGCACGCTCAACGACGCCGAGCACGTGCTCGGACGGCACCATCCCCAGACCTTGACGATCCAGGCCAGCCTCGCCGCCGTCCTGCACGACACCGGAGAACACCGGGAGGCGGCGAAGCTGCTGCGGGACGTCGTCGACCGGCGGGCCAAGGCGTTAGGCGCCGCGCATCCGGCGACTTTGCAGGCCCGCACCAATCTGGGGTTCCTGCACCTCAAGGGGGATGCGGCAGCGGCGCAGGAGCAATTCCAGCGAGTCCTAGCGGACGGCGACGGCGACGGCGCGGGTGACGCGGACGCCATTCTCGCCCGCGCTCACGACGGCCTGTCGCAGGCGCAGGGGCGCCGCCGATGAGGCATCGCCCCCGTCCCCTCGTCAGCGGCCTCACGGTCGCGACCGCCACGTCGGCCGCCGGGGTCGCGGTCAACGTCGCGACCGAGAACGGCGCGAGCGGGATCGCGTGGGCGGTGGTGGCCGCGTGCACGGTCGTCCTCGGGGCCGTCACCGCCGCCGCCGATCACCTGTTGGCCCCCGCCGCCGAGGCGCCCCCGCCGGACCGCATGGCGGACGCCGAACTCCTCATCGAGTGCGAGATCCGGCCGGACGGGGCCACCGTCCACCGCATGGTCGCGTTCACCGAGAGCGCCACGCGGGAGGCGCTGCGGGCGGCGGCTCCCCTGCCCGCCCCGGCCCGGTTAGAGCTCGAACCGCGGCCGAGGCTCGGGGCCGTGTTGATCACCCGGCGGCGGTCCAACGGGATCGCCAGGCGGCTTGAGGCGGTCGCCGGCGACTATCCCGGGCTCTACGTCCGGCTGTGCGTCGACGACAGCCTGCAGCGCAGGCTGGACGATCTGCGCTCCGCGCACGTGGTCGTCCTCGACGACCATTGCAGCGTCGCGAACGGACGCGGCCCGTCCCGGACGCTCGTCGGCGGCATCGACCTGGGCGAACTCCGGCACCCGGACGGACGCGGCCCGCGCGCCTTCCTGATCGTCCTGACCTGCCGGGACGGCGGCGACGACGAGCACACGGCCGCGCTGCGCCGCAGCCTGGACCACCCGGCGACGCTGCTCTCCTGCACGGGCGCCGCGCCCCTGGAGCACCGGCCGGTGCTCCTTCCGGCCCTGCTGGGCAAGGTCGGCGAGCTGGCGGGCACGACGGTCCGGGACGCCGACGTCTGCAAGGCCGTCGACGAGGCGCTCGCGCACGCCCGGCGGGTCCGGCCGCAGATGGACTGGGACCGATGGTCGGCGTCGGTCATCCGGCCTGACACCGAGCCGGAGTGAGCCGTCATGATCGCGGGTGCCGGACGGGCAGCAGGAGGCTGACCGCCGCGATGGCGACGCCGAGCCCGGCGGCCATGAGGAAGACCAGGCTGTAGCCGGCGGCGAGGTCGGACGGGGAACCGCCGCCGTCCGTCGCGGCCCTCGCTCCGGCGGCCGTCGCGAGCACCGCGAGGCCCACCGACGCGCCGACCTGGCTCGCGGTCTGGGCCAGGCCGCCGATGATCCCCGCGTCGCTCTCGGGCACGTCGGCGGTCGCCGCGGCCATGAGGGTGGGGAAGGTCAGCCCGATGCCGACGGCGACGAGCAGCGTGGGTCCGAGCACGCCGGTGACATAGCCGCTGCCCTCGTCCGCCTGGGCGAGCCATCCGAAACCGCCCAGGAAGAAGCCGGAGCCGGCCAGCACCAGGGAGCGCACGCCGGTTCGCGGCAGCGCGGCGGACGCCCATCGTGCGACCACCACGAACATCACCGCTGCGGGCGTCTGCCCCAGCCCGGCTTCGAGCGCGCTGTATCCGAGCACGTTCTGCAGGAAGAGCGACGTGAAGTACCACATCGCGATGACGATCCCTCCGAACAGCAGCAGCATGCCGCTGCCGACGGCCGCGCCCCGAATCTTGAACAGCCGCAGCGGCATCATCGGGCGGGTGGCGAAGCGTGCCTCCACCGCGATGAAGGCGGCGAGCAGGAGCAGGCCCGCCACGACCGGCGCGACGGCCGGCGCGGACGTCCAGCCGTGATCGGCGGTCTGCATGACCCCGTAGATCAGCGCGGCCAGCCCCGCGGTCCCCGTGATCGCGCCGGTGAGGTCGAGCGGTTCGCGGCGTCCGGTCCGCGCGCCCGCGAGCGCCGCCAGGGCCAGGACGATCAGCACCGCGCCGATCGGCACGTTGATCAGGAAGACCCATCGCCAGGACAGGCCGGTGGTGATGGCGCCGCCCGCGACCGCGCCCGCCATCCCGCCCACGCCGCCCGCGGCGGACCAGGCCCCGAACGCCCTGGCACGCGCGTGCTCCTCGGTGAAGCAGGTGTTGATCACTACCAGCGTCGCCGGGGCCAGCATCGCGGCGCCGACGCCCTGCACGACGCGCGCCGCCACCAGGACCTCCGGGGCGGCGGCCAGACCGGCGGCGAGGCTCGCGGCGGAGAACAGGAGCAGCCCGGCGACCAGCGTCCGGCGGGGCCCGAACAGGTCGGCGGCCCGGCCGCCCAGCAGCATGAGGCCGCCGAACGTGAGCAGGTAGCCGTTCACCACCCAGGCCAGGCCGGTGGCGGTGAACCCGAGGTCCCCGCCGATCGCGGGCAGGGCGACGTTCACGATGGACGCGTCCAGGATCACCATGAACTGGGCGGCGCACGCCAGCGCCATGATCATCCAGGCGCGTCCGGCGTCCGGCCGGGCTCGCAGGGTCGCTGCGACCTTCACGGTCATGTCGGCTCCTCGACATCGGATAGAATTAGTTATCCGCATAATGTTATGCGGATAACTATCTCGTCAAGGAGAGGCCGTGGACTTCGCGTACGCCGACGCCCTCAACCAGGCCATCCGCATCCTGAGCCTGCGGCACCGGGCCAGGGCCGCGGCGCTGCTGGCCCCGCTCGGCCTGCATCCCGGGCAGGAGGCGCTCCTGCTCGAACTCGACCGGACGGGCCCGATGATCCAGGCCCAGCTCAGCGAGGCGCTCGGCTGCGAGCCGCCGAGCGTCACGCTCATGACCCGCAAGCTCGAAGCCACGGGTCATGTCCGGCGCGTGCCCGCGCCGTCCGACAGGCGCGCGAGCGTCGTCGAGCTCACCGACCGCGGCAGGGCGCTGACCGAGCAGGTCAAGGAGTTGTGGTGCGCGCTGGCGGAGGAGACCGTGGCCGGGCTGCCCGCCGGGACGGCCGCCGAGCTGCCCGGCATCCTCACGATCCTGTCCGGGAACGTGGACACCCGGCGGCCCCGCCACCGCCCCGCGCGGGCCGAGGGAACGCCGGCGCGGAAAGGGCTACGGGCCGGAGAAGGCTGAGGCCGCCGCCAGCACGTCATCCGTGACGGTCGTGTCACCGCTGGTCTCGGCCTGGATCCTCGCGGGGTCGCGGCGTCCTCCGGCCAGAAAGCAGAACTCGACGACGTCCATCCGCAGTTGCGCGGACGGGTCGCCATCGGCGGCGGCCGCCCTGCCCAGCGGGATCGTCCACTGCCCGCCGCCCGGACCGTCCAGGATCAGCCGCAGCATGCGGTCGGAGTGATCGCGGCCGGTCACCGCGAGCGCCATCGGCAGGCTCCGGACGCCCAGGTCGGCGATCGGATGCACGTGCTCGGCGGGCGGCGACAGCAGGGTGCGGCCCGTCCCCCGGGCGATGTCGTCGGCGTGGATCCAGGTCTCGAAGGCGCGTCCGGTGAAGTGATCGGTGAGGCGCAGCCGCCGGCCGCCCGCCTCGACCCGGCGGTCGGCGTCCTCCTCGCCCACGTCGTCGCACAGGGCGTCGGCCTGCCGCCGCCACGCGCGGCGCGCGTCCCGCGGCGGAGGGCGGCGGCCGATCGCCTCGCGGGTACGGTCCAAGACGTCGGCGGCGGACGACACCCGCCCCTCGATCGCCTCGCCGAGCAGCCCGTCGGACGCGGACAGGTGCACGACCAGGTCGCGCACGTCCCAGTCGCCGGCCGCGACCGCCGCCCACTCGGCCTCGTTCAGGTCGGTCAGCAGGGCGTCGAGCATGGCGACCGTCGCGGCGTAGGGCCGGGCGAAGCCGGGCGACCAGCGCGCGGGCGGACGGCGGGTCAGCGCGGCTCGGAGCGTGCGCCCGCGCAGGTCCAGCGGAGGCTCGGTCATGGGGTGCTCCCTTCCTCGGCCAGGGTGTCGGCGATGCTGCGCAGCCCGGTGCGGATCCGCGACTTGACGGTGCCCTCCGGTAACCCCAGCTCGGCGGCGGCCTGCCGGTAGGTCCGTCCGTGGTAGTAGGCGAGCTCGATCGCCTCGCGCAGGCGCAGCGGGAGGGCCGCCACCGCGTGCCGCACCCGCGCCCCCGTCTCGTCGGCGATGATCACATCGATGATGGGGGCGGCCGGTTCGGGGTTGCCGACCGCGTCCAGCAGCCGCCGTCTGCGTTCCTCCCTGCGGACCCAGTCGACCGCGCGCCGGTGGGCGAGCAGCGCCAGCCACGTCCGCAGGTTCCCGCGGCCCGGGTCGAACGCGTACGGGTGCTCCCACAGGTGGACGAACACGTCCTGCGTTATCTCCTCGGCGGCCTCGCGGCTCCGTGTCACCCGTAACGCCAGCCTGTACACCAGCGACGAGCAGCGGTCGTAGGTGTGCTGCAGGGCCGCGTCGTCTCCCGCCGCGAGTCGCTGCCTGAGCGTGATGTCCGCGTCCATCGAACCCTCTCCCTGCCCTGCCGACATGGTCGCCGCAAATGTGCTTCGTTCGCCGGCAGGGAAGGGATGGGCGATGGCCGAGTCCGGCCGTCCGGACGGAAGGCGGCAGAACGGTGCCATATTGACGACTCCCGTGGTGCTGGTCGTCATGGCTTCGTATGTCACCGGGTGTCCGGATGTCGATCGGGGGTGTGACCGGGCTCACAATCGATCGTCGCGTCCGACCCACTATGGTGCGGTTCGCGAGGTCGGCCGCTCTGGCGGCGGCCTCGGCGTCTGCACGCATCCCCCGCACTCGGTGGCAGGACGAACCCGTCGTCCGCCGGGCAGGACGGACGAGAGGCGGGGCCATGCGGCCGACGATGACTCGAACACGCGCGTTGTGGTGGGGCGGCGGACTGCTGGCCGTCCTGCTGATTCTGGTTCTCGGCGGGGTGCGGGCGTGCGGCGGCGAGGACGTCGCCGACCTGCCGCACGGGGAGAAGCGCCCGGCCCCGGTCTCGTTCGGCGCGAAGCCGCTGTGGGACGAGCGCAAGCTCGGCATGACGAGGGTCGCCGGCATCGAGTTGCGCGGTGACACCGCCGTCGTCGCCGGGGACGTCGGCCTCGACGGCGCCCGGGTCGCGGCCGTCGACGCCCGGACGGGGAAGCCCCGCTGGGTCCTCGACAGCGGCCATCCGCTCCGGGGCGGTGGCGGCGCGGTCGCCCATCACGGGTCCGGGTACCAGGCGGAGCAGCTGCGCGGGGTCACCGGGAAGCCCCTCGTCTACGGCGACGGGGATGCCTGGAACGTTCTCGTCCAGTACGTCGTGGGGGCTCGGGGGCGCGAGACCGAGCTGGGGGTCGCCGCGCTTTCCGGCAAGGACGGCGCCGTCCGGTGGAAGCGTCCGCTGATCCGCCCGCGCGGCGGCGACAAGGGCGACGACGACCGCGAGCAGCGGATGCGGCTGCTCGGCGCGGACGCGCGGGTCGTCCTGACGAGCGTGGAGTCGCGGGACGGCGTCGACCCGGCGACCGTCGCGCTCGACCCGGCGACCGGCCGCGAGCTGTGGCGCAACGCGGACGGCTGGGCGTTCCGGCTCGTAGGCGACGTGGTGCTCGGGGAGACGCGCGGCGCCGAGGCCCCTCTGGGGCACGTCTGGGGAGAACGGCGCGAGGACACCGACGTGTTCGCCCTGGACGTGACCAACGGCAAGAAGCGATGGGACCTGGGCGACACGGTCGAGAATTCTCATCTGATGGCGGCCGCGAACGGAACGGCCGTCATCAACGTGAACGAGACACCTCCCGGACGTTCCTACAGCCGTGACCGGACGATGCTCGTCGACGTCGCCACCGGCCGTCCGACGAAGCATTCGCCGAAGGCGGACGACGACGGGACGTCCGAGCCCCTCCCCTTCTACGGCTGCGCCGACGACGGACGAGCCTTGATCGCCTGCTCGGGCTCCGACGGACGGCTCGTCACGATCCGGCCGGGACGGCACGGCGAACCCGTCGCCGCGGCGAAGGTCCCGTTCGGTGAGAACACGACGGCCCAGGTCAGGATGGTCTGGCAGGACCGGGTACTCGTCACGGGATCCGCCACCGGGGGCCGGCCCGCCCGGTACGCCGTCGTGGACCGCGCGGCGAACCGGCTGGGGACGCCGCCGCCCGGCGAGGCCACCGCGATGTCGGAGCAGGTCGCGGCGTTCCGGGTGACGCGGGCTGGGTCGACCTCGTCCAGGCCGGACGGCCTCGCCGTGCACGCGGCGGCCGTCGGTACGAAGCCGCCGCCCGAGCCGTCCGGGCCCGACCCGGCGACGGCGCGGCCGCCGCGGATCGACGCGGCGCCGCTGTGGACGGCCGGGGCCGGCGAGGCCCCCGTGCCCCCGCCCGCCAAGGACACCGGGCTGGAGTCGGTGATCAGCATCGACCTGGCGGGGGACGCGGTCGTCTACACCGGCCGGGACCGCGAGGACGACGACCTCGACAGGATCGTCGTGGCCGACGCCGCGACCGGGAAGGTGCGGTGGTCCGTCCGGGAGGGCGCGTCGCTCGGCGGCGGCGCCAAGGCCGGGTTCGTCTCCGTCCCGCACATCGTGGACGGGGAAGGGCTGCTGCTCGTCCGGTACGACGACGGGGACGCGGAGGGCGTCGCCGCGCTCTCCCTGAAGGACGGCCGCACCCGCTGGACGAAGCAGGTCACGTCCGGGAACGCGTACCTGATGCTGAAGGCGGCCGACCGCTCGGCGTTCGCGGTCGAGGTGACGAGCTACGACGGCCCGGAGGACGGACGCGACGAGACGGTCGTGTTCGCGACCGGGACGCGCCGCGAGCTGTGGCGCGAGCGCGGAGTCAGCCCGGTCGGCGCCGGCGGCGGGCTGGTCCTCGCCGCCCGGTTCGCCGAGGGCGAGAACGGGACGCGGGAGCCCCGCGACCTCATCGCGTACGGGACGTCGGACGGCAAGCAGCGGTGGCGGCTCGGCACGCGGTACCGGGACCCGGAACTGCTGCACGACGGGGGCGGCAGGACGATCGTCGTCGGGACGGCGGACGGCGGCGTCGTCCTCGACCGGGCGACGGGCCGTGAACTCGCCGGCACGTATGCGCCGCTCGTCCAATGCGACGCGGACGGAGACGTGGGCGGGGGCGGAGACGGGCTGATCGTCTGCCGGGCGGGGTCGCGTGGAAGTTCGGGGAGCGATCCGAGCGGGCGGGCCGTGATCGTCCAGACGCAGGGGGGCGCGACGACCGTCCGGGACCTGCTGGAGACCGGGGCGCTCACTCGCTACGGAGCGGCCGGGAACTGGTTCACCGCGATCCGCCCGGCCGCGGAAGGGCGACCCGAGCGGTTCCTGCTGCTCGACGGGGAGGGCCGCCAGGTCGCCGACGATCTCCCCGGCAGGCCGATGGACATCGGCGGCGGGTTCGCCGTGCTGACCCCGTCCGCGCTGACGCACGGCATCGCGGGCGCGGGGGTGCCGAACTTCAGCGTCCACCGCGTCCAAGGGTGAGGGATGCGGGGCAGCCGGTCAGGCGGTGCCCGCCTCGGGCTCGGCGGCGACCGCGCCGGGGGCCGGCTCGCGGACGAACCGTCCCGCCTGCTCCAGCGCGTCGGCCGCCTCCGGGAGGAACGTCCAGAACAGGTGGAAGACGTGCGCGGCGACCGGGTACAGCTCCAGCCGGACGTCCACGCCGTGGTCGCGGGCACGGTCGGCCAGGGCGTGCGACTCGTCGTGGAACGAGTCGCCCGTCCCGACCTGGACGAGCATGGGCGGCAGCCCGGTCAGGTCGGCGGTGAGCGGGCTGACCAGCGGGTCCTCGACCGGATGCGCGCCGAGGTAGAGGTCGAGGAAGCGGCTGACCTGAGCCATCTGGACGTCCGCCAAGGCGTGGTCGCCGGACGGCGGGCCGAGGACGACCCGGCCGGTGTCCACGCCGGGGCTCAGCAGCACGACGCGGCCGGGCAGCGGCAGTTCCCGTTGCTTGAGGCTGAGCAGGAGCGACAGGGTCAGCCCGGCTCCGGACGAGTCACCGGCCACGGCGAGCTGCTCGGGTGGGGTGCCGCGGTCCAGGATCCACAGGTAGGCGCGGAGGGCGTCCTCCAGCGCCGCCGGGAACGGGTGCTCGGGGGCCAGCCGGTAGTCGGCGACCAGCGCGCCCACCCCGGCGGCGACCGCCAGGGCGCCCGCCAGGGGCCGGTACCCGTAGGCGGAGCCCAGCACGTAGCCGCCGCCGTGCAGGTAGAGCAGCCCGAGGCGGCTGTCGGGCGCCGGGTCGAGCCGCAGCGCCTGGACCCCGCCGGCGTTGACCGGCCGGATCCCCACCTCCGGGGGCTCGAACTTGGCGAGCATCTCCTCGTTGCCGTCGCGCAGCCGCTGGACGTCCAGGTCCCCGGCGGACACGTCGACGAGCGGCGCCCACAGCCGCGCGATGCGGGTCTCCAGCTCGCCGCCGACCGACCGGGTCGCCGACACCGCCTCGGCCACGTCCGCCAGGACGCGGCGGGACCGCTCCAGCAGCGCCTCCCCCGCCAGCGTCAGCTCCACCCGGTGCGTGGACCGGCGCAGCAGCGGGCAGCCGACCAGCCGCTCCAGCGCGCGGATCTGGCGGCTCAGCGCGGGCTGGGAGATGAACAGCCGCGTCGCGGCCCTGCCGAAGTTGAGCTCCTCGGCGACGGCGACGAACGCGCGCAGATGGCGCAGCTCGATCGCGTCCGGCGCGCGGAGCGTGGACAGGGTCGCCTCGTCCTGCTCGTCACGGTTCGGGTCGCTGCGCCGGGTCATGGGCATGATTGTCGCGGACGCTTCCGTCCGCGGCCATGTTCCGCACCGTCCCGGTTGATGCGGACCGTGCATGACGATCATGCGCGCTCGGCCTTTCCCTGCGGCACCCGCCCCGTGCCAGCGTTGCCACATGCCCGCCACACCGTTCCACCGCCGGAGCGCCACGCTGCGCTTGCGGGGCCGCACCGCGCCGCGGCCGGCGCGCGTCCACTGGCCGCGACCCGTGCCGCGCGCCGCCGCGCCCCTGCTGGTGCTCTTCGCCGACGGCGCGGTCGAGCGAGGTCTCGGCCCCGGGGACGCCACGGGCCGCACGCTGGCCTTCCTGCTGGGCGCGGTGGTGGTGTCGGTCTCGCATGTTCCGGGCCGGGACGGCGTGCGCGACGCGTCCGCGGCGGTGGAGTGGGCCGCCGAGCACGGCGCGGAGCTGGGCGCGGACCCGGACCGGCTGCTGGTCGCGGGGCACGGCGCCGGTGGCGGCCTGGCGGCGGCCGTCGCGCTGCACGCCCGCGACCAGGGCTGGCCCGCGCTCGTCCGGCAGGTCTTGATCTTCCCTCGCGTCCCGTCCGGCGTCGCGCCGGTTCTGGCGGGCGTCGCGCCGGCGACCGTCCTCACCCGGGACGGCATGGGCCTGGACGACGGCGCCCGCTACGCCGCCCGGCTGCGCCACGCGGGCGTCGAGGTCGACGAACTGCGCTACGACCACCGTCCCGGCGACGGCGCCGAGCGGATCCTCACCGACCTCGCCGCCTCGCTGCGGAGGGCCCTCGACGCCCGCGCCCCGCCGCCTCGAACGGCCGAAGCCCGCCATCCCCGATCTGATCAACGCACGACTCGACAACAGGAGGTTCTTCACATGCGCAAGGTGCAAGCAGGTCTGTTCAGCTCGGTCGACGGTGTGATCGAGTCGCCCGACCAGTGGCAGCTCACGTTCGACGACGAGATGGGCGCGGTGATGTCGCGCATGCTCGACGAGCAGGACGCCGTGCTGCTCGGCCGGGTGACCTACTCCGAATGGGAGCACTACTGGCCGACCTCGACCGACGAACCGTTCGCGAGCTGGATCAACGGCATCCAGAAGTACGTCGCGTCGGACACGCTCGACTCCGTCGGCTGGTCCAACAGCACGCTGATCAAGGGCCCGGTCGCCGACTTCGTCGCCCGGCTCCGGGAGGAGCCCGGCGGGGCCATCGGCGTCGCGGGCAGCCCGACGCTCGTCCGGTCGCTGCTGAGCGCGGGGCTGCTGGACGAGCTGATCCTGATGATCAGCCCTGTCGTCGCGGGCGGCGGCCTCAAGCGCCTCTTCCCCGAGGACTACGCGCTGACCAACCTCGAACTGGTCGAGGCCCAGCCGACCAGCACCGGCGTGGTGATCGCGACCTACCGTCCGGCCCGGCAGGACGGGTGACGTCCGCCCGCATCCGGGAATGGGCGCGGGCCCCGGGACATGCACGGCATGCCTCGGGGCCCGCTCATGCCGTCACGCCTTCGCTTCCTCCGCGTCCCGCGCGGGCGCGCTGATCTCGCGCTTGAGGATCTTGCCGGTGGCGCCCTTGGGAAGCGCGTCGACCAGCCAGACCTCGCGCGGGTACTTGTACGGGGCGACCTGCGCCTTCACGAACTCGCGCAGTTCGTCCGGGCTCGCCTCGGCGCTGGGGCGCAGCGCGACCGCGGCGGCGATCTCCTCGCCGAGCGCCTCGTGCGGCAGCCCGATCACGGCCGCCTCGGCGACGGCCGGGTGCTCGTACAGGACCTCCTCGATCTCGCGGGGATAGACGTTGAAGCCGCCGCGGATGATGAGGTCCTTCTTGCGGTCGACGATGGAGTAGTAGCCGTCGTCGTCGACGCGTCCGAGGTCGCCGGTGTGGAACCAGCCGTCCCTGATCGCCTCTGCGGTGGCGTCCGGACGGTTCCAGTAGCCCTTCATCACGTTGTGCCCGCGCACGCAGATCTCGCCGACGCCGTCCTCCGCCTTGGCCAGCTTCATCTCGACGCCGTCGATCGGGGTGCCGATCGAACCGGCCTTGCGGGGACGGTCCAGATGGTTGAAGGAGGCGATGGGGGACGTCTCGGACAGCCCGTAGCCCTCCAGGACCGCGCAGCCGAAGGCGTCCTCGAAGCCGCGGAGCACCTCGACGGGCAGCGCGGAGCCGCCGGACACGCAGAGGCGCAGCGCGGGGACGTCGTACTCCCCCGGCGCCTGGCGGTGCGCCGAGAGCATGGCCGCGTACATGGTGGGCACGCCCGCGAACATGGTGATCCGCCGGTCCCGCATCGTCCGCAGCGCGAGGCCCGGCTCGAACCGCGGCAGCAGGGTCAGGCGGGCGCCGACCCGGAACGCCGTGTTCATGGCGACGACCTGGCCGAAGGCGTGGAACAGCGGCAGGGCGCCGAGGACGTCGTCCGCCTCGGTGAGGCCGAACAGGGGCCCGGCGGCGATCTCGGCGTTCTTGTCCAGGTTGTCGTGGGTGAGTTCGGCGCCCTTGGGAAGGCCGGTGGTGCCCGAGGTGTAGAGGATGACGGCGGTGTCGTCGGACGCGGCGGCGACGGTGGCGGCGGGTTCGGCGTGGCCGGCGAGCAGCTCGGTGAGCGAGCCCGCCGCGACCGGGACGACCGCCGCGCCGCCGCCCGCCTCCCGGGCCGCGGCCTCCACCTCCGCGACCGTCGATTCGTGGGCGAAGATGACGACCGCGCCGGAGTCCCGCAGGTAGTGCGCGACCTCGCGGGCTCTGAGCAGCGGATTCATCGGTACCACGATGGCGCCGGCGCGCAGCGCCCCGTAGTAGAGGACGGGGAATTCCATGAGGTTGGGCAGCATGACGGCCACCCGGTCCCCGTGCCGCACGCCCCGCGCCGCGAGCAGCGCGGCCGTCCGCCCGGCGAGCGCGTCGAGCTCGGCGTAGGTCAGCGACGCGTCGCCGAGCTCCACCGCGGTGCGAGGGCCGTGCTGTGCCGCGGTGCGGCTGAGGAGGTCGGCGATGTTCACGGTCGGCATCCCTTCTGCGAAAGGTCGGTCCCGGGGCACGGGAGAGGCGGCGGGGGGCGGGTCGGGCGAACGGGCGGGGTCAGCCGCGCAGGGCGGAGGCGAAGATCGCGGGCAGCTTTCCGGCGCCGGGGGCGGCGGTGAAGCGGGTGACCTTCTCCAGGGTCGACAGGGCGGTGCGGTTGGTGACGAAGTACGGCGGGCGCGGCGACAGTGACGGCGAACCGGTGAGCAGGCCGCGCGGCGCGGGCGCGAACGGGGCGCGCAGCACGGTCTTCTCGATGTGCTCCTCGTCCAGCATGAACGCGTTGTGGACGAACCCGACGCCGCTCCCGATGTCCTGCCGCGTGTGGCCGGGGAAGGCGCCCCACGGGGTGTAGCCGAGCAGGAAGCCGATCGCGGACCAGCAGTTGACGCCGAGCGTCCCGTACCGCAGGTCGGCGACGGCCTTGTCGACGGCGGCCCGGTGCGCCTTCTCGCTCTTGGGGTGGACGAGGAGCGTCGCGCCGAGGGTGCCGGGCAGGCGCTCGTTGGCGAACTCGACGGCATGGCGGAGGAAGTCCTCCGGGGTGTCGCCGCCGAGCCGGACGACTCCCAGCGCACTGGCGAAGACCTCGGAGCCGAGCAGGGCGCCGTCGCTCTCGGGCACGTCCGGGACGAGGAGGCGGCAGTCGCCCCGGCCGTGCTTCTCGGCGTCGGGATGCGCGGCGAGCACTGCCGCGAGGCGGTCTCCGGCGCCGGGGTAGTAGTCGGTCCGGTCGGGCAGTTCGCGCAGGACCTCGCGGACGTGATCCAGCAGCCGGTCGGTGCCGTCCCAGTCGCGGGGCACCACCAGGATCTGGCTGGCGACGCAGTTGTGCCCCGAGTTGTTCATCTTGCTGGTGACGATGTGCTCGGCCTGGAAACGCAGGTCGGCGTCGCTCCAGGGGCCGGGCACGACGATGCAGGGGCTGACGCCGCCGAGTTCGCTGCTGAAGGGCTTGGTGTTGATCGGGGCGTCGTCGGCGCGGCGTTGCCCGGCCTGCTCGTCGGTGCCCCACACGATGGCGTCGTGGGTGCGGTCGCTGCCGGTGATGTGGATGGTGTCGACGCCGTCGTGCGCGGTGAGGTGGGCGCCCACGGCGGCACCGCCGTCGACGAAGCGCACCCAGCCCTTCTCGATGAAATCGGCGAAGACGCGCTCGAAGTGCGGGCGCAGGTAACCGTTGACCGGGTTCATCTTGGCGATGACGACCTGGCCGTCCACGTACAGCTTGTGCAGGACGTCGAGCGCCGTGATCGCCGCGACGTTCCCGGCGCCCAGCACCAGCGCGACGCCGGGCGCGCCGGGACGGCCACGGTATTCGCCGGCCGCCCCGTCCCGTACCTGGGCGACCGTCCGGCCCGGACGGCTCCACACCTGGGCGGTGAAGCCGTTGAGCAGCAGGCTGTCCCAGCCGGACGCGGGGAAGACGTCCACCAGGACGCGTCCGCCGCGCTCCCGGACGGCTCCGGACTTGAGCGGCTCCTTGCCCGACGCGATCCGGCGCAGCACCCGCAGGTAGGCGCTCGCGGTCTGGGCCAGCGCCCACGGGGCGCCCGTCCAGTCCTCCGCGGCCCACGGGGAGCCGGGGCCGTAGCCCTTGGCGCGGGCGGCGGCCTCGACCATGTCCGCGGCGCCGCCGGCGATGCGCGGCAGCATCCGCTCCAGCAGCGCGACCCGCTCGGCGATGCCCGTCGCGGCCCAGGCGGCGGCCCCTGCGCGGAGCTCGGCGACGGCTCCGTCCAGCGGCGCCGTGTCGAGGGCGAGTTCGGTCATGACGGCTCCTTCAGGACGCGACGCGCGCGGCGTCGCGCTCCGGATCGATCAGGACGGCGGCGGCGACGGCGCCGGCCAGAAGCAGGGCGGCGGTGGCGAGCGCAGCGTTCTGGTAGCCGGCGCGGCCCTGGGCGTCCACCATCGCGCCGACCACAGTGGGGGCGAGGAGGCCGGCGGTGGTGACGACGGCGTTCATCGTGCCGAGCGCACCGCCGCGCCGCCGGGGCGGGGCGAGTTCGGCGACGGTGGTGGCGGCGACGCTCGCGAAGGCCCCGCCGAAGGCGAACCCGATGAAGAGCAGGACGGTCTTGGGCGCGTCGCCGTCCACCAGCGGGAGCCCGAGGAAGGACAGCGCGCCGATGATCAGCAGCCCGGCGCCGACGCGGCCGCGCGCCCACCGGCTGGGCACGCCGCGGCGCATCAGCCGGCCGGTGACCGCGGCCTGGACGAGCAGCACGACGGCGCCGATCGCCCAGGGCACGGCGACCAGCGTGCCCGCGGTGCCGGATGAGTAGCCGAGGCCGTTCTTCAGGTAGGACGGCAGCCAGACCAGCATCAGCGCGACGCCCCAGTAGCTGGTGAAGTACGCGATGGTGACGCCGATCCAGGTGCGGCTGCCGAAGATCCGCCGGTAGGAGGGCGCGGGCCCGTCCTGCACGGCGGCCTCCCGCACGGCGGCCGTGGGCGCGGGACGCTCGTCGCGGTACTGGCCGATGGCGCCGAACGCGAGCCACGCGACGCCCCACACCAGGCCGACGGCGGCGAGGGCCCAGAGCGCGGAGCGCCAGCCGTGGTTGTCGATGAGCCAGGTCAGCGTGGGCGCCGCGATGATCACGCCGAGGGTCACGCCGAGGGTGACCAGGGCACCGGGCAGGTTGCGCTTGTGGTTGGGGAACCAGGAGAACGCGGCCTGCTGGGCGACCGGGAACGCGGGCCCCTCGGCGGCGCCGAGGACGATGCGGGAGCCGATCAGCACGGCGAGCCCGCCGCCGACCGCCGCGGGCACCTGCGCCACGGACCAGAGCAGGGCCATGATCAGGATCAGCCACTTCAGCGACGTCCGGTCGGCCAGCAGGCCCACCGCCACGGCGGCCACCGAGAACAGCAGGAAGAACGCGCTGTTGGCCAGTCCGAACTGGGTCGCGGTCAGGCCGAGGTCGGCGCGGATCTCGTCGGCGGCGAGGCCGAACACCGACTTGTCGGCGAAGTTGATCATCATGAAGACGACGAGCAGGGCGGTGACCGTCCACGCGCGGGCGCCGGAGGCCTTCGCCGCCTGGTCCGCTCGGGCTGGTCGTCCGGCCTGGGTCTCGGCAGCAGTCACGCTGACCTCCGGGGCTGGGGAGGGAAGGGGGGTTGCGGGAGCGCTGTGGGAGTGCCGGGCGGTGTGCCAGGGGGCCGCACACCGCCCGGCGGGTACCGGGGGCTAGGAGATCGGCGCGCCCGCGATCGCGATGCGCTCCATGACGCGCCGCTGCGGGTAGTAGTCGTTGACCGCGTAGTGCTGGACGGCGATGTTGTCCCAGATCGCGATGGAGTCCGCCTGCCAGCGGAAGCGGACCTGGTACTCGGGGATGCGGGCCTGCAGCACGAGCTCGTCGAGCAGCTCGCGGTTCTCGTCCTCCGAGAGGCCCACGATCCGCGTGGTGAACGGCTCGTTGACGTACAGGGTCTTGCGTCCGGACACCGGGTGGCGGACGACCACGGGATGCTCCACGGGCGGCAGTTTCTCGCGGAACGCGGCCACCTGCTCGTCGGTCATCGTCGAGCCCCAGCTGGGCACCCAGTCGTGCACCGCGGTGAGGCCCTCGATGCGGGACTTCAGCTCGTCCGAGAGGTTGTCGTACGCGGCGCCCATGTCGGCCCAGATGGTGTCGCCGCCGGCGGCCGGCACCTCGACGGCGCGCAGCACCGAGCCGAGCGCCGGGGCCTTCATGAAGGAGTGGTCGCTGTGCCAGATGTTCTCGTTGCCGATGGCCTGGGCGTCCTTGGCGAGCCGCGAGACGCCGGCCGTCTCGGCCTTCGGGAAGAACGGGTTGACCTCGGGCGACCCCCACACGGCGGCGAGCGCGAGGTGGTCGTCCGGGGTGAAGTCGTGCTGGTCGCGGAAGAAGACGACCTTCCATTCCAGCAGCGCCCGGCGGAGCTCGGCGGCGGCGTCCTCGGCGATCGGCCGGGTCAGGTCGACGCCGCCGATCTCCGCGCCGATGTGCGGCGTGAGCGGGGCGATCTTGAGGATCTTGTACGAGCCCTGGGGGGCTCCCGGCGCGGCGCGTACCAGCGTCCGGCGCCCGTAGTGCTGCAGCGGCTTGTCAAGGACCGGCTGGGGGGCGGTGACCGGCGTGGCCATAACGTTCCTCCGCAGTGACGACTGTGTTTCGTTACTGGAAGTATCGATATTCACCCGCGCCAAGGCAAGGGTCTGCAAGCACCGAATTTCGCGAGCATGGTAAAAGAACGGTCCAACTCACGGCCGGACGGCCACCGCACGCCCGAGGAGCTCGACCAGCGCGTCCACCAGCCGCTCGTCGGGCGCCTCCATCTCCCCGACCAGCCGGAAGATCAGCGGGGCGGCCACCATCGTCGCCATGGCGGAGACGTCGGCGTCCGGGCGCACGTCCCCGCGGGCGATCCCGCGCTCCAGGATGTGCCGGGTCTCGGCCATGACCCGGAAGGTGTACTCCGCGTACGCGCTGCGCGCCGCCCCCGCCTCCGCCGCCGACCCGATCACGCCCGCCAGCAGCCGGTCGACCCCCGGCGCCCGGTAGGCGCGGGCGCGGGATTCCAGCACCAGCCGCAGCTCGGCCCTGAAGTCGCCCAGGTCGGGGACGGTCAGCGGCCCCACCCGCGACTCGGCGGCGGCGATGATCAGGTCCTGCTTGGTGGGCCAGCGGCGGTAGATGGCCGGCTTGCTGACGCCGGCCCGCTGGGCGACGGCGTCCATGGTGACCTGCGCCACACCCCGCTCGGCGACCAGCGCAACCACCGCGTCGAGCACGGCCGGGGCGACCCGCTCCTCCCGCGGCCGCCCCGGCCTCCGCCCCGTCCCGCGCCCCCGCTCAACTCTCCCCGCCTGCTCCTCCACCATGCTCAGAGAGTAGGGCCGACGCCCTGACCCATCTCGAGTGGACGGCATTTCGCGGGTGGGTGCGAGGTTTACATGGGAGCACCGGGGGTGTGGTGGACGGTCTGTTCGGACGGGTTCACCAGGTGACGCCAATCGTGGACGGGGGTGCCGTGTTTGGGGGTGTTGGGGAACATGTTGGGGATCAGGTCGTAGCGTTCTTCGTAGGCGAGGCGCAGCATTTCCAGGCGGACGGCCAGGCGTCGTTTGACGAAGGAGTCCGAGCTGGCGCCGTAGCGGCCGGAAGCCGATCCCGCGCGTTGGAATTTCTGCTGGGTCCATTCCTTTCCGCGTAGCGGGAAGTGGTGCATGAGGAGTGACGACGTGCTTTCCACGATCGGTCTCCTTTGGGGCGGGGCGGCGATGGTGTGCCGGCCGAGCATGAAGCGGAGTTCCCCCGGGTTTCGGAGGCGGAGCATCTGGTGTTTCCAGTGGCCCTCCGGGCAGGACGGGTTGGTGTGCCAGCGTGCGCTGGGCAGCTCGTCGAGCGGGTGGTGCCGCTGCCGGGGCGCGGACGAGCGGCCCGGGTAGTGCTCCAGGACGCGGCTGCCGACCGTGTCGACGGACGGCGGCAGGTCGCGGGCCAGGTCGCGGATCGTCAGGGCGCCAGGGCCGCGGGGGAACTCGTCGGCGTCGACCATGATCCACCAGACGGGGCGTCCGGCCGCCTCCGTCACCGCGTCGACGACCGTGCAGATGCGCTCGCTGCGACGCCGCTCGTGGAACTTGCCGTCGCTGGCGTCCTGGATCACGGTCGCCCCGGCGGCCTTCGCCTCGGTGGCCGACTCGTCGTCGGAGGCGTCGTCGATCACGAAGACCTCGTCGCAGCCCTGGAGGAACAGGTTCCTGACCGTCGCGTAGATGACGTCGTCCTCGTTCCAGACCTGGGTCAGCCCGTAGACGAGAGGTTCCTGCGAAGCTACGGCGACGTCCCGGCCATGGTCGAAGGTCTGCCAGGTGTGGATGTACCTCCGCCACCACGGCGCCTGCGGCGGGTTGCGTCGCCGGAGGCGGGCCACGAACCGTTCAAGGCCGTGGTACGGGTAGTCGATGAGCCTGGCCTGGGGGCCGTCATCGAAGAGGAAACCCTCCGTGTCCCAGACCTTCATCTCAGGCGTGCACCGGGACGACCGGTGAGGCGGCGAGCACGGAGTTCTCCGCGTCTAGCGCCTCGACCTGCACGAATGCCGCCTCATCCGGCAGTTTGACGGGGGTGTCCAGGCCGTCCCAGGGCACGGTGTCGGCTTCGCGCAGGGGGGTTTCGGCGGGCCCTGCGAGGAGCCGCCATCGGGCTACGCCTGTCGCGCCGTTCCAGACGGCGTGCACCATTCCGTCGGCGATCCTGGCTTCCGGGGGTGTGTCCGGACGGCCGTGCCATTCCTGGCGGTACACCCGGTAGGTGCTCCAGCCCTTCCCCTGGGGAGACTCGGCGTCGAACACCAGACGCCCGTCCGGGGAGAACTCGGAGATGCGCCCGGCCGATCCCCAGCTGATCAGGGTGTTGCCGTTCGGCAGTTCGACGGAGCTGCCCTCGACCGCCGCCGAGAGGTGCTCGGGGTGGGTGAGCTGCTTGACGTACGACGCGGTCCCGGTCCCGGCGTCCACGCGGACCCACACCACGCGCGACTCGTAGCCGAGCATGCCGACGTTCGCGCCGTTGTCGAAGACGCGGTACACGCCGTTCCCGACCGGCTGCGCGTCGTGCGGCCAGTTGAAGCGCACGCCGACGCCCAGCGTGAACGTGCTGTACCCGCTGCCGAGCTTCCAGCGGACGGCGCCCGTCCGCCGGTCGATCTTGTACACCGCCTGGGACGCGCGGGCCGTGACCACCAGGTCGCCGTCGTCGTCGACGGCGACGGAGTTCACGTGCAGGTGGTCCCACGGGCCGTCGCCCGCGATGACGACGGGCACGTCGCTCTCCTCGATCGGGATGTGCTCGAGCCCGCTCCAGTGCAGCAGCACCTCGCCGGTCGCCACGTCGATCTCCTCGACCACGCTGTCGATCACCCGGCCGGCCGCGGACCCGCCGATGCCCGACAGGTCGCACGGCTTGGTCTGGTAGCTGACGATCACCGCGGTGCCGCGCTCGGTCAGCAGGAACTCGTGCAGGTCGACCGGCTGGTCCCCGCCGGCCCGGACCGTCGCGATGACGCGGTAGGCGGTGTCGGCGATGTAGCACGTCCCCATGCCGACGCCCGTCATCGTCGGCTCGCCCTGCCACCAGGTCAGGACGGGCCGTCCCTGATACTCCTGGACTCGGACGTTGGTCGCGTACTGCCCTTCCGCTAGCGGCAGGAACCAGACGGGCCGTCCGCGGTCGTCGGCGATCTGCGGCCCGCGCGCCGCCCACGGCTCGAAGATGGACTGCTGCGACATGAGCAGGAGGCCGGGCGCGACGCCGTCGCGCAGGGTGGTCACGTTGATGCGGGGGACGTCCTCGTCTCCGGGGACGGTCGCGGGCTCGATCGTCGTCTCGTGGGTCGTCATGGGGCTTCCTCTCAGGTGGTTCGCTATCCGGTGACGGAACGGGTCTTGCCGTCGCGGATCGGCGGCGCCCGGCGCCGGCGATGCTTGGGCGAGGCCCGCATCCGGTAGTCCCGGAGCCGGACGAACACCAGCGCCGCGACGACGGCCACGACGCCCGCCGCGTTCATCCCGCTCATCGCCCCGTAGACGGGGGCCGGGTCATCGGCCCCCCGTCCGGCGACCGCGGCGATGCCGACCGAGCCGAGGACGTAGATCGCGGTGCCGGTGAGCGCGAGCAGCGCGCCGCCGATCTGCTCCAGCGCCACCAGCGAGGTGAGGACCAGGCAGAGCACGAGGTAGCTCGGCCCCACGATCGCGATGTAGTGCGCGGTCTCCCCCGCGATCTGCTCGTTCTCGGCGGTCAGGCCGCCGATCACGCCGCGCAGCAGCCAGACCGCCGGGACGATCACCAGGTAGACCGCCAGCGACATCCAGAGCGCGGCGCGCAGCACCGGAAGGAGCGGGATGCGCTCGTCGGCGCCGCGCCGCTGGTTCATCACGATGGCGGTCGCCGAGCCGAGCACCACCGCCGGCATGATGATCAGGTTCTGCAGCGTGACCGCCGTGCCGAACCCGGCGATCACGTTCGGGCCGAAGGGCTTCAGCATCATCACGAAGACGAAGTTCAGCCCGAACATCACGAGGTTGGTCAGGCTCACCGGGATCCCCGTCCGCAGGAGGACGCCGAGGACCTCCGGCCGCCACCCCCGGCCCTGCAGCAGCCCGGCGCGCCCGAGCATGACCATGCCGAACGCGCCGGCGACGACTCCGTTGAGGGCGGTGGCCAGGGGCAGCGCGGAGATGCCGAGGTCCAGGCCGAACCCGAGGACGCTCAGCCCGGCGATCTCCACCGCGATGCCGGTGATCATGATCGTCGCGCCCGTCCCGGCCCGGCCCATCCCGCGCAGGGTGGACGTGCACAGCACCGGCCACGCCAGCGTCAGGTTCGCGATCGACATCCAGCGCAGGAACGTCACGAAGTCGTCCGCGATCTCCGGCGCGGCGCCGAGGACGTTCGCCAGCGCCGGGGCGGCGACGATCAGCCCGCCCGCGAGCACGAGCCCGGCGACGGCCCAGACGAGCGCCAGGCTCAGCATCGTGGCCATCGCGTCCGGCTCGCCGCGGCCCGAGCGCAGCGCGCTGATCGTCTGGCTCGCGATGTCGAACGCGATCTGCACCGCGAAGAAGAGGAACGCGAGCGGCATGTACAGGGCGCGGACCTGGATGGCCTCGGTGCCCATCCAGCCCATCATGGCGACGATCACGACCGGCACCATGACGGCGAGGGTCTGCGCCGCGGCCATCGGGACGGCCAGGCGACCGATCCGCCGCCAGTGTTCGCTCATGACCAGAAGACTCGTCCGGGCACGGGCACCCTGATCAGCCTCATCCGACCGCGACTTCCGGCTGACCGACCTACCTGCCCGGACGGGCATGGCCCGGCGGGGGCTCTCGGTAGGCGTCCCGGAGCGCCGACCGGCGGACGGCGGCATAGTGCCGGTCGACGCGCGGCGGCAGGTCTCGGTGCGGGCTCAGGAAATGCGGCGCCAGGTCCGCGCGGTGCTGCCGCCAACCGGACGCGGGACGGCAGAGGCGGGTCGAGGCGGGCAGCGTCCATTCGCCGGAGAAATCTTCGGGTGCGTCGATCCAGCGTTCGGACGCGTCGATCTCGGCGAGGGCCTTTTCGTGGTCCGGTCCCGCCTCTGGCGCCAGCGCGGTCCAGTGGGCGGCGCGCGTCTGGAACCGTGCTTCACGCAGTTCGGGGACGCGTTCGACGGTGACGACGATGGGGAGCACGGCACGTGCGGTCAGCGTCTCGCATGCCAGCATCGACAGCGTCGGCCCAGGTGCTTCACGGGCGGTGTCCTCTGCGGCGAACGGCACCGTCCAGCGTCGGCGCTCGTCGCGGGCGCCGCACGCCGGGCACGGCAGCGGCCGGACCGTGACGAGCGTCCCGATCCCGTCGGTCGGGACGAACGGCGCGGGCAGCAGCAGGGCGGCGGCCTCCCGGCGGGCCATGGCCGTCGCCGTCACGATCAGGTCAGCGGCCATCGGATCCTCCGCCGCTCGCGTCCTCGCCGCTCGCGAGCCCGTGCCCGACGGCGGTCAGGCCCAGCTCGACCAGATCGGCCCGGTCCTTCCCGGCGAAGAGCTTCAGGTCGGGCGCCGACAGCCCGGACTCGATCCACGACTCGATCGCGTGCCGGGCGAGCGGGCCGCCGGAGGACGGGGCGTCCGGGCCGCGCGCGGCGTCGGCACCGCGCGCGGCGTCGGCGCCGAGGAGGTAGCCCGCCGCCCACACCTCGGTCGAGGTCCGCAGGAGTTCGGTGGGCACGCGGGCGAGGTGGGACGCCGCCGCGTCGAGCACCGTCTCGGGAGGCGGTCCGATGGCGTCGCAGGCGTCGTACCAGTACCAGCCGAACTTGTGCTCGACGGGATCGCGGTGCACCAGCCGTACGCCGCACCGCGACTCCAGGAGTTCGACGGTGTAGGGGCCGGGCTCGGTCCCGGGCCCGCCCGACCAGTGGCCGCCCGACCAGTGGCCGGACGGCATCGCCTCGCCTTGGACGAAGACCGTCGCCCGCAGCCCGCCCTCGTGCCCGACGATCGTGCGTTCCGCGCCGTGGTCGACCAGGTGGGGCACCGTCGCGACGACCGGGATCCCCCGCTCGCGGCAGAAGATCACCACCATCTCGTCGTCGTCCTGCACCTCGTCGGGAATGCCGGCGAGGTAGGCGGCCAGCTCGCGGGCCCTGTCCACGGGCAGGACGAAGCCCTGGCACGGGGTCCACTCGGTGCGCGAGAGCGGCGCGTACGCCGCGCCCGCGACGGCCGCCCGCCGGACGAGGTAGGAGTTCTGCGGGCTGTCCCAGTGCGAGTACAGCGAGACACCGCACCCGGGATTGCGGGCGACCGTCTCATGCAACTGCCCGGCGAATCCCGGCGCGAGGACGACGTCGTCCTGGAGCACCAGATGGTGGGTGGCACCGGCGGCGATCTCCGCCCAGGCCCGCTTGGCGGTACGGAGCGGGCTCGGCGCTCCGTCGGGCTCGGGGTCGCACACCGGGGTGGCCCGCAGCGGGGCGCAGCCCGCCACCAGTTCCGGGATCCGCGCCTTTCTGCGCGGGTGATACATGATCGAGACACTGATATGGATCACGCGCGCTCTTTCCGCCGGAAGTGCATATCCGAATGGCCGGCGCCGATCATGCGGCGGTGATGATCCCCTGCTTGATGGCGATCACGACGGCGGCGGTGCGGTTCGGCGCGCCGAGCTTCAGCATGACGCTGGTGACCAGCCGCTTGGCGCCGTGGTCGGAGATCGACAGGCGGCGCGCGATCTGCTTGTTGCTCAGCCCCTCGGCCAGCAGCACCAGGGTCTCGTTCTCGCGGGGGGTGAGCACGGCCCCGCGCGTCGGCCCGGCGGGCGTCGGCGCGCCCGCGCGGGCCAGCAGCTCGCGTCCCATCCGCACCGGCATCGGCATCTCGCCGAGCATCATCCGGTCCAGCACCTCGGCGAGGTCGGGCGCGGTCAGGTCCTGCTGGATCAGGAACCCGTCGGCGCCGGCGGCGGAGACGAGCGAGGAGCCCGACGCCTCCTGCTCGTCGAGCAGCATGAGCACCTTGGCCCGGTGCCGGGCGATGGCGAGCTCCGCCGCGATCGCGCTCTCCGCGCTGGTGACGATGAGCACGTCCACCTCGCCCTCGGCGACGGCCTGGTCGACGGCGGGACGCGTCGTGCAGTGGTGCACCTGCCCGACCCTCGGCAGGATGCGCAGGACCGCCTCCAGACCGCGGCCGAGGACGACGTTCTTCACATAAACCACGACGTTCAGGCAATCGATCTTCGTGGCGTCGTTCATCATTTCGTTCACTGTCCCCTCTGGGTGGCGATGGGGCGCCCGAATGTGCGGGCGTTCGCCATGAAATAGGAGCGCCGTCCGGTCAGGCCAGACCGTTGTCGTCTTCGCGCCAATCGCGGAGGAACGCGAACTTGTCGAGCGATTCGACGACGGCCGCGCCGAGATCGGCGAGGCCGGGCCGCCACGCGGCGAAGGCGCCCGGACGCGTCGGGGACGGCCCGTCCGGGGCCGGCGGCTCGTCGGGAACAGGCGGCTCGTCGGGAACAGTGGTGAACGCGCCCCCGGACGCGGTCACCAGCACGCGGCCGGCGGCGTAGTCCCAGGGGAACGCGTCGGGGGTGACCGCCATGTCGGCCCGGCCGGTGGCCACATAGGCGAGGGCGAGCGCGGACGATCCGATCCTGCGGACGTCGGCGGCGGCCAGCAGCCTGGTGAACAGCTCTAGCTCGGCGGGGTCGGCGGCGGTTCCCGCGCGGGGAAGGTCGGTCAGGATCATCGGCACCGCGCGTTCGGGCGGGCGTTCGACCGGGCGGCCGTTGCGGAGAATCCGCTCGGCGGTGGCGGTGTAGAGCTCGTCGCGCGCGGGCTCGTACACGCACCCTCCGGCCGGGACGCCGTCCACCGTGAGGCCGATGGACACGCAGAACAGCGGGAGGCCGCGCGCGAAGTTGTGGGTGCCGTCGATCGGGTCGACGTACCAGCGCACATCGCTCGCCGCGCCGCCGCCCACGCCTCGCGCGCCGCCCTCCTCGCCGATGACGGCGGAACCCGGGCAGGCCGCGGTCAGGTCAGCGCTGATCATCGCCTCGACCGCGGCGTCCAGCTCGGTGACCACATCGTGCTCGTGGGTGCCCGCCTTGGCGCGGGCGTCCGCTCCGCGTCCGGAGTTCTCCATCAGATGGCGCCCGGCTCGCCGCGCGGCCCGCGCCGACGCGTCCACCAGACGCCGGACGTCGCCTTCCATTTCCGCGATACGCCCGGCCCTCAGTCCCGGGGAGCGAGATCCAGCAGGCGGTCCCGCCAGAGGGCCTCGATCTCCTCCAGGGTCCGCAGGCCGGCGGACGTGGAGGCGTCGACGCCGAGGTCGACCAGCCGCGCGGAGCCGTCCGCCTTGCGGAGGATCTCGAAGGTCTGGTCGCCGACGTCGGACGATTTCGCGATGGCGTAGTTCGCCGTCAGCCGGCCGGTCTCGCCCGTGGCGGTAACGGTCTTCTCCAGGAGGGCGAAGGCGGGAAGGGTCGGCACCAGATTGGCGATTTCCATCGCGGTGCGGTCGCGTTTGGTGACGACGTAATCGCCGATCACCAGGCGGTCCAGGCCGGTGGTGAGGAAGCAGCGGACGCCGTCCCGGACGGAATCGACGATCGGTTCGGCATGGTTGTTGAACGAGGTGTTCAGCAGCAACGGGAAACCGGTCTGCTTCTCGAATTCCTCCAGCAGTTCCCAGTAGCGGGGATTCACCTCGCGGGCCACGGCATGGACCCGCGCGGTGCCGTCCACGTGGGTGATCGCGGCGAGGGCGGAACGGTACTCGGAACGGACGGGAACGGTGAAGACCATGAAGTCGGGAGTGGGCGCGTCAGCGGGAAACTCGAAATAGTCGCGCAGGCTCTCGGCCTGGACCGACGGCGCGAACGGACGGTACGACTCCCGGTTCTTCACCATGAGGTTGACCCGACTGTGGTTCTCCTGCGGCCGGGGGTCGGCGAGGATGCTGCGGTTGCCCAGGGCGCGCGGGCCGAACTCGGAACGGCCCTGCATCCAACCGACCACCTCGCCGCCGGCGATGCGGGCCGCGGTCTCGCCTGCGACGTCGTCCGAACGCCGGTAGGTCACGAATTCCGCCCAGCGGTCGAGTTCGGCCGCGATCGCGTCCTGGGCCGGGAGGCCGGGCCCCCAGAAGACGCTGCGGACGCGGTCGCGCGTCAGGCCGCCAGCCGACTCCTGGTGGACGCGCAGCGCCGCGCCGAGCGCCGCCCCCGCATCGTGGGCGGCCGGGTGCACGAAGACGTCGTCGAAGTCGCCGCAGGCCAGGAGTTTCCCGTTCAGCGTGCAGTTCTGCCCGACGCCGCCCGCGATGGCGAGGCGCCGGTGGCCGGTGACCCGCCGCCAGTGCGCGATCATGTGCCCGGCGAGCTCCTCGGTGGCGCGCTGCAGGCCCGCGGCGAAGTCCATGTGCCGCTGCGTCATCGGCTCGCCCTTGCGGCGCGGGACGACGCCCGCGCGGAGCGCCAGCAGCTTCAGGTCCTGGTGGTTCATCCCGTAGCGGCCGTCATCGCGGAGGCGGTACAGGTCGGCGAACAGCCCCGCGTAGACGTCCGGGTCCCCGTACGGGGCCAGGCCCATCACCTTGTACTCGTCGAACAGCCGGTAACCGAGGATCTCCGTTCCGGCGGTGTAGAGATGGCCGATGGAATGGTCGATGTCCTCGGAGCTCAGCCGTTCGACGCTGTCTCCCTCAGCGCTGTAGAAGGACGTCGAGACGCCTTCTCCCTGACCGTCCATGACCACGACCAGAGCGTCGTCATAGCCCGACTGCGGATAGGTCGAATAGGCGTGCGAGAGGTGGTGCGGGACGAAGGCGAGCTTGTCGTCGGGAACGTCCTCCCCGAACGCCTCCCGGATCCGGTCGGCGATGAGCCGCCTGCTCCATTGGACGCCCGTCTCCGGATGCGCGGAATACAGCTGGAACAGGACCTTGTCGACCCATTCTTCGGCGAAGAAGAACGCGATCCGGTCGAGCTGCCGGAAGGTGATCCCCGCGCGGTCCAGGCACGCGCGGATGGCCGCGCCGGGAAAGCGGTTGGTGTGCTTGATCCGGCTCAGCCGCTCCTGCTCGACGGCGGCCACCACCTGCCCGTCGTGCAGCAGGACGGCGGACGCGTCATGAAAGAAGTACTCCGGCAACCCGGGAACGAAATCCTCGTTGGGACGGGAGAAGAAACCGTTGATTCCCAGTACGTACATGAAGGCCCCTCACGCCCCGCCGGACGAGCCCTCGCGGGACAAGCCGTCGCGGGACGAGCCGTCGCGGGACGAGCCGTCGCGGATCCAGCGCCGCAGCTGGTCCTTGGCGACCAGGTCCGACTCCTGGGCGACGGCGCGCGGCGGGGCCTTGAACAGCCAGGCGGAGACCCACTCGTCGACCGCCACGTCCCCCCGGTCCATCGCAAGCTTGGCGATGCGGGCGGCGTCGATGACCACGCCCGCCGAGTTGGGCGAGTCGGGGACGGTGAGCTGGACCTCCAGCTCGATCGGCGCGCCGCCGAAGCCCAGGCCCTCGCACCGGATGAACGCCTTCTTGGTGTCGCCGAGGAAGGGGACGTAGTCCGACGGGCCGATGTGCACGCTGTCGTCGGACAGCTCCCCGGTGTAGGCGTCGGTCACTGCCGAGGTCTTGGAGCGGCGCTTGGACGCCAGCCGCTCCTGCTCCAGCATGTTGTAGAAGTCCATGTTGCCGCCGACGTTCAGCTGGTAGGTCCGCTGCAGCGCGACGCCGCGGTCCGCGAAGGCCCGGACCAGGGCGCGGTGCACGTACGTCGCGCCGAGCTGGGACTTGATGTCGTCGCCGATCAGCGGCAGGCCCGCCGCGCGGAACCGCTCCCGCCAGGGGCCCTCGGACGCGATGAACGCCGGGATGTTGTTGACGAACGCGACACCCGCCTCCAGCGCGGTCTCGGCCCACCACTCGGACGCGGCCTGCGACCCGACCGGCAGGTAGCTGAGCAGCACGTCCACCCCGGCCGCGCGGATCTGCTCGACGACCTCGGCGCGGTCCTGGCCCGGCTCCTCCGGGGCGAGGCCGATGCGCTCCTGGTAGCGGTTGCCCGCACCGTCGAGGGTGGGGGCGCGCAGCACCTCGACATCGGCGGCGACGGGCAGCAGCTCGTCCTGCGGGATGCCGACGTGGAGGTTCTGCCCGGCGGCGCGGGCGGACCAGAGGTCCTTGCCGACCTTCTCGGTGTCGACGTCCCAGGCCGCGACGGGCTCCACTGATCCGGCCGCGTAGGGGCCGATGAGCGGGAACATCAGCCCGGCGGTGACGTCGGGATGGGCCCGGTAGAAGGCGGTGCCCTCGATCAGGGCGCGGGCGCAGTTGCCGACGCCGATGATCCCCACGCGAACTTGCGAGTTGTCCATGTCTTCAGCCTTCTCTGATCGTTTCCAACAGGACGCAGACCTGGTCGACCTCGTCGTCGGTCCAGGTCATCGGGGGGCATGCCTCGGTGCCGAGGCAGAGCGTCCCGGCCGCGGCCCGCTCTGCGACCGGCCGCGGAGGCTGCCCGTCCGGGCGGAACGCGGGGTGCCGGTGGACCGGGACCGCGCCCCAGCGATGGGTCGGGACGCCCGCCTCGGCGAGCGCGCGTTCCATCCGGCCCGCGGCGCGCGGGTTCCAGTCGGGCGCGCCGAAGCGCACCTTGTGCCAGCCGGGTTCGGCGCCGGCGGGCACGTGCTGCCGCCACAGCCCGGCCCGGTCGAGCGCGGCGTGCAGCCGGCCGGTGACCTCCCGGGACCTGGCGGTCCAATGGCCGAGCCGGCCGAGCCGGTGCCCGACCATCACCATCGACAGCTCGGAGGGCCGCCAGTTGTGCCCGCCGGGCCACACCACGCCCGCGTTGGAGCGGGATCGTCCCGCGGGCACTCCGTAGTCGCGCAGTTCGCGCATGTGGTCGGCGAGGGCGGGGTCGCTCGTGGTGACGGCGCCGCCATCGGGGGCGGTGACCATCTTGGACGCGGAGAACGACCAGGCGTGCGTGCCGATGGCGCCGACGTGCCGCCCGCCGATCCGGGTGCCGAGCGACTGGCAGGCGTCGGTCAGCACCGCGTCCCGGGGCAGCCCGTGCGGGACGCCGTGCAGGTCGACGGCGATGGTCAGCCCGCCGTCCGCGGCGGCCGGGTCGAGCGTCAGCGTGTCCGGAGCGACGTCGGCGAAGCGCAGGGCCGCGCCGATGTGCCGGGCCCCGGTCACGGTCCCGGCGAAGGTGAAGGCCGGGATCGTGACGGGCGCGCCGCGCTCGGCGCCCATCGCGTACAGGGCCGCGTGCAGCGCGGAGGTGCAGCTGTTGAACGCCACCGCGTGCGGGGCGCCGGTCAGCTCCGCCATCCGCCGCTCGACCTCTTCGGTCCACACGCCGTCGGTCCAGCTGCGGGAGCCCGCGGTCTCGGCGAGGAGCTCGCGCTCCTCCGCCGTCGGCGCGGCCGGCCATCGCCGCTCCCGCAATTCCAACATTTCGCATCGCCTCCGAGGCGCTATTCCTGGCATTTCGGCTCGCAGCTAAAGTGTGGCCGCAGGCAACGGTATTGATAACACCTGAGTGGACGCGCTTACGCGCTCCCCAGATAGGCATGCCTGACGATGATCGGAAACCGCCGGACGCCCTCGACGGCCACCGCCGCGAGATGGCCGCCGCGCAGCGTCAGGTCGGACACCGTCCATTCGCCCGGGACCCGGCCCGCCGGGTCCCGGACGGGGCGGGCGGCGTCCGCCACGGGGATGCCCAGCCCCTCGACCATGCGTCCTCCGGCGGCCTTGACCACGGCTTCCTTGCGCGTCCACAGCCGGACGAAGGTCTCCCCCGGGCACCTGGCGGAGGCGACCAGACGGGCCTCGCCGGGCGGGAAGTAGCGGCCGGCCAGGCGCACCGGGGACAGCCCGGCGCGGGGCGCGTCCACGTCGATCCCGACCTCCCGCCCGCGCGTCACGGCGAGCACGCCGACCCCGGCGGAATGCGAGAGATTGAAATGGATTCCGCCCGGGATGCGCGGTTTACCGTTCCCGTCCCGCTCGAAGTACAGCGCCTCCGGACGGGCGCCGAGATATCCGGCGAGAATCCGGCGGACGGCTCCCCTGGAAACGGTGAAATGGCGCCGTTCGGCGGGCTTTCGGAGGCGCGCGGCGCGCATCGTCTCGTCCGCGCTCAGCATGCGGGACAGATCCGCCGTGACGCTGGGCGGGGCGTCCAGAGCGAACGTCCAGACGTCCACGCCGGTCCCGGCGGCGTCCTTGTCAGGCACCGGCTTGTCAGGCATCGGCCGGCTTCCGCTGGGCGAGGCCGGTGAAGAGGTTCAGCTTCTGGATGTTGCCGGTGCCCTCCATGAACTCCACGCCGCGCGCGTCCCGGGCGAGCTTGTCCAGCAGGGGGTGCTCCAGCCGCGCGCCGGGACCGAAGAAGGCGAGCGCCTCGCGGGTCGCGTCCTCGGCCAGCCGGGACGCCCGCGCCTTCGCCGCCGACGCCAGCGCGCCCGCCGCCGGATCGCCCGCGTCCACCGCGAGCGCCGCCCGCCAGATGAGCTGCCGGGCGCACTCGATCCGGTGCCCGAGATCCTCCAGCCTGGCGCGCTCGGACGGACGGAGGGCGGCGCGCTCCGTCCGGACGTACTCGTGGGCGGCCCGCGCGATCCCCAGCCCGAACGCCGCGACGCCGGGCCGCAGCCGGTTCAGCCCCTGCACCGCGGCCCACATGCCGCGCTGGGTGGGCCGCAGATGCCGGCCGAGGACGCGGTCGGCGGGCACCCGCACCCCGTCCAGCGAGACGGCGCAGATCCGCAGGCCGCGCAGGCCGAGGGTCTCCAGCGGCTCGGCGGTGAAGCCGGGGTCGGACGTCTCGGCGAGCACCGCCGTCACGCCGAGCGGGCCCGGCCGGGTCCGGGCGAACACGACCCCGATGTCGGCGCGGGCCGCGTTGCCGATGTACCGCTTGACGCCGTTCAGCACGAGCGCGTCGCCGTCCTGGGCTGCCGTGGTACGCATCGCGCCCGCGTCCGAGCCGCCCCCGGGCTCGGTCAGCGCGAAGAACGTCCAGGTGGGACGCTCCAGGATGCGGCCGTAGAACCATTCCTTCTGCCGCTCGTCGCCCATCGCGTCGACCAGCACGCCGGACATGACCGGGCCGGGCGCGGCCAGCAGCATTCCCGCGTCGCCGACCGCGATCTCCTCGGCGAACACGACCCGCTCCAGGGTGCCGGTGCCGTAGAAGCGGTGCCCCTCGACGATCACGGGGTGCGGGTTGTACTCGGGCGGGACGGGCATCCGGGTCAGATACGACACGATCCCGACGTCCAGATGGCGGTGGATCGCGTCGGGGTCGCGGTCGAGCTCCAGCGCGAGCGGTTTCAGCTCCCGGGCCCACTCCCGCGCGCGCCGCCGGATCGCGGCCGTCCGCGCGTCGAGTTCGATCATGGCGTGGCTCCGTCCGGTGAAGGGCCGGCATAGGCGTCGGCGAGCAGTTCGGAGGCGTGGGCGACGCCGCCGGGGCCGTCCCGCAGGAATCCAGCGGCGCCCAGCAGCCGCAGCAGCATCCGGTCGCTTTCGGTGATCTGGACGTGCAGCCGGGTCACGGTGTCGTCGTCCGGGTCGCCGGGGACGGCGCCGTCCAGCATCGTCTCGATCTCCAGGTGCGCGGTCAGGACGTCGGCGACCTGGCCCTTCACCATCTGCTGCTGCAGGAGCCGGGAGTCGCCGACGGTGCGTCCCGCCAGGTGCTCAAGCACGGTGTCGCGCAGCCGTTCGGACAGGCCGAGCCGCAGCCGGGCCAGCCCCAGCGACCATGCCGCGCGATCCGGGTCATCGTCGTCCGGGGCGTCCGCGTCCGGGTCCGGGTCCGGGTCCGGGTTCTTTAGTGCGCGGAGCGTTTCTCCCTCGACCGGCAGCGTGTCGAGGACGGTCATCCCCGCGCCGAGCGGCTCCGGGACCACGGCGTGCCCTCCCGGGCCCCAGGGGATCCGGTCGCCGTACAGGTCGTCCAGCAGGCGGCGCAGTGCCGGGAGCAGGCCCTCCGAACGGGCGATCCGGCGGTGGTCCGCCAGCGGGCCGGAGCGCGCGCCGCTCGCGTCCGCCGGGGACGCGGTCAGGTCGGTCATGACGGAGGCTCCTCCATTTCCGGCGCGTTCAGCGTGGCCGTGGCCACGCACAGGTAGTGCAGGACGGGGTCGTGGTCGGCGACGACCACGCGGCGGGGCCCGGACGAGGCGAGGTCCGGAAGGGCCTCCGCCAGTTCCCGCCAAGGCCCGGTGCAGGGACGCCCGGGTTCCGCACGGCGCACGTCGATGGGGCGGCCGTGCGCGTCGAGGCGGGTCGCGTCCAGGTCCGCGCCGGTGATCAGCGTGAGCGGCAGGTCGCCGGTGTGCGGCGGCCCGGCGATGGCCTCGTCGAGCAAGGCTCCGACCTGGCCCGGTGTGACGCCGGTGAACCGCCGGGTCTGGAAGCCGCCCGCCGCTCCCGTGTCGTCGAAGAGGAGGGCGACGGCGCTGTCGTGCAGCGGCACGCCCGCCGCCCCCTCGGTGTCGTACAGGAACGTCCGCTGGTCGACCAGTACCAGCAGGACGCGCCGGAACCCGTCGTCCCGGGCGTACTGCTCGGCCAGGCGCAGCGCGGTGAACCCGGTGGTCGGCCCCTGGTCGGAGACGTTGAAGGCCAGCGCGTCGCCCGGCAGCGCCTCGGTGAGGAAGCAGGACGGCGAACGCCGGGGATCGGCGTCCGGGGCGCTGTTGGCCACCAGTACCAGATCCACCGGGCCGCCGGGCTCGCCGAGGTCGGCGAGCAGGGCCTGCGTCATCTCGGTGTAGGTGTTCCGGCGGCCCGACTTCAGCCGGTCCGGCAGGTAGGCGACGCCGTACGGGCGGGCCAGGTCGGACTGCATCCGGTCGAGCCCCGGTTCGACCGGGTCGGGCAGGAAGGGCGGCCCCTCGCCGAACGTCCGGCTCACCGCCCGGGCGAGCCGGAGCGGCGCCGGGCCGGACGGAGCCGGGCCGGGCAGGGCCGTGCCGGACGGAGCCGGGCCGGGCGGGGCCGCCGTGCGCGGCGTCTCCGGGGAGGTCGCGAGGTACATCGCGGGCTAGCCCCCGACGCTCTCGGGCGTCTGCTCGGCCAGCTGCTCCACGACGAAGGACGCCAGCGTCCCGACGGTCTCGAAGTGGTGCTGCTCCAGCGAGTCCGTGTCGAACTCGATCTCCAGTTCCTCCTCCAGGGCCATCAGCAGCCCGAGGATCGTGGTGGAGTCCAGGCCCAGCTCGGCGAAGAGCGCGCTCTGCTCGCCGATGGTGTCGGGGGCGAGGCCGGCCGTCTGGGCCAGCGCCGTCACGATCGCGCCGACCACGCGGCCGCGCGGTCCGGTCGTGCTCGTGTTCTGCATGGGAATCATCACCTCTCGGAGACGTGGACGGTGTGTGCGTCAGGCGCCGGCCGTGACGGGCACGGCCGGGTCGTACAGGCGCTGCCGGGTCAGCAGGTCCTCCGGCCGGTCGCGCTCCCGGACCAGATGGGCGCGGCCCTCGTCCACCAGCACCTCGGCCGGGTAGCCGTGGCTGAGGAACAGCACGGGCGACGCGGTCGGGCCGTAGGCCCCGGACCGGAGCACCCCGAGCAGGTCGCCGGGCCGTACGGGGGGCAGCTCGGCCTTCTTGGCGAGCGTGTCGTTGGGCGTGCAGAGCGGGCCGGTGACGTTCCATTCCTCGGTGGCGGGCTCGTCCATGCGGGTGAGCGCCGCCATGGGGAAGTTGCGTTTGACGAACGACCCGATCCCCACCGCCGCCATGTGGTGGTGGGTCCCGCCGTCGGTCACCGCGAACCGCTCCCCCATCGACGTCTTCACGTAGCGGACGGCGACGACGTAGGTCCCGGACTCGGCGGTGAGATACCGGCCCAGCTCCATGATCAGCCGGGTGCCGGGATGCCGGTCGGCGAACGCGTCAACGACCGGGTTGAGGCGCTCGGTCAGCACGGCGGGGTCCAGATCCGGCTCCCCGGCGAAGTAGCCGACGCCGAGGCCGCCGCCGACGTCGACCATGCGCGGCTCGACGCCCAGGTGGGCGCAGACCCGGTCGGCCAGGTCGAGGATGCGCGTGGTGTTCTCCACGACGACGTCCTCGCTGAGGATCCGCGTCCCCATGTACACCTGGACGCCCATGAGGTCGACGCCCGGGAACCGCTCCGCCAGGCCGTGCTCGGCGAACAGCTGCTCCTCGTCGATGCCGAACTGGCGCGGCTTGCCGCCCATCGCCAGCCCGGACCGCTTGACCGCGAAGCTGGGGTTCACCCGCAGCGCGACCGGGGCGCGCAGCCCCCGCTCCCGCGCCAGCCGGTCGATCTCGGCGAGTTCGGGAAGCGACTCGCAGACGATGGCGTAGACGCCCTCGTCCAGGCAGGCGGCCAGCTCGCGGCGGCTCTTGCCCGGCCCGAGGAAGATGACGTCCTGCGGGTCGACCCCGGCCAGCAAGGCCGTCCGCAGCTCCACCAGCGACGAGACCTCGGCCCGCGCGCCCAGCGAGTGCAGCAGCGCGCAGACCGACACGTTCGGATTCGCCTTCAGCGAATAGAAGATCTCCATGGCGGGATGCAGCCGGTCGCGCAACCCCTGGAAGCGGTCGCGCAGCACCTCGCCGTCGTAGACGAACAGCGGGGTGCCGAACTCGTCCGCCAGGTCGGAGACCGGGATCCCCTGCACCTGGAATTCACGCGTCATCGTGGGTCGTCCTCTCAGCAGTCGCGGCCGCCAGGCGGTCGCCGATCTCGCGGTCCAGCGCGGCCATCGAGTCCGAGGAGCCCGCGACGACGATTCCGTACAGCCGTCCGTCGAACGGGGCCTCGCCTTCGGCCGGTGCGGCCGCGTTGACCGTGGCGTAGTTGTTGACCAGCAGGCCGCTGCCGCGCGCGGGGTCGAACAGCAGGTCCCCGAGGCGGGCGCGCAGGTCCTTGAACGGCAGCGGCCGGCCGAGCCGCAGCCGGTAGTGCCGGGCCAGCGCGGTGCGCCCGCCGCCGAGGAACGCCTCCTGGACGGACGCCTGGTAGGTGGACATGTTGTTGCGCGCGTTGATCTCCACGACGGGATACAGGCCACCGTCCGGGTCCACCATCGCGTCGACCCCGACGACGCCGAAGTAGCCGTCGGCGGCCAGCGCCGCGCCCAGCCGGGGCGCCAGGTCCCGCAGCTCCGCGACCTGCCGGTCGGACAGGCGGGCTGGCATGCGGTGCCCCTTGTGGACGCCGTCCTCGGTCAGCGCCTCCTTGACGAAGTCGAAGTGCACCCCGCCGTCGCGCGCGACGGTGAACTGGTAGTTGAGGTCGGCGGTCTTGGCGACCCATTCCTCCACCACCAGCGCGATCCGGTCGGTGCCCGTCTTCTCCGCGCGCCGGGCGACCATCCGGTGCAGCCGGTCGAGCCGCCGGACGTCGGCGACGACCTCGATGCCCTTGCCGGACACGCCGAACGCGTCCTTCACCACCACGCGGCGACCTGCTCCGAGCAGGTCGCGGGCGGCGTCGAAGGCGGACGCGAGCGCGGCGAGGTCCGGGCACGTCCAGCCGCGGGCCTGCCGGACGCCCAGCCGGTCGGCGAGCCGCCGGCTGTAGATCTTGCTGTTGGCGGCCTTGCACACCACGGCGGACGGGGCGGTCAGCGCTAGGCCGGTCTTCGCCGCGAGCCGTTCCTCAAGGTCGGAGACGCCGTGCGCGCTCAGCGCCGCGCCACTCCCGGACAGCCCGCCGAGCGCGGCGAGCAGCGCCGGGTCGGCGAGGGCGTCCTCGGTGACGATCCGGGCCGGGTCCTGCCGGGCGGCCACGAGGCGTCTCGGCAGCGTGAACCCGAGCTCGTCCAGGTACCCGAGGTAGTCGGCGTCGGGCTCGTCCTTCAGGACGACGTGGTCGTCCGCGCCGCCGAGCAGGAGCGCGAACTCCTCCATGCGGTTGGCGATGACGCCGCCCGCGCCGAACGAGAGCCGCGACAGCCCGATCTCCCCCCGCGCCCAGCGGTCCTCCACCTCGAAGTTGCCGAGGAACACCAGCGGCGTGCCGGCGTCCCCGGTCAGCGCCCGCCGCAGGCGGTTCGCGAAGGCTTCCATGGTCACCTCAGTGCTCCAGCACCATCGCCGAGAAGGTCGAGCCGAGCCCGACCGTGGCGAGCAGGTAGCGGTCCCCCGGACGCAGCAGCCCGCGTTCCAGGGCGGTCTGGTAGTTGATGAAGGGGTCGGCGCAGAAGCAGTGGCCGGTGACCGGGACGTTGTCCAGGAACACCCGGTCCAGCGGGAACCCCAGATGCCTGGCCAGGCGGACCCACGACACGCGGTTGACGTTGTGCGGGAACACGTGCGCGACGTCGTCGAGCGCGATCCCGGCCCGTTCGACGGCGGCCAGCATGACCTCGGCGAGCGCCTCGGTGTAGATCTGCTGGAACTCGGTGAACAGGTCGTCGGTCAGCGACAGGCACTCGTAGAAGCGGCCGTGCGTGCGGGCGGCGTAGCCGAGCATCCGGTCGTGGTCGTCGCGGACGCCGACGAGCACCGCCGCCGCGCCCTCGCCGTTGATCGCGGTCCCCGGGACGGTCTGCGCGCCCAGGGTGAAGGTCTTCTCCCCGGTGAGGATCAGCGCGAGGCCGTCCGGGTCCCCGTCGGCGGCGAGCAGCTTGCCGCACAGGTCCACCGCGAGCAGGCCGGACGCGCACGCGTGGTGGGTGAGCGCGAACGCCTCGGCGTGCTCCAGCCCGAGTTCGCGGCGGACCTCGTGCACCGGGTTGACCGGGTGCGGCACGACGATCGGCATGGTCCGCGCCTGCACCACGTAGCGGACGTGCCGTTCCCGTCCGCGCAGCCCTTCGAGCTTCCCGGCCGCGGCGAGCATCAGGTCGGTGGGCGGGCCGGCCGGGTCGCGGCGGACCTCGTCCAGGCCGAAGAAGCGCCGGTACACCTTGACCTCGGCGTCGTCCAGCCCGAGCTCGCCGCCCAGGACCGCGATCGGGACCCGGCCGGCCGGCAGGTAGGTCGCGACCGCCTCCAGCGAGGTCATCCGGAACCGCCCCGCCGGGCCGCGGGCCCCGACACGCCGCCCAGGTGCGCGGCCAGCGCGTCGATCGTCGGATGGTCCCAGATGACCGTGGGTTCGAGGACGAGCCCGAGCCGCTCCTCGATGTCGCCGCAGAAGACCAGGGCGTAGACCGAGTCCAGGCCGTAGGACGTCAGCGGCGCCGACGCCTCGATCTCCGCCGGGGGGCGCCCGGCGTAGTGCGCGACCCGCTCCCGCAGGAAGTCGCGCAGGTCGTGTCCGGCCAGGTGGCCGGCCGGTTCTTGGTGCTTCATCTCGTCTCCTGGTCAGGGTCGGCGACGGTCCCGCAGCCCCATGCCGCGGCGGTCGCGGTGGCGCGCGAGGACCTCGGCGCACAGCGGTTCGGACAGGTGCGGGGGCGGACGTCCCGGGTCGCGTCCCAGCCGCGCGACGATCCGCCGCAGCGCGGCGACGACCCAGATCGGGTCGGCGAGGAACTCCCGGTCGTCCCCGGCGTTGTGGAGCCAGACGTTCGCGCAGGCGATCGCCGCCAGCACCGCCGCGTAGCGCGCGGGCAGCCGCAGCGCCTCCGCCGGGGCGTCGACGGTCAGCTCGCGCGGGCTCAGCCCGGCGCACTCGGCCGTCAGGTCGGACAGTTCGGCGGCGATCACCTGGAGCAGGCGGCGCACGTCTCCCTGGACCTGCGGGGCGTCCAGGGCGGCGGCGAGCCCGGCGCTGAGGGCGTCCCGCCCGCCGGAGGTGAGCGCCAGGTCGGCGAACGGCAGCGGCGGCAGTCCCGCGCCGAGCCGGAACAGGGCCTCCGGCGGTTCCTCGCCGCCGTCCCGCCACGCGCGCCTGGCCACGCGTGGGAGCTGCGGCAGGAGCGTGGCCAGGCACGCCGCGCGGGCCGCGTGCCCGAATCCGGCGGGCGGCAGGTCCCGGGCCAGCTTCTGGAAGATCGCGTAGGCGCCCTCCCGGATGTAGAACTGCGCGCCGAGCACCCGGGACAGCCCGTACATCGCGTCGGTGAGGAGGGTCGCGACGAAGTACTTGGTCGCGGACGCGTACAGGCTCGCCGCGCCGGGCAGCAGGTGGACGGCCCGCGCCGCCACGGTCGCCATCGCGTCGCAGACGAGCAGGTCGGCGAACGCGTCCGCGAGGATGGCGCGGATGTGCGGCATCCCGGCCAGCGACCGGCCGTAGAGCACCCGCTCGTCGGTGAAGGCCGCCGCGACGTCGAGGCCCCCTTCCAGGACGCCGACCGCCATCGACGGCAGCGCGGTCCGGGTGATCTGGAACGAGCGCAGCGCCGTCTCCATGCCCTCCCCCGGCCTGCCGAGCACGGCGCCCGCCGGGACGGGGCAGTCGCGGAACTCCAGCCCGCCGAGCTGCACGCCGCGCATCCCCACGCTGTGGAAACGCGGCAGGTAGCCGGGCTCGCCCGGGGGAAGGTCGGCCTTGTCGACGAGCAGCTGCGAGTGGCTGCGGCTGCCCTGACCGGGCGCGGTGAGCGCGAACAGCACCATCGCTTCGGCGCGCCGGGCGTTGGCGATGACCTCCTTGCGGCCGTTCAGGAGCAGCGCGCCGTCCGGGCCTGGAAGGGCGGACAGCTCCGCCCTGGCCAGGTCGTTGCCGTGCGCCAGCTCGTGGTAGCCGACGATCAGGCGCCCGCCGTCCAGCAGCAGGTCGGCGGTGTGGCGGCGCTGCGCGGCGCTGCCCGCCGTCCAGACGTTCACGGCGGCGATCAGGCTGCTCGCGCCGTAGCCGAGGCCCAGCGCCGGATCGCGGCGGAACACCGTCCGCAGGACCTCGGCCGTGCGGTCCAGGGCGGTGAGGCGGCCGCCCAGCTCGGGCGGGACGAACTCGGCGTTCAGCCCGAACTCGTCCAGGACGCGCTCGCCGGCGCCGAACGGCTCCTCCGCCTCGTCGGCGGCGAGGACGGCGGCGTGCCCGACCGGGTTGGCCGGGTCCCACGGGTCGCCGAGCATCCGTTCGAGGCGTTCGATCCCGGTCTCCGTCTCGGCAGGCGCGGTCATCGCACCCCCTCCGTGGTCGGCGGCGCGACCGGGCGCCCGGCGGACAGGGCGTCGAAGAGCCGGTCGAAGACGTCGTCGTCGGCCGTCCGCGAGGAGGGGCGCAGCGCGCGCAGCACGTAGACCAGGCACGCCTCCAGCCACAGGTCCCCGCGTCCGGAACCGCGGTCGTGGAGCCAGACGCGGATAGCGGACGCCCCCGCGACGCACATCTCGTACTGCCGGGCCAGCTCGAACGCCTCCGGCTGCACGTACTGGGACGCGGGCGGGCTCTTCGCCAGCTCGCCGTGCAGCCGGTCGCAGCGTTCGGCGAGCTCTTCGGCCAGCTCGGCGACGGCGGGCGTGGCGCGTCCGGCGGCGGCCCGCGCGCGGAGTTCCCGGACGGCGGCGCGCAAGTTCTGGGTGAGACCGCAGCCGTTGCGCGCCAGCAGCGTCAGCCGGTCGAGCCGGGCGGGCGGCAGCGGGGCCGACAGGTCGGCGGCGGCGGCGATCCCGTCCTCGTCGGCGGTCCCGTCGCGGTGCCCGCGCACGAGCGCCTGGAAATGGCTGATCAGGACGTGCTGGTTGACGAACGTGCTGCCGTCGAAGATGCCGACCACCCGGTGGTCGCGCTCCAGCTTCTGGAACGCGCCGTGCTCGTGGGCGCCGGTGAGGAAGGCGCGCGCCCCGAGGAGCTCCCCGCACGCCTCGATGATCTTGTCGACGCGGGTCGGCACGTAGGACTTCGCGACCGCCGACAGCACGCTCATCTCCGCGGGCAGCGTGTGCAGCGCCCGCGCCGCCACGACGCTGACGATCTCGGCGCTGAACAGCGCGGCGTGGGCCTCGCCCAGGGTGCGGCGGACGTGTGGCAGCCGGATCAGCGTCCGGCCGTACAGCTCGCGCCGTCCGGCGAAATCGGCGGCGAGCCGCAGCGCCTGGTCGGCGGCGCCGAGGGAGAGCGCGGTGCAGGCGGTCCGGGTGATCTGGAGGGCGCGCAGCACGGTCTCGATGCCGCCGCCGGGCTCCCCGACGAGCGCGCCGGACGGGACCGGGCAGTCGTCCAGGCCGATGCCGCTGATGTCCGCGCCGCGGATGCCGTGCGTGCGCACCTTCGGCAGGTGGCGGTACCGGTCGCGGGGTATCCGCCGCTTGTCGGCCAGCAGCAGGCTGAACCCGCGCGGGCCGCCCTCGGGACGGGTGCGGACGAGCAGGCACGCCAGCGTCCCCCGCGTCGCGTTGTTGATCAGCCATTTCTCGCCGCTGACGCGGTAGCCGCCCGCGGTCTCGGCGGCGGTCACCTCGCTCGCCAGCAGGTCGCTGCCGTGGCCGCGCTCGGTGAGGCCCCACGCCACCGGCCGTCCGGCGACGATGTCCGCGCCGAGCGCGGCGGCCTGGCCCGGGTCGCCCGCGAGCCAGACGCACACGCCGCCGAGGAAGGTCTTGCCGTGCCCGATCGCGACGGTCAGGTCGCGGCGCGCCACGAGCCGCAGCGCCGCGACGAGCTCGTCGTAGCGGGCGAGCGCGCCGCCGTGCTCGACGGGGACGTACATGCCGGGCAGCCCGAGCCGGTCGAGCTCCCGGCACATGTCGTCGGGGAACTCCTCGGCCCGGTCGAGTTCGGCGCCGCGCGCGTAGGACAGCGGCGAGCCGGGGTCGGACGGGTCGCCGAGCATCCGGTCGAACGCCGGCAGGTCCACCGCGCCCGGCCGGAAGCAGGACGTCGCCGTGGCCGTCACGACGCCGCCGCTCCCCCGGGCCGCTCCGCGCGCAGGGCGACGACGTCCGGGGCCAGCTCGGCGTGCAGGACGGGGAGGTCCCCGGCGAGGAACCGGCCGCGCACCACCCCCCGCTGGATCTTGCCGCTGGTGGTGCGGTCGACCCCGCCGGGACGGACGAGCACCACGCCCTTGGGCACGATGCCGTGCTCGCGGTTCAGGCTGTCGCGGATCCGCGCGGCGACCTCGGCCAGGCCCTGCGGGACGCGGCCCCGGCACTCCTGGACGACCACCAGTTCCTCGGCGGGGACCTCGACCGCGAAGGCCGCCCCCGCCCCGCGCGCCAGGGCGGGGTGGGCGGTGCGGGCCGTGGCCTCCAGGTCCTGGGGGTAGAGGTTGCGCCCCCGGTGGATGATCAGCTCCTTGATGCGGCCGGTCACGTACAGCTCGCCCGCCCGCAGGACGCCCAGATCCCCGGTCCGCAGGAAGCCGCCGGCGCCGTCGGCCGCGCCCGCGAGCGCGGCGTCGAAGACGCGTGCGGTCTCCTCGGGACGCCTCCAGTAGCCGCGGGCGACGTTCGCGCCGCGCACCCAGATCTCGCCGACCCGGCCGTCCGGCAGCGCCCGGCACGTCCGCGGGTCCACGATCCGGACGTCCAGGAACTCGGCCGGCCCGCTGCTGACCAGCCGCCGGACGGGCGCCCCCGGCTCCGGCGGACGCAGCTCGCCGCGCTCGAACGCGGCGGTGTCGACCTCGGTGAGGACCGGGAAGCGCCGCGGCCGGTCGCCGGAGACCACCAGCGTCGTCTCGGCCATGCCGTAGCCGGGCAGCATCGCGGACGGCCGCAGTCCGGCGGCGGCGAACCGGCGGGTGAACGCCTCCACGGTGGCCGCGTGGACCGGCTCGGCCCCGTTCACCGCGCTGCGCCAGCCGCTCAGGTCCAGGCCCGCGAGCTCCTCGTCGGTGACGCGCTGCACGCACAGGTCGAAGGCGAAGTTCGGCGCGGGCGAGAAGTCGACGCCGTGCCGCTCGACGAACTTGAGCCAGGACACGGGCCGTCGCAGGAACGCCATCGGCGCCATCAGGACGCTGCGCCCGCCGAGGCCGAGCGGGGTCAGCAGCTGCCCGATCAGGCCGAAGTCGTGGTACATCGGCAGCCAGCCGCCCAGCACGGACTCGGCGTCCAGCTCGGCGATCCCCGCCAGGATCTCCGTGTTGGCCAGGACGTTCGCGTGGTCCACCATGACGCCCTTGGGGTCGGCCACCGACCCGGAGGTGTACTGGAGGAAGGCGAGCGCGCCGGGGTCGGGGGGCGGCGGCGTCCAGGCGTCCGGGGCCGGGAGGTCCTCCCGCGCCGGGACGATCCGGGCGACCGCGCCGAGGTCCTGCTCGTCCGCCCAGGCGGCGAGCGCGTCCTCGTCGGCCGCGTCGGCGAGTGCGGCGGCCGCGTCGGCGTCGCGCGCGATGGCCGCGAGCCGGTCCGTCTGCCGGCGGTAGCCGTCCGGGAGCGGCGCGGCGACCGGCACCATCCCCGCGTACAGGCAGCCGATGAAGCTCCGGGTGAAGTCCAGGCCGGTCGGGTGGAGCACCAGGATCCGGCTGCCGGGGGCGAACCGGTCCTGGAGCAGCGCGGCGATCGCGCGGGCGTCCCGGTCGAGCTCGCCGTAGGTGAGGGTCAGGTCGGCCCCGGCGCGGAACGGGTCCGGGGAGAAGACGACGGCGACCCGGTCGCCGTGCTCGGCGGCCCGCGCGCACATCGACTCGACGAAGGTCCTGTTCTCGTTCACGCGTTCACGGCTCCATCGGGAGGGTGGCGGGGTCGGGCCTGACGAGCTTCACGCACCCGCCCGATATGCCGGAAGCCACGAAAGAGCGCGCCATGGGTCTGACCGAAATGACCTGCCAGAAAGGGCACTGCAGCGGACCCCGTCCCGCCGTCTACCGTCCGACTGTGCGACACACGATGGTCTTTGTCGGCGGACTCCACCGCAGCGGAACCACGCTGCTGGCGTCCCTGCTGGGCGAGCATCCGGACATCAGCGGCTTCGAGCAGACCGGGGCCCCGGAGGGCGAGGGGCAGTACCTCCAGACGGTGCTGCCGGTGGACGAGCACCACGGCGGGCCGGGACGGTTCGCGTTCTTCCCGGACGCCCACCTGACCGAGGAGTCCCCGCTCGCGACACCGGAGAACGCCCGGCTTCTGCGCCGCCAATGGGACCGGTACTGGGATCTGTCCAGGCCCGTCCTGCTGGAGAAGTCCCCTCCGAACCTGCTCCGGTTCCGCCTGCTGCAGCGGATGTTCCCGGACGCGCGGTTCGTGCTGATGATGCGGCACCCGGTGCCGGTATCGCTCAGCACGCGTTCCTGGGCCCCCGCGCTCACGCCCCGCGAGCTGGTCTGGCACTGGGTCCACGCGCACGACCTGGCTTTTCAGGACATCGCGCTGCTGCGGAACGCGCTGGTCGTCCGCTACGAACGGCTACTGGCCGACCCCGCCGAGACGCTTGCGGAGGTCTCCGCGTTCGCCGGGCTGCGCTCCGGGCCCCCGGCCGAACGGCTCGCGCTCCGGCGGCTGGACCAGTCGGTCAACCGGAGGTACTTCGACCGGTGGCGGACGCTGGTCGGCGACGATCCTCCGAAGCGGTGGCCGGGCGGGCTGGAGGCGGCCGTCAACGCCCACGGCTACAGCCTTCGTCCCGACGCCACGGACGGGCCGATGCTCTCTGCTTCCGCGAGGTCCCGATGAGCCCGATCCTGGTGGTGCACGGCGGCGGGCCGCACAGGGACGCGTCCGCGCTCCAGGTGGAGTGGAGCACGTCCATGATGGACGGGCTGGCGCTTGCCGGGTACCCGTACCGGCTCCCGGCCCCGCCCACGATCGTCGATCTCGAAACTCCCCGCTGGGAGCCCGACCCGGACGCCCCGGAGCGCGACTGGACGCGGAGCACGCTGGACGAATGGTGGCGCAACGCGCTCTTCGCGGACGATCGCGTCCGGGACGAGACCGGCGCCGCCTTCGACGCCCGGCTCGCCGCGCTGGGCCGATCCCGTTTCTTCACCGGCCTCCCTCCAGAGGATCTGCTCCATGCGCTGGCCGTGCTCCGGCACCTGCTGACCGGCTCCGACGTCGCCCGGGAACGGGTCGGTGCGGTCGCGAACCTGATCGACGGCCGGACCCGCGTCGTCGTCGGCCTGGGCGTCGCGGCGATCGCGGCGGCCGACGCGCTGTGCCGCGCCGTGGCCGTGCCCGCGTCCGCGCCGGTCACGCTGATCACGGCGGGCGTGCCATCGGGGTGGGACGTGCCGCGCCCGCCGCCCTTCCGGGCCTGGACCAACCTGGTGGATCCCGCCGACGGCCTGACCGGTGGACGCGGGCTGCGGGCACGCTGCGGCGACGTCGTCCGCGATGTTCCGCTGGACTGCGATCCCCGGCTGCACGCCGTCCGCCCGTACGTGGCGACGACCGAGTTCGGCGCCGCCCTAGGCACGGCCCTCGGGACGTCCCCGGAGTCCAGTCGCTGAGCCGCCGTCCGGTGCACGGCGGACGGCCGGGCCCGGCCGGATGGGGAGGGTTTCCGTCCGGCCGGACGCGCGGCGGCCTGGGTGTTCCGCCCGCCGGGCCCGCCCGGAGAGAGTTGACGAACGCCGCCGCGACCAGGAGCGGCACCGCGCGGCCTTGAGGAGGTCCATTCCATGAGCCCAGCCCGAACGCGCCCGCCGCGCACCGGCCGCCGGAGCACTTCGACATGAGCGGGCACGTCACGCGACGGCGGATCGCCTTCCACGGCCTGCGCGCGGCCGGCGGTCCGAGCACGGCCGGGCAGCGCGACTTCTGGCGCCGGGTGAACCAGCCGGGCGAACCCGCGTTCGGCGACATGTCCAACGGCGGCCTCGTCCCCGCCGGGCTGTCGGTGGAGCAGGTGCTCGACGGGATCGCCGCCCTGGCGGAACGGCACGAGTCGCTCCGCACGCTCTTCCGCGTGTCCGGCGGTGAGCTGGAGCAGCACGTGCTGGGCTCGGGCGAGATCGAGGTCGAGCTGTTCGACATCGACGGTCTCGACTTCCGGGACGCGGTCGGCGAATGGCGGCCGCAGGCCCCGGACGTCCAGCACGACCCCGGCTCGGAAATGCCGTTCGCCGCGCGGATCGGGCTGTCCGGGGGCGCCCCGGTGCTCTTCCAGCTCTGGATGTCGCACCTGTCCGCCGACTACCTCAGCAGCTGCGTCCTGGCCGGTGAGCTGGTGGAGCTCCTGGAGGGACGGCTCGACCGCCCGGCCGGCGCGCACCCCGTCGCCCAGGCCGAATGGGAACGGTCCCCGGCCGGGCGCCGCGCGCTCGCGCGGGCCGCCGACCATTGGAAGCGCGAACTGGACGCCGCACCGTCCGCGATGTTCCCGGCGCCGGTGGCGGCACCCGAGTCACCGCGCTACTGGCGCGGCGGGCTCCGTTCGCAGCGCGTCCTGCGCGCGGCGAACGAGCTGGCCGTCCGGCATCGGGTCGGCACCACCCACGTCCTGCTGGCGGCGGTGACCGCGCTGCTGGCCCGCCGCACCGGCCGGGACCGGTGTCCGGTGCGGCTCCTGGCGGGCAACCGCAGCCGTCCCGTCCTGCGGCACGCCGTCGGGAACCTCTCCCAGGAGGTGCTCTGCGTCGTCGACCTGAGCTCCGCGACGTCCGCCGGAGGGACGTTCGGCGACGCGGTGCGGGCCGCGTGGAACGCGTCGCTGCGCGCGCAGCGGCACGGCCTGTTCGACCCGCACGAGGTCGCCGGGCTGATCGACGGCGCGGACGCCGACCTCGGCATCGGCTTCAACGACCTGTGGGCGCCCGTCCGCGGCCACCTCGCCGCGTCCGGCGAGCCGCCCGGCCCGACGTCCTTCGCGTGGGAACGGCGGATCGAGAGCGCCAGCGCGACGTTCTTCCTGGAAGTGTTCGAGGTCCTGGAGGACCCGTCCGCGGTCCGGCTGAGCCTGCTCGCCGACACCGCGCACCTTCCGCCTCCGGCGCTAAAGTCGTTCCTGTTCGCCGTCGAGGATCTGCTCGTGGCCGCCGCCGACAGCGACGAGGACCTGCCGCTCCCGCGGGTCCCGCTGCCCGGCGACGGCGCCCGGACCGGCGAAAGAGTGCACGCGTGACCGCCCGCATCGTGAATGTCTCCTTCGTCTCCCCTCCGGCGGTGAAGATGGACGAGTTCGCCGCGCTGTTCGCCGCCGACCCCGGCGGCGACGAGATCGCGCGGGTGATCGGCAACTCCGCGATCGACGCCAAGGGGATGGCGGTCAACCCGTTCGCGGAGGATCCGCGCGGCTGGAGCACCCGGACCCGCATGGACCGCAGCCTGGCCGAGGCCGTCGCGCTGGGCCGCGAGGCCGTCGACCTCGCGCTGCGGCGGGCCGGGGTCGCGGCCTCGGAGGTGGGGCTGCTCGTCACGTCCACGACCACGACGCACTCGGTGCCCGGCCTGGACGCCCTGACCCACGAACTCGGCATGTCCCGCCGCACCCAGGCGCTGTCGCTGGGGCCGATGGGCTGCTACGCGGCCCTGCCCTCGCTGCTGGCCTGCCGCGACTGGGTCGAGGTCCACAAGCGTCCGGCCGTGCTGCTGCTCGTCGACCTGTTCTCGCCGCACCTGCAGCCGCCGCCCTACGACAAGGAGAAGGCGGTGGTGCTCACGCTGTTCGGGGACGGCGCGGCAGCGGTGGTGTTCCGCCCCGACGCCCCGACCGGCCAAGTCGCCGCCGGGCCCGGGCTTGAGATCGTCGACGCCGAGACGCTGGTCGCCCCGGAGCACGCCGCCGACCTCCAGGTCCACCTCGGCGAGCACGGCATGGACGTCCGGCTCGCCCCGACGATGCCCGACGTGGTCGCGAACGCCGTCCCCGGGCTGGTCGGCCCGCTGCTGGCGCGGCACGGCCTGCGCCACGACGACATCGCCTGGTGGGCGCTGCACCCGGGCGGCCGCCGGATCCTCGACCGGGTCGAGGAGAACCTGCGGCTGCCCGAGACCTCCGTCCGGGAGTCGCGCGCGGTGATGCGCTCCTACGGCAACACCGCGGGCCCGGCCGTCATGGCGGTCCTCGAACAGCTGTGGCGGTCGGCCCCCGTGGCGGCGGGCGAACACGTCATGGCGCTGGCCTTCGGTCCGGGCGCCACCCTCTGGGCCCTACTCCTGTGCGGCACGCGTACCGACCCAACCGAGAGGAAACCATGATCCAGATCATCGGCGCCGGATTCGGGCGCACCGGAACGCTCTCCCTCAAGACCGCGCTGGAACAGTTGGACTTCGGCCCCTGCCACCACATGCTCAGCATGCTCGAACGACCGTCGGAGCTGGACGGCTGGGAGGACGCCGCCGACGGCCGGCCCGTGTGGGACGAGATCTACCGCGGCTACCGGAGCACGGTGGACTGGCCGGGCGCGCGGTTCTGGCGCGAGCTCACACAGCACTTTCCGGACGCGAAGGTGATCCTCACCGAGCGCGACCCGGACCGCTGGTACGAGAGCGCCCGGGACAGCATCTATCGCGCCGCCATGGCGGAGGACGACGGCTCCGACCCCGCCCTGTCGCAGATGCGGCGCATGGCGAAGGCGGTCGTCTGGAACGGCCTGTTCGGCGGCCGGTTCGAGGACGCCGAATACGCCAAGGCCGTCTTCGCCCGCCACAACGCGGCCGTCCGGCGGGAGATCCCCGCGAGCCGCCTGCTGGTCTTCGACATCGCGGAGGGCTGGGAGCCGCTGTGCCGGTTCCTGGACGTCCCCGTCCCGGACGAGCCTTTCCCGCACCAGAACGACCGGGCGCGTTTCACCGAAATGCTCGACGGCCGCTCCGCCACGGCGCCGCAGGCGAGCCGGACGGCCGCCCACCAATAATCCGGGGCCGCGAATCCCGGCGTCGGCGGTACTGAATGCCGCCGACGCCGGGACACCCTGACCCCTGGCCCCTGACCCCTGAACGCACAGATGCTCAGCGAGCACAGAGACGAAGATGGGAGCGAATTTTGAAAGTCGGGAGCGGATTCTGTTCGTGTCGTCAGACGAGTTCGGCGGCCGCCAGGCGCATGCCGAGTTCCAGCCGGCTGCGCGCGCCCAGCTCTTGCATGACGTTGCTGACGTGGCGCTGAACGGTGCGGGGAGAGATGTTCAGGGCCCGTGCGGTGGCCTCGGTCGTCATGCCCGTGGCCAGCTTGCGGAAGATGTCGGACTGGAGATCGTTGATCAGATACAGCTCCTCCGGATCGGCGGGCCGCGCCCGGTTCCAGCGCTCCTCGAAGGATTCGAGCATGCCGTCGAACTCGGCGCGGTTGGCGGCGCGGACGTCCAGCGCGCCCCTGTCCTCGTTCCAGACCAGCGCGTTCGTGCGGTCCATCAGCAGCAGGAACGGGAAGGGCCCGTCGTCCGAGCGGACCTCGCCCCTTTCCACCCGGTCCATGACCGGGCGGAGGATCCAGCTCCGGCTTGAGCCCGGGACGATGACGCGGACCCGAGGGCGCGGGCGCGCGCCGAGACTCTGATAAAGGCTGCGCAATATGCCCGGCCAGGCCGGGACCATGCACAGGATCTCGTGGCGGGATTGCTTCACGAAATTCTTCAGCTGTTCTTGCTCACGCATCGACAAATACACCGTTCCCCCGTGCACCAGTGCCGGCGGTGTCCCCCGTGTGGACGTTCCACGCTGAGAACCATAGGGGCGGAGGAGTTCAGGGACATACCGCAGCGAGTTGAGATTCGCTCGAAACTTCTACGGCAGCGGGAGAGAGGCGATCGAAACGGGCGCGGTAATGCGATCATTCAAGCACGATGCCGTCCCGCCGGGCCTCCCGGTAGAGGTCGACCCTGGTCGGAGCCTCCCGGCCGGCCCGGGAATACTTCTCCCTCGCGCGTTCCAGATACTGCTTGACGGTGTACTCGCTGATCCCCATCTGCCGGGCGACCGCCGCGCGGGTCAGCCCGCCGAGCCACAGCCGCATCGTGCGCAGTTCCTGCTCGGAGAACTTCGGACGCTGCTCCTCGGCCTCGGCGAGCATCACGCCGGCCTGCGAGGGCGTGGTGTACGTCTCGCCCGCGTGCACGGCGAGGACGGCCTCGATGAGATGCCGCTGCCCCTCGTTCGACTCCTTGGTGATGAAGGCGCGCGCGCCGGCCTCCTCGGCGCGGCGGACGAGGTCGGGCTCCGCGTACTGGGAGAACACCACGATGCGGTGCCCCGCCGCCGACAGCTCGGCGATGCGGTCGAAGATGAGCTCGCCCGCTATGCGCAGGTCCACGACCAGCACGTCGGCGTCCGTCCCCGGGCCGTCCTCCAGCCCGTCGGGGCCGGAGGCGGTGTGCACGATCTCGATCCCGCGCGGGTCCTCCGCGATCCAGCCGCGGACGCCCGAGAGCACGACGTCCTGGTCGTCGATGACCGCGATCGTCACGTTCCGTCCCATCGCACCTCCAACCAGAGCATGTCGCCGTCACGATCGGTGCTGACGACGACGCCGTCCGCTTTGTTCGCGGGGAGGGCCGGGTCGCCGTCGGAGAGCACGGACACGCTGACGCTTCCCCGGCCGATGGAGACCGCGCGGTGACGCGGGCGTACCGGCGCGCCGCCGCCAGCGCCACGAGCGGGATCTCCGCCAGAGCGGCGCCCGCCTCCGCGGTCAGCGGCGGCAGCCCGCTCACCGGCGCGAGGTCGACGACGACGCCCCGGCGCACCGCCGCGTCGATGCCGGGCTGCAGGGCGCTCATCAGCGGGTAGGGGACGTCCTCGCGCTCGCTCAGCAGCCGCCGCAGCGTGGCCTCGGCGATGGCGCAGCGGTGCCACAGCGCCGGGTCGGCCGGGTCGGCCGTGCCGTCGGCGAGCCCCCGCAGGATCGTCTCGACGTGCTCCCGCACCTCCCGGTACCGCTCCGCGCGCAGCGCCGCGGTCTCCGCGATGACCGTCTCGCGGGTCGCGATCTCCCACTGCTCGGCCGCCGCCTCGGCCATCATGCCGCCGCTCCGCCGGCAGAGCCACGCCCCGCCCATGATGGCGAACGGGGCGCTGGCCGTCCCGAACAGCAGCGCCACGAACCCGGCGGCGTTGTGCCGGTCCACGTCGCCGGTGAGCACCAGGGCGGTGAGGACGATGAGCGCGCTGAGCGCCAGCACCGCCGCCAGTTCGAGGATCGACCGCCGGAGGAGCAGCAGCACGGCGATCAGCCCGACCGTCGTCCACGCCCAATTGATGTTCAGTTGCAGCCCGGCCGGGCAGTTGGCGGCCAGGGCCGCCCCCGTCGCCAGGTTCACGGCGATGAGCGGCCAGGCCGTCCGGGCGTCCCGCCTGCCACGCAGCAGCAGGACGGCGCCCGCCGCGATGAGCAGCAGCTGAAGCGCCCACACGGCGACCGCCGCGCCCGGCGAGCGGAACCGGTCGAAGTGCGCCACCAGCGCGGTGCCCGCCGCGATGACCTGCCAGCCCGCGACCGTGACGACCACGGCCACGTGGTAGGCGCGATTGAACTGGGCCGCGAAGGGGGCCGCCCCGAACGCGGCCGGCGACTCAACCATCGGGCCACCGCAGCGCGACCTTCGTCCCCGCCGACGGCCGCGAGGTGACCTCGGCGGCGCCGCCGACGAGTCCCATGCGCTCCACGATCGACCGGCGGACGCCCAGCCGGTTTCCCGGCACCCGCGCCATCTCGAACCCGGCGCCCCGATCGGTGATCTCCACCGAGACCGTCCCGTCGCGGCGGTGCACGCGCACCGCCGCGCGGGTGACGTCCGCATGCCGCCGGACGTTGCGCAGCGCCTCCTTCGCGGCCCCCACGATGGCCAGGCCGACCGGCTCGGGCAGCTCGACCGGGCGCTCCCCGTCCAGGTCGACGTCGACCTCCAGGTCCGGCGCCATCGTCGCGGCCAGCTCTTCCAGCCCGGCCATCAGGTCGACGTCCCGCTCGGCGGCGGGCGGGGGGCCGGCGGAGTCCGACAGGACGTCCAGCGCCTGCGCGGCGGCCCGCCGCAGCCCTGGCGTGTCGGTCCGGACGCCGCCCGAGCCGACCATGGTGAGGACGGCCAGCACCGAGTCGTGCAGCTGGACCCGCTGGTGCCGTTCGTCCGCCCGGCGCGCGGCCTCGACCATGGCGCGCAGCCGGTCCCGGTCCCGCTCCCGGATGGCCTCGTCGGCCCGCCGGCCGCCGCGGCGCAGCAGCGCCATGACCGCGCCGATCACCACCGCCTCGGCGATCAGCGCCCGGACGAAGCTGGTCACCGCGGGCGCTCCGGCCACGTAGGCGCCGATGATCAGGACCACGAGCGGCACCCCGGCCGCCGGACGCGTCGTGGTCTGCACCACGAACAGCGCCGTGCCGGCCAGCATGACGCCCCAGGTGGTCTCGTCCAGCACCGCCTCGTGCGAGATCAGCCGGTCCTGCAGGGCCAGCGCCGCGCCCACGACCAGGGCGTCACCGGCCACCAGCGGAAACGTCAACCCGCGCCGCAACACCATCAGGGTGAGGAACGCCGCCCACGCCGCCAGGCCGCCGATGACCGCGGCCTGCCAGCCGCGGGACACCCCCGGGTCGTCGTTCAGCGCGGCCGCGAGCCCGGCGAACGCGACGCCGCCGCACCGCAGCGCGACGACGAACCGGCCGACCGGTAGATGGACGGCCAGCTCGGCCGGGCCCGCCCTGGATCGGTTCACCTTGAGCTGCGGGAACGTCATCACCCCGTGTCCAGTCGGTCGCTCTCCGAGAACACGTAGTATGCCTGATTTTTCCTGATCATGACCCCCGGACGTCGGTCATGACACGGCGCTCCCGGCCCCTCACACTTTCAGTTCATACGGGGCTCGTCCGGACGAGCCAGCACAGAAGGGGGCAAACCGATGACACCAGCCGTTCCTCGGGGGCACCGGAGCGGCCTGACCAGCACTCGCGGACGAACGCGTCTCTGCACCGCGCGCCACCGTCCGCCCGCGCCACCCGACCCGCTCGCGGCGGGCGTGGCACGGATCCTCGTCGCCGACGCCCACCCCTCGGTCCGAGCCCGGCTCGTCGCCGCCATCCAGTCCGCCCCGGACCTGCGGGTCGCGGCGGAGGCGGCCGACTGCGACATGGCCGTGGCGCAGGCGGCGCTGACCAAGCCCGACCTGGTCCTCATGGACCTGCACCTGCCCGGCCTGGACGGCCCGTCCGCCGTGGACGACCTCCTTTCGGCGCCGTCCGCGCCCAAGGTCGTCCTCCTGGCCGCTTCCGTAGACGACACGCGCATCGCCGCCATGCTGCGGGGGCGGGCCTCCGGCGTCCTCCTCAAGGACGCCGGCCCGCGGCGGCTGCTGTCCGCGCTCCAATGCGTCGCGGCCGGTGACCACGTCTTCGAACCGGCCATCGCCCGCCATCTCGTCGGCTCCTATGCCGACGACCGGACCGCCCAGCTCCCACCGCCCGGACTCGATCCGCTCACCCCTCGCGAGAGGCAGGTCCTCGAACGGGTGGGCAAGGGAGGCTCGAACGCCGACATCGCCCGCCGCATGCACCTCAGCGAGGCCACGGTGAAGACGCACCTGAACCGTGCCATGGCCAAGCTCGAACTCTCCAGCCGCGCCCAGGTGGTGACGTTCGCCTACGAGACCGGCCTGGTCACCCCCCGCCACTGAACCAGTCCCGGTGAGCGCCGGGCCGCCGGAACAAGGGGCCCGACGGCCCGGCGCTCAAGCGGCCAGCGATGCCCTGCGGCGGCGCTGATAGGACAGGGTGACCGCGGCCAGAAGTGGAGCCCACGCCACCAGCGGCAGGTACAGCACTCCCACGAGGGTGTGCCCGAGGTCGGTCATGTCGTCGTGCGGCGTGGCCCACCACAGCAGCAAGGGCGTCCACGCCACGGTCAGGACCGCGACCCCCAGCCAACGCCAGACCGATCCGCCACAGGCTCGACGGCAACGCGACCAAAGCGGCCACATGCGCGGCCCGCCGCGCCCACCGAGGCGCCGGGACGACAGCGAGGACAGCGAGGACAGCGGGTTCAGGCCGGACGGCAACGGACGCAGCAGCGATCATGGTGATCATCCTGGTCAGAGTGCGGCACCGTCACCTCCCGCCGCGGAGGCAAGCGTCTCCCTCGCAGGAGGGAAAGCTCCGTTCCGGCGTTGGGTCAGCGCGGCGGTGCTGCCGGAAGCCGGACGTGCAGCCACGTCATGCCGGTGAAGTCGAGCCATACCGCGTCCGGGGTACGGACCAGCCGCAGGACGACGTTGTCGCATCCCGGGCATCGGGCGACCATCCCGGGCGCGCGGTCGTAGACCATCAGCGTGGCGATCGGGCCGGTGAGCCCGCAATTGACGCAGCGGCCCTCGGCCACCGTGACGTCCACGGCGAACAGTTCGCTCAGCGGGCCTGCGAGCGCGTTGCCGTCCACATGGCCGTGGGGGTCCTGTCGATGGCGCAGGGTCATGTCGATCAGCCTCCGCTCAGCCGAAGCGCTCGGTCTTGATCCGCCGGGGGTCGTGGCCGTGGGCGAGCAGCAGGTCGGCGGCCGACTCCACGAATCCGGTCGGCCCGCAGACGAAGCAGTCGCGGTCGGCGTCCGCCGGGTCGAGGTCGGCCGCGGTCAGCCGTCCGGGCGGGCGCGGCCAGCCGTCCGGGGCGCCGCGGGTGAAGATGCAGGTCACGTCCAGGCCAGGGTCGGGACGCCGCAGTTCCTCGGCGAAATACACCTCGGAAGGCGTGCGGACGGAATAGAGCAGCGTGAACGGCGTCTCGTCCCCGGAAAGGCGGCGGGCGCGGATCATGGCCATCAGCGGCGCGATTCCGGAACCGCCCGCGACGAGCAGGACGGCGCGTCCCGTCCCCGGCCGCCAGACGAACCAGCCGCCGACCGGGCCGCGCAGTTCCACCGGATCGCCGGCGCCGATGACGTCGGTCAGATAAGTGGACACCTCGCCGTCCGCTATCCGCTGGACGGCCAGTTCCACCCGGTCGGGAGCGGAAAGCGAATAGCTCCGCTGCGCGGTGTAGCCGTCGTCGGCCGTGAGCCGAACGTCGACGTGCTGACCGGCCAGATGCCCCGGCCAATCCGGCACGTCGAAGAGCAGTGTGCGGGCCGTTTCAGTCTCCTGCCGCGTTTCGGCCAGCCGTGCCACGCGCCAGGCTAGTCGCCCTGGTAACGCTGTTCGCGCCATGGATCCCCGTAATCGTGGTAGCCGGCGCTCTCCCAGAAACCCGGCTCGTCGTCGGTGAGCAGCGTGATTCCGCGCACCCATTTCGCCGACTTCCAGAAGTAAAGGTGCGGCACCAGCAGCCGGGCGGGGCCGCCGTGTTCGGGCGCCAGGTCCTCGCCGTCATAGCGGTGGACGACCCACGCCTGCCCGTTCAGGACGTCCTCAAGGGGCAGATTGGTGGTGTAGCCGCCGTAGGAATGCGCGAGCACGTAGTCGGCTTCGGTTTCGACATCGGCGAGCAGGACGTCCAGCGACACCCCCTGCCATTCCGTGCCCAGCTTGGACCATTTGGTGACGCAGTGGATGTCCACCCGCGGCGTCTCGGACGGCAGATCCAGGAATTCACGCCACGTCCAGCGGTGCTCCCGCCCGGATTCCGTGGTGACGGTGAACTCCCATTCGTCCGCCGGGATCCGCGGGGTCGGGCCCGCGGACAGCACTGGGAAGTCGTCGGTCAGGTATTGTCCCGGCGGCAGTTCGACGGCGGTGTCCCGCCGCCGGCCGTGGAAGCCGGGCGAAACGATCCCCATCTCAGCATCCTCTCGGCGAGCGGAGCGGGTCGGTTCATGTCCTGCTGTTTCGTTCCCGCCGAAGGCGATATGACGCGGGGCTACTACCCATGAGGCCCCAAGGATTCATTACGGACTGATGGGCGAGCCGCCGGCCATCGGCGTGCGGACCCTGAGTGGCTCACGATTTCCGCAGTGGGCGGAACGCGGCCCGCACTTCGGCGGAGAAGAGTTCAGGCTCCTCCCAGGCGGCGAAGTGGCCGCCGCGGTCGACCTCGTTGAAGTAGGCGAGGTCGGGGTAGACCGCCTCGACCCAGCTGCGCGGGGCGGCCCAGATCTCGCCGGGGAACGTGGTGAAGGCGACCGGGACCGAGACCGGCGGAGGAGCCTGACCGGCCGCGTGGGCGCGTCCGAATTCCCAGTACCACCGGGCGGCCGAGGCGCCGGTGCCCGTCAGCCAGTACAGCGTGATGTCGTCGACGATGCTCTCGCGGGTGAGGCCGCCCACGGGCCGGCCGTCGACGAACGCGCGGGAGAACTTGTAGTAGCTGTCGGTGTCGTGGTCGAGCATCCAGGCCGCCAGCCCGACAGGCGAATCCAGCAGGGAGTAGCCGATCGTCTGCGGCCGGGTGGACTGCTCCAGGAAGTAGCCGAAGCCGTCCGTCGTGAACGCGGTGACCGCATCGTGCGCAGCGCGTTCCTGCTCCGTCTGCGCCGGCAATTGGTCCTTGAGCCCGATCGCCGCGCCGAGCAGGTTGACGTGGACGCCGATCAGCCCCGGGGGCGCCTGGCGGGCCATCGCGTCGGCGACGTCCGCGCCCACGTCGCCTCCTTGGGCGACGTAGCGCGTGTATCCGAGGCGGTCCATCAGCTCCGCCCACGCGCGCGCGATGCGGCCGGAGCCCCAGCCGAGTTCGGCCGGCTCGCCCGAGAAGCCGTAGCCGGGTAAGGACGGCAGCACCAGGTGGAAGGCGTCCTCGGCCAGTCCGCCGTGCGCGGTCGGGTCGGTGAGCGGGCCGACGACCTCCAGCAGCTCGACGATCGAGCCCGGCCAGCCGTGCGTCATGATCAACGGCAGCGCGTTCTCGTGCCGCGACCGCACATGGACGAAGTGGATCTCGACGCCGTCGATGCCGGTCGTGTACTGCGGCAGCGCGTTCAGCCTGGTCTCGAACGCGCGCCAGTCGTGCTCGGTCGTCCAGTAGCGGGCCAGCTCCTGGACGGTCGCGAGCTGCACGCCCTGGGAGCGGTCGGCGACCAGCTCCCGGGTGGGCCAGCGCGCGGCGGCGATCCGGCGATGCATGTCGGCGATCGCCTCTCCCGGCGTGTCGAGCCGGAAGGGACGGATCTCGTGGGCGTCGGACATGTTCTCCACCTGCCGGTCGAGTCGCCCGACACCGGGACGGCGGCGAGGTGCACGCTTGATACCCGTTTGTCCCGATCTACACCAGCCAGGCGTGGACTTGGCCTGTCACGGTCACACCGTCCGCGTCCTATCGCTGTGCCGGGGGCCGCGCTTGCGCGCCGGCGATGATGAAGTCGGCCGTTCTTTCGAGGAAGGCGTCGTCGAGCGGCCGGCCGAGCATGAGCAGGTGGAAGTAGAGCGGCCCGGAGAGCATCTCCAGCAGGAAGTCGGGGTCGCAATCGGCCGGGAGCTCGCCGCGCTCGATGGCGCGTACGAAGATCGCTCCCGAGGTCCGGAAGCGCGCCGGCCAGAACGTGTCGAGGAGTTCGTACAGGTCGGCGTTGTCGGTGGAGCGCGGCCCGGTCTCGCGCACCAGCGCCGCGATCCAGGGGGTGCGGAAGCCGTCCCTGATCTCCTTGAGCAGTTCGATCAGGTCTCCGCGCAGGCTGCCGGTATCGGCCGGTGGCACGAGGTCGCCGCGGCGTTCGACGAGGGCGGTCGACACCAGGCCGGTCTTGGTGCCCCAGCGGCGGTAGACGGTGCTCTTGTTGACGCCGGCGCGTTCGGCCACCGCGTCGATGCGCAGCGCGGCGTAGCCGACCTCGCCGAGTTCGGCGAGGGTCGCGTCGATGACCGCCTCGCGCACGCGCGCCGTCCGGCCGCCCGGCCGGGTCGTGGCCGCGTCGGCATGCAGATGCTGGACGTCGTCGAGCGGATCTCCGGGCATCCAGGCAGGTTAGAGCCCCGCCGACCCTTGACGCAACCCAGTGGCGCGTTAACGGGCACGCAAAAGCGCCAGGTTGTTGCATTTAGCCGGAGAGCCGGTTACAGTCGTTAACGCAACCAACAGTCGCATCAAGTTCTCTTCTGGAGGAGAGCCGCCATGATCTACCACCAGATCCGGATCGCCATGAAGCCCGACGCCCCCGCCGACAAGGTCGAGCACGCGCTCGAACTGCTGCGCAGGATGGGACGCGAGCTGGACGTCGTCGAGTTCTTCCTGGTCGGCCGCGACGTCGGCGGCGACTTCCACTACGGCGCCATGTACGCGCTCAAGGACGTCGACGCCTACCGCGCCTACATGTACGCGCCGCTGCACCGCGAGATCGACGCGTACGGCCTGCCGCTGGTCGCCAACATGATCTCCCAGGACCTGACCGACGATCCCGACCCCGAGATCGGCGACAAGATCGCCAAGGTGCACGCCGACCGCTTCGCCGATCACCCCGAGCTGCTCGACCTCGTCCAGGACCTCGGCTCCTACCAGGGCAGCGGCGTCCCCGGCGAAGGTCCGGCGACCACGTGAGCCGGCGGCCGGGGGACGACGGGGGACGGCCCGGCACCGTCCCCCGGCCACGGCCGCACCGCAGCGGATCCGACGAGCCACAGCGGATCCGATCCACGCCCCGAACCCGAGGACGGCCATGAGACCGACGAGCCCCCGCGCGACCTTCCTGGTCCTGGCCGCGGGCAGCGGCGCCTTCGCGATGCTGCAGTCCCTGGTCACCCCCGTCCTGCCGACGATCCAGGCAGAGCTGCACACCTCACAGAGCACCGTCACCTGGGTGATAACCGCCAACCTGCTGTCGGCCGCGATCTTCACACCGATCCTGGGCCGGGTCGGCGACGCCTTCGGCAAGCGGCGCGCCCTGGTCGCCGTCCTGGTCACGCTGGCCGCCGGGTGCCTGCTGGCCGCGCTCGCGCCCAACATCGGCGTCCTGCTCGCCGCCCGCGCCGTGCAGGGCGCGGCCGGCGCGGTCTTCCCGCTGTCCTACGGGATCATCCGCGACCGGTTCCCGGCCGAGCGCGTCGCCGTCGGCGTCGGCGGCGTCTCCGCCGTCATCGCCGCCGGCGGCGGGACGGGCATCGTGCTCGCCGGCCCGATCGTCGAGGCCCTGGGCTACGCCTGGCTGTTCTGGATCCCGATGCTCATCGCCGGGCTGGCCGCGCTGGCCGCCTACCTGCTGCTGCCGTCCTCGCCGACGTCGCGGACCGCCCGTTTCAGCTGGCCGGCCGCGGTCCTGCTGTCGGCCTGGCTGGTCGCCCTGCTGCTGGCCGTCAGCAACGGCCCCGAATGGGGCTGGACCTCACCCGCCGTCCTCGGCCTGCTCATCGCCGCCGCGGCGACCCTGGCCGCGTGGATCGTCGCGGAACTGCGGTCGGCGCACCCGCTGATCGACATGCGCATGATGCGGCTGACCGCGGTCTGGACGACCAACCTGGTCGCGCTGCTGTTCGGCGCGGGCCAGTTCGCGCTGTTCGCCTTCCTGCCGCAGTTCGTCCAGACCCCCGCCGGCGCGGGTTACGGATTCGGCTCCACGGTCACCGAGGCGGGCCTGCTCCTGCTGCCGATGCTCGCCGCCATGTTCGTGGCCGGGCTGGTCAGCGGCCCCATCGAGCGGGTCGTCGACTCCAGGCTCCAGCTGGCCGCCGGCTCGGCGCTCAGCCTGGCGGCCTTCGCCGCACTCGCCCTCACCCACTCCGCGCAATGGCAGATCGCCGCGGCCGCCGCGCTGTTCGGCGCGGGCCTCGGCCTGGCCCTGTCGTCGATGACGAACCTGATCGTCACCAGCGTCCCCGCCCACCAGACCGGCGCGGCCGGCGGCATGAACGCCAACATCCGCACCATCGGCGGCGCCGTCGGAACGGCCATCGTGGGCAGCATCGTCACCGCCGCCCCGCACTCCACCGGCCTCCCCCGCGAAGCCGGCTACACCTCCGCCTTCCTCCTGCTCGCCGCCGTCTCCGCCGCGGCCGTGGCCGCCACGCTCCTCATCCCGTCCAGCCGCCGCACCGCCCCCACCCACCGCGCCCCAACCCCCACGCCGGCCCCGGCTACGGTGCGGGATGGGAGCGGGCGACGGCCTGGGTGAGCGCGGTGACGTGCTCGGCGAGCGCCGTGACCAGCGCGGGCGGATCGCGGACGGTGAAGGGCCAGGGCAGGCCGGTGAGGATGCGCGCCATGGCGGGCAGGTTCTCCGCGCCGCTGACCAGCAGCACGCCGCCGTCCGGGCATGGGCGCAGGTCGCCGAAGGTGGCCGACAGATGGTCGCGGGCAGTCCGCAGGTCGGTGTCGAGCCATACCTCGGTGCGGTGCGTCCAGGCGCCGAGCGTCAACGTGTGCAGCACGTGGCCGTGATCGCGCGGGCGCCAGTCATCTCGGCGATCGCCGTGGGATGCGCGCAGGAGACGACCGCACGGTGGCGGCAACCAATACCTTTTACGGGTTGTTATCAAGAGACTACATATTGTAACGATAGGGGGGATGTTCCTCGTCACCGAACGATCAGGGAGTAATCATGATCAAGCGCGTTCCCCTAGCCGGCCTCGTCCTGGCCGCCACCGTCTTGCCGCTGGCCGCCCCGGCAGCTGCCGCGGGCCCGGCCACCGCTCAGGCGGCCCGCGGGGTGCTGTGGGTCAACGACCAGCGGTACGTCGACCCCGCCGGCTGCTACAACGCCACCCAGTTTCCGCTGACCGCCAGCAACGCAACCGACACGGAGGCGCTCATCTACGACGAGCTGCACTGCGAGGGACTCGTCATCGGAAAGCTTCCACCCGACGGTCAGCGCCACGTCGTCGAGTTCGGCAAAAGCATCCGCATCTACTGACCCGAGGCGCAGCACGGCCCTGGGGTCGAGTGTCGCGGTCGAGCGGGATGTCGTGCAGGGCGGCCGCCCATGCCTGGTCGGCGGCGACGTTGGGACGCCGGTTATCGAACGCGCTCGCGTGGGCGAGCAAGGTTGCGGCTTCACCGGGGTTCATGACGGTCCCTGGTCTTGCGGGGTGGCGTACTGCGCGATGCGAGCGGCGGGCCTGCAGGCTCATCGCGTCGTACTTCTCACGGAGCTGGGCAGGCTGAGGATGTTCGAGCGCCAGAACTCGTGATCCTGGCACCACTCGATCGCGGTGTGGATCTCCTGCTCGGGGCGGCTGTCCTTGTCGAGCATCAGGCGGGCGGCGTCCCGCCACTTCTTTGTGATCGTGGGACGCTTGGCGCCGTTGCCCTCGACGCGGTCGGCGAAGTGGACGCAGATCCGTTCGACGTCGGCCCCCGGAGGATCGGAGTCTCGCGGAGCGAGCGCCGACGATGGCGGCGAAGCGCCCTGCCGGGGACGTCGAGCTACTGTTCCCTGGCCTGTCCGGCGGCGTCCGGAACCCGTCCAACGCCAACCGGGACATCAAGGATGTCCTCGACCGGCTGGACGCCGAGCGGTTCGGATGGGTCACCTCGCACACGTTCCGGAAGACCGTCGCGACCCGGCTCGACGAAGCCGGCCTGAGCGCCCGTGCCATCGCCGACCACCTCGGCCACGCGAAGCCCTCGATGACGATGGACATCTACATGGGGCGGAACGTGGCGTCGGCCGAGGCAGCCAAGGTCCTGGGCAAGGACGGTTCATAAAGTGGGCGGGCAGCAAAGAAGCCGCCGATCAGAACTCGTCTGATCAGCGGCTTCATGTGCCGTGGAGGTGGCGGGAATCGAACCCGCGTCCTTCGGTGATGAGTCAGGGCTTCTCCGGGTGCAGCCTGCTTGGCGTTTTCTCAGTCCCGGCGCTCACGCAGGCGTGTCGCCGACGGACTCAGTCGCTGTTCGGTTTCCCTACCGGCCCCGCGACCGGGCCGGCAGGTGGAGTCTCCTTACGATGCCAGACCCCGGGTCGGAGACGCACCCGGGCTGACAGAGTTCGCTACTCGCTCAGGCGGCGAGAGCGAACTCGGACTGCTGCTTGTTGGCAGTTATTGGTTTGCTGTCACAGGATTTACGAGGTCACAACAGCAACCCTCGACCCGCTTCCCCTGGCTCGAACGACCGAAGTCGAAGCCGGTCACCCCCATGTTGAGTTGTCAAACGGGCGTCCGGGGACAGCCGCACGATGACGTTACAAGGTTAACGCGTGAAGGGGCAACGTGATTCCCGGCAGCCGTGAACCCCGGTGAGCGCGAACTGGTCGCGCCCACCGGGGTCGACCGGCAGGGTCGGGCCGGTCCGGACGGCAGAGCCTCCCCCGAGTCGAGGCTCTGGCCTCATCACGGCGACTGAGTCCGCAACCCCCCAAGCGGAGTCTCAGTCACCCGTAAAGACGCTCGGGGGCGGCGGGTTAGTTGCGCCCGGCGCGTAAAAGGATCACAAAGTCGGCTATCCGGCGGCGCGACCTGTGGGAGTGCCGGTCAGGAACCTGGCGGCGAGCTGGGGGGTGTTGACGCGGCCCTCGACGGCGATGGCGAAGGCGCGGTCGCCGCTGGAACCGACGAACCAGGAGATCGTCTTGGTCTGCCCGTCCCGCTGGTAGGTGGCGAGCGCGGCGACGCCGACGACGTCGCCCGAGACGCGGGCGCCGCGGGCGTTGCCGAGCTTGGCGTTGCGTCCGAGGACCTTCTTGAGGCTGGCGATGGACTCGGGCCGCAGGTTCTGCGGAGGGGGCGCCTGGACGGTCTTCGGGATGTCCGAGAGGACGTACGGCGGCTTCCAGGTGCCGTTCTGCGCGGCGGCGGCGACCAGGGCCATCGCGAGGGGGCTCACCTCGACCCTGCCTTCGCCGACCATGGCGGCGGCCTTCTCGCCGTCGTCGGCGGGCGTCGGGACGGAGCCGGTGAACGCCGGGACGAGCAGCCCCCAGTTCTGGCCGACGCCGAGCTGCCCGGCCTCCTTGACGAGGGTCTGCGCGTCCAGCTTGCCGCTCAGCTGCGCGAGGGTCGTCTTGCAGGACGCGGCGAAGTGGTTCGCGAAGGGCCCGTCAGGACGCGCCTTGTTGCTGAACGTCTTGTTTCCGACGGTCAGCTTGCCAGGGCAGGTGGTCTCCGTGGCGTGGTTCATCCCGGCCTGGGAGAACAGCGCCTCGGCGGACACGATCCCGAACGTCAGCCCAGGCGGGTAGTGGCCCTCGAACGCGAGGTTCTGGCCCTTCGTCCCGTGGTTGGAGACGGCCAGCACCTCGCCGGTGCTCGGGCGCACGGCCACCATGGACGCGGGGTACGGCACCCCGTCGAGGGCGAAGTCGGCGCGGCGCTGGTAGCCGGGGTCGAGCGTCGTCCGGACGACCTGCGGGTCCTGGCCGGGCCAGGAACGCAGCTCCTCGGTGTTCTTGCCCGTCTCGTCCTGCGCCACGACCCGGACGGTGGGCGTCCCGGCGAGGCGGCGCTGCTGGAGGAGCTGGATCCCGCTGACGCCGATGGTGTCGCCCGGCTGGTAGGGGGCGCCGACCTGCTGGAGGCGGTCGGCGGTGGCGGGGCCGAGGCCGCCGATCAGCTCGGGCGCGTACGCGGGCGCGATGGGGGCCTTGACGCCCTGGAACCGGATGCCCGGGACGCGGTTGAGCTGCTGGATCAGCTTGGCGTGCGTCGGCATCTCAAGGGTGAGGAGCGGGAGGAACTCCTGCGGCGGGGCGGACTGGACGCGGCCGAGGAGGCGTTCGGCGTCCAGCCGGCGGCCGCCGTCGATCTTCGTCTGCTTGGCGAGCAGGTCGAGGGTCTTCTGCGGGTCGGCGAGCTGCCCGGGGAACACGCCGACCATGTAGGCGTCGACCGCCCGCAGCATGGAGCGGCCCTGCGTGTCGGTGATGGGCGCGCGCTTCGGCACCTCCGTCACGACCGCGAGCCGCTGCCCGGGTTTCAGCTTCGTGTGGATGATGGACGGGCTCCAGACGACCTTCCACTTGCCGCCGACGCGCCGCAGATGCATCAGCCCCGGGTACTCCCACGGCTGGCCGTTCTCCCCGAGGTCGATCTTCACGGTGAAGCGCGCGTCGGCCTCGTCGCCCTTCTTGACGATCTGGTCGACGTCGCTGCCCTTGACCTGGGTGCCGAGGGACAGCCGCAGGGACGCGGCGTCCAGCTGCTGCCGGACGCGGCTGAGCGCGTCCTCGACCTGCTGCCTGTCGATGCCGACGGTCCGTCCGGCGGCCGCCTCGTAGTTGCCGACCTGCCAGGCGATGAGGAAGTCGCGGACGGCGGGCATCGCCGAAGGCTCGGCCCAGCATCCCGTCGTCAGGGACGCGACGAGGGCGCCGCAGACCGCGAGGGACGCGCCCTGACGCCTGCGCGTCCGCGCGCCCAGCGGAGCCCGCGCGCCCCGCATGTCCCGCTTGCCCCGCGCGGAACGCCTACGGCCACGGTTGGTCATCGGCACCCTTCACCGTCTCCTGAACCGGGCCGCCGCCGCCTTCTGCATCTCCCGCTCGGCTTCCCGCTTTGCGATGGCCTGGCGCTTGTCGTACGCCTTCTTACCACGGGCCAGGCCGATCTCGACCTTGGCCCTCCCGTCCTTGAAGTAGAGGGACAGCGGGATCAGCGTCCAGCCGGGCTCCTCCGACCTGGTGATGATCTTCTGGATCTCGCGGCGGTGCAGCAGCAGCTTGCGGCGCCTGCGGGGGGCGTGGTTGGTCCAGGTGCCCTGCGTGTACTCGGGGATGTGGACGTTCTCCAGCCACACCTCCCCGTCCCGGACGTGCGCGTAGCCGTCGGCGAGGGAGGCGCGTCCGGCGCGCAGCGCCTTCACCTCGGTGCCCATCAGCACCATGCCCGCCTCCCACGTGTCGTCGATGTGGTAGTCGTAGCGGGCCCGCTTGTTCTTGGCGATGAGCCTGTGCCCGGCGGCGTCCTTGTCCTTCTTGCGCCCGGTGTCGCGTGCCACGTCCTCAGTCCTCGTCCTCGTGCGGCCCCTCGGTGCCCGCCGGCAGGGCGGCGCGCAGGCCGCGCAGCACCGTCCGGGCTCTCCGCTCGGCCTCCTTGGGGGGACGGTCGGCGGAGACCGCCACGTCGGGTTCGATCCCGACCCCGTCGAGGTTACGGCCGCTCGGGGTGCGGTAGCGACCGACGGTCAGCTCGATCACCGACCCGTCGGCCAGCCGGATCGGCTCCTGCACCGAACCCTTCCCGTATGTACGCGATCCTATGATCACCGCGCGGTCGCGGTCGCGCAGGGACCCCGCGACGATCTCCGCGGCGCTCGCGGTGCCGGCGTCCACCAGCACGACGAGCGGCGTCCCGGCGTCGCCGGGCAGGGTCACCGCGCGCCGCTGGACGGGCCGCCCGCGCGGCTCGTAGGTCACGACGGGCCCGCCGGACAGGAACGCCGACGCCGTCTCGACGGCCTCGTCCAGCAGCCCGCCGGGATTGCCGCGCAGGTCGAGCAGGACACCGCCCGGGGGGCCGCCGGACGGCGACCGTCCGGCGGCGGCGGCGCGGACCTGCCGGCCCGTCCCGCGCGTGAAGGCGCCGACCCGGATCACCCGCGTCTGCTCGGGAAGGTCGGTCACGGTGACGTCTCCTGCGGGGACCGGTGTGCGGACGAGGTGGAACCGCTTCGTTCTACGGTCGCGCTCGACGGTGAGTTCGACGGGCTGGTCCGGACGTCCACGCAGCGCCTCCGCGACCCGCTCGATGCCCCAGCCCGCCGCGGACGCGTTCCCGACGCCGGTGATGACGTCGCCCGGCAGCACTCCGGCGCGGGCGGCGGCGCCGCCCGGCTGGACGCTCGCGACCAGCACGCCCGCCCCGCTCTCCCGCGGATCGCCGTCCGCGCCGCCGAGCCACAGGCCGACGCCGCTGTACTGGCCGGTCAGGCGCCCTTCGACGTCGTCGTACTCGCGGGCGGAGTAGTACTGCGCCCACCGGTCGCCGAGGCCGCGCAGCATGCCCTCGATGGCGGCGCGGTCGAGCTCGGCGCGTCCGACCGGCTTCGCGGCCCGGCCGCCGATCTTCGCGGCGGCTTCGTCGAGGACGGACCCGCCCGCGACGGCGGTGTGCCGCTGCGACCCGGAGCCGCTCACCATCCCCAGCCCGTACGCGCAGAGGATCGCGGCGGCGACGGCGCCGCCGCGCAGCAGGCGCCCGCCCTTGCCGATATGGGGGGTTCGCCGGGTCCGCCACCCCCGGAGCGACACGGACCGGAACATGCGGCAAGTGTAGGGCGGCGCGCGGCGCCGGACCCGGCGCTTCAGCCGGATCCGGTCACCGCTCAGATTTTCAGATATCTGCGCAGTGTGAGGAACGACGCGACGGCGCACAGGAGCACACCGAAACAGATCGACAGCACAATGACCGCGACCACCGTGCTCCAGCCCAGCTGACTGACAAGCTGGACGTCTCCCGCCAATCTGTCGACCAGCAGTTTCTTGCTGAATATGAGCAGGATCGACGCGAACATCCCGCCGATCAGTCCCGCGATCGCGCCCTCCAGGATGAACGGCATCTGGATATAGGTGTTGGACGCGCCGACCAGCCGCATGATGCCCGTCTCCCGGCGCCGGTTGAACGCCGACAGCCGGACGGTATTGCCGACCAGCATCACCGCCGCGACCACCTGGATCAGCGCGATCGTCAGCGCGGCCACCTGGAGGCCGTTCAGGATCCTGAAGAACCGTTTCAGGATCTCCTGTTCGTTGATCACGGTGTCGACGCCCGGTTGCCCGAGCATCGCCTGCGCGACCGCCTTGTACTCCTCGGGATTCTTCAGCTTCACCCGGAAGGAGTCGGGAATGTCACCCTCTTTGGTGCTCTCCACGAAGCCGGGCGCGCCCGAGAAGTTGTCCTTGAACCGCGCGTACGCCTGCTGCTTGGTCTCGTACTCGACGTTCGAGACCTGCGGCATCTTCTCCAGCTGCCCCTTGAGGGTCTGCCGCTGCTGCTCGGTGATGTCCTGCTTCTGGCAGGCCTCGTTGGAACTCGTCTTGTTGCACAGGAAGATCGAGACCTCGATCTTGTCGTACCAGAAGCTCTTGGACGCCCGGACCTGCTCCCGCAGGAGCAGCCCGGTGCCGAAGAGCGCCATGGCGATGGCGACGGTGATGACGAGGGAGATCGTCATCGTCATGTTCCGGCGGAGACCGATCCAGATCTCCTGGAGAACGAACTGTACGCGCATGCCTCGCTGTCCTTGATCGCCTGTGTCCCGCCGGAAGCCCGGGCCGTCTCCGTACCGTGGAACGCGGCCCGATGCGGGCGGTTCCCACCTGTGGGCCGACACCGTACTCGGTGTCGTACGACCCGGAAGGAATCGATGGTTCAGATGGATGTGCCGTGGAGGGTCAGTAGGCCTGCCCGTACACGCCGCGGGACTGGTCGCGGACGACGCGTCCGTCCTCCAGCTCGACGACGCGCTTGCGGAACGCGTCGACGATCGCGGCGTCGTGGGTGGCCATCACGACGGTGGTGCCGGTCCGGTTGATCCGGTCCAGCACCTTCATGATGCCGATCGAGGTCGCGGGGTCGATGTTCCCCGTCGGCTCGTCCGCCAGCAGGATCATCGGCCGGTTGACGAAGGCCCGCGCGATCGCGACGCGCTGCTGCTCGCCGCCGGACAGCTCGTCCGGCATCCGGTGCATCTTGCCCTCAAGGCCGACGAGGTCGACGACCTCCGGGACGACCTTGCCGATGAACCGCCGCGGCTTGCCGATCACCTCGAGGGCGAAAGCGACGTTCTCGAAGACGTTCTTGTTGGGGAGAAGGCGGAAGTCCTGGAAGACGCAGCCGATCCTGCGGCGCAGGTGCGGCACCTTCCAGTTGCTCAGCCTGCTCAGGTCCTTGCCCGCCACGTGCACGTGACCCTGGGAAGGACGCTCCTCCTTCAGGATGAGTCGCAGGAAGGTCGACTTGCCGGAGCCGGACGGCCCCACCAGGAACAGGAACTCGCCCTTCTCGATGGCGACGTTCACGTGCGCCAGGGCGGGCCGGTTCTGGCTCGGGTAGACCTTGGTGACGTTGTCGAAATGGATCACGGCTGCATCACGGCGGTTCAGTCTAGGGGTTGGGGAGCGGCCCGGACCGCGCCCGCGGGCTTCTCGCCCGCGGTCTCCGGCCTGCGCCGCCCGGCTTCGCGACCGGGTGGGACGCGGAGCCTTCGAGCAGTGTAGAGGGGAGAGTCAACTGTCTCGTCCCACTCGACGTGGTACGAACGCGCAGGGTAGCCGCACCGCCCGATCAGTCTGTCCCGTCCGATCAGTGCCATGCGAACCGTCTCCCGACGTCCGGTCGTTTCGTACCGTCAAGCTCCCGGACTTGCCGGAACGACCATACAGTCCGGCTAGGCTGGATGATGGAGAAAGATACCTAATAGGTGGACGGACACCAGACAAGCTCGACAGACACCCAGACAGTCGACGTTTCCCCGCCACGGGGCCGGCGTCCCGTTCTCGAAGATTGGGGCCACGACATGAGCTGCGAACATCTGATCTGCGCTCGGTGCTCGAACCCGGTGGTGGAGGGGCGCTGCGCGACCTGCCGGGAGGCCCGGTCCGAACTGCACCGGCACGGCCCGGCCGTGCCGCCCGCCCTCGTCCTGGCGGCCCTCGTCGCGCTGCTCTTCGGCGCGCTCGTCGTCCAGCGGGTATACGGCTAAGGCCCTCCACGGAAAGCCGCCCGGGCGCTCGGCGCCCGCAGCGCCCGCGACACCACGGCACCGCGGCACCCGCGGCTCCCTACGGTTTCTTGATCGGCGGGGTGGCGGCCTTGGAGATCGCTCCGTCGTCGGCGATCAGATGCGCCTTCGGCTGTGGCTCGTCCTTCTCGGCCCGCGCAGGGTCGTACGCCGCGAAATGCAGGGTCGAGGTCGTCGCGACCTCGTTGCCCTCGACGGTCCCGTCGAGCAGATGCTCCGCCTCCTCCGGGATCTCCGGCTTCGGCGTCCCCGGCTCCTTGGCGGCGAGCGAGGTGTTGCGGAACAGCGAATAGATGATCAGGCCGCCGCCGCTCTCCGTCCGCAGCCCGAAGTACGGGAAGGGCGTCGCCGTGTAGACGACCTGCAGCGTGAGGTCCTTCTCCTTCGCCTTCTTCTTGGCCCGCCTGGCCGCCCGGTAGAAGCCCGTGGTGACCGCGCCGGACTTCATCACCTTCGCGGCCACGCTGCGGCCGCCCTCCGCGGCGATCGTCGCCTGGATGCCGCCGACGTCGCGGGGACGGATCAGCACCGACGTGTCGTCGCTGCCCAGCGGGGTCGCGTACCCCTCCTTGTCGATCGAGATCTCCGGTTCCTTGGCCTTCGGCTGCAGGAGGGTCGCGAGCGTCAGCTTCCAGTCGTCGGACGGGCCGCGCAGGACGAACGCCATCAGCGCCCTGCGCTTGCTCTTGGACTCGCCCAGGACGGAGCGGTCGACCGACACGAGGAACCATTGCGGGTAGATGGAGGCGTCCTTCACCTTCGGGACGTACAGCTTGGGCTCGCCGTAGACGAAGCGCCGCACCGGGTCGCCGTCGTAGGCGGCCTTGCGGAACTCGGCCGCGGTGAGCTGGGACTGGCCGTCGGACGTCCAGGTCAGCGCCAGCCGCTCGTCGCCGGCGGCCCTGGCCACGTCCTCGTCCGTGACGTAGGTGCGGAACGCGCGCTCGGCGACGTCCCGCGTCAGCGGCACCGGCTCGGGCGGCGACGTCGTGGGCATGCTTGCGGTCGGCCGCGCCTTCGCCTTGCCCTCGGCGCAGCCCGCGGCCAGCGGCATGACGACGATCATCGCTGCCGCGACCACCCGCGAGAACCTCTGCACAGACCCGTCCCCCGGACCGAACTCCACGGCCCGCCGTCCTCGGCCGGCCTCCTCGGCCCGTGATTCTGCCACCCACATGATATTGGCCGGACGCCCGACCGGTGTCCCGGCGGCTATAAGCTCGAAGACGTGGCAGGCATCGAACCCGAAGAGCAGCTCAAGGAGCTCGGCTCGACTCTCGCCGGCATCGAGCAGGTGCTGGACCTCGACGGCATGCGGCGCGACATCGCCGAGCTGCGCGAGCAGTCGGCCGACCCTGACCTGTGGAACGACCAGGAGCGCGCCCAGTCGGTGGGCCGCCGCCTGTCGTACCTGGAGAGCGAGCTGGGCAAGGTCGAGGGCCTGCGGCAGCGGCTGGACGACGCCGCGACGCTGTACGAGCTCGCCCAGGAGATGGACGACGCCGACACCCGCACGGAGGCCGACGACGAGCTCGCGGCGCTGCTCAAGGCGGTCCAGCAGCTCGAGGTCCGCACCCTGATGTCGGGCGAGTACGACGCGCGGGAGGCGCTCGTCACGATCAACGCCCAGGCGGGCGGGGTCGACGCGGCCGACTGGGCCGAGCAGCTCCAGCGCATGTACCTGCGCTGGGCGGAGCGGCACAACTACCCGACCGAGGTCTACGACACGTCCTACGCCGAAGAGGCGGGCATCAAGTCGACGACGTTCACGGTCAAGGCGCCCTACGCGTACGGGACGCTGCGCGGCGAGCACGGCACGCACCGGCTCGTCCGGATCTCCCCGTTCGACAACCAGGGCCGCCGCCAGACGTCGTTCGCGGGGCTGGACGTCGTCCCGGTGGTGGAGCAGAGCGACCACGTCGACATCGACGAGAACGACCTGCGCATCGACGTGTACCGGTCGTCGGGGCCCGGCGGGCAGGGCGTCAACACCACCGACTCGGCCGTGCGGATCACCCACATCCCGTCCGGCATCGTCGTGTCCTGCCAGAACGAGCGCAGCCAGATCCAGAACAAGGCCACGGCGATGAACGTGCTGCAGGCCAAGCTCCTGGAGCGCAAGCGGCAGGAGGAGGCGGAGAAGATGTCCGCGCTGCGGGGCGAGGGCACCAGCAGCTGGGGCACGCAGATCCGCAACTACGTGCTGCACCCGTACCAGATCGTGAAGGACCTCCGCACCGGCATCGAGGTCGGCAACCCCTCCGCCGTGCTGGACGGCGACATCGACGAGTTCATCGAGGCCGAGATCCGCTGGATGCGGCAGCAGGAGCAGCAGACCGCCTGACCTGGGCGTCCTTCGTAAAGTTTGCTCGGCGAGGTTTCGTGTTCATAGAGTGACCACGCAGTCACTCTGCGAGGATGGCGTGCGGTCCGGATCTCCGTCGCCACTTCGGGGGGCTTTTCGCAATGCCCGCACGCAACGTCACCGTCGCTTCACTCGTCACGTCCTGCCTGCTCGCGGCCGCCATGGGCACCGGCTGCTCGGGAGGATCGCCGTCGTCCGCCGAGGCGGAGAAACGCGCGGCCGCGCCGGCGCTCAGCAAGGCGCAGGCCCAGCAGGTCCTCGACGCCTACACCGCCCAGGCCAACCGGGCGGGGCGCAAGCTCGACCGCGCGGCCCTGCCCGGCATCGAGGCCGACCCGCAGTTGTCCATGGACGACGCCTCGCTCAAGCTCCGCCGCGTCATCAAGCGTCCGCCGCCCGCGGTGAAGTTCACGAACACGTCGTTCTACATCCCGCGGGTGAGCGGGTACCCGCACTGGTTCGCGGCCGGCGCCGTCACCGGGCAGGGGAAGCGCTCGATGCGGCACGCGCTGCTGTTCACGCAGGCCAAGGCGGGGGCGCCCTGGCTGCTGACGGCGAATCCCTACCCCACCGGCGACGCGCTCGGCAACGTCGCGGTCGACCCGGAGGGCTTCGCCACCTCCGTCGCCCCGGACGAGAGGAAGGGCCTCGCCGCCGCGCCCGGCAAGGTGCCCGCGGCGCATGCGGCACTCCTCACCGACGGGCCCGGCGCGGCGAACGCGTCCCTCCTGGCGGACGGGGCGCAGACCAGCGAGACCTACAAGGCGCTGAAGCAGGGCGAGAAGACCCTGGCCGGACGGGGAGTCACCCTGTCGTCCAGGTTCTCCCCCAGCGCGTACAGGGTGTACGCGCTCCGCACCAAGGACCGGGGAGCCCTGGTCTGGTACGTCCTCAAGCAGAACGAGGCGTACTCCTCGTCCAAGCGGGGACGGTTGGCCGTAGGCGGGGACCTGCTCGGCCTCGCCCCGGCCAAGGCCGCACGGACGCGCATGGACACGACCGTCCTCGTGCAGTACCTGGCCGCCGTCCCGCCGAAGGGCCGCGCCACGGTCACCGGGATGTACCGCAAGGCCGTCACCGCGCACGGCACCTGATCTCCGTCGGGTGCCGGGCGGTCCCGCGCTTCTGACCGCTGCAGCGAGACCGACCCGGCATCCGGCGGTGCTGTGTTTATTGCCTTTCTCTCCTCCTTCGGGCCCTGGGGGCCCTCCATCGTCGAGAAACGCGGTGCGATCGCTGCATCGCTCCGTCTCGCCTTGGCGGCTCGCTGCGCGATCAGGTTTCTCGCAAGCTCGAAACCTGCCTTCGGACGCGATCGCGACGGTTTGGGTTGTTGCATGGTTGCGGCGGTGGCTGGTCTTGCTCGGTGGCTGGTCTTACTCGGCGGATGGGAGAGAGCTGGCGGTGACCAGGGTGCGAATTGCGCCTAGGGCGACGGAGAGGGTTGCCAGGTCGAAGCTGTCGCTCTCCCAGATCTCGCTGAGGGTCTGCTGGGCGCGCTGGACGGCCGGCTTGTTCTTCTCCGCCCAGTGGACCATGCGCTCCTCAGGCTGCCCGCCCGGCTCGCTGGTGACGAGGACGTCCCTGGTCAGGGCCGCGTGGGCGGTGTACAGGTCGTCGCGGAGCGCGGAGCGGGCCATCGAGCGCCACTTGTCGTCGCGGGGCAGCGCGATGATGCGTTCGCGCAGGCGGGACAGTTGGAGGCGGTCGGCCAGGTCGAAGTACACCTCGGCGACCTCCTCCACCGGGCGGCCCGTGTCGTGCGCGATGCCGACCAGGTCGAAGGTGGAGAAGGCGGGGACGAACGTCGCGCAGCGCTCGGCGAGCTCGTCGGGGACGCCGCGCTGCGCGAAGCCGTCGCGGCGCTGCTCGAACGCGGCGAGGTCCAGGCCGACGAGGAGCTTGGACAGGTGGGTGCTCAGCGTGGTGGCGCTGCCGATGAAGAAGTCGATCGTCTCGCGGATGTCGAACGGCGGGCGCCGGTTGTGCAGCAGCCAGCGGGCGCCGCGCTCGGTCAGCTTGCGGGCTTCGAGGAGCATCGCGATCTGTGTGGACTCGTCGACCTGGTCCGAGAGGGACTCGACCGAGCGCCAGAACCTCGGCATCTCGAACACGTCGCGGGCGACGAGGTAGGCGCGGGCGATGTCGGACGACGACGCCCCCGTCTCCTCGTTCATCCGGAACACGAACGTGGAGCCGCTCGCGTTGACCAGGTCGTTCACCACGGCCGTGGTGATGATCTCGCGGCGCAGCGGGTGCCGGTCCATGTAGGCGCGGAACCGCTCGCGCAGCGGGGTCGGGAAGTAGTCGACCAGCCACGCCTCCAGGTACGGGTCGTCGGCCAGGTCGGACGCCACGAGATCGTGGTCCAGCGCGAGCTTGGCGTAGGCGAGCAGGACGGAGAACTCCGGGCTGGTGAGGCCGAGGCCCGCCTGCCTGCGCTCGGCCAGGGCCTTGTCGTCGGGGAGGAACTCGATGCGCCGCTGGAGGCGGCCGTCGCGTTCGAGTTTGCGCAGGTAGCGGGCGTGGATGTGCAGCATCGCGGGCGCCTGGGCGCGGGCGGCGGCGAGGACGACGTTCTGCGCGTAGTTGTCGCGCAGGACGAGCCGTCCGACCTCGTCGGTCATCTCGTACAGCAGGCCGTCGCGCTGCTTGCCGGTCAGCTCGCCGTCCCGGACGACCTGGTCGAGCAGGATCTTGATGTTGACCTCGTGGTCGGAGGTGTCGACCCCGGCGGAGTTGTCGATGAAGTCGGTGTTGATCAGGCCGCCGGTGCGGGCGAACTCGATCCGGCCGAGCTGGGTGACGCCGAGGTTGCCGCCCTCGCCGACGACGCGGCAGCGCAGCTCGCCGCCGTCGATCCGGACGGAGTCGTTGGCCTTGTCGCCGACGTCGGCGTTGTTCTCCATGGACGACTTGACATAGGTGCCGATGCCGCCGTTCCAGAGGAGGTCGACGGGCGCCTTCAGGATGGCCTTGATCAGGTCGAACGGGGTGAGGGCCTTGACGCCCTCCTCGATGCCGAGCACGGCTCGCATCTGCGGGGTCAGCGCGATCGACTTGACGGCGCGGGGGAACACGCCGCCGCCCTTGGAGATCAGCGCGGTGTCGTAGTCGGCCCAGCTGCTGCGCTGCAGGCCGAACAGGCGGCGGCGCTCGGCGAACGAGGCCGCGGCGTCCGGTTCGGGGTCGATGAAGATGTGCCGGTGGTCGAACGCGGCGACGAGGCGGGTGTGCTCGGAGAGGAGCATGCCGTTGCCGAACACGTCCCCTGACATGTCGCCGATGCCGACGGCGGTGAAGTCGTCGTTCTGGACGTCCGTGCCCAGGGAGCGGAAGTGGTACTTCACCGACTCCCAGGCGCCGCGGGCGGTGATGCCCATGCCCTTGTGGTCGTAGCCGACCGAGCCGCCGGACGCGAACGCGTCGCCGAGCCAGAAGCCGTACTCGGCCGCGACGCCGTTGGCGAGGTCGGAGAACGTGGCGGTGCCCTTGTCGGCGGCGACGACCAGGTAGGTGTCGTCGCCGTCGTGCCGGACGACGTTCGGCGGCGGGACGACCTTCCCGTCCACGAGGTTGTCGGTCAGGTCGAGCAGGCCGGAGATGAAGTCCTTGTAGCAGGCGATCCCGGCCTGCTGCCACGCCTCCCGGTCGGCGGCCGGGTCGGGCAGCTGCTTGCCGACGAACCCGCCCTTCGCGCCCGCCGGGACGATCACGGTGTTCTTCACGGCCTGCGCCTTGACCAGGCCGAGGATCTCGGTGCGGAAGTCCTCGCGGCGGTCGGACCAGCGGAGCCCGCCGCGCGCGACCGTCCCGAACCGCAGGTGCACGCCCTCGACCGTCGGCGAGTACACGAACACCTCGTACGTCGGCCGGGGTTCGGGCAGGTCGGGGATGGCGTGCGGGTCGAACTTCATCGCCAGGTACGGCTTGCCCTGGTAGTGGTTGGTGCGCAGGGTCGCCTGGACGAGCGCGAGGTAGGCGCGGAGGATGCGGTCCTCGTCGAGGCTGGCGACGTCGTCCAGCTTGCCCTGGATCGCCTCGGTGATCCCGGCGCCGCGCTCCTCCTCGCCCTGCGCGAGGCTCGGGTCGAGGCGGCTCTCCCAGAGCCGGACGATCAGCCGGGTGATGGACGCGTTGCGCAGCAGCACCTGCTCGATGTGGCGCTTGGAGAACGTGGTGCCGGTCTGCCGCAGGTACAGCGCGTAGGCGCGCAGGATCATCGCCTGCCACCAGTTCAGCCCGACGTGCAGGACGAGCGCGTTGAACCCGTCGTTCTCGATCTCGCCGCGCCACAGCCGGGTGAACGCGTCCTGGAACAGGCCCTTGATGGCGTCTTCCGGGACGTCGGCGGGCGGCACGTACCGCAGTCCCAGGTCGTAGATCCAGAACCGCTGCCCGTCGGCCGTGCCGATCTCGTAGGGCCGCTCGTCGATCACCTCGATGCCCATGTTCTGCAGCAGCGGCAGGATCCGGGACAGCGAGATCGGCTCGCCCAGCCGGTAGATCTTGAGGCGGCGCTCGCCCGGCTCGGCGCTGTACGGCTCGTACAGGTTGATGGACGTGTCCGTGCCGTCGGCGGACAGGTCGTCCAGGCGGCGCAGGTCGGCGACGGCGGTGCGGGCGGGGAAGTCGGCCTTGTATGCCTCGGGGAACGCGTCGCCGAAGCGGCGGCCGAGCGTCCCGGAGCGTTCTTCGCCGCACTGCTCGACGATCGCGTCGCCGAGATCGTCCTCCCAGGAGCGGATGGCGGCGGCGAGCCGTCCTTCCAGCTCGGGGACGTCCACGTCCGGCAGCGGACGGCCGCGCTCGCCGCGGACCACCACGTGCAGCCGCGCCAGCATCGACTCGGTGACGTTCGCGCTGTAGTCGACGCTGACGCCGTCGAACGCGTCCTTCAGCAGGCCCTGGATGCGCAGCCTGACCTTGGTGGTGTAGCGGTCGCGCGGCAGGTACACCATGCAGGACATGTAGCGGCCGTACAGGTCCTTGCGCAGGAACAGCTTCAGCTGGCGGCGCTCGCGGAGCCGGAGCACGCCGAGCGAGATCGGGAGCAGGTCGTCGACGGAGATCTGGAACAGCTCGTCGCGCGGGTAACTCTCCAGTATCTCGATGAGGTCCTGGCCGTCGTAGCTGTCGGCGGTGAAACCGGCGAGCTCCAGCACCTCCTCCAGCTTCCGCTTGAGGACGGGGATGTGCGACAGCGACTCGCTGTAGGCGACGTGCGTGAACAGGCCGAGGAAGCGTCGCTCGCCGATGACCGCGCCGGACTCGTCGAACTTCTTGACCCCGATGTAGTCGAGGTAGAGCGGGCGGTGGACGGTGGACCGCGAGTTCGCCTTGGTCAGCACCAGCAGGCGCTTCTCCGTCGCCTTCTCGCGGACCTCGGGCGGCAGCGCCGCGAAGCTGTCGGACTCCTGCTTGTCGCTGCGCAGGATGCCGAGGCCGGTGCCGGGCTCGGGCTTGAGCGCGGTGCCGCTCTCGGTGAGCGTGTAGTCGCGGTAGCCGAGGAACGTGAAGTGCCCGTCCACCAGCCAGTCGAGCAGCTCGACGCCCTCGGCGAGCTCCTTGCCCGGCAGCGGCGGCGCGGTCTCCTGGATCGCGGTGGCGATCTCACCGGCGCGGGCCCGCATCTTCGGCTCGTCCTCGACGGCGACGCGGACGTCCCCCAGCACGCGGAGCAGGTCCTTCTCCAGCGCGTCCAGGACGGACCGGTCGCTGGTACGGTCCACTTCGATGTGCATCCACGACTCGTCGACGTCCTCGTCGCTGTCGAGCTTGCCGCGGAACGCCTTGAGGTGACCCGCGACGTCGCGGTCCACGCCCAGCAGCGGGTGGACGATCAGGTGCGTGGCGAGCTGGTGCCGGGTCAGCTCCATCGTGACCGAGTCGACCAGGAACGGCATGTCGTCGGTGACGACCTGCACGACCGTGTGGCCCGGGTCCCAGCCGTACTCCTCCAGCGACGGCGTGAAGACGCGCACCTTCGCACGCCCCTGGGGCCGCTCCTCGCCGAGCGCGCGGTGCGCCATCGCGGGCCCGCAGACGTCGGCCGGGTCCCGGTCGAGCAGGTCCTCGCGGGCGACGTGCCGGTAGTACAGCCGGAGGTAGGCGAAGGCCTCCTCCACGTCCCCGCCGCGCGCCCCCGGACGCTGCGCGCACGTCTCAGCCGCCCGCCGGAGCAGGTCGTCCTTCGCTTGATCGAGCATGCCGCTCATCGAGTACTCCCCTAGAGACCCTTCGCCACCTCGTTGTGGCGCCGCTCACTGCGCCAGCGTAGCCAGGAATCGCCCCAAAGCCGACCTGCTCCGCCGCGACGTGGACGTGGCTTTGCCCACCCTCCGGGCCGTCCCGCCAGGCCACCATGTCAGGCCGGGCGGCGCCGTCCGGGGGGATCGCCGAACCCCGCGCCGCCGGGACGCCGGGACGCGCGTGGTGGTGGCCGGACCGCCGTGCCGCCGCCGCTTCCGGCGCTAGGAGCCCGCGCCGCCCGATCCGGGCGACGGGTCGGGGGGCGTCCCCGAGTCGGTGGGGGTCGGCGAGCCGGTGTTCGTCTTGGTCGGCGTCGGGCTGCCGGTGTCCGTCGGGGTCTCGCTGGGGCTCTCGGACGGCGTCCACGTGGGCGTCGTCGGCCGGTAGGTCGGGGTTTCGGTCTCCTCGACGGGCTCCTCGCTCGTCGACGGCGGCGTGCTCGGCAGGACGCTCGACGCGGGCGGCCCGCTCGGGTCGCTGACCTGCTGCCCCGCCTTGCCGTTGTCGCCGGCGTTGAGCGCGAGGACGGACGAGACCACCACGATCGCCACGAACAGCGCGGCGGCCCCGGCCAGCGCGGCGGAGCGGCCCGAACCGGCCAGCACCCGCCGCAGCCCGCGCGCGTCGCCCGCGTCCCGGGCGGCGGCGATGTCGCGGGGCAGCGTCGTCTCGGACGCGCCGCCGTGGTGGAAGGCGGCCGGCTCGTCCTCGAAGAGGCGCGCGTCGTCGAAGTCCAGATCGGAGGCGAACCCGTCGTCGCCGATCTCCGCCGCGCGGACCGACCCGGCGGCGAGCATCGCGGTCTCGTCGGTGTCGCCGGACGGGCGGGACACCGCGGCGGGCGCGCCCGTCCGCGAGGTCTCCTCGTGGCCGAGCAGCCGCATCAGCACCTGCCGCGCGCCAGGCCGATGCGCGGGCTCCTTCTCCAGGCAGTCGAGGACCAGCTCGCGCAGCGGCCCTTCGAGCTCGCCGAGGTCGGGCTCCTCGTGCAGGATGCGGTTGATCACGGCGGGGATGGTGTCCTGGCCGAACGGGGGCTCCCCGGTGGCCGCGAACACCAGCGTCGCCGCCCAGCAGAACACGTCCGCGGCCGTCCCGACCTCGTCGCCGCTGATCTGCTCGGGCGCCATGTAGGACGGGGTGCCGATGACCCGGCTGGTGAGCGTGGTGCCGCCGCTGATCGCCCGCGCCACCCCGAAGTCGATGACCCGCGGGCCGTCCGGGCCGATCAGCACGTTGTGCGGCTTGAAGTCGCGGTGGACGATCTTCGCCTGGTGGATCGCGGCAAGGGCCGTCGCGGTGCCGACGGCGAGCCGGTCCAGCCCGGCGCCGTCGAGCGGGCCCTCGTCCAGGACATGCTGGTTCAGCGACGGGCCGCGGACGTACTCGCTGACGATGTAGGGCCGGTCGCCGTCCACGTCCGCGTCGATGACCTGGGCGGTGCAGAACGGGGCGACCTTCTTCGCGGTCTCCAGCTCCCGCAGGAACCGGGCGCGGGCCTTGTCGTCGGACGTCAGGTCCGCGTGCAGCAGCTTGATAGCGACCTGGTGGCCGTCGTCGTCGGCGCCGAGGTACACGGTTCCCTGGCCGCCCTCGCCCACCCGGCCGATCAGGGCGTACGACCCGAGCCGATCCGGATCACCGGACCGCAGCGCCCCAACCTCCATGCGTGGAACCGTCCCTCTCTCGATCGCGGGGCCTTACACGCGGGCCCGGATCACCCCTCCGACTGTGTGACGCCCGAGACCGAGGGGAAGTTCACCGGCCCTGCGCCCATACGGCGTGTTTTGCCGCACACGCTTCCGTTCGGACACGTTTGGACCGGAGCACCACCCTAATGCCGTCACGTCCCACAGCGATACGGGCGGGCAACCTGTCACCCAAGCGAAATCGAACGTCCGGCGAACGGGCCCTACGGCGTGAAGTGGGACAGGATTTCCGGGTTGGCCATCGAGTCGCGGTTGGCGGCCTTGTCGACCGGGGTGCCCTGGAGGATCTTGCGGACGGGGACCTCCAGCTTCTTGCCCGACAGCGTCCGCGGGATGCCGGGGACGGCGTGCACCTCGTCCGGGACGTGCCGCGGCGACAGCGACGACCGGATCTCGCGCTTCAGCCGTCCGAGCAGGTCGTCGGTGAGGGACGCGCCCTCCGCGAGCTGGACGTACAGCAGCAGCCGCCCCTCCTGGCCGAGCCGCCCGGTGTCGATGACGAGGCTGTCGGCGATCTCCTCGAACGCCTCGACCACGCGGTAGAAGTCGGACGTCCCCATGCGGACGCCGCCGCGGTTCAGCGTGGAGTCGGACCGCCCGTAGATGACGCAGCCGCCGTCCGGGAGGACCTTCACCCAGTCGCCGTGCCGCCACACGCCCGGGTACATGTCGAAATAGGACTCGCGGTACCGTTCGCCGCCTTCGCCGCCCGCGTCGTTCCAGAAGAAGACGGGCATGGACGGCATCGGCTCGGTGATGACCAGCTCGCCGACCTCGTCCACGACCGGCGCGCCGTCGTCGCCGAACGCCTCCACCTTCGCGCCGAGGCCGCGGCACTGGATGACGCCCGCGCGCAGCGGCAGCAGCGGCGAGGGGCCGACGAACCCGGTGCACAGGTCGGTGCCGCCGGAGAACGAGCCGAGCAGCAGGTTCTTCCCGACCGCCTCGTACACCCAGGCGAACCCCTCGGGCGGCAGCGGCGAGCCGGTCGAGCCGATGCCGCGCAGCGCCGACAGGTCGAGTTCCGCGCCGGGACGGCGGCCCTCCTTCGCGGACGCCGTGATGTACGGCGCGCCGACGCCCATGTAGGTGACGCCGTTCTCGGCGGCGAGCGTCCACAGGTCGAGCGGGGCGCCGTCGTACATGACGACGGTGGAGCCCACGAGCAGGCCGCCGATGAGGTAGTTCCACATCATCCAGCCGGTGGTGGTGAACCAGAAGAACACGTCCCCTGGTCCGAGGTCCTGGTGGAACGACAGCGCCTTGAGGTGTTCCAGCACGACCCCGCCGTGGCCGTGGACGAGCGGCTTCGGCAGCCCGGTCGTCCCGGACGAGTAGACCACCCACAGCGGATGGTCGAACGGGACGTCCTCGAACACCAGCTCGTCGTGGCCCGGACGCGGCAGGTCGCCGTAGTGCATGCCGACGCGGAGGCCGTCCGGGGCGGCGGCCGGGTCCAGGTACGGGATCAGGACGGTCGCGGCGAGGGTCGGCAGCGCGGCCTCGATCTCCCCGACGACCTCCCGCCGGTCGAACCGCTTGCCGTTGTAGGCGTAGCCGTCCACGGCGATGAGGACCTTCGGCTCGATCTGCGCGAACCGGTCGATCACCGAGGACGAGCCGAAGTCCGGGGAGCACGACGACCAGATCGCGCCCAGCGACGCCGTGGCGAGGAAGCAGATCAGCGCCTCGGGGATGTTCGGGACGTACGCCGCCACCCGGTCGCCCTTGCCCACGCCCAATTCGGCGAGGCCGGCGCGCACTTCGGCCACGTGCAGGGCCAGCTCGCGGTACGTCAGCACGCGGTGCCCGCCCGCCTCCGACCGGAAGATCACCGCGGTTTCGTCGGGGGTCCGCTCGGCCCGGCGCAGCGCGTTGGCCGCGTAGTTGAGCGTCGCGCCGGGGAACCATTTCAGGCCGTCCACCGGCATGGGGCCACCGGCCCGGACCGGGCCGTCGCCGCGCTCGCCGACGACCTCGAAGTAGGACCAGATCGCGTCCCAGAACGCGTCGACCTCCGTGACCGACCAGCGCCACAGGTCGTCGTAGGTCTCGGTGAGGACGCCCCGGTCCCACAGCCAGTGGACGAAGTGGGTCACCCGCGCGTTGGCGACGACCTCCTCCGACGGCTCCCACAGCGGCGAACCTTCGGCGACCTCACGGGACATCTCTCTCCCTCCACTGGCGCGCGGCGATCCCAATATCGGCCGAGGCCGCATACCGCGCAACTTCCCAGATCGTCCCGAGCGTACGCGTCGGCCCGGAAGCGGTCAGATGCGGGTCAGGTCGGCGATGGCGCTGACCACGGCCTTGGTGTCGGCGAGCGTCGCGACGACGCGGTCGGCGCCGGCGGCGCGCAGCTCGGCCTCGGTGGCGCTGCCGGTGGCGACGGCGATGATCGGGGACCCGGCGATGTGCGCGGCCTGGACGTCGCGCGGCGAGTCGGCGATGTAGACGGTGGCGCCCTCGGGGTAGCGGGCGCCGTGCCGTTCCCCGGCGCGGGTGCGGGCCAGCTCCAGGAGGGCGGCCTTGCTGTAGACGCCGTTCTCGTAGCCGCCCGCGTCCAGGTCGAGGTGGGGGGCGAGGCCCAGCTCGGTCACCTTCACAACAGCGTTCGGCTGAACGGACCCGGTGAGCACCGACTGCACCACGCCCGGCACATGGGAGAGCGCCTCGACGGCCTCGCGGGCCCCGGCCAGCACGCGGCCGTGGGCGCGCACGTCGGAGCGGCGGGTCGCGAACGCCTCGGCTAGCGCGGCCATGAAGGCGGGCAGATGGTCGTCGGTGGTGACGACGTCGTTGAACGCGAGGGTCTCGAAGATGATCTCGGACTCGGTGCGGCCGGGGGTGGGCGCCAGCCGGACGAGGGGGCGCCCGATGGTCCGCTGGAACGCCTCGGCGTAGGCGTCCCGGGTGACCCGCCCGACGTCGACCAGGGTGTGATCGATGTTCCACAGCACCAGACGGTTGAGCGTCGACATCCCGTTCCCATGCGAGGTTGGACGAGCAGGCGGACGGCGGTCAGGTCGGGCGGCGGCGGCCCCGGCGCCGGCGCGCCCCACCGGAGCGGCGGGGCGAGCTTATCGTCCGGCCTTCCGGGTGCCGTCCGCAACCATGCACGCGGCAAGAGCCTCCGGGTCAGGGGCCCATGTGCGGGTAGCGGTGGTCGGTCGGCGGGACGAGCGTCTCCTTGATGGAGCGGACGCTGGTCCAGCGGGTGAGGTTGAACACCGAGCCGGCCTTGTCGTTGGTGCCGGACGCGCGGGCGCCGCCGAACGGCTGCTGCCCGACGATCGACCCGGTCGGCTTGTCGTTGATGTAGAAGTTCCCGGCCGCGAACCGGAGCGCGTCGGCGGCGGCGGCGATCGCGGCGCGGTCCTCGGCGATGATCGCGCCGGTCAGGCCGTACTCGGACACGCTCTCCATCTGGTGCAGGACGGCGTCGTAGTCGCCGTCGTCGTAGACGTGCACGCCGACGATCGGCCCGAAGTACTCCGTCGTGAAGATCTCGTCGGTCGGGTCGGACGACTCCAGGACGGTCGGCCGGACGAAGTAGCCGGACGAGTCGTCCAGCTCCCCGCCCGTGAGGATCTCGATGGTGTCGACGTCGCGGGCCCGTTCGATGGCGCGGCGATGCTTGGCGAACGCGCGGTCGTCGATCACCGCGCCCATGAACAGCGACAGGTCCTCGGCGACGTTGCCCATCGTGAGGGACTCGGTCTCGGCGAGGAAGTCGTCCCGCATCCGGTCCCAGACGGAGCGCGGGATGTAGGCGCGGGACGCGGCGGAGCACTTCTGCCCCTGGTACTCGAACGCGCCGCGGACGAGCGCGGTCTTCAGCACCGCCGGGTCGGCCGTCGGGTGGGCGACGACGAAGTCCTTGCCGCCGGTCTCGCCGACGATGCGGGGGTAGCCCTTGTAGGCGGAGATGTGCTCGCCGATCGTCCGCCAGAGGTTCTGGAAGGTGGCGGCGGAGCCGGTGAAGTGCAGCCCGGCCAGGTGGGGGTGGCGCAGCGCCACGTTCGAGACGGCCTGCCCGTTCCCGGTGACGAGGTTGATCACGCCGGGCGGGAGCCCGGCGGCCTCCAGCAGCCGCATCGTGAAGTGCGCGGCGAGCTGCTGCGTCGGGGACGGCTTCCACACCACGACGTTGCCCATCAGCGCGGGCGCGGTCGGCAGGTTCCCGGCGATCGCGCTGAAGTTGAACGGCGTGATCGCGAGGACGAACCCCTCCAGCGGCCGGTATTCGAGCCGGTTCCACACGCCCGGGGACGACAGCGGCTGGATCTCGTGGATCTGCTGCGCATAGCGGACGTTGAACCGCCAGAAGTCGATCAGCTCGCAGGCCGCGTCGATCTCGGCCTGCTGCACGGACTTGGACTGCCCGAGGACCGTGGCGGCGTTCACCGTCGAGCGCCACGGCCCGGCGAGCAGGTCGGCGGCGCGGAGGAAGATCGCGGCGCGGTCCTCGAACGCCATGGCCCGCCATCCGGGCGCGGCCTCCCGCGCGGCGGAGATCGCCTCGGCCACGTCCGGCTCGGTCGCGTCGCCCATCCGGCCGAGGACGTGGCCGTGGTTGTGCGGCTCGACGACGTCGATCGGCGTGCCCGCGCCCATGCGCCGCTCGCCGCCGATCGTCATGGTCAGCTCGGTCTGCGCGCCGCCGAGCTCCTTGATCCTGGCCTCCAGCGCGGCCCGCTCGCCGCTGCCGGGCGCGTAGGTCTTGACCGGCTCGTTCACCGGTGCGGGCACGTTGGTGACGGCGTCCATCTGACGGCTCCCTGCGATTCCGGCCTCGTTGTCCGACGTGCCGGGACCTACCCGCCGATATGCCGGTCAGTCGAGGAGGTGAGGGAGTTCCTGGGTGGCGTACCAGAGGAGTTCGTGGCCTTCGGCGCCGTCCACGGTGAAACGGGCGTCGTCGTCGCCGGCGTCGGCGGCGAGGAGGGCGTCGGCCGCGGCGGCGATGTCGGCGGCGGCGTTCGCGTCGTCCACATGGCCGGACGCGATCCGCTTCCACGGGACGGCTTCGGAGAGCGCGACCTGCGCGCGGTCGTCGTTGGCCAGTCCGGCGTCGCCGCGCTGCCAGGTGACCAACTGGTCGGGGACCTCCGCGGCGAGGACGACGCGGCGGCGCGGGGCGGCGGGGTCGGCGGCGAGGAGCCGCAGGGAGGCGCGGGCGGCGGCGGACAGCGCCGCGTACTCCAGCTCCTCCAGATCGCCGCCCGCGTACCACTCGCGCAGCGCGGGCGTGACCGCGTGGGCCGCGACCGGCGCGGGACCGATCTCCTGGGCGGCGCGGACGCCGGCGAGGAGCGTGAGCGTGGACGGCAGGTAGACGCGCATGACGGTCAGCCAGTCTGCCAGACGGTCACGGCAGGACGTTCAACGCGCGCAGTTCGGCGATGGTGGTGTCGGGACCGGTGTGGTGGATGCCGTGGAGCCCGAGGTCCTCCGCGGCGCGGACGTTGTGCTCGATGTCGTCGATGAAGACGCAGTCGGCGGCGTCCAGGCCGAGGACGGCGAGGGCGTGCCGGAAGATCCGCTCGTCGGGCTTGCGGAGGCCGACCTCCGAGGAGATGACGACGGCGTCGAAGACCTCGGCGAACAGGTCGCGGGGGTAGTCGTTGCCCCACGAGTTGGACAGGACGGCCGTACGGGCCCCGGCGGCGCGGGCCGCGCGGAGCGCGTCGTACATGGGCCGGACGGGCGCGAACGCCCCGAACATGCGGGCAATGAGCCCCGCCGCCGGAACCGGCTCGCCGTCGTCGGTGAGCAGCTCGGCGGCGAGGAGGCGCTCGAACTCCGCGGCGGGGAGGCTGCCGTCCTCGAGCCCGTGGATCGGGTTCGTCCCGGCGCCGTCGTACGCCTGCTTCACCCAGGCGCGCATCACGTCCTTGTACCGCTGGACGTCGATGCGCTCGGCGGCGAGCCACACGTCGATCGCCTCGTTGAGAGGGGAGGTCAGGACGCCGCCCCAGTCGGTGATCACAGCTCTGGGCGTCGCGTGTCGTTCGTCTCGCACGGCCCGATAGTAGGTGATTTCGGACCGATCCCCGAACCCCGTTCTGCCGTACTCCCCCGTCCGAAAGGCCGCCGGCCCCAACTACCGGCCGGCCCCCGGATCCTCGATCAGGCCGATCTGAGCCGTTGCAGAGCCTCCCGCACGCCCCCATCGGCCTCTTCAAGCACCACCGTCGCGCGTGCCGCGGGCACCTCACCGAGAAGTGAGACGAGCGCCACGCGCGTGTTGCCTCCTGCCTCTGTCAGCGCGTTCTCGCAGGTCCGCGCGTCCATCCCCGTCGCCTCCGTGAGGATGCGGACGAGCCGGGCGCGCAGCTTGCCGTTCAGCGCGTTGACGCTGACCATCAGGTTGGAGTAGGTCCGGCCCATCCTGATCATCAGTGTGGTGGAGAAGGAGTTGAGCACGAGCTTGGTCGCCGTGCCCGCCTTCATCCGGGTGGACCCGCTGATCACCTCGGGTCCGGTGGCGAGGCCGATGTGCACCTCCACCTCGTCCCCGTACGGGGTGTGCGGGTTGCAGCTGATCAGCGCCGTGCGGGCGCCGACGCGGGCGGCGGCGCGCAGCGCGCCGACCACGTACGGCGTGCGCCCGCTCGCCGCGATGCCGACCGCGATGTCGCCGGGCCGGACGTCGCAGGCGTCCCGGCGGCCGAGCTCGACGTCGTCCTCGACGTCGGAGATCGCCTGGGACAGCGCGCCCGGCCCGCCGGCGTGGTGGGCGACCACCCGCCCCCAGATGCCGAACGTGGGCGGCAGCTCGGCGGCGTCGATCACCGCGAGCCGTCCCGACGTGCCCGCGCCGAAGTAGTGCACGCGTCCTCCAGCGCGCAGCGACTCCACGGCGAGGTCCACCAGCCGGGCAACCTCCGGCAGGACGGACGCCACGGCCATCGGAACGGTCGCGTCCTCAGAGTTGATCAGGCGCAGCACCTCCAGGGTGGGCAGTGTGTCGACGTCGAGGGTGCGGGGGTTCCGTCCCTCGGTGGGCAGCTCGCAATCGATCACCGACGCCTCCGGTCGGGTCGCACGGTCCGGCCGCGGACCGCCTCGAATGTGGCTTCCAGGGCCTTGCGGGTCGGCCCGTAGGTGCGCTGCGCCACCCCGACGAAGAGGCAGTCGACCACGGTGAGCTGCGCCAGCCGGCTCGCTGTGGCGCCGGAGCGGAAGGTCGTCTCCCGCGCCGCCGTGGTCAGGATCAGGTCGGCCACCTCCGCGATCGGGGACTTGGGGAAGTTGGTGAGCGCCACCGTCTTGGCGCCCCTGCTCTTGGCGACCTCCAGCGCGTCGATGGTCTCGACCGTCGAGCCCGTGTGCGAGATGCCGATCGCCACGCTCGTGGGGCCCAGCACCGCGGCGCTGGTGAGCATGATGTGGGCGTCCGCCCAGGCCGAGCAGATCCGTCCGATGCGGTGCAGCTTCTGCTGGAAGTCGGCCGCGACGAACGCGCTGGCGCCGACGCCGTAGACGTCGACCCGGTCCGCGGCGACGACGGCGTCCACGACCTGTTCGAGCATCTTGATGTCGAGCTGGGAGGCGGTCTCCTCCACGGCCCGCGCATCGGCGAAGGTCACCTTCTCAACGATCTGTTCGAGGGAGTCGTCGGGACTGATGTCGCTGCCGATGACCCTGCCCCCGGCGGCGCTCTGCGCCCGCCCGGCCTCCGTGGCGAGGGTCAGCCGCAGCTCTGGGTACCCGTGGAACCCGATCGCCCGGCAGAACCGGATGACCGTGGTCTCGGACGTACCGCACGTCTGCGCGAGTTCGGTGATGGTGGAGTTGGCGACCCCTTCGGGGTCGTCGATGACGCGTTGGGCGACTCGCCGCTCCGCGGGGGGCAGCGAGGGAAGCAGCGAGCGGACCCGGACCACGGTGCTCAGCGGCGTGCTGTCCCGGTCCCGCTCCGGGGCCTGGCCCGCCGCCTGGTCCCGTGGTGAACCGGGCTCCCCCGCGATCCCCCGCTCGGGGCCCTGCTCGAGGCTCCGCTCGGAGCCGATGGGTTTCCTCATGATGGAAATTTTCTTACGCGCGGGATGTCACGTCAACGGTAGAAAAGGCTACGGTCGCCATGTGTTGACCCATTTGGCCGGTCCTTACGTGGTCGGTATCGACGCGGGTGGCACGAAGACCCGCTGCGTCGTGCTGACGCTGGGGGGTGCTCTGGCCGGTTCCGGCACCGGCCCTGGAGCAAATCCCAACTCTGGAGGCGACACCGCCGGGGCGCTGACCACCGCCCTGCGCGAGGCGCTCGGGGACCTTGACCGTACCCTCATCCTCACCGGCGTGTTCGGCATCGCCGGCGCCGGCTCCGCCGGACGGCCCGCGGCCGTCGCGGCGGCGCGGCAGGCCTGGCAGGCCGTCGGCCTGCGCGGCTCGCCCGCGGTGGTGACCGATATCGCGGTGGCGTTCCACGCCGGAACCAGCGAGCCCAAGGGCATCGTGGTGTTCTCCGGCACGGGCGCCGGCGCGGCGGTCATCAACGACGGGACGATCGTGCAGCGCGCGGACGGCTACGGCTGGCTCGTCGGGGACGAGGGTTCGGCGGTATGGCTCGGGAAGGAGGCCGTCCGGGCCGCGCTCGCCGCCTACGACGGCCGCGGCTCCCCGACGCTGCTCACCGATTCGGTCCCCCGGGCGCTGCTGGGCGCCACCGTGGTCGCGGAGATCGACGCGGAACGGCGGAGACCCCGCCGCCCGAGGGCGCTGGCCATGGCCGGCGCCCCTTCGTCGTCACCGGGCGCCTCGCTGCTTTCGCAGGCCGTCAACCTCTCCTCCAGAGGCGGCACCCCTCACGGCACCCCCCTCCGGAGCGGCGCGGGAACCGCCGTGCTGCTCCCCGACCCCCCTGGCCCGCCGTCCGGCGACGGGCCCGGTCCGCCGCCCGGGAACGGCCGTTACCCGCCTACCGGGAACGTGCCGCATCCGGCGTCCGGAGAAGGCCCGGCGGGTCCGCACCGCCCGCCGGGCCCGCCCGGCTCCCACGGCCCGCCGGGCCATCCGGGCTCGCATGGACCGCCAGGCTCGCACGGGCCGCCGGGCCATCCCGGCGGGCACGGGCCGCGCGGCGATCCGGGCAGTCCCTATGAGGTGGGCGGCCCGCGGGGCGATCCGGCGCCGCCGGGCCACCCCGAGGCGCCCGGCACCCCGCCCAACCCCCGCCTCGCCCAGGCGATCATCAAGGAGGTGTACGGCCGTCCGCCCGCGGCGCTGGGCCGGCTCGGCCCGGTGGTCGCCGCCGCCGCGGCCGCCGGCGACCCGGTGGCCAGGCGCATCACCGAAGAGGCCGCGCAGTGGCTGCTCCGCGACGTGGACGCGGTGCGCCCGGCCTTGTCCGACCCCGGCGCACCGGTCGTCATGCACGGCTCGGTGCTCCGTGAGGGCCCCGTCGCCGAGGCCGTCCGCACCGGGCTGCGCGACCGCTTCGCCGCGGCGCCGCGCTGCGCGGGCGACGGAGCCGTCGGCGCGGCCGGGATGGCGCTGCGCCGCCTCGGCCACCCCCTGCCCGGCTGAGCTCCCCGCCCGGCCGGTCCGGCACCGGCTGTCCCGTTCCAGCCCGGCCGATCCCGCAAGAGACGGCGTCCAGGCCGTCAGGGTTCATCGCGATGGACCCCACAAGATCCACACCCGTGATCCTGGGGTCCATCGTGATCGTCCTGTTACGCGGGGGGCAGTCGTGCAAGGGGTGGCCTGCCGAGTCGACAGCGGGGACGGCGAGCGGTTAACGTCGCGACCGTCCGATGCGACCGAGGAACCGAGACCATGTCGGGGGGCCTGGTCAGGTGCGTGCTACCCGTCCACTCGCGCTCGCGGCGGCGCTGACCTTGGCGGTCACCGCGGGCTGCGGCGGCGGAGACGACCGCGGCGACGGGCCGCGGCCGTCCGGCTCGCGCGGCGTCCAGCCGAAGGACCCGGACGCCTGGATCCCCGGCCATGTCGCGAAGATGAGCCTGGAGGAGAAGGTCGGGCAGCTGTTCGTGACGCGGTTCACCAGCCGCGCCGACGCCCTCGCCAAGATCAGGAAGTACCGCGTGGGCGGGCTGATCTACTTCCCCGGCAATTTCGGCGCCCCGGCGAAGACGGCCGCGCAGTCGAACGCGCTGCAGAAGGCGTCCAAGATCCCGCTGCTGCTCGGCGTGGACGAGGAGCAGGGCATCGTGTCGCGGACGCCGTTCATCACCGCCTTCCCCGGCAACATGGCGCTCGGCGCGACCGGCAGCCCCGCCGACGCCGGCGCCGCCGCGCGGGTCACCGGCACGGAGCTGCGCGCGGTCGGCATCAACCTGGACTACGCGCCCGACGCCGACGTGAACGTGAACCCGCGCAACCCGGTGATCGGGCTGCGCTCGTTCGGCGCCGAGCCCGGCCTCGTGTCGAAGCTGACCGCCGGGGCCGTCGACGGGTACCAGGCCGCCGGGGTCGCCGCTGCGGCCAAGCACTTCCCCGGGCACGGCGACACCGCCACCGACAGCCACACCGGCCTGCCGGTGATCAAGCACTCGCGCCCGATGTGGGAGCGGCTGGACGCGCCCCCGTTCCGCGCGGCGATCGGCGCGGGCGTCGACATGGTCATGACCGCGCACATCGTCGTGCCGAAGCTCGACGGGTCGGGCGATCCGTCCACGCTGTCGCGGAACGTCCTGGTCAGGCTGCTGCGCGGCACGCTCGGCTACAAGGGCGTGATCACGACGGACTCGCTGGAGATGGCGGGCGTGCGGGACAAGTACGGCGACGCGGCCGTGCCGGTCCGCGCGATCGAGGCGGGCGCCGACCAGCTGCTGATGCCGCCGAGCCTGCCGCGCGCCTACCGGGCGGTGCTGGCGGCCGTCCGGTCCGGGAAGATCCCGGAGACGCGGCTGGACGGCTCCGTCACGCGCATCCTCAAGCTCAAGCAGCGGCGCGGCCTGTTCCAGGACACCGCCGCCGACCCGGCCAAGGCCGCTGCCGTGATCGGGACGTCCGCGCACAAGGCCATCGCCCGGCAGGTCGCCGAGCACGCGGTCACGCTCGTCCGGAACGACCGGAACGTGCTGCCGCTGAAGGGCAAGAAGGTCGCCGTCACCGGCCCTGCGGCCGGGACGCTGCGCGCGGCGCTGCGCCGCAACGGAGTCACGGTGACCTCCCCTGGCTCGGCGGACGTCACCGTCCTGACCACCCTGAACGCGGGCGGGGCCACGGCCGCCAAGGTCCGGGCGCTCGGCTCGAAGCCGGTCGTGGTCGCGGCGCTGGGCCGTCCCTACGACCTCGACTCCGCCAAGGGCGCGGCGGCGGCGCTCGCCACGTACTCGTCCAGCGCGGTGTCGGTCAACGCCCTCGGCCGGGTGCTGAGCGGCGCGGTCAAGCCGACCGGCCGGCTACCGGTGCCCGCGGCCGGGAAGCAGGTCGGCCACGGCCTCGGCTACCGGTAGCCGGAACGCGTCAGATCCCCAGCTCCGCCAGGCCCGGCAGGTGCGCGCGGGCGGCCTCGCGGGCCTGCGCGGCGGTGCGGGCGGCACGGGCGGCCGCGGCGGCCTGGCGGCACTCGTTCAGCGTGTGCCGGGCGAGCGCGGCCCGCACCAGCGGAAGGGCGGGCGCGCTCATCGACAGCGACGTCACGCCGAGCCCGACCAACACGCAGGCGAGCGCCGGGTCGGCGGCGGCCTCGCCGCAGACCCCGCACGGGACGCCCGCATCGGCGGCCGGGGCGATCAGGTCGAGGATCGCGGGCTGCCACGGGTCCTGGAGATGCGCGAGTCCGCCGATCTGCCGGTCCGCCGCGCACGCGTACTGCGTGAGGTCGTTGGTGCCGATGCTGAAGAACTCGACCTCCAGCGCGATGTCGCGGGCGCGGAGCGCGGCGGCGGGCACCTCGATCATGACGCCGGGACGCGCGATGCCGGCGTCGCGGCAGGCGGCGGCGAAGTAGGCGGCCTCCGCCGCGTCCGTCACCATCGGGGCCATGACCTGCAGCTTCGTGGTCAGCCCCGCGGAGGCGCGGGCCAGTGCGGCGAGCTGGGCCGTCAGGACGTCCGGGTGCCGGCGCGACATCCGGATGCCGCGCTCGCCGAGCGCGGGGTTCGGCTCCTCGCCGGGCGGCGGGAGGAACTTGAGCGGCTTGTCGGCGCCCGCGTCCAGCGTCCGGACGACGACGCGGCCCTCCGGGAACGCCTCCAGGACGGTCCGGTACGCCGCCTCCTGCTCCTCGTCGGTCGGCGCCTTGTGCCGGTCGAGGAAGAGGAACTCGGTGCGGTACAGGCCGACGCCCTCCGCGCCGTTGGCGCGCGCGGCGTCGACGTCCTTCGGGCCGCCGACGTTCGCCAGCAGCGGCACCCGGTGGCCGTCCTTGGTGGCGCCGGGCCCGGTGGAGTCCTCAAGGGCGGCGGCGCGGGCGGCGGCAGCGGCGCGGGCCGCGGCGACGTCGGCGTCGGACGGGTCGGGACGCACCGTCCCCGCGGCCCCGTCGACGAGGACGCGGGTGCCGTCCGCCAGCGTCGTCGCGCCGGGCAGCGCCACCACGGCGGGGACGCCCATCGTCCGGGCGATGATCGCGGTGTGGCTCGTCGGCCCGCCCTCCTCGGTCACGAACGCGATGACCTGCGCCGGGTCGAGGACGGCCGTGTCCGCGGGCGCGAGATCGCGCGCGACCAGCACGAACGGCTCGTCCGACTCCGGGACGCCGGGCATCGGCAGGCCGAGCAGCCGGGCGAGCGCGCGGTCGCGGATGTCGTCCAGGTCGGTGACCCGGGCCGCCATGTACTCGCCGGCGCCGGCGAGGAGTTCGCGGTAGACGCCGAACGACTCGAACACGGCGCGGGCGGCGGCGACCCCGCGGTCGACCCGGGCGCGGACGTCGTCGGCGAGGCCGGGGTCGCGGGCCATCAGCGCCTGCGCGCCGAGCACCTCCTCACCCATGGGGTTGCCCACCGCGGCGGCGCGGGTGCCGCGTTCCTCCAGCTCGACGGCGACGGCCTCCAGCGCGGCGAGGGCCGTCGCGCGCTCGGCCTCGGCGTCGCCGCCGTGCCGGGACCCGGCGGGCGGCTCGGGGACGGCCCCGGCGATGGTCCGCACCGGCCCGGCGCCGACGCCCGCGCTGACTCCCGCGCCCTGCAGAACCTCCGGCACCGTCAGGACTCCTCGGGCTCCGGCTCGGCCAGCAGCTTCTCAAGGTCGTCGAGCAGCTCGTCCGCGCCCGCGCCCTCCGCGGACAGCACGACCTCCTCCCCGTGCCGGGCGTCCAATCCGAGCACGGCGAGGATGCTCTTGGCGTTCACGGGGGCGCCGCCGGGCTTGCCCACGGTCACGTCCATCGGGGCCTTGGCGGCCGTCTGGACGAAAAGCGCGGCCGGCCGCGCATGCAGCCCCACCCTCGACTGGATCTTCACATTGCGCTCGGTCACGGCACACTCCTCTTGGCTTAGTTCTGTCCCGATTGGCACTGGCCATTCCGGCCGTGCCGGATGCCCTGCTGGTCCCGTCCGAGGCCGCGCACCCGCAGCGCGGGGCCCGGCACGACGTCCACGTCCTTCAAGTCGGCGACCACATGGTCGGCCCCGGCCAGCGCGTCCGCCGGCTGCGTGGTGGCGAGGCCCACGCAGGTCATGCCGGCGGACTTGACGGCCGCGACGCCCGCCGGGGTGTCCTCGAACCCGACCGCGTCCGCCGCCGGGACGCCGAGGTCCCGCGCGGCGGCCAGGTAGCCCTCCGGGTCGGGCTTGCCTGTGCCGACGTCCCCGGCGGTCCACGATGTCCATCAGTCCGCGGACGCCCAGGTCGTCCAGCAGGTCCTCGGCGTACGAGCGTTCCGCCGACGTCACCACGGCGAGCGGGATGCCGTGGTGCGCCAGCGTCCGGACGAGCTCCACCGCGCCGGGGACGGGCGCGACGGCCGGCATCCCGGGCGCCTTCTGGTAGGAGACGACCTGCTCGAACAGGTCCTCGACCGTCCGGCCGGGGAACAGGTGCGCCAGCTCCCCGAGCACCTCGAGCCCGCGGCGCCCCGCGAACGAGGCGATCAGCGCGTCGTCGTGGGGGACGCCGTGCGCGTCGAACAGCCGCGACCACTGGGCGCGGCTGCGCGGCTCGGTGTCGATGAGGGTGCCGTCGAGGTCGAACACCGCGGCGCCCAGCCCGATCATCGCCATCCGATCAGTTCCATGTGAACAGCTCGGCTCCCTTCGTCACCTCACCCGACTCCACGACGTCGGACAGGGCGTCGGCGCCCGCGTCCAGCGCCACGACCGCGCAGACCGGCGAGCGCCCGCCCGCCTCGATCAGGCCCGGGTCCCAGGCGACGACCGGCTGGCCGGACGTCACCTGGTCGCCCTCGGACACCAGGAGCTCGAACCCCTGGCCCTTGAGCTTGACGGTGTCGATGCCGAGATGGACGAGCACGCCGTGGCCCTCGCCGTCGACGACGACGTAGGCGTGCGGATGGAGTTTGACGATCGTGCCGGTGACGGGGGCGATGGCGTGGCCGGGGCCGCGCTCGGGGTCGACCGCCGTGCCCGGGCCCACCATGGCCTGGGCGAACACCGGGTCGGGCACGCCGGCGAGGCCGACCACCCGGCCGGAGACCGGTGACAGTACTCGGGTCATCAGCGGGGGTCTCCTTAGAGTCGGTCGTTATCGGTCGTGTCGGGGTCGGGGTCGGGGGTGGTTACTCGAGGATGTCCTCGATGTCGCTGGAGAGGGTGTCGGCCTCGGTGCCGACGACGACCTGGACGACGGTGCCGCTGCGCATGACGCCGAACGCGCCCGCCTTCTTCAGCGCGGCCTCGTCGACCTTGCCGCCGTCCTTGACCTCGGTGCGCAGCCGGGTGGCGCAGGGCTCGATCTCGATGATGTTGTCGGCGCCGCCCAGTCCGGCGACGATGGCCTCGGCCTTGTCCATGTTCTTCTCCTCGTCGGGGTGGGCCCGGGCCGGCTCTCGTCGCCCCGGGCTTTGCAGGGGGTTTGTATCAGTCTGTCTGGGTGACCTTGTTCAGGCCACGGGGCACGTCGGGGTCGATGCCGAGCCGGCGCGCCAGGTTCTCGACCAGGATCTGGCCGGGCACGATGAGGCCGAGCGGGGCCGTCCACTCGGGCAGCGCGGGGCCGGGCAGCGCCGCCGAGCACGCCGCCGCGAGGGCGTCGCCGCCGCCGACGCCGTAGGCGCGGGCGCCCGCGCTCTCGACCCGCTTGGCCAGCGCGACCGTGCCGGCCAGCGTCGGCCCCGAGTCGGCGGCGACGAGCAGCGCGGGGGTCTGCGCGTCGACGACGGCGATCGGGCCGTGCAGCAGGTCGGCGTAGGACAGGCCCATCGCGTGCAGGTAGCACGCCTCCTTGATCTTCAGCGCGAGCTCCAGCGCGGTGCCGAACGCGATGCCGCGCCCGGACACGACCGTGCCCGGCACCTTCGCCAGCTCCTCGACGATCTCGGGGAGGGCGGCCGACTCCTCGGTCAGCGCGATCATCCGGGCGACCTCGTCGGGGACGCGGCGCAGGTCGTCCTCGGCGACGTCGGCGCCCAGGCCGATGCCCAGCACCGACAGCGCGGCGAGCTGGGTGGTGTAGGTCTTGGTGGCCGGGACTGCGATCTCGTCGCCCGCCTCCGTGAGCAGGGCGACCTCGGCGATCTCGGCCAGCGGCGAGCCCGCGCCGTTGGTGACGGCGACCGTCCGGGCGCCGCAGTCGCCGGCCCAGCCGAGGGTCTCGACGATCTCCTCCGTCTTGCCGGACTGGCTGATCGCCACGGCCAGCACGCCGGACAGGTCCAGCTTGCGCTTGTAGGTGGTCGCGATCGACGGCGCGGCGAGCGTGGCCAGCCGTCCGGCGTGCGATTCGACCAGGTAGCGGCCGTACACCGCGGCGTTGTCCGACGACCCGCGCGCGATGAACAGCACCTGCCGCGTCTCGCGGGCGAGCGCCCCGAGGTCGGGGGTGCGCGGCAGCAGCGCGTCGATCGTCCGGCGCAGCGCGTCCGGCTGCTCGCCGATCTCGGCGCGCATCAAACTCGTCATGATCCCCCTCCGAAGACTTCCTGCCCGTTGACCCACGTCGTACGCGCCCGGTGGTCCGGCCCCAGCCAGACCAGGTCGGCGGCGGCGCCGGGGGCGATCCGGCCGAGGTCGGGACGGCCGATCAGGTCGGCCGGAACCCGGGTCGCGGCGTCCACCGCCGTGACCGTGTCGATGCCGATGCGGACGGCGTTGCCGACCGCGTCGTCCAGCCGGAGTCCGGATCCGGCCAGCGTGCCGTCGGCGCGCAGCGGCGGACCCTCCGCGGGCATGGTGATGGGCTCGCCGCCCAGCTCGTAGGTGCCCGGCGGCATGCCGGCGGCCGAGGCGGCGTCGGTGACGAGCACGACCCGTCCCGGCGCAGCGCGGAACACCAGCTCGGCCACCTTCGGCGCGACGTGGTGCAGGTCGAGGATCAGGCCGGGGCTCAGCCGGTCGTCGATGAGCGCCTGGACGGCCACGCCCGGGTCGCGGTGGTGGACGCCGGTCTGCGCGTTGAAGATGTGGGTGACCTTGCGGGCCCCGGCGTCGGCGGCGGCGGCGACCTGGTCGGCCGTCGCGTCGCTGTGCCCGACGCTGACCACCACGCCCGCCTCGGTGAGCGTGCGGATCGCGTCCAGCGCGCCGTTCCGCTCGGGCGCGAGGGTGACGAGCCTGACCAGCCCGGTCTCCAGCAGCGTCTCGAGCGCGCCGGGCTCCGGGTCGGTGAGGTGGACGGCGTTGTGCGCGCCCTTGCGCTTCTCCGACAGGAACGGTCCTTCGAGGTGGACGCCGAGGACGCGCGTCCCGTCCGGGAGGTTCGGGAGGAGGTCGCGGGCGCGGCGGAGGGCGGCGGCCTGCGTCTCGACGGGGGCGGTGATGAACGTGGGGAGGAACGCGGTCACGCCGGTCTCGGGGAGGCGGGTCACGACGGTGTGCCAGCCGGCCTCGTCGGCGTCCACCATGTCGTGGCCGAAGAAGCCGTTGACCTGGATGTCGACCAGGCCGGGCGCGAGCAGCCCGTCGCGCAGGTCGTGGTCGGGCGTGCCGAGCGTGGCGGGCGAACGGCCCCCGCCCGCCTCGACGATCACACCGTTCTCGGCCCGGACGTATCCCGGGGAGAGGACGCGGGTAGGACTGCCCGCGGGGGTAATGATCATGTTGGAGGCCGTGATCAGTAGTGATGCCATGTATGAGCACTCTCTGTGACACGACGATCGCTGGTCGTAAACGCCCGGTCCAACTGGTCTAGTCCGGACTAGACCAGTACGCACCATACTCCACGAATCGGATGAAGATGAAGATGCGGGCCCGAACTCGTCCGGTATCGGCTGCGGGAAAAGCCGCCGGTCCGGAAGGTGATCACCGATGAGCAGCACGGCCGCGGTCGGCGGCGGCGGTGGCGGGCGCGGCGGCATCGGCGGCGCCTGGTCGTCCACGTTCGCGGTGCTGCAGCGGATCGGCCGGAGCCTCATGCTGCCGATCGCCGTCCTGCCCGCCGCCGGGATCCTGCTCCGGCTCGGCCAGGACGACCTGCTCGGCGTGGACGGTCTCGGCTGGAACCGCGTCGCCGAGGTGTTCGCCGCGGCGGGCGGCGCGCTGCTGGACAACCTCCCGATCCTGTTCGCGGTCGGCGTCGCGATCGGCTTCGCCAAGAAGTCCGACGGCTCCACCGCACTCGCCGCCGTCGTCGCCTACCTGGTCTTCGACCGCGTCTCGAAGGTGATGTTCTCCCACACCAGCGAGCTGAAGGGGACCGTCGTCCACCAGGTCCAAGCGGAGGACGGCAGCCTGGAGGAGGCGGTCGACTACGGGCTGACGAACCCGACGCAGGTCCTCGGCGGCATCGTCGTCGGGGTCATGGTCGCGCTGCTCTACCAGCGGTTCTACCGGATCAAGCTGCCGTCCTGGCTGGCGTTCTTCGGCGGCCGGCGGTTCGTGCCGATCGTCAGCGCCGCCGCCGCGCTGGCCCTCGGCGTGGTCTTCGGGTTCGTGTGGCCGACGCTCGGCGGCTGGATCGACGGTTTCGGCGACTGGATCACGGGCGCGGGCGCGTTCGGCGCGGGCGTCTACGGCGTCGCGAACCGGCTGCTGCTCCCTTTCGGCCTGCACCACATCCTGAATTCGCTCATCTGGTTCGTGTTCGGCACCTACGAGGGCCCGGACGGCGTCACGCACGGCGAGATCAACCGCTACCTGGCCGGGGACCCGCACGCGGGGACGTTCCTCGCCGGGTTCTTCCCCGTCCTGATGTTCGGGCTGCCCGGCGCGGCCCTCGCCATCTGGCGCGCCGCTCCCCCGCACCGGCGCGGCGCCGTCGGCGGGCTGATGTTCTCGGCCGCGCTCACCGCGTTCGTCACCGGCGTCACCGAGCCGATCGAGTTCTCGTTCATGTTCGTCGCGCCCGTCCTGTACGGCATCCACGTCGTGCTGACGGGCGTGTCCCTGGGCCTGCTCGCGGCGGCGGACGCGCAGCTCGGCTTCAGCTTCTCCGCCGGGCTGATCGACATGCTGCTGAACGCGACCAAGAGCAACACCCGGCATCTCTGGATGGTGATCGCACTGGGGGTGGTCTACTTCGTCCTGTATTACGCGATCTTCATGTTCGTCATCAAGCGGTTCGACCTGCCGACCCCTGGACGGGAGCCGGAAGAGGACATGCCCCCGGAGGCCCGGCCGGACGGGCCCTCCGAGCGGGCTCCCTGACCTGCGAGTACGTCGATCATGGTCGCGTACCGGCGTGACCCGGTCGTTACGAATTCGTGCATTGACATGCCTTTCGGTCCTGTGGTCTAGTCCGGCCTAGACCAGTCCGAACCAAATCCAATACACCGACTACCCCACCCATCCGTCGAAACCCGGCGAATCCCATCGATCCGGCCCCCGGCCATCGAGGAAACCCCCGTGACGACAATCGACCCGCACAGTCCGGTACCGAAGTACTTCCAGCTCCGCGCGATCCTGCTCGACCTCATCGAGAGCGCGGAACTGCCCGTCGACGCCCCGATCCCGTCGGAGCGCGAGCTGTGCGTCCGGTACGGGCTGTCCCGCATGACCGTGCGGCAGGGCGTCGACCAGCTCGTCTCCGAGGGCCGGCTGTACCGCGTCCCGGGCAAGGGCACGTTCGTGGCCCGGCCCAAGATCGAGATGCCGCTGCGGCTCGTCTCGTTCACCGAGGACATGCTGAGCCGCGGCCTGCGTCCCGGCGCGATAGACCTGGACCGGCGGACCGTCTACGCGGACGCCCGCCTCGCCCGGGTCTTCGAGGTCGAACCGGGAACCGAGATCCATGTCATCGAACGCCTGCGCACCGCGGACGGCGAGCCGATGGCCCTGGAACGTGCCCACATCCTCGCCTCACTCGCTCCCGACCTGCTCGACCGCCGCCTCGCGGATCGCTCTCTGTACGGCGTCCTCGAAGCGGTGTACGGTCTCGTCTTCGACGCGGGCGATCAGACGATCGACGCAAGTCTGGCCGACGCCGCGGATGCCAGGCACCTGCAAATCCCAAGGGGCAGTGCAGTGCTGCTCCTCCAACGCCGCTCGTACACCGGTGGTGTGTGTGCGGAGCTGGGCGTGTCGACCTACAGGGCGGACCGCTACCAGATCCACACGGCACTCGGAAATCCCCCGCCGCCCCAGTCCTGATCCCCCAGCCCCCTACACCTGAGAACTCCTGGATCCCCTGAGGAGGAACCTCACGATGACCGCCACGACAGTGGATAACACACCACGCAGAGGGTCGAGCATACTCGCCCAGCTGCAGCGCATCGGCCGCAGCCTCATGCTGCCGATCGCCGTCCTGCCCGCCGCGGGCCTGCTGCTGCGTTTCGGACAGCCCGACATGCTCGGCAAGGACGGCCTCGAATGGAACCGCGTCGCCGAGGTCGTCGGCGAGGCCGGCAACGCGCTGTTCGCCGCCCTGCCGCTCCTCTTCGCCGTCGGTGTGGCGATCGGTTTCGCCAAGAAGTCGGACGGCTCCACCGCGCTCGCCGCGGTCGTCGGCTACCTGGTCTTCGACCGCGTCTCGAAGATCATGTTCTCGCACTCGGAGGAGCTCAAGGGCAACGTCACGATCGAGAAGGTGGTCGGCGGACAGCCGACCCCGACCATCGACTGGGGCGCCACGAACCCGACCCAGGTGCTCGGCGGCATCCTGATGGGCCTCACCGCCGCGCTGCTCTACCAGCGCTACTACCGGATCAAGCTGCCGACCTGGCTGGCCTTCTTCGGCGGACGCCGCTTCGTCCCGATCGTCACCGCCTTCGCGGGCCTGATCATCGGCATCCTGATCGGCTTCCTCTGGCCGGTGCTCGGCAGCTGGCTCACCGACTTCGGTGAGTGGATCACCGGCGCGGGCGCGGCAGGCGCCGGCATCTACGGCATGATCAACCGGCTGCTCATCCCGTTCGGCCTGCACCACATCCCGAACTCCCTCGTCTGGTTCGTGTTCGGCGAGTACCAGGGCCCGGACGGCGCCGTCAACGGCGAGATCAACCGCTACCTGGCCGGCGACCCCGACGCGGGCGGCTTCCTCGCCGGGTTCTTCCCGGTCCTGATGTTCGGCCTGCCCGGCGCGGCCCTCGCCATGTGGCGCGCCGCCCCCGCGCACCGCCGTCCGGCGGTCGGCGGCCTCATGCTGTCGGCGGCGCTCACCGCGTTCGTCACCGGCGTCACCGAGCCGATCGAGTTCTCGTTCATGTTCGTCGCGCCCGTCCTGTACGCGGTGCACGTCGTCCTCACCGGCATATCGATGGCGGTCCTGGAGGCCGCCGGGGCCCAGCTCGGCTTCAGCTTCTCCGCCGGCGGCATCGACCTGCTGCTGAACGCGACGAAGGACAACACGAAGCAACTACCGCTCATCCTCGGGATAGGCGTCCTGTACTTCTTCGTCTACTACTTCATCTTCAAGTTCCTGATCGAGAAGTTCAACTTCGCGACTCCGGGACGCGAACCGGAAGGCGAGGAGACCGCGGCCGTCGACCCCGCGGCCGACCCGGAAATGGCCGGTGGCAAGAAGGGGGACACGCAGGCCGCCGGCGCCTGACCCCCACGGGGGCGCCGCGAGCCCCTCACTAGCGCGGCGCCCCACCCCGGGCCGGCCCAGCCCCCCGGCCCGGCTCCCGAGAGTCCCGGAAAACCCCGCACCCTCGCCCGGGACTCGCTTCCGAAGGCGGCGGGACGCAGCAGCGTCCCGCCGCCTTCCCCTTTCCGGCCCCTTTCCGGCCCTTGGCCGCTGATGGGCCGGATGTGGTCAGAATGTATTTCCTGCGCCTCTCGTGACTCCTGTCTTGAAACGAGCCAGGAGGTCTTTCATGCGAGGGCGTACGGGGAAGTCAGGGGTGGTGCGGTTCGTCCGGTACCGTCCGGTGCCCGCCACCCGGGGAGCGCTGGCACTGGAGCCGGCGGCGGCTCCCGTCCGGCCGCCCGGACCGCGGCCGCCCGGACTGCGGCTGGTCCGGCCGGACGACGGCGCAGAGGCGGAGGTCCGGTCCGTCGCGGACGCGGCCGTCCGCCTGGTCGTGGACATCCTGGCGGGCACGCGCCCAGCGCACCAACTGTCCCTGGTCGCCGTCCCGGCCGTGTGCCGCGCACTGCTCCACCACAGCACCACGTCCGCCCCCGGCGAGACCGTAAGGCAGGGCAACGCAGTGACACGTAGCCGCGCAGTGGGACGCGGCGGACGGATCGTCCCGCCGAAGGTCCTGTCCAACCGGCTCCAGCGCCCCGCGCCGACCGTCGCGGAGTCGGTCGCGGTGGTGGTCGTAGCCGGACGCGTCCACGCCCTGGCCCTGCGCCTGGAGCACACCCGCGGCCGATGGCGCTGCACAGCCCTGGAGACAACTGCCCCCTGACGTGCGGAAGCGGGGCGCCCCTTGAGGTGGGTATGGGCCCTCCCGATGGTGGGGGTGGCCGCTTCCGTGACGGGTGCTACTTGCCCTTGCTCCGGGGGTCGCCGTGGCAGCGCTTGAACTTCTTGCCCGAGCCGCAGGGGCACGGGTCGTTGCGGTTCACGCCCGCGTACTCGTCCTGCGTCTCCTCGCTGTGGTGCTCGACGCCGCCGTCGCCGTCGACGGTCGGGGCCGAGTACTCCAGCTTCGCCGGACGCTTCGGCGCGTCGAGGCCCTTCGCCTTGATCGCCGGGGCCTCGTCGGCCTCCTCGACCTCGTCGGCGGGGGCGGCGTCCGCGTCCGCGTCGGCCTCGGTGTCCGTGGCCGTCTTGGCGACGGAGACGGGCGCGGCGCCGACCGCCGGGGCCGTCGGCTGCTCCTCCACCTCGACCTCCAGGTGGAACAGGTAGCCGACCGACTCCTCCTTGATGCCGTCGAGCATCGCGTTGAACATGTCGTAGCCCTCGCGCTGGTACTCGACCAGCGGGTCGCGCTGCGCCATGGCCCGCAAGCCGATGCCCTCCTGGAGGTAGTCCATCTCGTAGAGGTGCTCGCGCCACTTGCGGTCGAGGACGTTCAGCACCACGCGGCGCTCGAGCTCCCGCATGACCTCGGCGCCGAGCTCCTCGTCGCGCTTGTCGTAGGCGGCCTGGGCGTCCTCGCGGATCTTCGCGGCGAGGGTCTCGGCGTCGAGGCCGGAGATGTCGCCATCGGCGGCGTCCTCCACCAGCTCGTCCACCGTGATCTCGATCGGGTAGAGCTGCCGGAACGCCTTCCACAGCTTCTCGAGGTCCCACTCCTCGGCGAAGCCCTCGCCGGTGGCGCCCGCGACATAGCCCGCGACGACCTCGTCGATCATGCCTTGGACCTGGTCGTGCAGGTCCTGGCCTTCGAGGACCTTGCGGCGCTCGGCGTAGATGACCTTGCGCTGCCGGTTCAGGACCTCGTCGTACTTCAAGACGTTCTTGCGCATCTCGAAGTTCTGCTGCTCGACCTGGCTCTGCGCCGACTTGATCGCATTGCTGACGATCTTGGATTCGATCGGCACGTCGTCCGGGATGTTCAGCCGGGTCATGATCGACTCGACGCGGGCGGAGTTGAACAGCCGCATCAGGTCGTCCTCGAGGGAGAGGTAGAACCGGGACTCGCCCGGGTCGCCCTGCCGGCCGGACCGTCCGCGCAGCTGGTTGTCGATGCGCCGCGACTCGTGCCGCTCGGTCGCGAGGACGTACAGGCCGCCGAGGTCGACGACCTCCTCGTGCTCGCCCTTCACGGCCTCCTGCGCCTTCTCCAGCGCCTCCGGCCACGCCGACTCGTACTCGTCCGGAGTCTCCAGCGGGGACAGGCCACGCTGGTGCAGTTCCAGGTCGGCGCGGAAGTCGGGGTTGCCGCCGAGCATGATGTCGGTGCCGCGTCCCGCCATGTTCGTCGCGACGGTGACGCCGCCCTTGCGGCCCGCCTCCGCGACGATCGTCGACTCCTGCTCGTGCTGCTTGGCGTTCAGCACCTGGTGCGGGATGCCGCGCCGCTTGAGCATCTTGCTCAGCTTCTCGGACTTCTCCACCGACGTCGTGCCGACGAGGACGGGCTGGCCCTTCTCGTGCCGCTCGGCGATGTCGTCGACGCACGCCTCGAACTTGGCCTGCTCGGTCTTGTAGACGACGTCCGCCACGTCCTCGCGGATCATCGGCTTGTTCGTCGGGATCGGCACCACGCCGATCTTGTAGGTCTTGTTGAACTCGGCCGCCTCGGTCTCGGCCGTGCCGGTCATGCCGGACAGCTTGGAGTAGAGGCGGAAGTAGTTCTGCAGGGTGATCGTGGCGAGCGTCTGGTTCTCGTCCTTGATCGCCACGCCCTCCTTGGCCTCGATGGCCTGGTGCATGCCCTCGTTGTAGCGGCGGCCGTGGAGGATGCGGCCCGTGAACTCGTCCACGATCAGGACCTCGCCGTTCATGACGACGTAGTCCTTGTCGCGCTTGTACAGCTCCTTGGCCTTCAGCGCGTTGTTGAGGAAGCTCACCAGCGGCGTGTTGACCGAGTCGTAGAGGTTGTCGATGCCGAGCCAGTCCTCGACCTTCTCCACGCCGGCCTCGGTGATGCCGACCGTGCGCTTCTTCTCGTTGACCTCGTAGTCGCCGGGGCCGTACTCGTCGACCTGCCCGGCGGTGCTGACCAGCTCCGCCCGCTTCAGCCGCGGGACGATCTTGGCGAACTCCGAGTACCACTTGGAGTTCTGCTCGGCCGGCCCCGAGATGATCAGCGGGGTGCGGGCCTCGTCGATGAGGATCGAGTCGACCTCGTCCACGATCGCGAAGTTATGGCCGCGCTGGACGCACTCCTCGAGGCTCCAGGCCATGTTGTCGCGCAGGTAGTCGAACCCGAACTCGTTGTTCGTCCCGTAGGTGATGTCGGCGTTGTAGGCGGCGCGGCGCTCCTCGGGCGTCATCTGGGCGAGGACGACGCCGACCTCGAGGCCGAGGAACTGGTGGATGCGGCCCATCCACTCGGCGTCCCGCTTGGCCAGGTAGTCGTTCACCGTGACGATGTGGACGCCGTCGCCCGACAGGGCGTTGAGATAGGCCGGCAGCACCGCGGTCAGGGTCTTGCCCTCACCGGTCTTCATCTCGGCGATGTTGCCCAGATGGAGGGCGGCACCGCCCATCACCTGGACGTCGAAATGGCGCTGGCCGAGGACGCGCTTGGCGGCCTCGCGGGCGGTCGCGAAAGCTTCGGGGAGCAGGTCGTCCAGGGTCTCGCCGTCGGCGAGCCGCTCCCGGTACTTGTCGGTCAGCTCGCGCAACTCGGCGTCGCTCATCTCGAGGAAGTCCTCCTCGATCGAGTTGACCTGATCCGCGAGCTTCTTGAGCTTGCGCAGGATTTTGCCCTCGCCCGCACGAAGGATCTTGTCGATGACTGGCGGCACTCTCGGAGGCTCCTTGCAGATCGTGGTTCACCGCTCCAGGCGGCGCGCACACCACACGTACGATGCCATCGTAGGCGAGACTTAGAATGGTCTAGGTCACTCCGCAGCGCAATCCACTGCGCGTCCCGTTTGACTTTCCGGCTCCCGGAGAGGATGTCCCACAGCATCCGGAGGGGAGGATCGGTGTCCGAACAGTCGCAGTCCGTAGAGCGGCCGGAAGAACCGCGACCGGAACATTCGCACGGATCGCACGCCGGACGGCCCGGATCGTGGGCCGCCGTCACCGTCGTCTTCGCCGGCTTCGTGGTCGGCGGCGTGGCGCTCTGCCTGGGGCCGATGTGGGTCATGTTCTGGGTGGGTGCCGGGATCATCGTCCTGGGCATGATCATCAGCGGTTTCGTGCACCTGTTCGCCGACGTCGTCGTGGACGCCCCCAGGGTCATCCCGGAAATCGTCGACTACTCCCTGTTCGGCTCCCGCACCGCCAAGCGCCGCGGCGGCCCGGCTGGCGAGTCCTTGGACCGTCCGGTCGCCACCGACCCCCAGCAGACCCCGCACGGCTGACACGCCCCCATTAACGGCCTTCGCGGCGGGCCTTCGCGGCCTTCACAGCGGAACGCTTAACACCCGCCAATGACCGAGAATCAGGACAACATCACCCCGAATAACAACAAGCCCGAAACCCCGTCCATTCCAACCCTCGCCTCAAACCCAGAGTGAACCCCAAGTCGCACCCAGTACCCAATTCCCACACACACCGTCGCGGGCAGCCGGGCTAGGGCCTGGGCGGGATGTGCGTGGGCGGGATGTGCGTGTGGGGGTGGGGTGGTGGGTCAGGTTGGGGTGGCGGCTTTGAGTGCGGATTCGATGAGGGCCCTGGGCAGGTCGGTTCGCTCGACGCGGACGTCGTCGCAGCCGACCCAGGCGGCGGCGCGCCAGAGGGCGGTGGCCAGAGCCGCGGCCGACGTCTCCGTCCGGGCGGAGGTGCGGGTGGCCCACGGTTCCAGGGACGCCTGGCGGGCGATGAGGGTGCTTCCTTCTCTGGCGGGGTCGACTCGTCCGAGAAGACGGCCCCCGGCGAGGAGCGGCATCGCGAAGTAGCCGTGGACGCGCTTGGCCTTCGGGACATACGCCTCCAAGCGGTGATCGAAGCCGAAGACGCGGGAAGCGCGGGCCCTGTCCCAGACGAGGGAGTCGAACGGTGAGAGCAGCGTCGTGGCGTGCCGGCCGCGCGCCGCCGCGGCCAGGGCGTCGGGGTCGGCCCAGGCCCGCTGGGGCCAGCCGGCGACCGTCGCGGGGACGAGCCCGGTCGCGTCGATGACCTGGTCGACCTGGTCCTGCCTGATCCGGTAGTAGTCGGCGAGGTCGCCGCGGGTGGCGACGCCGAGGGCCCGTCCGGCGCGGGCGACGAGGGCGGTCAGGCAGGCGTCGTCGTCGGGCTCCCGGGTGCGGAGCTCGTCCGGGACGGCCCGTTCGGCCAGGTCGTACACGCGCCGCCAGCCGACGCGCTCGACGCAGACGACCTCGCCGACGTCCAGCAGCCACTCGATGCCGATCTTGTGGTCGCTCCAGTCCCACCATTCGGCGCTCGCCTTGGCGCCGCCGAGCTCCTTGGTGGTCAGCGGGCCGTCCGATCTCAGGCGGGCGCGAATCTCGGCGCAGACGCCCTCGGGCACCCTGTGCCAGCGCCAGCCGCGACGCAGGTAGGCACGGCGGCGGAACGCGAACAGCGGCCAGTCGGCCATGGGAAGGATGGACGCGGCGTGCGCCCAGTACTCGAACGCCCCACCATCCCTACGGCCGCCCTCAACGCCGCCCTCGCGGCCACCCTCGCGGCCACCCTCAACGCCGCCCTCGCGGCCGCCCTCCGCACCGCCCTCGCGGTCACCCTTACGGCTACCCTCCGCGCCGCCCTCGTGACCGCTCTCCGCGCCGCCCTTGCGGCCGCCCTCCGCGTTGTCCTTGCGGTGGTCGTTGGCGCTGCCCCAGTAGGCGGACTCGATCGCACCGCGTCCGACCGGGCCGAGGCGGGCATAGGGGACCAGCTCGTGGGACCGGGCGAGGACGGAGATCGTGTCGAGCTGGACGGCCCCGAGCCGTTCCAGCATCGCCGGAACGCCCCCTCTGGGCTGCGCCCCCAGGAGGCCCTGAGCCCGCAACTGGAGCCGCCGCGCCTCGTCCGCGCCGAGTTCTACCGCCGGTGTTCCGCCTGGTGTCTGAACCACGCCCGCGATGCTACGACACAACACCGACAAAACCGGATTGCCGGTCGCGCGGCGGCCGTGCCCCAGCGCGGGATCAGGTGATTTCCAGGAGTTTCTCGCGGACGGCGTAGACGACGGCCTCCATCCGGGAGTGGAGCTGGAGCTTCTCCAGGATGTTGCGGACGTGGTTCTTCACGGTGTTCTCGGAGATGAACAGCTCGCGGGCGATCTCCCGGTTGCCGAGGCCGCGGGCGACGAGCCGGAGCACTTCCATCTCGCGCTCGGTGAGGCGCGGCGCGGGGACCTGCTGGGTGCGTTCCTCGCTCCGCTTGGCCAGCGCCGCGAACTCGGTGATGAGCTTGGACGCCATCGACGGGCTGATCAGCGACTGCCCGCCGTGCACCGCGCGCACGGCCTGCGGCACCTCGTCGATCGAGATCTCCTTGAGCAGGTAGCCACTGGCCCCCGCCTTGATCGCCTCGAAGAGATCCTCCTCCTCGTCGCTGATGGTCAGCATGACGATCTTCGCGCTGGGCGCGGCGTCCTTGATCGCGGTGCAGGCCTCGATGCCGCTGCGGCGCGGCATCCGGATGTCCATCAGGACGACGTCGGGCAGCAGGTCGCCGGCCATCTCGACGGCCTCGTGGCCGTCGCCGCCCTCGCCGATGACCTCGATGTCGTCCTCGCCCTGGAGGACCATCTCCAGACCCCTGCGGAACAGCGCATGGTCGTCGACGATGAGCACGCGGATCGGGTCGGCCGTCCCGGCCGACGGGGCCGCCTCCCGGCCGGCGGGGGCGGCGCCGGCCTGACGGGGTACCGCCGCGGCGTCGCGAGCCTCGGGATTCTCGCTCACCAGAGTCGCGGCGTGGAGGAGACGCCGCTTCCCCCCTTCACTATTCAGCGATCTGGAACCACCGGAGGGTTGCTCTCCGACGGGTCGTCCCCGGGAACATACGGGGTCCGGGGGCTGACCCGGGGGATTTCGGGCCGGGGTGTCCCCCGGTGAACTGCTGTGCGTCCCGGGAGGTTCCCGGGTGGGCCGCCGCGGGCCCCGCGAATCGTTCGATCCGCAGGACCACCGCCGCGGCGCGGTGACCGGTCGGGATCCGGGACGGCCGGCTGTGCCGCTCCGCACCGGATTCTCCCCCGGACCACCGCGTCCGCGGATCGGCTGGTACGCCTTTTCAGATCATGACACGGTTCGGACGGTGACGTGACGCGAGTGCCGCATCACGGAACGGTTGCAACTTCGTAGGTCTGCGCAGGCCACGCCCTCGCGGACGGGCCGGATGACGAACGGTCACTCTTCGACGAGCCTGATCACTCCGTAGTCCCAGCCTCTTCTCCGGTATACGACCGAGCGGTGCCCGGTGGCCTTGTCGCGGTACAGGTAGAAGTCGTGGCCGACGAGCTCCATCTCGAAGAGGGCCTGCTCGATGCCCATGGGCTCGGCCTTGTGGAACTTCTCGCGGACGACCAGGGGGCCGTCTCCGTCCATGGGGATCGGGACGAGGTTCTCGTCCGGCGAGACCTTCACCGGCTCGGGCTCCTCCTCCACGGGCGGTGGGGCGGCCCGCGGGGGTTCGGGGAGTGCTTCGGGGAGGGTCTCCATCGTCGCGAGCTTGGCACGGCCCTTGCCGCCGTGGCCCTTCCGTCGTTCGGAGTCCCGGCGCAGCCGTGACTCCAGCTTGTCCAGCGCCAGGTCGAGTGCGCCGTAACGGTCGTCGGCGGCGGCCTCGGCCCGGATCACCGGGCCGCGGGAGCGGATCGTCAGCTCGACCCGTTCGCGCTGGTCGGCCAGCCGCGGGTTGCGTTCCTCGGACACCTCCACATCAACGCGGATGACCTTCTGGTCGAGCCGCTCGATCTTGGCGAGTTTGTTGTCGACGTGCCGCCGGAATCGATCGTTGACGTCGGTGTGCCGGCCCCTCACGGTGATGTTCACGCGGGACCCCCCTTCTCCCGGTTGTGATCCGGCCCTGCCCGGGATGCCCGTACCGAACACCTTTCATCCTCGACGGAACAATGCTCACTGTCCCGGACGGACACCACAGGACGGTGGGTCGCACCCGCCCGGCCGACCTGGTCTTCGTCCCCACATCCGCCTGCTGAGGGGCTCGCGGCGCTGTCGCCACTACTGCCCTTCTCCCTGTTCGGGGGATGTCGGATCCCCCGGCGGGGCAGGACTTACCTCTAAGGCGCACCGTGATCGGTCGACGAGAAGTCGCCTTACGTGGGCCGTTTCGCCTGCGCCTGGCATCGGCTTGCCGGACCACCTGTAGCGCTCCTGACGAGCACTGCGATCCGACGCAACCACGGACCCGGGCGGGTGCCATGTCAGGAACGCTAACCCCTTACGCCACGAATGTCAGGGGGGTCGGCCGAGGAAATGCTCACTGAACGTCATCGGAACCTGTCGCAACGGCCACCCCAACCCCTTCGCGAACGCCCCAGGACACGCCGCAAGCCCCCGCCCGCACGCCAGTTGCGCCCCTCGCGGCCACACAGGTCACCCGAGCCTGACCCCCCGGTGAGTTTGGGAAAGCTCTACCCCCGCTTCACAAGACGTGTCCCGAACCACCCCAAACACTCACAACACGACCCGACTACACCTGGTGACGATCCCCCACCCCCTCGAAAACGAAGAAAGTCACCGACACCCCCCAACGCAAGGTTCACGCCCCCTCCGGCATCAACCGACACCACCCTCACCGACGGGGTGACACTCACCACCGGCATGAGTCGCGGTACCAGCGGCGGCCCCGTGATGGCGGCGACAGCTCCGAATCGGACATCCAGACCGCCAGCAGCTCGACAACGCGTCGAACCTCGACCGCCTGGGCCGGGCTGCCACGCCGGCCCAGACTCCGCAGCCGCCGGATCGACCGTGGGGCGGTCCCCCGGACTGGCGGGTCGACTCGATGACCGCGTCTCTCGACCGCTCCTGGGCCGGGCTGCCGCGCTGTGCCGGGCCTTGGCGACCGCCCGCACGGCATCGGCGGGCGGGAGGTTGGGGGCCTTGGGGGCCGTTTATCCGGGGGGGCGGCGAGAGGTGCGGCGGCTGCTGGGGTGGTTATCGGGGGTGGCGGCGGGGGGTTGTGGCGATGGTGGCGGCGGCTGTGGGGGTGGCGCCTGCGGCGCGTAGGGCGCGGGCCGCTTCGGCTAAGGAGGCGCCTGTGGTGATGACGTCGTCCACCAGGATCACCTGGCGGCCGGCTATGTCGGGTGTTGTGGTTTCTAGGGCGCCGTCGAGGTTGGTGAGGCGTTGTGCGGCCGTCAGGCCCGCCTGGTCGCCCACCCGTCTTCGGTGTCTCAGGGCGTCCAGGCCGGTTATCGGTATGCCGTCGGCGCGTAGGCGGTGTAGCGCGGCGGCGACGATTTCGCGCAAGGGGTCGTGGCCGCGCCGCCTGACGGTCCCGCGTCTGGACGGCACCCACACCACGGTCTGCGGCGGGTCGAGCCTCGTCAGGGCAGCCTGAATGGCTGTTGCCAGGGCCTCGCCCAGCGGGACGGCCAGGGCCGTTCGGCCGCGTTCCTTGTAGGCGGACAGGATCGTCCGTAAGGGGCCGTCGTAGGCGGTGACCGTCCACGGGGGCGGGAGGCCGTCCGGGGCCGTCCTGGCGGGTCTTGCGGGGCCTTGCAGGGGCACCGCGCAGGCGTCGCAGAGCAGGATGGGCTCTCCGCCGCATCCGGCACAGCGTTCGGGAAGCAGCAGGTCGATCAGGTCGGCGAGCAGGCTCATGGACATGACGATGCCCGCGTCGGCGCGGGTTCGTCCCGGACTCGGCTAACTGTGGATAACTCTCGAAGAGGGCGCGTCAGCCGGGGTAGTTGGGGTCCTTGGCCGGGGTCGGGCAGATCCACGGGCTGTAGGAGTTGCTCGGGGCGCGCTGGCGGCAGACCTGGTCCTTCCCGGACGAGCGGGTGCCGATCAAGATCGGGGCGCCGGGCGCGGCGGCGATCGTGCGGGGCTCGCCGAGGGACCCGACACCCAGGGACGTGATGGCGCTGCCGCTGATCGGCATCAGGAACGGGAGGGTCTGCGAGTCGCGCTTGGCGCGGCCGAGGACGGCGAGGGTGTTGTAGTCGCGCCAGGCGAGGTCGACGGCGTCCTGGAGTTCGGAGCTCACGGGCAGGAAAGAGCCGACGTCGAGTGAGCCGTCGGGTGCGTGAGCGATGCGGCCGAGCTGGATCTGGGGACGGCCGTCGATATGCGCGATGACGGCGGCGCGGACTCCGTCGCGCGCCACGCGGAAGGCGCGGACCTCGCGGCCGCCCAGCCCCCAGTGCGCAGCGCGGACGGGCGGTCTGCCACGCGGACGCACCCATAGCCACGACTCGTCCTTCTTGGTCTCCACGACCCACAGGGTGCCGTCGCGGCTCCAGGTCGGAGCGGTGAAGCGCGCCCCCTCCTGCGCGTTGAGCACCACGCGTGGGGCGGGCGCGCCGGTGAGGGGTGCGGCCACCAGGACCTGGTTACCCGCAGGGTTGAGACCGGCGAATTCCCTGTAGTCGGGAGCGACGGCGGGACGGGAGAGGCGCCCGGCAGCACCGGTCACTACGGGCTGGGCGCGGTCGCTCTCCAGCGTGCCGAGAAAGCCGGACGGGCCGACGACGTATGCGTTCTGGTGGGACTCGCCCTGCGGAACCTGACCGTCGGGCGAGTTGGGCTCCCAGGCGTGCACGGGCTGGGTGGACTCCATGCCCTCGGGGGTCACGGTCTCGCCGTCGATCCTCAGCCGCCACCGCTTGATCTCTGAAAGTTGCCGCATCGTCCAACTGAGCTGTGCCGACATCTGCTCGACATCGCCGGCGCGGGCTTCTTTGGTGAGGTCGACGGTGGCGACCTCCTTGTCGACCTGCACGCCGTGCCGCAGCCGGGTTCCGCGCGGAAAGGCCGTATGGACGGCGCCGTTGAGCCAGGACGTAGGGCCGTCCAGCAGCGCCTGGACGAGTTGCGTCGGCAGCGTCTGCCGGTTCACGACGGGCAGGAAGATGCCGTTGGGGACGAGGGTCTGCTGGTCGGGCGCGAAGAAGAACAGGTTGACGGTGCGCATGGCGCGCTCTACGTCGCCCTTGGAAAGCAGCAGTCCGGTCTTGTCGTCGCCGGGCACGCTGGTGATGCGCCAGAGGCCCTGCGGCGTCTTGGCAAGCAGGAACGTGGCCTCAAGACCCTTCGGGGACGCGGTGTACTGACCGTCGGTGGAAATGGTGCCGAGTTCTTCCCCTGAGACCTTCACCGTCGCCTGGTTCTCGGATGCCTTGACGACCTGCGGCTCGGTGATGCGGCTGCTCAGGACGGTCACGGACGGGCGAAATCCCGGATTCCAGGAGCTCCGGCCGCTGAGGTACATCCTGGCGACCTTGTGATTGTCGTCGAAGCTCGCGGACGCGGCGAGGAACCCGGAGACGACCTGCGCGGGCCCCCATTCAGGACGCGGCTTCACCGGAATCAGCCGGACGTAGGGGTCATCGACGCGTTCGGCTCGTTCGGCGGGTTTCCCAGTAATGACCTGGCCGCCGCTGGGCACGGACGCACACCCGGCCCCGCCGAGGACGAGAACCGCGACCGCCAACCGACCGAAACTGCCGCGGCCAATGACCCGGCCCGTCCCGCCACGGCCAGTCAGCCGGTTGACCCCGGCGCGGCTGATCACCCGGCCGGCCGCGGCAGTGCCGATCAGTCGGTCAGGTCGGCCACGGCCGATCGCCCGGCCGAGCCTGGCAGTTCTGATCAGCCGGTCGAGCGCGGCGCGGGCGGGTGGTCGGGTGGGGGTGGTGGGGCCGCGGGCGGTCACTCGCCGGCCTCCAGTTCGGCGAACAGGGGGCGGGCGTCACCGGCCCCTGGAGGGACGAGCGGGAGGGGGGAGCCCCTGAGTTCGGCCCCGGCCGTGCGAGGCAGCGAGAGGCGGAACTGGGAGCCCGCACCGGGCTCTCCCCACGCTTGCAGCCATCCGCCGTGCAGTTGCGCGTCCTCGCGGGAGATCGACAGGCCGAGGCCGGTGCCGCCGGTGGTGCGGGCGCGGGCGGGGTCGGCGCGCCAGAAGCGGTCGAAGACCATCTGCCCCTCCCCTGGCTTGAGCCCCACGCCGTGGTCGCGGACGGCGACGGCGACGGCGTCCCTGTCTGCGGCGACGGAAACGATGATGTCTTCGCCCTCGCCATGCTCGACGGCGTTGACGAGCAGGTTGCGCAGGATGCGTTCGACCCGGCGGCGGTCGACCTCCGCCATGCACGGCTCGCCGGGCAGTTGCAGGACGACTTTGCTGCCCTTGCGTTCGGACAGCCCCTGGATGTCGCCCACCACGCGCAGGACGAGATCGCGCATGTCCAGTGACTCGACGTCCAGCGTCGCCGCGCCCGCGTCGTGCCGGCTGATCTCCAGCAGGTCCGCCAGTAGCGACTCGAACCGCTCCAGCTGACTCTGCAACAGCTCCGCAGAGCGTCCCACCGCAGGGTCGTCGAACGTGTCGCGGTTTTCGTAGAGCATGTCCGCGGCGATCCTGATGGTGGTCAGGGGCGTGCGGAGCTCGTGGGAGACGTCCGATACGAACTGGCGCTGCACCTGCGACAGGTCTTCCAGTTCGCCGATCTTTTCCTGCAGGTTCGCGGCCATGTCGTTGAACGAGCGCGCAAGGCGCGCCAGATCGTCCTCACCGCGGACCCTCATGCGCTCTTCGAGCCGTCCGGCGGCGAGCCTCTGCGCCCCCTGTGCGGCCAGCCGGACGGGTATGACGACCTGGCGCGTCACCAGCGAGGCAATCGCCGCCAAGAGCAGCACTAGGACGATGCCCACGCCGGCCATGGAACGCCCCACGTTGGTGAGGGTCCGCTGTTCCTCCTCAAGCCGGAACAGGTAGTACAGCTCGAACTGGCCTGTCTTGCCGCCGACGATGAGGCCGCTCTCGGACGGACGGTCATCAACGTAGGAAAGCTTGCCGTAGGTGTAGGCGCGCGCTCCTGCGGGCGCGTTCTTCAGTTCCTCCCGAAGCCGCCGCGGGACGCTCTCCTGCCGCAGTTCGTTGGTCGTGTACCCGTCGAAGTACTGCTCGTTGGTGTCGCGGATGTAGACCTCGTACAACCCGGACGGGCCGCTACGTGACTTCAGCCGCTCGATCGTCGAATTGAGCCGGCTGCCGTCCCCGGGCGAGTTCCCCAAGTCGCGCTGTACCTGCGCCAGGCCGTCGTCCAGTTGGAGACGTGCCGCCTTGACCTTCCCGTCCATGAGGGCCGACGACACCTGCTGCATCAGGAACGCGCCCAGGATCGCCACCACGATCGCTGAAATGAACAGGGTCGACGTGACGATGCGTACCTGGATCGAACGGCGCCACCGCGTGTAGCCCGTCCGCGCGGCGCTGCGCAGGACGCGCTGAACCGCCCGCAGACCGCGCCGAGCGGGCCGCATCGCCCTCTTCATGTCGGCTTTCATGAGAGGTCCGCGATGCGGCGCGGCCCTGAACGCAGGGCTCCGGGAGAGTGCTGGACGGTCATCGGCGTGTCACGGGGGATGCGGCCCTGGCGGGAATTACGGCGGTGTCATGGAATTCGGCGAATGCGGTGCCGTCGTGTGTCACCGGACACCGCGTGGTCAGGCGGGTCCGGCCTTGTAGCCGACACCGCGCACGGTGACGACGATCTCGGGACGTTCCGGATCCTTCTCGATCTTGGCGCGGAGGCGCTGCACGTGGACGTTCACCAGGCGCGTGTCAGCGGCGTGCCGGTAGCCCCACACCTGCTCCAGTAGCACCTCGCGGGTGAATACCTGCCGGGGCTTGCGCGCCAGTGCCACCAGGAGGTCGAACTCCAGCGGCGTCAGCGGGATGTGCTTGTCGCCGCGCTTGACCGAGTGTCCGGCGACGTCGATGGCGATGTCGCCGATCTGGAGGGTCTCCGGCGCGGGCTCGTCGGTTCGGCGCAGGCGGGCGCGCACGCGCGCGACCAGCTCCTTCGGCTTGAACGGCTTGACGATGTAGTCGTCGGCGCCGGACTCCAGGCCGAGGACGACGTCGACGGTGTCGCTCTTGGCCGTCAGCATGACGATCGGCACGCCGGACTCGGCGCGGATCTGGCGGCACACGTCGATGCCGTCCGCCCCGGGCAGCATCAGGTCGAGCAGCACCAGGTCCGGCCGGGTCTCCCGGAACGCCTCGAGCGCCTTGTCGCCGTCGTGGACGAACGACGGCTCGAAGCCCTCGCCCCTCAGCACGATGCCGAGCATCTCGGCGAGCGCGAGATCGTCGTCGACGACCAGTACACGTCCTCTCATGGCCCTCATCGTCACAAAGTCGGGGTTCGGTGGGTAGAGCGCTTTTCATCCTCGCCGGGGCCGGCGGGTGCCGCCCCAAGCGTGTCGTCAGGTGAAAAGATCTCCGCGGCGCTATGCTCCGGCCCCACCTCGCCAGGGAGAGATATGCCTTGGCGTGCAAGGTTACCCGCGTTTGCGTCGTACATGGCTCCCCAAGGATCCGGTGCGCGGCACGGAATTGTAGAAGTGACTCCCGAAACGCGCGCGAGGTTGACCGGGACCGGCAGATTCCGGCGCTCCGCCGGTCCGGGGAGCGCGCGGATCGCCACCCGCCCGGCCGGTCACGGCAATCGCGGCACTTCGCCCGTGACAGGATGACCTGACCGGTGGACGTCACGGGCCCGGGAGAGACCCGGCGGGCGCGCCGGAGAGACCCGGGCGGGCGCGCCGGAAGACCCCGCCAGAGATCGCAGGGAGCCACGAGATGCCGGGACCGGACGGCTGGGACGACGATGCGGACGTCGACGCGCAGGGCGTCCCGTTCCGTCCCATGTCCATCTCGGAGATGCTGGACGGCGCCATTGCCGGGATCCGGCGGCGTCCGCGCACGTCCCTCGGCCTGTCCGTGGGGATCAGCACCGTCATCCAGGTGGCGAGCTCGGTCGCCGCGTACTTCTTCATCGGCGATGTGGCCCGCGACGAGGTCACCCCGGACGTACTGATGGAATCGCTGGGCGCGCAGCTAACGCTGACGGTTATGGGTCTGGTGCTGTCGGCGTACGGGATTTTGCTGCTCTCCGGGCTGCTTGCGCCGATCCACGGCCGGGAGCTTGTGGGCATGCCGATCGCGCCTAGGCAAGCGTGGCGGGATGCCAGACCGCGGCTTGGCCGACTGGCCGCGACCGCAGCGGCCGTCATGGCGATCTCGCTCATCGCGCTGGTCGTGCCGATTCTGCCGTTCGCGCTGCTGGTCGCCGCCGACGCGCATCCGGGCCTGAGCGTGCTGGCCGGGATCCTGGGCTTCCCCATCGGCATTGGCCTGATGGTGTGGCTCTATCTGCTATTCGTCTTGGCCGTCCCTGCGGTCGTCCTGGAGCGGCAGACGGTGAGGGGCGCGCTTCGCAGGGCGGTGACTCTTTCCAAGGGCCGCTGGTTCCGGACGTTCGGGACGCTCCTGCTGGCCCTGCTCGTGACGGTGTTCATGGGTTTCTTCGCGCTGCGCATCCCGTTCCTGTTCGTGCAGCTGATTTTCTTCGGTGACTCTTCTGGCAGCGATTCGACGATGGCGGCCCTCGCAGTGGACACGCTCGGCCGCATCGTGAGCTGGTCGGTCGTCCTGCCGTTCGACGCCGGTGTCATCGCCCTGCTCTACATGGACAGGCGGATGCGCCGCGAAGGTTTCGACCTCGACCTGCGTACGCGAGGACGCTCCGTCACCGCCATCTCGGCTGCCCCCGCGAATGGCGTCCAAGGGGCCCTAGGCGAGCAGGGCGCCCAGAACGAACAGAGCGAACAGGGCGATCAGGAGGAAGGCTTCATCGACCTGTGGCGAACCGGTCCGCTGCCGGCACGTCCGGGAACGGGAGCGAACCCATGATGCGCATGCACATGCTGCTCGATTCCGCGGCTCTCGACCCGGTCGGCCGGGACGAGGCACGCGAGATGGCCCGCCGTGAGCTGGAGAAGCAGGTCTACCAGCGCGACAAGCCGTCCTGGCTGGAACGCCTATGGGACGACTTCTCCGAATGGCTTCAGGACCTGTTCAACGGGTCTCCCGCACCGGATTCGCAAGGAAGCGGCAGCGGCTGGGCATCGATCGTCGTCATCGTCGTCGTCGTGCTCATAGCGGCGGCGCTCGTCGCGTGGCTGATGCGGGGCCGCCGCAACCTGCGCTCCCGGAACGAGCCTCTGCTGGAGGACGAGACGTCCACCGCGCTCGACCACAGGGACGCGGCGGAACGTCACGCGGCGGCCGGGCAGTGGGCGGAGGCGATCCGGGAACGGCTCCGCGCGATAGCCCGCGACCTGGAGGAACGGGCGGTGCTGGCCGCGCGTCCCGGCCGTACCGCCGACGAGCTGGCGCAGGAGACGGGCGAGGCCGTGCCGGAGCTGGCCGAGGACCTGCGCGTGGCCGTGCGGATCTTCGACGACGTCTGGTACGGCGACCGTCCGGGCACCGCCGAGGGATACGCGCAGGTCAAGAACGTGGACGAGAAGCTGCGCGCGGCGAAGCCGAAGCCGCTGGAGGCCGACGACCTGACGCCCGTCGGCGCCGGTGAGGACGGAGGCCCGCGATGGTGACGCAGACACCTCCACAAAGCGGGCAGAGCGCGCAATCGGCCGCCGAGCCGTCGGCGCGGCAGGTCGCGGGGCGCCGCTGGCGGTCGGCGCGCGGCGTCGTGGCGGTGATCCTGGCCATGATCGTGATCGCGATCATCCTGGCCGCGCTGCGTCCCGCCACGTCGGCGCAGGCGCTCGACCCCGAGTCGCCCAAGCAGGACGGCAGCCGGGCCCTCGTGGAGATCCTCCGGCAGAACGGGACGCAGGTGACCGTGGCCAGGCACGCGGACGACGCCGTCGAGGCGGCCGGTCCCGGGGCGGTCATGGTGGTGACCCGTACCGAGCGGCTCACCAACGAGGACCTGATCCTCCTGAGCAACGCGCAGGTGGATCTCCTGCTCGTCCGGCCCACGTCGTTCGCGCTGGCCGACCTGGCCCCGCGAGTGCGCAAGGACGGCGCAACGTTCGAGGACGCCGACGAGCCTGGCTGTTCCCTCCAGGCGGCGACCCTCTCGGGATCGGTCGCGTTCCACGAGTCGGAGACCTACGAGGTCAAGGGCGGCTCTGCCACAGAGTGCTACAAGACGGAGTACGGCAGTGCACGGGTCGTCCAAGTGCAGAACGGTGCGCAGACCGTCACCGTGCTCGGTTCAGTCTCGCCGCTGACCAACCGCCGTCTCACAGAGGAGGGCAACGCAGCGCTGGGCATGAATCTGGCGGGCGCCGCTACGGGCTCCTCTGTGGTGTGGCTGGTCCCGGATCTGCCAGAGTCCGGCTCTGGGGCGGGACAACAGTCGCTCACCGATCTGCTGCCGTTCGGCGTCAAGCTTTTCTTCCTCGAACTGCTTGTCGCGGTGGTGCTGGTAGCGCTGTGGCGGTCTCGCCGCCTAGGGCCGGTTGTCGCGGAGGCGCTTCCGGTCGTCGTCCGCTCTGCCGAGACGGTCGAGGGACGCGCCCGCCTCTACCGCGCCGGGCACGCCCGTGACCGCGCGTCCGACGCGCTGCGGTCGGGGGCCCGTGAACGGCTCGTCCCACTGCTCGGCCTCCCCCGCAGCCGTGCGCAAGACCCCTCCGCCGTGCAGGAGATCGTCTCGGCGGTCGCCCGCCGCACGACGTACGACGAGACGTACGTCGGCGCGGCCCTGTACGGTCCTGAACCCTTGGACGACGCGGGGCTCATCGCCCTCAGCGACGTCCTCGACGACCTGGAAAGGCAGGTACGCCAGTCTTGAACCGCCCAGTAGAGCTCGGGAAGGACGACGTGCCCGGCACGAGTACCGAGAGCGATACTCCGCCGGGGCTGTCCGAGGAGACGCAGCGCCAGGCCGAAATCGCCCGCGCGGCGCTGACGGCGCTGCGCGGCGAGGTCGCCAAGACGGTCGTCGGTCAGGATTCCGTGGTGACCGGTCTGGTCATCGCGTTGCTGTGCCGCGGCCACGTCCTGCTGGAGGGCGTTCCAGGTACGGCGAAGACGCTCCTCATCAAGACGCTGTCGCGCGCCCTCGACCTGGACTTCAAGCGCGTCCAGTTCACCCCCGACCTGATGCCGGGCGACGTGACCGGATCGCTGGTGTACGACAACCGGACATCGGAATTCGAGTTCCGCGAGGGTCCCGTCTTCACCAACCTCCTGCTCGCCGACGAGATCAACCGGACGCCGCCGAAGACGCAGGCGTCCCTCCTGGAGGCGATGGAGGAACGGCAGGTCTCCGTGGAGGGCTCCGCGCGCGCTCTGCCCGACCCGTTCGTGGTGTGCGCGACGCAGAACCCGATCGAGTACGAGGGCACCTATCCGCTGCCGGAGGCTCAGCTCGACCGGTTCCTGGTCAAGCTGACCGTGCCCGTGCCCACGCGGGACGAAGAAATCGCCATGATTCAACGGCACGCGGCTGGGTTCGACCCGCGTGACCTGTCAGCGGTGCAGCCGGTCGCGGGCGCGAGCGAACTGGCCGCTGGACGGGCCGCGGTCAGGGGCGTCCACCTCGACCCCAAGGTCGCGGCCTACGTCGTGGACCTGTGCAGGGCAACCCGCCAGTCGCCGTCACTCCAGCTTGGCGTGTCGCCGCGTGGTGCGACGGCGCTGCTGGCCACCTCCCGCGCGTGGGCGTGGCTGTCCGGCCGCGACTACGTGACGCCGGACGACGTGAAGGCGCTGGCCCGGCCGACGCTGCGGCACCGCGTCCAGCTCCGTCCCGAGGCGGAGCTGGAGGGCGCGACGGCCGACGGCGTGCTGGAGGGCATCCTCGCCCACGTCCCCGCCCCGCGCTGATGGCGCTGACCGGACGCCTCGGCCTCCTGGCGCTGCTCAGCGCGGCGGTCCCGCTGTTCGCGCCGAGCTGGTGGACGCTGTTCATCGTCTGGGGCGTCCTGCTGTTCGGCGTCGCCGTCGACCTGGCCCTCGCCGGGAACGTGCGCGCGCTGCGCTTCCACCGTTCCGGTGACACGAACGTCCGTCTCGGCGGGACGGCCCAGGTGTCGCTGATCGTGGAGAACCTCGGACGGCGGCGCCTCAAGGCCCGCCTACGGGACGTGTGGCCGCCGAGCGCCGGAGCCACGCCCCGCAGCGTGAAAGTAGACGTGCCCGCCGGTGAACGGCGACGCGTGGAGATGACGCTGACGCCGACAAGGCGCGGCGACCGGAAGGCCGTCACCGTCGTCGTCCGCTCTGTCGGACCGCTCGGACTGGCCGCGCGTCAGCTTTCGCGCGCCGCGCCCTGGACGGTCCGTGCCCTCCCAGCGTTTCCGTCCCGCCGCCACCTGCCCGCCAAGCTCGCACGGCTACGCGAACTCACCGGAGCACACGTGGCCCTCATCCGTGGGCAGGGCACAGAGTTCGACTCACTGCGCGAGTACGTGGACGGCGACGACGTCCGTTCCATCGACTGGCGCGCCACCGCACGCCGCAACGACATCGTCGTCCGCACGTGGCGCCCTGAGCGCGACCGTCGGATTTACCTGGTGCTCGACACCGGCCGCACGTCCGCGGGCCGCGTCGGCGACATTCCCAGGCTCGACTGCTCCATGGACGCCGCGATGCTCCTCGGCGCCCTGGCGTCCCGCGCGGGCGACCGCGTCGACCTGCTCGCCTACGACCGGCGTGTCCGTGCCCGCGTCGAAGGCGCGTCCAGGACGGATCTGCTGCCCGCGATGGTGCACGCCCTAGCGCCGCTGGAGCCGGAGCTGATCGAATGCGACGCCGCCGGGATGGTGTCGACGCTGATGGCCCGCGTCCGGCAGCGGTGCCTCGTCGTACTGCTCACCGAGCTGAACACGGCCGCGCTCGAAGAGGGCCTGCTGCCGCTGCTGCCGCAACTCACCGCCCGCCACCTCGTCATGATCGCGGCGGTCTCCGACCCGAGGGTCGGCGAGATGGCGGCCGCCCGGGGCGACCTCGCCTCCGTGTACGACGCCGCAGCCGCAGAACGCGCCCGCGCCGAACGCCGCCGCCTCACCGCCGAACTACGCGGCCACGGCGTAGAGGTCGTGGACGCGCCCCCGGAGGAAATAGCCCCCGCCCTAGCCGACGCCTACCTCGCCCTAAAAGCCGCTGGACGCTTGTAAGAACCTCGGCCACCGCCGCAACCACGCGACGACCTCAACGCTTGCGATCGCGTCCGAAGGCAGGTTTCGAGCCTGCGAGAAACCTGATCGCGCAGCGAGCCGCCAAGGCGAGACGAAGCGATGCAGCGATCGCGCGCAGTGCTCGACGATGGAGGGCGCCCAGCGCCCGAAAGAGGAGAGCGCTGCAATAAAAACGCGCTATCCGGCGACGGGAGCCAGGTCGGGTCGTAGGTCGGCGTCGCCGGTTTCGCCTTGGCGGGTGGCGCGGCGGCCGAGGACGATCACGTAGGCGAGGAACGCGACCTCGGCGACGACGCCGATGGAGATGCGCAGCCAGGTGGTGTGCACCCAGCCGGTGACGAAACCCTCGATGAGGCCGGACACGAGCAGGACGGCGACGAGGCCGATCGCGATGCTGACGGCCGCTCGTCCCTCTTCTGCGAGGGCCTGGCCGCGACGGCGGCGGCCAGGGTCGATGACCGTCCAGCCGAGTTTGAGGCCGCCCGCGCAGGCCAGGTAGACGGCGGTGAGTTCCAGGAGGCCGTGCGGAAGGATCAGCCCGAAGAACACGTCGCCCTTGCCGTAGGCGAACATCAGCCCGCCGGTAAGGCCGAGGTTGATCTGGTTCATCAGCAGGACGTACACGGTGGGGATGCCGAGAAGGATGCCGAATATCAGCGCGATCGCCGATACCCACGCGTTGTTGACCCAGACCTGGAACGCGAACGACGACGCCGAATGCTCGGTGTAGTAGTTCGCGAAGTCGTGCTCGACGAGTTCGCGGATCTCGTCCGGTGTCGCGATGCTCGCCTGTACTTCGGGGCTGTGCACGACCCAGATCGCCAGGGCCAGAGCCAGCAGATTGCCCAGGACGGCGTTGCCGAGCCACCACCACTTCATCCTGTACGCGGCCGCTGGGAACGACACAGTCGCAAAGCGGGTAACGTCCCGCCAGAGAGGGGCTTGGGCGCCGGCCACCGCGGCCCTGGCTCGTGCCACGAGGGAGGACAACCGGCCTACGAGCTGAGGGTCCGGAGAGCTGGAACGGACGACCGACAGGTGCGTCGCCGTCCGCTGGTAGAGCTCGACGAGTTCGTCGGCTTCCGCGCCGGTCAGCCTGCGGCCGCGGTTGATGAGCCACTCCAGGCGCTGCCAGTCGGCGTTGTGCGCGGCCACATAGGCGTCGACGTCCACCCGAGGGAGACTAACGCCTCGCTCCGTCCAACCGGCAAAATGGACGGCAGCCCAGCCAATTGGAGGACCAGGACATGGCCGAACTCGTCACCGGCGAGGCCGTCGCGCTCGACATCAGGGTCGCGCGCCTGGCCAGCCGTGGCTGCGCCATACTGCTCGACCTGATCTTCCAGATGGTGCTGCTCAACATCGCCATCTACTTCACTGCCATGACGTCGCTCGTAGCGGACGAGGCGTGGACGATAGGGCTGACACTCCTCGCCGTCGTGACCGTCCTCGTGGGGTATCCGTGCGTGTTCGAGACGCTGTCGCGCGGACGGACGCTGGGCAAGATGGCCGTGGGCCTCCGCGTCGTCGCCGACGACGGCGGGCCCATCCGGTTCCGGCAGGCCCTCGTGCGCGCGCTGGCGGGCGTCATCGAGTTCTGGACGTTCTACGGCTCGCCCGCCCTGATCACCTCGTTCTGCAACCGGCGCGGGAAGCGGCTCGGCGACCTGTTCGCCGGGACGATCGTCATCCAGGAACGCGTCCCGACGTCGGCGTTCTTCGGGCCGGTGGCCGTGATGCCGCCGCAGCTGGCCTGGTGGGGCAGCTCGCTGGAGCTGTCGCAGCTGTCGGACGAGCTGGCGATGACGGCCCGGCAGTACCTGTCGCGCTTCTGGGAGCTGCTGCCGGACGTGCGCGACTCGCTGGGGCAGCGGATCGCGTCGCAGGTCGTCGCGGTGGTGAGCCCGCCTCCGCCGCCGGGCGTCCGGCCGGAGATCCTGCTGTCGGCCGTCCTGGCGGAGCGCCGCCACCGCGAGGAGCAGCGGCTCGCCCAGCGCCGCCACCGCCGCATGCAGCGCCTCGGCTGGACGGCCTGGGCCCCGGGGCCCGCCCCCGCGATGGCGATGGCAGGCCAGCCGCCGTCCGGACCGCCCCGGCAGGGGCCTCCGGCGCCGCCGCCGTTCAGCGCTCCCGTGCCGGGCCAGCCGCAGTTCCTTCCGCCGTCCGACTACGGCGCGGGGCCGTACCAGCAGGTCCTGAACGCGCCTCGTCCGCCCGCTCAGGGCCCGTACCCGTCCGGGGCCTACCCGGCCCCAGGTCCGGGCCCCAGCAGCCCGTATCCGCCTCCTGGGGCGGCGCCGCCCGGACCTCCGCCGCAGGGCCCGTACCCGCCCACCACCCGCTGACGCGCCGCCGGATCGGGCGACAGCGAGAACTCGGGAATGGGAACGGTCGTACATGATCTCCCCTGGTTCCCACATAACCTAGCCATCGGCAATTGTGGAACGGTTTAGGATAGCCTATCCTCAATTAGGTCAGGCAATCCTAATAATTGTCGGGCACCCTTCTATTAAAGGCCGCACTGGCGTCCCATAGAAGGCGTCACCTACCGAACGGTCAGTGAATACAACGCGACGGTCGGGGTGACCTGCGGGCCGGTCAGGGTTATCACAGCGCACCGTCGGTCCTCGGCGTTTCCACCTAGGACCTCCCCATCTGGCACTTGCGAATTGTCCGCCGGGGATTGCGCGGACGATCACCGCAGTCCACGCCATGAATTCGCTGCGTGAAGGAAGTTCAACTCGAATTTTCTATGCTGGCCGACCGCCGCCGGCCATGTCAGCGTTTGCGTTATGGAAGGTGACAGAGAGATCATCGGGCTGCTCAACGAGCAGCTCACCGCTGAACTGACGGCGATCAACCAGTACTTCCTGCACGGCAAGATGCAGCAGGACTGGGGCTACACACGCATCGCCGAACACACCCGCTCGGAATCCCTCGACGAGATGAAGCACGCCGAGCGGCTCACCGAGCGGATCCTTTTCCTGGAGGGGATGCCGAACTACCAGAAACTCAACCCGCTGCGGATCGGGCAGACCGTCCCCGAGCAACTGCGGTCGGACCTGGCCCTGGAAATGGAGAACGTGGCGCGGCTGCGGCCCGGCGTCGAACTGATGCGCTCGCGCGGCGACATCACCTCGGCCAGGATCTTCGAGGAGATCCTCGCCGACGAGGAAGAGCACGTCGATTACCTGGAGACCGAACTCGGCCTCATCGATTCCCTCGGCGAGCACAACTATCTGCAGCGCCTCACCGACGCGCCCGGAGAGGACGTCACCGAACCCGTCTGACCCTGAGCCAGTCTGTCCCCGAACCAGTCTGACTCCGAACCCCCGTGCGTACCGGGCGCTGAGGGTCGATTCGATTCCAGCCGGATGCCCTCAGCGGCCCGGTGCGCGCCAGAGAATTACAAGGAGCGGTCCCGTGACCGACACCGGAACAAGCAATGCCGACGACACGCTGGGCGACATAAGCGGCGGCCACCCGGCCGCTGCGGAACGGCTGGTGCTGCAGATGTGGCGGACGCCCGTCTACCAGGCCGACTGCGCCGGCGCCGCCGAGCACCTCCCGAACCTGCGAACGCTCATCCTGGAGGCGGAGGAGGCCGACAGGCGCAAGGCCGCGGACGGCGGCATCACCGTGATCAAGTCGTCCCAGACGCTGCTGTCCTGGAGCCATCCCTCGATCGACTGGCTGAGGCACCAGATCAGCGTCGCGGGGCAGTCGCTGGCCCACGCGGTGATGGGCGAGGCCGCCGACGAGATCGGCGACGACGACGTCCACGCCGAGGCGTGGGCGGTGGTCTGCCGGGCGGGCGACTCGCTGCGCCCGCACACCCGCCACGACTCGGCCTGGTCGGGCGTGCTGTCCGTCGCCGCCGAGCCGAGCGGCGACAGCGACGCCGGATACCTGCGGATGCTCGATCCGCGCCCCGCCGCCATGAGCCGGACGGCCTCCCCCGGACCGGTCAGCTACTCGCCGGTCCCCGGCCGGATGATCGCCTTCCCGGGCTGGCAGGCCCACTGGATGAGGGCGACCGCCGCCGACTCCCGGCTGCGGATCGCGATCGCCTGGAACATCGCCTACCACGAACGCTGGAGCCGAGTCTCATGACGATCACCACCACCCCCGTTCCCGTCCCCGCGCCCGTCGCCTCGTCCAGCCGTGGCAGGCGCGGCTGCGGCAATGCCGTGTCGCCCGTCCAGCAGCACTGGGGGACGCCCGTCGCGTTCGCCACGCTCGACCCCGCCGGGCTGCTGTCCCCGTCCGCCGCGGGCATCGGCGCCGAGGGGCCCGCGCTGGAGAGCCTGCCGCCCGGCGAGATCATCACCGACCTGGAGGCGGCCGCCGCGCAGTTCCACCGCTCGTTCGACGCGCTCGCGGACTCCTACGGGCCCGGCCTCGCGCCTCCCGTCGGCGGCGTCGCGATCGACGTCCAGGTCTGGCGGCACGGCTACGAACGTCCTGCCGCGGTGCATCCTGGCGACCTCGTCGCGTGGTGGGTGCTGGACGCCGCCCCCGCGGTCAACGGATCGGGCGCCATCGCCTTCGCCGACCCCCGTACCGGCTCTCCAAGGGCCGCCACGCCCGGACAGCCGTGGGGACGCAACCTGGTGGTCCGTCCCGTGCCGGGCGCGCACGTCGCCGTCCCCGGCTGGCTCGCTTCCTCTGTGGCGCCACTGGAACGCGGTCAGCACGTCCTGGTGGCCGTTGGTTCAAGCCTCCGGTGACCTACTGCGCTAGCCCAGCAGGTTGGGCGGAGACTCCAGGTCGGTGAGTTCGATGCCCGGAGCGGCGACAACCACGTCACCCGCCAGGTGGACGGTTTCAACTTCCCCTGTGGAGAGGTCCGTGACTTCGTACTGCGAGACCGGGAGCGGTTCCGTTTCGGTCTCATGCACGGACGTTCCCGCTAGCCGCCAGCGCCAATTGGTGGTGAGCGGCGAAAGGGAGGGACCGCTCAACTGGACGAGACGGACGTCAGTCTGCGCGTTCTCGTCCAACTCCAGTGAGCGGGCAACGGCAATGAGGAAACCAGGCGACTCCGCTAGGAAGCCGGACGCACGTTCGGCATGTTCGGTGCCCGTCTCTTCGGCGGCACGAACCCAGGCAACCTCGGGACCCGTGACGCCGCCCCGAACCCACCAGGTCGGGGTGACGAGTTCGACGCGGATCTGGCGCCACCGTGCGTCCACGACCAGATCCGTGCGGACGCCGTCCGGACGCTGGGACGTGTACCGCCAGCCGCCCGGGCCCGGCGCGCACTTGAAGCGCTCCTCAAGGCCCTCGCCCGCGTGCAGGTACGTCCCGGACGGCACGGCTCAGGACCCGAGACGCCAGGAGTGCAGATAGTCCTCCTGGTCCTGGGTGAGGCGGTCGATGGAGATGGACATCGACGCCAGCTTCAGGCGGGCGACCTCCGTGTCGATGTCCTTCGGGACGTCGTGGACGGCCGCGGACAGCGTCGAATGGGCCGTCGCGAGCCACGCGCACGTGAGGGCCTGGTCGGCGAACGACATGTCCATCACGGCGGCCGGATGGCCCTCGGCGGCCGCGAGGTTGACGAGGCGGCCCTCCGCGAGGAGGACGAGGCGCCGCCCGTCGGCCAGGACGTACTCGGCGGTCTGCGGACGGCTGCCGCTATGCACCTCGACCGCCATATCGCTCAGTGCGCGCACGTCGATCTCGACGTCGAAGTGCCCGGAGTTCGCAAGGATCGCGCCGTCCTTCATAACGGCGAGATGCTCCCCGTTAACGACATCACGGTTTCCCGTGACGGTGATGAAAACGTCGCCGTTCACGGCCGCCTCGGCCATGGGCTGGACGGCGAAACCCTGCAACGCTGCATCGAGCGCCTTCACAGGGTCGATTTCGGTGATGACGACCCGAGCCCCTAGTCCGCGAGCCCGTTCGGCCAGGCCGCGCCCACAGAAACCGAAGCCCGCGATGACGACCGTCTTGCCCGCTAGGAGCGTGTTGGTCGCGCGGATGATTCCGTCCAGGGTCGACTGGCCCGTGCCGTAGCGGTTGTCGAACATGTGCTTGGTGTCGGTGTCGTTCACCGCGACCATGGGAAAACGAAGCGCGCCTTCAAGCGCCATCTGATGCAGGCGGATGACACCGGTCGTCGTCTGCTCGCAGCCCGCCTTGACCGTGCCGAGCAGGTCGGTGCGGTCGATGTGCAGCGTGTTGACCAGGTCGCAACCGTCGTCCAGGACGAGGTCGGGCCCCGTCTCCAACGCCTGGTGAATATGCGCGTAATAACCCTCGCGGTCGGTGCCCGCGCGGGCGAACACCTCCGCGCCGTACTCCTGGACGAGCGCAGCCGCCGTGTCGTCCTGCGTCGACAGAGGATTGGACGCCGCGAGCGCGACACTCGCACCGCCCGCCTGGAGCGTCCGGATGAGTCCCGCCGTTTCGGTCGTGATGTGCATGCACGCGGCGACCTTCAGTCCGTCCAGAGGACGTTCGTCAGCGAACCGCTCCCGGATCTGGCGCAGCACGGGCATGCTCCGGTCAGCCCACTCGATCCGCTTGACGCCCTCATACGCCAGCGAAGCGTCCGCAATATCGCTCATCCACTCCCCTAAAAGGCGGCTGCCGGACGGGTCGGTACCCGTCCGGCAGCACCGGCATACCCACCTACCTCAGCCACCGCCGCAACCACGCAACGACCTCAATCGTCGCGATCGCGTGCGAAGCCAGTTTCGAGCGAAGCGAGAAACTGATCGCGCAGCGAGCCGCCAGGCGAGTCGGAGCGATGCTAGCGATCGCTCGCGTTTCTCGACGATGGAGGCCCGCCAGGGCCGAAGGAGGAGAGAAATGCAATGAACTCAGTAACGGTAGTGGTCCGGCTTGTAGGGGCCTTCGACGTGGACGCCGATGTAGGCGGCCTGCTCCTTGGTCAGCTCGGTGAGCTTGACGCCGAGCGCGTCGAGGTGGAGGCGGGCGACCTTCTCGTCCAGGTGCTTGGGCAGGACGTACACGCCGAGCGGGTACTCCTCGGTCTTGGTGAACAGCTCGATCTGCGCGATGACCTGGTTCGTGAACGAGTTGGACATCACGAACGACGGGTGGCCGGTGGCGCAGCCGAGGTTCATCAGGCGGCCCTCGGCCAGCACGATGATGGAGTGGCCGTCCGGGAAGCGCCACTCGGCGACCTGCGGCTTGACCTCGATCTTCTCGATGCCGGGCGTCTTGGCGAGGCCCGCCATGTCGATCTCGTTGTCGAAGTGCCCGATGTTGGACACGATCGCCTGGTGCTTCATCCGGGCCATGTGGGCGGCCGTGATGATGTTGAAGTTGCCGGTGGTGGTGACGAAGATGTCGGCGGTCTCGACGACGTCGTCCAGGGTGGTGACCTGGAAGCCGTCCATCGCGGCCTGCAGCGCGCAGATCGGGTCGATCTCGGTGACGATCACGCGGGCGCCCTGGCCGCGCAGCGCGTCGGCGCAGCCCTTGCCGACGTCGCCGTAGCCGCAGACGAGCGCGACCTTGCCGCCGATCAGCACGTCGGTGGCGCGGTTCAGGCCGTCGATCACGCTGTGCCGGCAGCCGTACTTGTTGTCGAACTTCGACTTGGTGACCGAGTCGTTGACGTTGATCGCCGGGAACTGGAGGGTGCCGGCCTTCGCCATCTCGTAGAGGCGGTGGACGCCGGTCGTGGTCTCCTCGGTGACGCCCTTGACGGCGGCGGCGGCCTCCGTCCAGCGGCCCGGCCTCTCCGCGATGGTGCGGCGGAGGGTGTCGAGGACGATGCCCAGCTCTTCGGGGTCGTCCTCGGTGGCGGTGGGGACGGCGCCCGCCTTCTCGTACTCGGCGCCCTTGTGGACGAGGAGGGTCGCGTCGCCGCCGTCGTCCAGGATCATGTTGGGGCCGGTGCCGTCCGGCCACTGCAGGGCCTGGTCGGTGCACCACCAGTACTCTTCGAGCGTCTCGCCCTTCCACGCGAACACCGGGACGCCCTTGAGGTCGTCCTTGGTGCCGTCCTTGCCGACGACGACCGCGGCGGCGGCGTGGTCCTGGGTGGAGAAGATGTTGCAGGACACCCAGCGGACGTCGGCGCCCAGCTCCACCAGCGTCTCGATCAGCACGGCGGTCTGGATCGTCATGTGCAGCGAGCCCATGATCTTGGCGCCGCGCAGCGGCTTGGCGGCGGAGTACTCCTCGCGCACCGCCATCAGGCCCGGCATCTCGTGCTCGGCGAGCCGGATCTCCCGGCGCCCGAAATCGGCCAGCGAAAGGTCGGCGACCTTGTAGTCCATGCTTTCGTTGCTCCTTGGTCCGCGGATGGCGGATGGCGGGTCGGTACGCAGGGAGTCTAAGCGCGGCGACGGGCCGCAGGCACGGTCGGACGCGACTTTCTGACACAAATTTGTCAGAATCAGCTCATGCGCATCACGGAGGCCGCACGGCGGCTCGGCACCTCGCCCCGCATGCTCCGCTACCGCGAGGCTCTCGGGCTGCTGCCCGTCACCCGGGAGGCGGCGCTGGCCAGGCGCGGCGGCGGCCACCGCAGGTTCGGCGACGCCGAGCTGCGGGCGGTCGCGCTCGCCCTCGCGCTGGAGAAGCGCTACGACATCGGCCCGGCGGAGCTGGCGTTCGGGCTGCGCGTCCTGGCCGAGCCGCAGGTGCAGGCGCACGTCCGTGAGCTGGGCGAACGCATCGGACGGCTGTCCGCGCCGCCGACCCGCGCGCTCGACTTCGAGAAGGAGAAGGCGATGCGCCTGCTCCGCCGCCGCTGACCCCGGGCCCGTGCCAGCCGGACCGGTGTCAGCCGGGGGCGTTCTCGCCTGGGACGACGACGCCGTACTCGTAGGCGAGCATGACCGCCTGGGCGCGGTCGCGCAGGCCGAGTTTGGTGAAGACGCGCGCCACGTGCGTCTTCACCGTGTGCTCGCTGACGACCAGGCGCGCCGCGATCTCGCCGTTGGACAGCCCGCCCGCGATCAGGACGAGCACCTCCGTCTCCCGCGCCGTCAGCGTGGACAGCTCCGACGGCGCCTGCGGCCTGTTGCGGCGCTGCTTGGTGAACTCGCGGACGAGGCGTCCGGTGACCTGCGGGGCGAGGAGGGAGTCGCCGCGCGCCACCACCCGGACGGCGGACACCAGCTCCTCGGCGGTGGCGTCCTTCAGCAGGAAGCCGCTGGCGCCGACGGCGAGCGCCTCGTAGACGTACTCGTCCACGTCGAACGTCGTCAGCACCAGCACCCGGACGTTCTCGGAGCCGGGGAGGGCGAGGATGCGCCGGGTGGCCTCGATGCCGTCCATGCCGGGCATCCGGATGTCCATGACGACGACGTCGGGACGGCTGCGCTCGGCGATCCGGACGGCCTCGCGCCCGTCGCCGGCCTCGCCGATGACGGTGATGTCGTCCTGCGCGGCGAGCAGGGCCGCGAACCCGGCCCGGACGATCGTCTGGTCGTCGACGATCAGCACGTTGATCACCGCTGCCGCCCCGCGGGCTCGGCGCTGAGGTCCATGACGTCGATGGCGTCGGTGACGGGGTCAGGCGCCGCCGGGAGGCGCCTCGGAGCCGTGTCCACGGGTGGTATTCCCTTCCCTCGTCAGCGGAAGCTCGGCCTCCACCAGGAACCCGCCCTGTTCGGCCGGGCCGGCGGAGAACCGCCCGCCCAGCATGGTCGCACGTTCCCGCATCCCGACGAGGCCATGTCCGCCACCCGACCCGTGTAGGCCACCCGGCCCCTGCGGTGCGCCCGGCCCTTGCGGGACGCCGGGCTCCGGGGTCTCCAGGCGGGTGTGTCCGGCGGCGTCCACGGACGTGGCCCCGGCGGGGTCGTCCAGCACGGCGGTACGGGACGCGGGGTCGTCGCGGTTCAGGACCCTGGTCTGGGACGGCCCTGGCCCGGACGCGCCGCTGTCGTGCACGCGGACCGCCAGCCGGTCGGGCATGAACGTCAGGTCGACGCGGACCCCGGCCCCCGGCGCGTGCCGCCGCGCGTTCGTCAGCGCCTCCTGGACGATCCGGTACGCCGACAGCTCCACCGTCGTCGACAGCAGGCGCGGGTCGCCGTGCACGGCCAGGTCGACGTGGCCGCCCGCGCCGCGGTGCTGCTCGATCAGGTCGGGCAGCCGGTCCAGGCGCGGCTGCGGGGAGTTGGCCGCGTCCGGTTCCGGTTTCGCGTCGGCGCGCAGCACGCTGAGCAGCCGCCGCATCTCCACCAGCGCCTCCCGCGCGGTCTTGGCGATCTCGGTGTAGCCGGCGCGGGCCTCGGGCGACAGGTTCTCCATCGTGTACGGGGCCGTCTCCGCCTGCACCGCGATCATGGAGACGGAGTGCGCGACGACGTCGTGCAGCTCGCGGGCGATGCGGGCCCGCTCCCGCATCACCGCCTGCTCCCGCTGCACGGCCGTGAGCCGGGTCAGCGTCTCGTTGGTCCGCTCGGCCGCCTTCGCCTCGGTCTTGCTGGCGGACTCCACAACACGGCGCGCGTCGCCGAGCCCGATGGCCGCCAGGACGGCGATGAAGACGGCCGGCCACGGGACGTCGTCCAGCGTCGAGGTGGCCAGGTAGACGACCGCGAGCGTGACCACGCTGCCGACCGCGAGGACACCGGTGGACTGGCGGGGCAGCTGCCGGCCCAGCGCGTACAGCGTGTACAGGGCCGCGAAGCCGGTGGTGACCAGCAGGATCTGCCCGGTGAGCAGGCTCGCCGCGACCGCGCCGAGAACAATGGCCGCGACCGGCCGCAGGTTCTCGCGCCGCCAGCCGAGCGGGAGCGTGGACGCGACCGCGAACCCGCCCGCGAGGCTGAGCGGCGTCTCGGCGCGCGGCGCCAGCTCGGCGAGCGCGGCGATGGTGAGGGCGAGCCCGGTCAGCGGCGCGAAGTACCAGGAGCCGACGACCTCCCGCCAGGTGTTGATCCAGCGGGGCAGCGGCGCGGTCGTCCCGGCCGGGACGGCGGAACCCGGCATGCCGGGCGGCGGATGCCGTGCCGCGCCGCCGTTCAGCCGCGCGACGAGGCGCACCGCCAGCGGGCGCAGCAGGGTGCCGATCCCCGTGAGGATCCACAGCAGCAGCTGGCCCACTCCCGCCACGATCCGGCCGGACAGCCGCCACGCGTGGTGCGCCACGGCAGGGCCGAATCCCGCGGGGCCGGGTCCGGTCGAGGGCTTGTCATCGGACGTCACGACTCAATACTGACCTCTGAGGCTTGCTCTCACCTCACCGCGCGGATGTATGCGGGCGGCGCGGCTCCGTCTGGAGTACCACCCGCTTTCCCTCCTTGAGGGGGACGTGCCGGAGACCGCCGCGAACGTAGTGTTCTAACCGTGACCGCGACGGCAGCGGCTCCGGCGTAGGGGGTTCGGGGCGGCTGCCGCGGTCACACCAGAACCGCCCGGTGTTCAGGGGTCCGGGCGGGGAGGCATGGGAAAGCACCTCGCCGGACGGCCGTGGTTCGCGCCTCTTAGGAGGCACTCGCCGGTCTTGCCTGGGCTGGGGTTGGCCGGCACAGCGGCGGCCGCCCGGCGAGGGGTCCCATGTTCCTCCGGCCCCGCGCGACCACGTCGCGCGGCGAGGCCGCCGCACACGTCGCGCACCTCACGCAGGGGTTCCGGAGCGTCGGTCAGTCTTTCTCCAGCTCCACGGACGTCGGGGACGCCGTGCCCGCGACGGGCTTGCGGGGGGCCTCGTCCAGCGCCGGCTCCAGGTAGATCAGCTTCGCCTCCGGGAACTGCGCCCGGATCTTGGCCTCGGCGGCGTCGATGCCGCGGGCCACGTCGGCGGCCGTGTGGTCGTGGTTGACAGCGATCTTGGCGGCGATCAGCAGCTCGTCCGGGCCCAGGTACTCCGTCCGCATGTGGATGAGATGGTCGACCTGCTCGACCGACTCCAGCGCTTCGACGATCTCCCGCTCGTGCTCGGGCGTGACGCCCTCGCCGATCAGCAGGCTCTTGGTCTCGATCGCCAGGATCGTCGCGACGACGGCGAGCAGCACGCCGATCGCCACGGTGCCGACGCCGTCCCACACGCCGTTGCCGGTCGCCACGGCCATCGAGACGCCGAACAGCGCGAGGAGCAGGCCGACGAGGGCGGCGAGGTCCTCCAGCAGGACGACGGGCAGCTCAGGGGCCTTGGCGCGGCGGATGAACGCCCACCAGCCCTGGTCGCCGCGGACCCGGTTCGACTCGACGATCGCGGTGCGGAACGAGAAGATCTCCATGATGATCGCGACGATCAGCACCCCGAACGCCCAGCCCGGCGACTTGACCTCCTCCGGGTGGTTGATCTTGTGCTGGCCCTCGTACAGCGAGAACACCGCGCCCACGGTGAACAGCACGACCGCGACGACGAACGCGTAGAAGTAGCGCTCGCGGGCGTAGCCGAACTGGTGCTGCTGCGTCCGCTCGCGCCTGGAGCGCTTGCCGCCGAGGAGCAGGAGCCCCTGGTTCCCCGAGTCCGCCATCGAGTGGATCGACTCGGCCAGCATCGACGACGAACCGGTGAACGCGAACGCGACCAGCTTCGACACTGCGATCCCGAGGTTGGCGGCCAGCGCGGCGACGATGGCCTTGGTTCCGCCCTCAGCACTCATCTCTAAGCAATCCTCGCTTTTAGCTCTTGAATGGCAGGCACCGGAGTGGGATCCACACCCAGCGCGATAGCCAAGTAAACCGTGACATAGTCAGCGAGCGCGATCAGAGTCGCGATTCGCTCCAGCGGATGCTCGCCCTCGGCCCCGATCTGGGTGACGGCCACGCCCCGGTCGCGGGCGATGTCGACGGACGCGTCGCACCGCTTGCGGACCTGCGGATGCTCCTCCACGTCCCGCATGAGGACGAGGTGCAGGCCGTGCTCGGGATCGTCCACCCGGTCGCGGAAGAAGTCGTCAGGGTCGGACGGCGACGACGACGGCGCCGATCGCGTGGCGCCGCGCCCGAAATGACCGTCGAACGCCATCACCTGGTTGTGGCCGGCCTCCGGGACCTCGCCGAAGACGCCCGGGTATTTGGCGTTCTCGTTGAGCTGGCAGCACAGCCGGTACGCCGCCGTCGCCGCCAGCGGGGACGCCCCCCACACCAGCGGGACGTCGCCCGCGAGGTCCAGCGCCATCCGCTTGGCCGGGTTGACGAACGGCTCGCTGGACGGACGGCACCGGTGTGCGACGTCCTCCAGCAGCGCGGCCGTCGATTCGAGGACCATCTCGGGCACGTCCGCCAGCCCCAGCGTGCGCGCCGCGAGGACCAGCGGGATCGTGAGGCCCCACAGCGTCGAACGCGGCTGCCCCACCGACCGCACCGGGACGAACACGCCGCGGCTTCTGTCGGACAGCTCCGCGAGCGGCGAATCCGGCCCGCCGACGAACAGGAGCCTGCATCCGCGGCGGGACGCCTCCGCGGCGACTTCGAGTGTCTCTTCGGTCTTCCCGGAGCAGGAGACCGCGATGACGAGGTCGGCGGCGCCCACCCAGCCGGGCAGCCGGTAGCCGCGCACCGTCGTCACCGGGACCGCGCAGCCCACGCCGCACACCGCGGCGAGGACGTCGCCTGAGATGCCCGAGCCGCCCATGCCGGCGATCACGATCGCGCGGGGCCTGCCGTCCTCGGCGAGACGGTCGATGCCCGCCTCCGCCGCGGCGCGCTGCGCTTCCCGCACCTGCGCCGCCGACGACGCGACCTGCCGCAGCATCCCCCCGGGATCGGCCGCCTCGGCCGCCGCGACGTCGTCCAGCCGGGAGGGATCGAGCCCCGAAATCACGGAGCGGGGGTCCTGGCCTCGTCGACCAGCAGGACGGGGATGTCGTCGCGGACGGGGTAGGCGTAGCGGCACGACCCGGTGCACGCCAGCTCCGCGGCCTCCTCGTCGGCGCGCAGGTCGCCGCCGCAGTTGGGGCAGGCGAGGATCTCCAGCAGCCAGGAGTCGAGCTTCAAGGTCATAGCAGCGTCACTTCTCCCTCTCGGTCACTTCTCCCGCCCCGGGTCGCTCTCCCCGCGGCCGGTCGTTCTCGCGAAGCCGTCACGTTCTCGCGAAGCCGTCACGTCCTCCGCCGGCCGGTCACTTCTTCCGTACCAGGGCGAGGACCTCGTCGCGGATCGCCGCCATGGTCGCGTCGTCGCCCGCCTCCGCGTTGAGGCGCAGCAGCGGCTCGGTGTTGGACGGCCGCAGGTTGAACCACCACCCGGCGGCGTCGTCGCTCACGGTGAGGCCGTCGAGCTCGTCGATCGCCGTCCCGGGGCGTCCGGCGAAGGCGGCGCGGACGTTCGCGGTGGCGGCGTCCTGGTCGGCGACCTCGCTGTTGATCTCGCCGGACGCGACGTAGCGCGTGTACTCGCCGAGCAGCTCGGACAGCGGCCCGTCCTGCTCCCCGAGCGCCGCGAGGACGTGGAGGGCGGCCAGCATGCCGGAGTCGGCGAACCAGAAGTCGCGGAAGTAGAAGTGCGCCGAGTGCTCGCCGCCGAACACCGCGCCCGTCTCCGCCATCGTCTGCTTGATGAACGAGTGCCCGACCCGCGTCCTGACCGGCGTCCCGCCCTGCTCGGAGACGATCTCCGGGACGGCCTTCGACGTGATCAGGTTGTGCACGATCGAGGAGCCGGGGTGCTTGGCCAGCTCCCGCGTCGCGACCAGCGCCGTGATCGCGGACGGGGCGACGATCTCGCCGCGCTCGTCCACGACGAAGCAGCGGTCGGCGTCGCCGTCGAACGCCAGCCCGATGTCGGCGCTCGTCTCGCGGACCTTGGCCTGGAGGTCGCGCAGGTTCGCCGGCTCGATCGGGTTGGCCTCGTGGTTGGGGAAGGTGCCGTCCAGCTCGAAGTACAGCGGCACCAGGTCGATCGGCAGGCCCTCGAACACGGACGGGACCGTGTGGCCGCCCATGCCGTTGCCCGCGTCCACGACGACCTTGAGCGGACGGATCGACGAGAGGTCGACCAGCGTCTTCAGATGGTCGGCGTAGCCCTTGAGGATGTCGCGCCGCGAGACCGTCCCCGGCTCGCCGCCGTAGGCCGGGACGCCGCTCTCGATCATGTCGCGGATCTCGGTGAGGCCGGTGTCGCGGCCGACCGGGCGGGCGCCCGAGCGGCACAGCTTCAGCCCGTTGTACTTCGCGGGGTTGTGGCTCGCGGTGAACATCGCGCCGGGCAGGTCGAGGCTGCCGCTGGCGTAGTAGAGCATGTCGGTGGAGCCGAGCCCGGCCTCGATCACGTCCGCGCCCTGGGACGTCGCGCCGCGCGCGAACGCCTCGGCCAGCGGCACCGACGACTCCCGCATGTCGTGGGCGGTGACGATCGCGTCCGCGCCCGTCACCCGCACGAACGCCGCGCCGGCCGCCTCGGCCGTCGCGGGGTCGAGTTCGTCCGGCACGACGCCGCGGATGTCGTACGCCTTGAAGATCTTGGCGAGGTCGCCCACTCCTGCTCCCTGTCCGCTGAGCCCTGTCCCAAAGAAACGGGGTTCACGAGCCTACCGGGAAGGGCGGACGGGCCCCGCCGCGACGCCGCCGAGCGGTCTCGGACGCGGGCCCGAAGATCACTCCTGGCCGGGCTGCGTCCCCGCGGGCTCCGAGCGCAGCACCCGCAGATGGCCGCGGCGGCCGACCTCCGTGCCCTGCCCGACCGGCTCGTGACCGGTTCCGGGGGCGGGCCGCGCGGCCTCGCGGACGGCGTCGGCGAGGGCCTCCAGGTCGTCCGCGCTCGGCTCGGTCTCCTCCTCGACGGGGAGCCGCACCAGTTCCCATCCCATCGGGGCGGTGAGCCGTTCCGAATGCTCCGCGCACAGGTCGTAGCAGTGCGGCTCGGCGTACGTGGCGAGCGGACCCAGCACCGCGGTGGAATCGCGGTAGACGTACGTGAGCGTGAACACTGCGGGCGCCTTGCAGGCGGTACGAGAGCAGGTGCGGACGGGGCTCACGATGGCTGACCGTACCTCCCTCCCACCGGCTCCGCCACCACCCGGCCGAACGTGTCGCCGTTACCGGTCGATTTCCGAGGTAACAACTACATTCCGTGTGGTCTCCAACTCTCACCGTGTGGCCACCGCACACGTGTTCGGCGAGGTGGAGAGGTACTCTTGTGGCGTGCGATCCCGTGTGGCAGGCGTACGGCGCCGCGATCGGCACGGCCGTGGCGTACGTGGTCCTCTGACGCCCCCGCAGGCTCCGATCTCACGCACCCGCGCGGAACGGTTCGACGACCTCGTCGAGGACGAGGTGCGGCGGCTCGGCAGCCGCTGGGGCCGCGAACTGGCCCGGGTGCGGTTCACCGTCGAGGAGGTTCCAAGCGTCGAGCCCGGGTTCGAGGGCCCGATTCCTCTCGGGCAGACCGTCCTCCAGCCCCCGCCCGCCACCGATCAAACGACGAGCTCTGCTCGGCTCATCGCTCCGGGTGAGGGCAAGCGGCCGGTGCGTATCACGGTGTTCCGGCGTCCCGTCGAGGCGCGGGCCAAGGGCGAGGCCGAGATGGCCCGGCTGATCCGCGACCTTCTGGTCGAGGAGGTCGCCGACCTCCTCGGGCTCTCCCCCGAATCCGTCGACCCCAGCTACGACTCGCCCGACGACTAGCCGGGGGTCGACGACTAGCCGGGGGTCAAGGCTCCCTGGGTGTCGGCGGTGTCGGGCAGGTGGACGGTGGTCGCGGCGGGCGTGATCGGCAGGACGGTGAACAGGTAGTCGTCGTCCTTGCCCTTGGAGAGCGTCCGGGAGGCGTGGACGGGCCCCGACCCGGCCTTCGGGACGATCACTACGCCGTAGGCGGCGCCGTCCTCGGCGTCACCGTTCGGGGCGGCCAGCGCGGTCTCCACGGTGCGGCCCGCCGGGATCTCGATCACCTGCGGGGCGCTCTTGCCCGTCGCGTTCATGGTCGTGACCTCGACGGTCGCCGCGCCGGACGGGGCCGTGAGGACGAGCGAGGAGTCGAACCGGTTGTCGGCCACGATGCCGGGCCCCGAGCCGCCGAGCGGCGGCGTGGACGTCCCGTAGGCGATGTCGGCGCCGCGGTCGGCGGCGAAGCCCGCGACGATCGGACGGTCCGCGACGAGCCGGACGGCCCCCGCCTTCCCCACCAGCGCGCCGTCGATCGCCAGGGACGTGACGGTCTTGCCGGGCGCGTCGAGGACGTCCTGGCCCTGCGGGGCGAACGCGCCGTCCTTCGTGATCACCTGCGCCCTGATCCGGGCGTCGGCCTCGCCGGGCACGGAGATCAGCAGCCGGCGCTTGCCCGGCCCGCCCGGCACGCCGGGCACGACGACCGACGACGCGGGCGCGGGCGACCGCGGCAGCCACTCGATGCCCTTCTTCTCGCCCGCGCGGACGCGCAAGGACGCGGTGACCCGTCCGCCGTTGGTGCGGACGCGAAGCGCGAGGTCGGCGGCCGACTTGACGACGTCGCCGAGCCCCTCGGCCGACCCGCCGATCTTCACGACCCGGGTGGTGTACGGCTCGACGCGGGTGCCGCGGCCATCGATCGTGTCGAGCGGGCCCTCGCCGGACAGCGCGATGACGTCCACGGACGCGGGCTGGGAGTCGACGTTCGTGAGGTACAGGTCGAGTTCGTCGGCGGCGACGGGGCCGGGCCCGATGAACCACTGGTCGGTGGCGGGCGTGGCGCAGCGGGCGCCGGCGAGGCCGCGGTCGTCGCCGCCGTCCTCGTAGGTGGTCTGCTCGGCCTCCAGCCCGGCGGCCATCGCGCCGGTGGCGCGGAGCGTGTAGGAGTCGTCGCCGGACTCGGTGTCCTTCTCCCAGCCCTGGCCCGGCGACGTCATGGAGGCGAGCGCGGAGCCGCCCTTCGTCGGCGTCATGTCGACGCGTCCGCCCTTCCTGGAGGAGGCGAGGGACTGGACCGCCAGCCGCCCGCCCTCGTGGCCGGGGCAGACCATCACGGCTGACGTGACCGGGGCTTCGCGGCCGTTCGCTTCGGCGTCCCCTGGACGGGAGAACGTCGCGGCCCCGTACAGCGCGGCGACGCCGACGAGCATGAGCGCGGCGGACGCGTACCGCATGCCGACGAGACGCAGCAGCGTGTCGGTGTTCACGAGCTCGTCCGTGTTGACCAGGTCGCGCGGGTTCGGGAGCTTGGGCGCCTTCGGGAGCTTGGGCGCCTTCACGAGCTTGCGCGGGTTCGGGAGTTTGCGCGCCTTCACGAGACCTCCTCCGGCTTCGGTTCCTCCACGGAGGGCGGCGGCTCGTGCTGGACGCGGACGTGGCCCCTGCGGCGGCGTCCTCGCCGTCCGCGGCGCCGTTCGCGTTCACCGGTGAACCTGAAGGTCTCCGCCTGTGCGCCGGGCAGGGCCAGGACGGCGACGAGCAGTACGGCGATGCCCTGGACGACGAGCCAGATGTGCCGCATCGTCATAGACCTCGTCAGCTCGAACTCTCCTCCGGCGGCGGGAATGTCGTAGCCCTGGGCCCAGCCGTCCACTTCGCGTTCCTTGAGGTCTTCGCCGTTCAGGGTGGCGTCCCAGCCATCGTCGGACGGTTCGGCGAGCAGGAGCGTGCGAGTGCCGTTTCCGGGCGGGATCTGCATGCGCGCGTCGATCCGTCCGGCGGGAAGGGGCGTGACGGTGGCCCCTTCCAGAAGCATCATGCGGGCGGACGGCGACTGGAGCCGCCAAACAGCGAACGTTTCAGTGCGGCTAAGGCGCGTCAGTTCGGGTGCCGAGTCGAGGACGTCAGTGACGGGGTTCTTCCTGGGATTCGGCACCAGGATGTACTGGACGCCCATGCGCGTCAGAGCGGGCCCGTCATTGCCTTCACGGCCGGCGGCCAGTCCGGCGACGAGGTCGTCCAGGCGGTCGTGGGCTTCGCCGCCGTCCGCGACTTCGGATTCGCCTATCCGTGGGCGGGCGTCCCTGAGCAGCGTGTAGGAAATGCGTCCGTTCGGCTCTCGGTGCAGGACGAGCGTCCTCGCCCCGCCGGGCCCGTGGACGAACGCGGGAACGGCGTCGGGGTCGACCTTGCCCAGCGGGCCGCCCGCGCCCCCGGCCACCCAGAACCCGGCGGCCAGCACGGGCCCGGACAGCGCGGCGAGCACGACGGCCGCCCCGCCGGACTTGTAGATCAGGTGGTCGCCCGCCAGCGCCTCGGTCGCGCGCTGGACGACGGCGGTCGCCGCGAGCAGCACCCCGCCCCCCGCGAAGATCAGCGCGACGCCGGGCCAGCCGGGCGCCTCGTCCGCGCCCTTGGGGACGGTCGCGGCGCTGATCAGGATCGCGGCGAGCAGCCCGTAGACGCCCAGCAGCCAGCCCGCCAGCACGGTGTAGCGGCGCCCGCGCAGCGGCAGCGCGCACACGGCGAGGGCGAGCAGCCCGGCCAGTGCCCACGCCGGAGGCGTGCCGGGGCCGCCGGGGTCGAGCGCGAGCAGGTCGGCCGCAGCGGCGGGCTCGAACCACCGGTGCAGGCCCGCCTCGACCAGGAAACGCGACGGGTTCAGCAGGAGGCCGACCGTCCACGGGAGCATCAGCAGCGGCGGCACGCCCAGCGCGATGGCGACGTTGCGGCGCGCCCGCCGTCCCGGACGGTCGAACAGCGCCCACACGGTCACGGCGGCGATCACGGCGATCAGCCAGGTGAGCGGGACGAACGCCATCGCGACGGCGAGCAGCAGCGCGGCCGACCACGCCGCCCGGCCCGCGCGCTTGCGCCGCGTCCGGACGTCGAACGCGGCGGCCTCCGAGCGCGGCAGCCCGTACACGCGGGCGATGTTCACGGCGATCAGCGGGAGCAGGACGAGAACGACGGCGGTGCCGAGCCGTCCGCCCGCGATGGCGCCGGTCGCGGCGGGCAGCAGCGCGTACGCGGCCGCGAACCAGGCCCGGACGGCGGAGACGGGGACGCGGCGGCTCTTGGCGCGGGCGCGGCGCCCCTTCCGCGGCTTCCGCGGCTCCGGCACAGGCGACTCCGTCACCAGCAGACGGGACGCGCGGTAGGCGGTGAGGCCCGCGAGCGGCACGCTGCCGAGCAGCAGGACCGAGACCGTCAGCCACGGCTTGCCGAGCGTCACCGTCGACAGGACGGCGAGCACCCCCACGTAGGGCGGGCTACCCGCGTCGCTGCCGAGCCCGACCGGATGCCAGCCGGACAGGTACTGCGCCCACAGGTCGCTCGCCCCGCCCCACGCGGGGACGAGCGCGCCGCCGCCGAGCCGTCCGGCGGCCGTGAGCAGGGAACGTTCCGCGGCGACCGCGACCGTCGCCAGCGCCAGCAAGATCACGACGCCGGGGCGGGCGAGGAGGCGGCGGATCGGGCCGGGCTCGTCGTCGGACGGGGCCTCGTCGTCGTCGCGGCTCTCGCGTTCCCGTTCGTGGGCGGCGAAGTATTCGGAGATCGCCTCGAATGTCCGGCGCATCACGACCCAGCGGGGCTGGAAGCGCCGGACGGTGCGGTACACGCGTTTCCGGCCGTCCGCGCGGGCCGCCCTCGCCGCCCGCACACGGCCCGGGTCGCGCAGGACGTCGCCGAGCGCGCGGAGCTCCTCCCGGGCCGCGACCGGCTGCTTGGTGGCCGCCAGGTACAGCGCGTGGACGAGGGACGCCCACACGTTGCGGACCAGCGACCGCAGCATCGGGCCGAGCGGCAGGTTGGCGAGCATCGTCTGGACGGCGTTGCGGCGGTCGCGGCGGGACGGGTGCTCGGCGGTCATGCCGATCTCGCGGATCCCGCGCCGGGACGCCTCCGCGTGGTACACGACCGCGTCGGTCGCCGTCACGACCCGGTGGTCGGCGGCGTGCACCCGCCAGCAGAAGTCGAGGTCGTCGCGGAAGATGCCGTAGTCGGCGTCGAAGCCGCCGAGGCCGTCCCACACGTCGCGGCGGACCAGCATCCCGGCGCTGCCGACCGACAGCACGTCCCGGACGCCGTCGTGCTGCCCCTGGTCGAACTCGTGCCGGTCCAGGCCCGTCTCGCGGCGTCCGGCGGCGTCGACCGTGACGCCGACCTCCCGCAGGACGCGCCGGTCGTCCCAGTCGCGCACCTTGGGGCCGAGCACCGCGATGCTCGGGTCGGTGTCCGCGGTGCGCAGGAGCTGGGCGAGCGCGTCGTGGGCGGGCGCGGAGTCGTCGTGCAGCAGCCAGATCCACTCGGTGCGGGGCTTGGACGCCGCCTGGGACTCGGGCTGGTCGGCGGGCGCCGGATCGTCATCGGGGACGGGCGCGGACGCGGCGTCCTGCTGGAGCGCCTCCGCGACGGCCTCCCCGTACCCGGTGGTGCGGGGCAGCGTGAGGATCTTCTCCGCGCCGACGACCTCGGCGAGGACAGCGGGCCCGCGGTCGAGGCTTCCGGTGTCCACGGTCAGGAGGCGCTGCACGGGACGCGCCTGCGTCAGCAGCGCCTTGAGCGTCTCCGGAAGCCACCGCGCACCGTCGTGCGCGACGAGGACGGCCGTGACGACATGGCGATCGAGAGTGGGGGGCAAGGATCGCTCGATCTGTGGGACGACAGGTTCGGGGCTGAATCATCAGCAGCCGTGCCGGCCCAGGGGCCGACACGGCTGATAACTGTACGCGCGGCCGCACGGAACGTGCCTCGGATCCCGAAGATCCGCGGGGCGCGACCGGGCTCCCCTTCCCGGCCGCCTCCCTGCCGATTCCGGCGACGGCGTCAGACGTCGAACGTCAAACGGCTTGGCGCTTGAGCTTGCGACGCTCCCTCTCGGAGAGACCTCCCCAGATGCCGAAACGTTCATCGTGCTGCAGCGCGTACTCCAAGCACTCCGTACGCACCTCGCATGCCCGGCACACCTTCTTGGCCTCGCGAGTGGAGCCGCCCTTCTCCGGAAAGAACGCCTCTGGGTCCGTCTGCGCGCACAGGGCGCGCTCCTGCCAGCCCAACTCTTCGCCGTCGCCGTCTGTGCCGTGCGCCAGCGGGATGACCACCTCGCTCACAGCGCACCTCCCTGCCCGTGGAACCCCCTGGTCAACGCCTGCTCGTCGGTTCCTTCCCCCGAGAAGGCATTGAAACTACACCGACGAAATTACACGCGTGTAGCGCCGTCCCCGTCAAGCCGATAGAGCTTTCCGGGGCGACAAAGCGGGTTATGCCGGGATGGGTGGAGGGTAGATCACTGCGGCGGCGGGGGACGGTTGTCCCGGTACCAGTCGCCGCCCTCCTGCTCGCCGGCGCCCGGCTGCGGCGGCGCGGGCTGCGTGCCCTGCGGCCCCTGCTCCTGGCCGCCGCTGCCGCCGTACGCGCGGGTCCACTCGCCCATCTCGTCCTGCTCGGTGGGCTGCTGCCCCTGCTGGGCCTGCTGCTCGTACCCCTGCTGGCCCTGCTGCTGCTCGTAGCCCTGCTGGCCCGCCTGGTAGCCGTACTGCTGCTGCTGGTCGTACTGCTGCTGGCTGTACTGCTGCTGGGGCTGGCCGTACGCCTGCTGGCCGTACTGCTGTTGCTGCTGGTCGTACTGCTGCTGCTCGTAGCCCTGCTGCGCCGCCTGCTGGCCCTCCGCGCCCGGCTGCTGCTGGCCGTACTGCTGGTACTGCTGCTGCCCGTACGCCTGCTGGCCGTAGCCCTGCTGCCCCGGCTGGACGGGCTGACCCGGCTGACCGGGCTGCCCCTGCTGGTAACCGAATTCGCCATAGCCCTGCTGCATCGGCATCTGCGGACGCGCCGGCTGCAGACCCTGGAACACGGTGTAGGCGTACCATCCGCCGACGCCCACGACGGCGATCTTCCCGGCGCCCAACACGAACACCGACAATTTCGTGAGTGCTTTCGTGGTGTCGGAGTCGGTGAGCATTCCGGCGAGCCAGCAGATGACGCCGAACAGGGCGATGCCGCCGAGGACGCCGAGCGCTCCCATGACGATCGTCCGGGCCTGCGGCGTGGGCGCCTCGCCCCACGTCACCAGCAGGACCGCCAGGACGAGGAGGCCGACCGTCCCGAACTGGAGGAACATTCCGTCGCGCGTCTCGACCAGCGCGCCGAGCGTGAAGGGGCCGTCGTCGCCGAGAAGCGAGATGATGCCCGCGAGCAATTGCAATCCCGCCGCGACGATCAGTACCCAGGCGGCCGGTTCGCGCAGGCGCTGGACGGCTTCCTTGTTCACGGTGAATTCTCCCAGACCGAGGCAATCCGATTACACAGCAAAGCTTTGCATACTTTAACTCGCCAGGGGGACGGCCCCCGGGCCCCTTCACGGCCGGGCCCCGGGCGGCGGGGACGGGCCAGTGAATAGGGTGATCTTATGAAGATCGTGGCGTTGGCGGGCGGGATCGGCGGGGCCAGGTTCCTGCGCGGGCTCCGGTCCGCGCTGCCCGCGGCCGAGATCACCGTGATCGGGAACACCGGGGACGACATCTCCCTGTTCGGGCTGCGGGTCTGCCCCGATCTGGACACCGTGATGTACACGCTCGGCGGCGGCATCAACGAGGACCAGGGCTGGGGACGGGCCGGCGAGACCTTCACCGTCAAGGAGGAGCTCGGCGCGTACGGCGCCGGGCCGGGCTGGTTCGGGCTGGGCGACCGCGATTTCGCGACGCACATCGTCCGGACGCAGATGCTCGCGGCCGGATACAAGCTGTCGGCGGTGACCGAGGCGCTGTGCGACCGGTGGAAGCCGGGCGTCCGTCTGATCCCGATGACCGACGACCAGGTCGAGACGCACGTGGTGATCGAGGACGAGCGCGGGCGGCGCGCGATCCATTTCCAGGAATGGTGGGTGCGGCTGCGCGCGTCCGTCCCGGCGCTGTCGATCGCGGCGGTCGGCGCGGAGGAGTCCAAGCCCGCGCCGGGGGTGCTGGAGGCGATCGAGGCCGCCGACGTCGTGCTGTTCCCGCCGTCCAACCCGGTGGTGAGCATCGGGACGATCCTGGCCGTGCCCGGCATCCGGGACGCGATCGCGGCGAAGACCGTCGTCGGCGTCTCGCCGATCATAGGCGGCGCGCCCGTGCGCGGGATGGCGGACGCCTGCCTGACGGCGATCGGCGTGGAGACGTCGGCCCGCGCGGTCGCCGAGCTGTACGGGCTCGGGCTGCTGGACGGCTGGCTCGTCGACGAGGCCGACGCGGACGTGCGGGTGGAGGGCATCGAGGTGCGGCCGCGTCCGCTGCTGATGAGCGACGCGGACGCCACCGCCGCCATCGCCCAGGCGGCCGTCGACCTGGCGCTGGAATTGAAGCGCGAGGAGGAGACCCGATGAGGCTGGAGGTCTTCGGGGTCGCGGGGATGCCGGAGGTCGCGGCGGGCGACGACATCGCCGCGCTGATCCCGGCCGGGACGGTGGCGGACGGCGATGTGCTCGTCGTCACGTCCAAGATCGTCAGCAAGGCGGAGGGGCGGGTCCTGGTCGCGGACGACCGGGAGAAGGCCATCGACGCCGAGACGGTGCGGGTCGTGGCGCGGCGCGTCCACGCGCGCGGCGAGACGCGGATCGTGGAGACGCGGCAGGGCCTCGTGCTGGCCGCCGCCGGGGTGGACGCGTCCAACACGGCGCCGGGCACGGTGCTGCTGCTGCCGGAGGACCCGGACGACTCCGCCCGCCGCATCCGCGCGGGCGTGCGCGAGCGGACCGGGACGGACGTCGCCGTGATCGTGTCCGACACCCTCGGGCGGCCGTGGCGGAACGGCCTGACGGACGCGGCGATCGGCGTCGCGGGCCTGGAGCCGCTCAGCGACCTGCGCGGCCGGGACGACGCGCACGGGAACCGTCTCGAAGCCACGATCACCGCGATCGCCGACGAGGTCGCGGCCGCGGCCGAACTGGTGAAGGGCAAGCTCGACGGTGTGCCTGTCGCTGTCGTGCGCGGCCTGTCCGGGCTGGTCACGCGCGAGGACGGGCCGGGCGCGCGGGCGCTGGTCCGCAGGCCCGAGGAGGACATGTTCCGGTACGGGCCGTCGGAGGTGCTGCGGGCGCGGCGGACGATCCGCGAGTTCACCGCCGACCCCGTCGACCCGGCGGCGGTCCGGCGCGCCGTCGCCGCCGCGATCACCGCCCCGGCGCCGCACCACACCACGCCGTGGCGGTTCGTCCTGCTGGAGTCGGCGGAGTCGCGGACCCGGCTGCTGGACGCGATGCGCGACGCCTGGGAGGCCGACCTGCGCCGCGACGGCTTCTCCGAGGAGTCGATCGCCAAGCGGCTGCGGCGCGGCGAGGTGCTGCGGCGGGCCCCGTACCTGGTCGTGCCGTGCCTGGTCATGGACGGTTCGCACGACTACCCGGACAAGCGCCGGTCCAGGGCCGAGCGCGAGATGTTCGTCGTCGCGGCCGGTGCGGGCGTGGAGAACCTGCTGGTCGCGCTGGCGGTGGAGGGGCTCGGCTCCTGCTGGGTGTCGAGCACGATGTTCTGCCGCGACGTCGTCCGCGAGTCGCTGGACCTGCCGGGCGACTGGGACCCGATGGGCGCCGTCGGCGTCGGCCACCCGGCCGCCCCGCCCCGCGAACGCCCGCCCCGCACCCCGGACGACTTCATCGAGATCCGCTGAGCTGGGGAATAGATCGCGAACGGCTCCGGCTGAGGCTGAATGCCCGGAACTTCCCGGGATCCCGGAGCGGTGCTGAATATGACGATTGGCATAGAGTGCCCGCATGGACGCCATGAGCTCCGCGCTTCGCCGGGCGCTGGCCCGCGCGCGTGACGGCAGGACACTGGACCGATCCGAGGCCACGACATTGCTGGGAGCCCGCGGTGCGGGGCTCGACGATCTGCTCTCCTACGCGTCCCGCACCCGGGACGCCGGTCTGGACGCCGCCGGGCGGCCGGGCGTCATCACCTACAGCCGCAAGGTCTTCATCCCGCTGACCCGCCTGTGCCGGGACCGCTGCGGGTACTGCACGTTCGCGACCGTCCCGCACAAGCTGGACGCGCCCTACCTGAGCCCGGACGAGGTGCTGGAGATCGCGCGGCAGGGCGCGGCGATGGGCTGCAAGGAGGCCCTGTTCACGCTCGGCGACCGTCCCGAGGACCGGTGGAAGCAGGCCCGGGAGTGGCTGGACGCGCACGGCTACGACGACACGCTCTCCTACGTCCGGGCGATGGCGATCCGGGTGCTGGAGGAGACCGGGCTGCTGCCGCACCTGAACCCCGGCGTGCTGACCTGGCGCGACTTCCAGCGGCTGAAGCCGGTCGCGCCGTCCATGGGCATGATGCTGGAGACGACGGCGACGCGGCTGTTCAGCGAGCGCGGCGGCCCGCACTTCGGGTCGCCGGACAAGGACCCGGCCGTCCGCCTGCGGGTGCTGGAGGACGCGGGCCGCACGAACGTGCCGTTCACGACCGGCATCCTCATCGGTATCGGCGAGACGGCCGAGGAGCGCGCGGACGCGATCTTCGAGATCCGGCGGACGATGCGGGAGTACGGCGCGATCCAGGAGGTGATCGTCCAGAACTTCCGCGCGAAGCCCGACACGAAGATGCGCGACGCCCCGGATGCGGAGCTGGAGGAGCTGGCCGCGACGATCGCGGTGACGCGGCTCGTCCTGGGCCCGAAGGCGCGCGTGCAGGCGCCGCCGAACCTGGTCGCCGACCAGTTCGCGCTGATGCTGCGCGCGGGCATCGACGACTGGGGCGGCGTGTCCCCGCTGACGCCCGACCATGTGAACCCGGAGCGGCCGTGGCCGCAGATCGACGAGCTGGCCGCGCGGACCGCCGAGTCGGGGTTCGCGCTGCGCGAGCGGCTGACGATCTATCCCGAGTACGTGCGGCGCGGCGAGCCGTGGCTCGACCCTCGGCTGACCGCGCACGTCGCCGCGCTCGCCGACCCGGCCACCGGTCTCGCGCGGGAGGACGCCGCCCTTGAGGGACGTCCGTGGCAGGAGCCCGACGGCGGTTTCGAGGCGTCCGGGCGAACAGACCTGCACACCGAGATCGACACGACCGGACGCACCAGCGACCGGCGCGACGACTTCGACGAGGTGTACGGCGACTGGGACGCGCTACGCGACCGCATGTCCGCCCCCCAGCGATTCGACGCCGACGTCAAGACGGCCCTAGCCCGCGCCGAGCAGAACCCTGCGGGCCTGTCGGACGACGAAGCGTTGGCTTTGCTCCACGCAGACGGCCCAGAACTGGACGCGCTCACCAAACTGGCCGACGACCTTCGCCGCGAAGCGGTCGGCGACGACGTCACCTATGTCGTCACCCGGAACATCAATTTCACAAACGTCTGCTACACCGGCTGCCGTTTCTGCGCGTTCGCGCAGCGCCGCACTGACGCCGACGCCTACACGCTTTCCCTGAGCCAGGTCGGCGACCGGGTGAACGAGGCATGGGACGCGGGCGCCACCGAAGTCTGCATGCAAGGCGGAATCCATCCCGACCTGCCGGGAACCGCCTATTTCGACCTCGCCCGCGAGGTGAAGCGCCGGGCGCCCGGCATCCACCTGCATTCCTACAGCCCGATGGAGGTCGTGAACGGCGCGTCCCGGACCGACCTGTCGATCCGGGAATGGCTGGAGGCGGCGCGGGAGGCCGGTGTCGACTCCCTTCCCGGCACGGCCGCCGAGATCCTGGACGACGAGGTCCGGTGGGTGCTGACCAAGGGGAAACTGCCCGCCGACCAGTGGGTCGAGGTCGTCACCACCGCGCACGAGATCGGCATTCCGACGACGTCCACGATGATGTACGGGCACGTCGACAACCCGTCGCATTGGGTCGCGCACATCAAGCTGCTCCGCTCGATCCAGGAACGGACGGGCGGGTTCAGCGAGTTCGTGCTGCTGCCGTTCGTCCATCACAACTCGCCCATCTACCTGGCGGGTCTGGCGCGTCCGGGGCCGACCGTCCGGGAGAACGTGGCCGTCCACGCATTGGCGCGCATTCTGCTGCACGGCGCGATCCACAACATTCAGACGTCCTGGGTGAAGTTGGGCGACGAACTGTGTACGCGCGTCCTCCAAGGGGGCGTCAACGACCTCGGCGGGACGCTGATGGAAGAGACCATCAGCCGCATGGCCGGGTCGGAGAACGGGTCGTTCAAACCCATCAGCGAATTGGAGGCAATCGCGGCGCGTGCGGGCCGTCCGGCCAAGCAGCGCACGACGCTCTATGGCGAGGTGCCCGCCGAACGCCTGGAGGCGTCCCGCCGCACGGACGGCATCGGCGATTTCGGGAGGCGGCTGCCGCTCGTCGGCACGTGATCACCGCACGCCGCGGATGCAGCTGGGGCGGCGTTCGACGAGCGCGTCCGCCGACCGGCGAAGCTCCTCCAGGACGGCCCTGACCGACGGCCGCACGTCCGCGCCGACCCGCGTCCACAGGACCATGCGGCGGTCGACGCGGGTGCCGGCCACGTCCCGGACGGCGATGCCCTCCTCCCGCTCGGCGAGTGCGAGGTCGGGAATGAGGCAGACGGCTCCGCCCCGCGCGACCATCGCGAAGATGACCAGGAGGTCGTTCGAGCGGTACCGGACGTCCGGCCGGAAGCCGCCGAGTTCCACGCAGGTCCGTTCGAGCAGGTCGCCGTGGTTGGTGCCGACGTGGCCCGTCGCCCACGAGCAGCCGGCGAGGTCGACCATCCGCACCGGCCCGCCGTCCTGGGCGAGCGGATGGTCCTCCGGCAGCCCGACCCGCATGACCTCGGTGATCAGGACCTCCGCCCTCAGCTCGGGACGCCTCGGACGCGGCAGATGCGAGTACTCGTCCGTCAGGACCACGTCGATCTCCTGGAGCACCAGGGCCTGGAGCACGCGGTGGAACTCCTCGTCCAGGACGTCCACCACCAGCTCCGGATACGCCTCCGCGAGCCGAGGCAACGCGGGCGCCAGAACGTGCAGCAACGCCGTCTGGAACCCGACCAGCCGCACCACGCCCGCGACGCGCCCGCTCGCCGCGAGCGCGGACTCTTCCGCGCGCTTCGCCTGCGCCAGCAGCACGTCCGCGTGCTCGGCGAGCACCTCGCCCGCCTCGGTCAGCCGCAGCCGCCGCCCGGCCCGCTCGACCACCGGGACGCCGACCTCTTTCTGCAGCTGAGCGAGCTGCTGCGACACCGCGGACGGCGTGTACCCGAGCGCGTCGGCGACGGCCCCGAGCGTCCCGCGCAGCTTCAGTTCGCGAAGCACCCGCAACCTGCCCAGATCCAACATAGTGAAGAGATTCTTACACAATCCCTGCAGAAACAGTCGCTGGACCTGAACGTTGGACGGAGTCAAACTGATGGTGCGACGGAAAGAGACGGAGACCCCGCCCCCACCGATCGCCCCGCGCGGGAACGCTGCAACTGCGATCCCAAAGGAAGAAGAAGACCATGTTGTACGTGCTCGGACTCATCACCGCACTCGCCGTCCTCGGCCCGCTGTTCGGCTCCGACAGCCGCGACGGACTCGACTGGACCCCGAACCACTTCTGGCTGCGGCGCCGTCCGGACCCGGACTCGGTCAGAACGACCGATAGTCCCGGACGGGCAAACGGGGGCCGCGCCGCGGCGGACGCCTGCCGGACGATTCCAGCAGCCGGGTGACCCGGTAGCGATGACCGGCGTAGGGCTCCAGAAGTTCGAGCATCCCGGCGTCGTCGACCTTGCGGCCGGCCAGCGCCCAGCCCACGAGGCCGGGCAGATGGTAGTCGCCGACGGAGACGGCGTCGGGATCGCCGACCGCCCGCTGCCTGATCTCGGCGGCCGTCCAGACCCCGATGCCCGGCAGCGACCGCAGCCGCGCCTCCGCGGCGTCCTCCTCCAGGCGCCCGGCGACGCGCGCGGCGCCGATGATCGTCCGGGCCCGGACGGCCTCCAGCCCGGCCCGATGCCACTCCCACGAGGGAATCCGGACCCACGCCCCGGGCGGCGGCGGAACCCGCATGTGCGGCGCGCCGGGCGCGGGCTCCCCGAACCTGCGCAGCAGGTACGCCCAGCCCCGCCAGGCCTCCTGCCCGAGCACCTTCTGCTCCATCACCGCCGGGACGAGCGCCTCGAAGACCCGCCGCGTCCGCCCGATGCGCAGCCCGGGCCGCCGCAGCGCCTGCTCCCGGACGACGTCGTGCCGCGCGACGAACCCGTCCGGCTCGTCGGCGTCCCCGAGTAGCTCGGGAACCCCGTCCAGCAGCCATTCCGCCCCGGCGCCCCAGGCCGTGGCCTCCACGACGTCCCCGCTCCACCGGAGCCGCAACGTCCCCGCCCCGTCCGGTGTGTGGGACGCGCGCCACACGGACCCGTCCCGCTCGATCCGGAACGCCGGATCGCCAGCCCCCCGCCTGTGCGGCGAAAGCACCCCCACGAGATCGAGCGGCCACGACGGCCGCCATTCCCGAACCCGGCCGGGGAGACGCCCAGCGGTCTTCTCCCCGGGCGCCCCGGCCGCACCGGGCGACGTGTCAGGCAAGGCGCGGCTCGCAGGTGGAATCAGGCATCTGTGGAAAAGCGAATGGCGGTCGGGGGGAGTTCCACGCCGGGCCAGACGCGCAGGCCGGGACGGAGTTCGTTGCCGGGGCCGACGATCGCGCCGTCGCCCAGGACGACGCCGTCCAGGACGGCGCCGGGGCCGACGCGGGCGCCGCGGCTGAGGACGGAGTCGCGGACGGTCGCGCCCTCGGCGACGAACGCGTCGTCCAGCAGGATGCTGCCGGTCACGGTGGCGCCGGCCTCGATCACGGCGTTCCGGCCCACGGTGGTGCCGCCGCGGACGACGGCGCCCGGCGCGACCGCCGCGCCGGGGAGGGTGAGGCGCTCGCCCGGTTCGCCGGGCATCGCGGGGGAACTGAGGGCGCCTAGGACGAGGTCTCGCGAACCCTGGACGAACGCCTCCGGGGTGCCGACGTCCAGCCAGTAACCCGCCTCCACGTGGCCCATCACCGTCGCACCGGACGCGATCAGCGACGGGAACGTCTCGCGCTCGACGGAGACGACCTCGTCCTCGGGGATCGTGTCGATGGCGGAGCGGCGGAACACGTAGCAGCCGGCGTTGATCTGGTTCGTCACCGGATGGGACGTCTTCTCCAGGAAGGCGGTGACGCGGCCGCCGGCGTCGGTGGGGACGCAGCCGAAGCGGGACGGGTCGTCGACCTCGGTCAGGTGGAGCGTCACCGCGGCGCCGGCTTCCTCGTGCAGCTTGACCTGGGCGCGCACGTCGTGGCCGGACAGGATGTCGCCGTTCAGGATCAGCACCGGGTCGTCCGGGCCGCAGGTGAGGGCGCCCGACGCGTTGCGGATGGCGCCGCCCGTGCCGAGCGGCTCGTCCTCGCTGACGTAGGCGAGGTCGACGCCGTGGGCGTGGACGCCGAAGGCCGCCTCGAACATCTCCGCCCGGTACGACGTGGCGAACACGATGCGGTCGACGCCCGCCGCGTGGGCGCGGGCGAGCTGGTGGGCGAGGAACGCGACCCCGGCCGTGGGGAGCAGCGGCTTCGGGGTGGAGATGGTCAGGGGGCGCAGGCGGGTGCCCTGGCCTCCCACCAGGAGGATCGCTTCCACTCGGTTCCTTTCTCGGGTGCGAGCGAGCCTAGCGGGGCGTGTCCACGGCCCGCCGGTAGGAGGCCATGTGCTCCTTCGCGGACGCGGACCAGGAGAACTGCTGCGAGCGGGTGTGCGCGGCCTCGGCCAGCTCGGCGCGGCGGGACGGGTCGTCGATGAGGCCGCCGAGCGCAGCGCCGATCTCGGCCGGTTCCGTCTCGGTGTAGGCGACCGCGTCGCCGCCGACCTCGGGGAGCGGGCCACGGCGCGTCGTGAGGACGGGCGCCCCGCACGACATGGCCTCCAGGACGGGCAGGCCGAAGCCCTCGCCGCGGCTCGGCAGGGCGACGACCAGCGCGCCGCCGAAGAAGCCGGGAAGTGCCGACCACGACAGGTAGCCGGGGCGCAGGACGCGCAGCTCAAGCGGGACGGTGGCGAGCGCCGCGTCGACCTCGTCGTCCCAGCCGCCGCTGCCCGCGAGGACGAGCGCGGGCGGGTCGGGACGGTCCTTGCATGCCTGGACCCAGCCGCGGATCAGGTTCGGGACGTTCTTGCGCGGTTCGAGCGCCCCCAGGTACGCGACGTAAGGGCGGCCATGGAGCCCGAGCCGGTCGGAGACGTGCTTGGTCTCCGCCTCGGACGGCCGGTGGAACACCTCGTGGTCGACGCCGTGGTACGCCACGTCGATGTGGTCCGGGTCGGCGGACAGGACGCGGACCAGCTCGTCGCGGGTCGCGCGGGACGGCGCGATCAGCCGGGTGGCGCGGCGCGCGGCGGTGCGGGTCGCCGACTTGATGTAGCTGGTGCGGACGGGGTCGTGCACCTCGGGCTCGGCGAACAGCGTCACGTCGTGGATCGTCACGACCGTGGGCAGGACGGCGCTCACCGGCATCGTGTAGGTCGGCAGGTGGATGACGTCCGCCTCGACGCGTTCCGCCACGCGCGGCAGGCCCGACTGCTCCCAGGCCAGGCGGGTGGCGCGGTGCGACAGCGTCGCCGGGCCCGCGACGACGCGCGCGCCGGGGATGAGGCCCTCGTAGCGTTCCTCGTCGGCGCGCTGGCAGGCGACGGCGAGATCGGCGCCCTGCGCGTGCAGGGCGGCCAGCAGGCCGTCGACGTACCGGCCGAGCCCGCCGCGGTCGGCCGGCACGGCGGTGGCGTCGAGCAGAATCCGAGGCGCCACGGTCCACTCCCCCATCCAGCGCGGTGGCGTAGATCACCCTTTACTCTTCGAGCCTACGCCCGCCCATGCCCTCTTCGCGGGACGTCCATTCAGCGTTTGCGGGCCTGAACCAAAACGATGCTTCCCCGTTCGTTGGGGGCCTTCCGGTCGGCCAGAGCGACCAGCGGCGTCAGGGGCGCGGCCGCGTTGAAGCCGACCTTGCCGCCGTAGGTGGACAGCGACAGGTAGAGGCGTTCGGTGGCGGCCGTGCGGAACTGGTAGCTGTGCCTGACCAGGTCGAGGCCCCGCTCGTCCATCAGCTTGCTCAGGCTGTCGTGCGTGTAGGTGTGCTGGACGTGGTACTTCGCCTTGTGCGCGTCCCGCAGCTTCGGCCACGCGTCGGCGCGGCTCAGCACGTCGGCGGACATGAAGATCTCGCCGCCGGGCTTGAGGACGCGCGCCATCTCGTCCAGCGACTTCCCGCCGTCGTCGAAGTGCTCGATCGCGCAGACGGACAGGATCGCGTCGAACGACCCGTCGCCGAACGGCAGGCGCAGCGCGTCGCATTCGATCAGCGCGGGCGCGTGCGCGAGCGTCCGGCCGTAGACCATCTTGCCGCGGGCCAGGTCGATCGAGACGGCGTCGGCGCCGCGCTTGCGGGCCTGGCCCGCCCAGTATCCGTCGCCGCCTGCGACGTCGAGAACCCGCTTGCCGTGCAGCTCACGGCCCATCCAGGCGAGGAGCGTCCCCGCCTCGCGGTACCGGCACACGTGCACCTGGTGGCCCATGAAGGCGACCACATCCGAAATCTTCATCTGGACTCTCTAAGCATCAGTGGTCCCCGCCACCAAGAGGCATGGGACTTCTTGGCCGGCCGCCGCTCTTCGAACAAACTTGCGACTACCCGTGGTCGTTCCACTACCCTTCGAGCATGGCACGGACCGTGAAGCGGGCGTTCAAGTACCGCTTCTACCCGACCCCTGAGCAAGCCGAGCAGCTCGCTCAGACGTTCGGATGCGTGCGTCTCGTCTACAACCTGGCGTTGGAGGCGCGCTCTCGCGCCTATCTCGCTGAAGGCCAACACCTTTCTTATGAGGATTCGTCGGCACTGCTCACCCGGTGGAAGAGGACGGCGGAGCTCAATTTTCTGTCCGACGTGTCGTCGGTGCCGCTGCAACAAACACTGCGGCACCTGCAGAGCGCGTTCACGAACTTCTTCGCGGGTCGCACGAAGTACCCGACCTTTAAATCTAGAAGAAAGTCTCGACAGTCGGCTGAATACACCAGGAGCGCCTTCACCTATCGCGATGGCGAGATCACCCTCGCGAAAATGCGTGCCCCATTGGACATCATCTGGTCGCGTCCACTGCCCAAGGGCGCTCAGCCGACCACCATCACGGTGTCGCGAGACTCCGCCGACCGCTACTTCGCCTCTATCCTTTGCATCGACTCGATCCGAGGGCTGGACCCGGTGGAGCAGACGGTCGGCGTCGACGCCGGGATCACATCGTTGGTGACGCTCTCGACCGGAGAGAAGGTCCCCAATCCCAGGCACGAACAGCGAGGTCGGAGACGGCTGCGCAGAGCGCACAAGGTGCTTTCGCGCAAGGTCAAAGGTTCGAAGAACCATGAGAAGGCCAGGCGGCGACTTGCGCGAGCCCATGCGCGGATCGCCGACGGACGTCACGACTTCCTCCACAAGCTGACGACTCGGCTCGTCCACGAGAACCAAGTGGTCGTGATCGAAGACCTGCGCGTCCACGGCATGGTGAAGAACCACAGCCTGGCGCGCGCAATCTCGGATGTGGCCTGGCGTGAACTGCGGTCGATGCTGGAATACAAGGCAGATTGGTATGGCCGTGAACTCGTCGTGCTCGACCGATGGTTTCCATCCAGCAAATTGTGCGGTGCGTGTGGCCACCGGACTGCACACATGTCGCTGAATGTCCGAGCCTGGGAGTGCGCTGGCTGCGGTGCCACGCATGACCGGGACATCAACGCCGCAAAGAATATTCTCGCCGCCGGGCTGGCGGAGAGGTGAAACGCCTGCGGAGCTGACGTAAGACCTCAAGGGACGAACTCTTCCTGGCGGGCGGCCGGTGCGGAAACAGGAAATCTGGTGGGTGACCATCAGAAGCCCTTCCTACAGGAAGGGCGAGGTCAACGTTCCCAACTGTAGGCCACGTTCGCCTACGCTGGGCGGGTGAAGATGAAGGTCGTCGCCGTGCGGGCCCTGCGCGTGCTGCTGGTGATGCTCGCGCTGGCCTTCTGCGCCTACAGCGTGGCGTCCCAGTGGGACGCGACCGTCGAGGCGTTCCGGCAGATGTCGTGGGCGACGCTCGCCGGGGCGCTGGCCGTGGGCCTGGCGGGGCTCTTCGTCTGGATGCTGGGCTGGCGGGAGTTCCTCGGCGGCCTCGGCTCCCCGCTGCCGGTGCGGGCCATCTTCCGGATCTCGGGGATCTCCCAGCTCGGCAAGTACGTGCCGGGCAAGGTGTGGGCGCTGGTCACGCAGATCGAGATGACGCGCGAGCACAAGGTGCCGCCGGAGCGCAGCTTCGGGTCGACGCTGCTGGCGGTGGCGACGTCGGTGGCGTGCGGGCTCGCGGTCGCGGCGGTGACGCTGCCGCTGACGTCCGCCGCGGCCCGCGACAGGTACTGGCCGCTGTTCCTGCTGGCGCCCGTCCTGCTGGCGATGCTGCACCCGAAGGTCGTGACGTGGTGTCTGGGGCTGATGCTGAAGGTCATCCGGCGGCCGGCGCTGGAGCGGCCGGTGAGCCTTGGCGTGACGCTGAAGGCCGTTGGGTGGACGGTTCTCGGGTGGGCCCTGTTCGGCGTCCACACGTGGTTGCTGTGCCTGGCGGTGGGCGGGGACGGGGCGGGGCTGCCGTTCGTCGCGACCGGCGCGTACGCGCTGGCGTTCGTCGCGGGCTTCCTGGTGTTCATCGCGCCGGGCGGCATCGGGGCGCGGGAGGCCGCGCTGACGGTGGTGCTGACGCCGGTGCTGCCGGCGGGCGCGCCGGTCGTCGTCGCGATCGCGTCCCGGGTGCTGCTGACCGCCGCCGATCTCATCAACGCGGGCGTCGCGTTCCTCCTCGGGCGGACGACCCCGGACGCCGGCCCGGACGAGGGCTCGGACGAGGCCCAGGACGAGGGCTCGGACGGGGCCCCGGACGCCGGGAATGAACGGCCCTCGAAAGAGCTTGTGAGGGGTACGCAGCCTACGAAGGAGAGACCGTGACGGCCCCCATCACCGTGACCGACGCGACGTTCGCGGACGAGGTCCTCAGCAGCGACACCCCGGTACTGGTCGACTTCTGGGCCGACTGGTGCGGGCCCTGCCGCATGATCGCCCCCGTGCTGGAGCAGATCGCGGCGGAGCAGGACGGCAAGATCAAGATCGCCAAGCTGGACTACGACTCGAATCCCGAGACGCCGAACAAGTTCGGCGTGATGGGCCTGCCGACCCTGCTGCTCTTCAAGAAGGGCGAGGTCGTGGAGCAGGTCGTCGGCGCCAAGCCGAAGCGCGCCCTGCTGAAGGTCATCGAACCGCACCTGTGAGCGCGGTCAGCGCGTCGAGGTAGGCGGCCCAGAGCGGGCCGTGATCGACCGGACGGACGCCGGAGCGGAGGCGCTCCGGCTCCCCCGGCGAGTAGAAGCGGCGCAGGGCGGCGGCCAGGGACGGGACGTCGTCGGGCGTGCAGACCAGGCCGTCCACGCCGTCGCGGATCTGCCCGGCGAAGCCGCCGACGTCCGTGGCGATGACCGGGAGGCCGTACTCGTAGGCCATCCAGACGTTCTGCGACGCGGTCGCCGTCCGGTAGGGCAGGACGAGCGCGTCTGCGGCGGCGAACAGGCCCGGAACGTCCGCGGCCGGGACATAGCCGGGACGCAATTCCACGCGGGACGTCAGATCGAGTGAGTTGATCAGCTCGCGCGTGTCGTCCAGGCCGCCCCAGAACTCGCCCGCGACGGCCAGCGCGACGTCGTCCGGGCCTTCGGCGAGAGCGCGGAGCAGAACGTCCAGGCCCTTGTACGGGCGGACGATCCCGAAGAACAGCAACCGGCGCCTGACCTTGGCGTCGTGCTCCGGCGGGGCCTCGGAAGTCGGCAGGTGGGCGGGCATCTCGGCGACGCTCACCGGACGTTCCGTGAGCGTCCGCGCCAGATCCGCCTGCGCCTTCGAATGGACGAGAACACCGTCGACGCTGCGCAGCAGCCGCTTCATCAGCGGCTCGTCGTACGGCTTGCGCTCGTGCGGCAGGACGTTGTGGCAAAGCGCCACCACCGGCGTCCCGCGACGGAGCCCAGCCAGGATCCCCAGATAGGACGGGACCTGGATCGGCGTCAGCACCGCCAGGACGACCAGGTCGCAGGAGCGCAGCGCGCGGCCGGTCTGCCACCAGCCGTCCGGGCGGCGCCAGTCGAGCCGCCGGTGCGTGCCCGGGAACGGCTCGCCCTCCGGCTCGGAGATCGTCTGCTGCCCCGGATACAGGAACCCCGGGTACTGGGCCCGCCACGACTCGATGACCACGTCGTGCCCGGCGGCGGCCAGCCGGTGCGCCAGCTCGGTGGTGTGGTGGGCGCCGCCCCCCTTGTAGGGGAAGGCCGGGCCCACGATCGCGATGCGCATCCTACGGCCGCTAGACGTCGCCGCGAGATCGGACGATCAGGTCCGCGAGCAGCGCCAGCGACGCGATGATCAACCCCGTCACGAAGATCATGATGGTGTTGTTGGCGAAGTAGCCGAAGTGCACGACCATGTCGAACACGCCCTTGAGCAGCCCGATCACGATCAGCCACAGCGCGGGCGGCATCAGCACCTTGAGCGGGTTGAAGTACATCACCATCCGCAGCACCTGGAGGATGTAGCGGTAGGCGTCCTTGGTGAAGTGGAACTTCGACTTCCCGGCCCGCTTGGCGTAGTCGATCGGCAGGTACCGGACCGGGTGCTGGTTCGACAGGAACGCGATCGTGATCGTCGTCACGCAGGAGAAGCCGGGCGGCAGCAGCCGCAGGTACGGCAGCGACACCTCGCGGCGGAACGCGCGCAGCCCCGAGTTCAGGTCGGGGATCTTGGTGTTGGTGAGCCGCTCGGCGACCTTCCGGATGAACCACTTCGCGGGCACGCGCAGCGCCTTGTGCGAGCCCTCCTCGCTGGTGCGCGCGCCGACGACCTGGTCGACGGACGGGTCGGCGTCCAGTACGTCGACGAGCTCGGGGATCCGCTCGTTCGGGTAGGACATGTCGGCGTCCGTCCACACGACGATCTCGCCGCGGGCCTGCTGCGAGCCGATCCGCCGGACGGTCCCGGACCCGCTGTTGTGCTGGAACGCCATGATCCGCATGTGCGGGAACCGCGGCGCCGCCTCCTCCAGGCGGGCGAGCGTGGCGTCGGTGGAGCAGTCGTCCACCGCGAGCAGCTCGTAGGTCTTGCCGCTGCCGTCCATCGCCTCGCAGATGCGCTCGACCTCGTCGATCACGTGGTCCTGCTCGTTGTAGCAGGGCAGGACGATCGTGACGTGGACGGGCCCGGACTCCGGCTCGGCGGGCTTGGGCACCGCCTCGGTCCGGGGCACGTGCGCGGACTCGGGCACGTGCACGGGCGGCGGCTCCGTCGCGGTCTCGGGAGCGGGCTGGTGCGTCGGCTCGGCAGACTGGGTGCTCACGCAGCGCGAGGATACTCGCCCGGACGGGCTCCGTCCGCCTTAACGTCCGCCTTGAGGCCGTCCCGGCTCGGCGATCCAGACCTCCACGGCCAGGCCCCACGTCCCGCCGGGCGGGTGCGCGAGGGTGCGTCCGTCCTGCCGGGTCTTCAGGTACAGGACCCGCTTCGGCGTCCCGTACGGGGCGACCTGATCGGCCTTCGCCGCCATGATCACCGGGCGCCGTCCGGCCGCGGCGACGGCGGCGGCGACGCGCCGCACGTCGGCGGGCGCGGCGCGGCCGGTGGTGCGCGCGGCGGGCACCCCGCACATGCCCCGGACGACCTGCAGGAACCGGTCGGCGGTCGACCTCTCCACCACGACGACGGAACCGCGCGGCCCCAGCGCGTCGCACATGCCGTCGACGGCGGCGACCTCGTGCTGCTCCGTCCGGGTCACCAGGTAACCGCCGGACGTCAGCACGATCGGGACCAGCATCCCGGCGACGCCGAGGACCGCGCCCGTCCAGACCACCCGGCGCCCGTACCCGAGGCGGCGGACGCGGTTCGCCGTCCACGCCGCCGCGAATACGGTGAACAGCAGCAGCCCGGGGATGACCAGCCCGATCAGCCGCCGGGACGCCCACGGATGGTCGGGCGTGATCCCGGGCCTGATCAGCACCTGCGCGGTCGTCCAGACGATCATGGCGTAGGGCAGCAGCCACTCCGGGGCGTGCCCGCGCATGAGCCGCCGCGCCAGCAGCGCCGCGCCGAGCGTCGCGAACAGCAGCGCGGGGATGCCGATGTACCAGGACACCCAGTACAGCGTGTTCTCCGAGTACTGGCGGGTGCCGTCCACCGGAAGGTGCTGGATCTTCTGGACGGTCTCGATGAACTGGACGTTCAGCTCGTCGTCGCGCGTGGACGGCTCCCGCCGGACGGTCTGCACAAGCGGCCGGAGCGCGAACCCCAGCATCACCAGCACGGTCAGGACGGCGGCGGCGCCCGGCAGCCTCCCGCGCGCGACGGCGGCCCCGGCGCGGCGCAGCGCCAGGCCGGTCCGGTCCCAGTTCAGCAGCGCCACCATGATCGCCGTCGCCAGCACGACCGCCGTCGCGATGGCCAGCAGCGGGCGGAGGGACGGCCCCAGGTACGTCAGGTAGGGCCGCGACATCGTGAAGCCCTGCACGAGCCCCGCGCCGGCGCCCAGCAGGAGCCCGCCGCCCGCCCAGTACCCGATGCCCCGCCTGTGCGCCACGTAGAGCCCGGCGAAGACGAAGACGGGGAGGACGTCCCGGAGCCCGTCGATGCGGACGAGCACGATGAGCCCGAGCGACAGGCCCGCGAGGAACGCCTTCAGATCGGCGACCCGCCCGTCCTCCCGGCGGGCGTCGTGCATCAGCGACAGCCCGCCCAGCAGCAGGACGATCGCGGGCAGCTCGCTGAACGTGCTGCGGGACACGTAGAGCATCGGCAGCGTCAGCGCCAGCAGCAGCGCCCCGGCCGGCGCCCAGCGCGGGCCGACGAGCCGCGCCACCAGCCCGGCGAACGCGAGCACGCAGCACGCGCCGAGCAGCGGCGCCATCAGCAGCATGCCGTGCATGCCGCCGAGCCAGCCGCCGAGCGCCAGCACCAGCGGCAGCCCCGCCATGAACTGCGGGACGATCGCGCCGTCGTGCTGGTAGAACGCGGGGCTCTCGAAGTTCAGCGCCCGGTCGGGGCCGCCGAACGCCTGCTCCATCAGCGGGATCGGCAGCGACCCGTCGTTCTTCAGCCAGACCGCGTACTGCACGTAGGACGCCGGGTCGCGGCGGACGATGATCTGCTCCGAGCACATCACCACCTGGAGCACCAGGAACGCCACCGTGATCCCGAGCACGGCGAGAACCGGCCACCGGGGCACGTCGCGGCGGGCCTCGCCCGTCCGGCCGCGGAGAACGTCCGTCCGGCCGCGGAGGCCGAGCCGCAGCGCGACCGCCGCGACGGGCACGAACAGCGCGATCGCCGGGACGGGACGGAACACGCCCGCCATCAGCAGCGGCAGCGAGACGGACAGCCACGCCGCGATGAGCAGTGCCGGGGCCACCGTGACCCGCACGAGCAGCCGACCCGCGTCCATGATCTCCGCCCCGTGGAAGACTCCCTGTTCCGTGCGGAGCGTAGCGGCACCGGCCGCGTGATGGCTCCAGGGCGATCATGCGGGCATACGCTCTGACCCATGAGCGCAGACGTCGGGCCCGCCGAGCTACTGCGGCGGCGGGTGGCGGACGACCCGTCCAGCCCGCTGGTGACCTTCTACGACGACGCGTCGGGCGAGCGCGTCGAGCTGTCCGCCCGGACGTTCGACAACTGGGTCGCCAAGACGGCGAACTTCCTGGTGGACGGTCTCGCCGCCGAGCCCGGTACGCGGGTGGTGCTCGTCCTGCCGCCGCACTGGCAGACGGCCGTGTGGCTGATGGCGTGCTGGTCGGCCGGGCTGGTGGCGGAGCCGATCGACCCGGAGTCGGTACGAAACGGCGCACCCGCCGAACCGTCCGACACCTCTGGTCCGTACATCCTGGCGGCGGCGCAGGAGGTGCTGGACGTGATCGCGGACGGCGAGGCGGCGGGCGGGGCCGAGGAGATCGTCGGCCTGTCGCTGCACGCGCTGGGCGGCCCGCTCGCGGACTGCCCGCCCGGTGTCACCGACTACGCCGTGGAAGTCCGCGCCTACGGAGACAGGTTCGTCCCGGGGCCGGAAGTGACGCCGGAGACGCCCGCGCTAAATGTGACAAAGGCCACATTCAGCGCGGCCGAGCTGGTCGGCAGGGCCCGCGACGCCGCCGAAAAGTGGGATCTAGACGCGCGGGACCGCCTTCTGGTTGACATGTCGTTCGCCACATTGGACGGGGTACTGACCGGCTTGCTCGCACCACTAGCCTCGGGTGCTTCCGTCATAATCCAACGAAACTTCGACAAAGCCGTACTAGAGCGACGCCTCACCCTGGAACATGTGACGGTGGTGGCCGGCCCGCCCGGACGGAATGACCCATCCGGGTCCCCGCGCCGGCTCGCCTGACCTACGCTTCCCTTGCCCGACGACGCCCCGTGCCCACGAGACGACCATCCCGACCCCGGAAAGCGGGCCGCACCCCCGGACCTCGGAGCCGATGAACAGCAACCCGATGTACATGGAGTACGTCGACGACGCCGACCCGCGGCAGCAGCCGGCGGCGCCTCGACGCGGCTGGCGCATCCTCGGATGGGTGTGCATCGGGCTGTCGGCGGTCATGGTGGCCGGCTCCCTCACCGCCTACGGCCTGTACCGCAGGGCGTTCGGGAACATCGCGCACGAGGACGTCAACGCCCAGCTCGGCCCGAACCGGCCGAAGAAGCTGAACGGCGCGCTGAACATCCTGATGCTCGGGTCCGACACCCGTGAGGGCGCGAACGCCAAGTACGGCCGCTCGATGAAGGGCGAGCCGCCCCGCTCGGACACGATGATCCTGCTGCACCTGTCCCCCGGCGGCGGCCAGGCGATGGGCATCAGCTTTCCCCGCGACCTGATCGTCCGGATGCCGTCCTGCAAGGGCAGGAAGGGCCAGGTAATCCCGGCGCAGGCCCGCGCGCAGATCAACTCGGCCTTCACCAACGGCGGCGCGGCCTGCGTCATCAAGACGATAGAGAGCATCTCCAACATCCGGGTCGACCACTTCATGCAGGTCGACTTCAACGGGTTCAAGGCCATCACGAACGCTGTCGGCGGCGTGCCGGTGTGCCTGCCGAAGGCGGTCAACGACCCGCAGTCGAAGCTCAAGCTCGGCAAGGGGCAGCACAACATCAAGGGCGAGCAGGCGCTGGCGTACGTGCGCGTCCGGCACGGCCTAGGGGACGGCTCCGACCTCGACCGCATCAAGCGGCAGCAGAAGTTCATGGGCGCGCTCGCCAACAAGGCGATGAGCGCGGGCGTGCTCAGCAACCCCAAGAAGCTCCTCGACCTGATGAACGCGGTCACCAAGTCGCTCACCACCGACAAAGAGCTGACGCCGCAGGTCATGATGGACATCGCCAAAGAGATGCAGGGCATGACGTCCGGCAAGCTGCGGTTCGTGACCGTCCCGTCCGGGCCGGACTCGCAGGACCCGAACCGGGTGGCGCTCAACGCCGCCGCGCAGCCGTTCTTCGCCGCGATCCGCAACGACAAGACCATCCCGAAGGAGCAGAAGCCGGGCGCCGTGAAGATCCCGCCGAGCCAGATCCGGGTGCGGGTCTTCAACGGCAGCGGCATCGACGGGCAGGCCGGCCGCGTCGCCGACGACCTGGAGTCGCAGGGCTTCCACGTCACGGTCGGCGGAAACGCCTCCGCCCCCACGACCGCCACCAAGGTGATGTACGGTTCCGGTGCCGACCAGCAGGCCCAGTCGCTGGCCGCGCTGATCCCGAGCGGGCCGCAGCCCGCCGCGCGGACCACCGGCGGCAAGCCGGGCGTCGTGGACCTGGTCGTCGGCAGCGACTGGACGAACCTGAAGAACGCGGGCGGCGGCATTCCCAAGCAGCAGGGCGAGATCCGCGCCAGCGACAACATCTGCAAGGAGACGTGACCGGGCACCGCGTATGAGCTCTACCACCAGGCCCTCCGGGGCCGAGACGGCACAGCGTGCAGACCGGCCGCTTACCGAGGACCCTGCGGCGGGTCCGGTCCCGGAGGCACCGGGGGCCTCCCCGGAAGCGCCTGGCGGCGTCCCGAAGGCGCGGGGCCTCGGACCCGGCCCGGAGGGCGGCCCGCGCAAGCAGCGCGACCCGTTCTTCGACAACGCGAAGTACTTCGCGATCCTCCTGGTGGTGGCGGGGCATTCCCTGGCCAACCTGCTGAACGTCCCGCTGGCGAAGGGGCTGTACCTCTTCGTCTACATGTTCCACATGCCGCTGTTCATCGTGATCACCGGCTACTTCTCCCGGAACTGGACGTTCGCCGGCGGCAAGGCCCGAAAGCTGATCACCAATGTCGGCGTTCCCTACGTGGTGTTCGAATTCGCCTACTCGCTGTACGACTGGCTCGCGGGACGCAATGAGCTGGAGATCAGCCTGCTGAACCCGTACTACCTGACGTGGTTCCTGTGCGCGCTGTTCATGTGGCGGCTGTCCACCCCGGTCTGGCAGCAGATCCGCTGGCCGCTCGCGGTCGCGGTGGGGTTCGCGCTGCTGTCGTACATGAGCGACCTCGGTGGAACGTTCGATATCCACCGGGTGCTGGGGCTGCTGCCGTTCTACGTCCTCGGGCTCACGCTGAAGCCGCACCACTTCGAGCTGCTGAAGAGGCCCGTGGCGCGGCCGATCGGCGCCGTCGTGCTCGCCGCCGGGCTCGGCGGCGCCTACCTCGTCATGGACCGCATGGCGCGGAACTGGATCTACTGGAAGCACGCGCACTTCGAGATGGGCGTCGGCAACTTCACCGGCACGCTGATGCGGCTCGCCATGTTCGTGTGCGCGACCGTCCTCGTCGCGGCGTTCCTCACCCAGATCCCGCGCCGCCGGCACTGGTTCACCGGGCTCGGCGCGGCGACGCTGTACGCCTACCTGCTGCACGGGTTCGTCACCCGCCTGCTGGAGTTCACCGGCTGGTGGGACTCGGCCTGGATGCACACCGTCCCGGGCGTCGTCATCGTGCTCGGCGGCGCGCTCGCGGTCGGGACGGCGCTGTGCACGAGGCCGGTCGTCCGGTCCATGAGCTGGGCGCTGGAGCCCAGGATGACCTGGATCTTCACACCCCTGCGCAGACCCGGGAGGCGAATGCGCTAGCGTGCCGCCTCACGACATCAGGCCACGGCTCACCCCGATCGGCGACTAGAGTCGCCGTGCTCCCACGTGCACGTACCCGATGAGATCCCCCGGAGACATGACCGGCATCCTCCGCCCACCCCAGCACCCGCCGCCGTCCGGCGACGGGCCGCCCGCCGCCGCGCCGGACGCGCCCGCCCCCGGAACGACCGGCGCCGGGGCGACCGGCGACCGGACGGCCCCCGCCCCCCGGCAGCGCGACGCCTACTTCGACAACGTCAAGTTCTTCCTGATCATGCTGGTGGTGCTCGGCCACGTCTGGGAGGTGTTCCGGAAGGACAGCAACGCGGCGAACGCGGCCTACACCGTCGTCTACGCGTTCCACATGCCGCTGTTCGTGTTCGTCTCCGGTTACTTCTCCCGCGGCTTCATGCGCTCGACGGGCAAATTCCGCAGCATTTTCCCGACGCTGATCGTGCCATTCGCGATTTTCAACGTCCTGTACCGGCTGCTGGTTTTCATCAAAACCGATTCCTTCCGGATGGACCAGCTTTTCCGTCCGCAGTTCCTGATGTGGTTTCTCGTCGCGCTCGTGCTGTGGCGGTTGAGCGCGCCGCTGTGGTCGCATTTGCGGTATCCGGTCGCGACGGCGGTCGCATTGAGCCTGATCGCCGGGAGCTGGAGTTTCAATTCCGATCCGACGCTGTGCCGGGCGGCCGCGCTGCTGCCGTTCTTCGTCCTGGGCCTGACCATCGCCTCCGGGCCGAGCGCGGCAGCGGGCGGGGCGGGCGGCGGGCCGGGCCCTGTCGAGGCCCTGCGGAGCCGCGGCTGGACGCGCTGGGCGGGCGGGTTCGTCCTGCTGGCCGCGCTTCCGGTCGCCTACGTCTGGGAGCGCGGGACGGTCGTCCCGAAGATCGAGCACGGGGTCAGGCTGTGGAACCGCGGCTACGAGCAGATGGGTTTCAGCATGCCGGAGGGCATGTCGTACCGGCTGCTGGCGATGGCGTTCGCCCTCGTCCTCGGCGCGGCGTTCCTCGCGGCGGTCCCGCGCGGACGGGCCTGGTACACCCGGCTCGGGACGCGGACGATGTACGTCTACCTCCTGCACGGCCTCGCCATCAAGCCGCTGCAGTACGGCGGCGTCCTCGACGGCCGGTTCTTCCAGAGCCCGGCCGGGCTCGTCCTCGTCACCGCCGGCGGTCTCGCCCTCGGCGTGGTCCTCACCACGCCCCCCGTGGTGCGGCTGACCCGATGGGCCATTGAGCCCGAAGCCCGCCGGCTGCTGAAGCCCGCACAAGGCACGACATAAGTTTTTGCCTACACTTGCGGGTATAGTCCAGAATCACCGAGTAGTCGATTGGCCAACGCGTGAGCAGTGACCACACCATCTCCTTGAGCGTCATCGTGCCCGTGCACAAAGTGCAGGGGTACATCCGGCAGTGCCTCGATTCCATCCTCGACCCGGACATTCCGAACCTAGAGGTCATAGCGGTCGATGATCATTCGCCGGACGGCTGCGGGGAGATTCTGGACGAGTTCGCCGAACGCGACCCGCGCGTCCGGGTGCGGCACCTCGAGGAGAACGTCGGGCTCGGCCACGCCCGCAACATCGGCCTCGACATGGCGACCGGCGACTACGTCTGGTTCTTCGACAGCGACGACTACGCCACCGAGGGCGCCGTCCGCGCGATCTACGACCGGCTCGCCGAGACCCGTCCCGACGTGCTGGTCTTCGACTACGCGCGCTCGTACTGGAACGGCAAGGTCAAGCGCAGCATCATCAACCACCTGTTCCGCGAGCCGCCCGCCCCGGACGTGTTCACCCTCGAAGAGCGCCCGAGCGTCCTCGAGATGATGATGACCGCCTGGAACAAGGCGATCCGCCGGGAGTTCCTGCTCGACCTCGGGCTGCGGTTCAGCGGCGGCTACTACGAGGACGTCAACGTCACCTACCCGATCCTGATGGCCGCCGAGCGGCTCAGCCTGCTGGACCGGGTCTGCTACATCTACCGGCAGCGCCGCCACGGGGCGATCACCAAGACCACCGGCGCGAAGCACTTCGACGCGTTCGCGCAGTACGACCGCATCTTCGAGTTCATGGACGGGATGGGCGCCGCCGCCGACCCGTTCCGGAACCTGATGTTCGACCGGACGATCTGGCACCTGCTCGTCATCATCGAGCGCGAGGACCGCGTCCACGAGTCGGAGAAGCCGCGGTTCTTCGCCGAGATGTCGAACACCTACGGCCGGCACGAGCCGGACGGGCACGTCCCGCCGGAGCCCGAGGACAAGCCGTACCTCGCCGACAAGCACCGGGCGATCAAGGCGAACGACTACAAGGGGTTCGTGCGCGTCCGGGCGACCGAGTCGAGGGTGAAGACGACGAAGCGGCGGACCCGCAAGGTCGGCCGCCTCGGCAAGCGCGGCGTCCGGGCCTCGAAGGACCTCGCGAAGGACCGCTACTACCAGATGCAGCGGAAGCTGCCGATCGACGAGAACCTCGCCGTGTTCGCGGCGTACTGGTACCGCGGGTACGCGTGCAACCCGGCGGCGATCTACGAGAAGGTCCGCGAGCTGGCCCCGCACATCAACCCCGTCTGGGTGGTGAAGCCGGGCGCGCGGTCGGCGATGCCGGACGGCGTCGAGTACGTCGTCACCGGTTCGGCCGACTACTACCGGACGCTCGCCCGCGCGAAGTACTTCGTCAACAACGTCAACTTCCCCGACTTCTACGTGAAGCGGCCGGAGCAGGTCCATCTGATGACGCAGCACGGCACGCCGCTGAAGAAGATGGGCCTCGACCAGATGGAGTATCCGGTCGGCGCGAACGACATGGACTTCAAGGCCCTGATCAAGCGGTCCGACCGGTGGGACTTCCTCGTCTCGTCCAACCCGCTGTCGACGGAGGCGTGGCAGCGCGGGTTCCCGTGCGGCTACGAGATGCTGGAGATCGGCTACCCGCGCAACGACCGGCTGGTGACCGCCGGGAACGACGCGGAGCTGCGGGCCAGGCTGCGCGACGAGCTCGCCGTCCCGGACGGCGCGACCGCGATCCTGTACGCGCCGACGCACCGCGACTACCAGCGCCGCTACAGCCCCATGTTCGACATCGGACGGGTCATGGAGCAGCTCGGCGACGACCACGTGCTGCTGCTGCGGGCGCACTACTACTACAAGATCAAGAACATGGCGGCGGACATGGGCTGGCCGGAGGACCGGGTCATCGACGTGTCCCGGCACCCGTCCGTCGAGGACCTCATGATCGCCTCGGACGTGCTGCTCACCGACTACTCGTCGGTCATGTTCGATTACGCCAACCTCGACAAGCCGATCGTGATCTACGCCAACGACTGGGAGACGTACCGGCTCACCCGCGGCGTCAACTTCGACCTGACGGAAACGCCGCCCGGGGTCGTCGCGACGACGGAGGACGAGCTGGTCGACGCGTTCGTGTCCCGGGCCGCATGGAGCGACGCCGCCGCCAAGGACCGCGCCGACTTCAAGGCCCGCTTCTGCCCATGGGACGACGGGCACGCGGCCGAGCGCGCCGTCCGGCGGATGTTCCTCGGCGAGAAGGTCCCGAACCCGCCGCAGTGACCCGCGGCAGTGACCCGCCGCAGTGACCCGCGGCGCGCACCGCTCCCGCAGTACCCGCCGTCCCCCGGCCCGGCAACGCCGCCCGGCCGGCCGAGTGATCGAAGGAGTGGGCCGCTTGCCCGCCAGCAGGATCAGCGTGATCGTGCTCTCCCACGGAGCCGGGGAATCCCTGGACGCCACCCTGGAGTCGCTCGCGGCCCAGACGCACGCCGGGCTCGACGTCCTCGTCATGGACGACGGCGCGGGCGCCACGGCCGAGACCGCCGTCCCCGACGACCGGTTCCGCATCGTCCGGCAGGGCGCGCTGAGCCGGGGCGCGGCGCGCGACCTGGGCGTCAAGGAGAGCGACGGCGAGTTCCTGCTGTTCGTCGACGGCGGCGACGAGCTCCCGGCGGACGCGGTCGCGGTGCTGGCGGCGGCGCTGGAGCGGTCCGGCTCCGACATCGCGGTCGGGCGCGACGCCGTCCGCACGTGGACGGGCCAGGTGTCGCAATGGCGTCCATGCGAGGCGATCGCCGAACCCGCCACCGGCACTGACCTGCGCCGAAGCCCCGACCTGATCCGCGACCGCGCGATCTTCGGGAAGCTGTTCCGGCGCTCGTTCTGGACGGCGACCAAGCCGGCGTTCCCCGACATCGGCCGGTACGACGACCTGCCCGCCACGATCCAGGCGCTGCATCTCGCCGCGTCGATCGACGTGCTGCCGGACGTCGTCCTGCACCGCCACAACGACCGGTTCGCGCCGACGACGGAGGCGCAGGACATCGCGGACGGGTTCGGCGCCGTCACCCTCGCCACCACCTGGCTGGAGGAGTACGGCCACGCCAGGTCCCGGCAGCGGCTCCAGCTCCTCGCCGTCGACGAGGACCTGCGCGTGTTCCTGGACGCGCTGCCCGACGTGCCCGCCGAGGAACGCGACCAGGTCGTCGCGCAGGCCGCCGCGTACGCGTCCGGGGTCCCGGCGAAGGTCCTCGCGGGCGCGCCCGCGCTGACCCGGCTGAAATGGCATCTCGCGACCACCGGGCACACGTCCGAGCTGGTGAAGGTCGTGCGGTACGAGCGCGGGAAGGCGTCGCCGTCGATCGTCCGCGATCCGCTGCGCCGGTACGTCGTGTATCCGTACTGGAAGGACTCCAAGCTCGGCGTCCCCCGCGACGTCTACCGGGCCCGCGACGAGGTCCGGCTGCGGGGCCGCGTCCACGCGGTGGCCTGGAAGGACGACCGGCTCACCGTCACCGGCGAGGCGTACATCAACTCCGTCAGCAACCGGCGCCGCTGGACGTCGGTGAAGACGATGACGCTGCGGTCCGGCAAGCGGAAGATCGTGGCGCGGGCCCGGCAGGTCCCGAAGCCGGGGAAGAAGTCCGGCTTCTCCGGGTTCGAGTTCGGGTTCGACGCGGCCCGGCTCCGCGACCACGGCCGGTGGGTCGAGGGCGACTGGGACGTCGAGGCGTCGGTGTTCAACGCGGGCGTGTTCCGGCGGGGCCCGCTGCGCGGCGGCAGCTCCGGCAGCGGCGCGCACCCGCCGTACCGCTACGTCGCCGACGACGTCCGCGTCGTCCCGCTGATCGAGGACGGCCGGCTCGTCGTCCGGGTCGAGAAGGTCGCCGTGAAGGCGACGGCGCTGCGCTGGGACGGCGACGCCCTCGTCATCGAGGTGACGGCCGCCGGGAAGGCGCCGCGGGAGCTGGAGCTGACGCTCGGCGACGACCGCATCCCCGTCCCGATCACCGCGACCGCCAGCGGTTTCACCGCCCGCATCGACAAGGACGCCCTCGAAGGCTCCCCCATCCCGCCGGACTGGATCGATGACACCCGCGACTGGACGGTCTCCGTCGACGGCCGCCCGCTGGTCCTCGCCGAGGACGCCGACGACGTCGAGCGGACGTTCGGCACGCTGGAGGTCGGCGCGGGCCGCGGCCCCAGCGGCTACCTGCGCATCCGCCGCACCAGCACCCGCCTCGTCGTCGACGAATGCACCTGGCGCCCGGACGGCACGCTCACGCTCACGGCGACGCACAGCGCCCACGACGGCGGGCAGATCGTGCTGCGCGGCCGGGGCCGCCGCAAGGACTTCGCGTTCGACCTCGTCGCCGACCCGCCGTCCGGCGTCCTCCGCGCGAAAGTGCCGGTGGCGGCCGTGCAGGGCGTCGCGGGCGTCCTGCCGCTCCGCCCCGGCCGCTGGGACGTGCTGTTCCGCCCGCCCGGCGGCCGGGCGCTGACCGTCCGGCTCACCGCGCCCGCGCAGAAGCACCTGCCGGAGCCGCTGGAGGTGGCGCGGCGCGGCTACGAGTTGGAGAGCAGCGACGGGCGGCTCGCCGTGTCCGTGACCGGCGACGTGTCCCAGGAGGAGAAGAGCGACGGCGCGAAGCACCGCGAGGAGGCCCGCCGCCGCGTCGACCGGGACGGGCTGCGCGACGCCGTCGTGTTCTCCTGCTTCAGCGGACGCCAATACTCCGACAGCCCCAAGGCCGTCCACCAGGAACTGCTGCGCCGCGGCGCCGACCTGGAGCAGCTGTGGGTGGTCAACGACGCGCAGGTGGAGCTGCCGGGCAGCCTGCGGGCCGTCCGGCTGAACGGCAGGGAGTGGAACGAGGCGCTCGCCACGTCCCGCTACATCGTGACGAACCACCGGCTCGGCGACGCGTTCCGGCGGCACCCGGACCAGGTCGTCCTGCAGACCTGGCACGGCACCCCGCTGAAGAAGATCGGCAAGGACATCAAGGAGGTGCACTTCGCCTACACGCCCGGGATGAAGAAGGCGCTGCAGTCGAAGTCCGCCGGGCCCTCGGTGCCCGAGTGGAGCCATCTGCTGTCGCCGAACCCGTTCAGCACGGAGATCTTCCGCCGCGCGTTCTCGTTCAAGGGCGAGATGCTTGAGGTCGGCTACCCGCGCAACGACCTGCTGCACAGCCCGGATGCCGGGGCCGTCGCCGCGCAGGTCAGAGCACGTCTCGGCATCCCCGAAGGGAAGCGCGTCGTGCTGTACGCGCCGACGTGGCGCGACGACCAGTACTACAGCCGCGGCCGGTACAAGTTCGACATGCGCCTCGACCTCGAACGCGCGCGGGCGGCGCTCGGCGACGACCACGTCCTGCTCGTCCGGCTGCACACCAACGTGGTGGACGGCGTCGCCGAGGACGAGCACGGCTTCGTCCGGGACGTGTCCCTGTACCCCGACATCACCGAGCTGTACCTGATCTCCGACCTGATGATCAGCGACTACTCGTCGGTGATGTTCGACTACGCCAACACGGGCCGTCCCATGCTGTTCTTCACCTACGACCTGGCCGACTACCGGGACCGGCTCCGCGGCTTCTACTTCGACTTCGAGGCCGAGGCCCCCGGCCCCCTGGTCGAGACGTCCGACGACCTGATCGACGCGATCCGCGACGTCGACTCCGCCACCGCCGGCCACCGGGACCGCTACCGCGACTTCGTCGACCGCTTCTGCCCGCTGGACGACGGCAAGGCCGCGTCCCGGACCGTCGACCGCGTCTTCGGCCCGTCTGCCTGAGCGGCGCCTTCGAGACCTCCGGCTAAGCGGCGCCTTCGAGACCTCCGGCTAAGCGGCGCCTTCGAGGCGTCCGGCTGGGCGGCGTCAGCCTCGCTCCGCGTCCACCTTCTCCCGGCTGTCCTCTGCCAGGTCGCCGGCCGGGGCGGGCGCGGGCCGCGGCGGCGGAAGCACCGCCAGCCCGAGCGCCAGGCAGGCGAACGGGACGGCGGGCAGCACGTACCGGTAGTCGAAGTCGGCCGTCGCCGCGGGGATCACGAGCAGCGCCAGGCTCGTCCCCCACGGGAGGAGGGCGCCCGTCCCCCAGTGCCAGGCGGCGCGGCGCGGACGCCACCGCCCCCCGGACCGGAGATACAGCAGCCCCCCGCCGAGCCCGCCAAGGAGCAGAACACCCAGCACAGTGCCCGGCAGCACGACATTGTCCTGATAACTCAGCATCCGCCCGGCCCAGGGCTCGACGACACTCGTCCTGCCACCGCCGCCGGGGTCGTACCTCGCCGCGATCTGCGCCTGCTCATCGGCCCACGCCTCGCCCTCGGGGAACTCGTACTGCCGCCACGTCCACGGCGTCGGATACGGCCTGCGCTCCCACTCGAACGCCCGGAGCGTGTCGTGGACGACGACCTTCGCGTAGTCGACGGGCTGCGCCTTGAGGGCCTCCCGCGAGAACTCGCCCGCGAGCCTGTTGCCCTGCTCGCCGTAGATCCAGCCGGGGATGTCGCGGAACGCGGAGTCGGCCGTCCACATCGCGGCGAACGGCCGCGAGATCCGCGGATCGCTGCGCTCCGGGCACATGATCCGCAGCTCGGGACGCGGCCTGATGACGTCGCAGTCCGCGAACGTCGCGGTGCGCGCGTACAGCCACACCTGCTCGGCCTTGGCCAGCTTGTACTCGCCGTACGCCGAATGGAACCAGACCATGTACCCGGCGACCGGAACCGCGAACACCGCCACGGCCACGCCGCAGGCACGCCACCCCGCCCGCCGCAGCGCCATCGCGACGACGATCACCGCGATCAGCGGCAGCCCCGCCGTCCTGGTGATCGCCGCGCACCCCGCGAGCAGCCCGGCGAGCGCGGCCAGCCACCACGTCGTCCGGCGCCGCCACAGCACCGCCGCCACCGCCGCGAGCAGCAGAAACGCGAAGAACGAATCCGACATCAGCATGTGCTCAAGGGCGACCTGATGCACCGGCAGAAGCACCGGAACCGTCAACAGCGCCCCGAACACCCCCACCGCCCAGGCATTGCCGTCCGGCCAGGCCGCCCGCCCAGCACGCCAGACCAACACATAAACGAGCACACCGGTCAGCACCCCGATGGCGTGCTGCACCGCCACCATCAACGTGAAGCTGTGAAACGGCTTGATCGCCCAGAGCAGCAGCGCGTACCCGGACGGACGCGTCTCGCTGGGCTCGAACTCCACCGCCGCCGTCAGGTACCCGGGCGAGTCACCGAACCACATCGGCGACGGATACCCCATCACCGCGAGGGCCCGAACGGCTATGGCCACCACCAATACGCAGCCAAAAGGCAGATGAAACAGGACCGGCCGGACAAGCATCACCAGAAGCTACCCGCGGTGACGGCGATCATCCGTACGCACAATCACGACTCGGAGACAATGCCGGAGTCCACAACCGGACGGCCGGTACCATCGGACGGCTTCCGACGACGAAAGGGCACCCCATGGCGAACTTCACGCTCGACGACGTTCGGCAACGGACGTACAAGGCGCGTGACGCCTGGTGGACGGTCCTCCTGGTCGACCCGCTCGCGTCCAGGCTGGTCAAGCTGACCGCCAACCGGACGCGCGTGACCCCGAACCAGCTCACCGTCGGGGCCCTCGTCCTCGGCCTCGCCGCCGGCGCCTGCTTCGCCGTGGCCTCCTGGCCGTGGCTGCTCGCCGGCGCCCTGCTGTACCACCTGTCGTTCACCCTCGACTGCATGGACGGCAAGATCGCCCGCCTGAAGGGCACCGGCTCGGTGTTCGGCGCCTGGCTCGACTACATCTTCGACCGCGTCCGCGTCCTGGCCTGCGCGATCGCCCTGATGGGCGGCCAGTACCACGCCACCGGCAACGAGGCCTACATCTGGACGGCCCTCGCCGTCGTGTTCCTCGACATGCTCCGCTACATGGACGCCCTGGAGATCTACAAGATCCGCGCCCAGATGCGCGACACCCTCACCGCGGCCCGCGCGGAGGCGCTCTCCCTTGAGGCCGCGGCGCAGCGCGCCAACGGCCACGTCGACGAGGACCTCCGCTCCGCCGAAGGCGCCTTCGCCGACGACCCCGAGGCCGACATGGAGGACCGCGTCGTCGGCGACGACCCCGCCAACGCCGCCCTCCAGAGCGGCTTCTACCGCCGCTTCCCCTGGTACATCCGCGTCCGCAACGTCCTCATGGCGGGCCGCATCCGCCCGCACCTGTTCAGCGGCATCGAGTTCCAGATGGGCGTCTTCATCGTCGCCCCCATCGCCGCCGCGGCCATCTCCGGCGCCATCATCCCGGTAGTGGCCGCCAGCGGAGCCGGCCTCCTCACCTTCGAACTCATCATCATCTACAAGTTCTGGCTCGCCGCCCGCGACTACAGCCGCAACCTCACCAAACTCAACGCCAAGATCACCGAACACCGCACCCAGCTCCCGGAAACCCCGGACACCCCCACCGCAACCCCCGCCACCACCAGCTCCGGCTGACCCCGCGCCGAAGCCCGGCCTGAGTCGCGGAAGGCGGCTTGGCCGGTGCCTCGGGGCGGATCGCGATCGCCCTCGTCGGGTCAGTTGGGGGCTCGGTGGGCCGTTAGGAGGAGGTACTCCCAGTTCAGGGTGAACGGGGAGGTGGACTGGACGTGGTCCTGGGCCAAGGTCGTTAGGGCCTGGTCCAGGGCCAGCACCTTTTCTGGGTCTTCGGCTATGTGGCGGTACGTGGCGATGGTGGGGCCGTAGTACGCCTTGAAGTAGTCGCGGAAGTCTTCGGGTTTGGCGAACGCGTCGACTTGGAGCATGCGGCGCTCGGTGGTGACGTCGGTGACCCGGTCGCTCAGCAGGCTCTGGACGTGGTCGGGGCTGCCCCAGAGCGGCGGCGGCTGCGCGCCCGGCGGGGGCGGCGGGGCGTAGGGGCGCATGGCGGCGAACATCTGGCCGATGAAGCCCTCCGGCGTCCAGTTGAGCAGGCCGATCGTGCCGCCGGGGCGGCAGACGCGCAGCGACTCGTCCGCGGCGGTCTGGTGGTGCGGGGCGAACATGATGCCCACGCAGGACAGGACGACGTCGAACTCGCCGTCGCCGAACGGGAGCGCCTCGGCGTCGGCCTCGCGCCATTCCAGGGTCGCGCCGCGGCGTGCCGCCTCCTTGCGCCCGGCCTCCAGAAGCTCGGGTGTCAGGTCGCTCGCGACGACGTCCGCGCCGGTCAGCGCGGCGTTGATCGCGGCGTTGCCGGAGCCGGCGGCGACGTCCAGGACGCGGTCGCCCGATTTCACCCCGGACGCCTGGACGAGCACCCGGCCGAGTTCCGGGATGACGTCGGCGGCCAGCGCCGGATAGTCGCCGAGCGCCCACGTCTTGCGGTGGCCCGCCTTGACCTTGTCGTTCAATTCCCCCATGACTGCTCCCATCGTGTTCGTGGTGGCCACGCTATGGAGCGGCCCGGTGCGCCTCCAGTACAGGATCTGTACCGGAGCGCGATAGGGGCGTAGCCTGCGGCGATGGGGGCCTCTTATTACCAGTTCTGTCCCGTCGCCAAGGCGATGGAAATGCTCGACGAACGCTGGACGCTGCTGATCGTCCGTGAGCTGATGTCCGGGAGCGAGCGGTTCAACGAGGTGCGGCGCGGCGTGCCGCGCATGTCGCCCACGCTCCTGTCGAAGCGGCTGAGCCAGCTTGTGCGGGCGGGCATCGTGACCAAGGGGGCGGACGGCGACCGGTACGTCCTGACTCCGGCCGGTGAGGAGCTGCGGCCGGTGGTCGAGGCGCTCGCGCTCTGGGGCATCCGGTGGATCGGGGAGCTGGGAGATCACGACCTCGACCCGAAGCTGCTCCTGTGGGACATGCGGCGCAGGATCGATCATGGCGCCGTGCCCGCCGGGCGGACGGTCGTCCTGTTCGGCTTCCCGGACGTTCCCGTGCGCGAGCGCCATTGGTGGCTCGTGCTCGGGCCAGGCGAGGCGGACGTCTGCGACGTGGATCCCGGCTTCGAGGTGTCCGTGACGGTCACCGGCGACCTGCGGCACATGGTCCGGATCTGGCGCGGCGACGTGCGGTGGGAGCACGCGCTGCGGTCGGGAGAGGTGACGGTGCGGGGGCCTGAGTCGCTCCGCCGGGCGGTGCCCGGGTGGTTCGTCCTGCCGCCGTTCGCGGCGGCGCCCCGTCCCGCGTAGCGGCCGTGGCCGGATCGCGACAGTAGGTGAACGGCTCCCTCATGCAGGCCGTCCCACTCACGCCCTCCGCCGCGACCTGACAGGTCGAACGACGGGAGCCCCATGTATCCACCGCCTCCACCTTCACCGCAGCGGCACCGCATATCGGCGGTCGGGATCGTGCTGATCGCCAGTGTGTGCCTGCTGCTCGGCTGTGCCGTGGGCGCCGGGGTCGCCGGGTCGGAGACCGCCAAGCCCGCGGCGGCCCCGGCCTCGGTCGCGCCTACGGTGACCGTCACGGAGACGACGACCGCGCCGCCCGTCGAGGCTACGACCAGCGCGCCGGTTGCCACGCCCAGTCCGCGGCGGACGCGGAGTGCCGTGCCGAAGCCCCGGCCCAAGCCGCGGAAGACGGCTCGGCCGGCGCCTCGGACGGATCCTCGGTTCGCGACGTGCACGGCGGCCAAGGCGGCCGGTTACGGGCACTATCGCGTGGGCGAGCCGGAGTACGAGTGGTACGAGGATCGGGACGGGGACGGTGTGGTGTGCGAATAGGGCCTACTGAGCCAGGACGTCCGTCCATTGGTTGCAGACTTTCGTCAGGGAATAGGCTTCGCTGACTTGAGCGCGGGCCAGTTCTGCTTCGGCTTCCCAGCGGCCCTCTGAGACCGTTGCGGCTATTGAGGCGGCCATGGCGTGTGGGGTTTCGTGAATCCAGCGGTCGTCGTAAATGGTTTCGGCGCCGGGCCATGGGAGCAGGGCCGGGATCGCGCCGGACGCCATGCCCTCGGCGGGGGCCAGATGGAAGCTTTCGTCGTCGCTGGTGGAAAGGACGAAGCCGATGCGGCGGAGCCAGGACGCGACGTCGCGGCCGTAGGAGTCGAAGACCACGCCGCCAGAAAGGTTCTTCGAGCGGCGGATGCGGCGGAAGAGCTTTTCGTAGTGTTCGCGCTCGTCGTCCTTTTGCCAGATCCACCAGTACTCCCAGGGGAGCTTGGATTTGACGAAGAGGGTGAAGCGCGGGTCGTCGCGGCGGAGCTGTTCGACGACGTCCAGGGCCAGGTCGAGGCGCTTGCGGGACGGCGCGATGCCGATCATGCCGAGGTGGTGTTCGGCGCCGTGCAGCTTGGGACGGTCCAGCTGGTCGACGTCCACCCAGTTGGGGACGGTGACGACCTTGTCCGCGGGCCAGCCGGTGATTTCGCGGGTGAGGTCGCTGTAGTGGGGGCTGACGCAGATGACCTCGTCCACGGCGCCGATGTTCAGCTTCTTCGGCCAGGCGGCGTACAACTCGAAACGGTGCAGGCGGACGACCAGCCGCTGCCCCGGACGTTTGCGATCGGCGTACCAGAGGGCGTTGGGGCCGCACCATTCGCAGATGATGACGTCCGCCCAGTCGACGAGGTCCTGGCTGCGTTTCTCGTCGTGGGCCTTCAGCGCCGACCAGTGGTCGACGCGGACCTCCATGTCCGGACGGGAACGCAGATAGTCGAGGAGGCGGGTGAAGAATTTGAGGTCGTGACTCGCTACGCCTATGCGCAGGGGCCGCTCTTTTACCGCGAGGACCTTTTCGGACGGTTCCGGGAAAGCCTGTGCCAGATAGGCGCGGAGGCGTCCGGCGGCGGCGTCCAGCGTGAAGTCCGCGGCGGCGGAGCGGCAGCGGTCCACGGCGAGGGCGAAGACGTCGGGGTTCTTTCCGATGAGGGTCAGCGCGTCCAGGACGTCGTCCTCGGTGGCGGCGAAGAGCGGGTAGTCGGCGCCGAGGAGGCGTTCGTGCATGGGGGTGCGGTTCAGGACGACCGGGACGCCCAGCGTGCCGCATTCCAGGACCTTCGTGGACAGTTCGAGGCTCGCGTCCATGTCCGGGTGCCGCCAGGACAGGCCCACGTCGCAGGCGGCCGTCAGCCGCATCGCCTCGGCCCGGGGGTGGCCGCCGTGCCAGACGACGCCGTCACCGGACTCCAGCGCGGTCCGCATCCGGGTCGCGAACGCGGGGTCGGCCGGGTCGTCGTGGATCTTGTCGCCGACCATGTGGAGCTCGGCGTCCACGCCCCTGATCGAGAGGAGGCGCGGCAGCGAGGTCATCTCGTAGGTGTTCCAGCGCGGCGCGAACTTGCCCGTGTAGACGAGGCGGAGCTCGCGGCCGTCGGGCGCGCCCGGCGGGCGGGGGTCCAGGCCGTCCGGGAGGACGACGACGGGCGGGAACAGCACGCTCTTGCCGGCCGCGGCGGGCACGGCGCTCTCCAGGAAGCCGCGCAGCTCCTCGGTCTGGCAGAGCAGGACGCGGGAGGCGTCCGCGATCCGGCGCAGCTCCGCCTTGGCGGACGTGTCGAACTCGGCCGCGGACTGCGGGACGTCGGTGAGGTACGTCCAGAGCCGTCCGGCCAGCGAGCCCGCAGCGAGCTTCCCCGCGAGGCGGCGGCCGCGCACGACGACCAGGTCGTGCGGGTTCTCGGCGTCGACGCGGTCGAGGACCTGGGCCGCGTCCTTCGCGGACATGCCGCGGGACCCGTCGAACAGGCCCTCGGCGTGCGGGCTGCGGACGGTGACGCCGGGCAGGGCGCGGAGCGGGTCGACGAGGCGTCCGGTCCGGACGGGGGCCTTGAGGACCAGGGTCACCTCGCAGCCGGCGCGGGCGAGGGCCTGGACCATGCCCTGGGCCCAGATCGCCGAGCCGTCGATCATGTTCAGATCGACGTCGCCGTAGACGAGGGCGCGTGGTCGCAAAGTTCTTCCTTTCAAGCCGGTTCCATGAGTTCGGTGAGCCGGCCGGGAGCGGTCGCGGCGTCCGGGAGCCTGGCGTCCCAGGTCAGGGAGGCCAGGGTGGCGGGCGGCGCCTCGCCGTACAGGACGAGCGGCAGCGAGCGGGCGGCGGCGATCCGGCGGAGCTCGTGCAGCGCGAGGTCCCTGTCGTACATGCCGGGGACGCCCAGGTAGGCCCAGGGGCCGCCGGGTTCGCCGGCCGTCGCGTCCACGACGACCAGGTCCACATCGGCCGAGCGCAGGACGGTCGCGGCGTCGTGCGGGTACAGCGGGACGACCTTGGCGTGCGCGCCGAGCAGCTCCGCCGTGCCCGGCCCGAACACCCCGGCGACGATCACCGTGTCGCAGGGGCCGGCGACCAGCAGGCGGTCCTCGGGACGGTCGACGCGCTCGGGCTGGACGCCGCCGCCGCCCGATGATCCGGACGCCGAGACCGGGGCGTGCCGCTTGCGCCACAGCTGGTACAGCTCCTTCGGGAGCCGCCTGCCGCGCTTCGGGTTCCGCGCCGCGTTGGCGACGATCCGGCCGAACTGCACGGCCGTCGAGTTCTCCAGCGTCGCGAGCCGCTTCTCCAGCTCGGCGAGGCGCGCCTCGCGCTCCCGCAGCGTGGACTTCAGGCGCCCGAGCTGCTCGTACGCCTTCGCGGCCCGCTCGTCGGCCCGGTCGTCGGCCCTGTCGTCGTCACTCACCCAGATACTCCATGATCACCTCTGCGATGCGGGGGCCTGCGGCGCCGTCCCACAGCGGCGGGCGCCGGTCGCCGCCCTGGCCGCCCGCCTCCAGGATCTTGCGCACTCCGGGGACCAGCTCCTCGAACGTCACCAGGCGGTTCGTGCCGTGGGTGATCGTGATCGGCCGCTCGGTGTTGGGACGGACGGTCAGGCACGGCACCCCGAGGATCGTCGTCTCCTCCTGGAGGCCCCCCGAGTCCGTGACGACCGCGGCCGCGCCCCGGACGGCCGCGATGAAGTCGATGTAGCCCAGCGGCTCCAGGACGTGCACGCCGTCGTGGTCGTCCAGCCCGGCGGCCAGCAGGTTCGCCCGGCCGCGCGGATGGACGGGGATGACCAGGTCGGCGAGGTCGGCGATGCCGTGCAGGTGCCGGACGAGCGCCGCCGCGGTCTCGGGGGCGTCCACGTTCGCGGGCCGGTGCATGGTCGCCAGGACGTACCGTTCCGGCAGGTCATGGGCCTTCCGGACGGCGGCCGTGTCGAAGGAGCCGAGGTTCGCGAGCAGCGTGTCGATCATCGGGTTGCCGACGAAGTGCGCCCGCTCCACCGGGACGCCCTCGTTCGCCAGGTGCCCGACCGCCTCCGGGCTCGTGACCAGGCACAGCGCGGACAGCTGGTCGGTGAGGCGGCGGTTGACCTCCTCCGGCATGGACATGTCGAAACTGCGCAGCCCGGCCTCCACATGCGCGACCGGGATGTGCAGCTTGGCCGCGACCAGTGCGGCGGCGATCGTCGAGTTCACGTCGCCGTACACGATGACGAGCGCGGGTGAACGGCTCGTGAACTCCCGCTCCAGCCCGATCATGAGCGCGGCGGTCTGCGCGGCGTGCCCGCCGGAGCCGACGCCGAGGTTGACGTCGGGCTCGGGCAGGCCCAGCTCGTCGAAGAAGATCTCCGACATCCGGGCGTCGTAGTGCTGGCCGGTGTGGACCACCGCCTGCTCGGCGCCCGCGGCCCGCAGCGCGCCGATCACCGGCGCGGCCTTGACGAAGTTCGGCCGCGCCCCGAGGACGTGCACGATGGGTCCCAACACAATTTCCCTTCTGTTCATCGGGGTTGCCTACGCTCGCCCGCCGTGCCCTTGAAAAAGCCCGTCTACCTGCTGGGACTGACTTGGCGGCAGCTCCGCGACGACCCGGGCCGGGCGTCCCGGCTCGCCGTCCGGCTGCTCGCCAGGACGCCCGCCGGCGCCCGGCTGAGGCGTTCCCCGATCATCGTCCCGAAACCGCGGGACGTGCGGCGCGAGACGTCCGACCTGCGCCGCCTCCTCGCCCACGCGCCCGCCCACGCCCCCGCTCGCGCTCCGGAGCCGCCGTCGCAGCCGCCCGCGCAGGGTAAGGGCGTTCTGAAGTTCGTGACGAATGCGCTGCCGTGCACGAACGCGGGCTACACCGTCCGGACGCACCGGCTCGCGCTCGCCCAGCGGGAGATGGGGTTCGACACTCACGTGGTGACGCGGCTCGGATACCCGCTCAGCCAGGGCGTCGGCGACGCGCGGGCGCGGGTGGACGTCGACGGCGTCCCCTACCACCGGCTGCTGCCGTGGCTGCCGCCCGCCGACCCGCTGCGGGCCGTCGGGAAGGGCGCCGACCTGGCCGGACGTCTCGTCGAGGAGCTGCGGCCCGCCGTCCTGCACGCGGTCAGCAACCATCTGAACGCGGCCGTCGCGCTGGAGGCGGGCCGGCGGCACGGGCTGCCGGTCGTGTACGAGGTGCGCGGCTTCCTGGAGGACTCCTGGTTGTCGCGCGACCCGTCGCACAGCGAGTCGGACGACTTCTACCGGCTGACGCGCGAGCTGGAGACCCGCCGGATGTCCGAGGCGGACGCGGTGGTGACGCTCGGCGAGGCCATGCGGGCGGAGATCGCGTCCCGCGGCGTCCCCGGGGAGAAGATCTTCACGGTGCCGAACGGGGTGGACGGGGCGTTCCTCGAACCGCTCCCCGACCCCGGCGACCTGCGCGAACGGCTCGGCATCGAGGCCGGGGCCACGGTCGTCGGCCTCACGTCGTCGTTCTACGGCTACGAGGGCATCGACACGCTGATCGACGCCGCCGCGCTGCTCCGCGACCGGAAGGCGCCGGTCACGCTGCTGCTGGTCGGCGACGGGCCCGAGCGCGGGGCGCTCGAACGGCGCGCGGCGGGGCACGGCGTTCATGCCGTGTTCACCGGCCGGGTGCCGATGGAATCCGTTCGCCGATACCACGCAATCCTCGATGTGTTCGCGGTTCCGCGCCGTGCGGACCGTGTCTGCCAGCTGGTGACGCCTCTGAAACCCATCGAGGCGATGGCAGGGGGAATCCCCGTCATAGCCAGTGATGTCAGGGCACTTCGCGAAATCGTGGAATCCGGGGTGACCGGCGAGTTAACAGTTCCGGAAGACCCGGAAGCATGGGCGAATTGCCTGGAAGATCTGGCTTACAGTCCCGAAAGAAGGCACAAAATAGGGCGGGCGGGCCGGGAATGGGTCCGCGCGGAACGCACCTGGCGGGCCGTGGCGGACGGCTACCGCGCCGCATACGCCATCACATAGATGCTGGAAGGGAGCCACCGGCGTGGATCTGGTGGTCATCGGACTCGGCTACGTGGGACTGCCGCTCGTGCGGGAGGCCTGCCGGGCCGGCCTGCGGGTCGCCGGTCTCGACCGCGACGCGCGCGTGGTCGCCGGGCTCAAGGCCGGGCTGTCGCACATCGACGACGTCTCGCCCGCCGAGATCGAGGAGATGCTGGAGGCCGGGTTCGTCCCGAGCCTCCAGGAGGACGTCCTGGACGGCGCCCGCACCGTGGTCATCTGCGTGCCGACGCCGCTGTCGCCCGAGGGCGGCCCCGACCTCACCGCCGTGCGCGGCGCGGCCGACACCGTCTCCCGGCATCTGGAGCCGGGGACGCTGGTGGTGCTGGAGTCGACCACCTACCCGGGCACGACGGAGGAGGTCGTCCGGCCGATCCTGGAGACGTCCGGGCTGGTCGCGGGCGAGGAGTTCCATCTGGCGTTCTCGCCGGAGCGGATCGACCCGGGCAACCCGGTGTACGGGGTGCGCAACACGCCGAAGATCGTCGGCGGGATGAGCCCGGCGTGCGCGTCGGCGGCGTCGGCGTTCTACGGCAAGTTCGTCGAGCAGGTCGTGCAGGCCAAGGGCACCCGCGAGGCGGAGATGGCCAAGCTGCTGGAGAACACCTACCGGCACGTCAACATCGCGCTGGTCAACGAGATGGCGGTGTTCTGCAACGAGCTCGGCATCGACCTGTGGGACGCGATCGACTGCGCGGCCACGAAGCCGTTCGGGTTCCAGGCGTTCCGGCCGGGCCCCGGCGTCGGCGGGCACTGCATCCCGATCGACCCGAACTACCTGTCGTACAAGGTCCGCTCGCTGGGCTACCCGTTCCGGTTCGTGGAGCTGGCCCAGGAGATCAACGACCGGATGCCGCGCTACGTCGCGGAACGCGCGCAGCTGCTGCTCAACCGGGAGGGCCGGGCGCTGAAGGGCGCGAAGGTCCTGCTCCTCGGCGTCACCTACAAGGCCGACATCGCCGACCAGCGCGAGTCTCCGGCCCGTCCGGTGGCGCGGCGGCTGGCCCGGCTCGGCGCGGAGCTGTCGTTCCACGACCCGTTCGTGGAGTCCTGGGAGGTCGACGGGGCGTCCGTCCCGCCCGCGAGCGGCGATCTGCGCGCGGCGCTGGAGGCGGCCGACCTGGCGATCGTCCTGGCCGACCACGCCGCCTACGACGCGGCGACGCTGACGCGGCACGCGCCGCTGCTGTTCGACACGCGCGGCCGGACGCGGAACGCCCCGGCGGACACCGTGGAACTGCTCTGAGCGCGCGTCATGGCCCACGAGCCCTTGACACGCGCGCCCTCGGCACAGGGGCCCTTAACACACGGGACGGATTGGCCCGGCATCGTCCACGCCATGGACAGCGGGAATTCATCGGTAATTTCCATCGACGCCCAAGACTCGGCCGTAGGCCATGAATATCCGGCGTCAGCGGAGTGAGTGATAATGCGGGTCTGTGTTTGCACGGTCGTGCACCATCCCGAGGACGCGCGCATTCTGCACCGGCAGATACGCGCGCTGCTCGACGCCGGCCATGAAGTCACATATATCGCTCCATTTCGGGCATGCAATGCGACCCCGTGGCGGGAGGTCAGCCCGGTGGACGTCCCGCGCGCCACCGGACGGCGCCGCATCCGGGCCCTGCGCGCCGCCCACCGGGCCCTCATCGAGCACGCCGCCTACGCCGACGTGATCCTGCTGCACGACCCAGAGCTGCTGGTGTCGCTCCCCCGCGAGGTCCGCCGCCGGACGGTCGTGTGGGACGTCCACGAGGACACCGCCGCCGCGCTCAGCGCCAAGGGCTGGGTGCCGGGCCCGGCGCGTCCCGTGCTGCGGCCCGCCGTCCGCCACCTGGAGCGGCGCAGCGAGCGGCGGCACCGGCTGCTGCTCGCCGAGGACGGCTACCGGTCCCGGTTCAGCGAGGACCATCCCGTCGTCCCCAACACCACCTACGTCTCCGACCGGCGGCCCCCGGCCCCGGACGGCCGCCGCGCCGTCTACGTCGGGCAGCTCTCCCGGGCGCGCGGCGCGCTCGACATGATCGAGATGGCCCGCCCGCTGGCCGCCGAGGGCGTGCTGGTCGAGCTGATCGGGGCGGCGGACGCCGACGTCCGGGACCCGCTGCGGGCCGCGCAGCGCGAGGGGATCCTGCGCTGGTACGGGTTCGTCCCGAACGACCGGGCGCTGCGCATCGCCGAGGGCGCGATGGCCGGGCTGGCGCTGCTGCACGACGAGCCGAACTACCGGCACTCGATGCCGACCAAGGTCGTGGAGTACATGGCCCGCGGCGTCCCGGTGATCACCACGCCGAACCCGCCGGCGGTGGACATCGTGGAGCCCGCCGACTGCGGGATCGTCGTCCCGTTCGGCGACCCGGAGAGCGCCGCGAAGGCCGTCCTGCGGCTGCGCGACGACCCCGAACTGCGCACCGGCCTCGGCGAGCGCGGCTACCGGACCGCGCGGGCGCGGTTCCACTGGCCCGTCCACGCCGAACGCTTCGTCGCCCAGCTGGAGACGTGGGCGGGACGCTCGCCCGCACACGTCCCGGAACCCCAGCCCAAGCCCCAGCCCCAGCCAGAGCCCGAATCGGAGCCCGAACCAGGCCCGAAGCCCGTCCCCGAGTACTGACCGGTCAGGACGGCTGGTTCAGCCGGTACGCGACGGACCGGGCGAGGCGTGCCGCGGCGCCCGCGGGCCGTTCCGCCTCCACCACCACGACGTACCGCGCGACCCGCAACGCGATCATCCCGGCGGTCGGGCCGATCTCGTACGCCTCGTCGGCGCGGATGTCGCGCCGCTTCCGGGCCTGGGCCTGGGTGGCCTGGAGAGCGTCCAGCATCCGCGAGGCGGCCTGGTCGGACCTGCCGACCCAGCGGACGCTGACGCTGATGCTCCCCACGCCCGTGTCCGGCCCAGTGGCCGCCGGGCCGGACGCGCTGGGCGTCGCGGACACCGAGGACGACGGCGACCCCGAACCCGGCGACCCGGACGGCTTGGACGCCTCGGGCTCGGGCACGTTCCTCCGCTTCCGCTCCGGATCCTTCGGCTCGCCGCCCTTCTTGGGCGGCTTGTACGTGCAGGACACCGCTCGCGGGAGTCGTATCGTTCCAGCGCCGGCGCGAACGGGCTCGGCGACGTGGCCCGCCATGTGCGCCGCCGCCAGGTCGGCCTTCTCCAGCAGCGAGCAGGCGTCCGGCCAGTCGCCCGCGGGGACGCCGTCCAGCTCGGCCGGTCCGGCGCCGGTGAGCCCGCCGCGGAGCGCGACCAGCCGCGCGGCGCCGTCCGGGCGCGGCGCGGCCTGCGGGACGGCCGCGTACAGCAGCCCGCCCGCCGCCGCCAGCCACGGCCGCGCGCCCGGCAGGTCGGTGTTCAGCGAGAACGGCGCGGGCGCGGTCGTGGTGCGCCCGTCGCCGGGCTCGACGATGTCGACGCCCGCCGGGAGCAGCCGCTCCGACAGCCGCGGGCGCAGCGCGAACACGCGTCCGCCCGCCTGCGCGAGCGCCGCGTACGCGGGCACGTCCCGCTCCCAGTCGACCGTCCCGGACGAGACGCGCCGCGCCTCCATCCGGGTCACGCCGCGCTTCTCCCCGTCCGGGTGGTAGACGATCACGAGCCGGCCCGCCGTCAGGACGCCCTGGCACATCGCGTCGCCGCACACGCTGTCGCCCTTCCACTCGGCGAACTGCCGGCCGCGGTCGTCGAACGCGCGCAGCCCGGTGCCGTCGGACGCCAGCGTCACGCCGTCCAGCATCGACACCTCGGGCGACTCCGGGGAGCCGAGCGGCCGGTTCCAGCGGACGGAGCCCTTCCCCGGCTCGACCGCGAGGAGCCGGCTGTGGCGTTCGCCGCCCGCGCACTCCAGGGCGAGCGCCGCGAGGGTCTCCCGGCCGTCGGACGGGCGCGCCCCGCCCTCGAACAGCCGGCAGCCGCGCGGCAGCGGCAGCCGCCACACCCGCTTGCCGGACACGGCCGAGACCCCGAACAGCGTCCGGCGGTGCTCGTCGGTGGCGAGCAGCACGTCCGAGCCGGCGGGCCAGCGCAGCGTCGTCCGGGACACCGCCGCCGGACGCTCGCCCTCGCGCCGCCACAGCAGCCCGCCCGACAGCGCGTCGAAGGCGACCATCAGCCGGTCGGTGCGGTCGCCGTCCCGCTGGAAGTGGGCGACCAGCCGGGACCGGGTGGACGCCCAGCCGAGCAGCGTCCAGCCGGAGCGGCGGTAGCTCCAGCGGGGCGCGCCGGTCCGCGCGTCCCGGACGTCGAGGCCGCGCCCGGACGCCGTCACGACCTGGCCCTGCGCGACCGCGTAGGCGACGCCGTCGTGCCCGGCGACGGACCCGTGGTGCGCGCGCGTCGTCTGCTCCCAGCTCACGGCGAGCGGGCCGGGCGGCGGGCCCGTCTCGCTCTGCGGCGTGGCGGGCTCGGCGGTCACGGTGTGCCGGACCTGCCACCATTCCGCGCCCAGCACGAACCGGTCGACGAGGACGGCGCACAGCGCGATCGCCACCGCGCCGGAGACCAGGCCGAGAGCGACGCGGACACCGCCCACGGACTCCGGCCGGCCACCGGGCCGCTGCCGGCTCGCGACCACGACCGCGCCGCCTCCCTCCGCGTACTGTGCCTGCAAGACGACACCCACCATGCCCTGTGCCGGGCGTCGGCGCGACAGAACGGAGCGGAACGTGAAGGTCTTCACCCATTGGCGAACCTGGGACGAGGCCCGGACCGCCCTCTCCGGAGGCGAGATCGACGTGGCCGCCCTCGCCAGGGCCGCCGCCGCCGCGGAGCGCTGGCACGGCGATCAGCTCCGGCCGACCGGCGACCCGTACGTCGAGCACCTGCTGGAGGCACTGGAAGTGCTGGTCAGCGGGCCGCGCGTGACTGATGTCGACGTCCTGTCCGCCGCGCTGCTGCACGACGTCGTCGAGGACACCGCGGCCACCCTCGCGGACGTGGAGGCCGAGTTCGGGCCCGTGGTGACGGAGCTGGTCGACTGGGTCACCAAGCCGCCGTCCACCGGGACCGGCCGCCAGGCGAAGCGCGCCGCACGGGCCGCCTACCTGCGCCGACTCGGCGAGGCGCCGCGGGAGGCGGTGCTGGTGAAGCTCGCCGACCGGGCCAGCAACGTCCAGACCCTCGACCGGATGCCGCCCGATTTCCAGCGCCGCTACTACGCCGAGACGGTCACCTACGTCATCCCGCTGGCCGAGCCCGAGCCCTGGTTCAAGGACTGGTACGCGTCCTGGCGCCGCCATTTCGCCCACCTGATGTGACCGGACGGTCATGGAGTGGGAGAATCCCGCGCATGGAACGGGAATGGGTCGTCGAGGAGAGCGTCGCCGTCGAAGCCGGGGCCCGGACCCTGTACGCGGCGGTGGCCGACCTGCGGCGGATGCGCGAGTGGAGCCCGGAGGTGTTCGCCACCTGGATCCGCGGCCGGAAGATCGCGCCGGGCACGAAGTTCGTCGGCTTCAACCGGATCGGCTGGCGCGTCTGGTTCACCACCTGCCAGGTGACGGTCGCGGTGCCGGGCGAGGCGTTCGCGTTCCGCGTGTCGGCCTTCGGGGCGCCGGTCGCGCTGTGGGGCTACCGCATCGAGGACATCGCGGACGACCCGTCCGCGCCCCGGACGCGCCTCACCGAGTACTGGGAGGACCTGCGTCGCGACAACCGCGGCGCCGCGTTCGCCTCGCTGCTCGGCAAGGTCTTCACGGGCGTCCCCGCCGAGCGGCGCGCCGCGGTGAACCGCGAGGGCATGCGCGCCACCCTCGCCCGCATCAGAACGGCCGCCGAGAAGGGCTGAGCCTCCCCGGCTCCGGGCCCTTGGCAGAAAAACGAGAACCTGTTCTACTTAAGTGCATGAGCACCGCCGCCGGCGCCTGGACGATCCAGGGCGAACGGGTCGCGCTTCCGGTCCGGATCCGCGACGCCGCCGTGGCGTCCGCGATGTTCGCCGTCCCCGCCGCCCCCGCCCAGGCACTGATCGCCTACTCGGGGCTGGACGTCGCCGAGCCGCTGCCGGGCAAGGCCGTCTGCTCGCTGGCGTTCGTCCGGTACACGGACGGCGACCTGGGCCGCTACCACGAGTTCGCCGTCGCCTTCCTGGTGCGCCCGCCCGGCGCGGCCGCACCGCGGGGGACGTCCGGACGCCTCCGCGAAATGGCGGAGGCCGGGGCGTTCATCCATTGGCTCCCGGTCGACCAGGAATTCACCCTCGAAGCGGGCCGCACGATCTGGGGCTTCCCGAAAGAACTCGCCGACATCCCCATGCACCTGGACGGCCGCGTCAAACGCTGCGCGGTCCGTTTCGACGGCCGCACCGCGATCGAGCTGGCAATACGCCCCGGAGCGCCGATCCCGACCAGGAACCAGGCCCCGAACCTCGACGCCTACACGTGCATGGACGGCCTCACGCACCGAATATCATGGATGGTCGCGCCGTCCGGCGTCCGAGTTCGTCCGGGCGGGGCGAAGGTCGTGCTCGGTGATCACCCGGTGGCGGCGGAGCTGCGAGGCTTGGGCCTCGACCGCGCACGGGCGCTGTGCACCGGCACGGCCGCGCACATGAGAATGGTCTTCGAGGCCGCCGAGGTGGCGCGCCGCTGAGTCGGAACGGATGGTGAGGCGTGACCGCACCGGCCACCGCCTCGACCACCCGACGACCTGGACCGTCGCGATCGCGTCCGAAGGCAGTTCCGAGCATGCGAGGAACTGATCGCGCAGTGAGCCGCCAGGCGAGCCGGAGCGATGCAGCGATCGCACCGTGTTTCTCGACGATGGAGGCCCCCCGGGGCCGAAGGAGGAGAGAAATGCCATGAACACGGTCAAGGATCAGGAGATCGCTGCCGAGCAGCGTTATGTGGACATCGCGTACGCGCGGCTGGAGGAGATGCGCGCGGACGCCCAGGCCATGATCCGGGAGGGCTACCGGCAGTCGCTCGCCGGCACCAAGGGCTCGCTGGTGGACCGGGACGCGATGGTCCACCAGGCGGCGCTGCGCGCCCAGGCGCTGGACATCGCCGACGACGGCCTGGTGTTCGGCCGCCTCGACCTCACCTCTGACGAGGTGCGCTATGTCGGCCGCATCGGCGTCCGGACCAGCGAGCACGACTCCCTGGTGATCGACTGGCGGGCGCCCGCCGCCGAGGACTTCTACCGCGCCACCCCCGAGGACCCGCGCGGCGTCGTCCGGCGGCGCGTGCTGCACTCGCGCGGGCACACGGTCGTCGACCTGGAGGACGACCTGCTCGACCCGGACGCGGCGGACGGCATGACCGTCGTCGGCGACGGCGCGTTCCTCGCCTCGCTGGCCCGCGCCCGCGAGGGCGCGATGCGCGACATCGTCGCGACGATCCAGCGGGAGCAGGACGAGGTGATCCGCGCGCCCGCCGACGGGACGATCCTCGTCCGCGGCGCCCCCGGCACCGGCAAGACGGCGGTCGCGCTGCACCGCGTCGCGTACCTGCTGTTCCGGCACCGCCGCCGGTTCGGCTCGCGCGGCGTGCTGGTCGTCGGCCCGAACCGCCGGTTCACCGCCTACATCGAGCGGGTGCTGCCGTCGCTCGGCGAGGGCTCGGCGACGCTGCGCTCGCTCGGCGACCTGGTGGACGGCGTGACCGCGTCCGTCCACGACGCGCCGCGGCTCGCCCGGCTCAAGGGCGCGGACGAGATGGCGGAGGTGCTGCGCCGCGCCGTGACCGACCACGCGCCCGGCGCCCCGGACGAGCTGCGTGTGGTGTTCAAGGGCGTCGTCGTGGCGCTCGACCGGGCCCGGCTCGACCGGATCAGGAACGAGGTCCACCGGCGCAGCCGCGGCAGCGTCAACGCCGCCCGGGGCCGCGCCGCCGAACTCCTCCTGGACGCCCTCTGGGACCGGTTCACCGACATCGGCGGCCAGGAGGCGGCCGAGTCGGCGGAGGGCGCCGAGGCGGGGCTGTGGAACGCGATCCTCGCCGCGGACGGCCTCGCCGCCCTCGACGACCCGCACGACCAGGCGCCAGGACGCGGCCGCGAGAACGGGCACGGGCGCGAGAACGGCGGCGGCGACCCCAGACGCGCCCAGTTCGAGACGCGCGTCCGGGAGCAGCGCGCGTTCACCGACTTCCTCGTCGCGTGGTGGCCGATCCGCAGCCCGCTGGACGTGCTGCGCTCGCTCGGCGACCCGTCCCGGCTGCGCCGCGCCGCCGGGCGCGACCTCGGCCGCGCCGACCTCGACGCGCTCGCCGCCTCCTGGAAAGGCGCTGCCTCCTCGAAGAACGACGGCGCGCCGCTCAGCTACCAGGACATCGCGCTGCTGGACGAGCTCGACGCGCTTCTCGGATCCCCGCCACGCCCGTCACGGCGCAGGCCCGCCCCCGCCGCCGACGACCCGTTCGTCGTGGACGGCGTCAACATCCTCACCGGCGAGGACGTCGTGGACGACACGTGGGAGCCGGAGATGCAGGAGCTGACCACGTCCATGGAGCGGCTGGAGCGGTCGCGGCGCGTCGACGACGGCGTGGTCGAGGAGCGTCCCGAGTACGCGCACATCGTCGTGGACGAGGCGCAGGACCTCTCCCCCATGCAGTGGCGGATGCTCGGCCGCCGCGGGCGCCAGGCCAGCTGGACCATCGTCGAGGACCCGGCCCAGAGCGCCTGGGAGGACCTCGACGCCGCCCGCCAGGCGATGGAGATCGCGCTCGGCGGGGAGCGGCCCGCGGCCAGGTCCCGGGGCCGCGGCCGGGGACGCCGCGGCCGCGGCGGCGCCCCCCGCAAGCCCGCGCCCGCCCGCGTGCGGCACGAGTACGAGCTCACCACCAACTACCGGAACTCGACCGAGATCGCCGCCGTGTCCGCGCGGGTGCTGGCGGTCGCGCTGCCGGAGGCCCGCCCGGCCCGCGCCGTCCGGACGTCCGGGATCGAGCCGGTGGCGCGGGTCGTCCCGGAGCCCGACCTGCCCGCCGCCGCGCGGGAGGCGGCGGAGGAGTTGCTCGGCCAGGTGGAGGGCACGATCGGCGTCATCGTCCCGCTGTCCCTGGACGAGTCGGCCGGGCAGGCGACCCTGTTCGACGGGCCCGACGCCCATGAGCCCGCCACCGCCTGGACGGCGTCCGACCGGGACCGGCTCGCCGCGGGCCTGCCGGAACGCGTCCAGGTCCTGGACGTCCTGGAGGCCAAGGGCCTGGAGTTCGACGCCGCGGTGATCGTCGCGCCGGAGACGGTTGCGGCGCAGTCCCCGCGCGGGCTGCGCGTGCTGTACGTGGCCGTGTCCCGGGCGACGCAGCGGCTGACCGTCCTCACCGCCGACCCGGAATGGCGCGGCACGCTCTTCGAGGACTGAGCCCGGCCCCGCGCGGGTTAGGCTGACGCTGGCCCCATTCGCACGGGTGGACGGAGATCGATGAGCGGCCGGAATCCCGCGCCCCGGCGGAGCTACGGCGGCCGGTCCGCCGAGGAGCGCCGCGCCGAACGGCGGGAGCGTCTGCTTGCGGCCGGCCTCGAACTGTTCGGCACGCGCGGCTACGCGGCCACGTCCATCGAACGGCTGTGCGCGACGGCGAGCGTGTCGACCCGCAACTTCTACGAGGAGTTCTCGGGACGCGAGGAACTGCTCACCGCCCTGCACCGGACCATCAACGAGCGCGCCTCGCAGGCGCTCGCCACCGCGTTCACCGAGGGCGCGGACGCCGATCTCGCGAGCCGGGTGGAGCGCGCCGTCCGCGCGTTCGTCACCGTCACCGCCAGCGACCCCCGCTGGGCCCGCATCGCGTTCGTCGAGGTCATCGGCGTGAGCGCGGGCCTGGAGCGGCACCGGCTGAGCTGGCGCGGCCAGTGGGAGGACGCGCTGCTCGCGATGACCCGCGAGGCCGTCCGGCGCGGCGAGGCCGTGAACCGCGACTACCGGCTGACCATGATCGCGATTATCGGCGCCATCAACAACCTCGTCCACCACTGGTCCGCCCGCGACCAGGACATCCCCCTGGACGACATCACCGCCGAACTGACCCGCTTGATCCTCGCCGCCGTCACACGCCCCTAGATGATGGGCGGACGTCCCGTGCGAGTCATGCGCCATGCAGTTCGGTAAGAGATGGGACGGCGGGGCCCGGCCGGTTTGCGCCAGCCCTCCGTGAAGCCCTTGAACCACGGCTTGAGAGCGCTCGGCTTGCGTTCACGCAGGACGGTCATGCCGACCCACACCGCGAGGTACGTGAGGGCGAGGGGCCACGGAAGGTTGCGGCGCGCCAGCCAGACGCGGTTGCGGGCGTTGTAGCGGTAGAACATGTCGTGCCGCGTCGGCAGGACGGCCGGGTGGAACATCACCGCGGACGAGTCGTACACGATGCGGTACCCGGCGTTGAGGATCTGCCAGGCGAGGTCGGTCTCCTCGTGCGCGTAGAAGAAGTCCTCGGGGAGGCCGCCGCCGGCGTCGAACGCGGTGCGGCGGATCGCGCAGGCGCCGCCGAGGAACGTCGTCACGGCGGAGGAACGTTCCGGGTCGCCGGCCCGCAGCCGGGGCACGTGGCGGCGCTCGCCGCGCCCGCCCTCGGGGTCGCGGACGCGGAACGAGATGACGCCGAGGTCGGGCTCGGCGGAGAACCGGTCGCGCAGGTAGGTGCCGAGGCGGGTGGAGCGGTACCAGCCGTCGTCGTCCAGGAAGAGGACGACGTCGCCGCAGGACGCCTCGACGCCCCGGTTCCGCCCGGCGGGGATGCCGACGTTGGTCGGGAGGGCGAGCGCCTTGACGCGCTCGTCGTCGAACGGCGCGACGTCCGCGTGGCCGCCGAGGGGGTCGACGCCGTTGCCGACGAGGACGACCTCGACGTCCACGTGGTCCTGCTCCAGCGCGCTGCGGACGGCGCGGGCCAGCTCGTCCGGCCTGTTCCCCATGGTCAGCACGACGACGGAGAGTTTCACTTCAGCCTCCGCGAGGCGAGGATGCTGACCAGGTGCAGCAGGGTCTGCAGGACGGCGACCGCCGCGACGGTGACCATGAGAACCCGCACCGCGACGGGCCCGTCGGCGCCGAAGACGTCGTCGACCACGGCGGCGGCGAGGATCAGCAGCGACAGCTCGACAGCGCCGATGATGCGGTGGAAGCGCAGCATGGACGCGGCCTGCCGGGCGAGGGCGATGCCGGTGGAGCGGGGACGCAGCGCCCGGTCCCCGCCGGACGGGTCGGCGGCCAGGCCCGACTTGGCCCGCGCCACGACGACGTTGTCGGTCTCCGCCTTGATCAGCGCGGCGCCGAGCGCGGCGACGAGGCCGAGCTCGGCCCAGCCGCCGTTCTCCCAGCCGCCCTGCGCCATGAAGCCGAGCCCGATGAGCAGCGACACCTCGGACAGGTAGTGGCCGATGCGGTCGAGGAACACCCCCGCCACCGACGTCTGCTTCAGGTAGCGGGCGACCTCGCCGTCCACGCAGTCGAGCAGCAGGTAGAGCTGGATGAGGACGGCGCCGGCGAGGGCCGTCCACAGCGGGGACGCGGGCAGCGACACCACGACGCCCGCGGCGACGCCGCTCAACATCATCAGGTAGGTGAGCTGGTTGGGGCTGAATCCGAGCCGCAGCGCGATCCACCCGAAGTAGGGGGACAGGTCGCGCATGTAGAGGCGTCCGGCCCAGTGCTCCTCGTTGCGCCGGTCCTTCAGGCCGGGCGGCTGCCCGTACCGGCGGACGTCGGCGACCGAGGCGCCCTTGCGATGCGGCCGCGGCTCCCCGCCGGAGGACTCGCCGCCGGAGGACTCGCCGCCGGAGGACTCGCCGCCGGGAGGCTCGCCAGGGGTCTCGTCGCCAGGCGGTTCGGGGGAGCGGCTCCGTCCGGGGATCTCAGCCTCCATGGGCCTGGACATACTCTTCCACCGCCTTGAGGGTCGCGCCCTTGTCGAGGCCGAGATATTCCAAGATCGTATAGCGGCCGGGGCGGGTCTGCGGGGCGAAGACGACGGCCTCGGCGAACTGGTCGACCGACAGCCCGACGTCGCCGGGGAACCGCGGCAGGCCGTGCCGGCCGAGGCAGGTGAGGATCTCGGCCAGCCGGTCCGCGCCCGCGCCGAGATGGGTGGCGCGCAGGTGGTAGCAGAACGCGGCGCCGATCCCGGCCAGCTCGCCGTGGTTGGCGGTGCCGGGGAAGAGCTGGTCGATGGCGTGCAGGATCTCGTGGTCGCCGCCGCTCGCCGGACGGGAGTCGCCCGCGAACGCCATCGCCATCCCCGACAGGACGAGGCTCTCCGCGAGGACGGTCAGGAACCGGTCCGACTCGATCGACTCGGGCTGGTGCAACAGCGCCTCCGCGGCGGTGCGCGCCACGGTCAGCGCCATCCGGTCGACGCGCTCGCCGCACTCGTCGGCGGCGAGCAGCCAGTCGTCCACGGCGGAGAAGTTGCTCACCACGTCGCCGATCCCCGCGCGGACGAGCCGGGGCGGCGCCGCGTGCACGTAGTCGAGGTCGACGATCATCGCCAGCGGCATCACCACGCCGAACGAGCCCTTGCCCTTGTCGTGGACGAGCGAGGCGACCGGGGAGCAGATCCCGTCGTGGGACAGGTTCGTCGCGACCGACACCATCGGGATGCCGGACAGGGTGGCCGCGTACTTGGTGGCGTCGATCGTCCGGCCGCCGCCGATCCCGACGACGGCCTCGAACGACCCGGCGCGCAGCTTGGCGCCCAGGCCGACGGCGGCGTCGACGCTGCCGTCCTCGACCCGGTACACCTCGCAGGCCGACAGGGACGGGCGGACGTGCTCGGCGATCTGGTCGCCCTGCCCGGGGCCGACCGCGATCGCGACCCGTCCCTCGGTGACGATCCGCCGGTCGGCGAGCAGTTCGCCGAGGCCCGCGACGGCGCCGCGCCGCACGTCGATGGACAGCGGCGCGTTCAGCATCCGCGTCAGCAGGGGCATGTGCCTCCTCGCTCGGGTCGTCCCGTGCTTCCGGTCAGTAGCCCTTGGCGATCCTGCGGGCCTTCTCCAGGTCGTCGTGGTTGTCGACCTCGACCCACTGCACGTCGCCGATCGGGGCCACGCCGATGCGCCCGCCCCGGTTCACGTGCTCCTGGTAGCCGTCCTCGTAGTAGAGGTCGGGGTTCCGCTCCCAGGTGGCCTTGAGGGCGTCGGCGAGCGGCCCGGCCGCGGCGGGCTCGATGAGCGTGGCGCCGATGTACTCGCCGTCGGCGGTGGACGGGTCCATGAGCTTGGTGATGGTCTTCAGGCGCCCCTCGGCGTCGAGGGTGACCTTCATCTCCTCGTCAGCGAGAGTTTTCACATCGTCCACCGCGAGGAGGATGTCCGGCCCGCGGTTCGCCAATAGTGTCTTTTCGACGCTCACCGGATGGACCGTGTCCCCGTTGACCATGAGGACGCCCTTGGAGAAGTGATCCCGAGCCAGCCACATGGAGTAGGCGTTGTTCCACTCCTCGGCCTTGTCGTTGTGGACCAGCGTGATGGACACGCCGTACCGCTTCTCGAACCCGGCCTTGCGCTCCTCGACCGCCTCCGCGCGGTAGCCGACGACGATGACCACGTCGGTCAGCCCGACCTCGGCGAAGTTGCCGAGCGCGATGTCGAGGACGGTCGTCGCCCCGCCCGTGTTCTCGACCACGGGGACGAGGGCCTTGGGAAGGGTGTCGGTGTACGGCCGCAGCCTCCGGCCCGCGCCCGCCGCCAGCACCATGCCGATCATGCTTTCCCTCTTTCCAGGTCGACCATCACGCCAGGGCCGCTGTCGCGGCCGGTACGCGTCCAGGCGAGGACGCTCTCACTGCCGAACAACACGCCAAGGTAGGCGGCCAGCGCCGCGTACGCGAACGGGAGGAACCCGGACAGGCCCGCGAGGGCCACGAGCAGCATCCGGCCCTCCCAGCCGAGCCCGGCGAGGACGACCCACTCCTGCGGCCGGATCCCCCGGCGGACACGGCACATGGTGTCGTAGTGATGGAGCGCGAGCACCGCGATCAGCACGTAGACGAGCGGCGCCGACACGGACTGCGCGAACCCCAGCACGGCCAGGTAACCATACTCGATCCCGCGGAAGATGGGCGGTGCGAGCCAGTCCAGCCGCCCGCTGTGCGGATGCCCGGATGACGCGCCGGTCAGCAGCAGGACGACGACCGGGGCGAACAGCGCCGGGGCCGGTCCGCCGTCCGCGCGCAGCGCCGAAAGGACGCCCGTCGCGGCGGCGGCGAGGACGGCGGCGGGCAGCGGCGGGAGCCGTCCGGCGGCCATCCGGCCGAGCGCGCGGTTCGCCGGGCCGTCGTCCCGGAAGGCCCACAGCGTTCTGGTGCTCAGGGCGGCCCTCATCGCACGAGGGACCTTGCCGCGCGTCCGGCCAGGACGACGGTGGCGGCGGCCGAGCCCCACGCGAGGAGCACGGCGAACGTCGGCCGGGCGCCCGCGACGGCGGTCGTGACCGAGACCAGCGCGAGCCGTTCGCCGGTCGGCAGCCCGAGCCCCTTCCCGACCCGCCGCAGCACGTCACTCCGGCGAGCCATGCCCTGGCCGGACGGGTTCCAGTGGGCGGTCCGGGTCGCCGCGTACGACGCGTCCATCATGTCCCGGACGGAGATCAGCGCCACCGCGCCCGTCGCCGCCCACCACAGGTTCGCGCCGGGCACGGCGACTCCGGCCGCCCCGACCGCCCCGGCCGTCAGGCCCGCGTACACCGCGAACTCGCCGGCCCGGTCGAGGACGCCGTCCGGCCGGAAGGCCCCGAGGACGAGCGAGGCGCACAGCAGCAGCGCCCCCGCGATCAGGCCGCCGAGGGTGCCGTCCGAGAACCACACGGCGGCGAGCACCGCGAAGGCCAGGGAGATCGCCGACACGGTGTCCGGCGTGGTGGCAAGGGCGCTGCCGTCGTCCACGGCTTCGACCGCCTCTCGGTGCGGGCGGATGATCGCGAGGTGGTCCGGCGCGTGTTCCGGTACGTTGAGCGTGACCGGCCGGTCGCGCAGCGGCGCCTGGAGCATCGGGCCTCCGGCCGGTCGGGACAGCTAAGGGCAGGGTGCACAGCGTAGTGGCCCGATGACCGGGTGTCGTGGAAAACCGAGGAGAGATGGCGACGCGGACGGTTGCGGTGGTGCTCGCCGGCGGGGTCGGCGCGCGGATGGGCGCCGGGCGCCCCAAGCAGCTCATGGAGGTCGGCGGGCGGCCGATCCTGGCGCACGCGGTCGGCGCGTTCGACGCGCATCCCGGCATCGGCGAGGTGGTGGTCGTGATGGCGGCCGGGCACCTGCGGGCCGCCGCCGCGATCGCCGCGCCGTTCCGGAAGACGGCGGCCGTGATCGAGGGCGGCGACACCCGGACCGCGTCCACGGTCGCTGCGCTGCGCCTGCTGGACGACCGTCCCGACGACGCGCGGGTCCTGTTCCACGACGCGGCACGCCCGTTCGTGGAGGCCCCGGTGATCGACCGCGTCCTGGACGCGCTGGACGCCCACGACGCCGTCGCGGTGGGCGTGCCCTCGTCCGACACGATCGTGGTGGTCGAGGACGGCGTGGTCGTCTCGATGCCGCCGCGCGAGACGATGAGCCGGTTCCAGACCCCGCAGGGGTTCCGGCTCGGCACGATCCGCAAGGCCTACGAGCTGGCCCTCGCCGACCCGGAGCTGCGCGCCACCGACGACTGCGGGATCGTGCACCGCTACCTGCCGGACGTCCCGATCCGGGTCGTCGCGGGCAGCGAGCGCAACCTCAAGGTCACCCAGCCCCTCGACGCCGTCGTCGCCGAGCATCTCGCCACCGGGCACCTCACCACCGGGAACAACCTTTGATCTTCGAGAGCACCCCCACGGTCATCGGCCACCGCGGCTACGGGTCGGGCGACCTCACGCCGCCCGGCGCGCGGACGCCCGTCGCCGAGAACACCCTGCCGTCGATGCTCGCCGCCGTGGAGGCAGGGCTGAGCTGGATCGAGATCGACGTGACGCGGACGGCCGACGACGACCTCGTCCTGCGGCACGACCCGACGACGTCCGGGGGTGACCACGTGGTGGACCTGGCGGCCACGGCCACCGGGCTGCCCCGCCTCACGGACGTCTTCGACGCGCTGCCTCCGGACGTCGCCGTCGACGTGGACGTCAAGACCGTCCTGGAGGACGCGGTGGACGCCCCGTCCCGCCGCACCGGCGCGCTGCTGCTGCCGGTGCTGAAGCGGGAGGCGAAGCGGCGCAGGCTTCTCGTCACGTCGTTCGACCCGTCCCTGCTGACATTCCTGCGGGACGAGCTGCCCCGCGTCCCGCTGGGCCTGCTGACATGGCTGCGGTTCCCGCTGTGGCACGCCGTCCCGGCCGCGGCGGGCCTCGGCCTGGACGCCGTCGGCGTGCACACCGCCTCGTGCGGCATCGACCATCCCGACACGCGGCTGCGCCCGCTGGACCACTGCGTGGACGTCGCACACAAGGCGGGCCTGGAAACGGTCGTCTGGTGCCCCACCGCCGAAACGGCACCGAACTACGCGGCCGCCGGCTTCGACGCAATGGTCGTCAACGACACCCCCGGCGTCCTCGCGGCGCTCTGAGCGTCAACCGCGCTGGGGTGTCAGCGGCTGGCTGAGCGTCTGTCAGCGGTTGCCGCCGTACATGCGGGTCCAGTCGCCTGGCTCGTCGTCATCGTCCGTTCCGCTTCCGGAGGACTTGGGCCGTTCGGACGCGGGCGGCGCGGGTGGCAGCGGGGGCGGGTTGGACGCGGCGGGCGCCTGGCCGTACTGGGGCGTCCCCTGCCAGGGCGGGGGGCTCTGTCCCGGCGGCGCCTGCGGCGCTTGATGCGGCTGCGGCGCCTGATGCGGCTGGGGCGCTCCCATGTGCTGCGGAGCGCCATGCATGGGGGGAGGTCCCATCGGCGCGGGCGGCGGCGCGCCGTACCGCGGCGCGGCACCGGCGGCCGTGCCCGCCTTCCAGCGCGACGGCGCGACGGACGCCACCACCAGCGCGACGCCGAGCACCAGGAAGATGCCGAAGGGGGCGAGCGTGAAGTATCCGCGGCCGAGATCGTCGGGGAGGATGTCGCGTCCGGCGTGCTCGAAGCTCCAGCGCGGCGCCAGGATCCACATGAGCCCGACGGCCGTGTAGACGGCGCCGGGGATCAGCGACGCCAGCGGCGAGGTCCGCGACCCCGCCACGAGGCCGATGAGGACGGCCCCGGCGAGCAGGACGCCCGCGCCGACCCACCGGTCGCTGCCGTGGAAGGCCAGGAGCCGTGCGAACTGGCCCAGCTTCGACGTCCCGTACATCAGGCAGGCGGCGATGATCGGCGTCACGACAAGGCCGATCATCACACCCAGGCCGTGGCGTGCTCCGTTGGACATGGCCACCCTCCAAACCGGGTCGGCGGCGAGATCCCGCCAAACCTAACCCTGAGACGTGCGCGAAGGCACGCGGGTTCGGAGGTCGATTTGCGTTTCTTGCCCGCTACTGGACGGACTCGCCCGGTTTGACCGGAGATGGCTGGCCCAGCCTCGGCGGGCTCGTCAGGAAGCCGACGCCCCAGGTCACGTGCATGGTGGCGTACACGAGCGGCAGGCGCAGCCAGGCGGACGGCGGCAGCCCGCGTCCCTCCACGGCGGCTCCGGCGATCATCGCGGCCGCGTACCCGCCGGGCACGATCCAGCCGGGCCAGAACCCGAACGCGCCCGCGACCGCGCCGGCGGCCATCGCGACCACGGCGATCGGCGGCGCGAGGTAGCGGAGGTTCAGCGTGCCCTGGTGCTCGCGTCCGACGACGCGCCGCCAGCGGCCCGTGTGGAAGTACTGCTTGGCGAGGGCCCGCAGGTTGGGACGCGGGCGGTAGGTGACCCGCATCCGCGGCGTGAAGAACACCCGGCCGCCGGTCTGCCGGATGCGGTGGTTCATCTCCCAGTCCTGCGCGCGGGTGAACGTCTCGTCGTAGCCGCCGACGCGGTCGAGGGCGCTGCGGCGGAACGTCCCGAGGTAGACGGTCTCGACGTCGCCCGCCTCGCCGCCGGTGTGGAAGCGGGCGTTCCCGACGCCCAGCTTGGACGTCATCGCCCGCGCGACGGCCTTCTCGAACGCGGTGACGCCCTCGGCGGCCATGATCCCGCCGACGTTGTCGGCGCCGGTCTCCTCCATCGTCTCGACCCCGGCGCGGACGTAGTCGGCCGGGAGCAGCGAGTGCCCGTCCACCCGGACGATGATCGAGTACTGCGACGCCTTGATCGCGATGTTGAGGCCCTGCGGTGTGCGGCCGGTCGGGTTGGCGACCACCAGGACGCGCGGGTCCTCGGCGGCGAGCTTGCGGGCGATCTCCTCGGTCCGGTCGCGGGACGGCCCGACCGCGAGGACGAGTTCGAGTTCGCCCGGGTAGTCCTGGGTCAGGATGCCGCGGACGGCGTCGGCCAGATGCCGCTGCTCGTTGAGGACCGGCATCACCACCGACACGGCGGGCCAGGTGCGTTCACCGGAGTCGCTGCGGGGCTTCACGGCGTGCTGGGTTTCTCGCTTCGTTTCCTGCTTCGTGGCGCTCTGGGCATGGGGAGACGGGTTCATATGTGCTCGCGGGGCGCAGAGTGGGCAAGACGGCGCCACGTTACTGCACGGACACGAGGTCCAGGTAGCGAACGGACGGGTGTCCCCCACTTTAGAGTGGTGGGGAATCGCGTCAGAGCGACGTCTTCGGGAGGCGGCGGCCGGCATGGCAGACGGGTACGACTCGGGTCCCGGCGCGGGCGACCCGCCGGACGCCGACCCGCTGGAGCGCTATTTCCGGCCGCGTCCGGGCGCGCAGGGGGCGGCGGGCCCCGCGGCGGACGGCGACATCGAGGGCGTGACCATCGAGGGGATGCCCGCGCCGCGCGTCTCGGTGGAGGGCCCGCGCGGCCCGCGCCGGCCGGGCCGCGGGCTGAGCCCGCGGGCGGCGGCCGGCGCGCGGCGGCAGAAGCGGTTCCTGACGCTGACCGGGACGATGTCGGTGGTCGTCCTGCTGACCTCGGGCGGCGCGTGGGCGTTCCAGAACTACGTCACCGGCCTGATCGACGAGGTGTCGGTCGGCGGGCTCGGCCGCGGCAAGGACGCGCCGAAGGGCGCGATGACGATCCTGGTCGCCGGGGTCGACCGCCGCGACGGGCTGACGAGGGAGCAGCAGAAGGCGGCGAAGCTCGGGCACCAGCCGGGCGAGCGGTCCGACACGATGATGCTGGTCCACATCTCCCGCGACCACGACAGCGTGTCGGTCGTGAACCTGCCCCGCGACTCCTACGTGATGATCCCGGCGCACAAGTCGAACGGGTCGGAGGGGGCGAAGGGGGCGCGGATCCCGGCCCGTCCGGGCAAGCTGACCTGGGCGTACCAGTTCGGCGGGCCCGACCTGACGGTCAACACCGTCAAGCGCGCGACGGGCGTGTCCATCGACCACTACGTCGAGGTGAACTTCTTCGGGTTCGTGCGCATGGTGGACGCGCTCGGCGGCGTCGACGTCTGCACCGAGGTGCCGATCAACGACCCGAAGAGCGGGCTGCGGCTCCCCCCCGGGAAGTCGCACGTGGACGGCCTGAAGGCGCTCTCGTTCACCCGCGCCCGCTACACGCTGTCGGACGGCAGCGACCTCGGCCGCATCGACCGGCAGCAGCAGTTCATGGCGTCGATGATGAAGCAGGCGCTGTCGACGAAGACGCTCAGCGACCCGGTGAAGTCGACGCGGTTCCTGAAGGCGTCGCTGAAGTCGCTGCGCGTCGACTCGGAACTGGCCGACAACCTGCCGGAACTCGCCGAGCAGATGAAGGACCTGAAGACCGACGACCTGACGTTCGCGAAGATCCCGCTCGCGAATCCCGGGTACAACGCCGTCCTGTGGAACACGCCGGCGCCGCAGTCGGTCGTCCAGTGGAACCAGGACAAGGCGCGGGACCTGTTCACCAGGATCCGGCGGGACCAGCCGCTGGACGAGCACACCAAGAAGCCGAGCGCGACGCCGACGCAGAAGCCCGAGGACCGGCTCACGGTGCCGCCGGAGGACGTGTCCGTCCGCGTCCTGAACGCGGTCGGCACGCAGGGGCTGGCGACGAAGGCGGGCGGGCAACTGCGGGAGCTGGGCTTCCGCACCACGGTCGTGCCCGGCGTGGCGCGCCGGGGGCTGCAGACGACGCAGATCCAGTACGGCCCGGAGGGCGCGGAGTCCGCGAAGACGCTGGCCGCCGCGATCCCGGACGCCAAGCTGAGGCGGATCGACGGGCTCGGGGCGAGGCTGCAGGTCATGGTCGGCACGAACTGGGGCGACGTGCGGAAGGTCGAGGCCGGCGGCGGCGCGTCGCCGAGCGCCTCCCCCACCTCGGGAATCGACACCGACACCGCCACCCAGAAACTCTGCGGCTGACCTGATCTAGAATATCGTTCTAGACCTGAAGGGAGCCCCATGAGCGACGACGTGCCCGCCAAGAAAGCCCCAGCCGGAACGGTGCCCGCCGAGACGTTTTACGAGCCGCTCGGCGGCGGGCGGTTCGCCAGCACCCCGGCCACGGCGGGACCGTGGTCGCCTGACCTCCAGCACGGCGGGCCGGTGGCGGGCCTGCTGGGGCGGGCCTTCGAGCGGCACGACCCCGTCCCCGGGACGCGGGTCGCGCGGGTGACGGTCGAGATCCTGAGCCCCGTCCCGGTGGCGGTGCTGGACGTCGAAGTCCGGGTCGTCCGGCCCGGCAGGCGCGTCGCCTACCTCGAAGGGGAGATCAGCCATGAGGGCCGTCCCGTGGTCCGCGCCGGCGCGTGGCGGATCATGGAGGCGCCGTCCCACCTGGAGCCCGTCGTCCACGCGCCCGCGCCGCCGCCCCGCCCGGATGTCACTCCCCCGTTCGGACACTGGGAGGACCTGCACGTCCACGGCTATCTCGCGGCGATGGAATGGCGTCCCGTCCACGGCTCCTTCGGCGAGCCCGGTCCCGCCGCGGTGTGGGCGCGGTCCCGGATCCCGCTGGTCGCGGGCGAGCCGGACACGCCGCTGGTGCGCGCCCTGACGCTGGCCGACAGCGCGTCCGGGGTCGGCAGCCAGGTCGACCTCGGCAAGTGGCTGATCATCAACACGGACATGACGGTGGCCCTGCACCGCGACCCCGTGGGCGAGTGGCTGTACATGGACGCCTCGCTGGACGCGAGCCCCGGCGGAAGCGCGCTGTGCGGCGCGACGATGGCCGATTCGTCCGGTGAATTCGGCCGCGTCCTGCAAACACTTCTTGTGGACGAACGTCCTTTTGCATAGAAAACCCGCGACGACACGCCGCATCGCTCCGTGTTCTTGATCGAACACTGTGGGTAACAATCGATGTTGACAGAGAGTAGTCACTCGTCAGGAGCTCACAGAATGTCGACAAGGAATTTCGGCCTGCTCACGACGACCGCCGCGCTGGCGCTCACCGCCTCCATCGGCACCGCAAGCGCCGCCCTCGCCGCACCGCCGCCGTCTCCGCCGGACGCCAGCAGCGCGTCCAATCCCGAGCCCGCACCGGATGCGGAAGCACCAGACGCCCAGACGCCACCGAACGACCAGAGTCCGCCGGACGCGGAAATGCCGCCGGACGCCCAAACACCACCAGAGGGCCAGGCCCCACCGGACGGCCAGGCCCCGCCGGAGGGCCAGGCCCCGCCGGAGGCACAGGGCCAGCCGGAGGCACAGGGCCAGCCCAACGCACAGGGCCAGCCCAACGCACAGGGCCAGCCCAACGCACAGAACCAGCCGGGCGCTCACAACCAGCCGAACGCTCACAACCAGCCGAACGCTCAGAACCAGCCGCAGGCGCATGAGCAGGGGCAGCAGGACGCGCAGGCCGCGCCGAACCTGGACGAAGCCGCCGCGCCGGACAAGCCCGCCGCCAAGCCGGCCAAGCCCGCCAAGCCCGGCGCGAAGCCGCTGGCCAAGGACGGCACCGATCTCCAGGCGTGTGCGGACGCGAGGTGCGAGGTCCAGGTCAAGGACGGCCAGGAGATCGCGCTCGACAAGAAGTACGGCATGGGGCCGATCCGCGTCGACGTCGAGGGAAGCCAGGTGACCTTCTCCGTCCGGAAGGGCAAGTCGACGACGAGGACGTCCGCCAACGCGGCCCAGCCGGGCTCGATGGCGTACTACAACGGCCTGATGCTGAGCCCGCGCATGGCGGAGGACGGCAGCGTCATCCTCAACATCTCCCACGCCTGACCGGAGAGACCGGGGAAACGAGCACGACAGGGTGGTGGCCGGCGGCCATCACCCTGTCGCTTGTCGCCGTACCATTCGGGCAGGTGCACCGCTCCCGTATACCGACCAGTACACTGCCGCGGTCGATGCACGGACCCGCCCGTAGCGGGCACTGTTGGAAGAGGCCGCTAGTCGGCGACAACGAAGCGAGAGGAGCAGGCCTTGTCCTACCGGCTGACGGTCATCGGAACCGGGTATCTCGGCGCCACCCACGCGGCCTGCATGGCGGATCTGGGCTTCGAGGTGCTGGGGCTCGACGTGGACGAGGAGCGCATCGCCCGCCTCGCGGCCGGTGACCTGCCCTTCTACGAGCCAGGGCTGGAGCCGGTGCTGCGCCGGGGCCTGGCCAGCGGGCGGCTGCGGTTCACCTCGTCGTACGCGGAGGCCGCGGAGTTCGGCGACGTCCACTTCCTGTGCGTCGGCACCCCGCAGAAGTCCGGGGAGTACGCGGCCGACCTCTCCTACGTGGACGCCGCGATCGCGTCGCTGGCGCCGCTGCTGCGGCGGCCGTGCCTGATCGTCGGCAAGTCCACCGTGCCGGTCGGGACGGCCGCGCGGCTCGCCGACACGCTAGCGCGGACGGCCCCGGCCGGGGGCGACGCCGTCCTCGCGTGGAATCCCGAGTTCCTGCGGGAGGGCTTCGCCGTCCAGGACACGCTGCACCCGGACCGGATCGTGGCCGGGCTGCCCGCCGACCAGGGCGCCGCCGAGCACGCCGAGAAGGCGCTGCGCGAGATCTACCGGACGATGATCGCGGCCGGCACCCCGTTCATCACCAGCGACTACGCGACCGCGGAGCTGGTCAAGGTGTCGGCCAACGCCTTCCTCGCCACCAAGATCTCCTTCATCAACGCGATGGCGGAGGTGTGCGAGGCCGCGCACGCCGACGTGACGAAGCTCTCCGAGGCGCTGTCCTACGACGACCGGATCGGCGGCAAGTTCCTCGGCCCGGGCCTCGGGTTCGGCGGCGGCTGCCTGCCGAAGGACATCCGCGCGTTCATGGCCAGGGCCGGCGAGCTCGGCGCCGACCAGGCGCTCTCCTTCCTGCGCGAGGTCGACGAGATCAACATCCGGCGGCGGATCCGGATGGTGGACCTCGCCCGCAAGCTGCTCGGCGGCTCGTTCACCGGACGGACGGTCGGGGTGCTCGGCGCCGCCTTCAAGCCGAACTCCGACGACGTCCGCGACTCGCCCGCCCTGGACGTGGCCGCGTCGATACGCGCCCAGGGCGGGAAGGTGACGGTGTACGACCCGCAGGCGATGTCGAACGCGCGCCGCGCCCAGCCGACGCTGGAGTACGGCGACTCGGCCCTGTCCGCGGCGCGCGACGCGCACGTCGTGCTGCTGCTGACCGAGTGGGCTGAGTTCCGGGACATGGACCCGTTCGCGCTCGCCGAGGTCGTCGCCGAACGCAACATCGTCGACGGACGCAACGCGCTCGACCCCGAGCGGTGGCGCGCCGCCGGCTGGAACTACCGGGCCCTGGGACGCCCCTGAAGGCGTCCTCGAAGACGTCCCTGAAAGGGAAGCAAAGGGCCACATCGGCTGTTGTCGTGGACATGTCTGATGCCTTCGCCGACCTGGACGTGATCCGGCGGCTGCTGAACGAGTCGAAGACGTGGGCGTTCGTCGGGCTCGGCGACAACCCGGAACGCGAGGTCTACACCCAGGCCCGGTTGCTGCAGGAGCGCGGCAAGCGGATCATTCCCGTCCATCCGGCGGCGCGGGCGGTGCTGGGCGAGCGGGGGTACGCGTCGCTGGCCGAGGTGCCGGACGTGTCCGAGGTGGACGTCGTCGGCGTCTACCGCCGCGCCGAGCATGCCGGGGAGGCGGTGGACGAGGCGATCGCGGCCGGCGCGAAGGCGGTGTGGCTGCCGCTCCAGGTGATCGACGAGGCCGCGGCGCGGCGCGCGAAGGACGCCGGGCTCGACGTCGTCATGAACCGGTGCCCGGCCGTCGAGTGGGCCCTGCGCCGCTGACCTGCGGACCCGCGGCCCCCGATGCCGCTGGGCGGCGCTCAGATCCGTTCTCGGAGCCGGACGCCCTTCGCCTTGGCCTGCCCGTAGAGGTCCCGCTGGAAGACCTTCATCTTGGCGCGCAGATCCTCGTCGGACGCGGCCAGGATCCGGACGGCGAGCAGCCCGGCGTTGCGGGCGCCGCCGACCGAGACGGTCGCGACGGGCACGCCGGCGGGCATTTGCACGATCGACAGCAGCGAGTCCATCCCGTCGAGGTACTTCAGCGGGACGGGCACGCCGATCACCGGCAGCGGCGTCACCGAGGCCAGCATGCCGGGCAGGTGCGCCGCCCCGCCCGCGCCCGCGATGATCACGCGGAGGCCGCGGGCCGCCGCGTCCTCCCCGTAGGCGATCATGTCGTGCGGCATCCGGTGCGCGGACACGACGTCGGCCTCGTACGGGACGCCGAACTCCGCGAGCGCCTCGGCCGCGTCCTGCATCACCGGCCAGTCCGAGTCGCTGCCCATCACCACGCCGACCAGCGGCTCCGGCTCCGTCACGACCGTTCCTCCCGCTCCTTCATCCGGGTGCCCCAGCGCAGGTAGGCCGCGGCGTGGCGGGCGCGCTCGCGGACGTCCGCGAGGTCGTCGCCGAGCGCGGTCACATGGCCGATCTTGCGGCCGGGACGCGGCTCCTTGCCGTACATGTGCACTTTGACGCCGGGGTCGTGCGCCATCACGTGGAAGTAGCGGGAGTAGACGTCCGGGTCGTCGCCGCCGAGCACGTTGGCCATGACCGTGTACGGGGCGGTGGGCTCGGTGGACCCGAGCGGCAGGTCGAGGACGGCGCGCAGGTGCTGCTCGAACTGCGACGTCCGGGCGCCCTCGATCGTCCAGTGCCCGGAGTTGTGCGGGCGCATCGCCAGCTCGTTGACGAGCAGGCCGTCCGCCGTCTCGAACAGCTCGACGGCGAGGAGGCCGACGACGTCCAGCTCGGCGGCGATGGTCAGGGCGAGGCGCTGCGCCTCCGCGGCCACGTCGGCGGGCAGGCCGGGCGCTGGCGAGATCACCTCGGTGCAGATCCCGCCCTCCTGGACGGTCTCCACGACCGGGTACGCGGCGCCCTGCCCGTACGGGGAGCGCGCGACGACTGCGGCCAGCTCCCGCGTGAACGGCACGTGCTCCTCGACCATCAGGTCGACGTCCTGGGACAGCAGCTCCTGGATCAGCTCGACGGCGGCGCGGTCGAGGGCGTCCAGCACCCAGACGCCCTTGCCGTCGTAGCCGCCGCGGGTGGCCTTGATCACAAGCGGGAACCCGTGGTCGCGGGCGAAGACCTCAAGCAGCTGCAATGGCGCGGACCTGTGCAGATGCACGTACGCGGGGCATGGGACGTCCATGGCGGTGAGCCGCTCGCGCATCACGAGCTTGTCCTGCGCGTGTGCCAGCGCGGCCGAACCGGGACGGCACGGGACACCCGACGACTCCAGCTTCTGGATGTGCGGCCCCGGGACGTGCTCGTGGTCGAAGGTCACGACGTCGCAGCCCCTGGCGAACGACAGGAGGTCGTCGAGGGAGCGGTCGTCGCCGATCCGGGCGCCGGAGACGACCTTGGCCGCCGAATCGTCCGCCGACCCGGCGAGCACGCGCAGCGACACGCCGAGTCCGATCGCGGCCTGCTGCGTCATCCGCGCCAGCTGGCCGCCCCCTGCCATGCCGACCACAGGCTTCTCAGCTTGAATCGTCACGTCAGAAGGTTATCGGGCGGATGGTACGAACGAACCGTCCGGCCCTTGCGTCGTACCCGTGTGTGGGAACCTCGGTTATGGGCATGGAACGCTCGGACGGCGTGAAACGTTCATGTTCCGACGTCCCAGGGGTCGCATGCGTCTATCCTCGTGATGCCTCCGCAGTAGCCGCCGCGCCGGACGTGGCGCAGAGACGATGTCCGGAAGGACGGTTCCCCTTCGTGAGCCTGGTCGCCAAGATCCATCGGCAGTTCGCGCACCTCGTGCGGGAGCTGGCAAAGTTCGGCAGCGTGGGCGCGATCGCGTTCGTCATCACCGTCGCGATCGGCAACGGCCTGCACACTGGCCTTGGCGTGGGGCCGCTGACGTCCAACGCCGTGGCGACGGTCTTCGCGACGACGTTCTCGTACCTGGCCAACCGCTACTGGACGTTCCGGCACCGCGACCGCACCGGCCTGGGGCGCGAGTACGTGCTGTTCTTCGGCCTGAACGGCGTCGGGCTGGTCATCACGGAGCTGTTCATCGGGTTCACCCACTACGTCCTCAAGCTGGACGGCCCGGTCTCCTACAACGCCGCGCTGGTCGTCGGCACGGGCGTCGCGACGCTGTTCCGCTTCTGGTCGTACAAGAAGTGGGTGTTCCTGCCGGCGAGCGCGCCGCAGGTCGACCCGGCGTCCGGGCTGCCGGAGGCCCCGTCCGCCGACCCGGCCGAGCCCGCCGCGGAAGGGCCGGGCGCGCACCGCGCGAACGGCGACCGCCCGGCGCCGTCCCCGCGGCTCGGCCACCCCCTCGACCAGACCGCCGAGGACTACGCCGAGATCTAGGCCCCGCCGGGATCTAGGCGGGCCCCATCACCACCCGCTCGGCGGCGAGCCGGGCCTCCGCGGCCTGGCGGAGGAAGACTCCGAACACGGCGGGACGCGACTGGATCAGTTCGAGCCGCCCGCCGTCCACGATCGCGAGGGACCTGGCCAGGTAGAGGCCGAGCCCGGTGCCGCGGCCGCCGCTGACGCTCCGCTCGAAGATCCGCGGCTCCAGCTCGGGCGGAATGCCGGCGCCCTCGTCGCCGACCTCGACGACCACCCCGCTCGCGCCCGGCTTGGTGTGGATGGTGACGGTCCCGGCGCCGTGCATCAGCGAGTTGTCCAGGAGCGTCGCGACGATCTGGGAGAGGCCCTCCGGGTTGGTCATGCCGACGAGGCCCTGCTCGCCGACGATGCGCACGTCGCGTCCGTCCCGCCGGAAGATCGGCCGCCACTCCTCGACCTGCTGCTCGATGATCTCGTCGATGGGCGAGGCGACGGCGCCGCCGGTGCGGTCGTGCCGGGCGCGGGCGAGCAGCTGCTCGACGACCGCGACGAGCCGTTCGGCCTGCGTGACGGCGGCGGCGCCCTCCTCCCGGACGACGTCCGGATAGTCGGCGGCCTCGATCATCTCTTCCAGCCGCATGGACAGCGCGGTCAGCGGCGTGCGGAGCTGGTGGCTGGCGTCGGACGCGAACTCGCGGCTGGACGCGACCAGGTCGGCGATGCGGACCGCGCTGCGGTCTAAGACCTCGGCGACCCGGTCGACCTCCGGGACGCCGTAGCGGCGGCGGCGGGGCCGGGCGTTGCCGGTGCCGAGCCGGTCGGCGGTCTCGGCGAGGTCGATCAGCGGCAGGGTCAGCTTGCGGGCCTGGACCATCGCCAGGCAGACGGTGACGGCGACGCCGAGCAGCGCGAGGCTGCCGATGAGTGCCATCAGCCGCAGCGCGTCGGCGCGGACCTCCGCCTCCGGCCGCGACACCCGTACGCGCACCGCGCCCTCCGCCTGCGTGGCGGTGAGGACGGGTCCGCGCCGCGGCGGTCCCGCGGTGAGCGTCCGGCCGTCCGGCAGGGTGATCGAGATGTGCCGGCCCGGGTACTCCCGCGCGATCATCTCGCCGGTGACGGGACGGCGCGTCTCCAGGCTGAAGCCGACGCCGCCCGCGATGGAGGACGCCTCGCGGTACAGCGACCGGCCGGCCTCCTCGTAGACGAGCTTGTGTGCGGCGTAGGCGAGGGGTATGCCGAGCGACAGGATCGCGACCACCGCCACCGCGAGCGTCGACAGGAGGAGTCGGCGCCTCATCAGGGGCTCCTTCGAGGGTGGGGCCGCGGCGCGTGCGGCACGTCATCCCGGGGGCCTCTCGGGAAGGCCCCCGGCGTCCCGCACGACCGCGGCGGCCGGTGCTAGTCGCCGCGCTCGAACCGGAAGCCGACGCCCCGCACCGTCGTGATGTAGCGGGGGCTGCCGGCGTCGTCGCCGAGCTTGCGGCGCAGCCAGGAAATGTGCATGTCGAGCGTCTTGGTGGAACCCCACCAGTTGGTGTCCCACACTTCGCGCATGATCTGTTCGCGGGTCACGACCTTGCCCGCGTCGCGGACGAGGACGCGCAGCAGGTCGAACTCCTTCGTGGTGAGCTGCAGCTCCTGGTCGCCCATCCAGGCGCGGCGCGACTCGGCGTCGATCCGCACCCCCTGGACGATCGGCGTCTCGGTGCTGCCCCGGCGCAGCAGTGCCCGCACCCGTGCGAGCAGCTCGGCCAGCCGGAACGGCTTGGTCACATAGTCGTCGGCGCCCGCGTCCAGTCCGACGACGGTGTCGACCTCGTCGGCACGTGCGGTCAGGATCAGGATGGGGACGCCATGTCCCTCGGCCCGCACCCTGCGGGCCACCTCAAGGCCGTCCAGTTCGGGAAGGCCGAGATCGAGGACGATCAGGTCCACCCCGCCGCCGAGCGCCCGCTCCAGCGCCTGCGGGCCGTCCGGGCTGACTTCGACGGTGTACCCCTCGCGCCGCAGCGCGCGGGCGAGAGGCTCGGAGATGGACGTGTCGTCCTCGGCGAGCAGTACTGAGGTCATGAACCGATCGTATGACCATTCTTGAACATTGCCCGGTCGCCGCCGCGCTCTTGACCTGCGGTTTGCCACTCATAGTACATCCTCGAACACCACATATCCGGTGCAATCCGGATGCATGCGGCATTCGGCCGTCCGGGCGTGGCGGGAGGTCAGGCGAACACGGCGGCCGACGCGCCCGGCAGTTCGACGAATGCGGTTTCGGAATCGCCGAATTTGTCGGCGTCGAGGCGAATAGCCGGATCTGAGGCGAGCAGGAGGCGGGGTCTGGGCGCTCCGGGAGGGGACGCGGGGAGGACCACGGGGAGCCCGCCGAGGTTCGCCGCGACGCACACCCGGCCGCGCCACATCATCAGCCAGCGGGCGGTGTCGTCGTCCACCTCGACGGTCGTCTCGGTCAGGCGCGGGTCGTTCAGGTCTGGCCAGGAGCGGCGCAACGCCAGCAGGGCCCGGTGCCATTCGAGCAGGTCGCGGTGATGCGGCCGGTCGGGTTCGGTCCAGTCGAGGACAGAGCGCCGGAAAGTTTCCACAGCCTGTGGATCGGGGACCGGGCCGGTCCAGCCGTGCCGGGCGAATTCGCGGCGGCGTCCCTCGCTGACGGCGCGCGCGAGTTCCGCGTCCTGGTGGTCGGTGAAATAGCACCACGGGGTGGACGCGCCCCATTCCTCGCCCATGAACAGCATCGGCGTGAACGGCCCGAGCAGGACGAGCGCCGCGCCCGCCTTGAGCATCGACGGGGATATCCGGGCGGACTCCAGGACGGTTCCGATCCGGTCCCCCGCCGCCCGATTGCCCACCTGGTCGTGGTTCTGCAGGAAACCCAGGAACCGGTGCGCGGGAGTCTTCAGGACGTCGACCGGCCGCCCATGCCGCCGCCCCCTGTACGTCGACCAGCTTCCGTCGTGGACGAAGACGTTCGTCAGTGCTTTCTTGAGCGTCTCCAGGGGCCCGAAGTCGCAGTAGTAGCCCTGCCGCTCGCCGGTCAGCGCGGCGTACAGCGCGTGGTGGAAATCGTCGCTCCACTGGGCGTCCAGCCCGTATCCGCCCGCCTCCCTGGACGTCACCAGGCGCGGGTCGTTCAGGTCGGATTCGGCGATGAGGAACAGTTCACGCCCAAGGTGCGCCGACAGGCACGCCACCGCGCACGACAGGTCTTCCAGAATGTGGACGGCGCTGTGGTCGGTGATGGCATGGACGGCGTCCAGGCGAAGCCCGTCGAAGTGGTAGTCGCGCAGCCACATCAGCGCGTTCTGCACGACGAACGCGCGGACTTCGTCCGAGCCCTCCTGGTCGAAATTCACCGCCTCGCCCCAGGGGGTGGGATGGACGTCGGTGAAATACGGGCCGTAGGCACCGAGGCGGTTACCGTCCGGGCCCAGGTGGTTGTAGACGACGTCCAGGATGACGGCGAGGCCGCGTGCGTGGGCGGCATCTACAAAACGCTTCAACCCGTCAGGGCCGCCGTACGGCTCGTGCGGCGCCCACAGGTGAACACCGTCGTAGCCCCATCCGTGGTGGCCGGGAAATGCGGCGACGGGCAGGAGTTCTACGGCGTCTATGCCGAGTGCGACGAGATGGTCGAGACGCTCGGCCGCCGCATCGAACGTCCCTTCCGGCGTGAACGTGCCCACGTGCATTTCGTAAAGGACGCTTCCGGGGAGCGGTCGTCCGTGCCAGTGCTGGTCCGTCCAGGCGTACCGTTCGTGGTCGTAGACGCGGCTGGGCCCGTGGACGCCGTCCGGCTGCCTCGGTGAGCGCGGGTCGGGGAGCACTTCGTCACTGCCGTCCAGAGCGAAGCCGTAGTCCGTGCCGTGGGCGGCGTCTGGGACATCGGCTCGCCACCAGCCAGAATCCGAGGCGTCCATGGGGTGACGCTGGTCGGGGCCAGTCACGACGTCCACACTGTGGGCGCGAGGGGCCCACACCTCGAACCGGGTGCTCACCGGTTCATCTCTCTGGGGACGAGCAGCGCGACGGGCAGGTGCTCGAAAAGCCGGGCGGCGTTCAGGATCGGGCCCATGTGCGTGCAGCCGGTGAGGACGTCCCGCCAGCCCTGGCTGCGGACGTCCACCCGCGTCCGGTCCCAGCCGCCGCGCCGTTCCAGGCCGACGGGCAGGCGGGTGGCGAGCGCGACGGCGTCGCCGCGGGCGAACCCGACGACGTGCTCGGCGGCGGGCCCGCGGGAGGCGATCGGCTCGTGCCCGGCGTCCGGGCCGAACCATTCGGGGTGCGAGCGGCGCAGGCGCAGCGTCCGCGACGTCACGAGCAGCTTCTCGTCGTCCACCTCCTTCGGCTGCCGGCCGGTGTCGAGGCGGAACAGGTGCTCGCGGCGCCGCCCGTAGTCGACCGGCCGCCGGTTGTCGGGGTCGACCAGCGACAGACCCGTCAGCTCGCAGCCCTGGTACACGTCCGGGACGCCCGGCATCGCCAACTGGACGAGCTTCTGCCCGAGCGTGTTCACGCGCGCGTAGGGTGCGAGCCGCCCGACGAACGAGGTCATGTCGGTGACCAGGTCGGGATCAGCGAGAACGCCCCGCGCGTACTCCAGGACTGCCTCCTCGTAGGCGAGGTCTGGGTCGAGCCAGGAAGTGCGTGTCTTGGCCTCGCGCATCGCCTTGACGAGGAACTCTTCAAGGCGGCCTGGGGTGAGCGGCCATGCCCCTACGAGCGTCTGCCAGAGCAGGTATTCGAGGTCCGGTTCCAGTGGGGACGGGACGGCGCCCCAGGTTCGCCAACGTTCCACTTCCTCCGCCCACTCGCCGGGCAGTTCCGACAGCACGGACAGCCAGGCCCGTACGTCCTCCTCCCGTTTGGTGTCGTGCGTGGACAGCGTCGTCATCGTGAACGGCCAGTCGCGAGCGAGCCTTATGCAGTGCGAATGGAACTCTTCAGCGCTGACGGAGAAGCGACCTGGGGCGCCGCCGACCTCGTTCAGCGCGGCCATACGGTTCCAGCGGTAAAACGCTGTGTCTTCAACGCCTTTGGCCGCGAGGGGGGCTGACGTCTGCTGGAACCGCACGATGAACTCGGCGTCGGTGCGTTCGCCGCGTCCGAGGGCCAGATCCACGACGGTTTCCAGGTCTGCGTGCAGTTCCTCTGGCAGATGGGCGCGTGCACGGCGAGCGGCCTCGTCCAGGACGTCCACGGCCTGCTGCGGCGCGTCCTCCCCAGGGACGACGTACGCGCGGTAGACGGGCATGGCGACGAGCAGCTCGACCAGTGCCCGTTCCAGGCCGGCGTTCTGCTCGCCCACGACCCTCCGGAGGACGCGCACCAGCCGGTCGATTTCCGGTTTCAGGCCGTGTGACGCGACATGGACGCGGGAGTCGCGCTCGACCTCGTCGAAGTCGCGCGGGCCGCCCGTCAGCGCCGCGTAGTACTCGGTGAGCGGCTTCTCGCCCGCCGGGTCGACGAACAGGCCGCCGATCATGCCGAGCGAGTCGTAGCCGGTGGTGCCCGCGCACGGCCAGTCCGGCGGGAGCCGCTCCTCCCCCTCGGTGATCTTCTCGACCAGCAGCCAGGCGTCCGGGGCCGCGTCCGCCAGCCGCCGCAGGTAGCCGCGCGGGTCGGCGAGGCCGTCCGGATGGTCGACGCGCAGGCCGTGCACCAGGCCCTCCTCGACCAGGCTCAGCAGCAGCGCGTGCGTCCGCTCGAACACCTCCGGGTCCTCCTGGCGGAGCCCGATGAGGCCGTCGATGTCGAAGAACCGCCGGTAGTTCGGCTCCGCCGTGCCGCCTTCGCCCGGCAGGACGATCCGGCCGCCGCCCGCCTCCCAGTCGACGTCGAACCACTTCGCGAACGGCGACCCGGGCCCCTCCGCGAGGACGGCGGCGAGCGGCGGGCTCAGGTCGGGCGGCGCCGGGATCGCCATGTGGTTCGGGACGACGTCCACCAGCACCTTCAGCCCGTGCGCGCGGAACCGGGCCGCCATCGCGCCGAACGCCTCGGACCCGCCCAGCTCGTCCGCCAGCCGGGAATGGTCGACCACGTCGTAGCCGTGCTCCGACCCGGGCGCGGCTTGCAGGATCGGCGACAGGTAGACGTGCGACACGCCAAGGGACGACAGGTAGGGGGCCAGCGCGGCGGCTTCAGCGAATCCGAACCGCCCTTCCGGCGTCCCGCGGAGCTGGAGCCGGTACGTGCCGGACGGCGGCGCCCCGATCCCGTCCTCCGCCGGGACGGCTCTGTTGAATTCGGTCAGGTTCTCTTCGGCCAGGTGGTCCTCGGACACGGTCTCCTCATCGGGGGGTTCGTCGCCGGGGAGCGGTTCCTCGGGAGCGGGTTCGGCGTAGATGTCGTCGACGTGCATGGGCATGACCTTCACCTGCATGGGTTCAGCCGCGGCGCAGGACCTGGATCGAGCGGGCGCCGACCTGGACGGCCTCGCGGGCCTTCATGACCGGCGACTCCTCCTCGGCGGGCGAGGGGTCGGCGGTGTCGAGGGTCTTCATCCACATTTCCCCGTATGCGGCGGGCGGAAGCGTGAACGCGAGGTCCCCGTCGTGCGCGTTGATCAGCAGCAGGAACGAGTCGTCCCCGACCCGCCTGCCCCGCCGGTCCGGCTCGGAGATCGCGTCGCCGTTCAGGAACACGTTCAGGGACTTGTTGAACCCGGCCGACCAGTCCGTGCCCGCCATCTCCGCGCCTCCCGGCGTGAACCAGACGAGGTCGGGCAGCTCCTCCGGCCGCGCGGCGGCGCGGGTCCGCTTCGTCCGCCGGTCGCCGAGGAAGAAGCGCCGCCGCCGGAACACCGAATGCTCGGTACGCAGCCTGGACAGCCGCCGGACGAAGTCGAGCAGCGTGCCGTGCTCGCAGAGCGTCCAGTCGACCCATGAGAGCTCGTTGTCCTGGCAGTAGGCGTTGTTGTTGCCGCGCTGCGTCCGGCCGATCTCGTCGCCGTGCAGCAGCATCGGGACGCCCTGCGACAGGAACAGCGTGGTCAGGAGGTTGCGTTTCTGCCGTTCGCGCAGCGCGACGATCTCCGGGTCGCGGGTCGGGCCCTCGCGGCCGCAGTTCCACGACCGGTCGTCGTCGGTCCCGTCGCGGTTGCCCTCGCCGTTGGCGTCGTTGTGCTTGCGGTCGTAGGAGACGAGGTCGTGGAGCGTGAAACCGTCGTGGCACGTCACGAAGTTGATCGAGGCGCTGGGACGGCGGCCGTCGTCGGCGTACAGGTCGGACGAGCCCGTCAGCCTGGACGCGAACTCGGGCATCGCGCCCGGCTCGCCGCGCCAGTAGTCGCGCATCGTGTCGCGGTACTTGCCGTTCCACTCCGTCCACAGCGGCGGGAAGTTGCCGACCTGGTAGCCGCCCTCCCCCACGTCCCACGGCTCGGCGATCAGCTTCACCTGCGACACCACCGGGTCCTGCTGGACGAGGTCGAAGAACGCCGACAGCCGGTCCACCTCGTGCAGGTCGCGGGCCAGCGTCGCGGCCAGGTCGAAGCGGAACCCGTCCACGTGCATGTCCGTCACCCAGTACCGCAGCGAGTCCATGATCAGCTGCAGGACGTGCGGGCCGCGCATCAGCAGGCTGTTCCCCGTGCCCGTCGTGTCGGCGTAGAAGCGCGGGTCGTCGTCGGCGAGCCGGTAGTAGGCGGGGTTGTCGATGCCGCGGAACGACAGCGTCGGGCCGCGGTGGTCGCCCTCGGCGGTGTGGTTGTAGACGACGTCCAGGATCACCTCGATCCCCGCCTCGTGCAGCGCCTTCACCATCGCCTTGAACTCCAGCACCTGCTCGCCCCGCCGCCCGGACGAGGCGTACTCGTTGTGCGGCGCGAAGAACCCGATCGTGTTGTAGCCCCAGTAGTTGCGCAGGCCGCGGCCGATCAGCGCGTCGTCGTGGACGAACTGGTGGACGGGCATCAGCTCCACCGCCGTCACCCCGATCGAGCGCAGATGATCGACGATCACCGGGTGGGCGAGGCCCGCGTAGGTGCCGCGCAGCCCCGGCGGGACGTCCGGATGCCGGGCGGTGAGGCCCTTCACGTGCGCCTCGTAGATCACCGTCTCGTGGTACGGGATGCGCGGCGGCCGGTCGTCGCCCCAGTCGAAGTACGGGCTGACGACCACGGACCGCATCGTGTGGGCCGCCGAGTCGGCGTCGTTGCGGGACGAGCCGTCGCAGGACGCGGGGTCGCCGAAGTCGTAGCCGAAGCAGGACTCGTCCCAGTCGACGGCCCCCTCGACGGCCAGCGCGTACGGGTCGAGGAGCAGTTTCGCGGGGTTGCAGCGCAGGCCCCGGCGCGGCTCGTACGGGCCGTGCACCCGGAACCCGTAGCGGCGTCCGGGCATGACGCCGGGCAGGTAGCCGTGCCAGACGAAGGCGTCCACCTCGGGGAGTGTGAGCCTGGTCTCAACGCTGTCCCCGCCATCGCCGGAACCGCCGCCCGGCGGGTCGTCGAACAGGCACAGTTCGACCCGCTCGGCCGCCTCGGAGTAGACGGCGAAGTTCGTGCCCGCCCCGTCGAACCGGGCGCCGAGGGGGTAGGCGTCGCCCGGCCAAACCTGAGCCACCGTCCCGCCCTCCCGTCCCTGCGGCCCGCAAGTCCCACGCGACGCGAGCGACGCGAGCCCGCGCCGCGGCGCGCGCGTGGAGAGCCCTTCCCCGTGAGGGGTGGATCACACCGATCGGGAGTCCTCTGGCCAGAACGGACAAACCTGAGCTACTTTAGGGGAGCCTAACCTTAATGAGGGTGCCCTAAGCTCGCCTGGTCAGGCGTGTGGAGCACGCGTAGCCGCACGGAAGGTCCGTCAGCCGAATGTACGTCTGCATCTGCAACGCCGTCACAGAGGACGACGTTCACGGCTGCATGGCCACCGGTTGCCGGACGGCCAGAGAGGTCAAGGCCGCCTGCGGCTTCAAGCCCGGGTGCGGGACGTGCACCAAGCGCATCCACACCATGGTCAGCGAGTATCAGACCGCCAGCGAGCTCGCGGACGCCCTGACCGGCGGCCCGGCCGAGCTGGCAGCCGTCCCCGACCAGGGCCCCGAACTGGACCCCGAACAGATCATCGCCGAGATCGAAGAGGGAGGCGCCGCCTCGACCGCAGCCTGAGCCTTCCGGGCCCCGCACGGCCCCGCCCGCGACGGGCGGACACGCGCCTTGCGGGGGTTAGTGCTGTCCTGAAACCACCCGCCATGGAAACATGGGCGTCATGGATGGCGACAAGGACATCATCGCGCTGCTGAACGACCAGCTCACCGCGGAACTGACGGCGATCAACCAGTACTTCCTGCATTCCAAGATGCAGGCGAACTGGGGCTTCACCCGCATCGCCGAGCACACCCGCGACGAGTCGTTCGACGAGATGAAGCACGCGGAGCGGCTGACCGACCGGATCCTGTTCCTGGAGGGGCTGCCGAACTACCAGAAACTCGGCACCCTGCGGATCGGGCAGAACATCGTCGAGCAGCTGGAGGCGGACCTCGCCGTCGAGATGGAGGCCGTGGCCCGGCTGCGTCCCGGCATCGAGCTGATGCGCTCGCGGGGCGACGTGACGTCCGCCCGGATCTTCGAGGACATCCTCGCGGACGAGGAGGAGCACATCGACTACCTGGAGACCGAGCTGAGCCTCGTCCAGGCGCTCGGCGAGCAGAACTACCTGCAGCGCCTTACCGACGCCCCCGGCGAGGACTCGATCAAACCCGTCTGAGCGGGGACGTCCGGGCCCGCGGCTAGGGCGCGGCTAGGGCGCGTCCAGGGTCGGGGGCCGCATGCCGGGGGTGCGGCGCAGCACGTACGGCTGGATGATGCCGAGCCCCTGGACCGGACGGCGCACGAGCCGCGTCACCTCGTACGCCCGGCTCGACTCCAGCCGCGCGGCCAGCTCGCCGTCGATCACGACGGAGCCGGGCCGGGCCATGGACGTCAGCCGGGCCGCGAGGTTCACCGTGGTGCCGAACAGGTCGCCCATCAGCGGCACGACGGGCCCGTGCGCGACGCCGACCCGCACGTCCGGGACCTCGGTCTCGTCCTGGATCGCGGCCGCGACCGTCAGCGCGATCTCCGCGCCGACCTCCGGCGTCTCCGCGCTGAACAGCACCTCGTCGCCGAGCGTCTTCACCAGCCGGCCGCCGCAGGACGCGATGATGTCGGCGGCCGTCTCCTCGAACCACTCCACGATCCGGGCCAGCTCGATCTCCTCCAGCTCCCGGCTGACCTGCGTGAACGACACCATGTCCGCGAACCCGACGGTGGTCGGGGTGCGGCCCGCCGGGTCGCCGTTGTCGCGCGTCGCGGCGGCGGCCAGGGCGCGCGTCCCGGCCGCGGCGAGCTGCCGCCGCCATGCGTGCACGACCAGCGGCTCGAACTCCCCGATGTGCTTCTCGGCCACGTCCACGATCGTCTGGACGGCCTCGGCGGACGGCGTGTCGTGCGGATCCTGCGTCAGCATGCTGTGCAGCAGGCTGACCTGCCACTCCGCGAGCCGGGTCATGGTCTGCCCGAACGCCCGGACGAGCCGGATCACGCCCTCCTCGTCGAGGACGCCGTCGTCCATCAGGCGGCGGATGCGGTCCAGGGCGGCGATGTCGCCCTCGGTGTAGGCGACGGTCTCGTCCGGCATCGACGGGTAGCCGAACGCGCGCCACACCCGTCCGGAGAACTCCCGGGAGACCCCGGCCAGGCGCACGGCGTCGACGCGGTTGTACCGCAGCTCGCCCCCGAGGAGGAGCTCTTCGATCTCCTTCGGATCCGGCATTCCGGCCGCCATCTTCCGCCCCTCAGTCAGCCGGCGCCGTGGGCCGCGGCGACGGCGTCGTGAATCGGTATCCGGACATATCGTCGCAGATCAGCAACTGATTCATGGCGGTGACCGCCGATGGTCTCCGCTTGTTCACCGGACGTGTGCCCTTCATCGGACCCGTGCCCTTCATCGGACGTGGACGACGTCGCCGGCGCTGATCGTGCGGTCGCCGCCCGGTCCGGCGACGACCAGGCGTCCGGCGCCGTCGACGTCCCGGGCGGTTCCGGTCAGCCGCTCGTCGCCGGGCAGCTCCACCCGCACCTCCCGGCCGAGGGTGGCGCACAGGTCCTTGTAGGCGGTGCGGAGCCCGCTCGTCTCGGGGTCGCCGTCGAGCGCCGTCCACTCCCGGTACCAGGTCGCGAACTCGCGCAGGATCGCGCGCAGCAGCGGCGCCCGGTCGCTGAGCGGCGCGCCCTCGATGGCGAGGGACGTCGCCGTCTTCACCGGAAGCTCGTCCGAGCGCAGGCCGACGTTCAGGCCGACGCCGACGACGAGCCCGTCGCCCGCCTTCTCCACCAGGATCCCGGCGAGCTTCCGGTCGCCGGCGAGCAGGTCGTTCGGCCATTTGAGCCGGACGTCCACGGCCATGTCGCCGTCCGCGCCGTCGCCGAGGAAGCCCTCCCCGGTCTCCGACCAGGCCGTCATCCGGCGGACGGCGGTCGCGACGGCGACGCCGGTCAGCAGGGGCGTCCAGCCGAGCATCGGCACCGGCACCGGCGGGCGCAGCAGCATCGAGAACGTCAGGCCCGACCGCGCGGGCGCGGTCCAGGCCCGTCCGAGCCTGCCGCGGCCCGCCGTCTGCAGTTCGGTGACGAGGACGGTCCCCTCGGGCGCCCCGTCGGCGGCGCGGGCCGCGAGGTCGGCGTTGGTGGAGCCCGTCTCCGCCACGACCCGCACGTCCCGCCACAGGCCGCCGTCCCGGACGAGCGCACGCCGCAGCGCCGCCTCATGCAGGGGCGGCCGGTCGAGATCCCCATAAGGTGATTCGCTCACCCGACCCATCCAACCCCACGACCATGACGATCGTTAGGGTGCCCTTCATGGATGGTGTGACGTTGCGGCGCGACGGGCATGTCGCGGAGATCGTGCTGGACCGGCCCGAGGCGCTCAACGCCCTGTCCACGGCGATGGCGCGGCGGCTCGCGGAAGTTTGCGCGGAGGTCGCGGCGGACGCGTCCGTCCGCGCGGTCGTGCTGGGCGCGGCCGGGGAGAAGGCGTTCTGCGTCGGCGCCGACCTCAAGGAGCGCAACGCCATGACCGACGCCGAGATCCTCGCGCAGCGGCCGGTGTTCCGGGCCGCGTTCGGCGGCGTCCTCGGCCTGCCGCAGCCGGTCATCGCGGCCGTGCACGGGTTCGCGCTCGGCGGCGGCTGCGAGTTCGCGCTGTCCGCCGACCTGATCGTCGCGGACGAGACGGCCGTGTTCGGGCTGCCGGAGGTGAGCGTCGGGCTCGTCCCGGGCGGCGGCGGGACGCAGCTCGCGCTGCGCCGCCTCGGCCCCGGCAAGGCCGCCGACCTGGTGCTCACCGGCCGCCGCCTCGGCGCCGGCGAGGCCCTGGAGTACGGCCTCGCCGACCGGAAGGTGCCCGCCGGGACGGCCCGCGAGGAGGCCCTCGCACTCGCCGGCGTGATCGCGGGGAACTCGCCGGTCGCGGTCCGCGCCGCCAAGCGGGCCCTGCGCCTCGGCGGCGGCGTGAGCCTGGAGGCGGGCCTCGACCTGGAGGAGAACGCCTGGCGCACCGTCGCGTTCTCCGCCGACCGCCGCGAGGGCATCGCGGCGTTCAACGAGAAGCGCAAGCCCGTCTGGCCGTCCTAGGCGGTGTTCCCGAGGCCGTCGCGCGGCCGCAGCCCGAACCAGACCAGGACGACGGTGACGAGCGTCATGGCCACGATCACGCCGAGCGCGAGGTGGATGCCGGCCAGCCCCGACCCCTGGGTCGCGGCGACCGAACCCATGATCGGGATGCCGACGGTCAGGGCCACCTGCTGGGTCATCGAGGTCAGGCCCGTCGCCAGGCCCTGCTGCTCGTCCGGCAGGCCGGACGTCGCGGTCACCGTGAACGCGACGATGGCGCTGACATGCCCGAAGAACCCGATGAACAGGGCCGGGATCAGGACGGCCAGCGCCAGCCGGTCCGCGCCGAGGAAGATCAGCGGGACGGTCGCCAGCGCCTGAACGGCCATGCCCACGGCGAGGACCCTGCGGCTGCCGAGGCGCCCGACGACCCGTCCGGCGATCACCCCGGCGGCCACCGACGCCAGCCCCGGGACACCGAAGATCAGCCCGGTGACCAGCGGCGAGAAGTCGAGGTGCCGCTGCAGGTAGAGCGTCATCAGGAAGATCATCGCGGGCTCCATCGCGAAGATCACGAACCCGGCGCAATTGCCCCACTTCACGGTGGCCCGCTTGAGGATGTGCACCGGAGCGAGCGGCGCGGGCGAGCGAAGCTCGATCACCCAGAACGCGGCCAGCAGCAGCACGCCGGCCACGGCGGCCGGGACGCTCCGCTCGATGACCGCGTAGATCACGGCCAGCAGTCCGCCGGACACGGTGACCGCCCCTGGCAGGTCCAGCCGCGTTCGTCCCGGCGCCTTGCTCTCGTTGATCAGGACGGGCGTCGCCACCAGGATGACCACGGCGACGGGGACGTTCACGAAGAACGCCGCCCGCCACCCCAGCAGGCCGACCAGGGTGCCGCCGACCAGCGCGCCGACGGTGAAGCCGCCCGACAGCAGCGCCCCGTTGAGGCCGAGGACGCGCTCGCGCAGCGCGCCCTCGGTGAACGTGGTGGTGAGCAGCGACAGCGTCGCGGGTATCGACATCGCGGTGGCGAACCCCTGCAGTGCCCGCGCGGTCAGCAGCATCTCCGGGTTGACGGCGAAGCCGCCGAGCAGCGAGGACCCGACGAGCAGGGCCATCCCGGCGACGAACAGCCTGCGGCGGCCGAACAGGTCCGCCAGGCGGCCGAACACCAGGGCGAAGCCCGCGGCGGGCAGCGCGTACGCCGAGGCGATCCAGGGCAGGCCGGTCAGCCCCAGCCCGACGCCCGCGCCGACCTCCGGCAGCGCGACGTTCAGGATCGAGAAGTCGACGGCCATCGTGAACCCCGCGCCCAGCAGGACGAGCAGCACCATCCGCTCCCTGCCGGTGAACCGCGGCGCCGCGACCGCCTTCGTCCCGGCACTCGTCCGGACGCCGGGCTCGGCGCTCGTCTCGGCGCTCGTCTCGGCGGTCATGAGGCGTTGCCGAGGTCGTCGGAGTGCCCGGCCGCCAGGCGGGGCCACTGGGAGGCGGGACGTCCATCGATGCGGAAGAAGCCGCCGTCGGTCGAGCCGTCGTGCGGCCAGCCGTCGGGCGAGTCCTCCCATTCCTCCTGGCGCCCGTAGACGGTCATGTCCATGAGCGGGTAGCTGTTGTCCAGGGCCTCGACGCCGCGTCCGGTCGTCCAGTAGGTCTCGAAGACACGGTCGCCGTCCCGCAGGTAGCAGACCAGGTGGAACATGCCGACCTGGCGTCCGACCAGGAGGGTCTCGGCGGAGTCCTGGGCCGAGTACCAGGGCATGTCCCAGCCCATGAAGTCGCGGTACCGGACGCTCTCCTCGTACGGCCCCTGGCAGAGCGTGGCGTAGGTGATGCCCGCGGCGTGCAGGTAGGACAGCTCGCGGACCTTCCCGTTGTAGTACGTGCAGCCCTCGCACTGCTCGGACGCGGGACGGCCCGTGTACCACATCATGTAGTAGGCGATCAGCTGGCGACGGCCCTCGAACGCGTCCAGCAGGGTGACGGGGCCGTCCGGGCCGATCAGCGGCGTGGTGGCGTCGACCTCCACCATCGGCAGACGGCGCCGGGCCGCCGCGATCGCGTCGCCTGCGCGCGTGTGCGCCTTCTCCTGGACGCGCAACTCGTCCAGCTGGGCCTGGAAGGTGGCACGGTCGGTGATCTCGGGCGTCGGAAGTGTCGTGTCGGTGCTCATCGGGCTTTCCTTCCTCTCGGTTGGACTTTCGCCCCACCGACGAAGGACACCCACCCGGGATCGACATCCCCGGCAAATTCTTGGTTCAGAGTTCGCGGAGGCGCCCGGCGAGGTAGCGGCGCTCGGCCTCGGTCGGCGCGAGCGTCAGCGCCTCCTCGTACGCCGCCCTGGCCTCGGCGGCGCGGCCGTCGCGGCGGAGCAGGTCGGCGCGGGTCGCGGGCAGCAGGTGGTACCCGTCGAGCCGCCCGGACGCCGTGAGCTCGTCGACCAGCTTCAGCCCGGCCGGGACGCCGTCCGCCATCGCGACCGCGACGGCGCGGTTGAGGTCCACGACCGGGGACGGCGCCACCCGGCCAAGCTCGGCGTACAGGGTCGCGATCTGCGGCCAGTCCGTGCTCGCCGCGTCGGGCGCGGTGGCGTGGCAGGCGGCGATGGCGGCCTGGAGCTGGTAGGGCCCGGCACGCCGCATGGCCAGCGCCCGGTCCAGCGTCGCGACGCCCTCGGCGATCAGTTCGCGGTCCCAGCGGGACCGGTCCTGGTTCTCCAGCGTGACCAGCACGCCGTTGTCGTCCTTGCGGGTCGCGCGCCGGGCCTCGTGCAGCAGCGTCAGGGCGAGCAGCCCGCGCGGCTCCGGCTCGCCTGGCATCAGCCGGACGAGGACCCTGGTCAGGCGGATGGCCTCGGCCGTCAGCGCCCGGCGCTCGTCCTCCTCGTCGTAGCCCTCGTTGAAGATCAGGTAGAGCACCGCCAGGACGGCCGCGAGCCGCTGCGGAAGGAGATCGGCGGGCGGAACCCGGTACGGGATCCCGGCGTTCTGGATCTTGCGCTTCGCCCGGACGAGCCGCTGCGCCATCGTCGGCTCGGCGGTCAGGAAGGCCCTGGCGATCTCGGCGGTGCTCAGCCCGGCCAGCGTGCGCAGGGTGAGCGCCACGCGTGCGGGGAACGGCAGCGCCGGATGGCAGCAGGTGAAGATCAGCCGCAGCCGCTCGTCGGGGATGTCCTCCGCGGGAGCCCGATCCGGCTCGCGGGCCAGCACGGCGAGTTGCCGCAACTTGGCCGCGCCCGCCGCGTCCCGCCGCAACCGATCGATCGCCCGGTTGCGGGCCGCCGTCGTCAGCCACGCCCCCGGACGGTGCGGGACGCCGTCGCGCGGCCAGCTCGCCAGCGCGAGAGCGAACGCGTCCTGCGCGCAGTCTTCGGCCAGATCCCAGTCGCCGGTCATGCCGATCAGCGTCGCGACGACCTGGCCCCACTCGTCCCGGTAGGCCGCGTCGACCGCGTCCCGGACGGAGTCGCCCGGCGTCGTCATTCCCAGACGGGACGGATCTCCACGCCGCCCCGGCGCGCGTAGGGATGCCCGGCCGCGATCTCGATGGCCTCGTCCAGGTTCGCGCAGTCCACGATCACGACACCGCCGACGAAGTCCTTCGTCTCGGCGAACGGCCCGTCCGACACGAGGGTCTCCCCCTCACGAACGGTGACCGTGGTCGCGTCCACCACCGGACGCAACCGCATGCCGACGATCTCCGCCCCGCGCCGCTCCAAGTCGGCCTCCCACGCCTGGTGCACCGGATCGGCGGCCATCTCTTCGTTGCTCGGCGCGTCCGTCTCGTCATCGCAGATCAGCAGCACATACCTCATCCCCCCGATTCTGCCCGACCCCCCGTCGGCCCGTCGGCGCTACGTGAGGGTCTTGGACATGTGGACGACGTTGCGGCCGCCGATGTCCTCGCGGCCGGTCTCGTGGTAGCCGAGGCGGGTGTACAGCGCGATGTTCCGGGCCATCAGCTCGTTGGTGTAGAGGCGCAGGCGCGGGAGGGCCAGCGCGCGGGCGTGGTCCTCGGCGAAGGACAGCAGGGCGCGGCCGATGCCCTGGCCGTGGCGGTCGGGGGCGACGGCCACGTTCTCGATCAGGAGCACGCCGTCCTCGGGGATGAGGACGATCAGCCCGTCCGGGCCGTCGCCGGTCACGAACACGTGCCCGGCCTCGATGAACGCGGCGTAGTCGGCGTCCATGGGGATCGGGCGGGCGCCGATGAGCTCCGCCCACGGGGTGTAGGCGGCTTCGACGATCTCCTCGATGCGCGGCCGGTCGGCCGCGACGGCCGGTCTGATCATCGCTCAGCCGGTGTTCTGGAGGCCGGCGGCGACGCCGTTGACGGACAGGAGGAGCAGGGCCTCCAGGTGGGCGCGTTCCTCGTCGTTCGCGACGCCCTGGCGGAGGGCCTTGAGGGCGCGGAGTTGCAGGTGGGAGAGGGCGTCCACGTAGGGGTTGCGGAGTTCCACGGCTCTGGAGAGGACGCGGCGGTTCTCCAGGAGGCGCTCGTGGCCCGTGACCGCCAGGACCAGGCGGCGGGTGCGGTCGTATTCGGTGAGGACGGTCTCGGTGAGTTCGGGACGTTCGCCTAGGGCGAGGTAGCGCTCGGCTATTGCGCGGTCTGATTTGGCCAAGCTCATCTCGGCGTTGTCGAGGAGGGTGTTGAACAGCGGCCACGCCTCGTAGGCGTCGCGGAGTTCGGTGAGGTCGCGGCCGTCGTCGGAGACGGCGGCGAGGCCGCTGCCCAGGCCGTACCAGCCGGGGAGGTTGACGCGGGTCTGCGTCCAGGCGAACACCCACGGGATGGCGCGCAGGTCCTCCAGGCCGCGGGCGGCCTTGCGGCGGGCCGGACGGGAGCCGATGCGCAGTTCGGCGATCTCCTCCAGGGGGCTGACGCGGGCGAACCACGCGGCGAAGCCGTCGGTCTCGATCAGGGAGCGGAACGCCGTCTGCGCGGCTTCGCTGATCTTGTCCGCCAGGGGGCGGAAGCGGGCGGCGGCCTCGCGGGCCCGGTCCTGGACGGCGTCCGTCGAGGCCAGCAGGACGGCGCTGGTCACCTGCTCGACATGCCGCTTGGCGATCTCGCCGTGGCCGTAGCGGGCGAAGATGACCTCGCCCTGCTCGGTGACCTTGAACCGGCCCGCGACCGAGCCGGGGGCCTGGGCGAGGATGGCGCGGTTGGCGGGGCCGCCGCCGCGGCCGAGCGAGCCGCCGCGGCCGTGGAACAGGGTGAGCGCGATGTCGTTGCGCGCCGCCCACGCGGCCAGGGCCTCCTGCGTGTCGTAAAGGCGGAGCGTGGCGCTGGTGGGGCCTAGCTGCTTCGCTGAGTCGGAGTAGCCGAGCATGACCTCCAGGCGGCGGCCGGTCTCGTCCAGGCGGTGGTGGACGGCCGGGATCTTCAACATGCCGTCCAGGACGGCGGGGGCGCGCTCCAGGTCCTCGCCCGTCTCGAACAGGGGGATGACGTCGAGGACGGGCGCGCCGTCGCCGAGCGAGGCGGCGAGCGCGTGCACGTTGGCGATGTCGTCGGCGGAACGCGTGAACGAGACGATGTAGCGGTGGCAGGCGCGGACGCCGAAGCGCCGCTGGATCCACGCCACGACGCGGAGCGTCTCCAGGATCTCCTCGGTCATCTCCGAGAGCGGGCCGCCCGCGGCGACCTCCTTCAGGGCCTGCTCGTGGAGCTCGGAGTGCTGGCGGATCTCCAGTTCGGCCAGGTGGAAGCCGAACGTCTCGACCTGCCAGATCAGGTGCTGGACGCGTCCGTACGCCTGCCGGGGCGCCCCCGCGCCCGCGAGGGACTCCTGGACGGTGCGCAGATCGGCGAGGAGGTCGTCCGCGGACGCGTAGGCCAGGTCGGCGTCGCGCTCGCGGGTCGCGGCGATGCGGGCCGCCGCGTGGAGGAGGAACTGGCGGTGCGGCTCGCCGGGCGACCGCTTGGCGATCTCGCCGATCAGCCCGGGTTGCGCGGTGCGGGCGGCGGCGAGCGCGTCGCGGAGGTCCGCCGAGGCGGGCGTGGTGTCCTCGTGGACGGTCAGCTCCCGGCCGACCCGCGCGCACGCCGCCTCCAGCGCCCGCAGGACGTGATCGGCCTGGATCATGACCGCGTCCCGGGTGACCTGCGCGGTGACGTACGGGTTGCCGTCGCGGTCGCCGCCGATCCAGCTGCCGAACCGCAGGTACGGGCGGGCCTTCGGCGGACGGGCGCCGGAGTTCCCGAGGGCGCGGTCCAGCGCCCGGTAGACGTGCGGGACGGCCCGGAAGATCGTCTCGTCGAACGCGGCCATCGCGGTGCGGACCTCGTCCAGCGGGTCCATCTGGGCGGCGCGGCGCAGCGCCGTCCGCCAGAGCAGGTCGATCTCCTCGCGGAGGCTCCGCTCGATCTCCTCGCGCTCGGTGGCGCCGGGGGCGCCGTTCAGCCGCGCCATCAGGTCGCTGATCCGCTGGATGGCGGTGACGACGGCGCGGCGGCGGGCCTCGGTCGGGTGGGCGGTGAAGACGGGACGGAACTCCAGGCCGTCGACGACGGCGTCCAGACGGCCGTCACCGGTGGCCCTGATCTGCTGGACGGCCGCCGCCACCGACCCCGGGACGGTGTCGCCGGTGTCGCGGTCCCGGAGCGTCCGGATGCGGTGGTGCTCCTCCGCCAGGTTCGTCAGGTGGAAGTAGACGGTGAACGCGCGGGCGACCTGTTCGGCACGTTCCAGCGTCCAGCCGTCCACGAGGGACGCGACCTCCCCGCCGCCGATCTCGCCGCGGCGGGCCGCGATCACCGCGTGCCGGAGCCGTTCGACGTCGTCCAGCAGGTCCTGTCCGCCGTACTCCACCAGGCCGTCGCCGAGCATCGCGCCGAGCAGGCGGACGTCGCGGCGGAGCGGTTCGGGCATGTCCTGCCGAAACGTGTCGCGTGTCTTCGTGGCCACCCGCCCAAGCGTAACGACTCCCCCGGCCGCATCCCCGCCGGTGGGAGGTCGTTACCCTGGCGCGCATGGCCACGGAAGCCCCTGAACCCCCGGTCGGGTACGACGTCCACACCACGGCCGGAAAGATCGCCGACCTGGAGCGGCGCCGGTACGAGGCGGTGCACGCCGGATCGGCGCGCGCGGTCGAGAAGCAGCACGCCAAGGGCAAGATGACGGCCCGGGAGCGGATCGACGCGCTGCTCGACCCGGGGTCGTTCGTCGAGTTCGACGAGCTGGCGCGGCACCGGTCCACGAACTTCGGGATGGAGAAGAGCCGGCCCTACGGCGACGGCGTCGTCACCGGCTACGGCACCGTCGACGGACGCCCGATCGCCGTGTTCAGCCAGGACTTCACCGTCTCCGGCGGCTCCCTCGGCGAGGTGTTCGGCGAGAAGATCTGCAAGGTCATGGACCACGCGATCACGACGGGCTGCCCCGTCGTCGGGATCAACGACTCCGGCGGCGCGCGGATCCAGGAGGGCGTCGTCGCGCTCGGCCTGTACGCGGAGATCTTCAAGCGGAACGTGCACGCGTCCGGGGTGATCCCGCAGATCTCGCTGGTCATGGGGCCGTGCGCGGGCGGCGCCGTGTACTCCCCGGCGATCACCGACTTCATCGTCATGGTCGACCAGACGTCCCACATGTTCATCACCGGGCCCGACGTGATCAAGACGGTCACCGGCGAAGAGGTCACGATGGAGGAGCTGGGCGGGGCGCACTCGCACAACTCCAAGTCGGGCGTGGCGCACTACCAGGGGTCGGACGAGGACGACGCGATCGAGTACGTCAAGGCCTTGCTGTCCTACCTGCCGTCCAACAACCTCTCGGACGCGCCCGCGTTCCCGGCCGACGTCGACCCGTCGGAGCTGGACGAGGAGCTCGACGCCCTCGTCCCCGACTCGCCGAACCAGCCGTACGACATGCACACCGCGATCGAGCACGTCCTGGACGACGGCGAGTTCCTCGAAGTGCAGGAGCAGTTCGCGCCGAACATCATCGTCGGGTTCGGGCGGGTCGAGGGCCATTCGGTGGGCATCGTCGCGAACCAGCCGATGCAGTTCGCCGGGACGCTCGACATCGCCGCGTCCGAGAAGGCGGCCAGGTTCGTCCGGACGTGCGACGCGTTCAACGTCCCGGTGCTGACGTTCGTGGACGTCCCCGGCTTCCTGCCCGGCACCGACCAGGAGTGGAACGGGATCATCCGGCGCGGCGCGAAGCTGCTGTACGCGTACGCGGAGGCGACCGTCCCGCTGGTCACGGTGATCACGCGGAAGGCGTACGGCGGCGCGTACGACGTCATGGGGTCCAAGCACCTCGGCGCGGACGTCAACCTGGCGTGGCCGACCGCGCAGATCGCGGTGATGGGCGCGCAGGGCGCGGTGAACATCCTGTACCGGCGGGAGCTGGCCGCAGCCGGGGACCCGGACGCCCGCCGCGCGGAGCTGATCACCGAGTACGAGGACACGCTCGCCAACCCCTACATCGCGGCGGAGCGCGGCTATATCGACAACGTGATCAAGCCGTCCGAGACGCGCGGGCAGGTGGTGCGGGCGCTGCGCGCACTGCGGGAGAAGCGCAAGACGCTGCCGCCCAAGAAGCATGGGAACATCCCGCTCTAGACCGAACCTCCCAGGGAGATCTGGTGACCGCTCAGGGCAAGCCCTTCCTCCAGGTCGTCCGCGGCGACGCGGGGCCGGAGGAGATCGCGGCCCTCGTGGCCGTGCTGACCGCCCGCGCGCAGGCCGCCGCGGCGCGGAACGGCGGCGCGGCGGAGGGCGCGGCGCGCCCGTCCCGGTGGGCCGACAGGTCCCGGCTCGTGCGCGACACGTTCGCGGCGGAGCCGCGCCCGCGCGGCCCCGGGGCGTGGCGGGCCAGCGCCCTGTCCCGGTGACGGACGAGTGATGACGAGGTGACGGACAAGCGCGGTTCGCGCCCAGCGACGGCCCGTCACGAATAAGGTGGAAGGCCATGGCCACCTCGGAGTTCGTCCCACAGCCCGCGCGGTACGCGATTTTCGTCGACGCGGGGTACCTCTACGCGGCCTCCGGTGCGCTGCTGCTGAGTTGCGGTTCGAGGCGTGAGTACCGGGTCGCCGCCGAAAAGCTGATCAAGGCGTTGACCGACCATGCCGACGAGCAGCGCCGCGGCGAGCTGCTGCGGGTGTACTGGTTCGACGCCGCGCCGAAGCGGCAGCCGACGGTCGATCAGCGCGTCATCGCGAACCTGCCGCTGGTGAAGCTGCGGCTCGGAAATTTGAACGCGCAGGGCCAGCAGAAGGGCGTGGACGCCCAGCTCCGCGCCGACCTCGAGGCCCTCGCCCGGCATCGCGCGATCACCGACGCGGTGCTGCTGGCGGGCGACGAGGACATGCTGCCCGCCGTGGAGGCGGCGCAGCGCTACGGCGTCCGCGTCCACTTGTGGGGCGTCGAGCCGACGCACGGGTCGAACCAGGCCGAGTGGCTGGTGTGGGAGTCCGACACGGTCGAGGTGCTGCCGGCCGATTTCCTGCGCCCCTATTTCACGAAGGCGAAGCTGCTGCCCCCGCCCGCGCCGGGCACCGCCGCGGCCGTCCGGGACGCCGCGGCCGCCGCTGCCGCCGCGAAGGGGACGAGCCCCGTCCCGTCGCCGTCGCAGGTGTTCGCGGGACGTCCCCCGGCGGTCAAGCCGGTGCCGGCGAGCGTCCGCACCAGCGTCCCGGTCCCGGCGGGCGCGACGCCCGCGACGGTGGCCGCGTCGATGAACAACGCCGCCGCCGCGGCCGCGGACGGCAAGCTCGGCCCCGAGCGCGACCACATGCTGGAGATCGGCGAGCACGTCGCGCAGAAGTGGATCTTCGAGCGGGGCCGGGACAACATCCGCGACCTGCTCCCCGGCCCGATCCTGCCGCCCGTCATCGACAAGGAACTGCTGATCGAGGCCGAAAAGGAGCTCGGCGGTTCGCTCCGTCCGTACCAGGAGGCCCGCACCTGGCTGCGGGACGGCTTCTGGGAGCGCGTCTACCGCGAGTTCGGCATCGGAATCGGCAAGTCCGACTAGCGTTCCCCTCGTGCCGGCAGCGAACGCGAACACGTTTTGCAATTAGTCGGACACTCGGAGTCGTCGCTCGGTATGGTCCCCGCGGTGATGGGGGGAGACCGCGCATGGGAGCTCACGAGGGACGATCACGCGCCGCCGCGTTCCCGCTCGCCGCGGCCCTCGCGCTGACCGGCGGCGTGCTCGCCGGGTGCGAGTCGCCCGTCCCGTTCTACCGGCCCGGGGAGGGATCCCCGGACGGCCCGGTGGTCGGGCTCGGCGGGCCGGCGCCGTATTCGAGCATCCGCCCGGGGACGGGCCCGTCCGCGCCGCAGCCCGATCCGCCGGGCGGCGGCGCGCCCGCGAGCGGACGCGTCTACGCCGCCACCGGTCCCGGCATGATCGCGCCGAACGCGCAGGGGATGCCGGCGCGGCTGTACGTCGCGAACGGGCAGGCCGTCGACGTCCTCGACCCGGTCACGCTCCGCCTCGCCGGGCGTCTCCACACGGGGGCGGCGGCGTCGCGGGTGGTGCCGTCCTGGGACCTGCGGCGCCTGTGGGCCGCCGGCCGCGCGAACGGCGTCCTCGTCTCGGTCGGGCCGCGCACCGGCAGGCTGGGCCTGCCGGTCAACGTGCCAGGCGCCGGCGGGCTGTATTTCACGCCGGACGGGCGGGACGCGCTGCTCCTCGCCCGCGGGCCGCGCCGCATCGACGTCCGCGACCCGCAGACGATGCTGCTAAAGGCGTCGGTGCCGATGCCGTGCACCGCCGGGCACGCCGACTTCACCCTGGACGGGGCGTCGCTCGTCACGACCTGCCGGTCAGCAGGCGGGATCGCCCGCGTGCACCTCGCGAGCCGCGCCATCACCGGGACGATCCGGCTGCCGGCCGGGGCGCGCCCCGGCGACCTGCGGCTGTCGCCGAACGGCGCCGTGTTCTACGTGGCGGACGCCGCCAACGGCGGGGTGTGGCTGGTGGACGCCCGCCGGTTCGCCCTGCTGGGGTTCGTCCCGACCGCGCCGGGCGCGCGCGGCCTGGCGATCAGCCGGGACGCGCGCCGGCTGTTCGTCGCCGGCGGCGGCGTCCTCGCCGCGATCGACTTCGCGACCCGGCACGTCACGGCCCGGTGGCCGCTGCCGGGCGGCGGCTCCCCCGCGCTCGGCGGGGTGTCGTCGGACGGGACGGCGCTATGGCTCGCCGACCCGACGGGCCTCGTCTACGCCGTGGACACCCGGACGGGGCACGTCCTGCGGAAGGTCATGGTCGAGGGGCGTCCGGCGGGGCTGACCGTCCACCCGCAGCCGGGCCGGTACTCGCTGGGCGGCACCGGGCTGTACCGCTGACCTGGGACGCGGGTCAGCGGGAGCCGACGCCGTGCCAGTCGGGGAGGAGTTCCTCCATGAGCGCCTCCGTCTGGGGCTGGAGCCGGTCGTAGACCGGGTCGCGGGCGATGCGGCCGCGCAGCTCGTCCACGACGACCTGCACCTGCGCGACGTCGCCGGTGGCGTGGGTCGCGCGGAGCAGGTCGCGCCACAGGCCCTCGTCCTCGGGCGCGAGCCGCAGCCCGGCCCGCGCCGCGCCGACCGCACCGCGCGCGTCGCCCTCGTCCAGCCGCAGCACGACGAGCCGGTGCGCGACGTCGATGACCCGCGCGGACGACTCGTACTCCAGGTCGTGGTCGGCGAGCCACGCGTACCGGCCGCGCGGCCGCCCGGCGAGCAGCGGGCCGCGGACGAGGTCCAGCGCGTACGCCATGTAGGCGGTCTCGGACGCGGGCTCCGCCGCCGACCGCCACACCAGCCAGCGGAACACGGCCAGGTCGACGCGCACCTCCGAGCCGAGCCTGATCCGGCCGCGGTCGTCGTAGTACAGGTTCGGGCGGCCGCGCGCGTCCCGGCCGAGCCAGTCCGACACCCGCGCCACGGACGCGTCGCGGACGGCCGCGCTCACCCCGCGCGGCCAGATCGCCCCGGACAGCACCGTCGGGTGGACGCCCTCCGGATGCGCCGCCAGGTAGACGAGCAGCTCGGTGCAGAGTTCGCGGCGGCTCTCGTCCATCGGGCCCGGCGCCTCGACCTCGATCGGGCCGAGCAGCCGGATCTCGACCGACGACTGCTGCGCGGTCGGCGGCTCCGCGCCGCCGGCCAGGCCCGGCAGCTCGACGGAGTCGAGCCGGTTCGCGGCCCGGAACAGCTGGAACACGCGGCGGTAGGCGTCGTCGGGGACGAGCTGCGCGTCGACGTCGAAGCCGAGCACGCCGGCCTGGAGGCGTCCGGCGGCGTCGACGTCCCACGTCCAGGTGGCGCCCTGCACGTCGCCGGGGACGAGGTACCCGGCGGCCATCCGGGTGCCGGTGCGGGCGAGCGCGACGAGCCGGTCCGCGTCCCGCTCCGAAGGCCGGTCCGCCATGATCAGGTAGTGCGGCATCCACGCCTCGCCGAACACGCCGCGGCAGCGTCCGGTGAGGACCGAGTCGACCCCGGACGCGGCGAGCGCCTGCCGGACCTCCTCGCTGCGTCCCTCCAGCTCGGGCAGCGCGTCCGCGAGCGTCGGGACGGACCGCACCCGGTCCGGCGCGATCTCCGCCAGCCCCTCGCCCAGCTCGCCGTCGAACCCGACGAGCGTGATCCGCATGTGGTCGGACCAGCGGTTGGTGGCCAGCTCGATCGCGATCGCCGACAGCGCCGCCCGCCGGACGTCCTCGGGCCCGCGCAGCGCGATCAGCCCGTGCGCGGCCTCCAGGTCGACGAGGATGCGGCCGCTGTCGTTGGTGCCGATCGAGACCAGGCCGGGGTACGGGGCGAGGACGTCGCCGAGGTCGGACGCCTCAAGTCCGGCGAGCGCGTCGCCGTGCAGCCGCCACACCTGGCCGTCGTCGAACGCCTGCCAGGGGGCGGGCGGGTTCCGGTCGGCGGGCGCGATCCACAGGTCGAGGCTCTGGGAGCCGCCGATGTGGACGCCGTACACGGTCGGCAGCGCCCGGCCGCCCGCCGCCATCGACTTCGACAGGTGCCGCAGCCCGAGGTCGAGGAGCCGGGTCGCCTCGTCGTCGGCGCCGAGCCGCAGCGCCCGCTCCGCGTCCGCGGCCTCGCCCTCCGGCCGGACGATCATGTGCCCGGACGCGCGGTTCCACATCTGGGCGCGGCGGCGCCGTCCGAGCACGCCGAGCAGCCCGGCGGCGAGCAGCGACGCCGCCGCGAGCCCGTGCGGCCAGCCGACGTCGAACCGTCCGCCGGACTCTTCTTCCTGGTCAGACCCCTGACCGGGCACCGACGCACCGCCGCTGCCGGCCGCGCCGTCCATCTCCCCGGACGGCCCCGACGGCTGCGACGCCGGAGGCTGCGAGGCCGGCGGCTGTGATGCCGGCGGCTGTGATGCCGGAGGCTGGGAGGCAGGTGGCTGCGACGCCGGAGGCTGGGTTGCCGGAGGTTGGGACGTCGGCGGCTTCGCGGTCGACGGCGGCGGGGCGGGCTGTTGCGGCTTCGGGTCGGGTGCCGGGGTGGTCGGGGCCGACTCGCGCGGCTGCTCCGGCTGGACGGGCTGCTCCGGCTGTACGGGCTGCTCCGGCTTGGCGGGCCGCTCCGGCTTCTCGGGCTTGTCGGGGACGGCGTGGCCGTACCGGTAGTAGTCCTTGAGGTCCCTGGCGGGGATGACCTTGGCGCCCTTGGCGTCCGCGGGCATCTCCAGGACCCAGCCCGGACGGATCAGGCTGGCGATGGTGAGCCGCGTCCCGTCCGGCTGGATGTGGTTCTTGTTGAGCGCGAAGATCTCCTTGTACCGGCGTCCCTCGCCCAGGCACTTCTCGGCGATCTCCCAGAGGCTCTCGTGGTGGCGTCCCTCCGGCGGCTGCACCCGGTAGATCTTGGTCGTGGCCGACTCGTCGATCAGGTTCTCGGTGACGGACGTCTCCGCCGGGGCGGTGAGGTTCGTGCTCTGCGGCACGGCCGGGGGCGGCTGGAACTCCTGCGCCTGCGTCTGCGCCGGGGGCCGCTGCGACAGGCCGCCGCCGCCCGTGAACGCGGGCACGATCACCGACGTCGCGGAGAACAGCAGCAGCGCGGCGACGACGAGGCGGTGCACCAGCGACTGCGTCCCGCCCGCCAGCGGCACCCGCGCCGGGACGCCGACGCCGCGGACGCCCGCGTACACCTCGACGACCACGCACGCCGCGAGCTGGATCCACGCGAGCCACACCAGCGCGACCAGGATGCCGATCAGCGCGCCGGGGCCCACCCGGTTCGTCAGGTCGGACGCGGCCGGCATGTCGTCCGGCAGCGGCGACCCGAACAGGATCAGCAGCGCGGCCGGGACGCCCGCCATCAGCACCGTCAGCGCGACGAGCGCGCAGACCCCCGCCAGAACATCGCCCGCACTGCGCCGCCGGACCTGGACCGGTGGCCGCCGCCCTTGTCCTGTCACCATCGCGTCCCTGCCATTCGCCGGTCGCCGCCTGCCGTGCGTTTGGACGTCGCACTCATCGTAGGACTGTTTCGGCCGCGGCTCACGGGTCGATTCCTCCCGCGTCGGGGCCTCCCGTGACGGGATGCGCGGTCGCGCCCGACGTCATCTGGAACTCGCTGAAGCCGGGGATGATCCCGAGCAGCTGCGGCCGGACGGTGATCTGCACGGTCACGGCCACCTCCTCCTCGTCGGCGTCGCACTGGGAGGCGGTGACCTGGTCGCGGTAGGCGGCGAGCAGGTCGCACGCGGCGGCGCGGGCGCGGCCGGGATCGAGGACGGGCTCGCCCGTCCGCCGGAGCTCGTCGGTGTCGATCTGGTTGGCGCCCGCGCGGGCCGCCTGCTCGGCCATGTCCGCGGCGCGCTGCCGCGCGTGGATGGCGAGGCCACCGTCCACCAGCAGCCCGGCCAGGAGGAGGACGATGGGCGTGAACAGGACGGTGTAGAGGGCGATCGTCCCCCGGTCCCGTCCGAGGCGGCTGATGCGCGCGGTGAGCCGTTTCATTCGCCGTCTCCGGTGTCGGTGCCCCGGAACGTGAACGTGTCGATGGGGGCGATCGCCTCGCCCTGGAGGCGCTTGGTGCCGGGCAGCCCGATGAAGGACAGGTCGCCGAGGTCGACGTCGCAGGTGATCGTCACGCCGACGCGGCCGCCGGGCCGCCAGTCGGACACGTCGGTCACCACGCTCGGCCCGCCCGCGCACCACTTGTTGTTCCTGAGCCCGGCGGCGGCGGTGTCGGCGGCGAAGGCCTGCGCGGACGGGGCGCTGCGGGCGATGGACGCCGCGCGCACCGCGTCCCGGGCGGCGCCGTCCACCTGGCTCTGCGCGTCCACCATCCGGCCGGCCGCGGCGAGGAAGAGCAGGAACGCGACGAAGATGGGCGTGACCAGCACCATCTCCAGGGACATCGATCCGCGGTCCGGGAGTCTCACGGCCCGGCCCCCCGCTCGCAGGCGGTGCCGTCGCCGACGTCCGGGCGGAAGCATTCGATCGGCCCCTGGGAGCGCTGCGAGACGTGGAACTTCATGAACGGGATGACGGACACCGCGGTCCCGCTGACCTCGACCCAGCGTTCGTCCCCGGCCTCGCCCGTCCGGACGTCGAGGCCGTCCAGCAGCTCGGGGCCGATGGCGCGCGCGTCGCCGGCGGCCTTCGCGGCGGCGGCGCCCTCCCAGCCGCCGCCGACGGGCGAGGTCCGCGCGACGCGGGCGCCCGACTGCGCCGCCGCGAGCGCGACGTGGCGGGCGTGGAACACCATCGCGAACTGCACGACGACGAGCATCAGCAGGATGAGGACGGGAGTGAGCAGCGCCCATTCCATCGACGACACCCCGGCGTCCGAGCGGAGGCTCAGCCGGTGTTGATGGTGTTGGCCTTGTCCGTGACCTTCTTGGTGATGACCGCTCCGATCGTGATGGCGAGCAGCGCCAGGATCGCGGTGATGATCGCCCACTCGATGGCGGACGCGCCCTTGCTGCGCTCCTCCTCGGAGCGGAGCCGGGCGAGGCGTGCGCTCGCCACGGCGCGCAGATAGGCGACGAACGGATCGTTGAACGGGTTGTGCTGACTCATCGGGGCACCTCCAGTGGGCCGTCTCGGCGGTGTCGGCAGCGGGTTCGGGGACGGTGTCGGGCGCGGGCGGCGTCATGAGGCGAGCACCCGGATCAGGGCCGGGTAGGCCAGGAAGATCAGGAATCCGGCGCACAGGAACAGCTGCGCGACCAGCATCGACTGGGAGCGCTCGCCCGCCTTGCCCTCCAGCTCGGACAGCTCGCGGCTGCGCATCGACGCGGCGCGGGCGGAGAGGGACTTGCGGATCTGCGCGCCGTCGTCGGCGACGAGCGCGAGCGCGCCCGCGAGGTCGCGCAGCTCGGAGATGTCGAGCTCCTCGCCGAGCCGGCCGAGCGACTGCCACGGCGTCTGCCCGGTGATGCGGGCGTTGGCCAGGGCGTCGCGGATGCGGTGCATCGCCCAGCCCTCCCCGACGTTCGACGCGGTCATCAGCGCCTCGGGGACGCCGCGTCCGCCCGCCAGGTTCATCGAGACGAGGTCGAGGAACGCGCCGACGACGTGCCGGAAGTCCTGCCTGCGGGCCTGCGCCTCCTGCCGGAGCTGCAGGTCGGGAAAGAAGAAGAAGATCGCGGCGAACAGCACGCAGATCCAGACCGGGACGGCGACGGACGAGCCGAGCCCGAGCAGCGTGAAGTACGCGACGATCAGCGGGACGAACAGCAGCGCGGCGGCGGGCAGCAGGAACTTCGTCGCGAGGAACCCCTCCAGGGACCGCTCGGTGATGGCGAGGTCGGCGCGGACGGACCGCAGCCGCCAGCCGCGCGCCTCGCAGACCCGGGCCAGCTCCCGGCCGAGCCTGGCGCGGACGCCGCCGACCTTCTCCAGCGTCGGGGAGAGCCGTCCGGCCTGCTGCTCCTCCAGGTCGCGGCGGCGGCGGGTGGCGTCGAGCGCGGCCATCCGGGCGGCGAGTCCTGGACGCTGCGGGAACAGCGCCCGGACGAGGACGTACAGGCCGAGTCCGACGACCGCGCCCGCGATCATCGCGGCGTTCAGGCCGTTCACGGGGCGCCACCGCCGCCCGCATCCATGGTGTGCCGTCCCCGGAGCGGAAGCTCCTGCGAGCCGCCGGAACCGTCGCCCTGCCAGCCCGCGACCGTGCTCGGCACCTCGCCAGGAACGCCCGGCTGGACGGCCTTGCGCGGCTCGCTGAGGAACCGTCCCGGCAGCTCGTACTTCGACAGCCGCCGCAGCCACAGGAACGCGGCGCCGTACAGCGCGACGACGACGCACAGGACGAGCTGCCCAACGAAGTCGTCGTACGGCTCGACGTAGGAGTGGTTGAACACGGCGAGGGCCAGGGCCGTCCCGACCGACACGGCGACGACGATCCGGACGCTGCGCCGGGTGGACCGCCGGTCGGCCTCCACGCGGCGGCGCATGTCCAGCTCGGCGCGGGCCGAGTTCGCCAGCGCGCTGAGCATGTCGCGCAGGCCGGGGCCGCGGAGCTTGGAGTTCAGGATCAGCGCGGCGATCACCAGGTCGGCGGACGGGTCGTCCAGGTCGTCGGCGAACCGGCGCAGCGCGTCCGGCATCGGGACGCGGGTGTGCAGCCGGTCGACGAGGTTGCGGAGCGGCTGCTGCAGCGCGGGCGCGGCGGCGCGCTGCGAGGCGGGGATGGCCTGTTCGAGGCCGACGGCCCCGGCGATGGTGTCGCGGAGCGACTCCGTCCAGGCGGCGAGCCCCTCCAGGCGCATCATGGACCTGCGCTCCTCGGCGGCGCCGCCCGCGAGGCCGCTCCAGGCGAGGACGAGCGCGCCCGTCCCGGCGGCGGCGATCGGCCAGCGCGTCACGACCAGCACGGCCATGCCGACGATGACGGCGGCGGCGGTGCGGGTCGTGAACGTCCTGACGAGGTCCTCGCGGCTGCGGCCGCGGGCGGGTCCGGACCGCACCGGCAGCCCGCGCAGCGCGGCGACCAGCAGGATCAGCCCGCCGCCCGCCGCCGCGCCCGCGACGATGGCGAGGAGCACGTCCGGCGCGTACATCACCAGCCTCCGGCGGACGGGTCGTAGCCGTGGTCGGCGAGCTCGGCGATGCACGAGATCGGCGCGGCCGGGACGGCGTACCCGCCGGACCCGAGCGCGAACACCTCCGACGACAGGACGCGCCCGTCCACGCCGACCACCTCGCGGACGCTGGACACGTAGCGGCGCAGCCGCCCGCCGGAGGCGTACTCGTTGCGCTTCTCGATGAACACGACGAAGTCGATCGCGCCCGCGATCAGCATGTGGGTCGCCTCGACCGGCAGCCGCTCGTCCGACTGGATCGCGTAGGTGGCGATGCGGTTGAAGACCTCGACCGAGGAGTTCGCGTGGATCGTCGACAGCGACCCGTCGTTGCCCTGCGACATCGCGTTCAGCATCGTGACGATCTCGTCGCCGAGCACCTCGCCGACGATCACGCGGGACGGGTTCATCCGCAGCGACCGGCGGACCAGCTCCGCCATCGTGATCGCGCCCTGGCCCTCGGAGTTCGGCAGCCGCTGCTCGAACGCGACGCAGTTGGGGTGCAGCTCGGGGAAGGCGTCCAGGCCCAGCTCCAGGGCCCGCTCGACGGTGACGAGCCGCTCGCTCGCCGGGATCTCGTTCGCGACGGCGCGCAGCAGCGTCGTCTTCCCCGCGTTCGTCGCCCCGGCGATCATGATGTTCTTGCGGGCGAGCACGGCGGCGCGGAAGAACAGCCCGATCTCCGGCGAGAACGTGCCGTTGCCGACCAGGTCGGCGAGGAACACCTTGCCGAGGCGGGCGCGCCGGATCGACAGCGCCGGGCGGACGGTCACGTCCATGATCGCGGAGAGCCGGGAGCCGTCCGGGAGCCGCAGGTCGAGCTGCGGGTTCGCGGTGTCGAACGGGCGCGACGACAGCCCGCTGTAGGCGGCCAGGATCTGGATCAGCTCGACCAGTTCCTCGTCGCTCTCCGCGACCGGCTCGCCCATCACCTCGCGGCCGTCGGCGTAGCCGATGAACACGCGGTCGCAGCCGTTGACGTCGATGTTCTCGATCTCGGGGTCTTCCAGGAGGGGCTGGAGCCGGCCGACGCCGAACAGCGCCGCGTGCACCCCGGCGGCGAGCGCCTCCTCCTCTTCGGCGTTCGGCGGGCGCCGCCCGGACGTGATCTCGCCGCGCGCGAACTCCTCCAGCACCTGGCCGATGAGCGCGCGGGCGAACTGCCGCTCGTCCTCCCCGGACATCGGCGGCAGCCCGTTCGCGGCGTCCAGCCTGCGCTGCTGCGCGAGCCGGTCGCCGACCTCCTGCCGGAGGCGCTTGACGAGCCCGTGGTCCATCTACCGCCTCCCTTCCGCAGACGCCGGCGCCTCCACGGGCGGTGGCGCGGGAGCAGGTGGTGATTCGGGCGGGGGCTGGGCGGGCGGCGGCGGCAGCGCGAGCGGGCGGCCGGACGGGATGCGTCCGACGAGGTCGCCCACGACCTCGCGGGCGGAGCGGACCAGCAGCGAGCGGTCCAGGCGCCCGCCCCAGCGGCCGGAGAGCAGCTCGGCGCCCTTCGGGTCGAGGGCCAGGCCGCCGAGGACGGTCACGTCCGCCGGCGGCGGGCCCTGCGCCGGATCGGGGGCGGGGCCGCGGTGCCTGGCGCCCGCGAGGATGCGGTCGACCTCGGCGATCGAGCCGCGGAAGTCGCGCGGGTCGGCGAGGACGAGCACCCCGACGGGCGGGCCGCCGCGCAGCTCCGCCGTCAGCGCCGCGACGCGTTCGCGCAGGTGCGCGACCTGCTCCAGGGTGGCGCGGGTGAGCAGGACGACGAGGTCGGCCTCGCGCAGCAGGCCGAGCAGCGGGGTGTCCGCGCCGAGCCGCCCGCAGTCGGCGATCACGTCGACGGGCGCGAGCCCGGCGAACGCGCGGCCGAGCGGGCTCCACAGCCACGTCATCGCCTGCGCCTGCTCGGAGTTGGTGATCCCGACGAGCACGTCGAGGCCGCCGACGAGCCGCTGGCAGTGCTCGCCGATCTGGTCGGGCCGCAGGCCGCGGCGGGCGGTGGCGGCGAGGCTGAGCAGCCCGCGGGACGGGTTGAGCATGCCCTCGGCGCCTTCGCCGTCCTGCGCCGGGAGCCGGTACACGAGGTCGCCGCCCGCCTGGTCGCACTCCGCGACCAGCACGGGGCGCGGCCACACGGCGCCGAGGGCGACGGCGGCCGTGGTGACGCCCGGCGCCCCCTTGTCGGCAGCGAGCGCGATGAGTGCCACCGTCAGTTACCGCCCGTGCCTGGACCCGGCGTGCCGCCTCCCGGGAGGACGGGCACGGTCCCGCCGGGACTCTGCGTCCCGCCGGGGTTCTGGGTGGCGCCGGGGTTCTGGGTGGCGCCCGGCCCCGGGGTCTGCTGCTGGTCGCCGGGCTTCCCGGGCGCGGGCGCGGCGGGCGGCAGGGCCGCGTTTCCCCCGGCGGGGATCAGCGCGACCGCGATCGTCCCGGCGGAGGCCGCCTGGGTGACCAGCGCCGCGTCCGCGGGCGGGACGGCGACGTCGACGTTGGTCTGCTCGGAGCGGAGCCGGGCGCCGCCGAGCCCGCCGCTGCCGCCGTCGTCGCCGCTCATGCCGACGACGATCGCGTCCTGGGACAGGACCGTTCCGGGACGCGGCCCGCCGTTCGTCGCGCCGCCGACCGCGTAGAGCATGACGTGCCGTCCGACGCTGACGCCGGTGTCGCCGCCGCCGGACGGGAACTGGCCCGGTTTCAGCGCGAGCCCGACGATCAGGCGGCCGCTCGACGGGGCGTCCGCCGGGCTGATCATGGAGTTGGTCAGCAGCGCGCCCTTGACCAGCGGGACGGCCGCGATGTGGCGGGTCACCTTCGCCCGCTCCGACCAGTCGAGGTACTGGATCCCGGTGTCGCCGACCTGGACCTCCTCGAGCGCGCTCGCCGGGATCGCCTGCCCGGCCGCGACCGGCTGGGCGACCCGGATCGCCGACACCCGCTCGCCGCTCGCCATCACGAGGTAGGCGCTGGCGAGGGCGCCGCCGAGGATGAGCAGCAGCGCGAGCGCCGCCAGGGCCGGTTTGCGTTCGCGCGGGGACGAGGGGAGCCGCTGCCCGCCGGACGTGCCGAGCCCCGTGCCGCCGAGCCCCGCCGCCCCACCGCCGGAGATGGTCGCCTGGTTGGACTTCATCGCGCCCTGCTTCCCGCCCTCCCGCAGACCCCGCCGGACGGGGTCCCCGCATCACCGAGCGATCCATGCTTGCGGGGGCGGCAAGGTCACGTCAATGGATTCGGTGAACGCGTGCCGTCACGTTCCCGGGCATAGTGCGATGACCTGCGAAATCGTCGGTCACTCAGGTTTTTACCATCAGTCACATCCGTCACTGACCCCATTGTGGACGCCCGAATGCCGCCGGGCGCCGCCCGCACGCGTCAGGGTTTCAGGCCGATGAGGCGTCCGAGCAGCGTCATGGTGTGGTCGAAGTAGTCGGCTCGTGACGAATCGCCGATGAGATTGTCGTATTGGCCGAACACCTCGAAGCTGACCGTCCCGTACAGGCCGGCCCAGGCCGTGACGGCTCGCATGATCACGTCGTCGGGGGCGTCCATGTGGACGATGGTGCGCACGCGGTCCAGGCCGCCCGCGATCGAGGGCAGCGGGGGCGGGCACGGCACGTCCGGCCCGTCCGGCGCGTCCGGGTCGATGGCCCCGGCGGCGTGCGCCTCGGTGACGATCCGGGCGATCACGACGGTGTCGCGGACGGCGGCGGGGACGGTGTCGTCCGGCGCCTCGTAGCCGGGGACGGGCGACCCGTACAGCAGGGCGTACTCGTGCGGATGCGCGAGCGCCCATTCCCGGACGGCCCTGCACACGGCGAGCCATCGTCCGGCGAAGTCGCCCGTGTGCGCCTTGGCGTGCCGGGCGTCGGCGCGCTCGACCGCCGCGCCGATCGCGTTGTACCCGTCGATGATCAGCGCGGTGAGCAGGTCGTCACGGCTCGGCACGTACCGGTAGATCGCCGAGGACACCATGCCCAGCTCGCGGGCGACCGCGCGCAGCGACAGCCCGCCCGCGCCCGCGGTGGCCAGCTGCCGTCTGGCGGTCTCGGTGATCTCCCGGATCAGCTCCGCCCGAACTCGTTCCCGTGCTGTGCGAACCGCGCTCATGACCTCGATGTTAGCAGAGCGTCGCACCAAAACGAGAGCACTGCTCTTGACAACACCGCTCACAATGGAGAGCATTGCTCTCGCAACGGAGCATCGAACGCGAGGAGAGCGACCATGGGCAAGCACGTGATCGTCGGAGCGGGCCAAGTCGGCGCGCATCTGGCCGGACGGCTCGTCGAGCAGGGGCACGACGTCGTCGTCGTGACCCGGTCCGGCTCGGGCCCGGACGGCGTCGAGCGGATCGCCGCCGACGTCACCGACCAGGCCCGGCTGACCAAGATCGCCACAGGCGCCGACACGCTCTACAACTGCGTCAACCCGCCCTACAACCGCTGGACGCAGGACTGGCCGCCGATGGCGTCGTCCTTCCTGGGCGCCGCCGAGGCCACGGGGGCGGTCCTGGTGACCCTGAGCAACCTCTACGGCTACGGGCCGGTGGACGGTCCCATGACCGAGGACCTGCCGCTCGCCACGACCGGCGCCAAGGGCCGGGTGCGAGCCAAGATGTGGGAGGACGCGCTGGCCGCGCACCAGGCCGGCCGCATCCGGATGACCGAGCTGCGCGGGTCCGACTACTACGGGCCGGGCAGCACCGACGCGGGGCCCGTCGGCGAGGTCCGGTTCGTGGCGCCGCTGCTGGCGGGCAAGAAGGTGAGCTACCTCAGCGACCCGTCCGTCCCGCACTCGTGGACGTACCTGCCCGACGTCGCCGAGGCCCTCGCCATCGCCGGGACGGACGAGCGCGCCTGGGGACGGCCCTGGCACGTCCCGACCGGCCCGGCCGTCTCCACGCTCGACGTCGCCGCGCGGCTGTGCGAGCTCGCCGGCGCTCCGGCACCACGCGTCGCCGCGCTGCCGCGGCCCGTCTTCAACCTGATCGGGCTGTTCAACCCGCTGGTCAAGGAGCTGCGGGAGACCCGGTACCAGTTCGACAAGCCGTTCGTGCTGGACTCCTCGGCGTTCCAGTCCACGTTCGGGATGGCGCCGACCTCGATGGACGACGCCCTCAGGGCGATCATCTCGGCACGCGGGCAGCGGACGCCCGCGGGTAATTAAGCTGATGGAATGCGGATCTCGTTCACGGCACTCACGGGCACGGGACCGCGCGACGTGGTGATGGACGTCGACTCCGAGGCCACCGTGGACGGCGTCGCCCAGTCGCTCACCGCCCTCCTCGACGGCCGGTCCCACCGACTGGCGAACGACGCCCTCCTGGACACCGGCGAGCTGCCGAGACCGGACGAGCCGCTGAGGCCGGACGACCTGCTGAGGCCGGACGAGCCGCTGAGGCCGGGAGGCCGCGCGGGACGGCCGCGGCGGGCCCTGTGGATGGACGGGCGGATGCTCGACCCGGAGGCCCTCGCCGTCAAGGAGCTGCGGGACGGCGCGGTCGTCGCGGTGGAGCGGCGCGGCGCCGCCGCCACCGTCCTCGCCGAGCCGACCGGGCTGGTCGAGGTGCGGGTCGTCGGCGGCCCGGCGGCCGGGTCGGTGCACCGGCTCGGGCTCGGGGTCAGCACGATCGGGTCCGGCCGGGACGTGGACGTGGTGCTGGACGATCCGTCCGTCCCGGCGCGGTCGCTGCGGCTCACGGTCGGGCGGGAGGCCGTCCAGGTCGAGGCGTCCGAGCTGACGATGCGGGGCGCCGCCGCGCTGGACGGGACGCCGCTGGCCGCGACCGCGGTCTGGCCCGCGGGCGGCCGGCTGCGGGTGGGCTCCAGCGTCCTGGCGCTCGGTCCGAGCAGCGCGCCCGACGCCCATCTGGAGCCCCTGCCGGAGGGCGGCCTCGCGTTCGACCGGCCGCCCCGCCCGCGCCCCGTGTTCCCTGTCAGGAGGCTGGAGGTCCCGGAGGCCCCCGAGCAGGGGCCGCTCGATCGGCTCCGGGTGTTCGGCCGCAGGTCTTTGAAGGAGTTCGAGCGCAGGTCCGCCGAGTTCGAGGCCGAACTGGAGCGGCTGCGCCGCGAGGACGAGGCCGAACGGCGCGCCCTGCATCCCGACCCGGCGGAGGTGCTGCTCACCGCGACCGGGCCCCGGCGGCGGCTGTGGGAGCGCCGCCGCGGCGACCCCGACGTCCTGCAGCTGCGGATCGGCCTCGCCGACCTGCCCGCCCGGATCGAGATCACGGGCGACGCCGCCCGCCTTCCGCCCGTGGACGCCCGGCTGGTGCCGGTGACGGTGCCGCTGGCCGAGCTGGGCGTCGTGGGGGTGGCCGGTCCGCGCCGCGCGTCCCGCGCGCTGGCCCGGTGGACGGTCGCGCAGGCCGCCGCGCTGCACAGCCCCCGCGACCTGGCCATCGTCGTCCTGTCCGCCGACCGGGACGCCGGGGACGAGTGGAACTGGGTGCGGTGGCTGCCGCACTGCGCGCCCCGCGAGGGCGAGGACTGCGTCGCCCTCGTCGGCACCGACCCCGAATCGGCCGCGCACCGCGTCACCGAGCTGGCGATCCGCCTCACCGAACGGCGACGCGCCGCCGACCAGGCCGAACCGGTCCCCTACAACATCCTGCTCGTGCTGGACGGGGCGCGCACGCTGCGCCGCATACCCGGGATGCCGATGCTACTGTCGCGCGGCGCCGAATTCGGCCTGTACGGCATCTGCGTGGACGATGACGAGCGCCAACTCCCCGAGGAATGCCGCGCCGCAGCCGTATGGGATCCGCAATACCCCGCGACGGTCCGCCTCCGGGGCCCCGGATACGACTTCCCCGTCCTGGCCGACCAGGTCTCCCCCACCTGGACCGACCGGGTGGCGCGTGCGCTGGCCCCGGTCCGGGACGTGCCGCGCGAGGTCGCCGCAGACCCGATCCCGGCGGACGTGCGGCTCCTTGACGTCCTCGACATGCCGGAGCCCACGGCCGACCACATCCTCCGGACGTGGACGCGCACGGGAGGCCGGACGGCCCGCGTCCCCATCGGCCTCGGCTCCTCACGCCGCCCGTACGAGATCGACCTGCGCGCGGACGGGCCGCACGCCCTCATCGCGGGAACCGCAGGCGCGGGCACGTCTGAGCTGCTGCGGACGCTCGTCGCGTCCCTCGCCGCCGCGAACCGCCCTGACGAGATGACGTTCGTCCTGATCGGCTCTGACGGCGGCGCGAGGTTCAGGGAGTGCGCCCGCCTCCCCCACACGGTCGGCGTGGTCACCGGCCTGGACGACGAGCGCGCCGCCGAACGCGCCCTGGAGTCGCTCTCCGCCGAACTCCGGCGCCGGGAGGACGTCCTGCTCGACGCGGGTGTCAAGGACCTCGACGGCTACGACGGGCTGCGCCGCGGGAGGCACGATCTGCCGTCCGTGCCGCGTCTCGTCCTGGTCGTGGACGAGTTCGCCGCGATGGCCGCCGACGTGCCCGGCTTCGTGACGGGCCTGGTCGACATCGGGCGGCGCGGGCGGGCGCTGGGCGTCCATCTGGTCCTCGCCACGAGGCGTCCCGCCGGGGCCGCTGGAGTCGCCGCCGACGCCGAGGTGCGGATCGCGCTGCGCGTCACCGGCCCGGACGAGTCCACCGAGGTCCTCGGTTCGCCGGAAGCCGCGCAGATCCCCAAGTCCACCCCTGGACGCTGCTACATCCGCTCTGGCGGGTCGCCACCGCAGGCGCTGCAGGTGGCGCGGGTCAGCGGCCGCCGTCCCGGGGCCGGGGTCACCGGGCGCGGCGCCACCGTCGTCCCGCTCCCCTGGCAGAGCCTCGGACACCCGCTGCCCGACCCCCGCAAGGCCCTTGGAGCGGACGACGACGCCACCGACCTCGGCGTTCTCGTCCAGGCGATCGACGAGGCCGCACGCCGCGCGGGCATCGTGCGGGAGCCGTCGCCGTGGCTGAACCCGCTGCCGGAGCGGTTCACGCTGACGCCCCGGAACGCCGCGGGCGGCTCCGTCGTGGACGTCCCGCCGATCCCGTTCGGCGTGACCGACCTGCCCGCCGTCCAGTCCCGCGAGGATCTGGCCCTGGACCTCGCGTCCGGCGGCCACCTGTACATCGCCGGGTCCGCCCGGTCGGGCCGCTCCACCGCCCTGCGGACGATCGCCGGGTCCCTCGCCGCCGCCTGCTCCCCCTACGACGCGCACCTGTACGCCGTCGACTGCGGCGCGAACGCGCTGCTGCCGCTGACGTCCCTCCCGCACTGCGGCGCGGTCGTCGCCCGCGACCAGCTCGACCGCTGCGACCGGCTCCTCACCGCGCTCGCCGCCGAGACCGCGCGGCGCAGGCAGGTCCTCGCCGAGGCGGGCTTCGCGTCCCTCGCCGAGCAGCGCGCCTCCGTCGCCGCCACCGACCGCCTCCCCTGGATGGTGCTGTTGCTCGACGGCTGGGAGGGGTTCCTCGGCGCGTTCGAGCACTACGACCAGGGCCGCCTGGTCGACGAGGTGATCCGGCTCCTGGACGAGGGCGCCGCCGTGGGCCTGCGCGCCGTCGTCACCGGCGACCGCTCCGGCCTGGGCGGGCAGATCTCCGCCGCCTTCGGCCGCCGCCTCCTCCTCCGCATGGACGACCCGGACGACTACGGCTACGGCGGCCTCAAGGGCAGGCAGGTCCCCGCCGCGATGCCGCCCGGCCGCGCCCTCGAACCGGCCGGTCGACCGGCCGGGCCGGACGCCCCGCCGCGCGAGTCGCAGATCGGGCTGCTGGCGGACGACCCGTCCGGCGCCGCGCAGGGCGCCGCGCTCCAGGAGATCGCCCGCGCCTGCGTGTCCCGCTACGGCCGCCTGCCCCGCCGGAGGCGCCCCCTGCGCGTGGACGAGCTGCCCGACCGCGTCACCTACCGCGAGGCGATGTCGCTGGAACGCGAGTTCCTCGCCCCGTCCGCGCTGTGGGCGCTGATCGGGGTCGGCGGCGACACCCTCGCGCCCGTCGGCGTCGACCTGCTCAACGACGGGCCGGGCTTCACCGTCGCGGGCCCGCCCCGCTCCGGCCGCTCCACCACGCTGCGGACGATCGTCCATTCGCTTCTCGACCCGGCGGTGGGCGGCGGCCTCGTGCCCGTCGTGCTGGTCACGCCGCGCCGCTCGCCGCTGCGGCTGCTGTCCGGGCATCCGGGCGTCCTGGGGTTGCTGACGTCCGGCGCAGGCGCGGCCGATCTGGTCGCCGCCATCGGCGACGAGCACCACTACGCCGTGGTCGTGGACGACGCCGAACTCCTCGACCGGACCGGCCTGGACGACGCCCTCCGCGACGTCCTCCGCACCGCCCGCGACGGCGCGCACGCCGTCGTCGTCGGCGGCGCCACGGCCGACCTGGCGGGCGGCCATCGCGGCTTCCTCAGCGAGGCCCGCCGTTCCCGGTCGGGCGTGCTGCTGTCGGTGGAGTCCCCGGACGACGGCGACCTCTTCGGCCTGCGCTTTCCCCGCAACGCCCCGCTCGGCGGCCCCACCGGCCGCGGCCTGTTCGTCGCCGCCGGCGCCGCCACCCAGGTGCAGGTGGCCCTCCCGCCTCCGGCGGGCGCGGACTGAGCGGGCACGTGGCGGGTGCGGGTCCCGACCTCGGGGGGATGGGCCGGGACCCGCGGCTCATGGAGGCGTCGACCGGCGTCCGCCTCGATCGTTCCGCCGGGAGTCGCGGTCCCGGCCTTTCGTCTCGCAACGCTGGAACGTTTCCAGGCGGCGCCGAAAGAATGGCGACAGCCTACGCCGGGACGATCACCTCGATCCAGTGCCGAACGGCGGATCGGCCTGCGTTCCGGACCCTTTCCGCCCATGCGGGCGTGTCCGGATGTGGCCACCCACGCCATCCCGGCGGCGCCGCGCACGACTTGTGACGCACATAGTGACTCCCCGTCAAGTGGATTTAAGAAATGGGGAGTCGCGCCGTCACGGACGGCTGTCGGCGAGGCGGGCCGTCCGGACCCGTCCACCCGACGCGCCCCCGGAGGCCGAGCAGGAGGTCGCCTCCGCCGAGGAGACGCTCGCAGGGGCGCACCCCCTACGCACCCTTAGATGTGCGCACTTGGGGAGGGGCTTACGAAATCGCGGAACGGCGATTATCTAGACTGCGTGAGGTTGTGAGGGAGGAGACCCACGTGCGCAAGGTCCTGATCGCCAACCGCGGCGAGATCGCGGTCCGCATAGCCCGTGCCTGCCGGGACGCCGGGATGACCAGCGTCGCGGTGTACGCGGAGCCCGATCTGGACGCCCTGCACGTTCAGGTAGCGGACGAGGCGTTCACCCTCGGCGGGCAGAGCGCCGCCGACAGCTACCTCAGCATCGAGAAGCTGCTGAAGGTCGCCGCCGAATCGGGCGCGGACGCCGTCCACCCCGGCTACGGGTTCCTCGCGGAGAACGCCGACTTCGCCAAGGCCGTGCAGGACGCGGGGCTGACGTGGATCGGCCCGCCGCCCGCCGCGATCACCGCGCTGGGCGACAAGGTGCAGGCCCGGCACATCGCCCAGAAGGTCGGCGCGCCGCTGGTCGCCGGAACCAAGGACCCGGTGTCCGGCGCGGACGAGGTCGTCGCGTTCGCCGCCGAGCACGGGCTGCCGATCGCGATCAAGGCCGCGTACGGCGGCGGCGGGCGCGGCCTGAAGGTCGCCCGGACGCTGGACGAGGTCCCGGACATGTACGAGTCCGCCGTCCGCGAGGCCATCGGCGCGTTCGGGCGCGGCGAATGCTTCGTGGAGCGCTATCTCGACAAGCCGCGGCACGTGGAGACGCAGTGCCTCGCCGACAAGCACGGCAACGTGGTCGTGGTGTCCACCCGCGACTGCTCGTTGCAGCGGCGGCACCAGAAGCTCGTCGAGGAGGCCCCGGCGCCTTACCTTTCGGACGAGCAGGTCGAACTGCTCTACCGCTCGTCCAAGGCCATTCTCAAAGAGGCCGGGTACGTCGGCGCCGGAACGTGCGAGTTCCTCGTCGGCCAGGACGGGACGATCTCGTTCCTGGAGGTCAACACCCGCCTCCAGGTCGAGCACCCCGTCACCGAGGAGGTCGCCGGGGTGGACCTCGTCCGGGAGATGTTCCGCATCGCCGACGGCGAGGAGCTCGGCTACGGCGACCCCGGGCTGCGCGGCCACTCGATCGAGTTCCGGCTGAACGCCGAGGACGCGGGCCGCGGCTTCCTCCCCGCGGTCGGGACGCTCACCGCGTGGGAGCCGCCGACCGGCCCCGGCGTCCGCCTCGACACCGGCTACGGCGCGGGGCAGACCGTCCCGCAGGCGTTCGACTCCCTGATCGCCAAGCTGATCGTGACGGGCGCGACGCGGCGGCAGGCCGTCGAGCGGGCGCGCCGCGCGCTGGCCGAGTTCGTGATCGACGGGATGCCGACCGTGCTGCCGTTCCACCGCGCGGTCCTGGACGACCCGGCGTTCGTCCCGGCCGACGACGCGACGCCGTTCTCCGTCCACACCCGGTGGATCGAGACCGAGTTCGACAACCAGATCCCGCCCTACGAGACGCACGCCGCGGGCGACGAGGCGGAGGAGGGCGAGCGGGAGCGCGTCACCGTCGAGGTCGGCGGGCGGCGCATCGAGGTCGTCCTGCCCGCGGGACTAGGCGCGATGCCGGGCGGGGCCGCCGGGGCGGCGCAGCCCGCGCGGCGGCGCGGCGGCAAGAAGGGCGGCGGCGCGCAGGCGTCCGGCGACTCCCTGGTCAGCCCGATGCAGGGCACCATCGTCAAGATCGTCGTCGAGGACGGCGCGACGGTGGCGGCCGGCGACACCGTCGTCGTCCTGGAGGCCATGAAGATGGAGCAGCCGATCACCGCGCACAAGGCCGGGACGCTCACCGGCCTGTCCGCCGAGGTCGGCCAGACCGTCTCCGCAGGCGCCGTGATCTGCGAGATCAAGGACAGCTGACCCGGGCGGCCCACGCGAAATCCCTCTGCCGGAGGACGCATTCTGCCGTTACATGGGCAGACTGGAGGCATGAGCACCGACAACCGGGCCATCCGGGCGGCACGCCGGGGCGCCGTCTCGGCGATCGTCGCCGCCGTCGCCCTGCCGGCGTTCGCCTTCACCGCCCCCGCGCAGGCCGCCCCGGCGCAGCCCGCCGCAGCGCAGATCACCACCCAGACCACCACCGCGCAGACCGCGGCCCGCTACGACAACGCCGGGCAGATCGCGAAGGGCCTGATCGACTCGCGGCTCTACGTGACGAGCGAGGCCGGGAACGTGCTGTCCCCGTCCGACCGGAACGAGATCACGTCGGCGCTCGGCGGCGACGAGGACGCCGACATCCGCGCCGTCGTCGTCGGGAACGGCGTCACCAGGACCGAGGTCGGGCAGATGCTCCCGGCCGTCGCGGAGCGGGTCGGCAAGGGCGGGACGTACGTCGCCGTCACCGCCGACGGCAGCCGCATGGGCGCGATCTCCAAGAAGCTCGACAAGCAGGAGATCAACCAGCTCGTCACCCGCACGAACGGCGCGCCGCTGAAGGACCGGCTGATCCAGTTCGGCGGCCTCGCGGAGAAGAAGGTCGACGACAAGGCCCGGTCCAGCGCGGTCGGCATGTACGTGACGCTCGGCGTCCTGCTCATGGTCGTCGCCGCGGCCGCCGGAGGGTTCCTCGTCGTGCGGAAGCGGCGCCTCGACCGCGAGGCCCGGCAGATGGCCGACCTCAAGGCCGGCGTCGAGGAGGACGTGACGCTGCTCGGCGAGGACATCGCGCATCTCGACCTCGACGTCATGGACAAGGGCCTCGACCCCGACACCCGCGCCGACTACGAGCGCGCCATGAACTCCTACGACGAGGCCAAGCGGGAGACGGCGCACGCCGCCAAGCCGCAGGACATGCAGGCCGTCACCACCGCGCTGGAGGACGGCCGCTACTACATGACCGCGACACGCGCCCGGCTCGCCGACGAGCCCGTGCCCGAGCGCCGCGCGCCCTGCTTCTTCAACCCGCAGCACGGGCCGTCCGTGGAGGACGTGACGTGGGCGCCGCCCGGCGGTGTCGAGCGTTCCGTCCCGGCGTGCGCGGCGGACGCGGAGGCCGTCCTGAAGGGGACGGACCCGGACGTCCGCATGGTGCCGTCCGGCGGCACCCGGCGGCCGTACTGGGACGCGGGCCCCGCCTACGGCCCGTACGCGGGCGGCTACTACTACGGCTACGGTGGGATCGACCTGCTCAGCGGCATGATGATCGGCACCATGCTCGGCTCGATGATGAGCGGCGGCTGGGGCGGCGGCTACGGCGGCGACGCGGCGGGCGCCGGCGCGGAAGGCGACGTCGGCGGCGGCTGGGACTTCGGCGGCGGCGACTTCGGCGGCGGCGGCGGTTTCGGCGGCGGCGGCGACTTCGGCGGCTTCTGACCGTCGTCCGGCACGACGGGGATCACCGCGTCGACGATGGCGACGAGCCCGGCGGCCAGTCCCCACGGCCGCACCGCCTTGCCGACGTGCCCGACCAGTTCGGGATCGTCGCCGGCCTCCAGCAGCGCGGGCAGATCCGCCAGGTCCCGGGCGGCGATCACGTCGCGCAGCGCGACCTGGATGATCGCCTGCGCGGCGGAGGACGGCGAGTCCGCCGCCTCGGCGTACCGGACGGGGTCGTCCACCCGGATCGTCGCGAGCGCCTTGCCCCGGACGGCGACACCGTCCCTGGTCACGGCCTTGAACCAGACGTGGTGGGGGTGGAGGCTCGCGGGGACGAGGACGCCCGCGTCGGCGAGCGGCAGCAGGTAGCGCAGCCCCGGCCCGCGGACCTCGGCCGTCCCCCCGAACCGCCGGACGACCAGCCGCTCGGACGCCCCGACCCGCCGCACCCCCGACGCCACGACGACGACCGCGCCCAGCCCCAGGACCACGAGGGCCGCGTCGAGAACGTCCATCTGCCCCACCTCCGGCTGTGCTCCCTTCCACCGTCGGCGATGGGGAGAGGCGCCGCAATCGGGCCGGGCGCCCATAACGTGCGGGGCCATCGTGCATTTGCGCGCGGGGTGTCACGCATGGACAAACGCCGACGTCATGCGGTGACGTGGACCTATGAGCAGGACACCCGCGTCGGCGTTGTACTGGCGCATCCTCGGAATCAACGGGCTGATCTTCGCGGCGGGCACGGTGGCGCTGGCGGTGGCGCCCGTCACCGTGTCGTCGTTCGTCCTGCTGCGGGAGCTGCCCGTGCTGGTGGTCGGGCTCGCCGTGATGATGGCGGCGAACGCGGTGCTGCTGCGCGCCAGCCTCGCGCCGCTGGAGGGGCTCACCGCGCTGATGGCGCGGCTCGACTCGCTGCGCTCGGGCGACCGGCTGGCGACCGGACGGAACGGCGACCTGTTCCACCTGGTCGACCAGTTCAACGCGATGCTGGACCGGCTGGAGGCCGACCGCAGCACCAGCACCGCCGTGGTCCTGGACGCGCAGGAGGCCGAGCGCCGCCGCATCGCGCAGGAGCTGCACGACGAGATCGGGCAGAGCCTCACGGTCGTGCTGCTTGAGCTGAAGTCGGTGGTGAACCGGGCGCCCGAGGAGGTGGCGGACGAGCTGCGGGGCGTGCAGGAGACCGTCCGGTCGAGCCTGGACGAGGTGCGCCGGGTGGCGCGGCGGCTGCGTCCGGGCGTCCTGGACGATCTCGGCCTGACCAGCGCGCTCACCGCCCTCGCCGCCGACTTCTCCGAGGCGGGCGGGCCGCGCGTGACCCGCCGCGTCCAGACGGGCCTGGAGGGTCTCGGCGCGGACGCCGAGCTGGTGATCTACCGGATCGCGCAGGAGGGCCTGACGAACGTGTGGCGGCATTCCGGCGCGCGGAACGCGGAACTGTCGCTGGCGCAGGACGACGACGGCCGCGTCGTCCTGCGGGTCGTGGACGACGGCTCGGGCCCGCCCACGGAGGTCGGCGCCGGAATCCACGGGATGCGGGAACGGGCGATGCTCATCGGCGCGCAGCTCACCATCGGCCCGGCGGACGACGACACCGGCACCGAGGTCAGGCTGGTCATCCCGCCGTCCGGCGCACGCCGGACGGCGCCGTAGGTCAGGGCTCGACGAGGCCGACGCGGATGGCGTACTTGGTCAGCTCCAGCCGGTCGCGCATGCCGAGCTTGCCGAGGATGTTCGCGCGATGCCGGTCGACCGTCTTCACGCTGATCGTCAGCGTCTCCGCGATCCGCTTGGACGAGTACCCCTCCGCGACCAGTTTGATGATCTCCTCCTCGCGCGGGGTGAGGACGCTGTCGGGGGCTTCGCCGTCCCGGTCCCTGGCGAGGTATTCGCGGATCAGCGCGGTGACGGCGGCCGGGTAAAGGAACGGCTCGTCCCGCATCGCGGAGCGGACGGCGTTGAGCAGGTCCCGGTCGGCGACGGACTTCAGCACGTACCCGGACGCGCCCGCCTTCAGCGCCTCGAACAGGTACTGCTCGTTGTCGTACATCGACAGGATCAGCGTCCGCACGGACGGGAACCGCCGCGAGATCTCCCGCGCGGCCTGCAGCCCCGTCATGCGCGGCATCGCGATGTCCAGGATCGCGAGGTCGACGCCGCCGGCCGCGCAGGCGTCGATCGCCTCCGCGCCGTCGGCGGCCTCGGCGACCACGGTCAGGTCGGGTTCGGCGTCCAGGATCAGGCGCAGCCCGCGGCGCACCAGCGCGTGGTCGTCGGCCAGCAGAATCCGGGTGGCGGACTCGCGCGTGTGCACCCGATCACCTCCGGTCTCGCCCTCATCCTAGGCTCGGGACACCGCGGGAGATTCCCGCCACCTGCAGATACATGATCCCTCCCCGCCGATATGGGGCCTGGACCCGATATCGGCGCGGGCCGCCGCCGCAAAGACTGGACAGCGTACGCAGAAAGGGGCGGACGCATGTCTCAGCGATTCAGCGGCGCACGCCGTCCCCCGCTCACGGCGCGACGGCGGCCGTCCTGCGACGGGCCGTTCCCCGGCGCCAGGAGGAGGGATCTATCAGCACGAGGAACAAGGCTCTCCGGGAGCCGGAAGGACACCATCAGGATGCAAGCGCGGGACATCGCCGTACAGGTGCCGACCGTGACGTTGGGCGACTCGATCGCCCACGCGATCCAGGTCATGGCGCTGGGCCGCCTGCCCGGGCTGATCGTGATCGACGCGGAGCAGCGGCCCCGGGTCGTCCTGCCGGGCACGCAGGTGCTGCGGCTCGCGGTGCCCGCCGCCTACCAGGAGGACCCGGCGCTGACCCGGGCCGTGGACGAGGCGCACGCCGACGTCTTCTGGCACGAGCTCCGCGACCGGACGGTCGGCGACTGCCTCGGCACGCACACTCCCCGCCCGGTGATCGTCAAGGCGTCCGCGACGCTGCTGGAGCTCGCCACGCTGATGGCGCGGCAGCGCAGCCCGCTCGTCGCCGTGGTGGACGACGCCGGGCTCCTGGCGGGCGCGATCACGCTCGACCGGCTGCTGTCCGCGCTGGCGCTGGCCAGGCCGGACGACGGCTGACCCACCCGCTTCGTCCGCCCGGGTCCCGCGCGCCGAGGGGCGTGCGGTGAGCGCTGCCATAGCGCTCGGGATCTTCGTCGTCGCGTTCTTCTTCATCGCGACGGAGAAGGCCGACAAGGTCAAGGTCGTCCTCATCGCGGCCGGCGCGATGACGGTGCTCGGGCTGACCGCGGGCGGGGAGGTCTTCTTCTCCGAGCACGAGGGGATCGACTGGAACGTCATCTTCCTGCTGCTCGGCATGATGATCGTCGTCGGCGTGATCAAGGGCACCGGGCTGTTCGAGTACCTGGCGATCTGGGCGGCCAAGCGCTCGAAGGGCCGTCCGTACCGGCTGCTGGTGATGCTGATGGCCATCACCGCCGTGGCGTCGCCGTTCCTGGACAACGTCACCACGATCATGCTGGTGGCGCCGGTGACGGTGGTGGTCTGCGACCGGCTGCGCATCCCGGCCCAGCCGTATCTGATCGCGGAGGTGCTGGCGTCCAACATCGGCGGCGCCGCCACCCTGATCGGCGACCCGCCGAACATCATCATCGGCAGCCGCGCGGGGCTGACGTTCAACGACTTCCTCATGCACATGACCCCGATCGTGGTGATCATCTTCCTCACGTTCGTGGTGCTGTCGCGGTGGATCTTCCGCAAGTCGTTCACCTACGACGAGCGGTACGTGGACGAGGTGATGGCGCTGGACGAGCGCAAGGCCATCACCGACCACGGGCTGCTGGCGCGGTGCCTGGCCGTCCTCGGGCTGATCATCGTCGGGTTCTCGCTGCACTCGGTGCTGCACGTGGAGCCGTCGATCGTGGCGCTCGTCGGCGCGGGCGTCATGCTGCTGGTCACGAAGGTCGAGGTGGCGGACGTCCTCAAGGAGGTCGAGTGGGGCGTCCTGGTGTTCTTCATGGGCCTGTTCGTGATGGTCGCGGGCCTCGGGCACACCGGCGTCATCGAGGGCATCGGCGAGTGGGCCGCGGACGCGATCGGCGACAACTACTTCGCCGCCGCCACCAGCCTGGTGTTCGGGTCGGCCGTGCTGGGCGCGTTCTTCGACAACATCCCGTACACGGCGACGATGGCGCCGATCGTGGAGGGGATGGCCGAGGGCGCCGACCCGCAGACCGCGGACGCCCTGTGGTGGTCGTTCGCGCTGGGCGCCGACTTCGGCGGGAACGGGACGGCGGTCGCCGCGAGCGCCAACGTCGTCGCGATCGGCATCGCCGCCAGGACCGGTCACCCGATCAGCTTCTGGCAGTTCACCCGCTACGGGATCGGCATCACGGTCGTGAGCACCGTGATGGCGTGGGTGTACGTGGCGCTGCGCTACTTCTGACGCCGGAGGTGGCCGGGCGCGCCTAGTAGGCGTGCTCGGCCATCAGCCGCCGCGACGCCTCCGTGATGCTGCCCGACAGCGACGGGTACACCGCGAACGTGTGCGCCACCTGGTCGACGGTCAGGTGCTGCTGGACGGCCATCGACACGCCCAGGATCAGCTCGCTCGCCCGCGGCGCCACGATGACGCCGCCGAGCACGATCCCCGTGGCCGGACGGCAGAACAGCTTCACGAAACCGTCCTCGAAGCCCTGCATCTTGGCGCGCGCGTTGGTGAACAGCGGCAGCATGACCGTCCGGGCGTTGACGTCGCCGGAGTCGACCATCCCCTGCGTCACGCCGACCGACGCGACCTCCGGGTCGGTGAAGATGTTGGACGCGACCCAGCCGAGCTTCAGCGGCTGCACCGCCTCCCCCAGCGCGTGCCACATCGCGATCCGGCCCTGCATCCCGGCGACCGACGCCAGCATCAGCACGCCGGTGCAGTCGCCGGACGCGTAGATGTGCGGGACCGACGTCCGCGACACCTTGTCGACCTCGACGAACCCGCGCGGGTCGCAGCGGACGCCGACGTCCTCCAGGCCCATGCCGCCGGTGTTCGGGATCATCCCGACGGTCATGAGGCAGTGGCTGCCCTCGACCTTCGTCCCGTCCTCCAGCGTAACGATCACGCCGTTCCCCGACCGCTCCACGGTCGCGGCCCTGGACCGCGACATGACGTTCATCCCGCGCCGCAGGAACACCTCTTGCAGGACGGCCGCGGCGTCGGCGTCCTCCGTCGGCAGGATCCGGTCGCGCGACGACACCAGCGTCACCTTCGACCCGAGCGACAGGTACGCCCCGGCGAACTCGGCGCCCGTCACGCCGGACCCGACGACGATCAGGTCCTCGGGCAGTTCCGGCAGGTCGTAGAGCTGGCGCCAGTTCAGGATGCGCTCGCCGTCCGGCTCCGCGCCGGGCAGGACGCGCGGCGTCGCGCCCGTCGCGATCAGCACGTTGTCGGCGTGGATCCGCCGGTCGCCGACCGCGACCACATGCGGCTCCACCAGCCGCGCCTCACCCCGGACGATCTTGACCTCTTCGTAGGCGAGCCGCTCGGCGACGTCGAACGACTGGGCGCGCGCGAGGTCCTTCACGCGCTTGTTGACGGTGGTCATGTCGGCTTCCAGCGCGCCGACGATGCCGTCCGGGCCGCCGTTGAAGCGCACGCCGAGGCCCTCCGACTCCGACATCACCGCGATGCGGGTCGAGGTGGCGATGAGCGTCTTGGACGGCACGCAGTCGGTGAGCACGCACGCGCCGCCGGGGCCGTCCCGTTCGACGACGGTCACGTCGGCGCCGAGCTGCGCCGCGACCAGCGCGGCCTCGTAGCCCCCCGGCCCTCCTCCGATGATCACGATTCGGGTCACATCTTCCATTGTTTCCTACTCACGGCGATGAAAAGTCCCGTCGTGGACCGGTTTCACGGAGCACGCCGATGCCGATACGGCCTTCCTCCCGGCCCGTAAGGGCATGTGGCGTAACCTTGGCCAACGTGGCACTGTACGCGGCGTACGCCTCCAACATGGATCCCGACCAGATGGCGAGCCGGGCTCCGCACTCGCCCATGCGCGGCACCGGCTGGCTGGCCGGCTGGCGGCTGACCTTCGGCGGGCAGGACAAGGGCTGGGACGGCGCCCTCGCGACCGTCGTCGAGGACGATTCCGAGCAGGTCTTCGTCGTCTACTACGACGTGCCCGCCTGGGACGAGAAGGAGCTCGACGCCTGGGAGGGCGCGGCGCTCGACGTCTACCGCAAGATCAGGGTGCGGGTGCAGACGCTGGACGGCGACGTGCTGTGCTGGATGTACGTCCTGGACGACTACGAGGGCGGGCTCCCGTCCGCGCGCTACCTCGGCATCCTCGCGGACGCGGCGGAGAAGGCGGGCGCGCCCGACGACTACGTGAAGGACCTGCGGACCCGTCCGTGCACGTCCCTGGGCGACTAGCCGTCGATCCGCGCCGGTAGTGTCGGCGGCGTGAGCAACGACGCTTTTGCGCTGGCGCGGGCTGCTGCGGACGAGTTGCGCGCTCGCGCGTCCGTGGACTCTTTCGATGTCGCTTTGGTGATGGGTTCTGGCTGGGTCCCGGCGGCCGACGCGCTCGGCTCGCCGTCTACGGATGTGCTGGTCACGGAGTTGCCGGGGTTTGCGCCTCCGGCGGCGGAGGGGCATGCGGGACGGGTGCGGGTGGTGGAGGTCGCCGGGCGCCGCGCTTTGGTGTTCCTGGGCCGGACGCACCTGTATGAGGGGCACGGCGTGGACGCGGTCGTGCATCCGGTCCGGACGGCGCTCGCGGCCGGAGTCGCGACGGTGGTGCTCACCAACGCGGCGGGCGGTCTGCGGCCCGAGCATCAGCGGGTCGGGGAGCCGGTGCTGATCTCCGACCATCTGAACCTGTCCGGCGCGAACCCGCTGACCGGCCCGAGTTTCCTGGACCTGACCGAGGCCTACTCCGGGCGGCTCCGGACCCTGGCCAAGGAGGTCGATCCGACGTTGTCGGAGGGGGTGTACGCGGCGTTGCGGGGCCCGACGTATGAGACGCCCGCCGAGATCCGGATGCTGCGCACGCTGGGCGCGGACCTGATCGGCATGTCGACCGTCCTGGAGACCATCGAGGCCCGGCGGGGCGGCGCGGACGTGCTGGGGATCTCCCTGGTCACCAACATCGCCGCCGGGCTGGCCGGTGAGCCCCTCGACCACGAGGAGGTCCTGGCCGCCGGCCGCGCGTCCGCCGGCCGGATCGGCGCACTGCTGGCCACCCTGCTGGCCAAGCTGTGAACGATCTGCGCCGCGCCGCCCAGGAGTGGCTCGCCCAGGACCCCGACCCCGCCACCCGCGCCGAACTCCGCGCCATCCTGGACGACGGCGACGACCAGGCCCTGGCCGACCGGTTCGGCGCCCGGCTGGAGTTCGGCACGGCCGGGCTGCGCGGCGAACTGGGCGCCGGGCCGAACCGGATGAACCGGGTCACGGTCATGCGCGCCGCCGCCGGGCTCGCCGCCTGCCTGCCGCCGGGCGGCCGGGTGATCGTCGGGTTCGACGCCCGGCACGGCTCACGGCAGTTCGCGCAGGACACCGCAGCCGTGCTGGCCGGGGCCGGGTTGCGGCCCGAGGTGTTCACCGACCCGGTCCCCACCCCCGTCCTGGCCCATTTCACCCGTGCTCATGGGGACGTGGTGGCGGGGGTGATGGTGACGGCCAGCCACAATCCGCCCCGCGACAACGGCTACAAGGTGTACTGGGCCGACGGGGCGCAGATCGTCCCGCCCACCGACGCGCAGATCTCCGCCGCGATCGACGCCGTCGGCCGCGTGGACGACCTGCCGCTGGGCACCGGCCGGCCCGTCCACCAAAACGCAGACCTCTACCTGGACGCGGTGTCGTCCCTGCACCTCGGCTCCCCCGACCCGAGCCTGTCGATCGTCTACACGCCCCTGCACGGCGTCGGCCGCGACGTCCTGCTCGCGGCGTTCGACCGTGCCGGGTTCTCCGCCCCCGCCGTCGTCGCTGAGCAGGGCGAACCCGACCCCGATTTCCCGACCGTCGCCTTTCCCAACCCCGAAGAACCCGGCGCGCTCGACCTGGCCCTCGCGCTGGCGCGGGAGCGGGGAGCCGACCTGGTGATCGCCAACGACCCCGACGCCGACCGCTGCGCTGTGGCCGTTCCGGACGGCGACGGGGGCTGGCGGGTGCTGACCGGGGACGAGGTCGGCGGGCTGCTCGCCGAACACATCCTGCGCCACACCACCGGCCACGACCGCCTCATCGCCACCACCATCGTGTCGTCGTCACTGCTGCGCTCCATCGCCGCCGCGCACGGCGTCCGGTTCGCCGAATCCCTCACCGGCTTCAAATGGATCATGCGCGCCGGCGGCCCGTCCGACCGGCTGGTGTTCGGCTACGAGGAGGCCCTCGGCTACAGCGTCGGCGACGACCACGGCGTCCTGGTCAACGACAAAGACGGCATCACCGCCGCCCTCGCCATCGCCGCCCTCGCCGCCCAAGCCCGCCACAACGGCCACACCCTCCCCGACCTCCTCGACGACCAAGCCCGCCGATACGGCCTGCACACCACCGCACAACTCTCCATCCGCATGCACGACCCCTCCCAGACCACCACCACAATGACCCGCCTCCGCGCCACACCCCCCACCAACCTGGCCGGACACCCGGTCGAATCTATCGACGACCTGCTCCACGCCGGGACGGACGGCCTGCCCCCCACCGACGGCCTGCGACTCCGCCTAGCCGGAGGCGCACGCATCGTCATCCGCCCGTCCGGGACCGAACCCAAGCTCAAGTGCTACCTGGAAGTCGTCCAACCCGTCGACGGCGACATCGCGACGGCCCGCGCACGCGCCGCCACCGAACTGGACGCCCTCCGCGAAGCCGTCTCCGCGGCCCTCAGCTGACCGCCGCCACGATGACGACCACGACCAGCAGCGCCAGCGGGACGCCCAGCGACGCCAGCGCCGGAACCGACCACGTCACCGTCCCTTTGGCCGACTCGTCCGCCGCCTCCTTCGCGGCGGCGGCGCGGTCCGGCGCGCCCGACTTCGTCCTCGGACGCTGCCGGTCGCGGATCTCGTTCAGCTGCTGCGCCGCGTACGCGGCGGGCGTCCGTCCCCGCAGGTCGAACTCCTGCTGCTTGGTCGCTTCCTTCCGGGCCCGCGCCTCCGCCTTCGCCTGCGCGCGCGGCGACGTCTGGTGCACCCAGGCCCGCGACTCCAGCTCCGCGCCGTCCGGGCCGGTGAACCGCACCGTCACGGCGTTCGTGCCCTCGATCCGCCGGACCGCGGCCCACGGCGCGCGGACGTCCCGCAGCGGGTTCCGGATCGTGACGGCGTCGTCGTCCCCGATGATCGCGGGCCGCAGCCCGACCGCGTACGCGACCCCGCTGCCGAGCAGCAGCAGCACGCCGATGCCGAACGTCAACGGCGTGTAGCTCGCGTCGCCGGTGATGCCGAACAGCAGGTCGGCGAGGTTGAGCGCGGCGAACGCCAGCCACGCGTACGCCGCGACCCGGCCGCCGGTGGAACGAATGGTCACCATGGCTCGATCATGCCAGGGGCCGGGCGCCGCTCCACTTGAGCTGCGCGAAACCGGGCTTGATCACCCCGTTGATCAGTTCGAGCCGCTCGGTGAACGGCGCGAACGCCGACTTCATCGCGTTCACCGTGAACCATTGCAGATCGTCCCAGCCGTAATCGAACGCCTCCACGAGCTTCGCGAACTCGTTCGACAGCGTCGTCCCGCTCATCAGCCGGTTGTCGGTGTTCACGGTGACGCGGAAGCTCAGCCGCCGCAGCAGCCCGATCGGATGCTCCGCGATCGACTTCGCCGCGCCCGTCTGGATGTTGGACGTGGGGCACATCTCCAGCGGGATCCGCTTGTCCCGGACATAGTCGGCGAGCCGCCCGAGCCTGGGCTCCCCATCGGCGGCAGGGCCGTCCACCTCGATGTCGTCGATGATCCGCACCCCGTGGCCGAGCCGGTCCGCGCCGCACCACTGGATCGCCTGCCAGATCGACGGCAGCCCGAACCCCTCGCCCGCGTGGATGGTGAAGTGCGCGTTCTCCCGCTGCAGGTACTCGAACGCGTCCAGATGCCTGGTCGGCGGGTACCCGGCCTCGGCGCCCGCGATGTCGAACCCGACGACGCCCGCGCCCCGGTACCGGACGGCCAGCTCCGCGATCTCCATCGATCGCGCCTGGTGCCGCATCGCGGTGACGAGCGTCCCGACCCGGATCCCGTGCTCGCGTCCGCCTCGCGCGAACCCGTCCAGCACGGCCTCGACGACCTGCTCCAGCGACAGCCCGCCGCGCAGATGCTGCTCCGGCGCGTACCGGACCTCCGCGTAGACGACGCCGTCCTTCGCCAGATCTTCCGCGCACTCGTAGGCGACCCGCGTCAGCGCCTCGACGGACTGCATCACCCCGACGGTGTGCGAGAACGTCTCCAGGTACCGCTCCAGCGACCCCGAGTTCGCCGACTCCTCGAACCACGCCCGAAGGTTGTCGGCGTCCGTGGTCGGCAGCTCCGTGTACCCGGACTCCCGCGCCAGATCCACGACGGTCCCGGACCGCACCCCACCGTCCAGATGGTCATGCAGCAACACCTTCGGCGCCCGCCGAACGTCCTCAAGCCCCGGCCGAACATTCATTCCACGAACCTACCGCCCCCGGCCCGGGGACGGTCGGGTTCGCGGCGTGCGGAGGGTCAGCGGCTGAGGCGCTGGTAGCGGCGGACGGCGAGCGGGAGGAAGATCGCCGTGAGGACGATCGGCCAGACGAGCGCCATCATCATGGCGTGCTGCTCGATCCAGGTGTCGCCGACGGCGGCCGGGTTGCCGAACAGCTCGCGGCACGCGGTCACGGTGGCGGAGACCGGGTTCCACATCGCGATCGTGCCCAGCCAGTCCGGCATCAGGGACGGCGCCACGAACGCGCTGGAGATCATCGCGAACGGGAACGCGACCGCGAACAGGCTTCCGGCGGCCTCCTCGTTGGGCACCAGGAGGCCCAGCAGGACGCCGATCCAGATCAGCGCGAAGCGCAGCAGCAGGAGGAGCCCGAAGGCGGCGAGGGTGTCGAGCACGCCGCCGCTGGAGCGCCAGCCGATCGCCAGCGCGGTCAGCGCGAGGACGACGAGGTCGAGGGACGCGCCGATCAGGTCGCCGACGCCGCGTCCGGTGACGACGGCGGACGGCGACATCGGCATCGACCGGAACCGGTCGGTGACGCCGCGGGCGCTGTCGTACACGACGACGTACGCGGTGTTCATGAAGCCCATCGCCATCGTCATGCCGAACATGCCCGGCATGAGGAACTCCTGGTAGTCGCCGCCGCCGGGGACGGACATCGCGCTGCCGAACACGTACCCGAACAGCAGGACGGAGACGATCGGGAACCCGAGCTGCCAGGCGATGTTGCTCGGCTGCCGGACGTAGTGGGTCAGGCCGCGCAGGACGATCGTCCAGCAGTCGGCCGCCGCCCAGTAGAGCCGCGTGCCGAGCGCGTCGTCGTCGGCGGTCTTGGCCTGGACGTTCACGCCTTCACCTTCTCCTTCTTCTTCGGGGCGTCCTTCTTCGGGGCGTCGTCGCCGGTCTCGGCGCGGTGGCCGGTGAGGCGGAGGAACACCTCGTCGAGGGTGGGGCGGCGCAGCCCGATGTCCTCGACGCCGATGCCGTCGTCCTGGAGGGTGCGGGCGACCTCGGTCAGGGCGGCGACCCGTTCGGTGACGGGCGCGTGCACCCGCGCCGCCGCCGGGTCGGTCTCCGGTTCGGCGGACGCGACGCGGGCGACGACCGCCGCCGCGGCGGACAGGTTCGCGACGTCGCTGACCACGACCTCGATCCGGTCGCCGCCGATCAGCCGCTTCAGCGACTCGGGCGGGCCGTCCGCGATGACCTTGCCCCGGTCGAGGACGGCGATCCGGTCGGCGAGCTGGTCGGCTTCGTCCAGGTACTGCGTGGTCAGCAGGACGGTCGTGCCCTGCGCGACGAGCGACCGGACGGAGTCCCAGACCTCGTTGCGGCCGCGCGGGTCGAGGCCGGTGGTCGGCTCGTCCAGGAACAGGACGTCCGGCGCGAAGATCATGCTGGCCGCGAGGTCGAGGCGGCGGCGCATCCCGCCGCTGTACTCCTTGAGGCCCTTGTCGGCGGCGTCGAGCAGGTCGAAGCGCTCCAGCAGCTCTTCGGCGCGTTCGGCGGCGCGCTTCTTGCCCAGGTGGAACAGGCGGCCGAACATGCGCAGGTTCTGCCGTCCGGTCAGGACCTCGTCCACCGCCGCGTGCTGGCCCGCCAGCCCGATCCGGCGGCGCACCTGCCGGGGGCGCGTGGCGACGTCCAGCCCGGCGACCTCGGCGCGGCCGCCGTCCAGCCGGACGAGCGTGGTCAGGATGCGCACGGCGGTGGTCTTCCCGGCCCCGTTCGGGCCGAGCAGGCCGTAGACCATGCCGCTCGGCACGGCCAGGTCGAAGCCGTCCAGTGCCCGTTTCGCTCCGTAGATCTTGCGGACCCCCTCGGCGAGGATCGCGTTCTCCGGCATGCCGCCTCCCATATCGCGTATACCCTACGCAAATTAGCGTACACTATACCCAAAGTCCAGCCGGGCCACGCGATAGCGTCGTGTCCCGAACGCCGGCGGGCGGCGCCGGACATGGGAAGAGCAGGACGGACGATGGCAACGGAGCACGGCGACGACCGCGATCTCGGACGCAGCCTGAAGCTGCTGTGGGGTGACCGGACCCGGCCGCCGCGCGGCCGCCCGCCCGGGCTCAGCCTCGACCGGATCGTCGCGGCGGCCGTCGAGGTCGCCGACGAGCTCGCCCTCAAAGAGGGGATCGAGGCGCTGTCGATGCGCCGCGTCGCGACCCATCTGGGCGTCGGCACGATGACGCTGTACCGGTACGTCCCGGGCAAGAGCGAGCTGCTCGACCTCATGCTCGACCGCGTCATCGAGGCCTCCGGCGACGACGAGCCGGAGTGCGCGGACGACGAGCCGGAGCGCGCGGACGACGGCCTCGGCTGGCGCGAGATCCTCCTGGCCGACGCCCGCGGCCACTGGCGGCTCTGCCTGGACCATCCCTGGTACCCGTTCGTGGACCAGAGCCGTCCGCTCCTCGGCCCGAACTCACTGCGCGGGCTGGACCAGCTCCTCGGCCAGTTGCGCCGCTTCGGGACCGACGACCGGACGCTGATGATGATGGTCGGCGTCCAGTACGACTACGTGAACGGCGTCGCGCGCAGCCACATCAACGAGCTCCGGGCCGTGGCGCGGACGGGCGTCAGCAGCGAGGAGTTCTGGCAGGAGCAGGGACCGACCCTGGAGAGCGCCCTGAACAGCGGAGCCTTCCCGACCATGGCCAGCCTGGACGACAAGACCTTCGACTTCTCCTACGAGCAGCTCTTCGAGTTCGGCCTGGCCCGCATCCACGACGGTTTCGCCCCCGTCCTGGACGCGCCCGCGTGACGCGCCCGCAAGGTCGTGACGCGCCCGCAAGGTAAGGCCGGTCAGCCCGGGACGGGGAACGCGACCGGGCTGCGGTGGCCGTCGCGGTCGACGGCGCGGACGCCGAAGAACGCGTTGTCCTTGGACAGGTCGATCCGGACCTCGGTGACGTTCCCGACGGGGATGACGTGCGTCCAGTCGGGGCTGGTCGTCTCCCGCCACACGACCTCGTACCCGGCGAGGTCCGGCTCGGCGCCGCGGTCCCAGACGAGGTCGGTGTCGTTGGTGAGCGCGCTGGTGCGGACGCGGGCGTTCTTCGGCGTCCCGGGCGCCTGGGCGAGCGACCACAGCGCGGCGGCGTTCACCTTGGCGACGCGGGCGATGTACGCGAAGTCGCAGAACTCGGGCAGGTCGCCGTACTGCTTGCCGTCCTCGACGCGGACGTCCTGGTGCTGGTGGGCGAAGTCCTCGTGCGGCTCGGTGAAGCGGGCGGCGGGGTAGTCCTGCTCCAGGTAGCCGATGTGGTCGCCGCCGCGCAGGTAGCGGTCGCGGCGGTAGATCGTCCGGACGTGCATGCCGGTCGCGTCGTTGTCGGCGACGGACGAGACGAACCGGGCGAGCTGCCGGGACGGGGAGTCGTTCTCGCCGCCGACCGAGCGCCGCACGTCGCCCTCGCCCGGGGACTCGGCGGTCGGCACGCCCTCGGCGAACAGGCGCAGCGAACGGGGGTCGCGGGTGCCGTCGTCGGCGGTGCTGCTGCCCACGATGTCGTTGGTGAACATCCCCTGCACGTCCGCGCTAGCCGTCCTGTACTGCTTCGCCTGGTATCTGGCCCCGTACAGGCCCTGCTCCTCGCCCGCCACGGCGGTGAAGACGAGGGTGGCCTCGGGACGCCGCTTCGCCATCACCCTGGCCAGCTCCATGACGACCGCCACGCCGGACGCGTCGTCGTCGGCCCCGGGCGCGTCCGCGGTGGCGTTCATGACGTCGGTGACCCGCGAGTCGTAGTGGCCGGACACCACGTAGATCCGGTCGGGGGTCGCCGAGCCGCGCAGCGTCGCGACCACGTTGGTGATGCGGGTCGCCGTCGGGATGCGCGGCCCCGGCTCCTGGACGTACGACTGCAGCTCGGCGGTCATCCGGCCGCCGGACGCGGCGGCATAGCTCTTCATCTCCGCGAGGATCCAGTCGCGGGCGGCTCCGATGCCGCGCTCCGGATCGTCCTGGACGGACAGCGTGTGCCGGGTGCCGAAGCTCACCAGCTTCCGGACGTTCGCCTCGACGCGGTCCTGGTCGATCTCGCGCAGCAGCGCGCGCAGCTCGGCGTCCGGGCGCTGGTCGGCGACGGGCTTGCCGGGACCGTCCGGCCAGCCGCGCTCCTTCGCCGCCGCGGGCGCGGCGGTCAGCGCGGCGCCGGCGCCCGTCGCGGTGACGGCGGCGGCCGCCGCAGTCGACAGGGAGAGGAACGTCCTGCGGCTGGCGGTGGTCGGCGTCGCCTCGGCCTGCGATGCGGCGCCGGCCTGCGATGCGCTGCTGGCCTGCGATGCGCTGCTGGCCTGCGATGCGGTGCCGGCGGGGGACGTGTTGTCGGCGGGGGATGCGTTAATGGCCACGCATCGATCTTTCTCCGTATCGCGGCGGTGTCCAGGACCAGAGGCGACAGTCATCGCCCCGCCCGGGTGTGGACAATTGCGATATGGCTTTCATCCACGAGACCACGATGACGCCCGGCAAGCTGGAGCTGCTCGCGGCATGGCTGCCCGCGCGGCCGTGGTACGCGGGCTCGCCGGACGCGCCCGTCCTGTCCAAATCCGGGGGGTTCCGGCTCGACGACCCGGAGGGCGCGGTCGGGATCGAGTTCATGGTGGTCACGGACACGTCCGGCGGCGCCCCCGTCGCCTACCACGTGCCGGTCAGCTACCGCGGCGCGCCGCTCGACGGGGCCGACCGGGCCCTCATCGGCACGTCCGAGCACGGTGTGCTGGGACGGCGCTGGGTGTACGACGCCACCCGCGACCCGGTCGCCGTCGGGCAGCTCCTCGCGCTCCTCCAGGGCCGTGCCGAGCCGCAGCACCAGAACCAGAGCGACACCCCTGACCCGTCCGTCGTCAGCGACTTCACCGGCGACGGGGCCTCGGCGCTGGTCGCGCTGGCGTCCGTCGAGGACGCCCGGCACGGCACCGACATCACGGTGGAGACCAAGCCTCGCGGCCCGCTGACCATCCGGGTCGTGCGCGTTCTCCGCGAGGATCAGCCCGGGACGGGCGACGCTCTGGGCTCCGTCACCGCCGAGTGGCGATCACCGGACGGCGGCCAGAGCCGCGGGCCCTTCGCCGTCCTAGCCGTTTGACCCCGGCATTTTTCGTCGGCCTGGCAGTCCTTGGTCAGTGGGCGTCGGCCTTGGCGTATTCGCCGATGCCGCCGCCGAAGTCGAACGCGACGCACGGCTCGTCCCCGACGACCCACGCGTCATGGCCGGGCGTCACGACGAACACGTCGCCGGGACCGACCTCCCCTTCGGCGCCGTCCTTCGTGCGAATGCGCATCCGTCCTTGGACGATGTAGCCGTTGTGGTGCACTTCGCAGAGGTCGGTGCCCGCGATCTCCTTGACGGACTCCGTCCAGCGCCACCCGGGCTCGAACGTCGCCTTGCCGAACACCAGCCCGGACAGGTTGACGAGTTCGAGGTGCCCCTTGGACATGTCGCGCCGGTCGTCCGGTTTGTCGATGCTCTTGATCTCCAGCATGATGGGTCCCCCTTTCACCATCAGTTCCACGCTTGCACCGGCCCTGACCTGCGTCAAGGCATCCGAACACCCGATATGAAGAGGCGACGTGGAGTATTTCTTCTACTGCCGTGACCGGCCGGGGAGCGCGGCACTGCGTTCGGAGCTGGTCGAAGCCCACTGGACGTTCATGGACCGCTACGCCGAGACGCTGATCGCGCGCGGCCCCACGCTCACGCCGGACGGCATGACGGCGACCGGCAGCCTGCACATCGTCGGTCTGCCCGATCCGGCGGCCGCGCGCGAGTTCGCGTTCGACGAGCCCAACTACCGGGCCGGTGTTTACCGGGAGGTCCTCGTCCGCCGCTGGCGGAACGTCCTGGGCCGCACGATGTGGCAATTCACCGGGGCGATCGCCGGATACCAGCGGTTCCTGATCCTCGCTCAGGCCAAGCCGGGAACGGCCGCGTCCCGCGATTCGCTGGACGAGGCGCACCACGAATACCTCGACCGCGGCTACCGCGAACGCCTCATCGCCTACGGCCCGCTCTTCTCCGAGGACGGCGCCGAATGGGCGGGCACCGCCCTGCTGGTCGAACTGCCGGACCGAGCCGCCGCCGAGTCCCTGATGGCGGACGAGCCCTACGCCCGGAGCGGCCTGTACGAGAACGTCGAGATCCACCCCTGGGAATTCGGCGGCCGCAGGTGATCTCGGTGTAACGGCCGGCCGTCCCGCGACGTATCGTCGCATCGTGATGCTGCTTTCGGTCAACATCGGCAAACCTCGGACCAACCCCTGGAACAAGTCCCCGACGACGGGCATCGACAAGCGTCCGGCCGACGGCCCGGTCATGGTCGCCGCGCCGGACCCCGCGGCGCCCGGAGCGGTCGGCCTGGCCGGCGACAGGACGTTCAGCACCGGTCACGGCGGGCCCGACCAGGCCGTCTACGCCTACGCGCGCGAAGACCTCGACTTCTGGCAGGACGAACTCGGCAAGCCCCTGCCCGACGGCGTCTTCGGCGAGAACCTCACCACCACCGGGATCGACGTCAACGGCGCCCTGATCGGCGAGAGGTGGCGGCTGGGGGCCGGCCTCGTCCTGGAGGTGAGCTGTCCGCGAATTCCCTGCCGCACCTTCCAGGGCTGGCTGGACGAGGAGGGCTGGATCAAACGGTTCACCCGGACGGCCCGTCCCGGCGCCTATCTACGCGTGATCGAGCCAGGCGAAATCCGCACCGGCGACCCCGTCGAAATCGTGTCCCGCCCCGAACACGACGTGACCGTGGCCATTGCTTTCCGAGCCCTCACCACCGAATCCGACCTGCTGCCGCGGCTACTGCCGATTGACGCCCTGCCAGAGGAACAGAAGGACAAGGCCCGCCGACGCATCGCCTGAGACGCCGGAGTCGGACAACGAATGCGGATCGGCCCGGCTCGGACGCGTCCGGGCCGGGCCGATGCCCCCGGAGACTCGCCGGGCCTCAGCTCGCGATCGCCGTGTCGAGCATGCCGGGCTCGTACGAGCCGCCCTGCTTGCGCGTGATCACGCCGAGCCGGTTGGCCGCGTTGACCAGGGAGATCAGGGCGACGAGCGCGGCGACCTGGTCGTCGTCGTAGTGCTCGCGCACGTCGGCCCAGGTCTCGTTGGACACGCCGTGGTGGGCGTCGGCGAGGCGGGTGCCCTCCTCGGCGAGCGCCAGCGCGGCACGCTCCGGCTCGGTGAACACGGCGGATTCGCGCCAGGCGGCGACCAGGTTGAGCCGGAGGGCGGTCTCGCCCGCCGCCGCGGCCTCCTTGGTGTGGAGGTCGACGCAGAAGCCGCAGCCGTTGATCTGGCTGATGCGCAGCGACAGCAGCTCCTGCGTGGTCCTCGGCAGCGGCGACTGGTGGACGACCAGTCCGGTGTTGCCGAACCGCTTGTAGAACTTGGCGCCGAACTCGTTGGCCGTCATGTCGATACGGGATTCCATGGCCTCTCCCCAGCTCTCGATCTTGAGTGCCGCGCTGTCCGTCCGCGCGGCGTCCTACGACAGGGAGACCCCGCCCGCGCGGTCCCTGTGACATCCCCGTTCATGTGACCTGCGCCACCGGCTGGGGATGTCACACCACGGCGGGGGCCGGAGTCTTGTGGGTGGGGACGATCGTCGGCGAACGGGGAGGGACCGTCCATGAACGAGCCGGAGCAAGGCGGCGACGGCCGTCCGGACCCTGCCACCGGGACGTTCATCGCCCACCGAAACCTGCTCTTCACCGTGGCCTACGAGCTGCTCGGCTCGGCGGCGGACGCGGAGGACGTCCTCCAGGAGACCTGGCTCAGGTGGACGAAGGTCGACCTCGCGACGGTGCGGGACCGGCGCGCCTACCTGGTCCGGATCGCCACCCGCCAGGCGCTCACCCGGCTGCGGACGCTCGGCCGCCGCAAGGAGACCTACGTCGGCCCCTGGCTGCCCGAGCCGCTGCTGACCGCGCCCGACGTGGCGGAGGACGTCGAGCTGGCCGAGAGCGTCTCGATGGCGATGATGCTGGTGCTGGAGACGCTGACGCCGCTGGAGCGGGCGGTTTTCGTGCTCCGCGAGGTGTTCGACTTCGGGTACGACGAGATCGCGGGGGCCGTGGAGAAGAACCCGGCGGCCGTCCGGCAGATCGCGCACCGGGCGCGGGCCCATGTCGCGGCGCGCCGTCCGCGCGGGGCCGCCTCGCCGGACGAGACCCGGGGCGCGCTGGAGGCGTTCCAGCGGGCGCTTGAGACGGGCGACGTGCAGGGCCTGCTCGACGTCCTCGCGCCTGACGTCGTCGTGATCGGGGACGGGGGCGGCGTCAAGCAGGCCGTGCTGCAGCCCGTCGTGGGCGCGGACAAGGCGGCCCGCCTGTTCACCGCGGGCCTCGCCAAGGTCGACGCCGTCATGACGGTCGAGCCGGTGCAGATCAACGGCGGCCCGGCACTGCTCCTGCGGCTGGACGGGGAACTCGACGGCGTCCTCGCGATGCGGTTCGACGACGGCCTGGTCAGCGGCTGCTACTACGTGCGCAATCCCGAGAAGCTGTCGCGGGTGGAGCGCGAAACCGCGGTGACCCGCTGACCCCGCCCAACCGGTCCACCCGGCCCAACCCGCCCAGGTTCAGCCGAGACCCGGGGGCCTGGGACGGCCCCCGGGTCGGCGCGTGTTGCGCTGCGGATTACGCGGGGACTTCCCTGAGGACGCGCGAGCCCCACGGGCACCAGGTCAGCCCGGGGAGGAACGCGCCGCCCGCCTCGTCGAGGTGCTCCTCGACGTAGGAGATGGACGCGTCGCAGACCTCGGTGGCGATCTCGAAGAACTGGATCGTCGCCGGGTCGAGGTGGTAGCTCCAGCCGGGGTTGTACGACGCCGGCTGCTTGACGATCTTGCCCATGACCTGCGGGTTGTCGGTGGCGGTGCCGTTGATCAGGTCGCGGGCGTGCTGGATCTCGGCGGGGTCGGTGAGTTCGATGACGGCCTCGTCGTCGCTGGCCATGTCGGTGAAGACGAAGTGGGCCGCGGCCGACGGAGCGGCGTCGGCCGGACGGGCCGCGGCCATGACCAGCAGCCCGGCTAAGGCCAGGGCCACGGCTCCTGCGATCGCTCGCGGGCCCTTGATCGTCATCTGCTGCACGGGTTACCTCCGGTGGGTCGTGAGGAGATCACGGGGTGCTACGACTTGATCATCACATGGCCCGGACGGGGTCCCCCGGCGTCCGCCGGCTGCCCCTCGGCGCCCCGCCTGGGGCCCTCCGCGGCGACCTGCTCGCTAACCTCGAAGCCAGGGCCGAATCCGGTCATTCCACCCGTTCTCAAGGCCCCAGGAGATCAGGTGGCGTCGCGGTCGGCGTCCTCTCGCACCAGTGCGCGCACCGCCACTGCCTGAGGCGCGTCGAGTTCCTCGAAAATGGCGAGCGCCCGCCGCCAGGTCCGCCTCGCGCCGTCGATGTTCCCGGTATCGCTCTCAATTCTTCCCAGGGTGTAAAGCGCCAGAGCCACGCCGTGGCGATTTCCTATCTTGCCCGCGATGGTCAGCGCTTCCCCGCAATAGATGGCGGCCTCGTCGAACTGCTTGATGTGATAGTGGTTGTGGCCGAGACCGAACAGCGCCCGGCTCCGGCCCCACTGGTCGTCGATGCGGTTGAAAATGGCGAGGGCTTTTCGCAGGTGGGCGATGGCGTCGTCGTGGTCGCGGCAGGCTCCGAGCAGGTCACCGAGCCCGTAGAACGACCACGCCACGCCCCATTCGTCGTCGATGGCGGTGAACAGGCGCAGGCCGCTCCGGCAATTGCGCAGGGCGGCGTCGAACTGCCGGAGGTCCCGGTAGGTCATGCCGAGCACGCTCCGTGCCGACGCCTCTATCCACAGCTCGCCGATCTCCTGGGAAATGGCGATCGCCTGCTCGAACTGCTCGACGGCGTCGTCCAGGCGGCGAATATCTCGGTACGCGTTGGCCAGGCTGGCGCGGCTGAACGCCTCCGCGAACCTGTCGTCGTCATCTTGGGACGCCCGGACGCCCAGGCGGCTGGTCGTGATCCAATCACTCCAGCGCGTCGCGACGCTGAAATAGCTCCAGAGGATCTGCGGCAGCTTCTTCGCGACTTCGTACCGGCCGGACTCCACCGAATGGTGAACTGCGGCCACCAGATTGGGCCGCTCGGATTCGCACCAGGCCACCGCGTCGGTCGGGTTCCGCAGCTCGATCGGGCGCACGCCCGCGGGCGGCGGGCCGAGCTCGATGTGCCGGCGCAGCGGCATGATCACCCTGTCCGCGCTCAGCGCGGTGTGCATGTACCAGTGCAGGACGCGGCTCCCGGCCTCGTCGCGCTCGGCGGCGGACTCGTCCTCATGCGCCCGGTCGACCGCGTAGGCCCGCAGGAGGTCGTGGAAGCGGTAGCGGTCGTGCGAGGTCTCCTGGAGCAGATGCGCACCGGTCAGCTTGCCGAGCAGCAGCCGCGCGCCGGGACCGTCGGCGCCGATGAGGGCAGCCGCCCCGCCCCGGCTGACGTCCGGCCCGGGATGGACGCTGAGCAGCCGGAACGCCCGCGCCTCCGCCGGGGACAGGGCGTCGTACGACCAGGAGAACACCGCTCGCACGGCGGTGGCCTGGTCATCGTCGGTGGCCAGCAGGTCCAGCCGTTGGCGCTGGTCGGCGAGATCCTGGACCAGATCGCCGAGGGCGATGTGCTTTCGCGTGCGGGTCAGCTCGGCGACCAGGCGCAACGCCAGTGGCAGGCAGGCGCACAGCCGGACCAGTTCGGCCGCCGCGGCGGGCTCGGCGTCCGCCCGGCGCGACCCGATGTCCTGGCGGAGCAGCCGCAGCGCCTCCTTCTCGGCGAGCAGATCGAGGCAGAGGCGGTCCGCGCCTTCACGCACCGTGAGCCCGGACAGGCGGCCGCGGCTGGTGACGAGCACCATGCACCGCGACGAGCCGGGCAGCAGCCACCGGACCTGTTCGGACGACGCCGCGTTGTCCAGCAGGATGAGGATTCTCCGGCCGCTGACCTTCGTCCGGAACAGGGCGGCGCGCTCCTCCAGGTTCGGCGGGATCGCGGAGGGGGCCGTGCCCAGGGCCCGCAGGAACCCGTCGAGGGCCTCGGCCGGTTCCATCGGCGGCCCGACGGGGTCATAGCCGCGCAGGTTCACGAAGAGGGACCCGTCCGAGAAACGGTCTTGGACGGTGTGCGCCCACCGCACCGCCAGGGCCGTCTTCCCGACGCCCGCGGTCCCGGAGACGACGGCGACGGTCGCCGCGGACGGGTTCGCACCGGCGTCGTCCTGGAGCCGGTCGAGGTGCGCCAGTTCCTCGTGGCGGCCAATGAAGCCGTGGATGTCGAAGGGAAGCTGCCTGGGAGCCGCCGACCGCTCAACCGACCGCGTGGCCGCGAGATCCGCCACCGGACGCACGGCCGCGAGATCCGCCACCGGACGCGCAGCTGCGAGGTCCGCCACGGGCCGGGCGGCCGCGAGGTCCGTCACCGGACGCGCGGCGGCGAGGTCGGCCACCGGCCGGGCGGCGGTGAGGTCGGCTGCCGGGCGGCGGCGGCCCGAGGTTTCGTCGCTCCCGGCCTGGTCGGGACGTCTGTCGCACGATGAACCGGCGAGTATCCGATCCTGCAGCCGGCGCAGCGACGGCCCCGGCTCGATCCCGAGCTGGTCGACGAGATGGCCGCGCGCCTCGGTGTAGGCGTACAGGGCCTCCCCGGCCCGGCCCGCCTGGCACAAGGCCACCATCAGGTGTTCCCAGAGCCGTTCGCGCAGCGGGAAATCGGCGACGAGTCCCCGCAGTTCCCCGATGACCTCACAATGCCCGCCGCATATCAGATCGGCTTCGATCCGCTGTTCGAGGACCGATAACCGCCTTTCCTCCAGCTGCATGGCTCCGGCTTGCGCCCGCGCGGAAAGCCCCAGCCCGCCGAGCGCGGGTCCCGTCCACAATTCCAGGGCGCCGCGCAGGAAATGGGCCGCCTCGGACGGGTCGCCGTCGTTCAGGGCCGTCCCTCCCGTGCGGGCGAGCTGCTCGAATTCCAGCAGGTCCAGTTCGCCGGGCTCGGCATGGAGCACGTAGCCGGGGGCGCGGGTGGCGATCCGTCCGGCCGCCTCGCGGCTGCCGCGGCGGAGCGCGGAGCGTAATCGGCTCACATGCACCTGGACGAGATTCTCGGCCGTTGCCGGTTGCCGCTCGCCCCACAACCACTCGATGAGGCGATCCCTGGAAACGACCTGGTTGGCGTGCAGAGCGAGCAGGCCGAGAACCGCGAGTTGAGCCGGACGGCAGGCGCCGACCAGATTCCGGTCCGCATTCCAGACTTCAACAGGACCCAGGACTTTTACTCGCATGGCGCCCCACTCCGTGCGTCAACGCTCGTCCGGTCGGCAAATCATGATCACGGCCAGTCCGGCGGGGGCCGTTCCGCCGGACGTCCAGCACACGGCAAGCGTTCGTCAAGCCGGCGGGCAAGCGTTCCGCCAGCCTCACCTGCCACGGTGCGCGAGGAGCCTGATCATGGACGGAGAACGGTCGGCGAACGCGTCCCGTTCCCCGATGACGAAATGGCCGCGAGGGGGACGCGATGGAGCCGTTGAATTTCCGCGTACTCGGTCCGCTTGAACTCCGGCGGGGCGAACGTCCGGTCGACCTGACCTGCCAGCAGCGGGCGCTGCTGGCCGCGCTGCTCGTCGACGCGAACCGCGCGGTGCCGACCGATCGCCTCGCCGAGGCACTGTGGGGTGAGAACCTCCCGGCGGCCGCGCCGAGCAGGGTGCGCACGCTCATCTCCGACTTGCGCAGGGTCTGCGACGCGGACCGGATCCTCACCGCCAGCCGCGGCTACCTGGTCCGCGTCCGGCCCGGGGAGCTGGACGCTGACGTCTTCGCGACCACGATCGACGAGGCGCGCGAGGCGTCGGCCGAAGGCCGGCTGGAAGACGCCAAGGCATTGTTCGATGCGGCCCTCGGCTTGTGGCACGGCGAGCCCGCATGGGAACTGGCGGGGACGTCGGTCTGCGCCGAAGTGTCGCGTTTATGCGAGTCCTGGCGGGCGGCGATGGAGGCGCGGGCCGAGGTCAAGCTCACGCTCGGGCTGCATTCGGACGTCATCTCGGAGATGCGGCGCCTCGCCGCCGAACACCCGCTGTGCGAGCGGCCGCATGCGCTGCTCATGCTCGCCCTGCAACGCGGCGGAAGGCTCGCCGAGGCGCTTGCGGTCTACCGCGACCTGCACGCCCGGTTCGTGGACGAACTCGGCATCGAACCGTCCGCCGACCTCCGCGACCTGAACCGCAATCTGCTCACCGAAGAACCGGGGCCTGCCGTGGCCGGTTCTTCGGTGCCGGTGCAGGTGCCGGTGCCGGTGCCGGTAAGGCGGCGCAGCCCGTGCCTCCTTCCCGCCGATACCGCCGACTTCGTCGGACGCACCGCGGAAATCGAGGCGGTCACCGGGAAACTGTGCGGAGAGGCCACCGCACCGCCCATCGCCAGCATTTGGGGGATGCCCGGCACAGGGAAGACCGCTCTGGCTCTGCATGTGGCGCACGCGCTACGGCCCCGCTTCCCGGACGGCCAGCTTTTCGCGTGCCTGCGCGGCAGCGCGACTCCCGGGTCGCGACGCTCGGCGGACGTGCTCGCCGAATTCCTGCGCGCCCTCGGCGCGGACGGCGCCCACCTCCCGGAATCCGCAGATGAGCGGGCCGCGATGTACCGGGACCTCATCACCGATCGGCGCGTGCTCGTCGTCCTCGACGACGCCCAGGACGAGGCACAGGTCGAACCGCTGCTCCCGGGCACCCCCGGCTGCGCGGTGCTGGTGACGTCCCGCTTCCCCCTGCTGGGCCTGCCGTGCTCCTGCACGCTCCGGCTGGACGTACTTCCCGAACCGGACGCCCGCGTCCTTCTGGGCGCGATCGCAGGACGCGAACGCGTCGACGCCGACCCGGTGGCCGTCGGCGAGCTGCTCCACGCCTGCGGCGGCAGGCCCTTGGCGGTCCGCATCGCCGGCGGCCGCCTCGCCATGCACCCGCATCGCTGACGGCCGACGCGGCCAGGCGAGACCCGCCGACCGGATGCCGCAGCCCGAAATCCGGTCGGCGGGGCTGTCTCGTGGCTACGGGCACTTACCGAAGCCGACGTAGTCGATGTTGTGCTTGACGACGTTCCAGAGCCGCTTGTGGCCCTTCACGCCGGGCTTGACCTTGATGGTCCGGCACTTGCCCAGATGCGGGACGGAATCGGTGTAGAACACCTTGATGTAGTTCGTCCCCTTGCAATGGTTGTTGAAGTAGAAGGTCGTGGAAGCGCCTCCGGGCGACCAGGAGATATTGAACTTCTTCCCCTTGGGCTTGGTGCACTTCCGGGACTTCCGGTGAACGGCCATCGTCGAAGCGTCCGCGGCCTTCGCGGACACGGTGGTCCCGGTGGTCCCGGCGGCCCCGGTCGCCTGGACCGGGCTCGCGGACGCAACGGAGGGAACCGAGGCGATAGCAGCCACCGCGATCGCCACCGCGGCCGTCTTGCCGAGCAGATGACTCATGCCGATACTCCTTTGATCGTGCCGTCGTCAGCCGGGGATCACGGCCACAGGGGGCACTTTCCGAAGTCCACGTTCATCAGGTTCTGGTAGTAGATCCGGTGCAGCTTCTTGCGGCCCTTCACGCCGGGCTTGACCGTGATGTTCTTGCATTTTCTGCCGTTGGACTGGTACCAGACCCTGATGTAGTTCTTTCCCTTGCAGTGGTTGTTGAAGTAGAACGTCGTGGACGAGAAGCCGTCGGCCCAGGAGATGTTGAACCTCTTCCCCTTCGGCTTCGTGCACTTCCGGTGCTTGCGGTGGACGGACATCGTCGACACGTCCCCGGCCTGCGCGGACGCGCCGGTCGCGGCGGCCCCCGTGGTCCGGGCGGCCCCGGCCGGAGCCGCGGACGCGGTGGCGGGGACCGTCCCGATAAGTCCGGCGGCCATGACCACGGCCGCCGTCACGCCAATTGTGCGGTGCATCGCAGAACCTTTCCCAGTCGGTGTTGACTGCGGACGCCTAGGGGCGCTTCTTCGAGGCTTCCACCTTGATGAGCCAGGCCGGACGGGGCTTGAAGGTCTTGGTGCCCTTGGAATTCTTCTTCACGGTGAAGGGGTAGGAGAACACCACCCCGCCGCTGTTCTTGTAGTACACCCTGACGTACCATTTGTGGTTGCAGGGATTGGTGTAGCTCAGCCGCGTCCACCTCTCGTTGGGAGAGCTGTTCTTGATCTTGAACTTCTTCCCGGTCGGCTTCGAGCACTTCCAGGACTTCGACGTGAACGCGAGCGCCGAGGCGTCAGCCACTCCCGACGCGGAGTCGGCCACCCCCGACGCGGACTCGGGCACCCCCGACGCGGAGTCGGCCGAGACGGGCCCGGCCATCACCCCGAGAAGAACTGCTGTTCCGGTCAAGCAGATTGCGGCTCGCACGTTTTCACCCCTATTCCAATGAGCGACCTCATGTAGAAAGGCGTCTACATACGTCCGGACAATAGGAGGCAGCGCGCCTGATCCGCGCCTGATCCGCGCCTGGGACAGGACACGGAAACGCCCAGGAGCCGGCCTGACCGGCCCCTGGGCGAATGGGGTGCGACACCGCACCACGAGCTGTTACGGCGCGTGAACCTCCCTGATCAGGCGGGACGTCCAGGGGCACCAGACCAGGCCGGGCAGGAACGCGCCGCCCGCCTCGTCCAGGTGGTCCTCGACGTAGGGAATGGTCGCGTCGCAGACCTCGATGGCGACTTCGAAGAAGTCGATCGTGTCCGGGTTGTAGTGGTAGCTCCAGCGCGGGTTGTAGTCGGCCTGGCGCTTGACGATCCGTCCGACGACGTGGGGCCTGTCGACGGTCTCACCGTTGACCAGCTCCCGGGCGTGCTGGATCTTGGCCGGGTCGGTGAGCTTGAGGACGGCCTCCTCGCGGGTGATGTCGGTGAACACGAAGTAGGCCGCCGGGTCCGCGCTGGCGGGCGTCGCGTTGGCGAACGTCAGCGGCACGACGAGGGCCAGGGCGACGGCCGCGGCGATGGCCCGGACGCGCGTCTTAGCCGTCCGCAACGCGGACGGTGCAGTGAACTTGTACACGTTCCCTCCGTAGATTCGGCGGGCCGCTGTGGCGCGACCCGAGCGCTACATACCCACCGCAATCACTTAACTACTGTCCGTGTCATTTTCTGGCCATGCGCACGGTTGAGGCCCTGGCGCCACTGGACATAATCAGGGCACGTTCGCTCTCGCCCGTCAGCAGAAGGAGGTGTCGTCCATGTCCATCCGCCGGGTCATGCCCGATATCCGCTCAGAGGCCATCGAGGAGAGCCGCGACTTCTACGGCCGCTTGGGGTTCGAGGAGGTCATGAACCTCGGCTGGGTCGTGACGCTCGCCTCTCCGTCCAATCCCACGGCGCAGGTCACCTTCATGACCCACGACAAGACCGCGCCGGTCGTCCCCGACATGAGCGTCGAGGTGGACGACGTCGACGCGGTCTACGCGCTGATGCGGGAGAGCGGCGCGGAAATCGTCCACCCCTTGCAGGACGAGGAGTGGGGAGTGCGCCGGTTCTTCGTCCGCGACCCCAACGGCCGCGTGGTCAACGTGCTGACCCACCCATGAGCCCCAAGGCCACGCTGGTTACGGCATTAGGCGTCGCAGCCATACCCGTCCTGACGTCTCCCGCTGCCTCCGAACCCCCGCCGCACGCGACACCCACGATTGAGATCGCGTCCACGAATGGGTCGGGCTGCCGCCCCGAGACCGTGACCATCACCCCGGAACCCAACGGCTTCACCGTCAAATACAGCCGCTACTCGGCGAAAATCGGCGGCGAAGCCCTCCCAACGGACTTCCGCAAGAATTGCCAGCTCAACCTGCGGATCGTCCCCCCGAAGACCTTCACATACGCAGTGATGCGCATCGACCACCGTGGCTCAGCCCAATTGGCACCCGATGCGACGGGTGTTCTCAAGGCGTCGCAGTACTACGCGGGCGCCCCAGGACATGCACCGATCTACCACTCGTTCAAGGGCCCCTTCTCCAACGGCTGGCAGGCCACCGAGACGATCGACCCCGGCCGGCTCATCTATGTGCCGTGCGGCGAGGAGCGCAATCTGAACATCTCCACAGAACTGCGCCTCACCGCCCCCGACCGGACCAGGGCAAGCACCTTGGACATGCACGCCGACCTCGGCAGCACCTACCACTTCACATGGAGGAACTGCCCGTCAGCCGGGACGTGAGACGGCCACCGCTGTGATCGTGTGGTGTGTTGGAACCAGACGATCGGCGGTGGCCGCGCCACCTACTGCGGAAGACATCGACCCGGCCGGGTGGGCCGTTGGGTTCGATGAGCCGGAGTATTAGTCGAGTTTGAGGTTTAGGGTCCTTTCCTCTCCGTCGCGCGTGATGGTGATGGGTACGGTGCTGCCGGCGCGGTGGCCTTCAAGCGCCGCGTTGAATTCCCTGCCGTTGGCGATCGGCTTGCCGTCCACGGCGGTGATGCGGTCGTCGGCCTTGAGCCCGGACCTTTCGGCGTTGCTGTCTTCCTCGACGAACAGGACGCGGACACCGCCCCCGCCGGGCGCGTCCCTGGGGTACATCGACGCCGAGCCCTGGGTGCCCGGTCGAATGTTCACGGTCAGCGGCTGGGTGACGCCCTCGGTGCTCGTGGTGCCGCTGAACCGGCCGCCTTCCAGGGGCGCGTCGGCATTGGCGGCGACCCGTACCTGCAGCGGAGCACTCCATGTGTAACCCGCCCCCGCGACATCGAGTGTCGCGGTGCGGCCGCCCGAGCCGATCCTGGCCGCGCACCCGACGTTGCAGTTCGTGGGTACCTCGACGATGCGGGTGTACTTCGGGGCGACGAACGTCACCCGGGTCGGGTGGTGCCGGGTCTGATGGTCGGGCGGGTACGACACGGTCTGTGCCCCGCCGGGTGCGCTCAGGTTCGGCACGTTCGACTGCGGCTGGAGCCCCCGCAGGCTCACGACCGGGGCCTGTGCCGTGGCCGCCGCGGCTGCCCCCGTACAGGTGAGCGCGGCGACGCCCATCGTCGCGGCGGCGAGGACGGTAACGGATCCAGATTTCACGAATCATCCCTTTTCGAAGCCGGGGACGGCTACTTCACGGCACGTCCCCATACGAATACCGAGAGTGACATTCCCTGGTAGGCACATCTCCGAACCTGCCAACGGACGCCACCGCGACGCCGGGCACTAGGCCGGCAATGGAAGCAGGGTGAAGGCGAACGTCCGGCTCGTTTTGCGCGTGAGTGCGACCTCGCATTTCACGCGGCGCTCGACGGCCCTTCTGCTGAGCCCGAGCCCCTGACCGATCAAGCGATCCGGCCTGAGCGGCACGGGAGCCTCGAATGCGACGTCGACGCGCACCGGCCAGTCCGCGTCGAGCGGCGGCACCTCCGGCGTATCGAGGTACCACGCACCGTCCCAATCCAGGGTGAACCGGTTGCGGCGGGCGACCGACGGATCCAGGAGCACCCGCTCGACGAGCTGCGGGTCGTTCTCCTCGAAGCCCCGCAGCCGATCGACCGAGCGCACCGGAACACGCTCATGAACCGCGATCTTCGCGGTCGCGCCACAACGGACGCAGTCGACCAGGAGCCACACGTCGAGGAGCTTCTTGTTGGCGTTGACGCGGAACATCCGCCGCTCAGCCGTGGCCGTCGTCCCCCGGCACTCGACGCACCGCACGGACAACAAAGGCAGGCGGACACACCGCACTGCCCAGGACAGCACGAAACAAGCTCTATTGGGTTGTGAAGACACGATCTCTCTAAGCCCTGATACAAGGCCGCGCACAGACGGCCAGGAACGCTAAAGAGCCGGGCACGCAGCCCGGCAGAGGCCGACAGGGGTCGGCCTACGAAGCGCTGGTGATACGGGTCAGAGAGAAATAGCGGGCGTGTTCACGCGCGTGTCCTCACGATCTACGACGACGAACGCACCGTACACAGCCGCCCGCCCCCGCCGTCAATCCAATTTCCGGACGCGACCGCTCACCGCGAGCGGCTCATCACGTACTGCGTTCAGGGCGTCCACAATTGCACCGTCCCGTTGAGGCCGACGGTGGCCAGGGACTTGCCGTCCGGACTGAACGCCACTGACACGACGCGTTTCTTGTGACCGGTGAGCTGGCCGACCTCGGAGCGGCTCCCGACATCCCACAACCGCACCGTCCCGTCGTCACCGCCGGTGGCCAGGCGCCTGCCATCGGGACTGAACACCACCGACACGACGCGTTTCTTGTGACCGCTGAGCTGACCGACCTCGTAACGGCTCCCGACATCCCACAACCGGACCCTTGTGTCGCTGCCGGCGGTGACGAGCGTCCTGCCATCCGGGCTGAACACCACCGCTAAGACCGCGTTGCTCCGGCCTTTGTGGAGGAGGGGTTGGCCGATCTGGCGGCAGTTCCCGGCATCCCACAAGCGGACCCTTGTGTCGTTGCCGGCGGTGGCCAGAGTCTTGCCATCCGGACTGAACGCCACTGCCAAGACCCGGGCTTCGTCCCTTATGAGGGACATGCCAGAGGGTTGGCCGACCTGGGAGTGGTTCTCAACGTCCCACAACCGAACCGTCTTATCGCTGCCGCCGGTGGCCAGCGTCCTGCCGTCCGGACTGAACGCGACCGCATCGACCGATCCGAACTTGCCTTTATGCCCGAGGGGTTGGCCGATCTGGGAACGATGGGGAACGTCCCACAACCGCGCCTTGTTTCCGAGACCACCGGTGGCTAGCGTCGCACCGTCCGGACTGAACGCCACCGCATGGATCGGGTATCCGTCGGTGAGGGGTTGACCGATCTGGGAACGGCTCCGGACGTCCCACAACCGAACCGTTTTATCGCCGCTCCCGGTGGCGAGGGTTCTGCCGTCCGGGCTGAACGCCACAGTGGTCACGGGGGTCGCATGGCCGGAGAGGTGGCCGATCCGGATCGGATGATCTCGCGCGAGGGCGGGGAAAGGTCCGTTGGAGCCGTGAGTCAGATCCGGTCTGGTGGCGGTTGCGGGTTCCTGTCGTAAAGACTTGGCGGCCTGCGCGGCAGTGGGACGGCCGGACGGAGTCTCACACATCAGGTCGTTGATGACGTCCTGCAAGCCGCCGACCTGGGACATGGGTGCCGGTCTATCCCGCCTGAACCCGACGAACGCGTGACGGCCCTCAAGGGCGAAATACAGGGTGGCGCCCAGCGACCAGACGTCCGATGCCGGAGTGGCCTGTCGCCCTTCCAATTGCTCGGGGGGCATGTAGGCGGGGGTGCCGAGAAGCATGCCGCTGTGGGTGATTCGAGCGGCTCCATCGACGGCGGCGATTCCAAAATCAGTGACCAGGGCCTGATCCGCCTCTAACAGGATGTTGGCCGGCTTGATGTCCCGATGCACGATCCCGGCGGCATGCGCGGCAGCCAGCGCGTCGGCCACCTGGGCGCCGATACGCGCGGCCCGCTCCATGGTCAACGGACCGTCATTCTTGACGGCCTGTTCCAGGGAGCAGCCGGAAACCAGGTCCATGACGATCCACGGCAGACCGTCCTCGTCGTCCACGAGGTCATGCACCGTGACAATGCCCTGATGCCGCAGCGCCGCCGCGGCACGAGCCTCTCGATGCATCCGGCTCACCAGCAGCGCGACAGCCTTAGCACCGATGTCGGACGGCACCTTGAGATGTTTGACCGCCACCTCTCGACTCAATCGCTCATCCCGGGCGCGCCACGCCGCCCCCATCCCGCCTTCACCCAGTAACCCCAGCAGCCGATACCGTCCGGCCACAAGACTCCCCGGCGCCGTCATACCGGCAGACAACCACACCGACCCGGCCCAGTCGCGCCAAATAGCAAATGCCTCAAGCAATGCCCGGCCCGGCTCAGCCTTCGGGGCCACGTTGTCGATCACAGCACCGCCGCCCGCGACGAGCTGGCCCCGCGGGGCGGATGTCCGCCTCTCGCAGGACCACCTCAAGGATCAGGCGCAATGTGCTGTCACTCGGGCACCGAATGGTCAAGAATCGCCACCGCCCGGTTGCGGACCCGGCTCCGAACCACGCCTTGGCCCCGTCACCCGCGAACCATAGGGACAATTTCCAGGACCAGTTCCGTGCCGTGAGCGGGAATGCGCCATCCCGAAACGTCAGGCGCACGCGCCCCGCCAGCCACTGCACTAGCCCGGCATGTCCGCCCACGCCTGGCCAGCGACCGCGGACCCACGGGGGACGCCCGAAAGGGGGCCGAAGCAGGCCATGACCCAGCCGGCGCAGCAGCCAACGGGGACCTCGGCGAGAACGGCGCGCACGTCCGTGGCTTCCAGGATTCGTGGAACGACGAAAGGGAGACCGGGGCCGGGCTCACAAGTAAACGGCGCATAGGTCACGGGTTCGGCGGTCCGCATGACGCCGGTCAGCGTGAGCCATAGCCGTGGAAGCCGGGCGGGAATGCGACGGACCGGTCCGTCGTGGTTCCAGAACCAGCCGTCGATATCGACCCGGTCCAGCGGCCAATGCACGGTGTCACCGGAGTGCGGGTCGCGGGACAGGGAATCTCGGGCAGCCAATCCTGATCGCGCCGCGACAACTCGTCCAGCCTCGCCGCCGCCATACGCCGCCCCATCCCGCCTTCTGGACCAGGTCAGGGGTGCTCCCAGGTGGCGCGCAAGCGAGCCGTGCGGGACCGGCCCGATCACCACACGAGGACGACCTTCATGTCGTACACCATGGGCCGGTATCCATTAATATCCAGCGAGACGAAGCCTTTATGATTGTCCTTAAAAATGGTCCGCTGGCAGTTGAGCTCCTTGTTGTAACACTCGGCTACCTGATCCTCGTCGAAATCGTCTCCGGCGTCCTTCAGCCATTTCGACACCGACTCGAAGGGGGTCGGGTCGGCGCAGGCGCCGGGAGGATTGCAGATCATTCGCCAGATCGCGGTGTAATCATCGTTCTTTTCGTCGACCCAACCACCTTCATAGATCCTCATGTTCCGCGGCTCGCCCAGTTCGACGACCCAGGCTTCGAGAAACCGCTTGGGCTCCCCCTGCTGGTGGACGACCACACTGATCACGACGATCAGACCCACGACCAGCACAAGGGCCAACGGGATGAGCATGAGTAGCTTCTTCGAACGCCTACGTCCCGTCCGATACGGCGGCCCGTACGGCTGAAACGGCGGCCCGGGATGCCCTGGATATCCCTGTGGCGGCCCCGGAGGCCGAGGAGGTCCGGGCGGACTAGGGGGACCAGGCGGACCCTGGGGAGGCTGTGGAGGTTGCATAACGCGTTACACAGTACCGAGCAACGCACGCGCATTCACCAAACCCCACGAAATATGGCGACAGGGAGACGATCAAGCAGGCCATTCATAGAGGCGACCTGTTATCCGCACTGAACATGAGATTGGGCCCGTCCGAATCCCGAGAATGCCACCTCAGCCATGGCAGCCGGGCCCGCGCCTTCGATCGGTCACGGCGGCGGGGCGAGCAAACGGGCCAGTGGCGCTGTCTCAGCACTCGTCAGCTGTCGGGATGAACGTTGTTGATCACGATGCTGTCGCCCGTGACGAGGTAGTAGACGGTGACATCGTCGCGAGTGAGCGTGTAGTGGTCGTACTCCAACCCCTCGATGCCGAGCGGCTTGGCATCGGGCGGAACCGGATCGCTCAGCAACGACATGATCACGAGCTGAACGGCCGTGCGATAGTGGGGCGCCATGCCAGCGATCAGGAGCCGGAGACTGCGCGGAACGACGAGGTGATCAGGCAAGCCAGTCACCAGAGGCAACTTGTTCGCGCGTGTAAACCTCGTAGCCGGGTGGGGTCTCACCGGCGTCCAGATACGGCTTGATGCGGCTAGCCTCCTGGTCGGCGTGCCGGGCAACACGCTCGCGGCGGAGCTGCTGGAGTTCCTGCCATTCCTGCTCGGTGACCAGCACCACAGGATCCCTACCGTTCTTGGTGATCCGAGGGTGAGACCGGCCGTGAACCACGGCGGCGTGCATGTCGCCAAGGCGCTTCCGCGCCTCCTTGATCGGGTAGGACTCCATACAGGCACTCTAGTGCACACAATGCCACAGGTGTACATGGTGTACACCTGTGGCATTTGGACACCAGCGCCCTGCCGCTCCTCCGCGACTGGTGCGGTGATGGAGGGACGGGGCCTGGTTGTGGGACGAACTATTCAGTCGACGGAGCTGTCCAGCCATCGGCCGTCCTGCATGACCGTACGCCCGACGAATTCGTGGAAGCCGTTCCAGACCTGGATGCGCCGGGGTTGCAGGCGCAGGTAGACGAACCTGCCCTCCGGCGAGTTACGCGGGTCTGTGGAAACCTTGGCGTAGCGCTCACCAATTTCGACGCTGATGTCGGGGACATCGATGGGCGAAGCGGCGGCGTCAATCATGACGACGTCGGCGGTGTCGCCGACAGCGACCCTGGCCCGCGGGTGAGCTTCGATGTTGGCGACGGTCCTGCTGCCGGCAAAGGTCGCGGTGTACAGAACCGACCCGTCCCAGACATAGGCGACCGGGATCAGGTGCGCGCCACGACCGTCACTGCCGGTGGCCAGCCACATCTGGATGCCGGATTCGAGCCGCTTGCGAGCATAGGCCCGCCGCTCGGCCAGGCTGCGCGGGACCGGGATGAGTTCTTCGTCGGCGACCACGACGATCCCCCTCACATTCACTTAGGTGCAAGTTCCCTCCCCTGCTGGAGGGTCTACTCCTAAGACGAACGGCGAATCGCACGTCACGACACATCGCTGGGAGAATTCATGAGTCACGAAGGTCCGCAGCGGCCCGAACTGGTCGAGGCCGAACACCGTTCCGGGAACCGGACCTCCCGGTCGCCGTGGCTCCCGCCCGGTCAGGGCCCCCCGGCCCAGCCCGGCGTCACCCAACCCGATGAACGTTCGTGGTCACCGCACTAGGTCGAACTCGTCAGACCTCACCCGGCGCGTGAACGCCCGCCACTTCCGCCACGCTGAACGCGAGCTTGGCCCCGTCCGAATCCTTGGAGTCCGCCGCCCCAACCGCCCCGGCGAGGCCCCGCGACCTCCACACAGTTGCCCACCCTGACCACTACTGCGGCTGCTCTTGCGCCACCGGACGTCCGCGCATCCCGTCCCTAACCTTCCGGGTCGAACTCATTTGTCTTCACTCGGTCGGCGAATGCCCGCCGCGCCGCACGACTGAACGCCAGCTTGAGGCCAGGCGGATCCTTGGAATCACGAACCCCAACTGAGGTAGCGAGGTACGCGACCTCGACGCATTGACCGCCTTGGCTACTACTGTGCTCGCTCTTACGCCACTGGACGTCCGGCTGGCCCACGGCTAGGGCCCCAAGTTGCACTTGCACCCCTTCACCTGGTCGGCGAACGCGCGCCACGCCACGACATCGAACGCGAGTTTGGGGCCGTCGGGGTCCTTGGAGTCACGAATCGCCACCACGGGCGCGAGGTCTGCGACCTGCACGCAGCCGCCACCCTGGCCGCTGCTGTGGCTGCTCTTTACACCACCGGAGGCTCGACAGATCGGGGGTGCTCACGTGCAGTCCTCCAAAATCTTCCTGATCATCATGAGAGACGCCCTCGCATCCGGGACATCGGCCCTGCCAGGTCCCGTTGTGTTGTGCGATGACCCTCCTTGCCTGGCAGCACGCGAAGGCCTCAGCTGTCAGTAGTCCATCGCCGTGACGTGGGCGAAGGGTGTGCGTCGATCGGTGTCGCCGAGCGGGCGATTCGCGTCGCGGGGTCAACTTTTCGCGCGAGGGGCAGAGCGGACACCGAAGGGGCGCCTTTCGCCGTTCGGCTGTGGCGTACATCGCTTGGTCATGGTGACGCGGCGCGGCGCTGTGGGTGACGGCAACGTGGCGTGTCTCGGTACGAGCGCTTCCTCACGATTCGGGTTGGCCGTCCGCGGATGATCGGCTTGGAAGCCATGGTGGAAGCGTGTCGGGAACCTGGAAGGTGGCCAGCTCGACAACGGCCCGGTCGAGCTTCGCCAGCACGCCTCGGCGCATGCGCCATCGGCTGATGGGCGAGGTGTCCTTCAACGAGTCGACGGCCTCCCGAGCGAGCTCGTTCAGTCGCTTGCACACTTCGAGATACCCATCGGACTCCGGCCACTGGCTGGTGTCCGCGAGTTCGAGCAGCCGTTCCACGGTGAAGACATGCCCTCTCAGGCAGGCCAGCGCCTTCTTGGCTTGTAGCTGATCGCGGCTGCGACGATCTCGCTTGGAGCAAATCCGTCGCGTGACCGTAAGCAGGTTGCGGGCCCCGGTGCGGACGCCGCTGTCGGCGGCACGGACAACAGCGGCGATGTCAGGGGCCGCCGTTTTCGATCTTGCCGCCCGGACGAGCTCCAGTCCGATCATGCCTGTGAGGATCTCGATGGCCTTCTTGGTGACTTCCTTGCTGAGAGTGTCATCGATGGCGAGTATCGTCAGGCCGACTCCGGCGGTTGCCACGACGAGGTTCGACAGCAGATCGACGACCGCGTGCAGCACGCGTCCGGCACGTTCACGCCACTGGGTGTCGTTGGGATCGGCGTCCTCGAGCAGCTCGTCGATCACCGTGAGGGCCAGGTCCAGCAACTCTTTCAGCCCGGCGTCACCGTCGCCGCCCGGGCCGTCGTCGTCGCGGCGGTGCGGAAGGCCCTGGGTTCGTTCTCGGTGGAGCCTTCGTCGTAGTTCCTTGAGGCGTTCGGCGATCGACGGGTCCAGGCTAATGCCGTGCCTGCCCAGTTCTTTGGCGATGTCGAGCTCCAGCAGCACTTCGACGGCCGCGCCGGATTGACCTGGTCTGGTCTCCAGGAGCCCCCATACGTCCAGTTCGGTGCGGAGACTGTGAATGGCGGACCGCGCGGTCCGCAACGCAGGCATCAACGGGTCGGGGAGTGCTGCTGCCTCCTGAAGTTTCAGGGTGTGCCGCATCAGATCATCGACCTCGCCCTTAAGCCGCCGCCGCACCCATCGCCGGTCCAGTTTCTCGCGAAGGTACTGGGTGACAGGGATGAAAGGGTTCCAAGTGGAGGGAGGAGCTGATGTGCTATAGAAGAACTCGCGGCGATCTGCGAAACGCTCTTGTCCCACCTTCGTCCTCCATGAGAGTCCGCCCAAAGGATAGTGGAGCGTGGATGTGCAATATCTCCTTCTAAAGAGACGCAGCAAGGGACGGAGCGGTTTCGGGAGCAAGTACTGAGACGATCGAGAGTCCTCTGCCATCCTGCGCTGGGGCGAGCACGATCGCGGCGTCCAGGTCGAGGCCGATCAGCTTCTCAGCGGCTTACGAGCCGCTGGTAGACCCGTCACTGATCAACAACTGTTCCGCCACCGACATGACCTCCCATTGATGTCCGCCCCGGGCGGCTGGTGAGCAGTTTGGCCCGGTGTCTGCTCAGCGGTTCTGAAACGGATCGGCATACGGTGGCATTGTGCGGCACGGAGATCGGGCTGGACACGGACAGAGCGGCACAGAACTCGGCACGTTCGACTGAGCCGTAGCCAGTAGCGGATCAAGTGCCGGCCTCGGTATCGCTGCAGGCGCGGCGGTAGGAGTCAGTGCCGGTCGCGCGCGCCATGGCCGCTGGCGCGACACTGGTGGGAGTCGCGATGACGGATCAAGAACCTGACATGCTCGGTTCGCTCTCAAGATTCGTGAGCAGGTTGCGGGGCTTGCTGCGCGGTTCAGGGCCCCGCTCGGGTCGAGAACTTCCGCCAGGTCGGCGAGGACTGTCAAGGCGCCGGTCCAGCGCGGCCGCTGGCAAGATCCGCCGGACGGTACCGCACCGATCCGATAAACCGGGCCGCGCAGCTCGCCCTGGATTCGGCGATGGCCCCGGCACGGGATTCTCGTTGGCCAGTCGGATCACCAGGTCGCGGACCTCTTACGAGACAGGCAGACGACCGGCCTTGCTCGGCTGGGTTCAGTGCTCGGCGACCAGGCGGCGATGCCAGGCCACCAGCGTCCCCGGCGTCACCAGCCGATACGCGCGCAGCCGACGCGGAGGCCGACGCGCCAGAGTCGAGATCTCCGCGCGGTCGGCCCGGTCCAGACAGGGCCGGGCGGCCTGTCGGCGCAGCATCGGGGCCTCATGCCGCATCACCAAGGTCTTTGTCCTTCGAGGACATCACCGCGAGCAAGCAGCGCCGACCAGCCCAGGACGCGAATTGAACGTCAAGTACAGCAGACGAACGAGGGAGTGCCTCACAGCCCCGGGGCGCCGCTACGAGGATGGGCAGAAGATCGTCTCCATGGCCTTGCCCATCGCTTGGCCCGCCCCGGCGGTGTCCTTGCCGCTCAGGGTGGCCGACATCGAGAGCTGGCGGCGACCGTCTTCTGAGTAGAAGGTCATGGCGAGGAAGCCGGGGGCGGTCCCGCCCATGATGTAGAGATCGTCGCCGCAAGAGCTGCGGGTTTTGCCCAGGGTCTGCGGGTGACCGGGCAGTCGGTCGGTCAGGACTCGCTGGAGTTCCGGCGGCAGCAGCTTGCCCTGGGCGAACGCCCGTTGGAAGGCGCTGGCGTCGTGCGCGGTGGAGACCACTCCTCCAGCCGCCCCGGCGATGCTGGCGTTGAGCCGGTCCACGTCGCGCAGCCTGCCGTTGGCGTCGGGGTAGTAGCCGTGGCCGTGCGGTCCCTTGATCCCCTCCGGCGGCTTGACGGGGAGGTAGGTCTTGGTCATCCCGAGCGGGCCGAACAGGCGCCTGTGCAGCTCGGCGGCCAGGTCGTGGCCGGTCAACCTCTCAATGATCATGCCGAGGAGGGTGTAGTTGGTGTTGGAGTAGGACCACTTCTCGCCCGGTTGCCCAGTGCGGGGACGGTCGCGGCTCCACTTCACCAGATCCAGCGGCCGATAGTGGGTCGTGAAGTCGAACACGTCGAACGAGGGGTCTTCTCCCTCGCTCCCGTCAGGGTTCGGCTTGCTGGCGTACCAGTCGGGAATGCCGGACGTGTGCCGGAGCATCTGCCGTACCGTGATCTCGTCGGCCCGCTCCACCAGATCCTTGTCCCGCACCACCGGTAGCAGGTCGCCGAGCTTGTCGTCCACGCCCAACCTGCCGTCCTCGACCAGTTGCAGCACCACGGTGGCCACCATCTGCTTGGTCTGGGAGCCGATCCGGAAGCGAGCGTTCGCGGGTATCCGCCCGCCTCCGCCGCCCAGGAACCGGGAGCCCCCGCTGCCCAGCCCGACGGGCTCCCCGTCGACGTAAGCACCGCCGACGGCCCCTACAACCCCTGGCGCCGTGGCCAGCTTCTCCATCGCTTTCTGCACGTTCCCGGCCCGCGCTGGGGCGGCGGTGGCAGGCCCGGCCTGGGCCATGATCGCCATGGCGACACCGGCGGCCAGACCGGCCCTCGTCAGCGGCGAACGAACGTTCAGGTATGACACGACGCGCTCCGTTTCGTGATCACCTTCCGAACCGGGGCGCCATGCCCTCGGCATGGCCTGCTGTGGTCCATGCCTTCACTGAAGTGGGGAGGCTGTTGCGGTGGCGTATGCGCTTTTCGATACGCCCGCGATACACCCCAATCCCCGGCATTCCCGGCATCAAGGCACCGGCGCACGCCGGCAGCGAGATGGTCCCGGCGCTGATGATCGCGAGATCCCGAGCTACTACCGCAGGCGCTGAAGCGACTCTTCGGTGCCCTTCGCACTGCCGAGCCTCCAGGACGAGCTCCCCGTCACGTCACCTTCACGCCCGCACATCTGCCTGACGGTGAACACCCGGAACCGCGGCGGCGGGACGCGCACCACCGGAAGGTCTAGGCGGATCTGCCCAAGTGGATGGCGGAGCCGGCCGCAGAACCGTCGCCGCTGGGTGGAATCTCTGGAGGAGTCGACGGGCCGTGGGCCGCCTGTTCCCGCAAATCCCCGGCCATGGCCGCTGAGCTCGGCACCGGCCCGGGGTGCGTGCGCACCTGCGAGAGCATGGCGCGCCTTGGCTTGCGGGGGCTGGAAACCGACCTCGACCGGGATCGCCTCTCGGCGCTCCGCGTCCCCGACCGCGACGGCGTCAGCGAGCCCGGCCGACTTGAGGAGGCCGCACTCGGGCGTGACGCTGGCGCCGCCGTCGAGGTCCTGGCCCGGTGCCTCACCCCCGCCGCCGGCGGCCTGACCGGCGACACCCACCACGTCTGAGCTGTATCGCGGGCGTATCGAAAATCGGATACGCCACCGCAACAGCGTCCCGTCTTCAGTGGAGGCATGGACCACAGCGCATCAACGTCACCGCCACGCTCGGCGATCAAGGCGCGCGTCCTTGCGACCGTCACCCGGCTCGTCGCGGTGCTGCTGGTGCCGATCGCCTCCTGCCGCGCACCGGGCCGAGCCCGCTTCCTGGCCTGCCAATGGGCGTTGAGCCTGCGCTACCCCGCCGAGGATCTCCGCGGGCTGGCACCGGAGACGCTGGCGGCGTTCAAGCACGCGCGGGCCGAGGCGTTCTGGCGGGACGGGCAGCTGATCGGTCTGACCTCGGGATATCGCGACGCGGCGGAGCAGCGCCGGATTTTCATGGCGGAGGTGCGGCGCACCGGCTCGGTGTCCGCTGCGCGGCGCCGGGTGCTGCCGCCGGAGGAGTCCGGTCATGTGCGGGGGCTCGCGCTCGACGTCCGGCCGACCGAGGGCGCGCGATGGCTCGAACAGCACGGTGGACGGTACGGGCTTTACCGCGTCTACGACAACGAGTGGTGGCATTTCGAGTACCGGACGGTGGAGCCGGTCCGGCTGCCGCATCCGGACGCGGCGGGTTGGCTGTACGGGCACGGTGCCGCATACGGGCGGCAGTCTCAGGGGTATTGCAATGAGACGTGGCCTGACGAAACGCGTCCCGATGCCGTCGACGGCCGTTGCTCGTGGATGTCCGAAGGCCCGGGGATGCGTCCGTGAATCGTGTCTCGGTCGCGCCTGAGCGTCGTTCAGGTACATTTCGGCCGCCGACGTTGCAGACGCTGCCCGTGGCGGTGACCGCGAACGTGGCCAGGGTCCGTACGCGGACCCGGAGCACGATCATGGCCGTGGTCAAGGCCGACGGTTACGGCCACGGCGCCGTCCGCGTCGCCAGGGCCGCCGCCGCCGCCGGTGCCGGATGGCTCGGGACGACGAGTGTCACGGAGGCTTCGGTGTTGCGTGCCGCCGGTCTGGCGGTGCCGATCCTCACGTGGCTGCACCCGTCCGGGATCGATGCCGAGGCGGCGGTGGCCGCCGGGGTCGATGTCGCGGTCGGATCGGTGGACGAGCTCGACGCACTGCTCACGCAGACCGCGCCGACGCTGCGGGTCCATCTCCATATGGATACCGGCATGTCCCGCGGCGGCTGCCCCCGGGCGGCCTGGGACGAGCTGATCGGCCTGGCTCAGCGTGGTCAGCGGGCTCGGAGAGTCCGCGTCGTGGGCGTGATGGGGCATCTGGCGCTGGCCGACCAGGCCGATCCGGTGGCGAACGCGGGGGCGGTCACCGGTATGCGGGCGGCGCGGCGGGCGGTCCGGGCGGCGGGGCTCGGTTCGCCGCCGGTCCATCTCGCGGCCACGTCGGGGGCGCTGACCGATCCGGCGACTCATTTCGACATGGTCCGCGTCGGGGCCGGACTGGTCGGAATCGATCCTTCCGGGACGGTGGAGATGCACGGCGCGTCCCGTCTGACCGCACCGATCGTCCACACGTCGGAGGTCCCGGCGGGCACGCCGGTCGGCTACGGCGGTGCGTACGTCACCGATCGGGTCACCCATTTGAGCGTCCTGCCCATCGGCTACGCGGATGGGATCCCGCGAGAGTGCTCGCCCCAGGCCGGCGTCGAGATCGGCGGGCGCCGTTTCCCGGTCGTCGGACGCGTCTCGATGGACCAGATCGTGATCGACACCGGTGCCGTGGCGTTCCCGACCGGCACGTCCGCGACCGTGTTCGGCCCGGACGGGGGCGCGACCCCGTCCATCGGCGACTGGGCGCGCTGGTCCGGAACCATCCCGCACACCATCGTCACCGGCATCGGCTCGCGCGTGAAACGGAGCACCGCATAAAGAGAGGCCGCATGAACGGGACCACGGCTAGGAGTGCGCACGACTCGAAGGGCGCGGCGCGGGATGAAGGGCCGCGCGAATGAAGGGGGCGCGCGAATGAAGGGGGCGCGCGGGATGAAAGGGGCGCGCGGGATGAACGGGAGCCCGGGACGAACGGGAGCCCGGGACGAACGGGAGCCCGGGACGAACGGGAGCCCGGGACGAACGGGAGCGCGGGATGCAGGGGGCGTGCGGGATGGAAGGGAAGTGGAAGCGCGAGATGAAAGAGGAGCGTGGTGTGAAAGGGGGGGCCGGCGGGATGCGGCGAATTGTGGTGATCGGTGGTGGGGCGAATGCCGAGCACGACGTCTCTCTCGCCACTGCCGCGGCGGTGGCGAAGGCGCTGTGTTCCGGCGGGTTCGACGTGGACGAGTTGACCATCGGCCGCGACGGCACATGGTGGCGAGGAACCGACGCGCTCGGAACAAAGGCCATCCCTTCCCTGGCGGCGGCATTGGACGTCATCGAACGTGCCGACGTCGTCTTCCCCGCGGTCCACGGCCCGTCCGGCGAGGACGGGACCCTCGCGGCATTGTGCGCCCTGGCTCACAAACCGATGGTCGGCTCGGACCTGCGCGCCGGTGCGCTCGGCATGGACAAGTGGGCGACCAAGCTCGTGGCGGAGGACGCCGGCATCCGCACCGCCCCCGGCCGCCTGGTCACGGCGGCGGAGATCAAGGACATCGAGTTCGAGACCGATGCGGTGGTGAAACCGGCCTCGGCCGGGTCGAGTTTCGGCGTCGCACTGGCACGCGACGCCTCCCAGCTGCGGGAGGCGCTGCGTCGCGCGGCGCGGTTCGACGAACGGATCCTGATCGAGGACGTCGTCGTGGGCCGCGAGATCGATGTGGCCGTCCTGCGTGAGGCCGACGGCCGTCGATGGGCGGCTCCGCCGCTGGAGATCCACGCCGACGGCCTGTTCGACACCCGGGCGAAGTACGACGGTTCGGCGCGGTTCAGCGTCCCCGCCGACATCGACGGCGCGGACCGCGCGGCCCTGACCGAGGCGGCGCTGCGGATGTTCGACGCGCTCGGCTGCGCCGGTGTCGCCCGCATCGACTTCTTCCTCACCGGCCGCGGGCCCGTCCTCAACGAGGTCAACACCATGCCGGGAATGACGGCCGAGTCCCAGGTGCCCAGAATGTTCGCCGCCGCCGGACTGTCCTACGAGCAACTGGTCGCACACCTCGTCGACGCCGCCACCGTGCCCGGACAGCCCCACAATCCCGGCCCCTGAGAGGCCGGAGCCACGGGGGCCACGGGGCGCGTCCGTTCGCATACGTCGGCGATAGGTCGCGTTGCATACCCTGCGGAGATGCGTGTGCTGATCGTGGAGGACGAGCCCTACCTGGCCGAGGCCGTCCGTGACGGGCTGCGGCTGGAGGCGATCGCCGCCGACATCGCCGGGGACGGCGACACCGCGCTGGAAATGCTCGCCGTCAACTCCTACGACCTGGCGGTGCTGGACCGCGACGTCCCCGGCCCCTCCGGCGACGAGATCGCCCGCTGGATCGTGGCGTCCGGCAGCGGCATCCCGATCCTGATGCTCACCGCCGCCGACCGGATCGACGACAAGGCGTCGGGGTTCGGGCTCGGGGCCGACGACTACCTCACCAAGCCGTTCGAGCTCCGCGAGCTGGTGCTGCGGCTGCGGGCACTGGACCGGCGGCGCGCGCACGCCCGTCCTCCGGTCCTGGAGATCGCGGGCCTGCGGCTGGACCCGTTCCGCCGGGAGGTCTTCCGGGACGGACGCTACGTCGCGCTGACCCGCAAGCAGTTCGCCGTGCTCGAAGTCCTGATCTCCGCCCAGGGCGGTGTGGTCAGCGCCGAAGAACTCCTGGAGCGGGCCTGGGACGCCAACGCCGACCCCTTCACCAACGCCGTCCGCATCACCGTGTCGGCGCTGCGCAAGCGCCTCGGGGAACCCTGGCTGATCGCCACGGTCCCCGGCGTCGGCTACCGCATCGCCCCCGACGCCGCCGCCGCCCCTGGCGCCGACCCCTCCCCCGACCCGGACCCCAACCCCGACCCGAACAGCGGACCTGGCGGCGCTGATGAATAGGCGCCCGGGGCTCAGCACCCGGCTGAAGCTCACCCTCAGCTACGCCGGCTTCCTCATGGTGGCCGGTGCACTGCTGCTGGCCGTGGTCTGGGTGTTCCTGCTCCGCTACGTCCCCGACGGCACGATCGTGAACGGGCCCAGGGGCGGCGGGGGCGGCTGGCCCCTGGAGCCGCAACCGTTCGTCCCCAACCGCTCCGACCTGCAGCGCGCCTTCGTGCCCCGCGCGGCCCAGGCGCTGGGCTTCCTCCTGGTGTTCGGCCTGCTGGGAGGCTGGATCCTCGCCGGCCGGATGCTCGCACCCCTCACCCAGATCACCGATGCGGCACGGCGGGCCGCCACCGGATCCCTCGCCCACCGGATCGACATGAAGGGCCCGAACGACGAATTCCGCGAACTCGCCGACGTATTCGACACCATGCTCGGGCAACTCGAGTCCCACATCACCGAACAGCAACGCTTCGCCGCCAACGCGTCCCACGAGCTGCGCACCCCGCTGACCATCTCCCAGACGCTCCTGGACGTCGCCCGCACCGACCCCGCCCGCGACCGGACCGAACTCATCGAACGCCTCTACACCGTCAACAGCCGGGCGATCCACCTCACCGAAGCGCTCCTGCTGCTCAGCCGCAGCGACCGCCACAACTTCACGCGCGAGCCCGTCGACCTGTCCCTGCTCGCCGAACAGGCGGCCGAGACGCTGCTTCCGTTCGCCGAACAGCGCGAGATCACCCTCACCGTCACCGGCCACCCGGCACAGGCCCTCGGCTCCGCCGAACTCCTGCTGCGGATGGTGACGAACCTCGTCCAGAACGCCATCGTCCACAATCTGCCCACCGGCGGCACCGTCACCATCCACACCGCATCGCTGCAGCACAGCAGCGTCCTTCAGGTCGAGAACACCGGGCACCTGCTCCCACCCGACCTGATACCGACCCTCACCGAGCCCTTCCAACGCGGCACCCAGCGCACCCGCACGGACCAGCACGCGGGCACCGGCCAGCACGCCGGCGTCGGCCTCGGACTGGCCATCGTGAACAGCATCGTCCGAGCCCACCACGGAACCCTCGACCTCACCCCCCGCCCCAGCGGCGGGCTCATCGTCACCATCCACCTCCCCACCCAGCCCGTCCATGGCTGACCGGAGCCGGGTTATCGCGGACGCATCGAAAATCACCGCGCAGGCCGCGCCAATCGTGGCTACGACCTCCGGGTCCCGGTAGGCCGCGACGGCGACCACGCTCAAGGCGACGACAACGTTCAGGATCCTCCAAAGGACGCAGGTGCCGTCACCGGTCGGGTCGACGGACGCGACTTGCGGCCTCAGGTGTTTGGGGTGGGGGAGGCTCGGTGGTGGTGAGGGCGAGGATCGCGTCGAGCAGTGCGGCGGTCAGGACGGGGAGCTGGTCAGGGGATTCGGACAGCAGGAACAGCCAGGCGAAGACGGGGCCGACGAGCAGGGCGTTGAGGGCGGCTGGGTCGGGGCGGGTGGTGAGTTCGCCGCGTGCGGCCGCGCGGTCCAGGATCTCCACGAGAGTCTGGCGTTGGGCTCCCAGGTATCTCTCGTCGAACCGGTCCTGGAGTGCGGGGTCGGCGTGGATGTCGGCCAGCAGGCCGGGGACCGTCCCCGGCGGAGGAGAGGCCATGGCGTCCGCGATCTCGGCGAGCACGGCGGCCAGGTCGGCGCGGAGCGATCCGCGGTCGGGCGCCACGGCCAGGAACCGGTCCGGCAGCAGGACGTCGAAGATCATCTCTTGTTTGGTGGCGTGGCGCCGGTAGATCGCCGCCTTGCCCACGCCCGCCCGCGCGGCCACCTCGGCCATCGTGAGCCGGGTGTATCCCACCTCGGTCAGCAGCTGTTGGACGGCGGAGGCGATGGCGTCGTCGACGCGGCTGTCTCGGGGGCGGCCCCCCTGGCGAGCTTGCCTTCGAGCGGACATGGGTGCATCATACGGAACCAGAGGTATCGAAACCAACAGTTCCGGAACTAGCGGTTCCGCCACCGCCTACCCCCACCCGGCCCACAGGGCACACCGGCTCGGAAGGAATGACCGTGCGAATACCGAAAGCCGCCCACACCGCACAGCCGTGGCGGATCCACGAGTTCACCCACGACTTCCGGATCGAGGACGTCTGGTCCTTCCGCGCGCCCGACGCCGGGCCCGACGACTTCCCCGTGATGGTCGAAGCGCTGAAGACCGCTTACGACACCCGAAAGGATCCGGCTGCAGTCCGATTCCTGTTCGCCGTGCGCTGGAAGCTCGGTGCCCTGCTCGGCTGGGACACACCCAGGGCGGGCCTGGCCGGACGGGTCGCCTCGCTGCGCGACCGCCTCCCCCGCGACCTCGCCCAGACCGCGGACGACGCCGTCCCCTGCAGCGATCCGTTCTCCGAGCTGTACCAGCTCGACAACGAAGCGGCCCGCGAACTGGGCAACAAGACCGTCCACGACATCATGCACCTCGGCTGGGTGCCGACTAACGAAGGCGCATACGAACTGCGCATGGCGGCACTGGTCAAACCCAACGGACTGTTCGGACGGCTCTATATGGCCTTCATCCTTCCGTTCCGGTACCTCGTCATCTACCCGGCACTGACCCGCCAATGGGAACGTGCCTGGCTCGACCATGGCCGCCCGAACCGGCACACCGCGGCAGGGCCCTGGCCGCGGGTGAACCCATCGCTTTGATCTGGTCGCGGTCTGTGGGGGCGGCGACTGCCGCTGTCCCTGTCGACCGACGAAAAGTCGTACCTGATCGTCCGCTCGGCCGACTTCGCAGTAGATCGGAGAAATCAGATGGCTAAATGGGCAGGTTGGATCATCGTCCTCGCCGGACTCGGGCACACGCTGGGCAGCCTCGTCGAAGCAGCCCCGGACCATGCCGGAACATGGTTTGGCGGGGTCTGGAACTTGGGGGACTACCCCGAGATGAGCGATGCCACCGTCGCCTGGTGGTACACGGTGTTCAGCTTCGGACCACCGCTGAGCCTCATCGGCCTGACCGTGCTGTGGCTGGACCGCCGCGGCATCACACCACCACTGTTCATCTCGTGGGCCATGGTCGCTTGGGTCGCCGCCGGCTTCGTAGCCGACGGACCCTCGCCGCTGCTGGTCCTCCTGGTCGCGGCCGCCCTTCTGGTAACCGGAGCCCGCCGAGCCCGCCGCCGCGAGAACGCGACGTCCTATGCCGACACCGCTTCTAAGACGCCATCGAGTCGCAATTGAGCCATCTCGCCGTCCCGGACCACCAGGATGGTTCTGCCGGCTTGAACGAGACCCGCCTGGAGCGAGGGCTGGCCGCGCTGCCGCTAGGCGTTGCCCGCCGCGCCACCTTGAGGATCGGCAAGCGGATCGGCGGCCGACCAGCCGAGATCGTCCGACGGGACCTGCCGCAGCGCACGGCGGATCAGCTCTTCAAGACGCCCGGGGAAGGGCAGGGCGATGAAGTTCGGACAGATGCCGAGGATCAGCCGCACGGTGATCGGCCGGTAAGTCCGCAAGGAGACCTGGGACGAACTGGGCTGGGAACTCATCATGTTCGACGAGTAAGCCTGGTCTCGCCGTAAGCGAGTACGTCACCTCGCCGGTAGAAACGACGAACCCGACCGCCCCCGAGAGCCTCCTGCCGGACGGGTTCGGGCCATCCAGCAGGTGGACGCTTCGCATAAACGGTGACGCTGCTCTGGGCAAGACCCAGGAGGCGCGCCGCCTCGGCCAACGTCACCAACGCATCGGGATCACCGTCGTCAGCGGAGCCCTCCTGGCGGCCCGCGTACCAGGCCGCCCACTGCTTTTCGTCCCAGTAGAGAGCCTTACCCACCTGGCGGGCGACGTCCGGGTGCCCGTTGCTCTCGCGCTCGCTCCACAGCTTCTTGAGCGCATGGCGACTAAGACCAAACCTCGCGCTCAACTCGTCCCGCGTGACCAGACCGGCCTCAACCTTCGGGCTCGCCTGACGCCCCGCGTACCAGCGGTCCCACTCCTCGGAGTCCCACGCAAGCTGCGAGCCGACCGATCCCACCGCTTCGGGATGACCGTTGACGTCTCGCTCCCGATACAACTTTTCCAGCGTGCTACGCCCCAGCCCATAACTCTCCATCAGGTCGCCGCGCGTGTACACGCGCCGCCCGCCCAGCGTGGTCATGTCAGCATCCTCCCGGACCAGAGGACGGCCTGCGAAAGCCCCCGCGTACATAGAACCAGGTGCCGCCAGCTCGGACTTCACTTAACCCTGCGCAGCTCACCCCAGACCGCCGAGGCCATCCGTTCGAGGACGGCACCGGGGAACACGCAGCATTGCACCCGCACGCCGCGGCGCACCGAGCGCGCTAAGCACCGGCCGATTGGCTTCCGAACGTTGTGCAATGGGCGTCCGAAACGCCTGCGAGGACGGAGCTGCGGTCAACGCGGGCGGACGTTGGATCACGCCCGGTGGTTGGCAGGTTGTCCATGCCCGGCCTTTGCGCTCGCCGCCCCTGACCGACGACAAGAATCACGACAGCAGCCCTTGTCAGAGGCACACGGAGGTGGTCGCCGCCAGGGGGTGCGGCCAGGCCAAGACCTTCGAAGGGGCGTACATGACAGGCACAGGTGGATCGACAGCCGCGAAAGTCACCGTCATCCGAAACCGTGATTCCACACGCTGCAAATGAGTCGGGGCGAACCGGCCGTGCAACGCATCCGTCCCCTGCCGATCCGGCGGAATGGCGCTCCGTCGGGGCCAACCGCAGGACGATGCCGGACGTGCTGATCCGCGCTCCACAGAAGCGGTAGCGCTCGGCCGGCATCCTCGCCAGGCAGCGCGTCGAGAGCCGAACGCTCGCCCAACGGGCACGTCCGGTTCAGCGGGCAGGACGAACATGCTGACCGACCCCCGGTGATGAGTTTCCGCGCCCGCCCCCGTCACACCTACGACGGGACACGACAAGCGGGAAGGATGACGTGATGACTGCGGACAGGCGGCTGGAGGAGCTGGGCGGGAGCGGGCTGGGCGAGGTCGACGAGCCGGCGTTCTCGGGGCTGGCCGAGCGGCACCGGCGGGAGCTGCACGTGCACTGCTACCGGATGCTCGGGTCGTTCGAGGACGCCGAGGACACCGTCCAGGAGACGTTCCTGCGCGCCTGGCGGCGGCGGGAGACCTTCGAGGGGCGGTCGACGTTCCGGGCCTGGCTGTACCGGATCGCCACCAACGCTTGCCTGGACCTGCTCGCCAAGCGCCGCCCGGAGCCCGCGACCGGCGGCGAGGTGCTGTGGCTGCAGCCCTACCCGGACCGGCTGCTGGACGAGCTGCCCGCGGGTGAGGCGGACGAGCCGGAGGCCGTCGCCGTCGCGCGGGAGACGGTCGAGCTGGCGTACCTGGTCGCCGTCCAGCATCTCGCGCCGCGCCCGCGCGCGGTGCTGATCCTGCGGGACGTGCTCGGCTGGCCGGCCAAGGACGTCGCGGAGCTCCTCGGGGACTCGGTCAACTCCGTGAACAGCGCGCTGCAGCGGGCCCGCGCCGGCATGCGCGAGCATCTGCCCGCCGAGCGGCAGGACTGGACCGGCGGCGAGGAGGACGCCGGGACGCGCGAGGTGGTGCGCCGCTACACCGAAGCCAGCGTGGCCACCGACGTCGGCGAGCTCGCCGCACTGCTGGCCGACGACGTCCGGTGCTCGATGCCGCCCACGCCTGGCCTGTACATCGGCCGCGACGCGGTGGTGAGCGACTGGATCGAGAGCGGCTTTGAGGGCATGGAGCACCTGCGCGCCGTCCTGACATCGGTGAACCGGCAGCCCGCGGTCGCCTTCTACCAACGGCGCGAGGGCGCGTACCTGCCGCTGACGATCGACGTCCTGCGCGTCACCGGCGGGGCGATCACCGAGATCACCACGTTCCACGACGACCAGTTCCCGCGGCTCGGGCTGCCGGAGCGCCTCCCGGCGGACAGCGCGGAGTAGTCCCGGTGCGGACGCTCACGCTGCGCGGTGGCGCGCGTGTCGCGGTGGCCGCCGGCGAGTGGTGTGACGCGTTCGCCGTCGTCACCCGAGGGCGGGTGCAGCTGGAGCTGCGCGACGGCGAGCCCGGGCCGGTCCTGGGACGCGACGCCGGGTTCTGGCTCCGCGGCACCGGCGTCCGCGCCCTGCGCAACCCCGGCCGCCGCACGGCGACGGTGCGCATCGTCACCCCCAGGGCCAAGACCGTCACATGCCGGTCAACACACCCGTACGCCAGTCACCCGATGATCGAGGACGACATGAACGAAACCGGGGCCGCCCCAGGCCGGACTAGCCACACCCACCAATTCCGCAGGCTCGCCAGCGTCGGCTTGGTCGCCACCCTCGCGGCGATGACGGCCGCCACCCTCGCCGCCGCGCTCGCCCAAGCCGTCGGCGTCGACTTCGAGATCCCCGACGGCGGCGAGACGATCCCGTTGTCCGGGTTCGCCGTGGTGACCGGCTTCTTCTCGGCCGTCGGCGTCGTCATCGCCGCCGTCCTTCTTCGCTGGAGCGCCCGCCCCGCCGCGCGATTCGTGTGGACGGCGGTGCCGCTGACCGCGATCTCGTTGATCCCGCCCCTCCTCTCCGGGGCGAACACAGCCACCACCACCGCCCTCCTCGGGCTACACCTCGTCCCCGCAACGGTGATGATCCCCACCCTGGCGCGAACCCTCCGAACCCGAACCAACTGACGATCCGGTGGACACGGACAGGGAAGTCGGCCGAGCGTGCGGGTAGGGGATGGAGTAAGGTTCTTATACGTAGATTTTTGTTCATGTATGTGAACCGAGGTGGCCATGGGTGAGGCGGTAAAGTCGGCCGATCGCGTGCTGCGGATCCTGGAGCTGCTGACGGACCACCCGGAGGGGCTGACGCTGACGGAGATCCGCGTCCACCTCGATCTGCCGAAGAGCAGCACGCATTCGCTGCTGGCCACGATGACGTCCCGGGGGTTCCTGAGCCAGGATCCCCGCACGCGCGGCTACCGGGTCGGCATCAGGCTCTGGCAGGCGGGGCAGAGCTACCTGGCGGTCTCGGACCTGGAAAGACTCGCGCTCCCCTACATGGAGACGCTTCGCGACCTGCTCAACGAGACCGTCCAGCTCGCGATCCTGGACGGGACCGAGAACGTCTACGTGGCCAAGGTCGACTCCGACCAGCAGTTGCGGCTCGAATCCAGGGTGGGGGCGCGGCTGCCCGCCTACGCCACGGGGGTCGGCAAGGCGCTGCTGAGCGGGCTCTCCGACGCCGGGCTGCGCGAACGGTTCCAGGACGTGACGTTCACCCGGTTCACCCCCCAGACCATCGGTTCGTACGAGGTGCTGGCCAAGGAGATCGAGACGGTCAGGGCGACCGGGCACGCGACAGACAACTCCGAGTACACGCCCGGCGTGTTCTGCGTGGCGGCGCCGATCCGGGGGGCGCAGGGCGAGGTCCGTGCGGCGATCAGCGTGTCCGTGCCCGACGTCCGCAAGTCTCCCGCGTTCATCGAACGGATAACCGCCGCCGTCCTGGAACAGGCCGCCGCGGTCTCGCTCCGGCTCGGGTTCTCCCCCGGGACGTGAAGTTTCGATCAGCGAGTTCGGGCGGCGGCAGCGGCAGGTCCTCACCGCGTAGCCGCATGCTCGGTCACTAAGACCGGGCGACAGGGGCGGGTGCCACGATTCCGTCCGGGTAGCGGTCGAGCTGGTCCGGGTCGTACAGGGTGAGCGCGTGGTCGGCGACGTCCCGGACGCGGGCGTGGGCGGCGAGGGCCTCGTAGATGTTCTCGCAGATCCCGATCGGGTGATCGGTGTCGAGGTTGCGGCGGGTGAAGTACGCGTCGGTGACGGTGACCACGCCCGCGTCGGTGTCGATCTCGACGGCCATGGACGCGCGGTGGTGGGAGCCCGTCCACCAGGTCCGCAGGCCGGGCGCCACCTCGTCCTCGTCGGCGAGCAGCCGCACCCGGTCCCAGGCCTCGTGGGTCAGGTACGCCAGGACGTCCGGGGGCAGGCTCGACCAGCGGTCGTCGTGCGGATGGGCGTGCGTGCGGTGGAAATGCGTCCAGCCGCGTTCGGTCAGGCCGATCCGGGCGTTGGGGAACAGCGGCACGTTCGAGGTGGTGTACAGCTGCAACGGCGTGAGCAGGACGTGGGTGACGTCGGCCCGGTCGACGCCGAGGGCCGCGAGCTGGTCGGGCAGCCACTGGCCGGCCTCGCGGCGCATCGCCGCGCGCTCGCCGAGGAAGCCCGCCCACTGCCGGTTCATCGGGGTGAGGTCTTCGGCGGGCCCCGTCCCGATCAGCGCGGTCACCCCCGGCCCCTGGACGAGGAAGGCCTGGAACGCCAGGCGGTACCAGTGATCCCAGTCCGACATCCAGTAGACCTCCGGGCCCGGGACGTCCCCGTCGCCGAGATGCAGCAGTCTGACTCCGTATCGCATGTACGTCTCGCCTCTCCGATTCAGGGGCGCAGGAGCGCCTTGACGACGTCCTGGCGGCCGCGCATCAGCGCGGTGAAGATCTCCGGGCCGTCCGCCAGGCTGAACGAGGTGGCCCAGTCGAGCGGGACGCGGCCGGCCAGCTTGAGCGCCGCGGCGAAGTCGATGCCGGTGTAGCAGTACGAGCCGAGGACTCGCTTCTCCTGCCGCACGATGTGCCGGCCGTCGAAGCCCGGCTCGGCGCTGAGCAGCCCGATCCACACGGCGGTGCCGCCAGGGCGCAGGAGCCGGACGGAGTCCCGGTGGGTGACGTGCGCGCCGACGGCGTCGATCACGACGTCGAACTCCCCGGCGAGCTCCGCGCCGACGCGGGACGCGCCGAGGCGCGCGGCGACCGCCAGCCGCCGTTCGGACAGGTCGCAGACCTCGACACGGTCGGAGATGTCCCGCGCGGCGAGCAGGGTCACCAGCCCGATCGTGCCCGCGCCGATGACGCCGATCCGGGCGCCGGGCGCCGGGTCGGCCAGCCGCAGCGCGTGCACCGCGTTCGCCAGCGGCTCGACCATCGCCGCCACCTCGGCGTCCATGCCGGGTTCGAGGACGTGCAGCGCCCGCTCCGGCACCGCGACGGCCTCGGCGAAGCCGCCGGGGCGGTGGATGCCGAGGATCGCGCGCTCCCGGCACAGGTGGTCGTCGCCGGCGCGGCACCGGTCGCAGGCCCCGCAGCTCAGCAGCGGGTTGACGGTGACGCGCCGGCCGTCCTCGGTGACGCCCGCGAGCTCGTGGCCCATGATGAGCGGCGGCTTGCGGAAGTCGGTGTGCAGGATGCCGTGCAGCTCGCTTCCGCAGATCCCGGCGGCCTCGATCCGGACGAGCACCTCGCCCTCCCCGGCGACGGGCCGGTCCACGTCGAGCAGTTCGACCGTGCCCGGTCCGGTGAATACGAGAGCCTTCACTGTGTTCGTCCTTCGTTCTCGGAGTGGGGGCGATGGCGGCAGTCGGCGCGGTGACGGAGGCGCGGAATCAGGCCCGGCGGGGAATCAGGCACCCTCGCGTGCGGGCGTCCTGTCGAGCAGCTCGCGGACCTTCTCCGCCGCCCGCACCCGCAGCCGCGGCAGCGACCGGGTGGACAGGTAGGCGATGTGCGGGGTGACCAGGACGCGGGGATGGTCCGCGACGCGGGCGGAGACGTCCTCGGGCGGTTCGGAGGACAGCACGTCCAGCGAGGCGAAGCCCAGCTCGCCGGAGTCGAGGACGTCCAGCAGCGCCGCCTCGTCCACGAGGGCGCCGCGGGCCGTGTTGACCAGGTGACCGTCGGGGCCGAGCGCCGCCAGCACGTCCCGGCCCGCGATCCCGCGCGTCTCCGCGGTGGACGGCAGGTGCAGCGACAGGTGCCGGACCGCCGCCGCCAGCTCGGGCAGGGTCGGCCACACCGTCACGTCGTCGGGCATGTCCTCGACGAGCGGGTCCCAGACGTGCACGGGGAACCCGAGCGCCCGGACCCGGACGGCGAGCGAGCGGCCGATCCTGCCGAACCCGGCGATGCCGACCGGGTCCTCGGCCGGCGGGCGCGGCCTGGCGATGCCCTCGGTCGTCCAGCCGCGGCTGGAGTAGCCGCGGCTTCCCTCGGTGAGGCGGCGGTTGCGGGCGTAGATGGACGCGGCGGCGTGGTCGGCGACCTCGGCGAGGCAGTAGTCGTCGACGTTGCCTACCTGGACGCCGAGGTCGGCGGCCGCGGCGAGGTCGATGGTGTCCAGGCCGATCCCGTAGCGGACCACGGCGCGCAGCCGCGGCAGCCCTTCCAGGACGCGCCGCGTGATCGGCGCCCACTGGGTGAGCAGCGCGTCCGCCTCGGCGGCGACGGCGAGGACCTCGTCCTCGGTCCTGGCCTGGTGCGCGGCCACCCGGTGGCCGCCGCCGAGCGCCTCCCGCTCGTGGGAGCCGTCGCCGAGGTTCGTGTCGGTGATCACGACGTTGTACATCAGCCCTCCTTCCACACTCTTGGTGCGTTCCAATTCATTCGGAGCCGGCGAAGGCGGAGGTCTCGCCCAGACCCTCGGGCCCCATGGCGAGGTAGCCGCCGTCGACGGGCAGCTCGGCGCCGGTGATGAAGCTCGCGTCCGGCGAGCACAGGAACGCGATCGCCTTGGCGACCTCGGCCGGCTCGCCGAGCCGCCGCATCAGGTGGTACCTGCCCCACACCGGCTCCCACCTGGCGCGGTCGCCGTCGGCGGCGCGGGCCACCTCCGGCGTCCAGATCCAGCCGGGGCTGACGGTGTTGGCGCGGATGCCGTCGGGCGCGAGGTCCATGGCCATGCACCGGGTCAGGTTGACGATCGCCGCCTTGGTCGCGTTGTAGGTCCAGCGGGCGGGCTGGGCGATGTGGGCGGAGATGCTCGCCGTGTTGACGATGGCCGCCCCCTCGGTGCGGGCCAGCAGGGGATGCGCGGCCTGCACCACGTTGGAGATGCCCTTGACGTTGACGCTCAGAACGCGGTCCCAGTCGGCGGACGTCACGTCCAGGCCCTTGGCGATGAAACTGACGGCGCAGTTGACGACCATGTCGACGCGCCCCAGGTCGTCCCCGGTCTCCCGGACGGCGGCCGTGACGGACGCGGCGTCGGAGACGTCCACCGTGTGGGCGGTGGCCCGGCCTCCCGCGTCCTCGATGCCGCGGACCACGCCGGCCAGGCCGCCGCCGTCGATGTCGAGCGCGATGACGTGCGCGCCCCGCGCCGCCAGCTCGCGCGCGGTCGCCGCGCCGATGCCCGAGGCGGCGCCGGTGACGACTCCGACCCGTTCGTCCCACTCCACTGTGCTCCCCTTCCGTTCCGCGTGGCCGCTCACCCGCGCGCCCCGGCCGTTGGTCCGCGTCCGCGTGGCCGCTAGCTGGACAGCCACATGTCGTCGAACTCGACGATCCGCCCGCGCAGCCGGCTCGGCTCGTCGAGGTCCGGGCTGTGCACGGTCTTGCGGGAGATGTAGGCGACGGGCTGCCCCGTCGTCCACACCCACGGCAGCTGCTCGGCCAGGACCGTGTCCGCCTCGGCCCACAGCCGCTTCTGCTCGGCGGGGTCCGCGGTGCGGCGCGCCGCGTCCGCGGCCGCGTCGAACCGCTTGTCCTTGAAGCCCATGTTGTTGAGGTCGCCGGACGAGTGGAAGAACCGGTACGGCAGCAGGTCGGGGGTCAGGAACCCGGCCATCGACCAGCAGGTCGCCTGGTACTTCTGCCCGAAGAAGGTCTCCAGCGCGGTGGCGCCCTCCTGGATCTCGATCTTGAGCTTCATCCCGGCGGCGGCGAGCTGCCGCTCGATGACCTGCGTCTCGTTCACCACCGCGCGGCACGTGTAGGTGAACTCGAACGGGCGGCCGGTGGCCTGCTCGTACTGCTGGACGAGCGCCTTCGCGCCCGCGAGGTCGAACCCGGGGTCGGCCGCCGGGTTGTGGAACGGGTCGCCCTTCGGGAAGAGGTTGACCGCCGGGCCGGTGAGGCCCTCCTTGGTCAGCGCGACGATCTCCGGCCGGTTCAGCGCCTTGGACACGGCCTGCCGGGCGCGGGGGTCGTTGAACGGCGGCTGGTCCATGTTGAGCGCGATGCTGTTCTGGTCGCTGCCGACGCCCTGCTCGTAGTTGAGCGAGCTGTTCGCCTTGGCCTGCTTCTGGACCGTCGGGTCGATGCTGGACGCGACGTCCACGGTGCCCGACTGCAGGGCCTGGTACTGCGCCTGCTCGTCGGCGATCGTGCTGATGACGACCTTGTCGAGGCGGATCTTCTGGTTCTTGTTCCAGTAGTTCGGGTTGCGGACGAGCGTCACCGGCTTGCCCGGCGCCCACGACTCCAGCTTGAACGGCCCGAGGCCGGCGGCGTGCGCGGTGTAGTCCTTCCCGTACTTCTTCAGCGCGGCCGGGGAGGCGATGTACCCGGCCGTCCCCGAGCCGTCGAACGCCAGCGTGTACGGGAAGTTCGCGAACGGGTACTTCAGCTTGAAGACGACGGTCTCCGCGTCCGGCGCGCGCACCGACGCCACCGACGACAGCAGCGACGCCGCCGTCGACGCGGTCTTCGGGTCGAGGTGGCGGTCCATGTTGAACTTGACCGCGTCGGCGTCGAACGGGGTGCCGTCGCTGAACTGCACGCCGGCGGGCAGCTTCATCGTCCAGGTCTTGAGGTCGTCGGACGCGGTCAGCGACTTGGCGATGTGCGGGGTCGGCTTGTCGCCGACCTTCTGCACCTTCATCAGCGTGTCGTAGATCGCCACGCCCACCTGGGCCATCGCGTTCGCGGAGCCCTTCGCCGGATCCAGCTCGGTCAGGGCGGAGCTCATGCTCACCTTCAGCGTCCCGCCGGAGCGGGGCGTCCCGCCCGACGAGCCTCCCGCCCCGCAGCCCGCCATCGTCACGGTCATCAGCACCGCCGCGCCGGCCGCCGTGGCCAGGGTGGTCGTGCCGCCGCGTCTGCGCCGGTCGGTCATGGTCATACTCCTTCGGGGATCGGCCGGACGCCCTCGCCGGGCGCGGCCGGGTTGTGCGGGGGGCGAATCACGTCGGGGTGCCCTTCGAGGCATCGGCCGCCTGTGTCGCAGGGGCGGCCGCGTCCACACCCTGGAAGGGGTGGTGGCAGGCGGCCCGGTGCTCGCCGCCGGAGGGTTCGGGCGCCGGGCGCTCGGAGGCGCAGACGTCCGTCGCGGACGGGCACAGCGGCTCGAACGGGCAGCCGGGCTGCGACCGCCCGTCCCCGCCGACGCCCGGCCGCATCCGCAGCCGGACCTCGTCCTCGGCCCACAGGTCGGGCGACGGGACGGAGTCGTGCAGGATCACGGTGTACGGGTGGAGCGGCGCCCCGGCCACCCGCGGCGTCGGGCCCTCCTCGACGACGGTCCCGCCGTACATCACGGCGGTCCGGTCGCAGAGCGACGCCACGACCGACAGGTCGTGCGAGATGAACAGCATGGTGAGGCCCTGTTCGGCGCGCAGCTCGGCGAGCAGCTCCAGGATCTGCGCCTGGATGGACACGTCCAGCGCCGAGACGGGCTCGTCGCAGATGAGCACGTCCGGCCGCAGGATGGTGGCCCTGGCGATGGCCGCGCGCTGGCATTGCCCGCCGGACACCTCGCCGGGACGCCGTCCCGCCAGCTGCGCGGTGATGCCGACCCGCGCCAGCTCGGCGAGCGCCCGCTCGCGCCGTTCGGCCTTGGAGCCGCGCTTGTGCACGCGCAGCGGCTCGATCACCGAGTCGAGCAGGGACCGCTTGGGGTTGAACGAGCCCGCCGGGTTCTGGAAGATCGCCTGCACGGCCGAGCGCAGCGCCGGGTCCCTTCGCCGGACGGGACGTCCCCGCAGCTCAAGGGCGCCCGAGGTGAGCGGCTGCAGCCCGAGCATGGCGCGGGCCGTGGTGGACTTGCCGCAGCCCGACTCCCCCACCAGGCCCAGGATCTCGCCCTTGCGCAGGGTGAGGGACACGTCCCGCACCGCCTCGAACGGCCGCCCGTCCCGTCCGGGGAAGGCGACCTTTCCGCGGCTGAGCCGCAGCACCGCCTCGTCGCCGGTCACTTCGCCGCCTCCCTTCCCGGCTCGGCATGGTCCTCGGGGTTCCAGCACGCGAAGCGGTGACCGTCGTCGCCTGGCAGGTCGGCCAGGGCCGGCGCGTCGGCCGCGCACTCGTCCAGCGCCGCGGCGCAGCGGGGCGCGAAGCGGCAGCCGGGCGGCGGGTCGAGCAGGTTCGGCGGGAGCCCGCCGATCGGCCTCGGGAGGACCTGGCGGTCCCCGCCCCAGCGGGGAATCGCGTCCATGAGCGCCCGCGTGTAGCGCATCGCGGGCCGCGCGAAGACGTCCCGGACCGCGCCCGTCTCCACGACGCGCCCCGCGTACATGACCGCCACCCGGTCGGTGTGCCGGCCGATGACGCCGAGGTCGTGGCTGACCATGACCAGGCCGATGGAGAACTCGCGGCACAGCTCGTCGAAGAGCTCCAGGATGCGGGCCTGCACGGTGACGTCCAGCGCGGTGGTCGGCTCGTCGGCGAACAGCAGCTTCGGCCGCCCGGCCATCGCGATCGCGATCATCACGCGCTGCCGCATCCCGCCGGACAGCTCGTGCGCGCGGGACCCGGCCCGCTCCGCCGCCCTGGGGATGCCGACGAGGTCCAGCAGCTCGACCGCGCGGCGCGCGGCCTCGCGGCGGCCCACCCCGGGGACGCGGCGCACCGCCTCGGCGACCTGCTCCCCGATCGGTGTGATCGGGTGCAGGGAGCTGAGCGGGTCCTGGAAGACCATGGCGGCGACGCGTCCCCAGATCGCGCGGCGGCCGCGTTCGGGCAGGGACAGGACGGGGCGGCCGTCGATCAGCACCTCGCCGGAGATCCGCGCCTCGCGCGGCCTGGTCAGGCCGAGCGCCGTCCGGGACAGGACGCTCTTGCCCGAGCCGGACTCGCCGACGATGCCGACGCGCTCGCCGTGCCCGACCCGCAGGCTGACGCCGTCGACGGCCCGGACGGGCCCGGCGGGGGTCGGGAACTCCACGACCAGGTCGCGGATGGTGAGGACGTCCCCGTCCGTGCGGACGGGCGCGGTGGGCGCGGTGGACACGGTCCGCTGCTCGCTCATGCGGCGCCTCCCCCGGTCGTGCCGTCGTCGACCAGGAACCGGTCGGACAGCAGGTTCAGGCTCAGGATGGTGAACATCAGGAACGCCGACGGGACGAGGATCATCAGCGGGTCCGTCGCGACGTGCAGCCGGCCCTCGCTGATCATGGTTCCCCAGGTCGGCTGGGGCAGCGGGACGCCGATCCCGAGGAAGCTCAGCCCGCCCTCGATGATGATCGCGCGGCCCACGTTGACCAGCGCGAACGCCAGGATCGCCTCGGCGATGGAGGGCAGCACGTCGCGCCGCAGGATCCCCGCCGCGGGCGTGCCGATGACCTGGCTCGCCTCGACGAACTCGCGGCCGAGGACCGACAGCGTCTGCGCGCGGGCCAGCCGGACGAAGACCGGGATCATCGGCAGCGTGATCGCGATCATGACGTTGCCGGTGGATCCGCCGAGGAAGGCGGTCAGCGCGAGCGCGAGCACCAGTCCCGGGAACGCGAGGATCACGTCCACCACGAACGAGACGACCGCGTCCACCGGGCCGCGCGCGTAGGCGGCCAGCATTCCGAGGGGCACGCCGATCACGATGGAGATCAGCGTGGAGCCGAGCCCGATCAGCAGCGACACCCGCGCCCCGTCGAGCGCGCGGGCCAGCAGGTCGCGGCCGAGGTTGTCGGTGCCGAGCAGATGGTCGGCCGACGGCCCGGCCAGCCGGGCGGTCGCGTCCAGCCGGAGCGGGTCGAGGTCGAGCAGGGTCGGGAGCAGCAGCATGGATGCGATGAGCAGCGCCAGCCAGCCGGCCGACAGGAGGTCCGTGACGCCGGCCGCGCGAGCGCGCCGCTTGCGCGCGGGGGCGGGGCGCGCGTTCGGGCGCACCATGCCGCGCATGCCTGTCCGGACGGTCATCCCGCACCTCCCGCGGCCGGTGTCCCGGCCGGGCCGAGCCTCGGGTCGAGGACGCCGTACAGCACGTCCACCAGCCGGTTGATCAGGACGAACGCCACCGCGATCACCAGGACGATCCCCTGGACCTCGACGTAGTCGCGGCCCTGCACCGCGCTGACCAGCTCGGCGCCGAGCCCGGGGAGCCCGAACAGCGACTCCACCACGACGGTCGAGCCGATCAGCGTGCCGACCGTGACCCCGACCGAGGTGCTCAGCCCGAGCAGGCTCGGCCGCAGCGCGTGCCGGACGATGATCCGGGCCGGGGACACGCCCTTCGCCCGCGCCACCGCCATGAAGTCGCGGCTCAGCGTCTCCACCAGGTCGGCGCGCAGCACTCGCTGGTACAGCGCGAACGGCGCGGCGGCCAGCGCGATGGACGGCATGATCATGCTCGCCAGGTGCCGGGCGGGATCCTCGCTCCACGGCGTGTACCCGTTGGACGGGAGCCAGCCGAGGCTGACCGACAGCACCCAGATCAGCAGGACGCCGATCACGAAGTTCGGCATCGACAGGGTCGTGAACACCCACAGGCTGATGCCGCGGTCGACTCCGGTGCGGCGGCGGGTGGCCGCCGCGATCGCCGCGGGCACCGCGAGCGCGAGCGCGATGAGCTGGCTGAACACGACCAGCTCGACGGTGACCGGGACCCGCTCGGCGATGATGTCGGTGACGCTCTGGCCGGTGCGGTAGGACGACCCGAGGTCTCCCTGGAGGACGCCGCCGACCCAGTCGGCGAAGCGGGCGCCGAGCGGCCGGTCGAGGCCGAGCTGGTGGCGCAGCTCCGCCACCGCCTCCGGTGTCGCGTTGGTGGGGCCGAGGATCTGCCGCGCGGGATCGCCCGGCAGGAGCTGCATGCTGAGGAAGCACAGCGAGGCGACGATCAGCAGGATCGCCACGAGCCGGACGACGCGCAGGACGGCCCGGGCCCATCCCGGCACGGCGAGCGCGCTCATGACCGTCCCTCCGCGGTCAGCACGAGCGTGTGGCGCCCCGGCCCGAACGCGGCCGTACCGGCGGCGCCCGCGGGGGTGTTCGTGAGGCGCAGGCCGTCGGGCGGGGTCACCTCGGCGCGGGCGGCGGGCGGCAGGTCCAGTTCGTGCACGATCCGGCCGTCCTCGCGGCGCCACGCAGAGCGCACCGTCCCGGCCGCGCTGTCGTAGGTCGCCTTCGCCCAGTCGAGCCCCTCGGGGTAGGACGGCCGGACGCGCACGACGCCGTCCCACGCGGTGCTGGACGCGTCGAGACCGGCGACGTCCTCGAACAGGTACCGGCCGACAGCGCCGAGCGCGCAGTGGTTGAAGGAGTTCATCTCGGCGGTGGACAGGGTCCCGTCCTCGGCGATGCCGTCCCACTTCTCCCAGATCGTGGTCCCGCCCTTGCGGATCATGTGCAGCCAGCCCGGCATCTCCTCGCGCAGGAGGAGCCGTCCGGCCAGGTCGGCGTGCCCGTTCCGCGCCAGGACCGGCAGGACGTGCTCGACGCCGTGGATGCCCGTCGTGACGTGCCCGACCCGTTCGACGAGGTCGCGCAGGTGCCCCGCGACGGCGACGGCGTCCTCGCCCCGGACGAGCCCGAAGCCGACGGCCTGCGCGTAGACGGTCTGCGTCGCGCCGTCGATCGTGCGGTCGGAGGTGAGGAAAGCCTTCAGGTACGCGGACCGGATCTCCTCCGCCCGCTCGGCGTGCCGCGCGGCGATCTCGGTCCGGCCGAGCCGCGCAGCGATCTCGGCGAACTGGACGTGGGACCGGTAGGTGTGCGCGGTGGCGTGCACGTCCTTCGGCGCGGTCGAGAAGGCCCCCGTGTAGGCGTACCCGGGGTGGACCGTCTCGCCGGGCCGTTCCGGGATCGACAGCCAGTCGCCGAAGTTCGCGCCGACCGCCTCCCGCCGAATGCCGTCCGGGTTGTTCCGGTCGACGTGGGCGAGGTAGCGGGCGATCGCGTCGAAGTGCCGTTCCGCGGTCACCGTGTCGCCGTACCGTTCCAGCAGGAGGTGGACGATCCGCACGTATCCGTCGGCCCAGCCCGGCGCGCCCGGCGAGAGGTGGCCCGGCGGGACCACGGGCACGTAGGAGCGGATCGCGCCATCCTCGGTCTGGGCGTCGGCCGCGTCCTGGGCGAACTTGGCGTAGAAGGCGCCGACGTGGAAGTGGTAGGCGGCCGTCGGGGCGATCACCCCCGCGTCCCCGAGCCAGCCGAGCCGCTCGTCGCGCTGCGGGCAGTCGGTGGCGACCTCCAGGAAGTTGTCGCGGACCGTCCACTCGACGGCGCTGCTCAGCGCGGTGAGCCGCTCATCGGAGCATTCGAACGCGCCGGAACGGTCGTGCCCGGTCTCGATGGAGACGGCGCTGACGGACGTGTCGTCGCGGACCTTCAGCGCCAGGTGCGGCGAGACCGTCGGCAGGCCCCACACCTCGGCGTACCGGAAACCGTGCACGGTGAAGTCGGTCTCCAGGCGGTGCGGGCCGTGATCGCCCACCGTGTAGCGGTCCTCCTGGAAGGCCCCGCGCAGGTTGTCGCGATAGACCAGGTTGTCCGGGGTGAGGATCTCGCCGTGCCGGACGATCAGCTCCACGGACGGCTCCGCGGTGGTCTCCAACCGCGTCCAGCCGACGAGGTTCTGCCCGAAGTCGAAGACCGCCGGGCCGCGGGCGTGCTCGTGGACGAGCCGTCCCGCGTGCACCTCGTGCACCCGGATCGAGTCGTGCGGCTGCGGGACGATCTCGGCGTCCGGCGGGCCGACCACCTCGGCGGCCGTCCAGCCGCGGTCGTCGAACCCCGCCGACCGCCAGCCGTCCGGCTCCAGCCGGCGGTCCTGAGTCTCGCCGCGCAGCATGTCCGAGGCGAGCAGCGCGCCGTGGCCGGCCCGCCAGGAACCGTCCGACACGACCCGGCGGACCCCGCCGCCGCCCGTCACGATCTCGGCTTGGGCGAGGAACGCCGGGCGGTCCCCGTAGAGGCCCGGCTCCCGGACGAGCCCGACCCGTCCCGCGTACCATCCCTTGGCCAGCGCGACCGCGATGGTGTTCGGCCCCTTCCGGAAGAGGCCGGTGCAGTCGAAGGTCTGGTGGTGCACGCGGATGCCGTAATCAGTCCAGCCTGGACGCAGCAGCGCGTCTTCCGTGACCTCGGTGCCGTTCACCCAGACGCGGTACAGACCGAGCGCTGTCGCGTACAGGCGGGCGTGCGCCGGAGCATCCTCCAGGGTGAACTCCGTGCGCAGATACGGGCACGGGTCATAGCTCTCGCGCCGGTGCGGCAGCAGCGGCCCCGCGATCCAGGACGCCTCCCAATCGGCGGGTTCCGCCAGGCCGACCTCGAAGGACGCCGTCTCGCTCATGACCCGCCCGCCACCGGTGGTGGTCGCGGCCACGCGCCAATACCGGCGCGCCCGCGAGCCGAGGCGCTCCCCGTCGTAGACCGTCCGGGGAACGGTGAGCCCGCGCCGCTGCCAGATCGGCTCGGCGAGCCCGGGATCGGACCCGACCGTCACCTCATATCCCCGGCCGAGGTCGAGCGTTCCCGTGCCGGCGGTCGTCCACGACAGCAGCGGCCCGCGCGGGGGCAGCCCGAGCGGATCGACCCGATGACCGGCCCGCAGGCTCCGCAGTTCGACTCCGTCCCGGCCGTTCACGATGGCGCTCCCTTCCGTTCACCGGTGTCCCGCAGGGCGCGGCGCAGGATCTTCCCGCTCGCCGTCCTGGGCAGGTCGGTCACGATCTCCACGGCGCGCGGGCACTTGTAGGCGGCCAGCGCCTGCCGGACGAAGCTGATGAGCTCCTCCGGCGTCGCCCGCGCGCCCGCGTGCAGCACGACGTAGCCCTTGACCGTCTCGCCGCGGTAGTCGTCGGGGACGCCGACCACCGCCGCCTCCCGCACCGCCGCGTGCTCCTGCAGCGCGTCCTCCACCTCGCGCGGCCAGACCTTGAACCCGCTGGCGTTGATCTGGTCCTTCGCGCGGTCGACCACGTAGCACCAGCCGTCCTCGTCGAGCCACGCGACGTCGCCGGTGCGGAGCACGCCACCGGGCAGGCCCGCGCCGGTCGCCTCGGGGTTCCGCCAGTAGCCGGCCACCACGCCGGGCCCTTCGATGACCAGCTCGCCGGGCGTCCCGGGAGGCGGTTCGCGGCCGTCCTCGGAGACCACGCGGGCGACGACGCCCGGCACGGGCGGGCCGACCGACAGCGCTCCCGCGACTCTGTGCTCGGCCCCGAGCGGGGTCATGTGGGTGATCGACGTGGACTCGGTGAGCCCGTAGGCGTTGTGCAGCCGGTGGCCGAAGACGGCTGCGGCGCGTTCGGCGACCGCCGGGGCGATGGGGGCGCCGCCGGAGTAGAGCGCCTTCACCGACCTGAACCGCGCGGGCTCCGCCGCCGGCAGCGCCATGATCGCCTTGTACGCCGTGATCGCCGCGATGGTGAAGGTGACCGACCGGCGCTCGAACGCCTCCAGGGCCACCTCCGGGTGGAAGCGGTAGGTCAGCACCAGCTCGGCCGGGGCCAGCAGCGCCACCGCCAGATGCCCGACGAGGCCGGTGATGTGGCAGAGCGGCGCCATGCCGAGCACGACGTCCCCCGGCCCGACCCCGGCGCGGTCGCGGTAGACCGCCGCGCCGAAGGCCAGGTTGGCGTGCGTGGTCATCGCGCCTTTGGGGGGCCCGGTCGTGCCGGACGTGTAGACGAGCAACGCGAGATCGTCCTCGGCGAGCGGCGAGCCGGGGGTGCCGGGCGCGTACCGGGCGATCAGCTCCGCCATGTCGTCGGCGCCCGGATGCGCCTGCCGGGCACTGTCGGCGAGCAGCCTCCGGTCATCGGCGGACTGGTGGTCGAGCTCGGAGGTCGTCACGACGAACTCGACCGCGGTGTCCGGCAGCGCCGCCTCGGCCAGGCCGTGGGAACGTTCCAGGCACACCAGCGCGCGGGCGCCCGAATCCGCGAGAACGTGGTGGAGCTCCCGCGTCCGGTACATCGGGTTGACCGGGACGACCACCGCGCCGATCCGCCAGGCGGCCAGCGCCGCCACGACGAACTGCGGCACGTTCTGCAGGCAGACCGCCAGCCGGTCGCCGTGACCGAACCCGCGCGCCAGGAGCGCCGCCGCGAACGCCGCCGCCTGCGCCTCCACCTCACCGCGATCGAGCGTGCGATCGAAGTAGGTGAGCGCGGGGGCGCCGGGTTCTCGGCGGACGGCTTGCGCCCAGGCCTGCAGGAGAGTCATCGTCCTTGGCTCCGCCGCATCTTCCGCGGACGCGTCCGGCGCGGCGTCGTATCGGACATCAGAGACTCCCTGAAACGTGTCTGGGTCACCGGCCAGCGGGAGTGGCCGTGGAATCGCATTCGGCCAACTACGGAGATGCTCAGATATCAGCCACAGCATGTCAAGTAGGAGAACATAAGTTCAGGTATGTGAACTACCGAGGGTGCCCGGGTGCCGGGGCGGCGCTGCCAGGGTGGCTGCTGCGAGGGGATCGAGCGGCATGCAGGGGTCGGCGTGGTGCCGTGCGGGGTATGGGCGGGGGTGTGGTGCAGGGTGGAGTTGACTCGATGGATGCGGGTGAACGGTCGCGGCGTGCCGAAGTTGGGCGGCGTGCGGCCGAAGGGCTTGTCGCGCGTCGGGTGAGTGGAGTTGTTATCACGTGGGTCGATACCGGGGGTATCACCAGAATCAAGGCGGTGCCGCGGAGTCGGCTTGAGCACGCCGCCGCCTGGGGGGTCGGCATGTCGCCGTCATTTGACGCCTGTATGGTCGATGACTCGATCTTGAAGGGCCGCTTTTGTGGTGGTCCGGTAGGTGACCTGCGCCTGCATCCCGATCTGGACAAGCTGGTGGTGCTGGCCGCGCTTCCGGGGTGGGCCTGGGCGCCCGCGGATCGGTTCGACCTGGAAGGCGGGCGGCATCCGCAGGACGCCCGTGGACTGGCGCGTCGTGCCGTTGCCCGCCTCGCCGCCGATGGTTACAGCGTACGCGCGGCGTTTGAGATTGAATGGTCGGTTTCTGTCGGTCCAGGTGACGATTTCGTACCCGCGTCCACCGGTCCCGCCTATGGGATGACGCGCCTTATGGAGCGGTCGGACTATCTGCGGGATGTGCTGGATGCGGTGACCGCGACAGGTATCTCGGTGGATCAGATTCATCCCGAATATGCGGCAGGGCAATACGAGATATCGGTCGCGGCCGCGGATCCGGTCAGCGCCGCCGACACCGCGGTCCTGGTGCGCGAGACGATCCGTGCGGTCAGCCACCGTCATGGGCTGCGCGCGAGTTTTTCGCCGATGTTCGTCACAGAGGGCATCGGCAACGGCGCGCATGTGCACATCAGCCTCTGGCGGGACGGTCACAACATGATGGCCGGAGGCGACGGACCGTACGGCCTCACGCGGTCCGGCGAAGGTTTCGCCGCCGGAATCCTGTCCCGGCTGCCCGCGCTTTTGGCGATCGGCGCGCCGTCGGTGGCCAGCTATTTGAGGCTGGTCCCGTTCCATTGGGCGGGCGCCTTCGCTTGCTGGGGGTGGGAGAACCGCGAGGCGGCGCTCAGGTTCGTGACCGGGGCGGCCGGGGGACGGGCGCAGACGGCCAACTTCGAGATCAAGAGTTTCGACGGTGCGGCCAACCCGTATCTCGCGATGGCGGGCGTGCTCGCCGCGGGCCACGCCGGACTCGTCGAGAATGCCGCGCTCCCGAAGCCCGTCGACGTGAATCCGGCGAAGCTGAATGGCGAGGACTGCGTTGCCGCGCTTCCGTCCTCATTGGAGGAGGCCGTTCAAGCGCTGGAGAGCGATGATGTGCTGAGCGCGGCGCTGGGTGAGGCGATGATCGATACGATTTGTGTCGTGCGTCGAGGCGAGGTTGCTTTGTTCGACGGATGCAGTGCAGAGGAGATCGTCTCGCGGGTCCGGTGGAAGTACTGAGACGGTTATGCCGCTCCGGCTACCTGTGCGAGACGCATGATGTGGTCGTGAACTTCGACCGCCTGGTCGTATATGCGTCTCCGCAGCGGATCCGGCTCAATCGGCTCCCAGTCCGGCGGCAACTCGGGGTCGGGAGGCAGGACACCGCGGCTGCCTTCGAGTACCCGATGCCATTTCTGCTGGGAGTCGCGCTCGTCCGGTGACCACTGCCTGATTCTGCCGTCGATCCAGTTCGTCATGTGGGCGTCAAAGCTCAAGCCCAGCCAGTGGCACAGGTCGAAGAGGACGCGCCTGGGCTGCAGCCGGAAGCGGTCACCCTCCACAATCCGGCCGGGGTGCCCCAGTTCCTCCACAACCCTTGTCCACATCCGGTTCAGTGCGGTGAAGCCGAACTCGTCCTCGGTGAAGTCGGGCTTGAGCCGACTGAGTGAAAGCCATACTCGGGCTGGGTGGCGAACCACGAAAATGTTGGTCCAGGTAGCGAGGCGGTCGCTGGGCACGTACGGCTCGGCTTGGAAGCAGAGGTCCTTGATGAGCGGGATGGGAGCGGTAATCGCCTGCAGTTGTGTATGGACGTCGGGCATTCCGTACGACCGCTTGTGCGGCTGATCGCCGTACCGGTCGCTCCGGCGTTGATCGCTGAAGTAGTAGCAGTCGGTGAATGGCTCGTGGACGGGTTCGACGTCCGGATGCTGTGACAGGCTCTTTTCCAGGGCGGTGGACACCGAGCGAGGCACGGCCCACAGCGCGACCGCGGGCGCGGCCATCTCGTCCGAACTCAATTGGACGGGCACCCTGCTTCGGATCGGGTCTGCGTCACCTCCCGGCGATCGTTGCCGCAAGGTGCGGGAATTGTCACTCACAATGCGCGTCCCCTCTGGACGGTCGAGCGGGCCGCACGGATCGGTACCGCCGGGCTCATCAGGTCTTCATGGGTCTCGGCCCGCCAGGCGAGCTCGGCGGTCCGCCCGGACACCGTCACCGTCGCCGGACGGAGCCGGTTGAAGCTGGTGGCGCGGGAGAACCCGTAGGCGCCGGCGTCCTGGACGGCGACGTAGTCCCCGACCTCGAGCGTTTCCGGCAGGTCGATGTCGACGCCGAAGACGTCGCCCTCGTAGCAGAGCGGCCCACCGACGAGGCACGGCCGCAGGCGGCCGGAGTCCGAGACGAGCGCGGTGAAGGAATGCGCCTCGGCGACGCCGGCGGTCGGCAGCAGGTTGAGCCCGCCGTCCAGCAGGATCCAGCGGTGGTCGCCGAGGTCCTTTTCGCCGACCATCCGGGTCAGCAGGACTCCTGCCGCGGAGACCAGCGCGCGGCCCGGCTCGGCGAACACGGCGAGGTCGCCGAGGTGGTGACGGCGCAGCGTCTCGGTGAGTCCCTGGGCGAACAGGTCGAGGTCGAAGCGCGGCCGTTGGGCGGACGGGTCGGCCTGCCCGCCCGCCCGTACCTCGCTGAGCGACGCGACCGCGCCGGGTATCCGGTGGATGCCGTCGACGCCGAACCCGCCGCCGATGTTGAGAACGGTCAGCTCCGTGCGGGTCCGCAACCGCGCGGCCCAGGCGCACAGGGCATCGAGCGCCGCCAGCAAGTTCCCGGTCCGGACGATCTGGGACCCGAGATGGCAGTGCACGCCGGTCAGCCGAAGCGCGGGCTCGGCCATGATCTTCTCGGCGACCTCGTCCGCGGCGCCGTCCGCGATCGGCCAGCCGAACTTCGACGGCAGTGCGCGTTCGACCGGCCCGCCAGGTTCGGCGAAGACATTGTGCGGTGGGTACGCCCGCAGGCCGACCGGGAGCGGCTCCCTCCCCCGCCGGGCGGCGAGCCGGGCCAGTACGGGTATCTCCTCGACGCCGTCGATGTTGACGAAGACTCCGTGCCGTACCGCTTCGGCCAATTCTTCTTCGGTCTTGACCGGGCCGTTGAAGACGATCCGCTCGCCGGGCAGCCCGCAATCCAGGGCCGTGCGGAGTTCATAGCCCGACACGACGTCCACGCCGAGGCCCTCGGCCGCCAGCGTGGTGATGACGGCGGGCAGGTAGTTGGTCTTCAGCGAGTAGAGCAGCTGCACTGCGGCCGGTTTCAGACTGGTTGCAAGTGCGGCGGCATTATCGCGCAGGCGGTCGAGGGACACGACGTACAGCGGGGTGCCGAACTGGTCCCCGAGCGTCCTGAGGTCGATGTCGGAGAAGCCGGGAACGACTCCTTCGGCCACTGTCATCGAGCACCTTTCCCGGTCGCCGTGGCCAGGCGTTCGAACTCTGGGCCGTACTTGCGATTCGCCCACCGGTTGAACGCGACGATCCACAGGTCGCGGTGGCCGCCGGACTCGTCGCGCGGGACGATGTCGGTGGCGTAATGCCACATGGCGGCGTCGTCGTAGACCAGCGCCTGGTTCACCTGGAGCGTGACGGCGAAGAACGGTTCACCGCCACCGGTCGGCATGAGCTGGTTCTCCCCGCCGCCGATGTTCTCGCGCGCGAAGACGGCGAGCATGCCGTACTCGTGGCCGTCGCGGTGCGGGCCCTCGGGCACCGAGACGCCGTGTACTTCGGCATTGGTGACGACCCTGCACTGGTGGACGTTGATCTGCCAGGCGTCGTGTTCGTCCAGCGCGAGCGCCTTGGCGCCCGCGTCGATCTGCGGGGTGGGGTCGATTCGCAGCGGTTCGAAATTCCGCTGCACTCCACCGACGTAGGAATTGACCTCCGGGGACTGCAGGAATGGACGGTGCTTCAGCACTTCCAGTCCCCACCCGTCCGCGGCTTCGTCCCATGTCATCTTGTACTGGGAGAAGCGGCGATAGCGCTGTTTTCCTCCGGCGTAGGGATCCATAGGGAGACGGCCGAACTCACTGAGAACCCTTGGGTCCGGCCGAGGAATGTCGATGACCTTGTAGTTGTCTCCGGTGTGGATGAAAGAGCCCACGCTCGTGCTCCTTACCTCGTCCGACGGCAGGGGCTTTGGTCAGTCAACAAGGAACGAGATCTGATTGAAGGCCGCCTCCGCGAGCCGCAGCGCCTCGCCCGCGCTGGAAGCCTCCGTACGCACTTGCCCATACAACTCGTGATTGCTTACGAGGGCGGCCACGCTGTCGCCTTCCCCGACCATGAGGACTACCTCCACGACGCCTGGAGCGCTGCGTGCCGCGTCGAGCCCGTCGACTCGCCGAATCGTCCCGGCCACCGGAAAGGTGATCTTTCGGGTGGCGGCGCCCCGCCGCTCGGAAATGGTGAGATCGGGCTTCTGGCCCACATGCATTGCCAATGCCTGCCGACGAGTCGCCAGTCCCAGCGCCGCGTCCACGAGCTCGGGAATGTCCTCGCCTGCCAGGCGCGCATTGATCTCGATGAGGCGCGGCCCGTTTCCGGTCATGCGGACCTCGGTGTGCGCGGCGCCGAAATGGTGTCCGATGGCGCGCAGCCCCGCCACCGCCGTGCCGGCCAATTCCGCGGTGACGCGATCGGGCAGCAGGCTGGGGAAGACTTGGCCGATCTCGGCGAAATACGGATGCGCGCTCACTGACTTGTCGACGACACCCAGCACGGTGATGTGCCCGTCGACCGTGAACGTCTCGACGCTGACCTCATAGCCGGGGCAGTATTCCTCGACCAACGCGCCCGACGGCCGGGCCTGACCGCGCCGGTCCTGCCGCTGGGCGGCGATTCTCTCGAACAGCCGCGCGACCTCACCCGGGTCACGGCCTAGCGCCACATCGGTGCTGGCCGACTCCGTCATCGGTTTGACCACGCAGGGAAAGCCGACCTTCTCAGCGAACGCCACCGCCTGCTCGGCGCTGATGACCTGCATGAAATCCGGAGCTGGCACCCCCGCGTCGCGGCAAGCCTCGCGAGTGAGCAACTTGTTGCGGGCCAGGGCGGCGGCGTGCGGGCTCAAGCCCGGCAAGCCGAGTTCCCCCGCAGCCTCGGCGACCAGTGGAAGATTGTAGTCGCACTGCGTATATATTCCCCGGACGTCCCGAAACTCGGAGATGCTCCGCACCGTTTCGACGACCGCCGACCTTGAATTGGTATCGGCCGTCATGGCCAGAACATCATCTCTATCGAAAACGTCAGCGTACCGGGGAAGTTTCTCATAGCGCTGAAGATCATTCGTTAGGAAGACGGTGGCGAGGCCGAGTTCCGCCGCCACGACAGGCCACAGAATTCCCTCGGGCGTCAGTTGCGCCTCGACCACTACTAGCGTTGGCGTGTCGCGACGTTCCAATCGTCCCGCCCTCCCGACGGCAGAGGCGATCACATGATGATGGTGACACTGAGCAACATGAGAACACACTATGAAAGATCTGGCAAGGATTCCAGTCAAGGAGGAGCCTTGCGCGACAATCACCTCAATACGCACCCGAGCATGTCCAAATAGGGAAAGTTTGCGATCCGCTCACACTAGGCGTCCTCGCGATCGTCGTGATGCAGCAGACGAAGAGGCAGATCATCAGCAAGAAGATCGCAGAACGGATGGACTGTATTGGGAATTCTTTGCTGACCTCACCGAGGCCGTCCACGCCCGCAGTACCGCACTTTTCGGTCCCACGACCAGAGCCGGCAGAAGGGCCCCAGCCGGTGACTTGATCGCCCGTGGCCGTGGTCAGGGGGCGGGGCGGGTGATGCGGATCATGGCGCGGTACAGGGCGCGGGGTTCGGGGGCGTCCGGCAGGGGTGGGAGGGGGGCGCCGGGGGTGGCGTAGGAGCGGAGCATGTGGCCGGTCAGGCGTTGCCAGGCGTCGGGGGCGGCGTCGGCGGTGGCGGCGATGACGCCGGCGTTGGCCATGAGGAGGATGGGCAGGTCGCGGTCGGTGAAGTCGTCGCGCAGGTGTCCGGTGCCCTTGGCGCGGGCGATGAGTTCGAGGAAGTCGTTGTAGGCCTGGGCGCGGCGGGCTTCCAGGGTTTTGGCGGTGGGGAAGGTCATCGTGAGGACGTCGGCGAAGCCGCGGTCGGCGGCCTGCATGGCGCAGACGGCGTGGATGTAGCGGGTGAAGCCGTGCCAGGGGTCGGGGTCGGCGAGGGCGTCGGCGACGGCGGTGGCGTAGGCGTCCATGCGGTCGGCGAAGACGGCGGTGATGAGGTCTTCGCGGGTGGCGAAGCGGCGCGACAGCGTGGCCTTGCCGACGCCGGCCTCGCGGGCGACCGCCGCCATGGAGACGCCGAGCCCTTCGCGGGCGTAGAGGTGTCGGGCGGCGGCCAGGATCCGGTCGCGGTTGCGTTCGGCGTCGGCCCGCAGCCCCGGCCCGGGGCGTTGATCTGACCCCGGCGCGGGCTCGTCGGCTTGGGGGTTGTTCGCGGACGTCATGCCCCCAGCCTACTCAAGTGGAACAACCTTCCCACTTATGTGGTTAGGGTGGGTGAAGCAGAAACGGGAAGGCCGTTCCAGTTCATGTTGGGAGATCGTATGCGTGCTGTGGCAGTCGAGAGTGTTCCGGCGACCCCGCAGGTCGGGGACGTGGAGGCGCCGCGTCCTGAGGCCGGTGAGGTGCTGGTGGAGGTGGCGTCGGCATCGGTGAACGGGTTCGACCTGTCGGTGGCCGCCGGGTATGTGCGGGAGATGATGGAGCACCGGTTCCCGCTGGTGCTGGGCAAGGACTTCGCCGGGACGGTCGCCGGGCTCGGCGAGGGCGTGGACGGGTTCGCGGTGGGCGACCGGGTGTTCGGGGTGGTGATGAAGCCCGTCCTGCAGGTCGGTTCGCTGGCGAAGTACGCGACCGTGCCCGCCGCCTACGGAATTGTCCACGTCCCCGAGGGCCTGTCGTTCCAGGACGCCGGCGCGCTCGGCCTGGCCGGGACCGCCGCTCTGGACAGTCTCGACGCCGCCAAGGTGGGCCAGGGCGACACCGTGCTGGTGTCCGGCGCGACGGGTGGGGTCGGTGCGCTGGCGGTGCAGTTGGCCGCTGCCCGCGGCGCCCACGTCATCGCCACTGCTCGTCCGGGCACGGAGGCCGACTTCGTGACGGGGCTCACCGGCGGCGGGGTTCAGGTGGTCGACTACACCGGCGACCTGGAGGGGCAGGTCCGCGCCATCGCTCCCGAGGGCGTGGACGTGGTGCTGCACCTGGCGGGCGACGGCGTCCAGCTCGCGGGCCTGCTGGGCGAGGGCGGCCGGATCGCCTCCACGCTCGGGCTGTCCCCGGACGCGGTGGACGGCGTCACCGTCCACCCGATCATGGCCGACCCCAACGGCCGGACCCTGACCGCGCTGGCCGAGCAGGCCGCCGCCGGGACGCTGCGGGTCCCGGTCACCGCGACCTACCCGCTGGAGCGGGCCGACGAGGCGTTCGCCGCGTTCGGCGCCGGAACCCTCGGCAAGATCGCCGTCACCTGCTCCTGACCCGATCCAATCCGATCCGGACCTCTCTCCAAACACGGTTCGTCGTCCCCGAGAGCACCCGCCATCAGCAACTGAAATCCCACGAGGAAGCCTTCATGACCATCGCGATCATCGGCGCGACGGGCCGGCTCGGCGGTCACACCGTCGACGCCCTCCTCCAGCACCGCGTCCCTGCGGACGACATCCTCGCCCTTGGACGCAGCACCGAACGTCTCACCGCGCTCGCCGGCCGCGGGCTGCGCACCGCCGCCATCGACCTGGACGACATCGCCGGCACCGCCGCCGCCCTCACCGGCGCCGACAAGCTCCTCCTGATCTCCTTCGGCGACATCGGCGCCCGCGTGGCCCAGCACGACAACGCCATCGAGGCCGCCCGCCGGGCCGGCGTGAACCACCTGGTGTACACCTCGGGTCTGCAGGCTCCGACGACCGTCCTTGAGCTCGCCGCCGACCACAAGGCCACCGAGGAACTCATCACCGCCTCCGGCATCCCCGCCACCTTCCTGCGCAACGGCTGGTACACCGAGAACCACCTGCAGGACTTCGCCGCCGCCCGCGACCGCGGCGTCATCGCCAACGGCATCGGGCCCGGCCGCATCGCCACCGCCCCACGCGCCGAGTTCGCAGAAGCCGCCGCCGTCGTGCTCAGCACCCCCGGCCACCAGGGCAAGGCCTACGAACTATCCGGCGACACCGCCTGGAACTTCGACGAGTTCGCCGCCACCGTCCAAGAGCTGCTCGGCCGCCCCGTCCGCTACGAGGCGCTCACCCCCGAGGCCGAACGGGAGCAACTCCTCGCCTCCGGCCTCGACGAGGGCACCGCGGGCTTCCTGGTCACCCTCAACGCCGACATGCGCGACGGCGCCATGGCCCCCACACCCGGCGACCTTGCCCGGCTTATCGGCCGTCCGACCGAGACGCTCGCCGAAACTATGAAGGCGTGGGTCTGACTTCTCCGACGACGTGTCGTCCCGCCCGACCAGGCCGGCCGTTAGAGCTGGGGGTGCGGGTAGGTGGGTGAGCGGTGCTGGAAGGACAGGATCTCGGGGTTCTGGACGACGCCGTCGCGGATCTCCACGGCGCGCTCGATGATCGTGTCGGTCTCCAGGGCGGAGGGGTCGGCGAGGACCGCGTGCATATGGGGCAGCAGCGCCTCGCTGATCTCCCAGGTCGCGGAGTCCCACAGGTAGGACGGGCTGTGGTCCACGCCGTAGTGGCGGACGTTGTCGCCGACCGTGTACATGGGGTCGTCGAACGAGGTCGGACGGGCCCATTCGAAACCCATCCCCGCGTCGCAGGACACGTCGACGACGAGGGTGCCCGAGGGGAAGAGCGGCAGGTCGGCGGCGGTGGCGAACATCAGCGGGGCGCCGGGGTCCTGGAGGACGCAGTTGACGATGATGTCGTGCTGGGCGAGGAAGGCGGCGGCCGGCACCATGCCGTCGTCGGTGAGGACGCGGGTGAGGGCCGGGTCGTCCGGATCGCGGTCGAAATGGACGATCTGGGCCGAGTGGATCGGTGAGGCGACCGCGCTCACGCCCCGCTGCGTCAGGACGTCCACATCGTGGACGCCGTGCGCGTTCAGGGCGGTGACCGCGCCGCGGCCGGTCGCGCCGAAGCTGATGACGGCGGCGCGCCGCCGCCGTCCGTAGGCCCCGGTGCCGCCGGTCAGGGCGAGGGCGTGCAGCACCGAGGAGTACCCGGCGAGTTCGTTGTTCTTGTGGAAGACGTGCAGGGCGAACCCGCCGTCGGACGTCCAGTGGTTCATCGCCTCGAACGCGATGAGCGTCAGCCGCCCGTCGATGGCGAGCTGGGTGATCTCCGGGTCCTGGACGCAGTGCGGCCATCCCCACAGGGTCTGGCCGGGGCGCATCTGCTTGAGGTCATCGGGTTGTGGTTTGAGGATCAGGACGACGTCGCAGCGGGCGATGAGCTCTTCGCGGGACAGGAGCCCGGCGACCTGCGGCTCCAGGTCCTCGTCCGTGACGCCGAACCGTTCGCCGTATCCGCGTTCGAGATAGACGCGCGAGCGGAGCGCGGGGTCGAGCCGGTCGAGGTGCAGCGGGTGGATCGGTTGCCGGCGCTCGTTCTCCTTGCCCGATCGCGCGGTGATTCCGAGCGTCGTGCCGGTCGGCGTTCCGCCGCCGTTCGGTGCGTCCGCTCCGGCAGGGCTTGGGGTGGGCATGAGTCTCCGATCGTTGACAAGTGGCGTCCGAGAAGGCGTCACCGGACGTACGGTCTTAAACGTTCCGGCGGGTTGCGAAGATCAGAGAAGGAGGGCCGCTCCGGCGGCCGGGGTCGCCGGCGTGCGGGTCGACCGCGAGCGCGGCGCCGTCTTTGCCGGACGCCCGCAGTGTACGCATGGGCGGCGCGGGCATTAGCCGGGGATGCGGAGGGCCAGCAGTGCGACGTCGTCCTCGCCGCTGGGCTCCACCCGCTCCAGGAGCTTGTCGCACAGGTCGGGCAACGGGAGTTGAGCCAGGTGGGAGGCGTGGCGGCGGAGGCTGGTGAGACGGTCGGACAGGTCGGAGTCACGGGTTTCGACGAGGCCGTCGGTGTAGAGCAGGAGGGTCGAGGACGGCGGGAGGACGCGGGTGCCGTCGGGGCGGGTTCCGGTGAGGTCGGGGTCGCCGAGCAGGGTTCCGTGCTCGTCCAGGAAATGGGTGCCGCCGTCGTGGGTGATCAGCAGGGGCGGCGGATGGCCGGCGTTGCACCAGCGCAGGTGCCATCGCCCGGCCGAATCTTCCTCGACGCGGCCGAAAACGGCGGTGGCGAGGTCGGCGTCGCTGACGGCGGCCATGACTCCGTCCAGGCGTGCCAGCACCCGGCTGGGCGGCTCGGCCATGTCCCACGCCAGGGCCCTGAGCATGTTCCGGACCTGGGCCATGCGGGCCGCGGCGGACAGGTCGTGGCCCTCGATGTCGCCGATGACCAGCCCGGTGGCGCCGTCGGGCAGCATGAAGGCGTCGTACCAGTCGCCGCCGACGGAGCTGAGCTGCGTCGCCGGCACGTACCGGGCCTCCAGCCGCAGATCGCCCGGCTGCGGCAGGGGCGCGAGCAGGTTGCGCTGCATCGCCTCGGCCGTGTTGCGCTGCCCGGCGTACAGGCGGGCGTTGGCCAGGACGAGGCCGGTGCGGCGCGCGACGTCCTCCACGACGAGCCTGTCGCCCGGTCCGTAGACCTGGCCGGGACGGGAGTAGCCCAGCGTCAGCGCGCCGTAGGTCTCACCCCGGGCCGCCAGCGGGGCGATGATCGCGTTCTGGGCGTCCATGACCTGGAAGAGCTCGTGCTGGGCGGCGGCCAGCGGTTCGTCGGAGCGGGCGCCGTCGTCGCCGCTGACGACGACCGCGGAGCCCCCGCGCAGGACCTGGGCCAGCGGTCCGCGCGGTATCCGCGGGAGAGGCGGAAGCGGTCCCTCGAGCCCGGCGATGTCGGCTGGCGACAGTTCGTGGTGCGTCGCGGCCACCCGCTCGACGCGGCCGTCGGGAATCAGCAGGTCGACCTCGGCCCAGTCCCCCAGCGCGGGGACCACGAGCCGGACGAGCCGCCGCAGCAGCTCCTCCTCGTTCAGCGTGGACGACAGCACCGTCGTGATCTCGGCGACCAGGGTCAGCCGGGAATTGGCCCGCTGCACCTGCGCCATCCGGTCGCGCCGCTCGCGCTCGACCGCGATCCGGTCGGCGGCGTCCTGGAAGACGATGACCAGCCCGGCCGGTCCGGTCGCGGCCTGCTCGCCGGCGTAGATCGGAGCGGACGACCAGGAGCACATCACCAGCCGCCCGTCGCGATGGGCGAACCGCTGGCCGTCCCCGTGGTCGGGGACGCCGGTGCGCAGTGCGTCCATGAAGCGGCAGTCCCGTTCCGGCGGGACGTGCCCGTCGGCGTCCCGGTGCAGAAGCCGGTGCATCGGCCGTCCGAGCACCTCGTCGCGGGTGTAGCCGAGAAGCTGCTGCGCGCGCGGATTCCAGGCCGTGATCCGGCCGGACTCGTCGGTGGCGAGAACCCCGGAGTTCATCGCCTCCACGAGACGGTCATGAGTCGTGGCCTGTCGATCGTCCACCTGCCCGGTCATCCTCACCCCCCGGATCGGACATCAGATTCATTCCCTTCGGTTCACCCCGAACACTCCCGGCCCAGGTCGTCCGCCCGGAAAGGTGATGTGGCCGGGGGCCCTTCTGGTCGAAGCGGCACCGTCGGATCCCGCCGGGCCGGGCCGGGGCGGGTGGGCGGTGCGGCCGAGGCACGCGTGGACGAATGCCGTCAGACGGTCGGCCCTGGTCGGCTCTGGTCAGCCCTCCGTGCTCGACCGAGAACGCGGCGAGTGCGGGCTTCGGTGCGACTCGGGCTTCGGTGCGGCTCGCCACCGGCCGCGGGCGGCATCGGGACGCGGGTCAGCCGCCGAGCGGCTCAGCGCTGGCGGACGGGGATGTCGCAGGAGGCCAGGATCTCCTGCGGCTCCGTGTCACCGATCTCGGCCGCGCACCTGGCCAGGGCGTCCTCCGCCGACGCCGGCGTCGTCTCGGGCGGGATGACCAGAAGCAGCATCGGGTCGGCGCGGCCGCTGGTGAGCGCGACCATGTGGTCGCGGTGGGCCAGCCAGCCCACTCTGACCTCGCGTCCGAGGACGGTGATGCGGAGCGGGATGTCGTCCCAGTCGTTGAAGTCGATGGTCACGCGGGCCGCCGCGTCCTGCGGAATGTCCAGGGCGGTCAGCAGCTCGGTGAGTTCGGCGGCGGTGTCGCGGGATCGCGGCCACCAGCCCCCGTTCATGACCCCGCGTTCCGCACGGCCGGGCGCCAGACGCAGGCGCGGCGCGGGCGGTGACCTGAGTTCGGACGCCGCGGTCGTGCCGGACGGGGCGGTCGTGGTGCCGGGTGCGCCGGGCGGGGCCGTGGTCGTGCCGGGTGGGAAGGTGAGCGGTGCGGTGTCACGGGCCATGAAGGGCCCCATTCTCGGTCCGTACGGAACCGGTACGTGTGTCGCCGGGAACGACGCCGGCAAGGCGGCCCGCGCTCGAAAGGTCCCTGGCAGGGGCGAGTCTATGTCACCGCAGCCCGCGAGCTTCGGCGGGGATGACGCCGATTCGTTCGCTTCACGGGTGTGGTTTTCGCGGGCGGGCCGCGCGGGAGCCGGATGGGGCCGGACGGGGGCCGAACGGGTCGGAGAGGGCCGGACGGAGCCGACCCGGATTTCAGAGTTTGAAGAGTTTCGCGTATGGGGCGGAAATCCTGACTTTCCCGGACCCGAAATCGACCAGGAGGGCTCCTCCATGCTCGACTTCGACAACCCGTCCAAGGCCGTACTTGTCGTGGGTCACCTGGTCCTGGAGGGCGAACTTTCGGAGGGGTAGAACGGTGGGCGGCGGGAAAGGGCTGGTGGGCAGATGCCGCCGCCTGGCGGAACCGGACGGTCTCATTACTCCAGTATGCGCGGCAACCGAGCATTATGGAGCATCTACCAGCACCTGATACTGAAATCACAAACCGCGCCGGCCGGCCGCCGACCGCTTCCCGTTCCGTTCTCCGAACGTGTGGTAGTCTGCATGCAGTTGCGGTTCCCATAGACATGTTCGTGCGCCTGTCGGATCTGACCTCAGGCGCATTTTTGTTGTTCTGGATCTTCCGGATGGGCCATCGCGGCGATCTCGTCCGCACACGGTGTGCGGTCGTGACCGACCAGAGGAGATGACCATGGCCACCGGCACGGTCAAGTGGTTCAACGCCGAAAAAGGCTTCGGTTTCATCGAGCAGGACGGCGGCGGCGCCGACGTCTTCGCGCACTACAGCAACATCGCGGCCCAGGGCTTCCGTGAGCTCCAGGAGGGCCAGAAGGTGACGTTCGACATCACCCAGGGCCAGAAGGGCCCGCAGGCGGAGAACATCGTCCCCTCCTGATCATCGCGGCCCACGCGGCCACGATCTAGTCCCACCACGCGACCCAGGTTCCCGCGGTCGTCACCCGGTTCGTTCTTGCGAATCCTCCGCGTCACCTGGGCAGGCGTTCCAGCATGGCGGAGCACTTCCTCGACACGCACCGTTTCGAGGAAGGCTCCGCCATGTCACGCAATCCCCACACGTCCGGCCGAAAACGCTCCGCCGGCCCTCGTGCCGGTTCCGACCGCCGCCGCCCTGAGCAACGGCGCCGTCCCGCCGCGGAGTCCGCGCGGCCGGAGGCGTCCGCGCGGCCGGAGACGTCCGCTTCATCGTTGCCCGCGGTCGAGTCGTTCTCCGACCTGCGCATGCCGGCGCCGCTCCTGGCGACCCTGGGCCGCCAGGGCGTGACGACCCCGTTCCCCATCCAGGCCGCGGCCCTCCCGAACGCCCTCGCCGGCCGGGACGTCCTCGGACGTGGCCGCACCGGTTCCGGCAAGACCCTCGCCTTCGGCCTGGCGCTGCTCACCCGCGTCTCCGGCCACCGCGCCGGTCCCCGCGAACCGCTGGCGCTGGTCCTCGTCCCCACCCGCGAACTCGCCCAGCAGGTCACCGCCGCGCTCGCGCCCTACGCCGAAGCGGTGGACCTGCGGCTCACCACCGTCGTCGGCGGCCTGCCGATCTCGCGCCAGGCGAACGCGCTCAAACGCGGCGCGGACGTCCTGATCGCCACCCCCGGACGCCTCGCCGACCTGATCGAACGCGGCGACTGCCGGCTCGGCCAGGTGCGGATCACCGTGCTGGACGAGGCCGACCAGATGACCGACATGGGATTCCTGCCGCAGGTCACCCGGCTGATGGAGCAGACCCCGCGCGACGGGCAGCGGATGCTGTTCTCGGCGACCCTGGACCGCAACGTCGACCAGCTCGTCCGCCGGTTCCTCAGCGACCCGGTCACCCACTCGGTCGACCCGCCCACCGACTCCGTCACCACCATGGAGCACCACCTGCTCCATGTGGCCGACACCGACAAGCACGAGACCATCGTGCACATCGCCGCCCGCGACGACCGGGTGATCATGTTCGTCGGCAAGAAGCACGCCGCGGACCGCCTCGCCCGCAAGCTCACCTCCCGCGGCGTCCGTGCCGCCGCGCTGCACGGCGGGAAAACCCAGTCCCAGCGCAACCGCGCCTTGGACGGCTTCCACGCGAAGGACGTCACCGTCCTGGTCGCCACCAACGTCGCAGCGCGCGGCATCCACATCGACGACCTCGACCTCGTCGTCAACATCGACCCGCCCGCCGACCACAAGGACTACCTCCACCGAGCCGGACGCACCGCCCGCGCCGGACGCACCGGCACCGTGGTCACCCTCGTCCTCCCCGACCAGCGCCGCGAGACCAACGCCCTGATGTCCCAGACCGGCATCACCCCGCGGACCACCAGCGTCCGCCCCGGCGATCCCGATCTGGCCCGCATCACCGGCGCCCGTCCACCGGCCCGCGACGCCGCCCCCGCCAACGTCGCCCGGGACACCGCCCGTCCCCGCAAGGCGCCGCCCGCGTCCCCCCGCAAGGCGCCGCCCGCTTCCGCGGCCGCCCGGCACGAAGACGCGCGCACCACCCCCAAACGCCCTAGGCGCAACGGACGCCGCCGCCGCGCATCCTCCCTCAACACCTGACACGCGGCCCCGCCGCCTGGCACCGCGACCAGCCCGCCCCTCGGTTCATCTTCACCCACTCCGTGGTGCTCTTCCGCTGCCTTCCGGTCGTCACTCGGAGGCCGGCCCTCCTCGCCGGCCGGCCCCCGCGCCAGAGCACCACGGCTGATATTGCCTCCAGCCTTCCGATGGTCAGTCGCTACTGCCGCCGTTCGATCCTCCTCATGGGCCTTCCGGTTGTTCAGGCGACATCAGTTGGCGGGCTTGCCGAACCAGCGGGTCAGGTGGTCTTCCAGGTCCTGCTGGTCGTCGCCGATCCAGGCGACGTGGCCGTCGGGGCGTAGCAGGACGCACGGAACGTCCAGCACCGCCGTGGGATCCGCGAGGTAGTCGACCCGGTCTGACCAGTCGCCGACGGTCAGGCGTTCGGTGCGGTCCAGCAGCAGGCCGCGGCCGCGGTGCAGCAGGCCGTAGAGGCGGCCTTGTTTCAGGTCGATGTCGCGGAGGCGGCGGCCGAGCAGGTCGGGGCCTTCGCCGAAGTCGTAGCGGATGCCGATCGCGGTGATCTTCTCGATCAGATGGCGGTTGACCTCGTCGAAGTCCATCAGTTCGGTGAGCAGCCTGCGCACCGCCTGCGGGCCCGCTTCGGGGGACAGCAGTTCCGTCTGGGCGCGGGTGTTGTCCAGCACATCCTCGGCGACCGGACGACGTTCGGCCAGGTAGGTGTCCAGCAGTGTTTCGGGGGCCCAGCCGCGGATCTGCGCGGCCAGTTTCCAGCCGAGGTTGAACGCGTCCTGAACGCCCAGGTTGAGACCCTGGCCGCCGATGGGCGGGTGGACGTGCGCCGCATCGCCAGCAAGCAGCACCCGCCCGACCCGGTAACGCTCGGCCAGCCGGGTGGCATCGCCGAAACGGGACAGCCAGCGCGGAGAGTGCACGCCGAAATCGGTCCCGGCGATGGCGCGCAATTGTTGTTTGAAATCCTCAAGGGTGGGCGGTTCGGTGCGGTCGCTGACTCCTGCGGCGGGGACGACGACGCTGTAGGCCCTTTCACCGAAGGGCCTCAGCCAGAATGGCCTATGGGCCTCGCTGATTTGGGCCACCTTGGCGGCGATCTCCTCCTGCGGGACGCCCACTTCCATCTCGCCCATCAGCGTCTCGTTCCGCGAGGGCTCGCCGGGGAAGCCGACGCCGAGCAGTTTGCGCACCGTGCTGCGCCCGCCGTCACAGCCGACGAGATAGCGCGAACGCAGCCGTTCCCCGTCGGCCAGTTCGACGGTCACGCCCTCGTCGTCCTGCTCGAACCCGGCCACCGCACAGCCGCGCCGGACCTGCGCACCCACCTCGATCGCATGCTCTTCGAGCAGGCGAACGATGACCGGCTGCGGAATGCCCAGCAGATAGGCGTGCGCGGAATCCAGACCCGCGGGCGCGGGTTTGGCGATGGCGGCGAAGAAGCCGCCGGCCGGACGCCGCCTTCCGTGTTCGAGAATGCGATCCAGCAGTCCGCGCATCGCCATCAGCTCGAGACTGCGAATATGCAGACCGACGATGCGGACGAACGACACGGGCTCGGTTTCCTTCTCCAGAACGAGTACCCGCACATCGTGCAGCCGCAGTTCGGCGGCCAGCATCGCGCCGGTCGGCCCGCACCCGGCAATGACAACGTCGAATTCGAGGGGCATGGGTGTTGCCTTTCGGGAGTGCCTTGTTGGCGGGGCGCTCCCGGCGACACCTACGTCAATCGCCCGACCGTGACCGGAAGGGGAGCACCCACTTCGATACAGCGTTCATGGGTCTCACCTCCTCAGGCGGTGTCACAGTCAACTGCAAACTACAAGCCCGCCTATGACCCCGTCCAACCCTTTCCAGCCACGACCACGGTCGACGAACTGATCCTGGCCACCCCGCCCCAAGCCAGGCCGAGCCGAGCCGAGGCCGAGCCTGGCCGGGCCGGGTTCACCAGCTGATAGCGGCCGCCACCGGTAGGTGGTCGCTGCCGGTGGCGGGCAGCAGCCATGAGCTCGCCGGCTCCACGCCGCGGACGAGGATCTGGTCGATCCGCGCCACTGGGAAGGACGCGGGCCAGGTGAAGCCGAAGCCGTCCCCGGCCGCGTCCTGGGCCGAGCGCATCCGTGTGGTGATGCCGGTGAACGCGCGGTCGTCCGTGGTGCCGTTCAGGTCGCCGAGCAGCACCATCCGCTCGTTCCGCTCGGCGGCGACGGCCTCGGCGAGCGCCTGCGCGCCCCTGTCGCGGTGGCCGGTCGAGAAGCCCGCCCGGGGATTCACCCGTACAGAACCCAGGTGGGCCACGTACACCGCCAGCGGGCCCTGGTCCATGGCCACCGTTGTGCGCAGCGCCCGGGTGTAGGTCAGCTTGACGTGGGCGGGCTTGGTGTCCCCCAGCGGCCCGACGTCGATCTTGGTGTCGACCGGCCGGCTGTCCGACAGCGGCAGCTTGCTCCACAGCCCGACCGTGCCCTGCACCGTGTGGTGCGGGTACGCCTTCTCCAGCTCCTTCTCGTACGTGGGCCGGGCCTGCTCGGTCAGCTCTTGCAGGGCCAGCACGTCCGCTCCGGAGGCGGCCAGCTCACGGGCGGTACCCGCCGGGTCGCGGTTGTCGGCGCCGACGTTGTGGCTGGCCACGGTGAGGTCGCCGCCCGCATGGGACTTGTCGTTGAGCAGCCCGCCGAACAGGCTCAGCCACACCACGACCGGCAGCAGCAGCGCGGCCACCGCGGAGGCGGAGCGGCGCCACAGTGCTCCGGCCAGCAGTACCGGGACGAACAGGCCGAACCACGGTAGGAGGGTCTCCGTCAGGCTGCCGAGGTTCCCGATCCGGTTCGGGATGTGCGCGTGCAGCATCATGACCAGGCCGAGCAGCAGGGCCAGCGCCGCGAGCACCAGGCCGCGCTTCCAGGGCCCCGGCCCCGACCCCAGCCCCGGCCGCGAGCCGATGCGGATCGCCCGGCGGACGCCCGCGCGCCAAGTCTCCGCGCCCGTCTCCGCGTCCGTCTCGCGGCGGTCGGCGTCGTCCTGTCCGGTCTCGACCGTGTCCACCCGCGTCATCGTCTGTTCTGGCTCGCGTCCGGTCACTGCTGCATCTTGCCGCGGGCGATGTAAAGGTGCATGTCGGTGAAGTCGAGGGTGATGTTGTAGGGCTTGTGGAAGCAGTGGAAGAAGGCGCCCGGCACGTCGAACCCGAAGGGGTCGAGCGCGCCGTTCGGGTGCGTCTCGCAGTACACCTCTTTCGCGACGGCTTCGCCGAGGCGGATCTCCGTCGGGTAGCAGGGGTAGGTGACGGCCGGGTGGCTCTGGGCGAACGTCCCGATCGGACGGTCGTAGTCGGTGCGGATCCGCAACCGCTCGGCCGTTTCCCCGCGCAGAACCGCCGCGCTCTCGCCCCTTCCGCCGAGGTTCACGCCCACCACCCGTGATCCGGAGCCGGCAATACTGCCCGTGCTGTGCACATATTGCTCACGGGCCAGCCACAACGGCAGGGGCTTCGCGCCCGCCTGTATGGCGGCGGCACGTGCCTTCCTGGCCATTTCGGCGGTGCGGCGGCGCAGGATCAGCGAGCGGCCCGCATAGTCGAAGGTGGTCAGCAAGTGGTAGAAGACCCACGTGCCGATCATGCCGTCGCTGTCAGTGTCGACGTCTTCGCCCGACTCCGTCGACGACCAGCCCACGGGGACGTTGCGCAATTCGATGCCGCCCAGCTTGAACGAGTCCAGGATCCCGTAATGGGCCCATACGGCGCCGTTCTCGAAATCGATCTTCTGGCTGGAGACGGGGCTCAGCCCGGCTTCCTTGGCGACCGACGCGCGCATGCCCAGGTTCGGGGCGCCGGTGTAGAACGTGAAACGCTTCGGCGGCCCGCCGTTGACCGAGGCCTCTACCAGCGGCATCGGGTCCATCTGCAGGAATGGCATCTGCGCGATGTCGCCGTGGATCTGATACGCCTCGCCGCGGACGGCAGCGAACCATTTGGCGTAGGCTTCCTCGCCGATTGCCTGCCAGTGTGGTGCGGACAGGGGGAATTTGTCCTGCCGAATGTAGCAGTCGGCTAGGTAGTAGTTGGTGTCCCTGTCGGCAGGGTCCAACTGGAGGGCCATTTTTAGGTATTTCTCTGCGACGGGGAACTGGTTGGACAGGAGCCCGACATAGCCGCGACGGCGGGCCGCGTGCAGATTCTTGGGATCTGTTTTCAGGATCTCCTCGTACGCACGCCCGGCCTGCTCGAATTTCCCGGCCTTGAACAACGCGTCCGCGTCACTGCCACGGCCCTGCGCTGTGGCCGCCTTGCCCAGCAGCGGCGTGGTCGCGGCGGCACCGGCCACCACGGCGGCGCCCCGCAACAGCGAACGCCGGTCCCATCCCCCGTCATCAGCCATGGCCTTCTCCCTTTCGCGATCACCTTCCAGAACTTTCTAGCCAGCGGACGGTCACAGCACGGTGCCCAAACCTGTGACCCGGCTGTGACCCAGCTCCGCAACCAGCGACGGGTCAGTCCTTGTGCGTTTCGGTGCTTGGGAGTTCCTGGAACACGGTGATCTGGAGACCCGCGGGAGCGTCCAGGCGGGAGTTGAGGGACCCCCACGGGGTGCGGGTGGGCGGGGCGAGCACTTCGGCGCCCGCTCGGGACAGCTGATCGGTGACGTCCTGGGCGTCGGCGACCTCGAAGGCCACCCGCAGCCGCGGGCTGATCCGCCGTCCCGCCTCGACGCGGTCGATCATGTCGACCTGCTCGGGGCTGGAGATCTCCAGCGTCGCGCGGCCGACGTCGAGGATCGTGACCCGCTCGCCGCCGTCCTGGTGGAGCTGGAGTTCCTGGGCCGCGCCGAGGACGTCGCGGTAGAACCGCACCGCTTCCTCGTAGTCGCCCGCCTCCACGACCAGGCGCATCTGCAGGACGCCGCGGGAGGACGCCGTCACCGGAGCGTGGGGCGGTAGACGAGCTCCAGGGTGTGGCCGTCGAGCGTGCGGCTCTGGAGCAGTTCGAGGTCGAAGTCGGCCGCGCCGCGGAGGATCGGGCTGGTCCCGGTCCGTCCGGAGACGACGGGGAAGATCGTGACCTGGAGGCGGTCGACCAGGCCGGCGGCCATCAGCGACCGGTTCAGCGACAGGCTGGCCTGCGAGCGCAGCGGCACGTCCGACTCCTGCTTGAGCCGGGCGACGATGTCGGCGGCGTCGCCGCTGACGATGGTCGCGTCCGGCCAGCCGAGGGTGTCGTGCAACGTGGAGGACACCACCGTCGCGGGCGTGCGCATCGTCCGGACGTTCCACTCGTCGAGCGTGTTGGGGTCGATGCCCGAGGTCATGATCTCAGCGGTCTCGCGGAAGGTGGTGGCGCCGAAGACCATCCGCTGCTCGGTGTCGAACTGGGCGGCGCGGTGCGCCAGCAGCTCGGGGCCCTGCTTGCCCCAGTACCCGCCCCAGTCGGCGCCCTCGGTGTAGGAGCCGTAGCCGTCGAGGGTGGAGAAGACGTCCCAGGTGTAGACAGCGGTCATGTCGGTTCCCATCTTGCTCAGCGGCCGGTGGGGGTTGGCGTGCCCAGCCTGGGGGCAGCGATAGTGATGAGTCCAATGCATTGTTGTCATGTAACCGATCGCGATTCACAATCGCTGCGTGAACCTCCAGCAACTGAATTACGTCGTCGCCGTGGCCGAGCTGGGCAACTTCACCCGCGCCGCTCAGCGCTGCTCGGTCGTCCAGTCGGCGTTGAGCCACCAGATCGCGAAACTGGAGCAGGAACTGGGCGCCCGGCTCTTCCACCGCACGAGCAGGTCGGTGGCATTGACGCCGGCGGGCGCGGCCTTCCTTCCCGCCGCGCGCGACTGCCTCGCCGCCGCGGAGCGGGCGCGGGCCGAGGTCTACGCGGCGACCGGAGAGATCCGCGGGCGGCTCGCCGTCGGCATGATCCCCACGGTGGCGGCCGTCGACGTCCCGGCGGTGCTGCGATCCTTCCACCAGCAACATCCGCAGGTGCGCATCAGTCTCGTCACCGCGGGCAGCACCGTCCTGGCCGACCAGGTCCGCGACGGCGCGCTCGACGTCGCGTTCCTGGGCCTGGCCGAGGACGTCGAGATCCCCCACCTCAACAGCCGGCCGCTCGCCCGCGACCCGCTGGCCGCACTGCTGGCGCCCGGCCACCCGCTCGCCGGGCGCCGCCGCATCCGGCTGGAGGCGATCGCCGCCGAGGAATTCGTGGACTTCCCCGCCGGCACCACCGGCCGCGTCCAGGCCGACCACGCCTTCCGCGCCGCCGGCCTGGAACGGACGGTCGCCTTCGAGGTCACCGACCCTCACATCATGGCGCGGCTGGTGACCGAAGGGCTCGGCGTCGCCCTCCTCGCCTCCGCCTACGCGGTACGGCTCCCCGGGGTGTCCGTCGTCCCCGTGGAGAACACCTCGCATCGTGTCGAGCACCTGATCTGGAGCCGGCTCGGCCCGACCCCGGCGGCGGGCGCCTTCATCACCCGCGCGATACGGCCCTAGCCACGCCACCGCCCGCCGTGGTCAGCGCGCGTTCCAGACGCCGCTGGCGGCGGTGCGCCGGGCGTACTCGCCGAAATCGGTGGGTGGACGGCCCACCGCCTGCTGCACCCCATCGGTCAGGTGCGCGTTGCGGCCGTCCAGGACGATGGTTGCGGGCGCCGAGCTTGGCCACGACCGCCGTGAGGATGTTGCGGACCGTCCCACGTGACAGGAACAGCCGCTCGGCGATCTCGGCGGGGTCGAGCCCGCCGGCGGCGAGCCGCAGCACTTCGAGCTCCCGCTCGGTCAGCGGCGCGGCGTCCGCCTCCAGCGCCGCGATGGCCAGCTGCGGATCGATCACCCGAAGGCCCCTCGCCACCTTGCGGATCGCCTCGGACAGCTCCTCCGGGGGAGCGTCCTTGAGGATGAAGCCGGACACCTTCGCGGCCATCGCCTTGCGCAGGTTCCCCGGTCGCGCCAGCCCGGTGAGGATCAGCATCCGGCATTCGGGCAGCCGCTCGCGCACCTCGACCGCGGCGGCCAGCCCGTCCTTGCCCGGCAGCCCGATGTCGATCACCACCACGTCGGGACGGTGCCGCAGCGCGGCCAGCAGGGCGCGGATCACCGCCACACTCCCGGCATCTGCCAAGTATCCACGACCATTCCCACAAACCGGCAGCACGGCCGCACTCACGCGCCGGTTCAGTGCTCCACCCGGCTCGGGACGCTTTCCTCGGCGAGTCGCCAGAGGCGTTCGAAGCGTTCCTTGCATTCGCGGGTGTAGTCGGTTCGTGTTCGCAGGCGGGTCATGAAGAAGCCGAGTTGAGGGTTGGAGGCAGGGACGACTTCATAGGCGACCTCCTCGTCGAAGAGGACGAAGTCGGTGGGAGTGTCGAGCTGGGTGGGAATCTGGTCGTAGCGGAGCACCTTGACCTCGATCCCGGCCCGGCGCTGCTCCTGAGCGATCGCCGGAAAGTCCAGGTCGTCGGAGTACCGGTCATCGTGACGGATGAACAGGCGACGGATGATCACTCCGCGGCCCTTGGCCTCGACCTGGGCCTTGAGGTAGCGCCGGCCGTGCTCGCTGGTCCAGAAGCCCCCGCTGAAGTTCTCCCCGGTGCCGTCGACCGTCGTGGTGCTCGTCGCGTCGAGGGTCTTCGTGGTGGCGCCGGTCAGCTGGAGAATCCAGTCGTGGTCCTCGCCGTCGCAGGTCACCTCGCGCTCACCCCGGCTGAGGCTGTCGATCAGGTCGGTGTCGGCCTTCACCACGAGCTCGGCGAACCGCCTGATCAGCGGCGGGCAGTCCTGGCCGAAGTTCACCACGGCCTCGCGGAACCGGGTGAAGGCCTCACGGTCCAGCGCCGAGTCGCCCAGTGCCTGCTGCCACTTGGCGGACTCGATGGCCAGGTCGGTGGCGCGCATCCACCGTTCGATCCCCTCGACCCGCTTGTCGAAGTCGACCAGCAGTTCGACCAGCATGACCACGCCGCCGATCAGAATCGACAGGGTGAGCGACTGGGCGATCGACTGGTCGGCGACGACGTTCGTGATGAGGAAGGCGAAGGCCCCGGCACCCGTGGCGCCGGTGATCTTTCTGATCACGGCGCCCGCGGTGAAGGACGGCCTCGGTTCACTCGACACACTCAACCACTCCCTCGATGTCCGGGGGCACCTCAAGCAGGGCCGCGTTTCTCACGTCGGACTCGAAGTGCGCGTTGCGGCGTACGAGTGCATCTCCGAGGAACGCGCCGGCAATGTAGTTACCCTCGTAGGTATAGCAGCGCTCGTCGAGCTCCCGCGGTTCGCGGATTGCAAAGGCGGACATGCTCCACCTGCCCGGTCGGTGCGCCCTTGATCCAAGATGCGCGCTCACGTATACCTTTCTACAAGGATTGTGGGATGTTCAAGGAGGACGATTCCCGATGCGCCCGGAAACCGATCTTGGCCAGGACTGGTCAATGAATTCGAGTTTCAACAGAGACGTCTCGTGGGACCGGATGGACTTGCCGGCCTACTGGCAGTCCAACTACCAGGATCCACACGGGGACGACCTGAGCTTCGTCGCAATGATCGCCGCCTTCATGATCGAGCACCTTCAGGGCAGAACCGGCCTCCAAGGCGTCGACGTCGGCACCGGCGCCAATCTCTATCCCGCTTTCTCCATGCTCCCCTTCTGCTCCGCACTGACACTGACCGACCTGTCTCCCTCCAGCATCGACTGGCTCACACGCGAGCTCGGCGGTTCGCTGGCGGCCTGGACCCCCTTCTGGGACGAGTTCGCCAAGATCCCCGCATACGCGGCCGCCGGCCCGTTGCACGAGGCAGTCGGGGCCCGCACCCGGATCGAGATCAAGCAGGCGTCGGTCTTCGACCTCCCCGACGAGCAGTGGGACGTCGGCACGATGTTCTTCGTCGCCGAATCCATATCCGGGGACCGTGAGGAGTTCAGAACGGCGCTCGCGAGATTCGTCGGCGCACTCCGACCGGGCGCCCCATTCGCGATGGCATTCATGGAGAACTCGCAAGGTTGGCGGGTCGGCGATCAAGAGTTTCCAGCCGTTCCAGTATCCGTCGCGGACGTCGTCGCTTCCATGCCTTTTTACACAGAACTCCACCGCGTGCACCGGCTGAGCGCAGCGGAAAAGCCGATCCGCTCGGGGTATACTGGGATGATCTTGGCCTGCGGTATCAAGAGATCACCTGAGAGCTGAGCACATGAGGATTCAGCCACGCGAAGAACTCCTGAACCTCTGGCGCTCCATCGTGAAGGTCTCACTCGACGGAGACAAGTGGCAATGGGGCGGCCGGTCCGAGCGGAATTCGATCGGCGATGCCGAGCAGCTCCTGTGCATCGTCTATCCGGCGTCGGTGATTCCCTATCTCCGCCTCGACCAGCCCGACGACACCGCCGACGACGTCCTCGAGGTGCTCCGGCCGCTCGGCGACGAGCTGGACATTCCCCAGCGCCTGGTCGAGTTGCTCATCGAGCACATCGAGTACTACACCGGGAGCGACGGCCCGACCTTCGCCGGAGGCAGCTACTTCAAGAGCGCCAAGGACGGCGTCGAACCCACTCCGGAGCAGATGCGAATCGACGTCGTGGACTCGTTCTCAATGGCGGTCACGCTGATGCTGAGCACGCTTTCACTCGTCCGCGGCTTCGGCGACATGGTCCTGAGCCCCGCGATCGAAAGCCGCCTGCGCCACCTCGAGCGGATCGCGAACGCCCGGCTGACCGCCGCGCTGGTGGGCCTGGTGCGCAGCTTCGTCATCAACGTCTTCACGCCCGACTCCAGCGAAGGCCGGATCCTGCTCGACACGGTGAACCGGACCGATCGCTCGAATCGCCAGGTCGCCGAGGAACTCCGCTCGTCGCTCCAGGAGATCCGAGCCTCCCTCGGGGACGTGATCTCCGGTCTGGAGCAGCAGCGCGTCGCCGAACTGATCGAGAACCGCAACCGGCTGTTCGAGATCGGATGGACCTGGGGCGTCGCCGAGGACGCCCCGGAGGTGGACATCGCCCCCTCGGTGACGAACCAGCGCACCGGCGTCGCGCGGAGCGTGCCCTTCCTCTACTTCACGGTGAACGCCATGGACGGCATCGCCGACCTGTTCTCCGGGCGCACGGCCGTTCTCGGCCTCCTCAACGAGGAGCAGCAACGCCTCGCCGGCGCGCTCAGGCTGCGGTGGGAACTCACTCTGGGGTACTGGAGCACGATCGCGTCCTTCGGCGAAACCGGCAGGTCGCCGCTGGAAGACCTGCCGTGGCGCACCACTGATGACTGGGAGTCCGACCATTTCAGTCTGCTCATCACCTCCCTGATGCTGCAGAACCAAGAGCTCCGTGGCGCGAGCACCATGGAACTCCCCCGGCTGGCGGAGATTTTCGTGAAGCTCGGGGAGCGCAACCGCGTGACCACCCGGGCCACGCGGGACGATCCCGCGATCCGGTACCACACGCCGGGGACGGAGATCCAGCTCGACGGCGGGATGAGCGACGGGCCCGGCCTGCTCTGGCAGCTCACCGACTTCTCGCCGCTGCTGCTCAAGAACGTCCTACGGCTGGCCAAGCTGTGCGGAGACGCCGACCTGCGGGAAGACCTCGTCCAGACCGCGGACGAGATCTGGAGCCACATCCTTCGGCGCCGGATCGAACACTCGATCAACGCGGGGCTCTGGGACGACGCGGCGAACGTCTTCGAGGGCCTCAAGAAGCACAACGACCGCCCGTCGTGGTACTTCACCGAACGGGTCGTCGAGTGCATCGTCATGGCGATCAACCTCATCGAGGCTCCGCTCCCGCGCAGCGGGAGCATGCACGCCTACGCTCGCAGCATCCTCAGCGAGACGGACTACGTCTTCGACCAGGAGCTTCTTCAAGCCAATGTGGTCGATCGGGGAGCGCTGCGCACCCAGTTGGAGGAAGCGCGGCTCAACCTCGCCCACGCCCACGAGATCGCTTCACAGCGGCCCGCCACCGCCATCGCCATCGCGATGGACATCCTGCGCATGCTGGAGAGGATCGGCGTAGCCCGGCAGAACGCCGCGGAAGGGACCGGTTGACGTGCTCGTCATCGCCACGTCCGACAAAGGCGGCACCGGGCGCTCGGTCACCACATGCAACGTCGCCTACCGACGGGCGATCCAGGGCGATGACGTCTGCTACCTCGACTTCGACTTCGGCTCGCCGACCGCGGGAGCGATCTTCGGGATCGAGCGGATGGCCCACGGAACCCAGGGCGAGGACGGGCTTCATCGGTATCTGCAGGGCAAGACGGTGACGCCGTGCCACGTCGACATATGGTCGGAGAGCCGCCGGCCCCCGGGCACCGGTCCCCGTCCGACGGGCGCCGGACGCCTCGTCCTGTACCCCGGTGACCTGGGCGGGGGCGAGTTCACCGCCAAGCCCGAGGTCATCGAGCGCTGCGCCGACCTGCTGCTGCTACTGCAGAGCCAGTTCTCGGTGATCTTCATCGACCTGAGCGCCGGGCGGTCGCACGCGGCGGAGATGATCCTCACCGTCACGGCGCGGGAGAAGCGGATCTCGGACGTGCGCTGGCTGGTCTTCCACCGCTGGACCAGGCAGCACATCTCGGCCGCGGCCGACCTGGTGTTCGAGGATCGCGGGCTGCTGGAGTTCGGCAGCCTGTTCGGCCACGATCGCACCGCACTGCGCCGATGCATCCGCTTCGTCAGGACGGCGGTGATCGACCCGAGGAGCGACCAGGGACTGCTGGGGCTGCGCGCCGAGCAGGAGGCCTGGTTGCGCCAAGTCGACAAAGGCCTCAACGAACAGGCCAACGCCGCGGGTCTGGGCCGCACCTCCGTGATCGCGACGGTGCCCGTCGACCCGGTGCTGCAGTGGCGGGAACAGCTCATCGCCGACGAGGACGTCTACGCCGAGATCGCCAACGACGGCACCGTCGAGGCGTTCGCCGAGCTCGCCGCGAATCTGGACGACCCGGCGGCATGGGGCCGGATATGACGGAACCCGAGTTGCAGGTCGACGTCCTCACCAGCCGGCCCCGCGTGGAGCTGGTGCCGCGCTCGCACCTGTCGCTCGAGCTCGGCCACCTCTACATGGAGGACCTGCAGGACGGTCCGGAGGCCCTGCGCCGCCAGTTCGCACGGATCAGCCCATGGGCGGGCTTCGTCCGCGCTCGGTACACGGCGCCCCGGCGGATCAGCACCTGCTTCCTGGTCGACGACTACTTCAGCCAGGTCGCCTCGCCCAAGGAGCTCGTGCCCGAACTGCTCGACGCGGCACACGGCGCCGGGCTCGGCATCGACTATCTGGTGCGGGAGTCCGCGTGCGCGTCCACTGGCGCAGTGTCTCCGGCGGAGCTCGTCCTGGGACGCATCGTCTCCGACCCCCCGCAGGGCGGCAACGGCCTCCGCCCACCGGTTCACCTGACCGGCTGGGTCTCCAACAGCCGCGACAGGCTCAGACCTGACGGGTTGGACGAGGCACTCGCCACCCGCGCCTGGCGCCCTCCCGAGCAGAACGGCGCCCGGAGCCACTCCATCTGCATGGAGGTCCAGCTCTGGGACGAAGCGGGCGGTCGGCGGCGGTGGTCGTGCGCGCTGCTTTCGGCGGTCTGGCAACTGCTCCGGCTGGGACTGCTCCGCCACGAGGGCAGGCCCGTGATCTCACCCGCGCGGTGGACGGCCGAGTACCCGGACCGCTGGGAGGATCTTCCGCCGCTGGTTCAGCTCGCCGACGACGCGCAGCCGTTCGCCGCGTTCCACACGATGTCGGTGCTCGATACCCGGTTCGCCGACGTGGAGGCCGCCGCGCGGACCGTCCTCGACCAGGTCGCCGTCGATCCGGCCGTCGCCGAGCAGACCGCCGCCCACGCCGCGGCCCAGAAGATCGAGCTACCCGGTGACGTCGTCGGCAGGATCTCTCATGTCTTCAGCGACGGCTGGTGAGAGCGCCCTCTCCATCGGAGAGATCCGGACGGGCCTCCTCGGGCACTCCGCACAGCTGTCCCTGGAGGAGGCGGTCAGGCTGCTCGACCTGGTGCCCGGCGAGCAGGCACGGTACGCCGCGCGTCCGCGCGCCTACGCGGTCTCGCCCCAGCGGCTGACCGGCATCGACTGCTTCATGCCTTCGCGCTCGGGACGCCGCGTCCGGGGCGTCGGCACGTTCGCGACACGGGTCACCCTGACGGGCGGCCTGATCGTTCAGTCCTGCTCGCACACCACGCTCGTGCCGTCGTCCCAGCAGTACCGGCGGGCATGGTCGCATTACCTGGCCAGCCCCGGCGTGGTCGAATACCTGGGCCGGCTGCGCCTGGAGGACGCGGCCGCGGGTTTCGCCCAGGCCGAGCACGGCCACCTGAACATCGAGATGGGGCGTACCGCCGAGTCCACGATCTTCAACGTCCAGCGGTCGAGGCTGCTCGACGGCAGGCAGCCGCTGCGCGCTCCGCTGGGGCGGTGGAGGTGGGCGCTGCAGCCCGTCCGGGAGGACGCCGGCCCCGGCCTCTACCGCTTCACCGTCCTGCCGGAAGGCACCCGCCTGATCCGGCTCTCGGTCGTCTGGCCGAACGTGTCCGACCTGCTCGACCTGGTCGAGGACCTGGCGCTGCACGATTGGCTGCTCGACTTCGTCACCCGCCAGATCGAGCGGGCGCGGCCCGGCTCCGGGGATCTGGACCGAACGATCCGGCACATCGGACCCGTCATCGACCACTTGCTTCACCACTGGATGCCCAAGGCCCGAGTCCAGCCCGGCCTGTTCGGGCTGTGGGACGACTTCGACCGTTTCCAGGGCCTGACCCGGCAGTGGGACCTGACCATCAACCGGATCCGCGACCAGGTAGCCCTCAACAGCCTCCGCCTGGCCCTGCGAACAGACCGGCGCGAATGGTCGGAAATGGCCTGAGCGCGGGGTAGTGCTGTGGCACTAAGCCTCTGGCACCTGTACGGCCTGGTGGGGTGGGCGTCAGGGTGAGCCTTGTCCTTGCCGGAGCTGTGGGGGTGGCCGTGGAAGTGCGACTGCTGGGTTCGGTGACTGCGCGGTTCGGGGAAAGCGAAGCGGTATTGAGGTCCGGGCGGGCGCAAGGGATGCTGGCGATGCTGGCCTGGGAACCGAACCAGATAATTCCCGACGCCGCGCTGATCGACCGGATCTGGGACGAGTCGCTCCCCCGGCATCCGCAGGCGGCGCTTTACACACTTGCGGCGCGGTTGCGGGCGGCGTTCGCCGAGGCGTCCGGGGACGCCGCCGAGCGGGAGCGCGTGATTCGGCGGTGCGGAGGATATGTGCTGGTCGCCGCTCCCGAGGACATCGACGTCCACCGTTTCCGAAGCGCCGTCGGGCAGGCTCGCGAGAATGTCTGGAATGGCGCGGACGCAATGGCCGTCCGCCTTCTCGACAGCGCGCTCGGGATGTGGCGGGGCGCGCAGCTCACCGGAATCACCGGTGCGTGGGCGGACCGGGTCCGCATGACGCTGGACCAGGAAAGGCTCGCGGCGGTGCTCGCCTGCGCCGAGGCGAGGCTCCGGCTGGGGCGGCACGCCGAAACGGTGCCGCTGCTCGCCGGGCTCGCCGACGAACATCCCTTGGACGAACAGATCGCGGGCCTGCTGATGGTCGCGTTGTACCGCTGCGGACGGCAGGGCGAAGCGCTCGAACGCTATACGACGGTTCGCACACGGCTGATCGGGACGCTCGGCGTGGAGCCGGGAGCCTCGATCAGCGAACTTCATCGGCGCATTCTGCACGGCGACCTCTCGCCCGTCGCGTCGCGAATCGCCGGTGTCGATTGAGCGGTGACCGGCGCCTCGCATGCCCGCCGAGCCGGCGCTCGGGCCGGCTCGGCGGGCATGGGAACGGGAGAGGGGTCAGCACTTGCCGACGAGCTGAGTGCGGTCCCACCGCCCGCCGACGTGCCAGACCTTCTTCTTCCCCTTGGTCTTGGCGTTGACGCGGATGCAGGTGGTCTTGTAGTTGGGCTTACCGGTGGTCCACGTGCGGACCTTGATGTAGCCCTTGTGGCTGCAGTGGTTGTTGAAGTAGATGGTCGTGGACTGCTTGCCGGGCGCGAAGGAGATGTTGAGCTTCTTGCCCTTGGGCTTGGAGCACTTCCGGCTCATCCGCTTGACGGCGGCCGCGGCGGCCGCGGTATCGGCCTGCTTGGCCGCGGTCTGCGTCGCCGGGGCCGCCGGGGCGGCCTGGGCGGTCGCGACCATGGCGGGGGTGGCCGCCATGGTGAGTGCCAGTCCGGGCACGGCCACCATTCGGGCCAGTTTCTGGTACCGCATCTCGCACACCTTTCTCGCGTGTGAACTGACGTACGCGAGAAGTGTCGCGAGGTGTCCTGTCCTTTTACTGTCCCTTTCCTGTCCCGGTGCTGTTCCCGTCCTGTCCCGGTTCTTTCACGGATCTGTCGGCGCTGGCGGCGGTGGCGGTTCGTCCGTGCGCAGCCAGCGGGCCATGGCGGCGCCGCGCGTGTCGACCGCGAGTTTCGCGAATATGCGGTTCACATGGTTCTTCACGGTGAATTCGGAGATGAACAGGTCGCGGGCGATCTCGGCATTGGTGCGGCCCCGGGCGATGAGGTCCATGACCGCGCTCTCGCGGGGTGTGAGACCGAATCCGGCGTGGTCCGGCGCGGGCGTCCCAGCGGGCTGCGTCCGGCGGAACGCCGCCACGACGGCCATGCTCGCCTCGGGCGACAGCGGGTTGTCCCGCCCGCCGACCGTGTCCCGGATGGCGGCGACGAGCTCGGGCATGTCGAAGGCGCCGTGGACGAGGTACCCCGACGCGCCGTTCCGGATCGCGTCGCCGATCACCGCTGCGTCGGTGTCGTAGGAGAGCATCAGGACCTTGGCGATCCGGCTGAGCGGCCCGGCGGCGGCCACGCCGTCCAGCACCGGCATGCGCACGTCGAGGAGGACGATGTCCGGACGCAGGCGTCCGGCCAGCTCGATCGCGTGCCGTCCGTCCACCGCCTCGCCGACCACGTCGATGCCGTCGGCCCGAAGCAGCGTGACGAGCCCGCTGCGGACGATCGGATTGTCCTCGACGACCAGGACCCGAATCTGCGGCAACGCCCCACCCGCCGCACGCCGCCCGTGCGCAGTCACCGCACCGCTCCCGGCGAGACGGTTGGTGCTGCTTCTGGTGAGGCGTTCGGTGTTGGTCGGTGGTCGGTGGTCGGGATTTGGAGGGTTATGGTCGTGCCCTGGTCGGGGGTGCTGTCCACGGTGAGTCGTCCGCCGATTCGGTGTGCTCGTTCGCGCATGCCGATCAGGCCGTAGTGGCCGTCCCGCGCCAGTAGGTCCAGGCGGTCGCCCGCGGGCGGCGCGAAACCCCGGCCGTCGTCGCGGACGACCAGCGTTGACGCGGCGGCGTCGCGGGTCACCGTGACGTGTCGCGCGTCCGCGTGCCGCTCGACGTTGGCGAGCGCCTCCCGGACGATCGAGACGATCTCGTACCGGACGGCCGCCGTCTCGTGGTCGCCGTCCGGTCCTCCCGGGAGCCGGGTCACCGCGGCGATGCCGGTCCGCGCGCTCCACTCCGCGACGACGGCGGCGAGCGCGCCGTCCAGCGGCTGCTGGTAGACGTCGTCGCGCAGGTCGGTCAGCAGGCCGCGGGCCTGGCTGGCGGCGACCCGGAGCCCGGCGACGACGGCGCGGGCGTCCGTCTCGGCCTGCTCGGGCGACCGGCGCACCCAGATCGGCAGCGCCTCGGCCGTCATGCTGATCCCCTGCAGCGTCTTGGCGAGCGAGTCGTGCATCTCGCGGGCCAGCCGGGCGCGCTCCTCCGCCGTCGCCAGCGCCGCCGCGGCGTGCCGATGCCGTTCTTCGAGGTCGGCGTAGTCGTCGAGGAACCGGCGCAGCGCCACCCCGGCGCACGCCGCGAGGGGATAGCACGCGGGCAGCCCGATCAAGGCCCCGGACGCGGCCTCCCCGCCCGCGGCGGCGGCGAAGAACAGCGCCGTCTGGGCGGCGCAGATGACCAGCACCGCCCGCCATTCGTACAGGACCCCGGCGATGGCGGACGTGAGGACGGTGACCAGGAAGTACGGGCCGAGCGCCCCGCCCGAGACCAGCACCGGGCACATGAGCAGGGCGTCCAGGCACCACAGCGTCGGATGGCGCAGCAAGAGGGAGAGGACGCCGCGCCAGGCCAGGCAGGCGACGGCCGTCCCGGCGCCCACGGCCGCGACCGCGACCATGAGGGACGCGTCGCGCCAGTCGTCCGGGACGAGCATGACCGTCATGGCCAGGACCAGCCCGCGCAGCACCAGGAGCACGCGAAAGGCGACGCCGAGCCGCTCGCGGTCGGGAGCCGCGCCCGCGTCGCCGGGTTCCCTGACGGTCAGCACTTGGGTGGGGTGCAGACGCGCATCAGATCGGAATTCCTGAACAGCTCTTCGATTCCTTCCGGGTTTTTGATCTGGAACGAATGCCCCTGGACCGCGCCGGTCATCTGTTTCAGCCCCGGGTCGATTCCGGCGCCGAAAGCGACGACCACGAAGACGACCGGACGCGCGGGATCGATCTGCTGCCGCAGCCTTGCCAGCGCCTTTCCGAATTGCGCGGACGGGCGGGCGTCCGCGCCCATCGCGCTGAGCACCAGCACCACGTTGAGCTGATCGGCGTCGTATCGGTGCTTCATCTCCTGATAGGCCGCGACCACCGAGTCGTAAACGGCTCCCCCGCCGCCGCGCTGCGGCCGGATCGCGTTCAGCTGTTTCTCCAGGAAGAGCCGGTGGGTGGTGCCCATCCGGGTGCGGCTGCCGAGTTCGCCGATCCCGACGATCGGACGGTGCGCGCGGCGCGTGCCCCGTGCGCCGGGATTCTGCGCGCCCGACGTCGTCCACAGCCCGAACTCGGAGTCGTCCCCGACCAGGTTGAGGCCCCTGTTCAGGGAGACCAGCATGGCGTCCAGGCGGTTGCCGCCGGGGCCGATGGCGCCGCGCCAGGCCGCGCCGGTCATGGCCGCGCCCGCCGGACCGGACGGGTCGACCAGCGCGAGCACGTTGATCTCCTGCTTGAAGCTCCGCCACGTCTCCTGGACCCAGGACGCCGCACCCGGGCTCGCCACCGCCTGGATCCGGGGCAGCGGCGTGGACAGGCCCCCTCGCCCCGCGCCGCCCGAGCCGGCCGCGCCGCCCGCGTCGGCCACTGCGGAGCGCAGGCCGCGGCGGTTCAGCTCCGTGACGCCTGCGGGAGCGCGAAGCGCCCGGAGGAATTCGTCCGCGCGGCGCTGCCTGCCGAGGTCCGCCGTGGTGACGGTGAAGGGGAAGTCCAGCGCGGGCGTGCCGGACGACGGGTACACCGTGCCGGGAACCCCGGCCCGTCCGGTGGCGCCCCAGCGCAACGCCTGCTGTTCCGAGACGACGGCGACCTGGGCGGACGCGCCCTGCGCGGGCCCGTTCAGCACGGCGGCGGGGTCCTGGCCCGGCTCCAGGATCTCGATCGTGCGCAGCGTGCCCGCGAACCTCTTGAGCGTGCTGAAGCCGTGCCCGTTCCCTATGGAGTTCTGCAGCGCGAGGAGGGAGGCCATTCCGGTCGCCGTCCGCGCGGGGTCGGGCATCCGGATCAGCAGGTCGTTCCCCGCCTCGGGCCGCTCGCCGCCCGTCCCGCCGGGGAGGAGCCCTGCCCACGTCCGGCCTTTCCGCCCGGGAGAGCCCGCCGGGGGAAAGGCGAATACCAGTGGTGATACGGCCACGGAGACCGAGCGGCCGAGGACGGTGCGTCCGGACGGACCGCTCCGGGCGAGGTCCAGCCACAGCTCGGAGTCCGGAATCCAGACGTCGGGGACGCCCCGCCCGGCGGCCAGCGCGGCCGCCGTGTCGGCGGACGCCTCCGGCACGACCCGCACGCCGGCGCAACCGCCGAACCCCTGCCGCGCGGCGATCGAGGACGCGGCGTCCGCGATCGCCGGATCGGCCTTCACCACCAGGGTCGCGCCGCCGGATTCGCATTCCTCGCCATTCGCGATGAGCGCCCAGCCGCCGCCTCCGAGGAGGAGCCCGGCCCCGAGCGCGATGGCCGCGGCGACACTGATCCGGTCGCGCCGGGAGGCGCGCGACCGTGCGGTGCTCGGATCCATCATGAGCCGTCCTTGGTGCTGGGAAGCCCGAAGCCGGAGGCGTCGCGGACCAAACGGGCGCTCGACCCACTTCCGTCAGCCGAACGCAACCATAACTGTAGCGATCCGGTTAATCCCGAATTCTGCTATGACGCCGCCGGTGACCAACCGCCGAACCGCATTTCGGCTGATCACATCAGCGCGCCACGTTATGGACCGTTGTAATTGTCCAAGCCGTCCAGAAAGGCGATGGCGGCCACCATCTGTAGCGACTTGCGCACCCAATGTTCGCGGCGCGCCGTCGGGTCGCGGCCTTCAATTTCAGTCTCGAAGAAGCTCGAAGAAGAGAGGCCGGCGACGACCGTCCGTCCCGGTGGTGAGGGCCTGTCGGCGGCGGTCATCGTCCCGCTGCCGCCGCTCGCCTTCGCGGCGCCGCCGCGCCGCCGGGAGGGCTGAGCGCGTCCTTCTCGTCACCGTCCGCAGCGGCACTATTCCAAGTTCCCAAACATTCATGACCAAGACTGGCAGACAGCGCAAAGCGGAAGCGGCCGCGCGCGTGGCAGAATTAACTTGATGTCGAGATACCCGACGCCGTCCGCTCGCCCGCGCCCGCACTGGCGGACGCCCCGCGGCGCGCTGCCCGTTCCGGCGCCCGCAGGCCGCTGACGTGCGACAGATGTGAGGTGGTTGTCATGATCGTTGGAGTCCTCAAGGAGGATCCGCCCGGGGAGCGGCGGGTGGCGGTGACACCGGACACCGTCACCCAACTGCAGAAGCTCGGGTACGAAGTGGTCGTCGAGCCCGGCGCCGGAGCCGGGTCGGGCTTCCCCGACGACCGGTACGAGGCCGCGGGCGCCGCCATCGGGGACGCGGCCGCCGCGGACGTGGTGCTGGGCGTCAACCCGCCCTCGCCCGAGCGGCTGGACGCGCTGCGACCGGGCACCACGCTGATCGGCATGCTGAACCCCCGGTTCCAGCCGGAGCTGGTGGACGACCTCGCCGGACGTCCGATCACCGCGCTGTCCCTGGACGCGGTGCCGCGGATCTCCCGCGCGCAGTCGTTCGACGTGCTCTCCTCGATGGCCAATATCGCCGGGTACCGGGCCGTGATCGAGGCCGCGAACGAGTTCGGGCGGTTCTTCACCGGCCAGGTCACCGCGGCGGGCAAGGTGCCGCCGGCGAAGGTGCTGGTCGCGGGGGCCGGCGTCGCGGGGCTCGCGGCGATCGGCGCGGCGGGCAGCCTGGGCGCGATCGTCCGGGCCACCGATCCGCGGCCGGAGGTCGCCGACCAGGTGCGCTCGCTCGGCGGCGACTACCTCGCCGTCGCCGAGCCCGCGGCGGACGACTCTCCAGGCACCGGTTACGCCAAGGAGATGTCGGACGACTACAACGTCCGCGCCGCCGCGCTCTACGCCGACCAGTGCCGCGAGGTCGACATCGTCGTCACCACCGCGCTCATCCCCGGCAGGCCCGCGCCGAAGCTGATCACCGCCGAGATGGTCGCGACGATGCGGCCCGGCTCGGTGATCGTCGACATGGCCGCGGCCAACGGCGGCAACGTCGAGGGCACGGTCCCCGGCGAGCGCGTGGTCACCGCGAACGGCGTGATCATCCTCGGGTACACCGACCTGGCCGGACGGCTGCCCGCGCAGGCGTCCCAGCTGTACGGCACCAACCTGCTCAACCTGATGAAGCTGATGACCCCGCAGCGGGACGGCGTGCTCGTCCTGGACTTCGACGACGTCGTGCAGCGCTCGATGACCGTCGTCCGCGAGGGCGAGCTCACCTGGCCGCCGCCCCCGGTGGCGGTGTCGGCGGCGCCCGCGGCCGCCCAGCCGGCGCAGCGGGACGCCGACGCGCCCGCCCCGTCCGGCAAGGCGAACCCGGCCCTGCGCCGGCTCGGCGCCGCCGCCGCGGCCGCCGCCACGTTCGGCCTCATCGCGGTCTCGCCCGCCGCCCTGCAAGTGCATCTGACCGTGTTCGCGCTGGCCATCGTGATCGGCTACTACGTCATCGGGAACGTGCACCACGCGCTGCACACCCCGCTGATGTCGGTGACCAACGCGATCTCCGGGATCATCGTGGTCGGCGCGCTGCTGCAGATCGGCACGGGGAACGCGGCGATCACCGTGCTCTCGCTCGCGGCGATCCTGCTCGCGAGCATCAACGTCTTCGGCGGATTCGCGGTCACCCGCCGCATGCTCGCCATGTTCGTCAGGAGCTAGGCGATGACGATCGCAACCACGGCGACCGCCGCGTACATCGTCGCGGCGCTGTTCTTCATCCGCGCGCTGGCCGGGCTCTCCCGGCACGAGTCCGCCCGCCTGGGCAACACCTACGGCATGCTCGGCATGGCGGTGGCGCTCGTCGCGACCGTCGCGCTCACCATCGACGGCGACATCGGCGTCCCCGCGTTCGCGCTGCTCGTGGCCGCGGTCGCGGCCGGCGCGGTGATCGGCCTGAACCGGGCCAGGGCGGTGGAGATGACCGCGATGCCCGAGCTCATCGCGCTGCTGCACAGCTTCGTCGGGCTGGCCGCCGTCCTGGTCGGCTGGAGCGGCTACCTGCACGTCGAGCACCACCCGGAGGGGGCGGAGGCGGCCGAGCTCGCCCGCGAGGACATGCTCGGCATCCACAGCGCCGAGGTCTTCATCGGCGTCTTCATCGGCGCCGTCACCCTCACCGGCTCGATCGTGGCGTTCGGCAAGCTGTCGGGCAGGCTGAAGTCCGCGCCGCTGATGCTGCCGGGCAAGAACCTGCTCAACGTCGCGGCGCTCGTCGCCTTCGTCGGGCTCACCGTCGCCTTCGTCGCCGACCCGCGGCCGTGGTCGCTCGTCGCGGTCACCGCGGTGGCGCTGCTGCTCGGCTGGCACCTGGTCGCCTCCATCGGCGGCGGCGACATGCCGGTCGTGGTGTCCATGCTGAACAGCTACTCCGGCTGGGCGGCCGCCGCGTCCGGGTTCCTGCTCGGCAACGACCTCCTGATCATCGTCGGCGCGCTGGTGGGCGCCTCGGGCGCCTACCTGTCGGCCATCATGTGCAAGGCGATGAACCGCTCGTTCCTCTCGGTCATCGCGGGCGGCTTCGGCCTCGAGGCGCCCGCCGCGTCCGGCGGCGACCAGGGCCGGCACCGGGAGATCACCGCCGACGAGACCGCCGAGGCGCTCGCCGCGGCCTCCTCGGTGATCATCGTTCCCGGCTACGGCATGGCCGTCGCGCAGGCGCAGGCCCCGGTCGCCGCGCTGACCGCGCGGCTGCGCGACCGCGGCGTCCAGGTCAGGTTCGGCATCCATCCGGTCGCCGGACGCCTGCCCGGCCACATGAACGTGCTGCTCGCCGAGGCGAAGGTGCCCTACGACCTGGTGCTGGAGATGGACGAGATCAACGACGACTTCGGCGCCGCCGACGTGGTCCTGGTCATCGGCGCCAACGACATCGTCAACCCCGCCGCCGAGGAGGACCCGGCGAGCCCGATCGCGGGCATGCCCGTCCTGGAGGTCTGGAACGCGCAGCAGGTCGTCGTGTTCAAGCGCTCGATGGCCACCGGGTACGCGGGCGTCCAGAACCCGCTCTTCTTCCGCGACAACACCCACATGCTCTTCGGCGACGCGAAGGAACGAGTCGACGACATCCTCCAGGCCCTCAAGACCCTCACACCCGCGGTCGACCGCCCCAAGGCCGCCGCGCGATCCTGATCACCGCAGCGCACCGGCCGGACGCCGCGATCCGCGGGAGTTGATCGGATCGGGATAATGCTCGGGACCGCGGCCGCCGAGTGCGAGGAGTCTTGAGTGCAGCGCCTGGTGGTGTCCCAGACCGCCCCGAGGGCCTTCCGGACCGTCGGGCAGGCGTTCGAGTTCGGTGTCCCGCCGGGCATGGGACGGCATGTGCTGATCGAGCCGGGCCAGTACCGGATGGAGGCGTGGTGGTTCCGCGAGCGCTGCGTGATCACGGCGGTGGGCGGGCCGGGCACGGTGGTGCTGGACGGTTCCGGCGACTACAACCTGCGGGTGGACGGAGGCAGCCTGCTGCTGCAGGGCGTCCAGCTGCGGAACTGGAACTCCGAGGGCGTCCCGCTGCAGGCGGCGGGCGGCGACTGCCGGGCCGAGCTGTGCGAGATCGTCACCACGTCCAGCAAGGCGGTCAGCGCCTGGGGCGGTGCGGAGCTGTTCCTGAGCCGGTGCACGGTGCGGGACGGTTCGATCCTCTACTCCGACGCCTCCGGGGTGGTCGAGGGGACGGAGGTCTCCGCGGCGCCGAACTGCGCGGTGGCGCTGCACAGCGGCAGCAAGGTGACGCTGCGGGACGTGCGCCTGCTGGACGCCGGGGAGCACGGGATCTGGGCGAACTCGGGCTCGTCGGTGCTGGTCGAGAACTGCCGGGTCGAGAACTCCGCCTCCGACGGCGTCCACGCGGTGGCGCGTTCGGTGGTCTCGGTTCAGGGCGGGGGCGTGCGCGGCAGCGGACGCAACGGCCTGTGCTGCCTGGACCGGGCCGAGGTGACAGTGACCGACCTGTCCATCGAGGGAAGCGAGCTGTTCGGCGTCCTCGCGCTTGACCGGAGCCGCCTCACCGGCCGGGCCGTGACCGTGCGCGGCGCGGTCGAGCACGGGATCGCGTGCGAGGGCGGGTCCACCGTCCGGCTGGAGGACTGCGAGGTGGTCGGGGCGCGAAGGTGCGGGGTGTTCGCGACCACGTCCAGCACCATGACGGTCGTCCGCGGCGCGATGACGGGGTGCGAGCACGGCGCGGCGGTCGCCAAGGGCGCCGCGCTGACGCTGGACGGCACGCGGCTGGCCGACAACAACGACGCCGGGGCCGGCGCCGACCCCGGTTCCACGATGACCGTGCGGAACTGCACTCTCACCGGCAACGGCGGGCCGGGCCTGATCGCCTCGCGCAGCGCCACCGTCCAGGTGGACGGGACGTCCTCGCACGACAACGGCGAAGAGGACCGCACCGACTTCGCCCCCGGGGACAGGCGGGCGTCCGCGTCCGCCGCGGCGTCGCCGTCCCCGGCGCCGGAGCCCGCGGGGCAACCGGGGGAACGAGCCCGAACGGCGGCCGATCCCACGACTCCGGCCGGTTCCGCCGCAGAGACCGACCCTGCCGAAACAATCGAAACATTGCTCGCCGAATTGGAGGCCATGGTCGGCCTCGATCAGGTCAAGGACGAGATCCGCAAGCTGGTGAAGTTCCTGCGGGTGGCCGAGCAGCGGCGGCAGGCCGGGCTGCCGCAGGGCCCCGCGATGAGCCGGCACCTGGTCTTCTCCGGCGCGCCGGGCACCGGCAAGACGACCGTCGCCCGGATCTACGGCCGGTTGCTGGCCGCGCTGGGCGCCGTCCCGGAGGGGCAGTTCACCGAGGTGTCACGCGCCGACCTGGTCGGCAAGGCGCTGGGCGAGACGACGCAGAAGACCAACGCGGTGTTCGCCAAGGCGCTCGGCGGCGTGCTCTTCCTGGACGAGGCCTACACCCTGTCGCGCAGCTTCGGCGGCGGCTCGGACTTCGGGCAGGAGGCGATCGACGCGCTGGTCAAGCTGATGGAGGACCACCGCGACGAGATCGTGGTGGTGTTCGCCGGGTACTCGGCGGAGATGCGGGAGTTCCTGGCCGCCAACCCGGGGCTGCAGTCGCGGATCTCCCGCACCATCGAGTTCGAGAACTACGGGCCCGCCGAGCTCACCTCGATCGTCGGCGGCCTGGCCGACCAGTACGGGTTCGACCTCGCCCCCGGGACACGCGAGGCGCTGCTGGCGCACTTCGGGCAGGTCCGCCGGGACGAGAACTTCGGCAACGGCCGCGAGGCCCGCCGCCTCTTCGAGGCCGCCCTCGAACAGCAGGCGGTGCGCGTGGCGGACCTGGACGACCCGGCCCCCGGCGACCTGACGCTGCTGCTTCCCGACGACTTCGACGGCGTCCTGGACCGCGGTCTGGGCGCCCGGTTCGGCGGCGACGCCCGCGACACCGGCCAGCTGGACGGGGTGCTGGAACGGCTGGACGGCATGGTGGGGCTGGCCGAGGTCAAGGCCCGCGTCCACGACCTGCTGGACGTGATCGCCGCGTCCCGCCGCCGGGCCCAGGCGGGCCTGCCCTCCGACGCCGCGCCCGGCCACCTGGTCTTCGCGGGCCCGCCCGGCACCGGCAAGACCACCGTGGCGCGGCTGTACGGGGAGCTGCTCGCCGCGCTCGGCGTCCTGGCCCGCGGCCAGCTCATCGAGGCCTCGCGCGGCGACCTGGTCGGACGGTACGTGGGGCACACCGCCGTCCAGACCACCGAGGTCTTCCAGAAGGCGCGCGGCGGCGTGCTGTTCATCGACGAGGCGTACACGCTGTCGAGGTCCGGGGGCGGCGGCTCCGGCCAGGACTTCGGGCAGGAGGCCATCGACACCCTGGTCAAGCTCATGGAGGACCACCGCGACGAGGTCATCGTCATCGTCGCGGGCTACACCGCCGAGATGGACGGGTTCCTGGCCGCCAACCCCGGCCTGGACTCCCGCTTCTCGGGCACCATCACCTTCCCGCCCTACACCGCCGACGAGCTGGTCACCATTCTCCAGACCCAGGCCGGTTCGGCCGGGTTCGAGCTGAGCGCCGACGCCCGCGACGCCGTCCGCGCCCACCTCACCGCGCACGCCGACGTCTACTCCCAGGGCAACGCCCGCGAGATCCGCAAGCTTCTGGAAACCCTGAAAACAGCCCACGCCCGCCGCCTGGCCCGCCTGGAACGCGCCGGCACCGAACCGACCCTGGACGACCTGCGCCTGCTGCACCCCGAAGACGTCCCCTGACCTCGCGGAACCGCTGCGCCGTGGCGAAAGCGCACGCCGCTCAGAGGTCGTAGGTGTTGAGCAGGGCGCCCGAGGCGAACGTCCGGGTGCCGGTGAGACGGAGGTCCTCCTTCGGGTAAGCGCCGTTGAACAGCGGGGTCCCGCCGCCGAGGAGGACGGGATTGACGACGAGCCGCAGCTGGTCCAGGACGCCGAGGCGGAGGGCGGCGGTGGCGGCCCGGCCGCCGGCGAACAGGGCGAGGTCGCGCCCGTCCTGCCGCTTGAGGGTGTCGAGGGCGGACGCCGGGTCGTCTCCGAGCAGGCGGGAGTTGTGCCATCCGGGGTCGCGGAGGGTGCGCGACATGACGTACTTCGGCAGTTCGTGCATCCGGCGCCGCTGCGTGGCGGACACCTCGTCGCCGGCGGTCGGCCAGTATCCGGCGAGCTGCTCGTAGGCGGCCCGGCCGAACACCATCCCGTCGATCGACTCCAGCATGGAGTCGATGTGGTCCTGGAACTCCTGGTCGGCGAATCTCCAGTCGATGTCGCCCGCCGAGTCGGCGATGTAGCCGTCGACGGACACGTTGATGTGCAGGAAAAGGCGCCTCACGGGATCTCCTCAGGTTGACGGGTTCTTCTTGAGCGACCGATCAAGAAGTTGATGCGAACACCGTCGCAATTCTTGAACGAGCTGTCAAGAAGACGTAGGATCCGGGCCATGCCCCGCACCGGACGACCGCGCTCCTTCGACGACGGCCAGGTCGCCGCGGAGGCCCTTGAGCTCTTCTGGCGCCGCGGCTACGCGGCCACCTCGCTCCGGGATCTCAAGGACGGGCTCGGCGTCCTGCCGGGCAGCCTCTACGCCGCGTTCGGCGACAAGCACGGGCTCTTCCTGCGCGCATTGGAGCGCTACGTGGACGCGGCCCGGGAGCAGGCCGCCGAACTCCCCGGCGACGGGACCGTCCTGCCCCGAATCCGGACGCTTCTCCTGAGCGTTCTGGAGGCCGCGCAGGCGACCCCCGGACGCGGCTGCATGCTCGGCAACACCGCCGCCGAACTGCTCCCCGGGGACGAGACCGCGGGCCGACTCGTCCAGGACGGCTTCGGCGCGCTGGAGGCCGGCCTGGCGCAGGCCCTCCAGGCTGCGCAACGATCGGGTGAGATCCGTCCGGACGTCGACTGTGGGGCCCAGGCCCGCCTTCTCCTCGCGCTCATGCAGGGCCTGCACGTCGTCGCCCGCGCCGAAACCGACCCCCACCGCCTCGCCGACGCCATCGACGCCGCACTCGTCCCGCTGACCGGCGACCCCAAGACCGCCTAGCGCCGGACGCGCCAGCAGGTCTCGCCCGTGCCGCGGGCGCTGAAGCCCTGGGACGGGTGGGAATTGTCACTGGGCATCTGGCTCGTCATCAAGGGCTTCCGTCCCGCCCCGCTCATCACAGAAACGGCCCCCAAGCCCACGACCGCATAGCGCCGGGTGCGGATTACGGTGAGGCGGCCGGGACGGTTGCCGCGAGCGCGGCGGCCGCGTCGGAGATCGAGTCGACCTCGGCGAAGACGGTGCCCATCAGGCGCAGGCTGCCGAGGTGGAGGTCGTCGACGTATCCCGCGACGGCCTCGCGGGCCACGATCACCCGCAGGTCGTGGAAGAAGGCCTGGCGGACGGTCGACTCGACGCAGAAGTCGGTGCGCACGCCCGCGACGACGAGCGTCCCGACGTCGAGGTCGTGCAGGAGGTTCCGCAGGCCGGTGCGGTGGAAGGCGTCGAAGCGGGTCTTGATCACTTCGTGGTCGCCCGGGGCGCGGTCGAGGCCGGCGAGGAGTTCGGAGCCCCAGGTGCCGCGCCTCAACCCCTGCGTCCGCAGGAAAGGGCTGCGGTCGGCGAGCAGGCCCACGTCGGCGTCGCCGTCCCATTCCATCCGCACCCAGATGACGGGCCGGCCTGCCGAGTGGGCGGCGGCGGCGAGGGTGTTGACCTGGCCGACCAGCTCGTCAAGATGGCGGACGCGGAGCCCGGCCTGCGCGAAAACACCGTCCGGGTGGCAGTAGTCGTTCTGCATGTCGATGACGAGCAAAGCTGTTTGCGACACGCTCATGATTCGCCACCGCGCTCCGCCATGTAGGTCTCGTACCGGTCGCCCAGCAGCGACTTGATCAGCGCGGTCGCGGCCTCGGAGGTGCCCGCCTTCTCCCCCGTGCCGTAGATCAGCCGTGCGAGCTGGGAGAGCAGGTACGGATGCAGGCCGAGCAGGAACAGCCGCCTGAAGTCGCGGGCCAGGATCGCCGTGCGCTCCTCCTCCGTGAGCGGGTAGCCGTCCAGCACCTCCTTCTCGGCGGACTCGAAGCGGGCACGCAGTTCGCGGTCCCATTTCAGGTCCTGGACGAGGTCGTTGGTGCGCAGCAGCGGATCGAAGTGTTCGAGTGCCATGTCCGGTGCGTCCATTTCGAGTAGTCGGCGGGTCAGGACAGGTCCCAGCGGACCGCGCCGACGCCGCAGCGCCACTGCGGGACGGCGGCGTAGCCCAGGGACCTGCAAGGGCGCGGGCCGATCGCGCCCATGACGACCGTCCAGGAGAGCAGTTCCGCGGTGCCGCCCGAGCCGGCCTGCTCCATGCGGTCGAACGTGCCCTCGGCGAGGATCTTCTCGTGGTCGCCCTCGACCAGCAGGTCCAGCCACCAGCGGTCGAACTTCTCGTCGATCTCCAGGTAGCGCGGCCCGCCCGGTTCGTGCGACAGGCCGCCGGAGCCGAACAGGCCGACGCGCAGGCCCGCGGGGAGGCGGGTGCGGATGGCGTCGCCGAGCGCCGCGCCGAACGCGTAGCAGGCCTGTTCGTCCGGGATGGGCGGGACCGTGCAGTTCTGCAGCACGGGCACGACCGCCACGCCCGCGTCGACGAGTCCGGCGAGGGTGATCGGCACGGAGAGGTTGTCGTCGTAGCGCAGGTTCTCGTGGACGGCGCGCACGCGCGGCCCGGCCCCCTGCACGCTCCGGTAGAGGACGTCGGCGACGTCCGGACGCCCCGGCACGGCGTAGTCGGCGACGCGCAGCCAGGGCTTGAACCACTCGTCCGGGCCGGTGTGCCGTTCGGCGAGGCCGAAGGTGAAGTCGGGGCAGTCGCTGACCGGGGCGTTCTCCACATGGTCGTTGCCGATGATGAGGAGCACGTCGGTGCGGGACCGCACGACGGCGTCGTGGATCTCGGCGTAGGCCGCGCGGACCGTGTCCCGGTCGGCCTCGGGCGCCTTGTCGAACCAGCCGGTGAGACCGGGAGTGTGGCTCGCGGCCACGGCGAGGCTGATCTCAGCCATCAATCCTCCGTCCGGGAAGGGTGAGCGGTCTGGGCGGGCGGCGGCCGCCGCAGGCGAAGCGCGATGGCGTCGGCGGCCTGTTCGGCGGCGAGTGCGTGGAGGCGGCGTCCCTCTCCGGCGCCGGCCGCGGCGGGGTCGCCGAAGTAGCCGTCGGGGGTGACGCGGCGGGCGGCGTCGAAGCCCTGCCGCCAGACGGCCAGGTCGGACGCGCCCAGCCCGCTGGGCTCCAGCCGGGCGCGCACCTCCTCGCGCACCAGTCCGGGATGGGAGTGCATCATCAGGGACGTCTCCCATCGTCCGGCGTGCACGTCGGCCGGGCCGGGCGGCGGCGGCTCGTCCGGGCCGTACAGGGTCAGGGACGGGTCGTCCAGGTCGAGGCCGATGCGCCGGGCGAGCGCGGGCTCGGTGACGAAGCTGGCATCGGCGGGCGTGCGGTCGCGGGCGGCTCGCACGCCGTCGTGGATCGTGCGGTTGTGCAGGGCGTCGCCGTGGCCGGAGAAGCAGAACACGTGCCGGAACCCGTCGCGCGCCATGCCGGCGAGCAGATCGACCATGACCTCTTGCATCAGTTCCGGCCGGACGCTGTAGGACGCGGGGAACGACCCGGAGACCACGTTGACGCCCCAGTAGTAGGGCGGCATGACCAGCGCCTGCACGCCGCGCTCGGCCAGCAGCGCCCGCACGGCGCGCAGCCGGGCGACCGGCAGGTAGACGTCCGTGCCGGTCGGCAGGTGCGGGCCGTGCTGCTCGATCACCCCGAACGCCCACAGCAGCACCGCTCCCGACCGGGCGGCCCGGTCGACCTCGTACCAGGTCAGCTCCGCCAGCGTCCCGGCGAAGACGTCGCCGGTCACGGCCTCGCCCGCCTCGCCGCCGGGCATGGCCGCCGCTCCGGACGGTTCGCGCGACAGGTCCTGGCCTGCGGTAGGTGCGGTGGCGGCCGGTGCGGCGGCGGTGCGCGGTTGTGAGCTCATGGTCGTCCCGAGGGTTCTGTGGGTGTCAGGGGGCGAGCAGGTCGTCCAGTGGACGGGTGCTGCCGATCACTCCGGCGTCGACGGCCAGCTGGGCCAGCGGGGCGATCTCGTTCCGTCCGGCCTCCGGGTTCCAGCCGGGCAGCGTCACCTTGCCGCTGAGGCCGGCGTCCAGCTTGAGGTAGCCGTTCAGGGCGGCGCGGGCCTCGTCGGGGTGGGCCTCGGCGTAGGTCAGGGACTCCTTCAGCGCGGCGGTGAAGCGCTTCACGACCTCGGGGTTCTTGGTCGCGAACTGCTTGGACGTGAACCACCCCGCGAACGGCAGGTTCCGGCCCATGCTGGCGTAGCTGACCGGAAGGGGCTTGGCGCCCTGCCCCTTGGCGATGGAGATGAACGGCTCGCTCATCATCGCGGCGTCCACCTTGCCGGAGTTCAGCGTCTCCGGCATGTTCGGGATCGGGACCTCGGTGAGCGAGACGTCCTCGGGCGCCAGCCCCTGCTTCTTGAGGCTGGACTTCACCGCGACCTCGTTGATGCCCTTGAGGGTGTTGATCGCGATCTTCTTGCCCTTGAGGTCGGCGATCCCCTTGATCGCGGGATCGCGGGTCATCAGCTGCCCGGACCCGTCGTCCAGGACGTCGTCGGACGCCCGCGCCCCCACGGCGACCATCGTCACGGGGATGCGCTTGTCGCGGGCGGTGAGCAGGCTGACCAGGTTGGAGTAGCCGAACTGGAAGTCGCCGCTGACCACCGCCGGGACGATCGCGGCGCCGCCCTGGGCGCTCTGCGTGGTGACCTTCAGCTTGTGCCGGGCGAACACGCCCTTCGAGATGCCGAGGTGCACCGGCGCGATGTCGATGATGGGGATGACGCCGAGCTTCACCTCCGCCGTGCCGGTGGCGCTCACCTTCGCGCCGTCTCCGGAGCCGCAGGCGGTGAGGGGCGTCAGGGCCAGCACCACGCCGGCCGCGACGGCGGTGCGGCGGCGGACCGGGCGTCCGCACCGGCCGCGGTGGAGAAGGGACATCTCGGAACTCCAGGGGAATCGGGGGTGCGCGAGGGGTGCACGAGTCGATGTGGTCCGGTGCGGGTGCGGGGGCGCCGGTCGGCGGCGCCGGGTACGTCACCGGTGGGACGTGTTCGTCCCGCCCAACATAATCCGCCTAATGCATATATTCAATAGGTCGAAAGTGTTCGACCGGCGCGATCAGGAGGCGCGGGCGGACGCGTCCAGGTCGGCGGCGGGCTGGGCGGTCCCCTGCGCGGCGCCCCGGCCGGCGTCGTCCTGGCCCGCGGCGTCCCGGTCCGCGTTGTCGCCTAGCTGGCGGACCTGGCGGTAGACGTGGCTCCGCAGGCGGGCGAAGTCGGGCAGCTCCTTGGTGGTCAGCTGGTCGCGCGGACGCGGCAGGTCGACGTCGATGATCTCCCGCACCCGGGTCGGGCGCGGCGTCAGCGCGATCACGCGGTCGGCCAGGTAGACCGCCTCGTCGATGTCGTGGGTCACGAACACCACGGTCACGCCGTAGTCGTGGCGCAGCCCGAGGGTCAGGTCCTCCAGGTCGGCGCGGGTCTGCGCGTCCAGGGCGGCGAAGGGCTCGTCCATGAGCAGGATCTGGGGTTCGTAGGCGAGCGCGCGGGCGATCGCCACGCGCTGCTGCATGCCGCCCGAGAGCTGCCACGGGTACTGCTTGCCGACGTCGGCGAGGCCGACCGCCTCCAGCGAGTCGCCGATCAGCTTCCGGCGCTTGGCACGGTCCAGCCGCTTGCGCCGCAGCGGGAACGCGACGTTCTCCGTCACCGACATCCACGGGAAGAGCGACCTGCTGTAGTCCTGGAAGACGATCGCCATGTCGTCCGGGGTGCGGTCGACCTTCCGGCCGTCCACGCGGACCTGCCCCTTCGTGGCGGGCATCAGACCCGAGAGGCAGCGCAGCAGCGTCGTCTTGCCGCAGCCCGAGGGGCCGACCACGCACACGAACTCGCTGCGCGCGACGGTGAAGCCGATCTCGTCGATCGCGTGCACCGCCCCGGCGCCGCCGCCGTAGGTCTTGCCGAGGCCGTCGACCTCGAGGATCGGCTGTTCGTCGGTCATCAGGATGCTCCCTTTCGTGCTCCGTGGTGCCAGCGCAGCGCGCGACGCTCGATGGTGCCGAAGGCAAGGTTGAACAGGTAGCCGAGGATTCCGAGCAGCACCATCCCGGACCACATCTCGGGGATCGCGAAGGTGCGCTGGGACTCCAGGATGAAATAGCCGATCCCGCGGGTGCTGGCGACCATCTCGCTGATCACCATCAGGATCAGCGACAGCGAGAGGGAGACGCGCATCCCCGCGAAGATCTGCGGCGCGGCGGCCGGGAGCACGACGCGCACCAGCCGGTCGCGCCGGCCGACGCGGTAGGCACGCGCGCTGTCGAGCAGCCCGGGGTCGACCCCGCGCACCCCGTCGATGGTGTGCATCAGGACGGGGAACAGGCCGACCATCAGGATGATGAACACCTTCATGCTCGTCCCGACGCCCAGCACGACGATGCCGAACGGGATCAGCGCCGGCGGCGGGATCGCCCGGACGAACTCGATGACCGGCGCCAGCGCCGTGCGCAGCGTGCGCCGCAGGCCGATGAGGATGCCGAGCGGCACGCCGATGACGATCGACAGCGCGAACCCGGCGAGCATGTTGGCCAGGCTGGGCACGACGTCCGAGCCGACCCGCTCGAACAGCCAGGTGTCCTGGAAGACGTCGAGGATCGTCGTCAGCGGCGGGTAGAAGATGTTCATGCTGCCGGCCGACCACAGCCCCCAGCCGAGCAGGACGAGGACGGGCGCGCCGATCTGGATGCCGAGCAGCACCCCGCGGCGGTTCACCATGCCTTTCCCAGCACTCACTGCGCGCCTCCCTGGACTCGCTGGGACGGGTGCCATCGGAGCAGCCGCTTCTCGATGGCGACGAAGACCAGGTTGAGCAGCACCCCGAGCAGGCCGGTCGCGATGATGAACGCGTACATGAGCTGGAACTGGCCGCCCGCCTGGGCCACGGTGATCGACTGACCGAGCCCGGGCGCGCCGATCACCAGTTCGGCGGTGACGCAGAGGATCAGCGCGGTGGTCGACGCCACCCGCAGGCCGGGGGCGATGTAGGGCACCGCGCTCGGCAGCACCACCGACCGCAGCGTGTCGAGCGGACGGGCCCGGAACGAGCGCGCGGTGTCGAGGGCGACCGGTTCGACGTCCCGCATCCCGTAGATGGTGGCGACCAGGATCGGCCAGCTCGCGGCGAACGTCGCCAGGAAGACCTTGCTCTGCATGCCGGTGCCGAGCACCAGGACGACGAGCGGGATCAGCGCGACCGACGGGATCGGGCGCAGGAACTCGATGACCGCGCTGGTGGCGGCGTGCAGGACGGCGTTCGACCCGATCGCGAGCCCGAGCAGGACCGCGATCACCACGGCGAGGCCGAAGCTGGCGGCCCAGCCCTGCATGGTCTCGCCGATGGCTTTCCACAGTTCCGAGCCGGTGGTCAATCCGGCGAGCTCCCCGAGATCAGCGGAGATGCGCGGAAACGTCTTCTCTGGCAGCAATCCGACTATCGTGGAAAGCTCAAGGGCGGCCAGCACCGCGACGAGCCCCGCTGCGCCGAGAAGCCCATCGATGAACTTCGGCGTTCGCGGGAGTCGCCGTCTCATGCCAGGAATGATCGGCGTCGACATGGTCGAAGTCCGGGTCAACGAAAACTCCTTCTGGGGGCGGCTCCTCGTCGCCTCCCGCGTCGTCGCGCCGGCCGGGCCCGGCCGCACATCGTGGACATCAGGGCACGCCTGCGCGCCGCGTTCCGCTCGCATGGCCTGCGCGGTCGCCACCAGATTGCAATCCAGCCTCAAACTGAATATATTGAGCATGATGATTATCTGTCAAGATGTGACGGCTGTCCCGGTTGTCGTCCGCCGGCCGGCCGTTGCCCGACCCCTTCCCCTGGAGAGCGACCGGTGAGTCTTCCCGAGCGTCCTGGCCGCACCGAGTGGCGGCTGTCGCGCGCCGAGACCATCGCCCGCGAGATCGAACGCAAGATCATCGAGACCGCGCTGCCGGACGGCAGCCGGCTCGGCACCAAGGAGGATCTGCGCCAGGAGTACGGCGTCGCCGTCGGGACCGTGAACGAGGCCGTCCGGCTCTTGGAGATGCGCGGCGTGGTGTCCGCCAAGCCCGGTCCGGGCGGCGGGCTCTTCGCCCTCCGCACGCCGAGCCACGTGCGCGTCAACCACCTGATCCTCGGGCTGCGCGAGAACGGCGTGGCCAGCGCGCAGTGCCTGGCGGTCCGGGACGCGCTGGAGGAGCCCATCCTCATGGACGCCGCCGTCCACCGCACCGACGAGGACCTGGCCGACCTGCGCCGGCTGCTGGAGCGCATGGACGAGCAGCGGGGCGACGCCGCCGGGTTCCTGCGCGCCAACTGGGCCGTGCACCGGCGGATCGCCCAGATCACCCCGAACGCGGTCCTGCGCGTCATCTACACCACGATGCTCGACATGATCGAGAACGAGATCGAGGAGGTCAGCTCTGACGCGCTCTTCACGGCGAGCAAGACCTTCCGTATTCACGTCGCGCTGGTCGACGCGGTCGAGTCGCAGGACCAGGCGCGCGTCCGCCGCGCCGTCCGCCGTCACAGCCCGCCCACGGCGGTCATCAACTGACGCCGATCAGGCGCGATGACGGATCTCCCCGTCGACCGCCGTGGCCAGCACGGGCAGGTCGCGTAGTTCGTCCGGCGGGCATCGTTCCGGGTCGCCGCCTACCGCCACCCAGTCCGCCCGCATGCCCGGACGGAGCGTCCCGACCGCATGGTCGTTGAACGCGGCGTACGCGGCGTCGACGGTGTACATCCGCAGCGCCGCCGCCGCGCCGACCCGCTCGTCCGGGCCGAGCGGCCCGCCGCTCGGCGCGTGGTGGCGGGTCACCGCCTGCCAGATCCCGCGCAGCGGCTGGAACGGCGTGACGGGTGAGTCCGAGCCGCCCGCCACGCGGACGCCCGCGCGCAGCCAGGTGGCCAGCGGCGCGGCGGCGGCCGCGGCGTTCCGGCCGAGCTGGGCGATGAGACGGTCGGCGAACTGCTCCTGCATCGTCGGCTGCGCGGCCACGACCACGCCCAGCCGGCGGGCGTCGGCCATGTTGCGCTCCGAGGGCGTCAGATACGCGTGGATGGCCTGGCAGCGCAGCGGTTTCAGCGCGGCCACGCGATCGGCCTGATCGAGGACGTCGAAGAGCACGTCGAGCGCCCCGCCCCCGACCGCGTGCACCCCCAGCCCCCAGCCGTGCCTCACCAGCCCGACCGCGAGAGCACGCAGCGCGTCGGGGTCGAGCAGGAGTTGGCCGTGGTCGCCGCACCGTCCGGGCCACGGTTCACGCAGGTACGCCGTTCCCAGCGAGCCGCCGCCGTCCAGGAACACCTTCACGGGCCCGAGGCGCAGCCGGTCGTCGCCGAAGCCGGAGCCCACCCCGAGGCCGGTGAGGCGGGCGACCTCGTCGTCGACGGACGCGCCCGCCACCTGCAGCGGCATCGCGGTCACCCGTAGCGGCAGCTCGCCGTCGGCGTGCATCCGCTGGTAGGTGGCGAGTTCCTCGGTGCGCAGGCCCGGCTCGATCACCGAGGTCAGCCCGGCGGCGAGGGCCTGCCGCGCCGCGGCGGCGATCCCGGCCCGCCTGGTCTGGTCGTCCGGCGGGGGCATGTGGCGGCGGACGAGTTCGATCGCCGGCGGCTCGATCAGCACGCCGGTGAGGCGTCCGTCGGCGTCCCGGCCGAGGCGGCCCCCGGGCGGGTCGGGCATGCCATCGGTCAGACCGGCCAGCTTCAGCGCGACCGAGTTCGCCGCTCCCTCGTGGCCGCAGCGCAGGATCAGGACGGGACGGTCGGGGCAGGCGCGGTCGAGTTCGTCGCGAGTCGGCAGGCGCCGCTCGGCGATGTCCTCGATCTCCCACCCGTCGGCGGAGACGACCCACGGCGCCTCGGGGTGGGCGTCCGCCCAGGCGCGGGTCGCCGCGACGACGCCCTCGATGCTGCGCTGACCGGCCAGGTCGAGCAGCACGTGCGCGAGCCCGGTCCACAGCAGGTGCATGTGCGTGTCGATCAGCCCCGGCAGGACGGTCGCGCCGCCCATGTCGAGGACGCGCGCGTGCTCGCCGAGCGCCGCGCGGGCCTGGTCGAGCGAGCCCGCCGCGACGACGCGCTCGCCGCGGACCGCCAGCGCCTCGGCGCGCGGCCGGTCCGCGTCCATGGTGACGACGGACGCGGCCCGGACGATGTAATCGCCATCCTGATTCGTCATAACGATTGTAGGTTAACAGCCAAAAGCGACCGGACACACCGTTGACGATAAACCCTAATGATGATAATCGTTCTGGTCATAAGTGGCGAAATGCGCCGTGTACCGCTCGGAGGAGTGAGGCCATGATGAGAACGATCCGAAGGCGCCGGCTCCGGGTGGTCCTCGCCGCGCTCGCGGTCGGCCTCGCCGCCGGTTGCGGCGGGGGCGGGACGTCGGCCGGGAAGACCGACGCCGAGGGCGTGACCACGGTGAAGGTCGGCCTGATCCCGATCACCGACGTCGCGCCGCTGTACCTGGGCGTCCAGCAGGGCTTCTTCGCCGAGCAGAAGCTCAAGATCGAACCGCAGCTGGCCGCGGGCGGCGCGGCGATCGTGCCCGCCGTCGTCAGCGGCAGCAACCAGTTCGGCTTCTCCAACAACGTGTCGCTGATCGTCGCCAAGAGCAAGGGCGTGCCGCTGCACGCGATCACGCCGGGCGTCGGCATCGCCCCGGGCAACGACGAGGCATGCCAGGTGCTGGTCCCCAAGGACAGCCCGATCCGCGGCATCAAGGACCTGTCCGGCAAGACGCTGGCGGTCAACACCCTCAACAACATCGGGGACGTCACGATCCGCGCCGCGCTGGAGAAGGGCGGCGTCGACCCGAACTCGGTGAAGTTCACCGAGATCGGCTTCCCCGACATGGTCACCGCGATCAACACCGACCGCATCGACGCGGCCTGGGAGTGCGAGCCGTTCGTCACCTCGCTGCTGGACCGCGGCGCCAGGTCCGTCCTCAACAACTACGCCGAGACCCACCCGAAGCTGGCGGTGGCCTCGTACTTCACCTCCACGGCCTACGCCAAGAGCAACCCCGACGTGGTGCGCAGGTTCGACGCGGCCGTGCGCAAGTCGCTGGACTACGCCAACGCCCACACCGACGAGGTCCGCAAGATCCTCAACAGCTACACCAAGATCCCGCCGGCCCAGGCGGCCAGGATCAAGATGATCGCCTGGCCGACCACGTTCGAGCGGGCGTCGATCGAGGAACTGGTGCGGCTGACGCAGAAGTACAAGCTCGTCGAGAAACCGGTCAGCTTGAACGAGCTCATCCAGGAGCCGAAGGCCTGACCCTCGACTGGGGAACGAAGTGGGCCGGATCCTCCCCGATCCGGCCCACTTTCCGTGTCCTCAGCTGAGGGCGGCGTCCGGGATCGGGGCCGTGCCGAGGACGGAGGCGGTGCCTAGGCCCGTGATGTGGACCTCGACGTGCGCCGCCGGGAATGGGGCGGCGGCCGTGGCGGCGCCGGCGAGGACGACGTGGCCGGCGCGCAGCGGCATGCCCTGGCGCCGGGCGATCCTCAGCAGCTCGGGCAGCGCCCGGTCCGGGTGGCCGAGGATGGCGTCGGTGGAGCCCGTCTCGACGTCGGCGCCGTCGACGGTCAGGCGGACCTCGCGGCCGCCCAGGTCCGCGCCGGGCGGCTGCCAGGCGCCGATGACGAAGGCGGCGGACGAGGCGTTGTCGGCGATCACGTCCGGCAGGCTGAACCGGAAGTTGCGGTACCGGGAGTCGATGATCTCCAGCGCGGGCGCGACCGCGTCCACGGGCAGCTCGTCGTCGTCCGGGGTGACGTCGCGGGCGATCCGGTAGGCGACCTCGGGCTCGACGCGCGGGTGGATGAACCGGGCCAGCGCGACCTCGCCCCCGTCGGGGACGCGCATGGCGTCGGTGAGCCGCCCGACGATCACCTCGGACACGCCCATCTGCGCCATCTTCGCCTTGCTGGTGAAGCCGAGCTTGAGCCCGGCCGGCCGCTCCCCCCGCGCCAGCCGGCGGGCGATCACCGCGTCCTGGATCGCGTAGGCGTCGGCGGGGGTGAGCCCGCCGGGGAGCTGCCCGACCGCGGCCGCGGTGTGCTGCGCGGTGTCCAGGCGTCCCGCCGCCAGGTCGAGCGCGCCGGTGTCAGTGGTCATGGGCTGGCCATCTCCTTCATGTCGGCTCGGGCTCGCGCCGGTGGACGCGTCCGACCGCCGGGAGCCCCACGTAGTTCTCGCAGAAGTTCCTCATCGCCGCCTCCGACGTGCAGAGATGCTTCAGCTCGGCGTGCTGGAGCCGCCATTCCATCGGGTCGCTCGGGTCGTGGTGCAGCAGCGACGTCATCGAGCGGGAGAACTGCTGGGCGCGCCAGACCCCGCGCAGGGCGTCGTCGGAGTAGGCGTCCAGCGCCGTCGGGTCGCCGGACTCGTACCAGATGCACAGCGCGTCGGCGAGCAGCCGCACGTCCGCGGCGGCGAGGTTGAGCCCTTTCGCGGCGGTCGGCGGGACGATGTGCGCGGCGTCCCCGGCGAGGAAGAGCCGCCCGTGCCGCATCGGCTCCACGACGAAGCTCCGCATCGCGGTGACGCTCTTCTTCGTGATGGCGCCTTCGGCGAGGGGCGCGCCGTCGTCCGTCCCGAGCCTGAGCTGGAGTTCCGCCCAGATCCGGTCGTCGGGCCAGTCGGCCAGGTCCGCGTCCGGCGGCACCTGGAGGTAGAACCGGCTGACCTCGCTCGACCGCATGCTGTGCAGGGCGAACCCGCGCTCGTGGCACGCGTAGATCAGCTCGAACGTGGACGGCGCGACGTCGGCCAGCACGCCGAGCCAGGCGAACGGGTAGTCGCGCTCGTAGGCCGTCAGCACGCCGTCCGGGACCGACGTCCGCGACACCCCGTGGAAGCCGTCGCAGCCCGCGATGAAGTCGCAGGCCAGGACCCGCTCGGAGCCGTCGGACGCCCGGTAGCGGACCTTCGGGTGGTCGGTCTCGGGGCCGTCTAGCCGCACGTCGCCGACGTCGAACTCCAGCGGAAGGCCCGAGGCGGCGCGGGCCTCGATCGCGTCGCGGACGATCTCCTGCTGGCTGTACATGACCGCGGTGCAGCCGCCGGTCAGCTCGGCCATCGGGATCCGGTGGCGCGTCCCGTCGAAGCGCATCTCGAACCCGTGGTGGACGAACGCCTCGCGGCGCATCCGCTCGTCCAGCCCCAGCTCTTCGAGGAGCCGCGCGGTGCGATGCTCCAGCATGCCCGCCCGGATGCGGCCCTCCACGTGGGCGCGCGTCCGGTGCTCCAGGATCACGGCGTCGACGCCGGCGAGTTCGAGCATCCGGCCGAGGAGCAGGCCGGCCGGGCCTGCTCCGATGATGGCGACCTGTGTTCGTTCCATGGTGGACTCCACTCGGGGCCGGTCACCGGCTGTACGCGGACGAGGTTCAGTAGGGCCGCAGCACTTCGCCGCAGGCGTCGCAGGTCCGGGCCTCTTCGTCGTCGAAGAAGCGCTGGTAGGCCTGGCCGACCGGGTCGGTGGAGTAGTCGGCGACGTGGCACGACTCCTCGTGCAGGAACTCGCCGCAGCCCTGGCAGAACCACTGGAAGCGGTCCAGCTCGCCGGGGCGGCGGAGCCGCTCGATGACGATGATGTAGGCGTCCGGGTCGAACCGCGGGGAGTGCGGCAGCCGGGACGGCGTGAAGATCGCCGAGCCCTCCGGGATCACGTCGACCACCTCGCTGCCGTCCGGCCGGCGGCTGTGCAGGCGCAGCTCGCCCCGGATCACGTACATCACCTCATCGCTCGGGTTGAGGTGGAACTCGGAGCGGTACTCGCGCCCCCGCGCCACGAAGGCGAGGGACTCGCTGTGCTGCCACAGCACCTCCACGCGCCTGCCGCTCTTGCCGAGGCGCTCGGCGATCCCGTCGAGGTCGACGACGGGCATACGGTACGGCTCGGTCATCGGGTGCTCCTTCCCGGCGTCCTGGGGCGCGGCCGGCTACTTGGGCTCGACGGCGGCGACGCACTCCACCTCGACCAGCACGCCGGCCCGGTGCGGGGGCGCGTTCACGGTCGTGCGCGCGGGGAAGCTCTCGCAGTCGGCGAAGAACTCGCGGTACGCCTTGTTGAACTCGGGGAACTGGGCGGCGTCGCGCAGGTAGCAGTTGCACTTGAGGATCGAGTCCTTGGTCCCGCCGGCGGCCTCGACCACCGCGACCAGGTTGGTGAGCGTCTGCCGGACCTGCTCGGCGAGGTCGTCGGAGACGATCGTGCGGGTGGCGGGGTCAAGCGGGCCCGTCCCCGAGCAGAAGATCAGGTCCCCGTGCACGATCGCCTGCGACAGCGGAGGGGTGGTCCCCGTGGAGAAGCCGACCTTGGGCGCGTTGCTTGAACTGATCGAGATCTTCGACATGGCACTCCTCGGTTGGCTCGGGACCGGCGCTCGCGGCGACTCTAACCACCATGTTGATTAGAGTCAATGTCCGTTTTCCGGGAGCGCTGCCGAGGTCGCCCGCGCGGCGGCCGATTGTCAGCGACACACATATCCATCATAATGGTTATCTGAAACCAGCGAGCGGAGGACGGGGATGACATCGACCAGCGGGCCCGCCGCGACGGGCCCCGATCCGGGACCGGACGGGCCGTCGACGGCGCCGGGCGGACCGGCGACGGTGGACGTCCACGCCCACGCGCTGCCCATGCCCCTGCTCCGGTACCTCGCCGACCGCGGCTACGCGGACCTGTCCGGAGTGGACGCCGGGACGCTGCTGCTGGACCCGGCGGTGTCCGGGGTCGCCAAGGGCGCCCGCATCCCGCTGGCCGCCGAGCAGTACGACGTGCGGCGCCGCCTGGCCACCATGGACGCCGCGGGCATCGACGCGCAGCTGGTCGCGGCGCCGCCGTTCGTGTTCGGTTCGACCTCCGACGATCACGACCTGGTCATGGAGATCACCCGCCGTTCCAACGACGCGCTCGCCGAGCACGTGGCGTCCGACACGGCGTCCGGCGGGGCGGGCGATGCGGCGGCCGGGCGGCGGCTCGCGGCGCTGGGCACGGTGCCGGTGGGGCTGCCCGGAGCGGCCCGGGAGGCGGCCCGCTGCCTGGACGAGCTCGGCATGGCCGGGCTGACGACCGGCACCTTCGGCGGGGGCCGCGAACTCGACGACCCCGCCAACGAGGACGTCTGGAGCCTGCTGACCGAGCGCCGGGCGTTCTGCCTCGTCCATCCCAGCCGCGCGTCGTCCCCCGCCCGGCTGCGCGACTACCACCTGGTGCAGCTGCTGGGCTACCCGGCGGAGACGGCCCTCGCCGCGGCCCGGCTGATCTTCGGCGGCGTCCTGGACCGGCACGACCCCGTCCTGTGCCTGGTGCACGGCGGCGGCTGCCTGCCCGGTCTGGCGCCCCGGCTCGACCTCGGCTGGCAGCGCAAGGAGGAGTCGCGGACGATCCCGACGTCGCCCCGCGACCACCTGCGCCGCTTCCACTTCGACACCGCGGTCTTCGACGCGGCCGCGCTCCGCCGCCTGATCGAGGACGTCGGGCACGGCAACGTCCTGCTCGGCACGGACCTGCCGTTCGACCTCGCCGACACCGGCGCGGTCGCCGCGGTCCGCGGGCTCGGCCTGCCGCCGGAAGCCGAGCGGGCCGTCCTCGGCGGGAACGCGGCGCGGCTGGTCCCCGCCCTCACCGCCCCTTCCCGCCAGGAGGATCCGACATGCCCCTCGTCCAGGTCACCTTGGCCGCAGGACGGCCGCCCGACCAGATCCGAGAACTGATCAGCGAAGTGCACGACGCGGTCGTGCGTTCCACCGGAACCGACCCGGCGCGCGTACGGGTGCTCGTCCACGAGCTGCCGCCGACACATTGGGCCGCGGGCGGGATCACGCTCGCCGAGCGCGACACCTCCGGCACTACCGAGGCCGGGACCGCAGAGGTCGGCACCGCAGAGGCCGGCACTACAGAGGAATGAGGGTTGACCACGACATGGAGTTCTACGGCCACGTCATCGACGGTGAGGAAGTCGAGTCGCACGACGGCGCACGGTTCGACGATGTCGATCCATGGACGCAGAAGCCCTGGTCCGAGGTGGCCCTGGCCTCCCAGCAGGACGTGGAGAAGGCGGTGGCGTCCGCACGGCGGGCCTTCGACGACGGCCCCTGGCCGCGGATGGGCTACGCGGAGCGCGGACGCATCCTGCACCGCCTCGCGGAGCTGGTCGAGCAGAACAAGCGTGAGCTGGGGCTGGCGGACACCCGCGACATGGGCAAGCCGGTCGCCCAGAGCATCGGCAACGACGTCAGCCGGTCGGCCCTGAACCTCAGCTTCTTCGCCGACCACGCACGCCTGGCGGCGGCGGACGCGCTGCCGATGGACAGCGGCCACCACGCCTACACCCGGTACGGCCCGGCCGGCGTCGTCGCGGCGATCGCGCCCTGGAACTTCCCGCTGATGCTGGAGACCTGGAAGGTCGCGCCGGCCCTGGCCTGGGGCAACACCGTCGTGCTCAAGCCCGCCGAGGACAGCCCGGCGTCCGCGACGCTCCTGGCGCGGCTGGCGCTCGAAGCGGGCATGCCGCCGGGCGTGCTCAACGTCGTCCACGGCTACGGGCCGCGGTCGGCCGGGCAGGCGCTGACCGAGAGCACCGCGATCGACCGGATCACGTTCACCGGCGCGTCGGGCACTGGACGCGACATCGCCGAGATCGCCGGCGCGAACCTCGTCCCGGTGAGCCTGGAGCTCGGCGGCAAGGGCGCCAACCTCGTGTTCGCCGACGCCGACCTGGACAAGGCGGTGGAGTGGTCCATCAAGGCGATCTTCACCAACGCCGGGCAGGTGTGCCTCGCGGGCAGCCGCCTGTACGTGCAGCGCGACGTCTACGACGAGTTCCTCGACCGGTTCACCGCCGCCGCCGAGGCGATGGTGGTCGGCGACCCGTCCGAGCCGGGCACCCAGCTCGGGCCGCTCGCCTCCGAGACGCACCACGCGAAGGTGCGCGGATACATGGAGACCATCGAGGCGGAGGGCGGCCGGATCCGCACCGGGGGGCTCGGCGACGGCTGGGTCGTCCGCCCCACGGTGATCACGGACATGGCGCAGGACGCCCCGCACTGGCGGGAGGAGATCTTCGGCCCGGTCGTGGTCGTGGCCCCCTTCGACGCCGAGGCCGAGGCGGTCGGGATGGCCAACGACACCGCGTACGGCCTCAACGCCATGGTGTTCACCGAGAACCTGAGCCGGGCCCACCGCGTGTCCGCGGCGCTCCGCGCCGGGACCGTCTGGGTGAACTGCTTCTTCATCCGCGACCTGCGCGCCCCGTTCGGCGGGGTCGGCGCCTCGGGCGTCGGACGCGAGGGCGGCGACTTCAGCCGCGACTTCTTCACCGAGCCGAAGGCGGTCGTCATGCAGATCGACCAGGCATAACGGCCGGCATTCAGCCGGCATTCAGCCGGCGGCGCGGAAGCAGAACTCGCCGCGGAGCAGAAACCGAACACCCTCGTGCGTGGGCGCGGACAATGGATTCAACCTGTGATCGCCCCCGGCTTTATGGATAGCGTGACGTCCGAGCCCACCACGAAGGGATTCCCATGCGAAGAACCACCGGCTCCCGCGGCACCGCCACGAGCTCCCCATGACCGCCAAGCTCCCGCATCGCGACGGCCGCCGCATCGCGTCCGTCCGCGAAACCCCCGCCCCCCGTCACCGCCCCCGCCCCCGTCCGGCCGCGTCCCGCTCCCGGCACCATGTCCTCGCCGGAACGCTCCTCGCCCTCGTCATGCTGCTCACCGCGTGCGGCGGCACGTCGAAGGCGAGCGATCCGGCGGACAAGCCGAAGCAGGACGCATCGGCCGATCACAACGCCGACGACGTCATGTTCCTGCAGATGATGATCGCGCACCGCCGCCAGTCGCTCGACATGGCCCAGCTGGCCCCCGACCGCACCCGGCGCGGGGACGTCAAGAAGCTGGCCGCGACCGTCGTCACGGACAGCACCGGTGAGATGCAGCAAATGACCTCATGGCTCACCGGGTGGTCGAAGCCGACCACGGTGCAGGGGCCGGCGAACGCCCACGCCGCCCACGGCGGCCTCCCCGCGATCGGCCCGGCTGAAATGAAGGCGCTGAAACAGGCCGAAGCCCGCGGTTTCGACACCACATTCCTGAACCTGCTCCTCGGCCATCAGCACAACGCTGTGGAGATGTCGAAAGTGGAGCTGAAGAAGGGAGCCAACCCCGCCGTCAAGGCGTACGCGAAAGACACCATGGAACGCACCAGCAAGATGGTCAGCCAGCTGCTCGGCTTGCTCAACAGCTGACCGCGGTCGTGGGGGCGCCCAGCACGACTCCGCGTGGACGATCTGACCGTCGAGGACGGTGTAGCGGACGCGGGCGGCAGGCAGGTCGGCGGCGTCCAGGGCGAACAGGTCCCGGTCGAAGACCACCAGGTCGGCACGGTGCCCTGGGACGACGGTGCCGAGGTCGTGCTCGCGACGCGCCATGTAGGCGCCTTCGTAGGTCGCGCCATGGACGCTCTCGCTGCGGGTGAGCCGCTCGTCGGGGAACAGGCCACCGGGCGGTGTCCCGTCCGGGGTCTGGCGTGTCTCCGCTGCGTGCAGCGTGCCGAGCGGGTCGGGCGGGGCGACCGGGAAGTCGGTGCCCAGGGCCAGCCGGACGCGGGCGGACAGCATGGTCCGGAAGGCGTAGGCGTGCCGCGCCCGGTCCGGGCCCAGGCGGTCGGCGAGGTACCCGATCGCCTTGTGCAGGTGGGCCGGTTGGACGGACGCGATCAGGCCCAGCCGGGCGAGGCGCGGGACGTCGGGCGGCGCGACGACGGTGGCGTGCTCGATGACGAAGCGGTGGTCGGCGGCGCCCCGTCCGGCGAGGGCCGGTTCGAGGGTGTCGAGGACGATCCGGTTCGCCCGGTCGCCGATCGCGTGCACGCACAGCCCGCGGCCGTGCGCCAGGACCGCGTCCGCCGCCTCCCGGAGGCGCGATTCGGGCATCATCTGGAGCCCGGTGTTGTCCGGGTCGTCCTGGTACGGCTCGTCGAAGAGGGCGCCGCGGGCACCGAGGCCGCCGTCGAAGACCAGCCGCAACCGCTGCAGCTCGAAGCGCGGGCCAAAGCGCGGGTCGCGGTGGAACACGTCGCCGACGAATTCGTCCAGGTCGCCCTCGGCGGGCGCCCGGACCATCCCGAAGATCCGCGGCAGCGGCACGCCGTCGTCGAGCAGCGATCGGATGTCGTCGATCCAGGCGAGGTCGTCGATGGCGTCGTGCAGGCCGGTCAGGCCGAGGCTCAGGCAGTGCGCGGCGGCGGCGCGCATCAGCCGCCGACGATCTGCCGCGCCGTGCGCGGGAATCTGCGCGCGGACCAGGTCGGCCGCGGTCTCCAGCAGAACCCCGGTCGGCCGCCCGTCCGTGTCACGCAGGATGCGGCCGCCGGGCGGGTCCGGGGTGCCGGGGCCGATCCCGGCGCGGCGCAGCGCCTCCGCGTTGACCAGGGCGCCGTGGTGGTCGAACCGGTTCAGCAGCACCGGCCGGTCGGGCACCGCCTGGGACAGCAGGTGGTTGTCCTGGACGCCCGCCGGCGTCCAGCCGCGGCCGGTGATCCAGGCGCCGGGGGGCGTGTCGGCGGCGCGGCGCGCGGTCGCGCGGACGACCGCGTCCGGGTCGGGCACCCCGCGCAGGTCCAGGACGTCGAGCGCCTCCCCGAGGCTCAGCAGGTGGGCGTGCGCGTCGATGAACCCGGGCAGGACGGTCCCGCCGCCCGCGTCGATCTCGGTCGCGCCGGGCCCGGCGGCGGCCCGGCAGTCGGCGAGGTCGCCCACGGCGGCGATCCGTCCGGCGGCCACCGCGATCGAGGACGGCGGACGGCCCGGCAGGGCCGCGTTCCGGACGACGAGCGGCCCGGCCATCAGCCCGTGACCCGCCGCCGGATCTCGCCGCCCACCATGACGAGCCGCACCCGGTCCGCGAGTCCGTCCAGGTCGGCGGCGTCGCCGTCGACCAGGACGAGGTCCGCGACCCGGCCGGGCTGGAGCCGGCCGAGGTCGGTGGAGCCGAGCAGGTCGGCCGCCGATCCGGTCGTCGCGTGCAGGACCTGCTCGGGCGTCATGCCGCCGTCCCGCATGAGGGGCAGCTCCTCCAGGTTGGAGCCGAACGGGCCGACGCCCGTGTCGGTGCCCATCGCGATCTTGACGCCCGCGCGCACCGCCCGCGCGAACGACTCCTTGTGCGCCTGGACCGCCTCCGCGGCCTTCGCCACCGCGACCGGGCTGACCCGGACGCCGGTGGCCGCCAGGTCGAGCACGGCCTGCCCGGCGACCAGCGTCGGCACCAGCCAGCAGCCGCGCTCGACCATCATCTCGACGGACTCGTCGTCCAGGTGGATGCCGTGCTCGATGGACCGGGCGCCCGCGGCGACCGCGTTCTTGATGCCGACCGGGGACTGCGCGTGCGCCATGAACGGGCGGCCGGCCGCGCGCGCCGCGTCCGCCAGCGCCTCCAGCTCCGCCGGGACGAACTGCGCGTCGTGCGGATGGTCGCGGGCGGACAGGATGCCTCCGGTCGTGCACACCTTGATGACGTCCGCGCCCGCCCGGACGATCTCGCGGACCTTGCGGCGCATCTCGTCCGGGCCGTCGGCGATGGCGTCCGGACGTCCCGGATGCGCGATGTTGTACGTCATGGTGAGGCCCGAGGGCCGCCGGCCGTCGCCATGCCCGCCGGTCTGGCTGATCATCGTGATCGCGATCTGCATCCGCGGGCCGTCGATCAGCCCGTCCTCGACCGCGCGCTTGATCCCGAGGTCGGCGCCGTTGGCCTCGCGGACGGACGTGATCCCGATGTCCAGCATCCGGGACAGGTTCCGCGCCGCCACGTAGAACTGGTACGAGAACGGGCGCTCCAGCCGCTTGACGAGGTCGAGCCCCGACGAGCACACGTGCACATGGCAGTCGAACAGGCCGGGCAGCACCGTCATGCCGGTCGCGTCGATCCGCTCGTCGGCGGCGCCGTCCAGGCCGGGGCCGACGTCGACGATCCGGCCGTCCTCGACCAGCACGTCGCCCGGCGCGGCGGGCGCCCCGGTGCCGTCGAACACCGTGCCCCCGGCCACTGCGATCCGCGTCATCCGTCCGTCCCTCCGTCGCTTCGCATGCTCGTCGTCCGCGTCATCCGCGCAGGTAGACCGTCGTCGTCCGGGTGTAGAAGTCGCGGGGCGCGCGGCCCTGCTCCTTCGCGCCGAACCCGCTGGCCTTCTCCCCGCCGAACGGGACGTGCAGATCGGCCCCGGCCGAGTTGGAGTTGACGTGCAGGACGCCGACGTCGAACTCGTCGACGGCCCGCAGCGCCGTGCCGAGGTCCCGGGTGAAGATCGCCCCGGACAGGCCGTACTCGCTGTCGTCGGCCAGCGCGAGCGCGTGCTCGGGGCCGTCCGCGCGGACCGCGGCCAGCACCGGGCCGAACACCTCCCGCCGCCACAGCGGCAGGTCGGGGCCGGGCAGCGCGAGCACGCTCGGCGGGACGAAGTATCCCTCCGCGAGCGGCCCCGACGTGTACGGCTCGCCGCCCGCGAGCGCCTTCGCGCCGCCGTCCAGCGCCTCGCCGGTCGCGCGGCCGACGGTGTCGCGGGCGGCGGCGGTGATCAGCGGGCCCATCCGGACGGCCGGGTCGAGCGGGTCGCCGACGTCCAGTCCGTCCACCAGCCGGACGACCTCGGCCAGCAGGTCGTCGGCCACGCGGTCCTCGACGACGAGCCGGGTGTTGGACGTGCAGCGCTGCCCGGACACGCCGAACACGCCCGGCACGATCTGCGCCGCCGCGGCGGCGAGGTCGGCGTCGGCCAGCACGATCGCGGCGTTCTTGCCGCCCATCTCGGCCTGCACCGGCTTGGCCAGGTCGCCGCACCGCCTGATCAGCGCCCGTCCGACCGCGGTGGAGCCGGTGAACGCGACGACGTTCACGCCGGGATGCTCGACGATCCGGGAACCGACGTCCGCGCCGCCGTGCAGCAGGTTGAGCACCCCGGCGGGGAGCCCGGCCTCCGCCAGCGCCTCGGCGAACCGGATCGCGAGCAGCGGCACCACCTCGGCGGGCTTCCACACGACCGCGTTCCCGTAGGTCAGCGCGGGCGCGATCTTCCAGGCCGGGATCGCGATCGGGAAGTTGAACGGGGTGATCACCCCGGCCACCCCGACCGGCTTGTGCACCACCATGATCCGCTCACCGGCGCGCGGCGAGTCGAACAGCTCGCCCGTCGGGCGGTCGGCCTCGGACGCGGCGTAGTCGCAGATGTCGGCGGCGCGGCGGACCTCGCCGACGCCCTCGGCGAGCGTCTTGCCCTCCTCCAGCGACAGCTCCCGGCCCCACTCGTCGGCGTGCGCGCGGATGTGCGCGGCCGCGCGGACCAGGACCGCGGCGCGCTCCCGGAACGGGGTCGCCGCCCAGCCCGGCGCGGCCCCGCTCGCCGCCGCCACGGCCGCGTCGACCTGCGCTTCGGCGGCGGCACGGCCCTTCGCGAGGACGGTGTCCGGCGCGGCCGGGTTGACGTCCACGAGCTCGGCGCCCGTCCCCTCCCGGAACCCTCCGTCGATGTAGTGGACGATCTCCTTCACCGCTGCTCCCTTCCCTCGTTCGCCGCCAGCACGTCCTCGTCCAGCCGGACGAGGACGGGCCCGCGCCGCCGCACGGCGCGCTCCATCGCCGCGGGGACGTCGGCCAGCCGTTCCGGCGCCTCGACTCCGGCGCCCATCGCGGCGGCCAGGCCGGAGAAGTCCGGCGGCGCGGGCGTGACGGCCACCGGCTCGATGCCGCGCGCGATCATGTCGTCGCGGATCTGGCCGAGCGCCTCGTTGTTCCACAGCACGACGACGAGCGGCAGGCCCAGCTCGGCGGCGGTGACGATCTCCTGCGCGGTGTAGAGGAGGCCGCCGTCGCCCACGATCGCGACGGCGGGCGCGTCCGGGTCGGCGACGGCGGCGCCGGCCGCGGCGGGGACGGCGTAGCCGAGCGTCCCGAACCCCGACGGGTGCAGCCAGCGGCGCGGGGCGCGCATCGGCACGACCTGCGTCCCGGTGTAGGCGAGCTGCGTCATGTCGCTGTAGACGCGGGCGTTCTCCGGGATTCCGGCGAAGACGGCGTCCAGGACGCGCGTGTGCCACCCCCGGTACGGCGGCGCCGCCGCTGCCGCGAGCGCCCGCAGCTCACGGACGTCGGCCTCCGCCCCGGAGTCCTCTCTCGCGGGGAGCTGTTCGAGGAGCCGGTCGAGCGCCCATGCCGCGTCGGCTCGCAGGCACAGCGCGTCCGGGTAGTCGCCGGGCAGGTGCGTCGGATCGACGTCGATCCGGACTAGGCGACCCTTCAGCGGCAGGACGTCCACGGTGATGTCGGTGGACGCCAGCTCCGTGCCGACCGCGAGCACGACGTCGCGGTCGGCGAGCCATTCCCGCACCGCGACCCGCTTGAGCGACTGCCCGGCGCAGAGCGGGTCGTCGTCCGGGACGATCCCCTTGCCCGCCACGGTCGTCAGCACGGGCGCGGAAAGCCGCCGGACCAGGCTCCTGACCTGCGCGCTCGCGCCCGCCGCCCCGCCGCCCACGAGCACCGCCGGACGTTCGGCCCCGGCGAGCAGCCGCGCGGCCTCGGCCAGCGCATCCTCGGACGGCGCCTCGACGTCGGGCCGGACGGGCGGCAGCGGCTGCCAGCCGTCCCCGACCTCCTCGGCCAGCACGTCGATCGGGACTTCGAGGTACACCGGACGGGGACGCCCCGACGTCAGCGCGCCCCAGGCACGGGCGAGCAGTTCGGGCAGCTCGTCCACCGAACCGGCGTGCAGCGCGAGCCCGGTGATCGGCTCGGCGATCAGCCGCTGGTCCTTGCACTCGTGCAGATGCCCGCGGCCGCGTCCCAGTGTGTGCGACGCAGTGACGCTGGCCAGCACGAACATCGGCACCGAGTCGGCGTACGCCTGCCCGATCCCGGTGGCGGCGTTGGTCAGGCCGGGCCCGCTGATCACGCAGCACACGGCGGGGCGTCCGGTCGCGCGGGCGTAGCCGTCCGCCATGAACGCCGCGCCCTGCTCGTGCCGGGGCAGCACGATCCTGAACCCCTGCTCGGCGAGCCCGCGGAAGTACTCCAGCGTGTGGACGCCCGGAATGCCGAACAGGGTGTCGGCGCCGTAGTGCCGGAGGGTGGCCGTGACGGCCGCGCCGGTCCGCATTTCTTCTGCTCCTCGTGTTCCGGCTCAGTGCAGCCTGGTGGTGAAGTCGCGGATCCGGCCCTCGCTCGCGTCGATCTCGGACGCGGCGATGTCCTCGGCGATGACCCCGTCCGCCATCATCACGACGCGGTGCGCGGCCCGCCGGACGAAGCCCATCTCGTGCGAGGCGACCACCATCGTCATGCCGTCGGACGCGAGCTCCTCCATCACGTCCAGCACCTCGCTCGTCGTCTCCGGGTCCAGCGCGCTGGTGGGCTCGTCGAACAGCATCACCTCGGGCCGCATCGCCAGGGCGCGGGCGATGGCGCCGCGCTGCTGCTGGCCGCCCGACAGCTTGCGCGGGTAAGCGCCCGCCTTGTCCGACAGGCCGACGCGTTCGAGCAGCTCCGTGCCGCGCTCGCGCGCCTCCGCCGGCGAAAGGCCGAGCACCCGCATGGGCGCCTCGACGACGTTCTGCATCAGCGTCATGTGCCAGAACAGGTTGAAGTTCTGGAACACCATGCCGATGCCCCGGCGCGCGGACGCGATCTGGTCCTCCCGCTCGGGGACCAGGCCGTCGCCGTCACCCTTCCGGTAGCCGATCAGGCGGCCGTTCACCGTGATACGGCCCTTCTGGATCGACTCCAGATGGTTGATGGACCGCAGGAACGTGCTCTTGCCCGACCCGGACGTCCCGATCAGGCACACGACCTCGCCGCGGTGCACGGTCAGGTCCAGCCCTTTCAGGACGTGCAGCTTGCCGTACCACTTGTGCACGCCGCTCGCCTCGATGACGACCTCGTCCGACACGGCGCGGCCCGTCTCCTCCGCCATCACGCGGCCTCCTTCTGCGGCCCGGCGCTCCCGAGGAGGTCCCGGCGGACGCGGTCGAGCAGGCCGCCCGAGGAGGCGTCGGCCTCGTGCCGGTTCAGCCGCGACTCGATCAGCGACTGGATGAACGTCCACACCGTGGTGAGGATCAGGTAGTTGATCGCGAGCCCGATGAACAGCTCGAACACCCGGAAGGTCTCGGCCGCGTAGGTCTGCGTCGTGAGCAGCAGTTCCGGGACGCCGAGCACGCTCGCCAGCGACGTCGCCTTCAGCATGATCGTGAACTGGTTGCCCATCGGCGGCACGACCACCCGCATCGCCTGCGGCAGGATGACCCGGCGGAGCGTCGGGATCCGCTTCAGGCCGAGCGCCTTGGCCGCCTCCACCTGCCCGTGGTCGACGGCCATGATCCCGCTGCGGAAGATCTCGCCCATGTAGGCGCCCTCGCGGATCGTGAAGCCGATGATGGCGGCCTGCATCGCGGCCGGCAGCGTCATCCCGGCGACGGTCAGGTCGCTGAACTTGAAGATCCCCGCGGCCGCGACCCCGGTGTAGAGCAGGATGAGGATGACCAGCTCGGGGATGCTGCGCAGCAGCCACACGTAGATCCCGGCCAGGAACCGGATCGGCGCGATCTTGGACAGCCGGGCCAGCGCCACCAGCATGCCGAGGATGACGCCGAAGAACATCGACACCACGGCCATGAAGATGGTGCGCTGCAGGCCGACCCCGTAGTGCGGGCTCAGCGCGAAGATGTGGTCGACGAGGAACTGCCAGTCGAAGTTCATGGAGTCTTCCCCGCCGGCAGGCACGCGACGGGCTTGGACGTCTCCGCCGCGTCGAGCGTCTCCTTGTCCAGGCCGTACCGGTGGAAGATGTCGCGGTACTCACCGCTTCCCCGGACGGCGGTCATCGCCTGCTCCATCGCGGTGTACAGATCGCGGTTGTTCTTCGCGATCATGAAGCCCATCTTGCCGCCGGCCTTCACGTCCGACAGGCACGGCTGCCCGGCGAGCTCCAGCCGTCCCGGGGCCTTGCGCAGGTAGTAGGACCCGGCCGAGTACGTCGTCGCGGCGGCGTCCACGGTGCCGGCCGCGACCTGCTGGAACAACTCGCTCGTCCCGGCCAGGGGGACGATGTTGATCTGCTTGCCGCCGCTCCCGGCGAGCTGCTTGTTCATGTCCTCCAGCAGGCCGTGCGCGACGCTGCCGTCCGGCGCCGCGATCTTCTTCCCGGCCAGCGACGAGAAGTCGCTGATCTTCTTCGGGTTGCCCGCGCCCACGACGAGCTGCGTCGCGGCGATCGAGTACGGCAGCTGCCACGCCGTCTTGTCCCGCTCCGGGACGATCTTGAGCTGGCTGACGATCATGTCGCAGTGCCCGCCGAGCAGGGACGCGACGAGCCCGTCCACCCGGACCTGCACCCATTTCGGCTTGAGGCCGAGGGTGGCGGCGAGCGCCTGGCCGAGCTCGACCTCGCTGCCGACCTGCTTGCCGTCCTGCGTGAACGAGCGCGGCGGGTTGGTGAAGGTGGAGCAGAACGTGATGGTCCCCGGCTGCGCGAACTTCGGCGGGGCCTTGACCTTGCCCGCCGTCCGCTGCCCTGGAGCGGTCTCGGCGGGCTTGACCCCGGCGTCGGAGGTCTCCGAGGCGCCGCCGCAGGCGGCGGCGGTGAGTATCGCGGACGTGAAGATGACGGCCGCACCCAGTCGACGAGTACGCATCCCGGCCTCCAAGGCTCGTTCGTGCAGGCTGTGCAAGTTGTGCGAGTTGTGCAGGTTGAAGCTGCGAAAGTGAGCGCGGTCTCCGGGCCCGTCCGGGGTCAGGAGAACGCGGCGACGCCCGTGAGCGCCTTGCCGATGACCAGGCTGTGCACCTCGCTGGTGCCTTCGTAGGTGAGCACCGATTCCAGGTTGTTGGCGTGCCTCAGCACCGGGTATTCGAGGGTGATGCCGTTGGCCCCGAGGATCGTCCGGCACTCGCGCGCGATCGCCAGCGCCTCCCGGACGTTGTTGAGCTTGCCGAGGCTGACCTGCTCCGAGGTGATCGCGCCGGACTCCTTGAGCCGCCCGAGCCGGATCGCCAGAAGCATGCCTTTGCCCAGCTCAAGCGCCATGTTCGCGAGCTTCTGCTGGGTCAGCTGGAAACCCGCGAGCGGACGGTCGAACACCGTCCGCTCCCGCGCGTAGGCGATCGTCGTCTCCAGGCAGTCGAGGGCAGCGCCGAGCGCGCCGAAGACGATCCCGAACCGCGCCTCGTTGAGGCAGCCCAGCGGTCCGGACAGGCCGCGGGCGCCGGGCAGCATCGCGTCGGCGGGCAGGCGCACGTCCTCCAGGACGAGCTCGCTCGTCACGCTGGCGCGCAGGGACAGCTTCTCCGCGACGTCGCGTGCGCTGAACCCGGGCGTCCCGGCCGGGACGAGGAACCCGCGGACGCCGTCGTCCGTCCGGGCCCACACGACGGCGACGTCGGCGACCGCGCCGTTCGTGATCCACAGCTTGGTGCCGTTCAGCACCCAGTCGCCGCCGTCGCGCCTGGCCGTGGCGCGCATCCCGCCCGGGTTGGAGCCGAAGTCGGGCTCGGTGAGGCCGAAGCAGCCGATCCGCTCGCCCGCCGCCATCGCGGGGAGCCATTCGTCCTTCTGCTCGTCCGAGCCGTAGGCCCAGATCGCGTACATGGCCAGCGAGCCCTGCACCGACACCAGGCTGCGCAGCCCCGAGTCCACCGCCTCCAGCTCGAAGCAGGCCAGGCCGTACGCGACGGCGCCCGCGCCGGCGCAGCCGTGGCCCTTCAGGTGCATGCCGAGCAGGCCGAGGCCGCCCAGCTTCCGGGCCAGCTCGGACGCGGGCAGCTCGCCGGATCGATACCACTCCGCGATGTGCGGTCGCAGCTCTTTGGCGCCGAACGCGCGGACCGTGTCGCGGATCGCCCGCTCCTCCTCGGTCAGCAAATCGTCCACGCCGAACAGCTCCAGCGGACGAACCGCTTGGCCGGTCATTCCAGGCCCCTCCTCAACGAAAGCTCGGGGCACTACCGAAGCACAGAATCTATTTTGGATCCAGTATTGATTCTCCAATAAACACTGGTTAGAGTCCCGGCGGTACGTCCATGTGCGGAGATCGCTAGGAGGGCCGACCGGATGCAGAGCAGCGGCTTGTGGGGTCGGGACGGGCGCGGGCGCGGCGGCACGGCCTCCGGCGCGCGGGCATGACCGAAGCCCTGCGCGACCTGGTCGTCGTCGACTTCAGCCGCGTCCTCGCCGGGCCGTACGCGACGATGCTGCTCGCCGACTTCGGCGCCGAGGTGATCAAGATCGAGCGGCCCGGCGGCGGTGATGACACCCGGTCCTGGGGACCGCCGTTCGCGGACGGCGAGAGCACCTACTTCCTCGGGGTCAACCGCAACAAGCGCTCCATCGCCCTCGACCTGTCCGACCCCGCCGACGCCGCCACCGCCCGCGCGCTCGCCGCCCGCGCCGACGCGGTGGTGGAGAACTTCCGTCCCGGGACGATGGAGCGGCACGGCCTCGGCCACGAGGAGCTGCGCGCGGCCAACCCCGGGCTCGTCTACTGCTCGATCACCGGGTTCGGCGCGGACGGCGGCGCGGACCTGCCCGGCTACGACCTGATCGTGCAGGCCGTCGGCGGGCTGATGAGCGTGACCGGCGATCCGGACGGCGAGGGGATGAAGGTCGGCGTCGCGCTCGTCGACGTGATCACCGGCCTGCACGCCGCGCTCGGCGTGCTGGCCGCGCTGCGGCACCGGGACGCCACCGGCGAGGGCCAGCGGGTGGAGGTCTCGCTGCTGTCGTCGCTGCTGTCCGGGCTGGTCAACCACGCCTCGGCGTACGTCGCTGCCGGCGTCGTGCCGGCCGCGATGGGCAACGAGCACCCCAGCATCGCGCCGTACGAGCTGTTCGAGACCGCGGACCGGCCGCTGGTCATCGCGGCCGGCAACGACCGCCAGTTCCGCTCGCTCTGCGCGGCGCTCGGCCGTCCGGACCTCGCCGCCGACGAGCGGTTCGCCACCAACAGCACCCGGGTGGCGAACCGCCGCCCCCTGAAATGCGAGCTCACGACCACACTCGCCGAGCGCACGGCGGACCAGTGGTTCGCCGCCCTCACCGCGGCGGAGGTCCCGTGCGGACCGATCAACGACGTCGCCGGCGCCTTCGACCTCGCCGCCCGCCTGGGCCTGTCCCCCCGCGTCGCCCTGCGGGACCCGCGCCGGCCGCACCCGGTGGGGCAGGTGGCCAACCCGATCCGGCTGAGCGCCACACCGCCCCGGTACCGCACCGCGCCACCGCGCCTGGACGAGGACGCCGCCGCCGTCCGCGCCCGGATCGCCGGAGAACGCGGCCGAGATGTGGAATCCTTGACACAAGATCCAAAACCCGGAGGGGGGTGACCCGGATGACCGCGGGAAAGCGGCCCCGGCGCCCGCCGACGGCCCAGCAGTTCGTCCTCGAGGAGATCAGGCGCGCCATCACCAGCGGCGAGCTGCGGCCGGGCGACCCGATCCGCCAGGACGCGCTGGCCGAGGAACTCGGCGTCAGCCGCGTCCCGCTGCGCGAGGCGCTCAAGATCCTTGAGGGCGAGGGCCTGGTCACCTACCAGGTGCACCGCGGCTACGGCGTCGTCTCCCTCTCCATGGAGGACCTGCGCGAGGTCTACCGGATCAGGGAGATCCTGGAGGCCGAGGCCGTCCGCCGCGCCGTCGACAAGGTCACCGGCGCCGACGTGGACCGGCTCGAGGAGATCCAGCGCGAGGTCGAGCGCGCCAGCGAGGCCGGCGACGTCGCCGAGATGGCCGCCGCGAACCGGCTGCTCCATTTCACGCTGTTCGAGTTTTCGGGGATGCCGCGTCTCGTCCGGCACATCCGCCTGCTGTGGGAGGCGACCGACGCCTACCGCTCGCTGTACTACAGCGACCACGAGAACCGCGAGCGGGTGAACCACGAGCACCGCGCCATGCTCGCCGCCCTGCACGCCCGCGACGCCGGCAAGGCCATCGCGTCCCTGGACGAGCACCGCGCCCACGCCGTCTCGGCCCTGGAACTGGTCTTCGCCGAAGAAGCGGCCGCCACCCCGAACCCGGTGACCTAACGCCGGTACGCGCTCACGCCGACAGGTACTCGGCCGTCGACTGCCTGGATGACCGGCTCGGCGCCCTCCGGGCCGGAGGCTCCGTACAGTTCGATCAATTGCAGGTCGTCGGCCATTGCCGCGGCCACCTCGCCGGCGGCGGCCTCGTCGGGAACCGCCACGAAGGTCGTCCTGCCGCCGTCGGCCCTCTCGTGAGTCACCACGTCGCCCGAGGGGTCGGCGCCTTCGTGCACGATGATGAACGCCTCGGACAGGACGTCCCCGGCCTCGAAACGCGACTTGTACGAGGCGACGCCGGTGAGCGACTCGAAGCCGTAGTAGATGGCCCCGACGGGCACCTTTCCACCGGCCGCCCGTCCGGCTGCGGCGTGCCACACCGCACCGAACGCGCCGCAGATCTCGATCTGGGTCACCCCTTCGCCGACCAGCCGGGTGACCAGCTCGACCATCTCCTCCTGCTTGCCGACAGCCCGCACGCGCGTGCGTCCGCCGCCGTTCTGGACGGTCATCACGTCGGTCCAGGGGTCGGCGCCGGTCTCCTCATAGATGATCACTTTGTCTTCGCTCATGCCGGCAGGTTGCCACCTCAACCAGAGTTGAGGTCAAATCACCGGTATGCGCGTTGCTGCGGCACAGGCTCGATGTCCCTGGCTCGACCCTGCCGCCGGGGTCGCCAAAGTGGTGGACTTCCTTCAGCGGGCGGCCGCGGACCATGTCGAACTGGTCGCGTTCCCTGAGACATTCCTTTCGGGCTATCCGTTCTGGGTCGAGCAGACCGGCGGGGCCCGGTTCGACGATCCCGACCAGAAGCGCGCCTATGCCGCCTATCTGGACGCCGCCGTCGAGCTCGACGGCCCCGAACTGCGCACGATCGTCGAGGCCGCCGGTGATCTGAAGATATTCACCTATCTGGGCATCACCGAACGTGTCCGCGGCACTGTTTACTGCAGCCTTGTCGCGATCTCCCCGGACGGTGCGATCGTCGGCGTCCACCGCAAACTGATGCCCACGCACGAGGAACGGCTGGTCTGGGGCATCGGCGACGGTCACGGACTGCGTACGCATCAGGTCGGAGACTTCACGGTCGGCGGCTTGATCTGCTGGGAGAATTGGATGCCGCTGGCCCGCCACTCCCTCTATGCGCAAGGCGAGACCTTGCATGTCTCGGTCTGGCCTGGATCGTCCAGGCTTACCGGTGACATCACCCGTTTCATCGCTCTCGAAGGCCGCGTCTACTCCCTGGCTGCGGGTGCTCTGTTCTCCTATGCCGATATCCCGGCTGATTTCCCTTTCCACGATCAGCTCGCCGAACGCTCGTCCCGGTACGACGGCGGTTCGGCCATCGCCGGGCCCGACGGCCAATGGATCGCTGCTCCGGTCTCGGACGAGGAATGCCTCGTCACCGCCGACGTCGACGCCGCCGCCGTCCGCGCCGAACGTCAGAACTTCGACCCCGGCGGGCATTATGCGCGAGCCGACGTCCTCCACCTCCAGGTCGATCGCCGCCGACCCGCTACAGCGGAGTTCCTTGATTGACAATGGTGGGCAGCGCCTCGTGAGCGTTAGGGATCGGGCGGCATTTGGGGGGCTGGGGATCTCTGCCCAGGTTTCTGATCGGGTTGATCAGCAGCAGGGCGGCGACGATGCCGGCCGTCGCCGCGGTCGAGCCCAGCATGAAGGTGCGCGGGTCTATCAGGGCGGTCGCCGGGCCGGCCAGGGCCTGACCCGCCGCCATGCCCGCGACGGAACCGGCGATCTGGTAGGCGTTGACGCGGTTCAGCACGTCCGGCGCGACCTGCGTCTGGACGCTCGTCGACCACATCACCGACCAGAACGCCAGCGCGCAGCCACCGAGCAGGTGCCCGGCCATCAGCAGCGGGAGCGGCAGCTCTAGCGCGACGGTCAGCGGCACCGGGACGTAGCCGCTCACCGCAATCGCCCCGGCCGCCAGCGGTCGGCGCGGTCTGAGCCTGATCGCGACCAGCCCGCCGAGGACGGTGCCAAGGCCGAGCGCCGCCATCACCCAGCCGTAGTCGTCCCCGATGAGCTGCGACGCCAGCGGGACGGACGGGCCGATCACCAGCACGCCCCAGAACACCCAGACCAGGATGACCGACCACATCCAGCTCCTGGCCCTGAACTCGTCCCAGCCCCGCCGCAGGTCGCTGACGAGGTTGGACGGTGACGGCTTGGGGACGGCGACCCGGACCAGCAGGAGGCACACCCCGCTGACCAGGAACGTCGCGGCGTCCACTGTGTAAACGACGACCGGTCCGGCGGCGATGATGAGGACTCCGGCCAGTGCGGGGCCCGCCAGGTGGGTGAGCGCCTCGGCGATCTTCAGCGTCGCGTTGGCCCGCTGGGGGTCGTCGGCGACCAGGGGGACCATGCCGTTGACGCCCGGCTCGAACAGCCCGGCGGCCGTGCCGGACAGGAACGCCATCACCAGGAGCAGGGCGTACGGCGGAGCGCCGTCCAGGAAGGCGACGGCCACCACCCCCTGGGTGACGATCCTGACCGCGTCCGCGACGATCATCAGGCGGCGGGCGCCGATCCGGTCGGCGACGACCCCGCCGAACACCATGACCAGCACGGCGGACGCGGTCCAGAGCCCGAGCACGGAGCCGACGCCGGCGATCCCATAGACTTTCCCGATCGCCAGCGCCGAGGCGACGGGCATCATCGCGTCGCCGAGCAGCGAGATCGTGCGGGCCCCGAAGTAGAGGGTGAAGTTCCTCGTCCACATGATCCCCAATTCTGGATATTTCCAGGTCAGGGCACTGGTGTCCTAAATGACATCCTTGGGTACATTTGCGCCATGCCCCTCCCCCCGGAGTGCCCGGAAACCCCGCCGCCGCCGTCCAGCCCGCATCGCGTGGTCGCCCTGGTCGCCCCGAACCAGGAGCTCTACCCGGTCACCTCCGCGTCGGCCGTCTTCGGCTACCACGGGCCCGACATCCCCCAGCACTACAGCTTCGGCCTCTGCGCCGAACGTCCCGGCTCCCTCCCCACCACGCTCGGCGTCCCCATCCAGGTGGGCAGCGGCCTCGAAGCCCTCGACGACGCCGACACCGTGGTCATCGCGGGCTGGACGCTCGTCCCCTCGCCGGCCGTCCTCCAAGCGGTGTCCGACGCTCATGCCCGCGGGGCACGCATCGTCGCCGTCGCCGCCGGGATCTTCATCCCCGCCGCCCTCGGCCTCCTGGACGGACGCCGCGCGTCCGTCCACTGGGAGCTGTCCGGCGAGCTCGCCGCCCGCCACCCCCGCGTCGTCCCGGACGGCGCCGTCATCTACGTCGATCACGGCGACGTCGCCACCGCCGGAGCCTCCGCCGCGACCCTCGACCTCTGCCTTCACCAGGTCCTCCAGGAGCACGGCGCGGCCCACGCCATGCGCATCGGCCGCCAGCTCGCCGCCGGTCCGCACCGCGAGGGCTGCCAGCGCCAGTACCCTCCCCTCCCCACCACCGGCCCCATGCCGGACTCGCTGGCCCCTCTTCTCGAATGGCTCCTCGCGCGCCTGGACGACCCGATCACCGTCGAGGACATGGCCGCCTACTCCGGCGTCTCCCCCCGGACCCTCACCCGCCAGTTCACCGGCCGGCTCGGCGTCCCGCCCGCCCGCTGGCTGCTGGAACGCCGCCTCGCCGCCACCCGCGCCCTGCTGGAGGAGACCGACCTGCCCGTCGAGACCATCGCCGCCCGCGTCGGCCTCTCCTCGGCGGTCAACCTCCGCCGCCGCTTCCACACCGCCCTGAACACCACCCCGGCCGCCTACCGCCGCTCCTTCCGCTGATCGTCCGCGCGCCGATCCCCCCGCGACAACGGGTGATGAACAGTGTCGGTGTCATCGCGTTTAATCGAGGGGTGGACGTTGGAGAACGCATCGCGGAGCTGACCGCCGAGGTCAAGCGGCTGAACGACCTGTACTACGGCGCCGGTGACAGCCCGGTCCCGGACGCCGACTACGACGCGTTGAAGGACGAGCTGGCGGCGCTCGTCGCCGAGCATCCAGAGCTGGAACCGGCCGACAGCCCGCTCGGCAAGGTCAACGCGCCGGCGGAGCTGGCGGGCCCGACCGTGCGGCACGCTCGTCCGATGCTGTCGCTGGCGAAGGCGACGGGCGAGGAGCAGATCCGGACGTTCTGCGAGCGGTTCGGCGGCCAGGTCTTCCGGGTGTCGGAGAAGCTCGACGGGCTCTCGCTCAGCCTCGTCTACACGGACGGGAAGCTCGACTACGTCGCCACGCGCGGCACCGGCGCGGTCGGCGAGCTGGTGACCGAGAAGGTGCGGCACGTGATTCCCGGCCTGCCGGCCGAGATCGAGGCGCCCGGACGCGTCGAGGTCCGCGGCGAGGCCGTGATGCTGCGGTCGGTGTGGAGCGCCTACAACGAGGCCCACCCGGACCGGACGCTGACCAACCCGCGGTCGGGCGCCGCCGGAACGCTGGTGCTGAAAGACCCCGTGGCGGCGGCGGAAGCCAAGCGGGTGCTGCGGTTCTTCGCGTTCGGCACCGACCGCGACGGCGTCGCGATCGACGACCCGGCGGGTTTCGAGCCGGTCGCCGTGTACGTGTGCACGACCGTCGAAGAGGTGATGGACGCGATCCACGAGATCGGCGGCCGCCGCGACGGGCTGGACTACGAGATCGACGGCGCGGTCGTGCGGCTGCACGAGCCGGCGGCGTTCGACGCGGCGGGCTTCAACAGCGCCGAGCCGCGCGGGGCGATCGCGTTCAAGTACCCGCCGGAGGAGAAGCTGACGACGCTGCTGTCGGTCGAGTGGCCGGTCGGCAAGATCGGACGCGTCCCGCCGCGGGCGAAGGTCGCGCCGGTGTTCGTCGGCGGCGTGACCGTGGAGAACATCACCCTGCACAACCCGCGCCTGATCCGCGAGCGCGACCTGCGGATCGGCGACACGGTGGCGGTCGTGCGGCGCGGCGACGTGATCCCGTTCGCCGGGCGCTCCCTGCCCGAGAAACGCGACGGGAGCGAGGTCGAGATCGTCCCGCCGGAGCGCTGCCCGTCGTGCGGCTCGGAGCTGGAGGTCCGCGGCACCGGCGAGGAGCGCTGGTGCCTGAACCTGCAGTGCCCGGCGCAGGCGACGCGGCGGCTGATGCACTGGGCGTCGCGCCCGGCGGCCGACATGGAGGGCGTCGGCGACACCTGGATCGAGAAGCTCGCCGAGGACGGCGTGCTCAGGCGCCGCAGCGACTTCTACGACCTGACGGCCGAGCAGCTGCTCGGCTACGAGCGGATGGGCGAGGTCAGCGCCAGGAACATGGTCGACTCGATCGCGTCGTCCACGGGGATGGGGCTGCGGCGCGCGCTGATCGGGCTGGCGATCCCGATGGCGTCCGAGGGCACGGCCAAGCGCCTGTGCCTGGCCGGGTACGAGCGCATCGAGGACGTCGCGGCGGCGACCGTCGAGGACCTGGTGGCGATCCGCGACATCGGGCCGAAGGCGGCCGAGAGCATCGTGGCCTTCTTCGCCCGCCCCGAGGTCCGGGAGGAGATCGCGGCGCTGCGCGAGCGCGGCGTGCACCTCGACGTGCTGGACGAGGACCGCCCGGTCGACGCGATGGCCGCGGGCGACTCCCCGCTCAAGGGCAGCTCGGTCGTGATCACCGGCGCGTTCACCGACCCGCGCTCGGGCGCGAAGATCAGCCGCCCGGACGTCACGCGCCTGGTCGAGCAGGCCGCCGCGACGACCGCCTCGTCGGTCTCGGCCACCACCGACTACCTGCTCGCCGGCGACAACGTCGGCGCCGCCAAGACCGGCAAGGCCGAGAAGCTCGGAGTCACCGTCGTCGACCAGGCGCAGCTCTGGCGCTGGCTGGCCGAAGCCGGCGTCACCTGATCCCGCCTCCGCGATCACGAACAGTAGGGACGGACGGCTTTCGGCAGTGCCGGAACCGCACGTGAAAGGAGTTCGGCGGAAGCATTCAGTGTTTATAGAATGAAATGTGAAATTCACGTCGCGCTTGCGGGGGCCAGCCAATTCGGCATAGCTTCACGGCTATGCAGGTGGAACTGCGCCATTTACGGGTGCTGTGCCAGGTCGCCGAAACGGGCAGCATCACGCGCGCCGCGGCGAGCCTCGGCGTGTCCCAGCCGACGCTCAGCAACCAGCTCCGCCGCATCGAGAACGCGTTCGGCGGGCCGCTGTTCGTCCGCGGCCCGCAGGGGATCACCCCCACGGCGCTGGGACGGCACGTCCTGGCCCGGGCCCGCGGTGTGCTGGCCGACGTCGACGATCTCCTCGCCACCGTGCCGGGCGACGGGTCCCGGACCGGCATCCGGCTCGGCACGCACCCGCACATCCTGCTGGGCGAGTGGCTGCGCAGCCTGGAGAACGAGCTGCCGCACCGCACGATCAGCACCACCCTGGACTACTCCGGCGCCGTCCTGACCCGCCGCCTGGCCAACGACCAGGTCGACGTCGCCCTGATGGGACGCGTCGCCGACCACCACGCCCCGCAGTGCCCGCCGGGGATCAGCGAGCGGGTCATCACGATCGAGCCGTGCGGCATCGCGATCGCGTCCAGCCATCCGCTGGCGTCGCGGAGCCGGGTCAGCCTGGCCGATCTCGCCGGGGAGACGTGGATCCCGCCGCAGGGCGGCGACGACGGCGGCACGGCCCTGCTGCGCGCGGCCTGCGAGACGGCCGGGTTCACGCCGCGGTTCCGGTACGCCGGCGCGGACGTCAACGTCATGGTCGGGTTCGTCGCGGCCGGGTTCGCCATCGCGCTGGCGTCGCCGACCTGGCTGGCCCCCGAGGGGATCACCGTCGTCGCGCTCGCCGACCACGTCACCGACGCCTACCGGGTGCTGCGCTGGCGCACCGCCGGCATGCCGGCGGGCGAGATCGACATCCTGCACCGGACGTTCCACGATCTCTACCGGCCGATCGTCCAGCGGAACATCGCCACGCAGCGCTGGCTCGCCGACAATCCCGACGCCCGGCCCCAGATCATCGACGTCCCCGCCGCCTGATGACGTGCCCGGCAGGCCATTCGCGGCGACGGTTCAGAGGGCATAGCTCCGAGGCTATGCAGAATTAGCAGGCCCCATATGCCTCTTTGAATGCCACCCTTCAACGTGGGCGCCATTCCGAGACCCGCGAATGGACTCCCATCTCTCCACCTGCCCCCGTTCTCCCAGGAGTGCCACATGGCCCGCAGACCGCTGTATGCGAGCACCCGGTACCCGCTGGGCACGGTCACGGCCCAGATCCGAACCGGCAACCGCGCCGACCCCGGCCACCCCGGCGGCGCGCTCCCAAGCCGGACGGACGGCCAGGCGCAGGGCAACTCCATCACCCACCACGGCGACCCGGACATCGGCCGGTACCGCGTCCACGCCAACAGCGGTTCGGGCGAGTGCCCGGCCGGGTCCGGCAAGCCGTGAGACCTCCCCGGCCGCCCGTGTGCTCTCCACTCCTCCCCGCGGGCGGCCGGGGCACCATCCCTCCGGCCTAGTGGAACGAATTATTCCGTTCTGCTAGGCTGGAGGGCATGAACGAGACCACCGACTCCGGCCGGCCCGTCCTCGACGCCGCCCACGAGGCGCTGCGCGCCGCCGTCCGCGCCCTCTCCGACCAGGACCTCGGACGCCCCACCCCGTGCTCCGAATGGAACGTCGCCCAAGTCCTCCAGCACGCGGCCGGCGACCAGCTCGCCTACGCCTCCTGCATCACCGGCCAGGCCGGGCCCGACTACGACCCCTTCGAGCCGTCCGGCAAGCTCGGCGGATCGCCGATGGATTTCCTGGAGCCTTCGGTGTCGGCGAGCGCCGCCGCCTGGGCCACCGTCGACCCTGACGCCGAATCGGTGTCCGTCCCCGTCCCGCCCGGGTCCCTCACGCCCGAGACCGGCGCCGGGGCCGCCGCGCTGGACGCCGCCGTCCACGCCTGGGACATCGCCGTCGCCACCGGACGGCCGTCCCCGCTCACCCCCGAGATGGCCCGCCCGCTGCTGGACGTCGCCAGGCAGATCGTCGAGCCGCTGCGCCAGTACGGCGCCTACGCCGCGGCCATCGAGCACTCCGGCGACGACGACGTGGCCGCCCTCCTCCGCTACCTCGGCCGCGACCCGGAATGGGCGCTCACGAGTCGAGGCCGCCTCGGCTGACGAGCTGGCTCGCGATGACGTTGCGCTGGATCTCGTTCGTGCCCTCACCGACGATCATCAGCGGCGCGTCGCGGAAGTACCGCTCGACGTCGAACTCGGTCGAGTAGCCGTAGCCGCCGTGGATCCGGACGGCGTTCAGCGCGATCTGCATGGCGGTCTCGGACGCGAACAGCTTGGCCATGCCCGCCTCCATGTCCACCCGCCGCCCGGCCTCGCCCTCGCGCGCGGCGTAGAGGGTGAGCTGGCGCGCCGCCGTCAGCGACGTGGCCATGTCGGCGAGGTAGTTGCCGATCGCCTGGTGCCGCCAGATCGGCTTGCCGAACGACTCGCGCTCCTGGGCGTAGGCGAGTGAGTCCTCCAGCGCCGCCCGCCCGACGCCGAGCGCGCGGGCGGCGACCTGGAGCCTGCCCGTCTCCAGCCCCTTCATCATCTGCGCGAATCCCCTGCCCTCGGTTCCGCCGAGCACGGCGTCGATCGGGGCCCGGTAGCCGTCGAAGGCGATCTCGCAGCTCTCCACGCCCTTGTAGCCGAGTTTGGGCAGGTCGCGGGAGACCGTGAGGCCGGGCCCGTGCTCGACGAGAAGGATCGAGATGCCCTTGTGCGCGGGCGTGGCCTCGGGATCGGTCTTGCACAGCAGGGCGATCAGCTGGGAGCGCCTGGAGTTGCTGATCCAGGTCTTGGCGCCGTTGACGAGGTAGCCCCAGTCGGTCCTGCGGGCGGTGGTGCGCATCGCCTGGAGGTCGGAGCCGCCGCTCGGTTCGGTCAGCGCCATCGTCGCCCGTATCTCGCCGGTCGCCATTTTCGGCAGGTAGCGGCGTTTCTGCTCCTCCGTCCCGAAGTCCAGCAGCAGCTTGGCGACCACGGTGTGGCCGCCCATCGCACCGGCCAGGCTCATCCAGCCGCGCGCGAGTTCCTCGGTGACCAGGACGTAGCACGGCAGCGAGACGGCATTGCCGCCATATTCGTCGGGAATCGCCAGGCCGTAGATCCCGAGCCGCTTCATCTGCTCGATCAGCGCCTCGGGGTAGGCGTTCGTGTGCTCCAGTTCCCGGACGGACGGCTTGACCTCGTCGTCCACGAAGGCGCGCACGGTCTCCACGACGAGCCGCTCGTCGGAAGACAGGATGTCCAGGGTGCTCACTAGGTGCCCCTCCTCGCTCGGTCAGATCACGCCGTCTGCGCGGAGGGCGTCGATCTCCGCTGCGGTGCGTCCCAGTTCGGTCAGGATCTGTTCGGTGTGCTCTCCGGCGGCGGGCACGGGATCCATGCGCGGCTGGATTCCGGCCAGGTCAGCCGGTGGTTGGAGGGCCTGCATCATGGCGCCTGGAAGATCGACGTCGTGCCAGCGTCCGCGGTCGGCGAGCACCGGGTGGGCGACGAATTCCGGGACGCCGTTCACTCCCGCATTGGCGATTCCGGCCTCGTCCAGCGCTTCCATGACCTCATCGCCGCCGGCGCGCCGGAACCGTTCTTCGATGATCGCGTTGAGCTCGTCGCGGTGGGCGACGCGCGCGGATCCGGTGGCGAAGCGCGGGTCGTCCACCAGGTCCGGACGCTCCAGGAACCGCTCGCAGAGCGCCGCCCACTCCCGCTCGTTCTGGACGGAGAACAGCACCTGCCCGCCGTCGCCCGCCGTGTAGGCGCCGTAGGGGGCGATGGTTGCGTGCTGCGTGCCGATTCGCGGCGGCTGCGTGCCCCCGTATCGCGTGTAGTAGGCGGGCTGGCTCATCCATTCGCCCAGGGCCTCGAACAGCGAGACCTCCACAGCGCGAGCCGAGCCGGTGGTCGCGCGGGTGTAGAGCGCGGTGAGGATGCCGGAGTAGGCGTACATGCCCGCGGCGATGTCGGCGACCGACACCCCGACGCGCGCCGTCGCCCCGTCGGTGCCCGTCAAGGAGACCAGCCCGGTCTGACACTGCACGAGCAGGTCGTAGGCCTTCCGATCCGCCCACGGGCCGGACGTCCCGTACCCGGACACGGTGCACGGGATCAACGACGGATACCGGGCGGTCAGGGACGCGACGTCCAGCCCCAGCCGGTCGGCGGCGCCCGGAGCCAGGTTCTGCACGAACACGTCGGCTCCGATGAGCAGCTCGTCCAGGACCTCACGGCCGCGCGCGGACTTCACGTCCAGGGACAGCGACTCCTTGGACCGGTTGAGCCACACGAAGTAGCTCGACTGCCCGTGCACCGTCGTGTCGTAGCGCCGGGCGAAGTCCCCTCCCCCGGGCCGCTCCACTTTGATCACGCGGGCGCCGAGATCGGCGAGCTGCCGGGTGGCGAACGGCGCCGCCACGGCCTGCTCCAGGCTCACGACGGTGACGCCGGTAAGCGGACGTTCGGTCATGCCTCATCATCGATGGTCATGCTGCCCGGAGTAAAATATTGATTCCTGATATCTCCATGCCGATCGCAGATGGCGCGGTGGAACCCTTGGACGTCAAGCAGCTCAAAGCGCTCGTCACGGTCGCCGAAGTGGGGAGCGTGACCCGGGCGGCGGAGGTGCTGCACCTTGTCCAGCCCGCGGTGACGCGGCAGATCCGCGCCCTGGAGCAGGACCTGGGCGTCGCGCTATTCGAGCGGACCCGGCAGGGGATGCGTCCCACGGACGCCGGGCTCATCCTGCTCGAACGCGCCAGACGCGCCCTGAACGAGCTGGAGCGGGCCCGCGCGGAGATCCAGCCGGCGCCGGGCGCGGTCACCGGCATCGTGACCGTCGGGTTGCTCGACAGCTCCAGCGACCTGCTCGCCGAGCCGCTCGTGTCCGCCATCGCCCGCGACCACCCGGGCATCGAGCTGCGCGTGCTCACCGCGTACTCCGGGCACCTGCAGCAATGGCTGGACGACGGCGACCTAGACCTCAGCCTCCTGTACGACCTGGCCGACACCCCCTCGCTGAACGTCAAACCGCTGGTGCGCGAGAAACTGTGGGCGGTCGCGCCGCCTGCCGCCGGGCTCCGGGCCGCCGTCCCGGTCCCCTTCGAGCAGGTCGCGGCGCATCCCCTGGTGATGCCGGCCGCCGGGCACGGGCTGCGCGCGCTGATCGACGCGGCCGCCGCGCGAGCCGGGACCCCGATGAACGTCGTCGTGCAGACCAACTCCATGCACGTGCAGAAACAGCTCGTCCGAGCCGGTCATGGCTGGACCATCCTGCCCGGCGTCGGCATCGCCGAAGACGTCGCCAACGGTTCCCTGACCGCCGCGCCGCTGTCCGAACCCACGACGTGGCGCTCCATCGTGCTCGGCACACCCCGGACAGGACGCAGAGCACCCGCCACCCACGTCGTGGTCGAAGAACTGACCCGCCAGGTTCATTCAGCCCTGCGCCAGGGACTGTGGCCCTCGGCGCAACCGTCCGGCTCCTAGACCTTGGCGAATGCCGTCCGTACCTGGTCGGTGCCGGCGCCGCTCCCGAGCAGCAGGCTGAGCAGGACGCGCGCCTTCGGCCCGTCGAGGAACCCGGACGGGATCAGCCCGCGGGCGATGAGGTCGCGCTCGGACCCGGGAAAGCCGTACGTCGCCTGGAGCATGTCGCCGCCGCCCGTCCGCGAGGCCAGCACGACCGGCGCGGTCGCGGCCAGCCGCTCCAAGGCCGCGACGGTACGCGCCGGAACGTGCCCGCCGCCGAACGCCTCAACGACGACCCCGGCGTAGCCCAGCGCGCCGACCTGCTCGATGAGACGTCCGTCGTCGTCAAGGCACGTCGTCAGCAGCGCCACCGGCGGCACGGGCCCGGCGGGCATGGGGACGGCAGGCAGCGGCGGTGCGGGCCGCAGCACGATTCTGAGCCGTCCCTCGACGAGCCAGCCGACCGGACCCGCCGTCGTCGAGTGGAAGGCCGCGAGGCTGGTCGTATGGGTCTTGCTGACGAACCGCGCCGCATGGACCTCGTCGTTGAGCACCACCAGGCAGCCGAGCCCCCGCGCCTCGGGCGACGCGGCGACGTGGACGGCGGCGTGCAGGTTCGCGGGCCCGTCGGGGCTCGCCAGCGTCGGGTTGCGCATGGCCCCGGTCACGACGACCGGGTTCGGCGCGTCGATCAGCAGGTCGAGGACGAACGAGGTCTCCTCGATGGTGTCGGTCCCCTGGACGACCACGACCCCCGCCGCCCCAGCCTCGAACCGCGCCTTGATCTCCGCAGCCAAGGCGATGAGGTCCGCGAAGGCGAGGTCTCCGGACGGACATTGCCGGAAGGCCACCGCCTCCAACTCGATCGAGCCGTCCAGGCCGGGAACACCGTCCAGCAGCTCCTTGGCCCCGAGCTGCGGCACGACCCCGCCCCCACCGCCGTCCGGCGTTTCAGTGGACGCGATCGTCCCACCAAGCGAAAACACCGTGACCACCGGCGGGATCACCATTCCTGCGTGGCGGGCAGGTCGCTAACGAACTGCTTGAGCGCGGCCTCCATCGTCCATTCCATTCCACGTCGCAGAACTTCCTGGGCAGCGGCGGCGTCGCGCCGTTCGACGGCGGCGTGCGCCTCCTCCATCGAGGCGGCGGCCCGGTGGATCCGCTCGCCGTCCACGAGCATGAGCCGGCTGTACCTGGCCGATCGGACGTACATCGTGTCCAGGTTGCTCAGCATCTGCGGCCGGTTGGCGAGCGAGTAGAGGTAGCGGCGGTAGTTCCAGCTGTGCCCGACGTATTCCGGCCATTCCGCCTTGCTGTGCGCGGCGTGCTGGATCTTCTCCAGGGCGCCGCGCAGATGCTCGATGTCGTGGTCCTGTACCTGCTCGACGGCCCTGCGCGTGAGCCACCATTCCAGGCCCACCCGGATCGTCCAGACCTCCTCGAATTCCTCAAGGCTCATCGGCGCGACCCGCATGCCGGAATGCGGGCGGCTGACCACCAGTCCCGCCGCGGCGAGCTCGATCAGCGCCACCCGTACCGGCGTGATGCTGACGCCGAAGTGCGCCGCGAGCTGCCGCAACGGCAGATGGGCCCCGGGAGCGAGGTCGCCCTCGGCGATCAACCGGCGCAGTTCCTGGGCGATGCGCTGTTCCACCGTGTCGGTGACCTGCGGCTGGCCGGAGGCGTCGCTCGGCAGGTCCAGCTTGATGGCGCGAGACGACCGATCGGACGGCGACGCCTTCGCCCGCGATGACGGCTCGCTGCTCATTCTCTGCTCCTCCTGATGGGCGTACGGATGGGCGTGCGGATCGGCGTAAGGATGGGCGTACGGCTGTCGCGGATCATGACAGATCCGCCTGCCTCCGGCGATGGCGGACGAACCGCTTGATGATCTCGGCGGCGCGCTCCGGACGCTCCAGCACCAGATAGTGACCGCAGCTCTCCAGAATGTGCAGTTCCGCGTCCGGGATGGCGTTCACGGCCGTGTCGAATCCGACTCCGCTTCCGGCCGGGGCGGGCGGTGTCATCTGGTCTTCGTCGCCGCCGAGCAGCAGGGTCCGGGGCAGCCGGGGCAACAGGCCGGAAAGGTCCATCGCCTCCAGGCTCTCCGTGCCCGCGACGAACGCCGCCGGGTCGTTGGAGCCCATCGCCGTTCTCAGCCGGTCGAGGATCTCCGTGGCGTCCGGGCGATCGTAGAAGCTCCGGGAGAATCCCGCCGCGGCCGTCAGGTCGGCGGCCTGGACCATGCCGCTGTCCACCGCGCCGCGTTTCCAGGTTTGCCGCATGTGCCGGGCGGCGTTGTCGTAACGGAACAGGCAGCAGGAGAGGATCAGATCCTTCAACACTTCGGGATGGCGGGCCGCGAGCGTCGTGGCGACCAGGGCCCCCATCGAAGTGCCGTGCACGTGGACGGGACCGCCGTCCAGCCGCTCGATGAATTCGGCGAGGTAATCGGCCCACTCGGCCACGCCCAGCGGACCCTTCGCGACGCTCTCGCCGTAGCCGGGCAGGTCCACGTCGATCACGTCGAAGGAGTCGACGAGATGCGGAGTCAGCATCGCGAAGTTCCGGTAGCCGAATCCGCTCCCGTGAATGTCCAGGATCGTCGGGCCCGTCCCCCGGCGCTGGTACCAGATCACAGACCCGTCGCTCAATTCGAGCGTTCCCACGCTCACCTCCCGTTCTCGTCGTGCCAATGGCCGTGAAGCAGCGGAGAGTCAGCCATTGCGGATCAGGTCCAGCGTCTCCGCGAAAGCGTCGTGCATGGGGGTCAGCCGGTATTCGTCCCCGGCGAGTTTCTCGAAGGCGCTCACGCTGAACCGGTGCGGGAATCCCAGCCGTCCCGGTTCGGTGCGAACGGACACACCCGGGCGCAGATCCCGGACGAGGCCCACGGCGTCCTGCATGCTCGCCACCGTGCCGGGCAGGTTGTAAATTCCCTGATCGGTCTCATCAAGGCCGTTGACCAGGATGAACGCCCTGGCGACGTCGCGGACGTACTGCCAGGAGAAAACGTCGTCCCCGTACGGGACGACGGAGTCCTCGCCACGGGCGGGCCGGTCGAATAGGTGCTCGGTGAACAGGCCCTCGCCGCGTTCCTTGCCCTGCCCGTACACCAGGCCGATGCGCAGCCCGACGGTGTTGAGCCCGTACCGTTCGCGGTACGCGAGCGAAATTCCCTCGGCATACGACTTGGTGACGCCGTAGACGTTGTCAGGGCAGTGACGACTCAGCTCGGTGAATTCCTCGGCGCCGTCGTCCGCCTGCGTCTGGTGGCCGAACACCGCCATCGAACTCGCCCAGGTGAAATGGGTGACGCCGTGCGCCAGCGCGACCTCCATCAGGTTCTGGGTCCCGACGACGTTCACTTCGAGCGCGTGGTACGGATCGTCCTGCGACGCCGGGGCCAGCAGCGAGGCCAAATGAATGATCCGGCCGACGCGGTGCTCGTGCGCGATGCGCATCAGCCGTCTGAGGTCCCGGACGTCGCCCTGGACGGCCGTCACCCGCGGGGACCGCGGCGGCGTCCCGGCGGCGGGCGCGTGGTCCAGCGCGACGACGTCGGCTCCGGCGGAGACCAGCTCGCGCACCACGTACCTGCCGACGAAACCGGACGCGCCCGTGACCAGGGTCGTCATCGGATCAGACCTTCCTCTCGCGTAGCGGCCGAGAACCGTCCGCCGTACCTTCGGAGCAGGCGGACGAAGACGCGGTCGGCGCACAGCCCCAGCGCGCCCAAAGTGATCAGCGCGGCGAAGACGCCGCGGACGTCGGTGTTGGCGGTCCCCTCGGTGATCAGGACGCCGAGTCCCGACTCGGCGCCGAGCATCTCGGCCGTGACGACCGTCATGAAGGCGTTCCCGAGCGCGATGCGCACGCCGGAGAAGATGTAGGGGAGGCTCGCGGGCAGCCGCACGGCGAAGAACAGCCTGAGCGGGCCCGCGCCGTACGTGCGCGCCATCCGGATCATGTCGCGCGGGACGGCCTTCACCCCGGCGGCCGTGTTCACGGCGACGACGAACACCGAGGTGTAGACGATCAGCGCGACCTTGGACGTCTCCCCGGACCCCAGCCACAGCAGCGCCGGAGCGAACCAGGCCAGCGGCGGGATGAACCGGAACACGTTGATGAACGGTTCGAGCAGGGCCTCCAGCACCCGGCTCGACCCCGACAGCAGGCCCAGCAGGACGCCGGCCAGGGAACCGGCGAGCAGGCCCGCCATCACGCGCAGGACGCTGGCGACCGACGCTGTCCAGATGTTCCCGCTGGTCAGGCCGTCGAGCAGCGTGGAGCCCGTGTCCGCGGGTCCGGGGAACAGCAGCGGCTTGCCGTAGGCGCGGGAGACGACCTCCCACCCGATGAGGATCACGCAGAGGCCGGCGACGGCCACGGGCGCCCCGCGCAGCCTGGCCCGCCGCGCCCGCTTGGCGGCGGCGCGCCGCGCCCGATTCGCCGCGCCGTCGCCGGTCCTGGCCCGTGTCGTCGCGCTCACGTGTTCACCTGCCCGGCGTAGAAGCGGGCGAGGCCGCGGTGGATGACGACGCTGAACACCCGGTCGGCCAGCAGCCCGGCCGCGCCGAGCAGCAGGATCCCGGCGAACATCGTCGCGGTGTCGAAGAAGACGCGCGAGTCGTAGATCAGGAAGCCGATGCCGTCGTTGCCCGCCACCATCTCCGCCGCGACGACGCTCATGAACGCGTAGCCCAGCGACAGGCGCATGCCGGTGACGATGTACGGCACGGCGCTCGGCAGGACGATCGAGAGCTGGATGCGCAGCCGGGACGCCCCGAACGTGCGCGCCATCCGCACCTTGTTGACCGGCACCTGGGTCAGGCCCGTCAGGGTGTTGATGGCCACCGGGAAGACCGTCGCGTAGACCACGATGAACCGCAGCGAGCCCTCGCCCACGCCCAGCCAGATGGTGGCCGGGACGATCCAGGCCACCGGCGTCACCGACCGGAGGAAATGGACGACCGGTTCGAGCGTCAGCGCGACGGCCCGGACGCTGCCGATCAGCCCGCCGATCGCGATCCCGAGGGCGCTGCCCAGCGCGAACCCGACGATCACCCGCCGCAGCGTGATGAGCAGCTGGTCGCGCCGCTCCGGATCGGACAGCACGTCGCCCAGCGCCGACAGGCAGGTCAGCGGCGTGGGGAAGATCAGCAGGTTGTCCTTCAGCAGCGCCGCGCCATGCCAGGCGAGCACCGCCAGCAGGACGGCGAGGACGTTCAGGGAGAGCCGCTGCCAGCGCCAGCGCCCGGCGGCGGCTGTCCCCGCCCCGGCCCGGTTCACCTGGCCTCCCCGGCGGCGGCCGGTGGACGGGACTTCGCGGCCGTGACCGCCTCCTCCACCTCCCGGTACAGTTCCGCGAACTCCGCGGCGCCGCGTGCGCGCGGCCGCGGCAGCGGGTTGTCCATCACCGTCTGCAGCCGCGCGGCCGGTCCGGAGGTCATCACCCCGATCCGGTCGCCGAGGATGAGCGCCTCGGAGATGTCGTGCGTGATGAACAGGACCGTCCGCTGCGACTGCTCCCACAGGCGGGCCAGCGCGTCCTGCAAGGTGGTGCGGGTCTGCGCGTCCAGGGCGCCGAACGGCTCGTCCATCAGCAGGACGGGCGCGTCCACCACCAGGGCGCGGGCGATCTGGACGCGCTGCTTCATCCCGCCCGACAGCTCGTGCGGGAACTTGCCCTGCTGCCCGTCCAGCTCGACCATTTCCAGCGCGTGCTCCACGCGCCGCTTCCGCTCGGCGGCGGGAGTGCGCAGCGCCCGCAGCCCGAACTCGACGTTGTGCCGGACGTTCAGCCAGCCGAGCAGGGAGTCGTCCCCCTGGAAGATGACCGCGCGGTCGGGACCGGGGCCGCTGACCGGCTTGCCGTCCATGCGGATCGAGCCCGTGGACGGACGCTCGAAGCCCGCGACCTGGTTGAGGATCGTGGTCTTCCCGCATCCGCTGGGCCCGAGCAGGACGAAGAACTCCCCGCGCCGCAGCTCCAGGCTGACGTCCTGGAGGATCGGCTGGGGGCTGCCGGGATACGCGAACGAGACGTCGTCGATGACGACGAATGCCTCGTCGGACGGACGCGACTGCGAATCCGTGATCGGTGGGGTCATGCGCGGCCTCTCCCGTCGGCTGTGGTGTCAGGGTCTAGCGCGGCGATCAGTCGTTCCCCCGCGAGGGCGACGTGCGAATCGGGGTCGGGCACGGTGGTGCTCAGCACGACGCCGTCGATCCCGGTCTGCCGCTGGAACGCGCGCAGGCGTTCGGCGACGGCGCCCGCGGTGCCCACCGCCGCGAAGCGCTCGAACAGGTACGCCTCTTCCTCCGGGTGGTCGTCCAGGAGCCGCTCGTTGGCCCCGTCCGCCTTGGCGTGCGCGGAGAAGTCGTAGCGGGCGAACGCCTGCTCCAGCCCCGGACGCAGCCGGGCCGGGACGTCCCGGGCGGCCATGTCGACGCCGATGGCGTGCCGGGCCACCGCGAGGACCGAGGCGCGCACGGCCTCGCGCGCCCGCGCCGCCTCGTCCTCGCGTTCCACCAGGTGGCCGATCAGGAAGACCCGCGCGCTCACCGGGCGGCCCGCCGCCTCGATGAGCCGCCGCGTCCAGGACGCGGACAGGCCGCCGCCGAGCACCAGCCCGTCGATGCCGGTGGCCATCATCGAGGCGGCCCTCGGTCCGCTCGCCGCCAGTTCCAGCGTCACGCCGTCCGGCGCCGCGCCGCGGATCGTCTGCAGCCCGAGCCGCACCTGCTCGGCCGGGGCCGGTCGCAGCCCGACGCTGTGCACCGCCGAGTCGCCCGCGCCCATGACGACCGCCAGCCGCTCCGGGGAGTACAGCTCCGCGAGCGCGGCGACGTCCGCCGCGTGCACGGACGGGTGCCGGGTGACCGGGTTCGTGACGAACGGACCGACCTTGATCCGCGACGTCCTGGACAGGATCAGCTGCACCGTGGGGTACATGGCGCCGAACAGGTGCGACGAGTCCGCGACCCCGAACCGCTCGATGCCGGTGCTCTCGGCGATCTGTGCCAGGCGCAGCGCCCGGGACGGCGACGCCGGCAGGTGTGAGATCCCGATTTCCACGAGTCGTGCCTCCGCGTGGCAGGTCGTTACCGGTCGGACTCTTGGACCCAGGTCGTCTCGACCAGGCTCTTGGCGTCCACGCGGGACTTGATGTTCTTGCGCTGCAGCTGGTAGTCGGCGATCGCCTGGATCTGCTCGATGCTCTTCGGGTCGAACGCGAGGCTGAAGTCGACCTGGGCCAGGATCTTCCGGACCGCCGCGTCGTCCGTCATCCCGGTGAGCTCCTTGGCGAACGCGACGACCTCCGCCTCGTTGGCCTTCATGTAGGCGGCCGTCTCGCGCAGCCCGCGCAGGACGCGCAGCGCCGTGTCCTTGTCCTCGTAGACCTTCGGGCCCGCCGACACGTAACCGTAGAACGGGAGCAGGCCGTCGTCGCCGCCCCACCAGGTCACCTTCGCGCCGCCGCGACTGGCCACCGCCTTGGAGACGTTGGGCTCGAAGTGGATGACGGCGTTGGCCTTGCCCTGCGCGAACGACGGGACGAGCTGCGCGAACTTGGCGTCCAGCACCTTGATCTTGGACCGGTCCAGCCCGTGGTGCGCCACGAACCGGTCGAACCAGTAGTTGGCGGTGGAGTTCGACTGGAACCCGACGGTCTTGCCTTCGAGGTCGGACGGCTTGCTGATGCTGCCGTCGGTGACGAAGCCCCACCACTGGGCGGACGTCGCGTTGTGCCCGATGACCTTCACCCGCGCCTTCCGCGCCGCCAGGCTGACGACGGGGAACCCCGCCACCGTGGTGAAGTCCGCCTGGCCGGTCGCCACGGCCTCCGTGCCCTCCACGCCGGTCGGGTACTTCTGGAGCTTGGCGTCCAGCCCCTGCTTCTTCAGGAAGCCCTTCTGCACCGCGAAGTACAGCGGTATCCCGAAGAAGTCCGGCTGGGTCGCGACGGTGATCTTCTTCGCGCCGCCGTCGCCCTCCGAGCCGTCCCCGCCGCAACCGGCGAGGACGAGTGACGCACCGATCAGCACCGAACCGAGAGCGCGTGCCCGAATCCTCATGAACCCCTCGCTTTCCGGCGGCGCGACGCGGGCCCGTGGCCGGGTCCGCGCGAGTTCGCTCCTCTGACCGCCACCGATGCCCACGGTCACGTGGAAGTGGCGCCGCTCACGTCCGGCGGATGTTGTCACATACAACATCTGCCCGTCAATGGGCGGCCAAGGGGAGTTCAAGCGCAGACCGGACGCCGGAGGACGCCGCACGGCACACTGCCTGACCTGCGGTCCCACCGGCAGAGCGCACCAACCGACCGTCAGGTGATCAAGCGCGCGTCCCAGACGACCGTCAGGCGAGCCACCGAAAGTCAGGCGAAGAGGGCGACGAACCGCCAGTCGAGAACGTCGGCCGGTGCCGCATCAGCGCCGACCGACCGGACGAGCGAGCGCAGATGCACAAGCCCGCCCTGCGCGAGGGGCTCGGTCCGCTCGACCTCGATGGTGCTGGTCAGCGTGTCCCCCTCGCGGACCGGGCCGACGTGGTCGCAGCCGTGCCAGCCGACGACGGTGACGAGGTTCGGCAGCGCCCGGACCGCCTGGTGCAGGGCGATGCCGATGGTGTGCCCGCCGTAGACCAGCCGCCCCTGGTCGCCGGAGGTGGCGTCGTGGTGCACCTTGGCGACGTTCAGCGTGAGACGGGCCAGCTCAGGCGCCGACGACACGACGTCCCCGCCGGTCACCTCGTAGACGTCCCCCCGGGCGAGCCCGGCGAAATGGCGGCCGGGCAGCGCGTCCCGGTAGGCGGCGAGATCCCATCCGGACGCGACCGCGGCCATCTCGTCCTGTCCGGGGTCGGTACCGAGCGCGGACAGGTCGTCGGCGTGCCCGGTCTCGGCTGCCTGGTCCCGGAGGGGCAGCATGGCGCAGCGCCAGAAGTCCAGGATCGGGCGGCCGTCCTGGTCGGCCGTGCTGATCCGCAGTGCGGCCAGGCCGGTGGCGGGCCGTCCGGGACGCCGGGAGTTCTGCCGGAGGCCGACGACCTCGGTGGTCGTGCGGAGGGTGTCACCCAGCCGAGGCGCCCGCCGGAAGACGACCCCCCGGTAGAAGAGGTTCGCGACGACCGTGTGCGTGGCCGTCGTCGACTGGCCGATGGCGACGTCCCAGACGAGGTTCGGCGCGGCCAGGACGCCGTCGCCGAGCACCCGCCCGGACAGCCCGTGATCCAGGACGAGCGGCGACCGGCACCCGACGATGGCCTGATGGGCGGCGGCCAGCCCCTCGGTGAGGGTCCGCGCGGGACCGTCCTCGAACCGCAGCCCGTGGTGGAGGTCCTCGAAGTACGGACCGTCGACCGTTTCCACGCGCGGGCTCACCATCGGCCACCTCCGGGCCCGAACGTAGCAAACCCGTGTTTGCGCAGGCGGTAGCGGGTGGAGCCGCTACCGCCTGCGGCACGGCCGATGCTCGTCAGGTGGTGCGAGCGGTCGTCAGGTGGTGGCTTCCAGGACGTCGCGGAGTTTGCGGGCGAAGGCTTCGGGCTGCCCCGTCTGGCCGAATTCGCCGCCCATGAAGCCCGCGTGATGGCTGGGGAACACCGTCGCCTGCTGGCCAAGAAGTTCGGCCATCGCCAGTGAGGCGCGTCCGGTGAAGGCGGTCAGGGACTCCTCGCCCACCGCGACCACGACCCGCGTCGGCGCCGCGGTCAGCGCCTCGACGTCGGGCTCGTAGCTGCTGACCGCCCACGACCGGTCGGACAGCAGCGGGTCGTCGCGGGAACCGTCGTCCTCGGTGGGCATCCCGAATTCGGCGGCGTCCGGCACGGGCTGGGCGAAGTAGTCGTCGGTGTACTCGCCCTGCCAGGTCGTCATCGCGATGAAGGCCGCCATGCCCGCGCCCCAGCCCTTGGCCTGGTAGACGTCCCGGACGCCGACCCGGGCACGTTCCACGGCCGGCGCGTCGGGCACCACCGAGATGAGCGGCGGCTCGTGCGCGACCAGTGTGGTCACGTCGCCGGGGTGGGCCGTCACGAGGGCGAACGCGGTCACCGCGCCGCCGCTGCTGCCGAACATCTCGACCGGGCCCGCGCCGAGCTCGGCGATGAGGGCGTGCAGGTCGGCGGCCTGCGTCTCGGGCGTGTTGTCGGTCCGGCCGTCCGTGCGGGCGCTGCGCCCCAGGCCGCGCGGGTCGTAGGTGATCACGGTCCGCTCGGGGAAGTGGGACGCGAGCGTGCCGAAGCCGCTCGCGTCCATCGGCTGGCCGATCAGGACGAGCGGCGGGCGCCCGCCGGCGGTCGGCAGCGGGCCGCGGACGTCGTAGACGAGGTCCACGCCGGGAATCCGAAGTGTGTGCGTGCTCATGCCCCTATCGACTTCCCGCACCTCCAGAACTCATCGGGCCCAGGGCCGCGCTTCGCGGATTGATCGCAGGTGGGGCCTTGCGCACGCCTGCGATGACGGGGCGAGGGCGTAGACTCGTGGTGACGAGGGTTCACTAGATGCGGGCGGCCAAGCCCGCATCCCCTGGTTTCTCGATTCTCGGTCCTTCGCGGGCCAGACAGGTCCGGCGCTATGACGCCGCAACACCATCCCGTCCCGACGGCCGGGGCCGACCTCACCTGTGAACGGTTCGCCGACCACACCGTCGTCGCCATCAGCGGCGAGCTCGACGTGTCCACCACCCCGGCCCTGCGGGAGCGCCTGTACGTCGCGCTGCGCGACCCCGGCATGCACGTGATCATCGACCTGTCGGGCATGACGTTCTGCGACGCGTCCGGGCTGGCGATGCTCGTCGGCGCGCGGCGCCGGCTCGAGGGGGGCGGGACGCCGCTGATCCTCGCCCGCCCGCGTCCGCACACGGCCAGGCTGCTGCGGGTCACCGGACTGTCCCGCGTTTTCACCGTCCGCTCCCCCGCCGCCTGGGCGCGGACCGGCGACTCGGCCCCGCGATCGGCCGCGGCCTGATCGCCGCGGGGTCCGCCCGGGCATCGGGCACAGACCCGGCGGGCGCCGGGACTTGGCGGGGTCGGCCTCCGGAAGGAGGAGGAAGCGTGGTGACGACATGACCGCCGACGATCTGACCGCTGACGATCTGACCGCCCCGGGCTGGGGCCCGCCGAACGGGTCCCGCGGCGCGGACAACAGCCCGCGCGTGGCCGCGTCGCTCGACCTGATGGCGGCCGTCCTGGACGGAGTCGCCCTGCCCGACCTGCTGACCCGCATGGCCGAGCTGGCCCGCGGCATGGCGGGCGTTCCGCTGGCGTTCATCGCGCTGCCCGCCGAAGACGCCCTCACCCTGCGGATCGACATCGCGGTCGGCGTGGAAGGCGACCGCATCCGCGGGCTGACGGTGCGGCGCGGCCGCTCGATGCTCGGCCGGGCGTTCAGCTCCCGCCGGGCCCTGTCCGCGCGGATCGTGGCCGACCAGACGCTCAGCACCCTGCCGGCAGGCCCGATCCTGATCCTGCCGCTGGACACCGGGGAGGCGACGCGCGGAGTGCTCGCCGTCCTCGGCCGGCCGGGCGCGGAGCCGTTCAGCCCGTCCGCCGCCCGCCAGCTGCTGCTGTTCGCCGACACGGCCGCCCGCCTGGTCCAGCTCGCCGAGGACCGGCGCGCGACCGTCCGGCCGGATCCCGCGGTCGTGCAGATGGGCTCGCTCCACCCGCCGCTGCCCAGGCAGCTGTGACGCCGGCGGAACTAGTTCTGGCCTAGGGCGGGCGATGCCGGGGATCACGTGTGCCAGTGGCCGACCAGCTCGGAGTACAGGCGGCTGCGGCGCAGCAGGGACTCGTGGGTGCCGAGGACGTGGGCGGAGCCGTCCAGGAGCAGGATCAGGTCGGCGCGCTCGGCGGAGCTGATGCGGTGGGCGATGACGATCAGGGTGCCGCCCTTGTCCGCGAGCGCCTGCTCGGCGCGGGCCTCGGCCGCCGGGTGCAGGTGGCTGGTGGCCTCGTCCAGGACGACGATCGGCGCCGGTGACAGGTAGGCCCGCGCCAGCGTGACGAGCTGGCGTTCTCCCTGCGAGAGCGTGGCGCCGCCGGGCGGGATCTCGGCGTCGTACCCGCCGAGGCGGTCGACGGTCTCGGCGAGCCCGACCGCGTGGACGGCGTCGTCCAGCCAAGCCTCGGCGGGGTCCGGGCACAGGTAGGTCAGGTTCTCGCGCAAGGTCGCGGCGAAGACGTAGCTCTCCTGCGGGATGAGGGTGATGGACGTCTTCGTCCGCGCGGGGTCGAGGGCCGCCCCGCCGAGTGTGATGCGGCCCCGCTGCGGGGTCGCGAGTCCCGTGAGCAGGTTGGCGAGGGTCGACTTGCCCGCCCCGCTGGGGCCGACCACCGCCAGGTGCGTGCCCTCGGGGACGTGCAGCGACAGGTCCTCGATGACGGGCGCGGCGCGCGGTGAGTAGGCGAACGTCACATGCCGGGCTTCGATGTCGAAGCGCCCGGCGGCGGACGGGGCCGAGACGGCGGCCGGGGCGGGCCCCGGGCCGGTGGCGCAGATCTCGGACAGCCTGCCCAGGACCACCGCGAGGCTGAGCAGCAGCGTCCCTCCCGCGTCGACGAGGACGGTGACGCCCGGCTGCAGCCCTGTCACGAGGTAGGCGACCGCCCCCGCGATCTCCCCTGTCGTGAATCCCTGGTGCTCCGTCAGGTAGGGGGACAGCAGGAGCAGCGCGAGCAGCGGCAGATGCACCCCGAACGCCAGCACGGGCACGCGGACCAGGCGCGTCCGGGCGTAGGCGCGCAGCGCTCGGGCCTGGGCGTCGACGACCCGTCCTACCGTGGCGGACGCGCGGTCCTCGGCGGCGCAGGCGACGACGTCCCGGACGCCGTGGACGACCGCCGCCGCGGTCTCGCCGATCTCCTCGGCCCGCAGCACGACGGCGCGGTAGCGGCGGACCTGGAGCCCGATGAACGCGCCGAAGATCCCCAGGCCGATCGCCACCGACAGCCCGGTCACCAGCGCCAGCCGTGGGGAGAGCAGGGCCAGCCCGACGAGCGCGGCGATCCCGGCCGACAGCAGTTGCCGGACGTTGCGCAGCGCGGATCCGAGCAGCGCCCGGACGGCCTCGGCCTGCTCGGTGACCTGGGAGACCCCGGCGCCCGCCGTGCCGGACGCCCCCCGGTTCAGGACGGCGCTCACGACCTCGCCGACCAGGGAGTCGCGGAGCGGCTCGACGGTCGCGGCGAGCCACGGGTAGACCCGGCCCGTCGCCACGGCGCCGGCGACGTACAGCGCCCCGAGCGCGGCCAGCCAGGCCAGGCCCGTCATCGGACGTCCCGCGAGGAAGCCGTGGTCGATGGCGCGGGCCAGCAGTAGCCCGGACGCGAACGCCGGGAGGGCCTCGACGGCCGACCACGCGGCGAGCCGCCGCATCGCCGGCCACTGCCCGCGGACGTGCCGGTGCAGGAGGCGGGCGGCGGGCGCGGCCGTCATGCGGCCCGTTCCTTCCGGCAGGGCCGTCATGCGCCCGCGGCTTCCGGCGTGGCGGCCGGACGCGTCGCGAACACGGCGCGGTAGCCGGGATCCGGCCACAGGTCAGCGTGGGGCGCCAGCACCCGGATCCGGCCCGCGTCGAGCCAGGCGACGAGGTCGGCGCGGGCGGCCGTGGCCGGGCGGCGGGCCACCACGAGGCTGGTGCGTCCGGCCAGGACGCGCTGGAGCGCCTGGGTCACCTTCAGCTCCGTGGCGGTGTCGAGGCTGCTGGTGGCGTCGTCGAGGACGACGATCCGCGCGTCGGTGAGAGCGGCCCTGGCCAGGCCGAGCCGCTGCAGCTCGCCGCCGGAGAGGGGCGCGCGGGCGAGCGGGGTGTCGTACCCGTCCGGGAGCGACCGGACGAAGTCGTCGGCCGCCGCGGCGCGGGCGGCGCGGCGGACCTCGGCGCGCGTCGCGCCGGGACGGGCGTAGGCGATCGTGTCGTGCACGGTGGCGCCGAGCAGCGCGGGACGTTCGAAGGCGTAGGCGACGGCGTGCCGCAACCGCGGGAGCGGAAGATCGGTCACGGGCACGCCGTCCAGCTCGACGACCCCTTCGTCGGGGTCGAGGAGCCGTCCTACGGTCGACACCAGCAGGCTCTTCCCCGTCCCGGACGCGCCGACGACGGCGACGGTGGCGCCGGGCGGGACGTCCAGGTCGAGGCGGTCGAGGACGGCGCGGTCCCCGATCCGGACGGTGACCTGCCGCAGCCGGAGCCGTCCTGGCCCGTCCGGCAAAGGCACCGGGTGGTCTGGCGGCCGCACCGCTGGGACGGCCGCCAGCACCTCGTTGATCCGGCCCGCGCCGACCTGGCAGTTGAGCAGCGCGACGAAGGTGTCGAAGAGGGAGGCCGAGGCGACGGCCATCGCGGCGTAGGACGCGGTCGCCACGAGCTGCCCGGGGGTGACGTCGCCCGTGGCGAGGCGCAGTCCGGCGACGCCGACCACCAGCACCTGCGTGAGGGGCGCGAGGAGCGCGAGCCGCTGACTGACCCGGCCCTGCACCGCCCAGGTCTCCTCCCCCGCCCGGCGCAGTTCGGGGAGCGGCCCGAGGATCCGCCGGGTCTCGGCGGCGGCGGTGCCGCTCGCCTGGATCGTCCGGATGCCCTGCCGGGCGTCGAGCAGCCGGGTCGCGATCGCCGCCTGGCCGGCCTGGTAGCGCGCGAACGGGTCGGTGGCCTGCGTGACGAACAGGCGCAGCGCCACGATCAGCGGCGGGACGCCCGCCGCGAACGCCGCCGCGAGCCACCAGTCGATCATGGCGAGGGCGGTCACGGCGCCCGCCGTCGTCGCGAGCGCGGCCGCCGCCGTCACCAGGAGGACGGGAAACGCCGAAGGCCCCGACGCGCTCTCGGTGAGCCGGGAGAGGACGTCCCCGGTGGGGAAGCGCCGCTGCCCGTGCGGCCCGAGCGCCAGCACCCGTCCGAGCAGCCGATGCCGGAGCCAGACGGTGATGTGGCTGCCGCAGTAGGCGCCGAGGACGTCCTCCGCCGCGTCGGCCAGCAGCGCGACGCCCAGGGTGACGGCCAGCCACGCCGTGGCGGCGCCCAGATCCTCCTGGGTGTGGGCGGCGTCGACGGCCCTGGCCAGCATCACCGGCGTGATCAGCATCGCCGCGACGCGGATCGCCGTGAGCACCGACAGCAGGGCCATGCGCACCCGGAAGCGGCGCAACGCCTCGCGCAGCAGCCGCCGTCCGCCGGCGCGGAGGACGGCGGAGGCGCCGCCCGGCACGACGGCGCCGGCGGAGACTGTCGTTTTCCGGGCCACCCTCGTCGGCTCCGTTCCTTTCACGCGAACGTCTTCTAGACTCGTGGTGGGTCCGGTCACGGACCGGCATCAGCCGGTCCGTGACCGGGGTTCTGCGGGCCGGAAGCTTCTCAGGGGTCCCGGGTTCCGCATGGGGTGCGCGGCACTAGGCGCAGGAAACGCCGACGCACACGGTGTTCAGCAGCGTCAGCAGGCCCACGCAGTTGCACGTGCCTCCGAGCTGGATCCCCTCGAGCTCGATGGGGTCCGACTCGGGCAGCTCCTGCAGAGCGGCCACGAGGTCACCGTCGAACGTGTCCATGTCTTCACCTCCCTTCCTTTTCGGTGGCGTAGGTTCGCTCCGCCGTGAGGCAGAAGCGGACCACCGCTTCGCGCAGGACCGCCGGCCAGGCCTGGACGACGCCGTGATGGTCGTCGTCGACCTCCAGGTAGTCGAAGTCGACTCCCTCGGTCCTGCCCAGTTCGAGGAGGCGCCGCCGCAGCGCCCGGGACTGCCCGGCCGGGACGACCTCGTCCCGGCCGCCGTGGGCGATCAGCAGCGGCGCGGTGAGCGACGCGCAGGCCCGCAGCACGTCGCGTCCGGCCTGCGGTTCGCCGCCCGCCGCGTCCGCCGCGTCCGCTGCGCTCGCCGTGCTCGCTGCGCTCGCCGTGCTCGCTGTGCTCGCCGGGCATCGGCTCAGGCGCGCGACGCGCTCCCTGACCGCGCCGGGGGCGGCCGCGTGCAGGCCGTCCGCCGAGGTGAAGGGCGCGAGCGCCGCGCAGCCCGACCACAGCTCCGGGGACCGGCAGGCCGCGAGCAGGGCGAGGTAGGCACCGTAGCTTCCGCCGAGCACGACCGGACGCGGCAGCCCCGCCGCGTCGCGGTCACGGACGATCGCCTCCGCCAGGTGGACGACGTCGTCCAGGTCGGGGCCGCCCCAGTCGCCGATGACCGGCCGCAGGTGCCGCTCGCCATAGCCGGTGCTGCCCCGGTAGTTGGGCGCGACCACGGCCGCGCCGGCCGCCGCCAGGTGCTGGAAGAGCGGCTCGAACTCGAACCGCCAGGCCGCCAGCGGGCCGCCGTGCAGGGCCAGCACCAGGCGCGGGCGGCTCAGGTCGCCGTAGACGATCGCCTCGATCGGCCCCGCCGGGCCGGGCAGCTCGATCAGGTCGGCGCCGTGCCGGGCGCCGCCGCCTCCCGGGGCGTCCGGGGCCAGTGACCAGCCGGGATTCGCCGGCCGGTCACCGGCCCCGAACGATGACCGGCCGGGTCGCGCCTGATCCGGCACGGTCGCCAAGGTGGGCGGCACGGTCGTCAGGGTCGCCGGCACCGTCGCCAGGGTGGGCGGACGGTGCGGAGCGGCGAAGCGCACATGGATCCGGCCGTCGTCCGTCCAGCGGGCGGGCGCCCACACCATTCCGCGCGGGCCTGGGACGGAGGTGAGCCGGTCCGTCGCCGGGCTGTAGACCGCGAGCCGCGCCACCGCGCCGTCGATCTCCCGGACGAGCAGGCGCTCGCCCGCGGCGTCGAAGGTCAGCGGCGTCCGGAGCGGGGACGACCGGTTCAGGGTCTCGGGGAACCGGACGGGGCCGCCGTCCGGGAACCGCAGCCCGATCTGCTCGGCCCCCGCCTGCTGGACGCCCGGCGACGTCGTCGTGACGGCCAGCGCGCCCGAGCGGGGGCTGTAGGCCGCGATGCGGTCGGTCGTCGTGTCGGACACCGACCAGACCCGGCGCCAGGTGCGTTCGCGCAGGTCGACCAGGATGCCGTCGGTCCGGTGCCCCGGCGTGGTGTGGTCGAGGGCGAGGGTGCGGGGGCCGTCCACCCAGACGCCGCCCGCGAGCACCCCGGGGACGCGCAGGACCGGTTCGAGGCCGGACGCCGCCAGCCGCCAGATTCGCGAGTTCTCCCCATTCTCCTCGACGGCGACGAGCAGCGCCGTCCCCGCCGGTCCCGGCTCGGCGAGCAGGAACCCGCCGAGCATGGAAGGGACCGGCCAGGACCGGGTGACCTGGATCCCGGGCCCGGCCGGTCCCACCGCGAGCACGGTTCCGTGCCCGGCGGGTACTCCGTGATCGTCGGTCGAAGGCCGCAGGAGCAGCACGCGGCCGTCGTCCAGCGGCAGCGCGCCGCACCGCCGGTCGACCACCCGACCGCCGATCATCAACCTGTCGCCGTGGCCGGTGCGGTCGAGCGCACGGCGGGACGGCGAGGGACATGCCAGGTCCCATCGTTCGAGCGTGACGTCGTCCTGCACGGCGCTCAGGCACGCGGCCCACCGGCCGCTCGCGGAGAACGCGAACCCGAACCGGCTCGGGATGAGCGGCGTCTCCGGGAGGACGAGATCCGGCGGCGCCGCCCTCACGACGCCTGCCCCGAACCGGCCACCGCGGTGGTGCGGGCGAGGGCGGGGTAGGCGAGGGCGGGGTCGGCCGTCCACAGGCGGGGGCCGCCGTGCCGGAGCCGCAGCAGGAAGGCCAGGATGCCGCTCATGCCGTCGCCCCAGGTCACCGAGATCTGGCCGAACTCGTCGGGGAACACGGTGTGCCCGTCGCGGTGCGCCCGGTTGGCGAGGATGATCTCGGCGAGGCGCCAGGCGGCGTCGCGGTAGCGGTCCTCGCCGGTGAGCGCCGCCACGTCGAGCAGGAAGTCTCCGTTGCCGGCCAGCCCGTGGCACTGCCCGAGCGGGGCGCGCCAGCGGTGTTCCATGACCGCTTCCGCGGCGCGCTCGGCGTATCGGACGAACCGCTCGTCGCCGGTCGCCGCGCCCAGCCGGGCCAGGAACGCACCGATCCCCGCCCCGCCGTGGCACCAGTACGGTGCCGTCGGCGCGTCTCCGGGGCCCGCGCCCCACATCGCCGACCGCTCGGTGACGGCCGCCGCGTCCAGCAGGTTCTCCCCGACGGCGACGGCCAGGTTCCGGCAGTCGTCGCGGCCGGTCGCCTCGGCGCAGGCGATCAGGAAGTATCCGACCCCGGCGACGCCGTGCGCGAAGCCGTGGTAGCGCTTCCCGGCGAGCTTGGACTCGTGCTGGGCCGGGGCGCTCCAGCCGAGCCCGTCCGGCCCCTTCTCGACGCCCGCGACCAGCGCGTCCGCGGCGGAGGCGGCCCGGTCGGCGTACTGCTCGCGTCCCGTGCGGGCCCACAGGTGGAGGGCGGTCAGGCCGATGCCCGCCGTCCCGTGGGTGACGTCGGGGCCGGGCGCGGCGGGCGGCAGCCGGTCGGCCACGGCCAGCGCGCCGTTGATCAGCTCGGCGTCGTCCAGCGCCAGTCCGGCGTCCAGGACGGCCCATGCGGCGCCCGCGGCGCCGAAGTACAGGCCGGCGGGACGCGCGGTGCCGTCGTTCAAGCGCGCGAGGATCCAGCGGCTCGCGTCCGCGATCGCGTCCGGGAGACCGGGGGCGGCGGCGAGCTCGTGGCAGCGGACCAGCGCGCCCAGGACCCCGGCGGCCCCGTGCTGGACGCTGCACGGGTCGGGCGCACCGTGGACGCAGGACGCGGGCCACAAGGCGCCGCCCTCACCGCGAGTCATCGAGGCCAGCAGATGCCCGGCGATTCCGGTGACCGCGCGCCCGCTCTGCTCCCGCAGCCACTCCGGGCCGTCGTCGTCCGGGAGTGGGGACACCAGAGGCGCCGAATTCTCCGCCGCCCTTTCAGACGGGACGGTCGGCTCGCCGGTGGCCAGGGCGGCGAGCGTTTCGCGGGCCTGCGCCGGGGACAAGCGGTCGCCGGGGTCGTCGGCCATGAGCCCGAGGAGCAGGGCGGTCACGGACGGGGGCAGTGTCAGGCCGCGGGTGCGGGCGCCCAGCAACTCCGCGAGCCGTCCGGACGCGGACCTCGTCGCGGGAACCTCGTCCAGGAGGAACGGCGGGCCGCCGGTGATCACATGGCAGAGCGTCGCGCCGAGGCCGAAATGGTCGGCCGTGGGGTGCGGGGACGCCCCGTCCATCTGCTCGGGCGCCGCGTAGCCGGGGGTGCCCGCGCGCAGCGGCCCCCGCTCGGGGTCTCCGGCGGTCACCGCCAGTTCCAGGTCGATGAGGACGGGCGTGCCGTCCGGCCGGACCATGATGTTGTTCGGGTTGAAGTCGCGCAGGACGATCCCCGCGTCGTGCGCCTCATGCATCAGCCCGGCCAGCCGTTGCGCCATCGCCAGGGCCGCGGGCAGGTGCGGGCCCCATCCGCGGTCGGCGATGAGGTCCGCCGTCCACTGCCGCAGCGAGGTTCCCGGGATCATCTCCTGCGCCAGGAACAGGTGGCCGCTCTGGGTGAACAGTTCGACGGGGCGCGGGGCGAGGCCCAGGCGCTCGATGGCGGCGAGCGCCCGGGCCTCCGCCCGGAGGCGGTCGCGGATGTCCGTCCCGTTCTCGTCGGCGGCCACGTGCGGGCGCGCCTCCTTGATCACCACCGGGTCGCCGTTGAGGGTGTCGACCGCGCGGTACACGCCGCCCTTGTTGGTGTGGCGGATCGCCTCCCGGACCGCGAAACGCGTTCCGATCAGTATCTCGCTCCGGTTGCCGCCATTGGCATTGCCGCCGCCGGCGTCCGGGGCCGTGCTTTGACCGCTCGGCCGGTGGTCGGGGAAGGGACATTCGACCCAGGAAGGCGGCAGATATCTGCCGGTTCGCCGGTCTTCCACGGCATTGCCGTCGGGGTCGAGGATCATCCAGGCATAGAACCCGTCGTTGGTAATCCGGCGATCTTCGACGAAGGCGCCGTACCGGTAATGGACGAGACTGCCCGGAGCGTAGGGCCGGTCGGACAGAATGCGCGGCCCGGCAAGGCCGTCCGTCGCCCGGTGCAATTCCAGCGCCAGCCGGACGGCCTCGTCGTCGCTCCGCGGATAGACGGTGATGAACTTGCCCGAATGCCCGCGGGACGTGTTGCGCGCGTTCAGCGCCGCGACGCGATCATGGTCGGCGGCGAACTTGAAGGAGGAGTCTCCGGCGAGGAGCACCGCGAGCGAGCGCGAGAGCACCTCGACGGCCGACGCAGGCGTGGCGGAGACGTGCAGTTTCCACCCCTGTGCTGGGCAGACGCCGCCCTCACGTTCGAGGTGGCACCACATGGCGCCGCGGCGCGCCGTCCAGCCGGCCGTGCCGGGCGACGAGGCGAGCGCCCGGTCCAGTACCTCGATCAGCCGGCCGTCCCCGGCGCCTGGAGACGTCGCGCCGGAGAAGACGCTGAAATTGAATTCCGCCATGTGGGTTGCCGCCCTCTTTCCGCTTCGTCCCGGCTTCCGGTCCGTCTCGCGGGTGTGCTCGTTCGTCTTTCCGATCTATCGCCTTCGATCATTAAATGTAGGCATTCGGCGAACGAGAACAAGGTAGCCACGGAACCCCGGGCGGCGCCAGCGGACGCCTCTCGGCGACTTTTGCCGAAGCGATACAAGGGCCTTACTGATTACGGGGCATCGTGTGACCGATGTGGCCGCAGAGATGATCCAAATAGCGGCGGCGTCCCGGAATGCGAATAATGTCCGCCTTGGCCGTCTAATGAATCGGCACGGATTTTACCAATTCGGCGACGAATCAGTTTCGGTGCTGGTCATGGCCGATGGCTGCCACATCCACCGCTGGCGAGTCGCCGACGCGATGTGCTACTCGCCGTGGACCTGTCAGCCCTGCCGGCCCGCCGCCGTCCGATAGGGGCGGAAGAAGGCGCGGAGTTCCTCGGCGTAAAGCTCGGGCTCCTCGAACGGCGCGAAGTGTCCGCCGCGCGCGGGCTCGGTCACGCGCACGACGTTCGTGGTGCGCTCAAGCCACGCCCGCGGGGGCCGGACGATGTCGCCGCGGAAGAGCGAGAACCCGGACGGCACCTCGACCCGGCGGGCGAGCTGGGCGGGCGGGATCGCGGCATTCGCGTGGTACATGCGCATCGACGAGCCGATCGTCCCCGTGAGCCAGTAGAGGGTGACGTTCGTGAGGATCTCGTCCTTGGTGAAGCGCCGCTCGACGTCCCCGTCGCAGTCGCTCCACGACCGGAGCTTCTCGACGATCCAGGCGGCGAGCCCCGCCGGCGAGTCGGTGAGCCCGAAGGCGGCGGTCTGCGGCTTCGTGCGATGGACGGCGCCGTACGCGCCCTCGGCGGCGCCCCAGGCCGCGGCTCTCTGAAACCAGTCGCGCTCTTCGGGGGTGAGGTCCGCCGGGTCGCCGGCGTAGGCGGGCAGGCCCCCGTCCGTCCGGTGGACGGCCACGACCCGGTCGGCGTGGTCGAGCCCGAGGTACCGGCTCACGTGGCTGCCGATGTCCCCGCCCGCCGCGCCGAACCGCTCATATCCGAGGACGCCCATCAGCTCGGCCCACAGACCGGCGACCGCGATCGAGTCGAGCGGCTTCCCGGCAGGACGATCGGAGTACCCGTAACCGGGGATGTCGGGCACGACCACGTCGAACGCGTCGGCGGGATCGGCACCATGCGCACCCGGATCGGTGAGAAGCGGGATGACTTTCGTATAGCGCCAGAACGAGTCCGGCCAGCCGTGGCTGAGGACCAGCGGCAGGACCGGCCCGGCCGGTGCCACGGCCCGCGCGTGCACAAAGTGAATCCCGAGTCCGCCGACCCCGACCCGGAAGCGGGGCAGTCGCGCGAGCCGCGCCTCCTGCGCCGGCCAGTCGAACCCGTCCGCCCAGTAGGCGACGAGATCGCGGAGATAGTCGAGGTCGGTTCCGAGCGACCACCCGGCGTCCTCGGGCGCGTCCGGCCAGCGCGTCGCATGCAGCCGCGCACGAAGATCCTCCAGCGCTGCAGGCTCGGCCTCCGCCGTGAACGCCTCAAGCCGATGCAACCCGTCCGACATACACCCACCCTACGCGCGACCCTTAAGGCTGAGCGCCAGGGTCGGGCTTCTCGAACAGCCGTTTGTCCAGCCGCTGCCACCACAGCTCAGGCTCAGGTTCATAGGGAAGGTCCGCGAGACCGTCGTGGTCGAGCAACTGTTGAAGGCCCTCGTTCTGTGTCCGCTCTTCTCTTGTGTCGGCGGGCTTGGGAATGCCGATCCGCTTATACAGCGCCTCGCGGTTCAACAGGATGAGCGCGGCCATCGCCGTGCCGTATTCGCGAGCGGTCACGACGGCGCCGCGATAGAAAAGGTAGGCGAATCCGTACGGGATCAGGCTGATCATGAGCCACAGGCCGTCCTGCCAGAGGAAAGCGATGGACAACGCGCAGGCGATCAGGGACGTGACGCTCATCCGCACCGCGAGATCAAGAGCTCCACGCTGATCGTTCAGATATTCGACGTCCTTTTCCTGCCCGACCAGCGCGAGCAGTGGGACGACCTGGATGGTGTTCAGCCTGTAGGGCTTTCCCGATTCGGTCTCATACCGGCGCAGCACGTTGCCGAGCCGGGTCGGCATGAAGAGCTCCGGCTTTTTCGGGAACGATGTGCTCACTCTGCCCGACTCGAAGTGCGTCGTCCTGAGCCAATGCCGCGATGGATCGCTGAGTTCGGGGTGGCCATCGATATGCATCTCAAGGGCCATTTCCTCTGCTCGCAAGGCTCTGACGTGATGCCATCTCCGCATCGCACGCTTGGTGGCCATCAGGCGAGCGGTCTTCGACGTCCCCCAATAGCCCTCGTAGAGCTGAACGAGCGCGAACTGGAGGGGATGGAGCACGAGCCCCGCGAGCAGCGAGACGACCGAGAGCGCCGCGGCGGCGCCCAGGCCGATGCCGGTGACGGCGCTGGCGGCGCGCTTCCAGTCGGGCGGACCGCTCCAGGCACCGCTCGACACCAGCACGTACACATAGAAGACCAGTACGGCGGACGGCAGTGCGCTGACCAGGCTGAAATAGCGTCCGACTCGTGCCCCCGCGGCACCTCCGAGATCGGGTGCGCTCATGGCGGCTTCAACGTTCTTTCAGCTCGTGCTGGTTTTTGCAGATCAATTTTCCGTCTCTCAGCCGCACCGCTTCTCCACAGCCCTGCTGCGGGCACGAGAAAATCCGGACGTGACCGGAGGGGCACTCGAAATAGCCGTCGCTGCGGAGCCTGCCCTGGTAATGCTCACCGCACGAACGGCACGGCTTGTAAACGGTGCCGCCGCGGATGGTCACTCCGGGTGGGGTGAACGGCCCTGAATGTGTCATGTCAGGGGGCTCCCGCTGCGCTGGCCTGCTCGCTCGCCCGTGGGATCGGGCGCGGACGGATGGTGCGGACGAGACGGACGACCGCTCGCCAGGGAGGGCCGGTTCTGCCAATATCGAAGCGTGGCGCAGACACCGACCTCCAGCGTCGCCGGCGAGCAGGTGCTCCCCGTTGATCCTCCGCCGCCCCAGGGCGACCGGGCAAGAGGTCTGCCGATTTGGATATGGCCGGCACTTGCCATAACGCTGGTCGCGGTCGGCGGGGAGTTCTTCGGGACGAGCGGTTCTCTCGCGGCACTGGGCGTTTGCCTCGCGGTCGGCTTCGTCCTCATGGGCCGGGCGCTCAACCCACGAGAACAGGGCTTCGCGGTCGCGCTCGCGATCCTTTTCGCCGGGCTGGCGGCGCTCGTCATCCACGCTTCGTCCGCGCGAGACCTCGTCGATCTGGGGACGACGGACAAGAAACCGGCGGGCCCGGTCGATCTGCGCGGAAAGGCCCTGACCGCAGACGTCGTGAATCGGACCGATTTTCGTGGGGCACTGCTGGCCGGGGCGCAGTTGGGTGGATTGGATCTGCGGCACGAGAACTTCGCCGGTGCGTCCGCCCAGGGCATCACTTTGTCGAGGACCCGGCTGGACGGCGTGAGCTTCCGCGGCGCAGATCTGCGCGGCGCGGATCTCAGGGACGCGTGCCTGCGCCGCGCCGATCTGACCGGGGCCAATCTGGGCGGGGCGTGGGTCGATCGTGCCGATCTCGACGGTGCGGTGTATGACGAGGTCGCCGGGAAGACCTGGAGCGGGAAGCCCTCTGGCGGTGCCTGCCGGTGACCCGTGCGGCAAAGCGAGCCACAGATTAGTTCGGCGTTGATGATCACCATCAAGAGTCCCCGGAATGGCGTCTGAGCACCGGAAAAGGGGGGAAGCTGACGGAAGAAGCTTCCCTTTTAGGCAGTTTTCTCGGATTGTTCGACCTTCGGGCAAAGCCTAGTGTTATGGCCCGGCGGCCCAGCTCCCGGCCGTCCGCGCCACGGGTACGGAGGCGAACGAGAATGGGTACGGTCAGGAAGATCCAGAGACGGCCGAGGGCCCGGCGCCCGGTCTTGATCGCGGTCGCCGCGCTGCTCGGCGCAGGTGGCGTCGGCGGGCTCGTGGCCCCGGCGAACGCCGCCGAGGGCCACGTGATCAACGCGGACTCGCCCGGCACCGTCGACGGCCAGTACATCGTCGCGCTGAAGGGCGCGACGTCCCTCGCGCCCGGAGCCGACGCCCCGGTGGCAGCCCAGGCGCAGGATCTAGCGGGCCGTTATGGCGGCTCCGTGCAGGGCGTCTTCAGCGCCGTGATGCGCGGCTTCGCCGCCGACATGACCGCCGCGCAGGCCCGCCGCCTGGCCGCGGATCCGGCGGTGCGGTACGTGCAGAAGTCGGTGCTGGTCCGGACGGCGGCCGGAGGCGGCACGCAGCCCAATCCGCCGAGCTGGGGCACGGACCGTGTCGACGGCAAGCAGGACCGCGTCTACACCTACCCGGGCGCGGGCACCGGCGTCAGCGTCTACGTCCTGGACACCGGAGTCCGGATCAGCCACCGGACGTTCGAGGGCAGGGCGGTCGACGGCTACGACTTCGTCGACAAGGACACCACCGCGCAGGACTGCCACGGCCACGGCACCCATGTGGCGGGCACCGTGGGCGGCAAGGAGTACGGCGTCGCCAAGGACGCCAAGATCGTCGCGGTGCGGGTCCTGGACTGCGACGGCTACTCCCCCGACCGGCTCGCCATCCAGGGCTTGGAGTGGGTGGCGAAGAACGCCCAGAAGCCCGCCGTCGGCAACATGAGCATCGCCTCCGACCCGCCCGTCCCCGAGCCGGAGGCGTTCCGCGAGGCGACAAGGGGCGCGATCCGCGCGGGCATCCAGTTCGCGATCGCGGCCGGCAACGACTCAAGGAACGGCTGCGACGCGCCCGGCGATGTGTCCGAGGCCGTCACGCTCGGGTCGACGGACGAGGGCGACGGGGTGTCCTACTTCTCCAACTACGGCCGCTGCCTCGACCTGTTCGCGCCGGGCGGCGACATCACCTCGGCCGACAACGGGTCCGACACCGGCTCGACGGTGCTCGGCGGGACGTCGATGGCGACGCCGCACGCGGCCGGGGCGCTCGCGATCTACATGGAGACCCACCCGAACGCGACGCCGCTGGAGGCACGGAACGCGGTGGTCAACGCGGCGCAGCGGGGCGTCATCTCCAATCCCGGCAGCGGCTCCCCGAACCTCCTGCTGAACGTCACCGCGCTGGGGAGGCTCGGCCAAACCCGCTAGTACCGGCCCTGTCGCATTCCGGCCAAGGTGAGCCGCTCGCTCGCGCCGGGCGGCCGGGTCGGCTGGAATGGAGCGAGTGAGGAACGCGGACGGGCCTTCGGCCCATGGTCGGGGACTGCGGGCGACGGCGTTGCTCGCCGTCGTCCTGTCCGCGGCCACCTCGTGCTCGACGTCCGGCGAGGCGGGGCCGGAAGAATCGGTGAGCCGATCGCCGGCGCAAGCCGGGCGGCAGCACGGGATCGCCTTGCCGTCCTGGGACTCCGGTGACTACGCCGGTCCGCAGGTGGGCGCCTATGTCGCGTCGATCGCCGCTGCGGGCGCGTCCTGGATCCAGCTCAACCCCACCTGGTACCAGCGGTCGCCGCAGGACGCCGAGATGCACCGCACGGAGCAGACGGCCAGCGACACGAGCGTGCGGCACATCGTTCGCCTGGCACGGCAGGCAGGGCTCCGCGTCCTGCTGAAACCGCACGTGGATCTGCCCGGCGACAGGGACCGGGCTGAAATCAAGCCACGGGACGCGCGCCGCTGGTACGCCGCCTACTCGCGCTTCATCGGCCACTACGCCGACCTGGCGCGGGAGACCGGCGTTGACGAGTTGTCGGTCGGCACCGAGTTGGCCGGGTTGTCGGGTGACCGGCGTCCCTGGCTGGCCATCGTCAAGGCAGTGCGCGCGAAGTTCCACGGGACGCTCGTCTACGCCGCCAACTACGACGAGTACGAGCAGGTTGCGTTCTGGGACGTCCTCGACCTGATCGGCATCGACGCCTACTGGCCGCTGGCCGACCGTCCCACCACCGACGTCGCCGCGCTGCGTCGCGCCTGGACGCCGATCCTGCAGCGGGTCGGACGCTTCTCCGCGCGCCAGGGACGCAAGGTCCTGTTCACCGAGGCCGGGTACGTGAGCCAGCGAGGGTCCACGACCGAGCCGTGGGCCTGGGACATCAGCAAGGCGGACGGGGCCGCGGAGCAGGCCGCCGCCTACGAGGCCCTGCTGGCGAGCTGCACCGGCCGGTCATGGTGGGCGGGCGTCCACTGGTGGATGTGGGACGACTGGCCCGGCGCGGCCGAGACCCCTCCGGGCCTCTCGTACTCGCCGCACGGCAAGCCCGCGGAGCGGATCCTCCGGCGCTGGTGGCGTCCCAGGTAACGCCCAGCAAGGAGTTAGCGCCGAAGGATCCGCGCCCTCTTACGGGACGAGGCTCGCCGGGTCGACGAAGGTGTAACCGAGGTCCCGGATGCCGTTCACGATCTCCGTGAGCGGGCCCGTCCCGAAGTACGGGTGGTAGAAGGTGCTCGCGAAGCCGTCCCGCACCGCGAGGTTGTACCGGGCCGCCCGGACGATGTCGGCGGGCGTCCGCGCCGCGTGGTTGTTCGCCGGTTCGGGCTCGTAGTTCCCGAGGTTCTCCGGCAGGACGGTCGCCCCGCCGATGTCACGGACCGGGTACGGGAAGAACTGGCCGATGTACCGCTGCCCGTCGATCGGGCCGCCGGAGAGCTGGCCCGCGAAGTACAGGCTGCGCTCCAGCCGCGCGGCGTAGGACTGCTTGACGGCCTCGTAGGCGAGGGCCGAGCCCGCGTAGTGCGGGGTCGTCCAGATGTCGGGCGTGGGCAGCCCGGCCGGTGCGTACAAGGCCTTGCCCGTGGTGATCCGCTGGGACGCCCACGCCAGGGAGTCCTCCGGGACGGGGCCGTCGAGGATGACGGAGTTGTTCGCGTCGATGTGCGAGCGGAAGAACTCGAAGTCGTCGCCCGTCACGCCGGTGTAGGGGTTCTGGACGTCCTGGTACTGGTGGGTGTAGCCGTGCGCCACGATCCGTCCGCCGTTGGCGACCAGGTACTTCAGCGCGTCGACGACCTGCGGTCGCTGGGCCAGCGTGACGGTCTCCGGGACGCCGTCGTTGTAGACCCCCTTCGGGTCGGTGTAGACGGGGATCACCTGGAACGCGTACGGGATGTTCTGCGAGGCCAGGTACTGGGCGACGGCCATCAGGTCGGCGGGGTCGCTCGCCGGGCTGATGTCCTCCAAGCGCAGGACGGCGCGGTGCCGGGCGGGCGTGTCGGGGGCGAGGGCGTCGAAGAGCAGGTCGTGCCAGGCGATGATCCGGTCGGTCTCGTTGGTGTAGGCGTAGGGGATCTCGCCGAGATAGGTCAGGTTGGCCGACTTGATCGCCCACGGGAAGGCCGTCGCCGGGGTCGTGCTGGTGTCCTGGGCCGTCGCGAGGGTGGTCACCGCGGCCGGGTCGGTGATGGCGGGACGCAGGATGCCGCCGTCCGCCCCGGCGGGGATGGTGCGGGTCAGCGGCTCGTTCTTGTAGTCGACCCGGGTGACGTTCCCGACCGGCTCGAAGGACGACCGGGTCGGGTCCCACCCGTACTTGCGGGTGAAGGCGGGCACGCCGACCTTGCCGGCGAGGGTCCAGATGTTGTCGTTCATCCACACGACGGGCTTGGCGGTCGCGGCCACGTCGGCGTAGAACGCGTCCGGGATGGCGTCGGGGACGGACCCGCCGTAGTAGGTCGAGCCGACGTAGATGGTGGCGGTGTGCTGCTCGACCTCCCCGGCGGCGTACTGCTGGACGGGCTTGGCCGAGACGGCGCCGAAGCCGCCGGCCAGGTTCGCGGTGGCCATCCCGTACAGCTCGCCGAGGAACCCGTACGGTCCGGCCGTGTCGTAGAGCACGAGAGCCGACGCGTCAGCGGCCCCCCGCGGCGCGGGCCGCCTGGTAGGCGGCGTGAGGTTGAGCCCCTTGAGCGGGCGGATCGCCGGTGGTTTCGCCTGCCGGCGCCGGTCGGCCGTCCGCTGGGTCTTGGCCCATTCCTTCAGCTTCAGCGCGGACGCCGGGCGTCCGAGGGAGTGCGGTTCGGCGTGCCGGGCGTCCGGCCCGGCGTGGCCCGGTGCGGCCGCACCCCCGGCCGTCCCGGCCCCCGCGTCCGGGACGGTCTGCACGGCCAACGCGGTCACCACCGCCAGCAGGACAGCCCCTTTTCGGCTGCGCCATTTCATGGTCATGGAACTGCCTCCACGTCCTCAACGAAGAGTGAAAAACTCCGCACCCTGGGCGAAATTTCGCGCCACACCCGCGGAAATCGATGCGGCACTGGCGCGATCCGGCCGATCCGCGGCTTTTCCATCTTCTCGACTTTGACAGGACTTTACTTCGGGGTACCGTTCGCGAGGAACAGTTGACGAGTCCCGGAGTGGAACACCGCGGAGGGTCCCGCATCCGTCGAAGGGGAGCTACGGAGAGCGCGGTCCTTCCGTTCGCAGGCATGCGCGGAAACGGGGGTATATGGCGGTGTACATAAAGTCGTCCATCGGCGTCCTTCTGGCCTTCACCGGCATCGTGGCGGCACCGGAAGAGACGCCTGTCATGCAGGTAGCACGAATCTTTCTGCAGATAACCGGAATCGGTTTCGGGTTATACTGCGTGGCCGCATTCGGCCTTTTCCTCGCCGGTGTGCGGATTCGCGCCGCGGCCGGTGTAAGGGCCAGGCGTTCCCGGGAGTGGCCATGATCGGCCAGCTCGCGGTGGCCGGCAGCCTGGCGATCATCGTGCTGGCCGTCTCGTACAACAGCGGAATGTTCGTGCTGTCCCAGCGCCGGACGCCGCATCCGCGCGAAACGGGAAGGGAGCGAACCTATGTCTTCATGCTCGCGTGCCTGAACGAGGAAAAAGTGATCGGCGAAAGCCTGGCGCGCCTCGCCGATCTCCCGCTGGCCGACTTTATGGTCCTCGTCGTGGACGACGCGTCCGACGATGGAACGGCCCAAATCGTCACCGCGGCCGCGGCGTCCGCGCCGGGCCGAATCCATCTCTACCGGCGCGTATTTCCGGATGCCCGCAAAGGAAAAGGCGCGGCGCTCAACGCCGGACTCGAATGGCTGTCCGAAACGAACGTCCTGGACGGTCGAGACCCGCACGACGTCATCATTTGCGTGGTGGACGCCGACGGCCGCCTCGATCATCACGCGGCCGAACAGGTCGACCCTTTCTTCAACGATCCGGGCGTTGGCGCGGTCCAGGTGGGCGTACGCATGTACAACCGCCACAATCGTCTTCTCGCCCGGCTGCAGGACATGGAATTCGTCGTCTACGGCGAGATCTTCCAGAACGCCAGGCGGCATCTCGGCAGCGTCGGGATGGGCGGCAACGGCCAGTTCATGCGGCTCGCCGCGCTGCGCTCGCTGCCCGGCAGGCCGTGGAGCGACTGCCTCACCGAGGACCTCGACCTCGGCGTCCGCCTGATCGCGGCCGGGTGGGCCAACGCGTACTGCGGCACCGCCGCCGTCCACCAGCAGGCCGTCCTCACCGTGGGGCGGCTGCTCCGGCAGCGGTCCCGCTGGTTCCAGGGGCACATCCAGGCGTCGCGCCTCGCGCCGCTGATCCTGCGCACGATCGCGCCGCGGCCGGCGGCGGACCTGCTGTACCACCTGTCGAGCCCGGCGCTGCTGCTGCTCACCTCGCTGCTGCCGATCTCGTTCGCCCTCATGCTCGGCGACACGGCCGTCGCCTCGATCCGGACCGGGACCAGCCCCCTGTCCCTGTGGTGGCTGCCCTGGTTCTACGTCATGACCTTCGGCCTCGCGGCCGCCTACGCGTTCGTCTACCGCAAGCGTGAGCCGGTGAGCAGGCCGTACTCGCTGCTGCTCGGCCACCTCTATGTGATCTACGGCTACGTCTGGTTCGTGTCCGGCTGGTGGGCCGTCGGCCGCGTCCTCACGGGCAGGCACACCTGGCTCAAGACCGCACGGACCTAGGCAGGACCCCCACCCCGACTTCCGCCGCGCGACGCCCTCCCCACGTGGGCGTCGCGTCATTCCGACCATGCCTGCGAGGAGCAGAGACAATGGCTGTTCTCCCCCAGCGTGACCCCGCACGGAACCGGCCGCGGAACGTCGTGACCGAGCCTCCGGTCCGGGCCATGCTCGTCCTCGGCACCCGGCCCGAGGCGATCAAGCTCGCGCCCGTCGTCCGCGCGATGGACGCCTCCCCGCTCTGCGAGCCGATCGTGGTGAGCAGCGGCCAGCACCGGGAGATGCTCGCGCCGATGCTGGCGGCCCTCGACGTCAAGGCGCACGCCGACCTCGCCGTGATGCGCGACCGGCAGCGGCTGTCCGGGCTCACCGGACGGCTGGTCACCGCCCTCGACGCGGTCCTCCGCGCCGAGCGTCCGGACGTGGTGGTCGTCCAGGGCGACACCACCACCGCGCTGTGCGGCGCGCTCGCCGCGTCCTACGAGCAGGTCCCCGTCGCCCACGTCGAGGCGGGGCTGCGCACCGGCAACCTCTACAACCCGTTCCCCGAGGAGCTGAACCGCCGGCTGATCACCCGCATCGCCCGCTGGCACTTCGCGCCGACCGAACGCGCCGCGGCCTGCCTGCGCGCCGAGGGGATCGCGGGGCCGGACGTCCACACGACCGGGAACACCGTCATCGACAACCTCCACTGGATGCTCCGCCAGGACAGGGGCGAGGTCGCGTTCCGCACCGCCGGCAAGCGGATCCTCGTGACCCTGCACCGCCGCGAGAACCAGGGCGGCGGGATGCGCGGGCTCGCCGGGGCCGTCCGCCGCCTGGCCGACCGGGGCGACTGCGAGGTGCTGCTCCCGCTCCACAAGAGCCCCGCGGTGCGCGAGGCCCTGCTCCCCGGGCTGTCCGGGCATCCCGGCGTCACGATCTGCGAGCCGCTCGGCTACGCCGACTTCACCGCGACGCTCGCCGCGTGCGACCTCGTCCTCACCGACTCCGGCGGCGTCCAGGAGGAGGCCCCCAGCCTGGGCAAGCCCGTGCTCGTCCTGCGGACCACCACCGAACGTCCCGAGGCGATCGACGCCGGGGTGGCACGGCTCGTCGGGACCGACCCCGGCGAGGTCTACGCGGCGGCGACCCGGCTGCTGGACGACCCCGCGGAACGCGACCGGATGGCCCGCGCGGTCAACCCGTTCGGCGACGGCCGGGCGGCCGGGCGGATCGTCGACGCGCTCGTCGGCGACTGCCTCCGGACGGACGCCGTGCGCCGCGCGGCACGGGACTGAGCCCTGCCGCATGATGTCGACCATGACACCCTCCGCCATGCCCCGCGCCTTCCGATGGTCGCCCGCGCTAGCCCTGGCGGCCCTGCTCACCGTCGCCGCCGTGACCGCCGTGCTCGACCGCGGCGGGGACCGGTTCGTCCGATGGCGGGACGGCACCGTCCACGGCCCCTGGCGTGCGGTGTTCGACGGCCACGGCGCCAACGGCTCCCGCGGCGGGGTCATCTCGCTGCGTCCGAAGCCGGCCACCGATCCGGCGGAGACGCACGCGGGCCTTGTCGTCTCCCAGGCGCGGTACGGGCATATAGACTTCCGCCTGCGCGCCCGCACCGTCGCCCAGTTGCGCGACAAGGCCCCCAACCCGTGGGAGGCCGCGTGGATCGTCTGGGCCTACTCCGACGAGCACCACTTCTACTACTTCATCCTGAAACCCACGGGCTGGGAGCTGGGCAAACGCGACCCCGCCTACCGGGGAGGGCAGCGGTTCCTCGCCACCGGCGAGCGCTCCTTCGCCATCGGCAAGTGGTACCGGGTCAGCGTCGTCCAGCGCGGCGCGACCATGTCCGTCCGGGTGGACGGACGGCCGGTGACCGAGTTCACCGACGTGGAACGTCCGTACGCGGGAGGCGCCGTCGGCCTCTACACCGAGGACGCGGAGGTCGAGTTCCGCGAAATCTTCGTCCAGGCCCGTCGCTAGGCGTCGCTGGACACCGCACTAGGCGTCGCCGCGGAGGGCGTGCAGGACGGCGGTCTCCGCGGCGGAGTCGCGGAGCTCGGAAGGGCCCTCGGTGAGCGGGCGGAGTACGGCGCGGGCAGCAGCGTGCGGGTCGGGCCACAGCGCGGCGTTCAACACGGAGGTGAACCAGCCCAGCATGTTGGCGGCGGTCCGCTCGTCGTCGCTCAGGTTGGAGCGGGCGAACGGGTCGTTGAGTGATCCGCCTGCCTGACGTGAGCGCCGCAGCCAGGAGCGGACGTGCGTGCCGAGTTCGGAGCCGGGTGGGACGGTGACCGGCTCGCCGCGCTCGGCCGCGGCGACCGCCTCCGCCAGGCCGGGCGTCCCGTCCACGCCGAGGACGGAGGCCAGGCGCATCGTCTCGCGGGCGGCGACGGCGCGGAGCACGTCCGGCGGGGCGGCCTGGAGGGCCGCGATCACGGCGTGATCGGTGGGGGCGTGGGACAGCTGGGGCGGAGCAGGGCTGAACCACGGTTCGATCTCGGCGGACGGCAGCTCTTCGGCCAGGGCGTCCGGATGCGGGACGGCGCCGGTGATCAGGCCCGCCAGCAGCAGGGCCGGGACGTACGCGCTCGGCACGTAGCCGTCGTCCTCGCCGTCTTCGCCGTCTTCGTCGTCCTCGTCGTAGGCGTCCAGGTCCAGGCCCACCGCGCGCATCTGCCCGAGCAACCGGTCGGGCTCGCTCCCCCAGCGATGATCGGGCCAGGTGGGTTCGAACGCGGTGACCAGCGTGCCGTCGACGGCGTACCGGAAGGCATGGTCGGCGTAGTCGTGCCGCTGTACCGCCACCGCCTCGGTGCCGTGGGACAGCGCCGTCAGCGGCTCTTGAAGCGAGCCCTGAAAGCCGTTGGGCTCGATCAGCACCGTCCAGCCGCCGAGGTCCAGCGCGAACGCGAACTCCGCATAGCCCGCCTCGTACGACATGGACGCCTCGCCCGCCTCCGCCAGGGTGCGGGGACGCAGCGTGTCCGGCAGCCCGCCCAGACGCGACAGCGCCTCGGTCTCATCGACCCCCTTGAGGAAGGTGAGACAGAAGATCTCGCCGAGCGGACCGCCGCCGTCGCCGTCGATCCACTCCACGCCGTCGTGCGTCACCTTGAGCATGGCTCCTCCGGAAGGTCGTCGTCGGTGGCATGGCCCGAGAATCATGGCAGCGTCCTGTGACAAAGGACGGCGAGTCGGACGAACGCCCAGCCCATCGGCGGAACGCCGGCCGGACGCCGGGCGTCGCGGCCGGGTGCCGGGCGCGGAGCGGGCAGGCTTACCGTGTACGCATGACCCCACGGGCCGACGCCGACGAGGTGACCGAGCAGCCCCGCGTTCCGCTGAGCCGGAGGCGGGTGCTGCGCGCGGCCGTGGCGCTCGCCGACCGCGACGGACTCGGCGCGCTCACCATGCGCCGGCTCGCGCAGGAGGTCGGGGTCGAGGCGATGTCGCTGTACCACCACGTCGCCAACAAGGAGGCCGTGTTCGACGGCGTCGTCGAGGTGATCCTCGGGGAGATCATGGCGGCGGTGGACGACGTCGACGCCCCGCCTCCGGAAGAGGATTGGCAGGCCGCGCTGCGCGCGCAGATCCTCGCGGCGCGGGACGTGTTCCTGCGCCACCGCTGGGCCCCGCAGGTCCTCGAAAGCCGTTCCGCCACGAGCCCGCTCGTCATCGCCTACTACGACCATGTCGTCGGCGTTCTCCGGGCGGGCGGTTTCTCCTACGAACTGGCGCACCGGGCGCTGCACGTCCTGGGCAGCCGCGCCCTGGGTTTCACGCAGGAACTGTTCTCCCCCGACGGCGCCCAGGCCCCTGCCGAGGGAGCCGACGCGATCATGGAGCAGATGGCGGACCGGTTCCCGAACATCGTCGGGATGATGGCGGACGCCGTCCACAACGATCCGGACGGCACCCTCGGCTTCTGCGACGACCAGTTCGAGTTCGAGTTCGCGCTCGACCTGATCCTCGAAGGGCTGGAACGGCGCCGCACCGCCGGTAGGTGACCCCCGCCGGTCCTCATGGCACACCGCTGAGCCCGCACTTTCCCGGCGGCCCTTGACTCCCTTACGCCGTACGATAACCTTACGGCGTATGACAACCTTACGCCGTACGACGGACGGCGTCGCCCGCCGAAAGGAAGAGCCCATGAAGGCTTGGAGCTGGGACCGCTACGGCCCACCCGACGTGCTCGCCCTCAAGGACGTCGGCGAACCCGGCATCGCCCGCGACGAGGTCCTCGTCCGGGTGCGGGCGGCGTCCGTCAACCCCTACGACTGGCGCCATGTGGCGGCCGACCCGAAGCTGGTACGGCTCGTGGTCGGCCTGCGGCGACCGAAGCCGGGCCTCGTCCTCGGCGCCGACCTCGCCGGGGTGGTCGAGCGGGTGGGCGACGGCGTGACCGGGCTGCGGGCCGGCGACGAGGTCTTCGGGGAGGTCAGGCTGGGCTCGTTCGCTGAGCTGGTCGCCGTCCCGCAGGACAGGCTCGCCGTCAAGCCCGCCCGCCTCACCTTCGAGCAGGCGGCGTCGGTGTCGATGGCCGGCATCACCGCGCTCCAGGGGCTGCGGGACGTCGGAAAGATCGCCGCCGGGCAGCGCGTCCTCGTCAACGGGGCGTCCGGCGGCGTCGGGACGTTCGCCGTCCAGCTCGCCAAGGCGTTCGGAGCCGAGGTCACCGGCGTGTGCAGCACCCGCAACGCCGAACTGGTCCGCTCCCTAGGCGCGGACGACACCGTCGACTACACCCGCGAGGACTTCACAGAACGAGAGGGACGATACGACCTGCTCATCGACAACGTGGGCAACCGCTCGCTGGCCCGGCTACGGCGCGCCCTGACCGCTCGCGGGACGCTGGTGATCGTGGGCGGCATCGCCTCGGGCCGCGGCGGGCTGCTCGGCCCGGCGGCGCAGGTGTACCGCGGCGCGTTGACGCCCCCGTTCGTCAGCCAGCGCATCGGCACGGTCCATTGGAAGCCCAATTCCACGGACTTGCGCTTCCTCGCCGACCTCATGGAAAAGGACCGGCTCACGCCCGTCATCGACCGGACGTACCCGTTCGACCAGATCCCCGAGGCACTCCGCTACATCGAGCAGCGCCACGCACGAGGAAAAGTCGCCATTGCCTTCTGACCGTCCCGCCCGGGCCGGGCAACGCAAAAGGCGCCCCGAGGTTGGGGCGCCTTGGCGTTGTTGTCGCGCTGGTCAGGCGCTGACCGCCCGCTTGTAGAGGCGGGTCGCCAGCGGGACGAACACGAGCAGGATGACGGCGATCCAGAGCAACGACGCCGGGATGGCGTGCTGGATGGGCCAGGCGTCCGACGTCTTCATCGCGGTGCTGGTGTTGCCGAACAGTTCCCGCGCCGCCTGGGTGAACGTGGAGACGGGATTCCAGTCCGCGACGACGCGCAGCGGCGTGGGCAGTTTGGAGCTGTCGATGAAGGCGTTGGAGACGAACATCAGCGGGAAGGAGACCATGGTCGCGATGTTGTTGAAGTTTTCCGGAGTGCGCAGGGCCAGCGCGACGGTCGCGGTGAACCAGGAGAACGCGTAGGCGAAGAGCAGCAGCAGCGCGAAGCCGAGGACGGCCTCGTACGGCGAGGTGTGCACCCGCCAGCCGACGACCAGCCCCATCCCCGCCATGACGACGAGGCTGGCGAGGTTCATCAGCACGTCGCTGACGGTCTGCCCGATCAGCACCGCGGACGGCGCCATCGGCAGCGAGCGGAACCTGTCGAAGATGCCCTTCTGCAAATCCAGCGTCAGCGTGTAGCCGGTGGTCTGCGCGCCGATGATCACGGCTTGGACGAAGATGCCGGGAAGCAGGAACTCCTTGTACGACATCCCGGGAACGTCGATGACACTTCCGAAAACATAGGCGAACAGCAGGATGAGCACGATCGGGAGCATGAGGGTGCTGCTGAGCAGGTCCGGCTGCCGCCGGATCTTCAGGGTGTTGCGCCTGGCGATCGTCCAGCCGTCGGCGATGGGCATCGTGATGGCGTTCATCGGGCGGCCTCCTCGGCCTGCGTGTCGGTGCCCGCGCCGGACGTCTTGTGCCCGGTCAGGGTGAGGTAGACGTCGTCGAGGGTGGGGCGGCGAAGGCCGGCGTCCCGCACCCGGACCCCGGCGCCCGCGAGCCGGCCGAGGACCTGGCGGAGCGCCTCGGGCCCGTCGGTGACCGGGACGGTGATCTGCAGCGATTCCGGGACCGTCCGCATCGCGCCGACGGCGACCCAGCCGAGCGTCTCCCTGGCGGTCTCCAGCTCGGCGGCGTCGGTCACGGTCAGCTCGATGCGGCTGCCGCCGACCTGGTCCTTGAGCTCGTCGGCGGTGCCGCGGGCGATGGCGCGGCCGTGGTCGACCACCAGGATCTGGTCGGCGAGGCGGTCGGCCTCCTCCATGTACTGCGTGGTCAGCAGCAGCGTGCTGCCGCCCGCGACGAGTTCGGAGATCGTCTCCCACAGCGCTGCGCGGGCGCGGGGGTCCAGGCCCGTGGTGGGTTCGTCCAGGAAAAGGACCGGAGGGTCGGCGACCAGCGCGCCCGCGAGGTCGATGCGGCGGCGCATGCCGCCGGAGTAGCCCTTCACCGGACGGTCGCCGGCGTCGGTGAGGTCGAAGCGTTCGAGCAGCTCGCGGGCGCGGGCCTTGCTGCGCTTGGCGCCCAGGTGGTAGAGGCGTCCGACCATCTCCAGGTTCTCGGCGCCGGTGAGGTGCTCGTCGACGGCGGCGTACTGGCCGGACAGCCCGATCTGCGCGCGCAGCCGGCGGGCGTCGCCGACGACGTCGAATCCGGCGACGGTCGCGCGGCCGCCGTCCGGGCGCAGCAATGTGGTCAGAACCCTTACCGTAGTGGTTTTCCCGGCGCCGTTCGGCCCGAGCAGGGCGAGCACCGTCCCCTGCGGGACGGAGAAGCTCAGCTCGTCCAGAGCGGTCACCTCGCCGTATCTCTTGACCAGTCCTTCGGCCGTGATCGCGTCGCTCATGAGGGGTCTCCTTCGTGACGTTCGGGGGGTCAGGAACGGTGGACGTCGATGTCGCCCCAGTTGGTGTGCGCGTGCACCTCGACGACGGCGTCGGTGGTCTCGGGTCCGTCGGCGGCGGTCAGGGAGTTGCGCACCACGCCGTTCTTGGAGTTCAGATCCAGCAGGGCGGCCGTGCCCTCGGGGATGCCGATGCCGACCTTCCCGTGGCCGCCCTCCACCTGGACCCTGCCGTTCACCGCGGCGCCGATCCGGATCCGGCCGTGCGCGGACTTGGCGGTCAGGCCCGCCAGCATGCGGTCGACCGTGATGTCGCCCGTGCCGGACTTCAGCTGCAGGTCGCCGGTCACCTCGCCGAGGCTGATGGTGCCGGTGGAGTTCTTCACCGTGCCGGTTCCGTCGACGGTCCCGATCCGGATCGCCCCGACCGACCCGGTCACCTCGACGGGCCCGGTCACCCGGTCCACGGTGATCTCGCCGATGGACGTCCTGGCCTCCAGCGGGCCGGTCTCCTCCAAGCGCAGGTCGCCGTTCGAGCTGTGCAGGACCGTCCGGCCGAGCACGCCGGTGGCGATGAAGCTCGCCATGCCTCCCGCGGCCACTCCGGCTTCGACACCGGACCCGGTGGGCAGCTCGACGGTCACCTCGATGGACCCGCGCCAGGTCCGCAGGTACCCGAGGCCCTTGGGCCGCGGGCCCCTGACCCGCAGCCGTCCGCCGGAGAACTCGACGACCGTCCGCTCGGCGGTCTGCACGCACGCCTCCAGGGACGGGTCGCTGGGCCGCACCTCCACCACGGTGTCGGCGCGGTCGGTGGCGTGGATGTGGACCTGGCCGACGAAGACGTCGATATCGGCGATGATCGGCTCGGGCGTGTCGAAAGTTGGCATGGCGGAGCCCTCCTCATGGGTCCGGTGGAACATCCCGGCCGCGCGGCCGGGCGATGAGTGATGGGGCGGGCGGGTGGCGCTAACGCACCCAGCCGGTGTAGCTGCGCCCGCTCTGGGGCTGCTGCGGCCGTGCGGCGGGACGGCTCCCGGCGCCGGCCTCGCACGCGGCGGAGACGGCGCGGACCAGCCAGGCGTTGACCGAGATCCCCTGCCGGTTCGCCGCCTCCTCCACCCGCGTCTTGAGGTGCTCGGGCAGCCGCAGGGTCATCCGCGCGGTCCCGCCCTCCTCACCGGCGGGCGGCCCGGCGGGCGGCGGCCCGGTTTCCCAGGCGGTCTCCGTCCCGCCGCCGACCGCGCTTTCCGGGGCGGGCTGCGGCGGCGTCACCACGAACGCCGGGTCGCCGCCGCGCAGCCGCACGTCGACCGAACCCGGGGCGAGCTCGCTGGTGATCTCGTCCGCCGCGGCCGACAGCGCCTCCAGCAACGCGAGCCGCGCCGCCGACTCCAGGACGCCGGTAAGGCGCTCGGCCAGGGCGCGCGCCTCGGGCCCGCCCGCCTCAGCGGCCACGACGAGTTCGCGGCGAAGGTTCTCCACGTACGGCATCAGGTCCATGCCACAAGTATGGCGTCAGACTGACGTCACGTCAACCGCCAATCTGACGTCACTCCGACGCGGCAGCGACGTCAGCCCTCGCGCACGGGACACGTCACGCCACCATCCCAGCTAGGCCCGACTGACGACAACAGAGCGTGTGATGTTGATTGCGGTGGGTTATCAACCAGGCGGCGCGTCCGCTGCGGGCGGGCCTCGACGAGAAGGGACGCATCGTGGAGCTTCGTTTCATCGGCACCGGCTCGATCCTGAGCGACCGCATGAGCGCGTCCGCACTCGTGGACGGCAAGCTGCTCATCGACACCCCGAACGGATCGATGAAGGCGATGCGGCGCGCGGGCATGGACCCGACATCGGTCGACATCTGCCTGATCACGCACTTTCACGCCGATCACTTCTTCGACATCGTCTTCCTGTTCCTGGAACAGGGCATCCAGCACAGCCGCGACCGGGACCTGGTGCTGATCGGGCCGACCGGATTCGCCGAGCGGCTGGAGGAGCTCTTCGAGCTCGCCTATCCCGGCACCTTCGCCGACCTCAAGACCAGGGTGCCGCCGCGCTATGTCGAGTTCGGCGAGCAGGGCGGCGACTGGTCCGGCGACGGATACACCATTACCGCCCTGCCCATGCAGCACACGGTCCCCGCGCTGGGCTACTCCATCGTGGACGAGTCCGGCGCCCGGCTCGGGTACACCGGCGACACCGTCCATTGTCCGTCGGTGGAGAAACTCGCGGGCGGAAGCGTCGCGATGGCCATCGACACCTCGTTTCCCGGGCAGGGCAAAGTCGGGCACATGGGGCTCGACGACGTCGAAGCCGTGGCCGGCCGCTGGCCTGACCTCCCCCTTCTCGCGACGCACGTGAGCGACGACGTAACGGCGTCATCGCGTCCGAACATTCTGTTCCCGGCCGACGGTCAGCAGTTCACCATTGACGCCGACGGTCTTCACGCCGCAGGAAACTGAAGGCCGGAACGGACGCGCGTCGCCATCGGGCGGCTGCTCCTATCTGGCCGGCTCGGAAGCGCTGTAGCGTTGCTCGAAGTGATGGAAGGCGATCTCCTGCCGCCATTGCAGTTGAGCCTTGGGGCTGGAACTCAAGAGTGCGGCGCAGGCCGGTCCCGGCTGGGACGCTTCGATTTCAGACTGCCGGCATGCCCGGTCGAGTTGGTGGACGTCGCGCGAACGCCAGAGGCTGCGGCCTTGGATGAATGCGTGCTCCAGTGATGCGCGCGCGAGGGTCTTCAGATCCGTGTACGTGAGGTCGAAGTCACGTAGTGCGCGAAGGTACTCATGAGACAGATCGGTGTGCTCGATTCCCTGGTCGTCGGTGGAGAGAGTGACGGGCACGTTGTGGGCGCGGTAGAGGGTGAAGGGATGCCGCGCCCCGCAGACCCTCAGGATCTGGCAATTGCTGGTCAGGTTGATCTCGACCAGGACGTGCCTTTCCGCCATGGTCTTCAGCGTCTCGGCGGAATCGGCCTCGCCCGCGATGTCGACGCCGTGGCCGATCCGTTCCGCCCCCGCGACGGTGACGGCTTCGTGGATGTGCGATTTCAGTGCGTCCGGCCCGGCGAATCGGGGCGTGAGTTCTCCGGCGTGCAGCGTGACGTGCGCGGCGGGGTGGGCGCGGTGCAGGTAGCCGACCATCCGCATCTGCCGGCTGTATTCCTTGATCGCCCTTGGGTCGTCTTCGGGCGCCACCAGGTTCATGCCGACCACGTTGGGATCGCGTTCGGCCAGGACGGCGCCGAGCAGCAGGTCGGCGAAGACCACCGAGGGCTCTCCGAGGCGGTTGACCTGGTGGTCGATGCGCACGGCCAGGCGGCAGGCGGGGTCGGGACGGTCGGCGCCGCAACCCAGGAGCCGCCGCATCTCGGCGATGTCGGCGTCGGTCTCCGCGGCCGCCTTCGCGACGATGCGGTCGAAGCCCGGAGCGCCGGTGATCTTGGCGGCCATCGCGGGGAGGTCGTCGGTCCAGTCGAGCTTGGAGGCGAGGTCCTTCATCGCTCCGGTCTGCCGGCTGATCAGGGGCTCCAGGTAGGAGACGTTCTGTTTCGCGGCCTCGGAGGCGACGGCGGCGAGCATGGCGCCCTTCTGCGTGGTGGCCGCGCCGAACTTGCCGAAGGCGGCGAAAAAGTGATCGTGCCCGGATTCCCCGCTTTTCGCCGTGAATCCCTTCATCGACCATGCGCGCATGACGCGGTCGTAGAAGGCCCGGTCGGTTCGTGTGTCGGCAGCGGGTCTGGCGCCGTCCTTGCACGGCGGGGCGACGGCGGTGTCGTTCTGATCGATGCACAGCCCTTCGGCGGCGGCCTTGTCGATCAGCCAGCCGGTCGCCACCGCACCGGAGAGGTGAGTGTGCAGGTCGCCGCCCTTGGGCAGCTCCCTGGTGAACACGCTCAGGCGGCCGGGCTCGTCGCGGATCTGATCCAGGTAAGCCTCCACCCGTTCGTCCGGCGCGTCCTGCGCGTCCGGCGCGTCCTGGGCCAGTGCCGTGGCGGCGGGTGACGAACCGGCCATGACGGCCGTGACGGCCAGAGCGGTGAATCCGACCAGAAAACGGCGTCCGCCCGTACGTCGACAATGCATGCGTTCCCCCGGATGAAAAGCCTCGGCCATCACCCTTGGCATGCTCGGAAAAGGCGGCGGCCTCCCCCGGGAGGAATCAAATAGTTGATCATCTGATCGTCATAGCGGGGCTCAGGCGAGCAGGTGGCCCAGGCCCCTGGCGGTGAAGAGGAGGCCGAACACCAGGACGAGGACGAGGGTGAGCGCCCCGTTGTGCAGGATGAGCCATTGCCGCATCCGTTGCAGGGGTTTGTCGGCGTTCTCGCCTCTCGCCTGGACGACGATGAACGGCGCGAGCACACCGGCGCTGCCCAGCACCACGAAGATCGCCGCGAGCAGCGCCCGCTCCCAGAAGGTCAGCGGGACGAGGCTCTGGGCGAGCGCGGCCCCGGCGAGGGCGCTGAGGTTGATCGGGTTGGCGACGACCAGGAGCACCGCCACGCCCGCGATGCGGGCCAGGGACATGCGGTCCATGGCGCCGATCCAGCCGGGAACGCGCGGGGCCTCGCCCGCCCGGCGCCGGGCGGCGCGGCGCGCCCCCAGCACCGCGAACGCGATCAGGGCGAGTCCGATGGCGAGGATCAGCGCGGCGATCCAGGCGGGCGGGTCGCCGCCGGTGACGTCGGCCGCGCCGAGCAGGAGGGTCAGCCCGAGCAGGGCGCCCCAGCTGGTGAGCAGCCACGCGATCTCGAAGATCAGGGTCTTGCGCAGGCCGCCGGCGCTGATCAGCAGCACGATCACCGCGACGACGGGGAACGGTGAGACGAGCAGGCCCACCACGTACGGGAGCATCCCGGCGAAGGCCTCGATCATTGGTGTGCTCCGTCCTGCCGGTAGGCGTCGAGCGCCGCCTCGTTGGAGTCGTAGTGGGTGAGGTCGCCGAGGCCGTAGTGGACCAGCAGGTCGCGCAGGGACCGGGGGGCGCGGGCGACGGCGAAGGTGACGCCGCGGTCGGCGAGCTTGCCGGCGGTGTCCGCGAGGGTCTGCGCGCCGGTGGTGTCGATGTCGGTGATCGCCTCGGCGTCCAGGACGAACCAGCGCACGTCCCCCGACGTCGTCAGGTCGTCGACCTGGGCGGCGAACTCGGCGGCGTTGGCGAAGAACAGCTCGTTCCCGAACCGGTAGAGCACCAGGCCCGCGGCGGCCTCCTGCGGCCGGGACGCCGCGGTGAAGCGGCCGTCCGGGCCGGGCCCGAGCGTCGTGCCGCCGGGACGCGCGGCGCGCCGCACCACCTCCACCGCCGAAAGCAGGAACGCGATCACCACGGCGGTCAGCGAGCCGAGCACGGGGACGCCGAGCATGCAGACGGCCGCGATCCAGAACTCCGAGCGGCGCAGCGTCCACAGGCGGCGCAGCGCGGGGAGGTCGATGAGCCTGACCACGGCGACCGCGACGATCCCGGCGAGCGCCGCGGCGGGCAGGTATTTCAGCACCCCGGAGAAGAACGCGAGCAGGACCGCCACGACGGCCGCGCAGACGACGGCGGGGATCTGGCTGCGGGACCCGGTGGCGTCCATCGCGGCGGTGCGGGACGCGCTCGACCCGACCGTGATCGACTGGGTGAGCCCGGCGCCGATGTTCGCGAACCCGAACGCGCGCAGCTCCCGGTCGGCGTCCAGCGGGTAGCCGTGCTGCTCGGCGTAGCGGCGCGCGGTGAGCAGCCCGTCGGCGAGCGTCACGGCGCAGATCGCGATCGCGCCCGGGATGAGCGACGCCCAGCGGCCGAGCGAGACGTCCGGCCAGTGCGGCGCGGGCAGCCCGGACGGCACCGGCCCGAGGATCGCCACCCCGTGCTTGTCGAGCGAGGCGACCGCGACCACGACCGTCGCGAGGACGAGCGCGATCAGCGGGCCCGGCAGCGCGGGGGCGTACCGGCGCAGCGCCACGATCAGCGCCATCGTCGCGACGCCGACGATGACGCTCCACGGCTTCGCGTCCGGGATCCCGGTGATGATCTGCCACAGCTCGGGGAAGAAGTCGTCCGCCGTGGTGCGGATGCCGAGGATCTTCTCCGCCTGGCTGGTGAGGATCTCGATCGCCAGCCCGGCGATGAACCCGACCAGCACCGGCTCGGACAGGAAGTCGGCCAGGAACCCCAGCCGGAACACCGCGAACAGCAGGAACACCGCCGCGCACACCAGCGCCTGCGCGTAGGCGAGCTCCACGTACTCCGCGCTGCCGGGCTTGGCGGCGATCGCGCCCAGCAGCGACCCGATCAGCGCGGCGATCGGCGCGTCCGGGCTGGCCACCAGCTGCCGGGACGAGCACAGCAGCGCGAACACCAGCATCGGCACGATCGCCGCGTACAGGCCCGTCACCGGCGGGAGCCCGGCGATCTGGGCGTATCCGATGTTCAGCGGGACGGCGAGCGCCGCCAGCGTCGCCCCGGCGAGCACCTCGCGGGGCAGCGCCGACCGCGGGACGCCCCGCAGCCCCCCGGCCCAGCGCGGCGGACCGGCCGAACGCGAAGGACCGGCCGGGCGCGGCGGATCAGCATCGGTCAAGCGGACCCCCACCCCTTGCCGTCTCAGGACGCACAGCGGAGGTACCCGGCGCCTCGCCACGAAATGACCAAGAACGCGCCAGCATCGATCACCCCGTCGTTTGCGGCGGCGGGAGGTGCGGCAGATTCTCTGCACGACTCCGCCGCAGACGTCCGAGGCCGGGAAGGTTCCGATGAACGTCCACGCATCCGCCGCCTCCCACGAGGACACCGCCTCCCACGCGAGCACGGCCTTCCGGGCGTCCGGTTAGCGGGGTGCTGCCCGGGCTCGGCACGCTTCGCCGGTACGAGAGGGCCTGGCTGCGGCGCGACGTCCTCGCCGCGCTCTCGCTGTGGGCGGTGATCGTCCCGCAGGGGTTCGCGTATGCGCAGCTCGCCGGGCTGCCCCCGACGACCGGCCTGTACACCGCGTTCGGCGCGATGCTCGGCTACGCGGTGTTCGGGCCGGCGCGGCGGCTCAACGTCGGGCCGGAGTCGTCGGTCGCGATCGTGGTCGCGGGCGTCCTCGCGCCGCTGGCCGGCTCCGACCCGGGACGGCACACCGGGCTGGCCGGGCTGCTCGCGCTGCTGGTCGCGGGATGGCTGCTGCTGGGCTACGTGCTGCGGGCTTCGGTGCTGATGCGGCTGCTGTCCACGCCCGTCCTCACCGGGTACCTGGCCGGGTCGGGGGTGGTCATCATCATCAGCCAGCTCAGCAAGATCACCGCGGTGGACAGCGGCAAGGGCGACTCGCTGCACAAGGCCGGGCGGTTCCTCAGCGGGGTGACCGGGACGCACTGGCCGACCGTGCTCTGCGCCGCGCTCACGGCCGCCGCCGTCCTGGCGATGCAGCGGTTCACGCCCAGGATCCCGGGGCCGCTGGTCGCGCTGGCGGTGGCGACCGCCGTGGTCGCGGCCGCCGGGCTGGACGACGTCCTGCGCGTCCTCGGGTCGGTGCCGGGCGGGGCGCCGATGCCGGAGATGCCGGACGCGCGGTTCGGCGACGTCCCCGACCTGCTCGTCCCGGCGCTCAGCATCGCGCTGCTGGCGTACGCGGGCACCGTGCTGACCTCTCGCGCGCTGGAGGCCGAGGAGGGCCGCGACACCGACGCCCGGCAGGAGTTCCTCGGGCTCGGGGCCGCCAACGCCGCGTCCGGGATGCTCGGCGGGTTCCCCGCCAACGGCAGCGGCTCGCGGAGCATGCTGCTCGCCGCGTCCGGCGCCCGCTCCCAGCTCACCGGCATCATCGCGGCGGCCGTCGTCGCGGTGACGGCGGCGACGCTGCTGCCGCTGGTGCGGGACCTGCCCGACGCCGCGCTCGGCGCGATCATCATCGTCACCGCGGTCCGGCTGATCGACGTCGCCGAGCTGCGGCGGCTGTGGCGGATCCGCCGCTCCGACCTCGTGCTGGCCGCCGTCACGGCGGGCGGGGTGCTGGTGCTCGGGGTGCTGCAGGGCATCGTGGTCGGGGTCGTCGTGTCCCTGCTGGAGGTGCTGCGCCGCGCGATCATGCCGTACACGGCCGTGCTCGGCCGGACGGGGGAGAGCACCGCGTACCGGGACATCACGAACGTCGCGGACGCCGAGACCGTGCCGGGCCTGATCGTCTACCGGTTCGACGCGCCGCTGTACTTCGCCAACGCCGACACGCTGCGCTCCGACCTGCGGCGGCTCACCGGCGAGGCCGACCCGCCCGCCCGGCTCGTCGTCGTCAACGCCGAGGCCATGTACGACATGGACACCACCGGCGTCCAGACCCTGCACCGGGTCCTGGACGATCTGGAGGCGCGCGGCACGCGGCTGGCGCTGGCCCGCGTCCGCGCCCCGGTCCGGGAACTGCTGCGCGCGACCGGGCTGGAGGAGCGCATCGGCCGCGACCGGATGTACCACCGGGTCGCCGACGCCGTCGCCGACTTCGAGCGCCCGGACGGACCCTGACCCGCCCCCGCGACGGCTACTGCCCCACGCTCCCGGCCTTGATCGTGCGGCCCTGGGTCGTCTCGACCACCACCTGCGAGCCGCCGGGGACGACCCCGTCCAGGCGGGCCAGCAGGTCCTGAAGCGGCGGCAGGCCGGAGGGCGTGCGGACGGAGATGTGGAACGTCCTGGATTCCGTCCGGACGCTCGTGACGCCGGCGCCGGGCTCGGCCTCCAGCCACTCGGCGGCGACCTGTTCCACCCGGTTCTCCCACGCCGCGAACAGGTAGTTCGCGGCGGTGCTGAGGGTCAGCGGGACGAGGACGAGCAGCCCGAGCCCGCCGAGCGCCAGGGTGGCGCGGGTGCGCGTCCGGCCTGGTGGCGGGGCGTCCAGGTAGCCGAGGGCGGCGAAGACGAACGTCCCGGCCAGGACGAGCGACAGCAGGTTCGACAGGAACAGCACCATCGCGCCGAGTGCGAGGACGGGCGCGCCGTCCCCGAGGCACACGCCCGCCACGACCAGCGGCGGCACGAGCGAGATCGCGATCGCGACGCCGGGCAGCACGGCCGCGACGTCGCGGCGGGCGAGGGCGACGGCGCCGGCCAGCCCCGTCGCCAGCGCGGCGATCAGGTCGGCCAGCCCGGGCGAGGTCCGGCCGGAGATCTGGCTGTTGGACAGCAGGTCGTAGGTCCGCGGCACGGCCAGCGACGCCACCAGCCCGACGGCGACGACCGCGGCGGCCCCGCCGAGGACGAACGCGCCCGCGCCCGTCCTGGTCCGGTTGACCAGGCCGAGCGCCATTCCCATGATCGGCGTGGACAGCGGCGCGATGATCATGGCGCCGATGACCGTCGCGGTCGAGTCCGCCAGCACGCCCGCCGCGGCGATCACCGCCGACAGGACGAGCATCGTCCAGTACGCCGACAGGCTCGCCTCGCCGCCCGATCGCAGATCCAGCTCGGCGCTCAGCTCCGTCGGCGTCCGCCGCCGCACCGCCGGCACCAGCAGCTCCCGAACCTGGGTCAGCATCCGCACAGGGCAGGAAGATGCGCCGTCAAGCCGGGAAGGCCAGGTTCACGGGGTGACGATGTCGAAGTCGCGGTCGACGTCGTCCAGCAGCCCCATCAGCGTGGTGAGCGTCCGGGGGTCGCCGTCGGCCCTGATGTCGCCGAGATCCTGGGTGGCGACCAGGCGCAGCAGTTGCGGCTTCGTCAGCGTCAGCGTGAGGTCGGCCGGGGTGCCGTCGTGGGCGCGGGACTGCGTGAGGACGCCGTTGCCGAGGCTGAGCCTGATCTCCTCCTTGAGATCGGTGAAGTTCCAGTCGATGGTCAGGCGGTGCTCCCAGGCGCGCGGGCCGTCGACGCGGATGGCGATGGAGTCGAAGACCTGCTCGATGCTGAGCGCCATGAGGACGTCCGTGGACGAGGTGTCCAGCGTCTCGCTGGGCTTGTCGCCGCGCAGCTCGGCGGCGCCCTGAAGGTAGTAGCTCCGCCAGGTGCCGTTCTCGCTGCCCTGCCCGAGCCGGTCGTAGACCCGGGCGAGAAGCTCCCGGGCCTCGGTGTTTCCTGGATCGGCGAAGACGACATAGTTCAGGACCTGGGCGGCCCAGCGCGTCTCGCCCGCCTCGAACGCGGCCCTGGCCTTCGGCAGGACGCTCTGGGCCCCGCCCATGAACTCGACGTGCTTCTTCGCCGACTCCTCGGGAGGCAGCTCCCACAGGTGCGCGGGATTGCCGTCGAACCAACCCATGTAGCGCTGGTAGATGGCCTTGACGTTGTGGGAGACCGAGCCGTAGTAGCCGCGGGCGTGCCACGCCTGCTCCAGCGCGGGCGGAAGCTGGATCGTCTCGGCGATCTCGATGCCGGTGTAGCCCTGGTTGAGCATCCGCAGCGTCTGGTCGTGGAGGTAGGCGTACAAGTCCCGCTGCTCGTGCAGGAAAGCGGTGAGCTCCTGCGTCCCCCAGGTCGGCCAGTGGTGCGAGGCGAACAGCACGTCCGACTGGTCAGCGAACATCTCGATCGCCTCGGTGAGGTAGCGGGCCCATACCCGCGGGTCGCGCACCAGCGCGCCGCGCAGCGTCAGGATGTTGTGCAGGTTGTGGGTGGCGTTCTCGGCCATGCACAGCGCCCGCCGTCCGGGGAAGTAGAAGTTCATCTCCGCGGGCGCCTCGGTGCCGGGGGTCAGCTGGAACACGATCCGGACGCCGTCGACCGTCTCCTCCTGGCCGGTCTCGGTGATGAGCAGGGTCGGCTCGATCAGCGAGATCGTGCCGGTGGACGTGGTCGGCCCCAGGCCCGCGCCGATCTGGCCGGCCGCGTTCCTGGGCAGCTCCGCCCCGTACATGAAGATGGCCCGCCGGTTCATCGCCGTCCCGGCGTAGACGTTCTCGGCCACGGCGTGCTCGAGGAATCCCTCCGGGGCGATGACGGGGATCTCGGCGCCGTCCGGCACCACTCCCCTGACGCCGCCGAAATGGTCGGCGTGCGAATGGCTGTAGATGACGGCGGTCACCGGCCGGTCCCCCCGGTGCTCCCGGTACAGCGCCAGCGCGGCCGCCGCGCATTCGCTGGACAGCAGCGGGTCGACGACGATGACGCCGGTGTCGCCCTCGACGAACGTGACGTTCGACAGGTCGAACCCGCGGACCTGGTAGATGCCGTCGGTCACCTGGAAGAGGCCGTGCTTGGCGGTGAGCTGCGACTGCCGCCACAGGCTCGGGTTCGCGGTGTCCGGGCAGGGCCCGTCGAGGAAGGCGTAGGCGTCCAGGTCCCAGACGACCTTGCCGGACGCGTCCTTGATCTTCGCCTGCGACGCCGATCCGACGAAGCCCTTGTCGGCGTTCTCGAAATCGGTCCGGTCTTCCATCGACGGCATGGCGCTCACAGCTGCTCCCCGGAGTGAATTCGTCAGTACCCGAGCATTTCCCCCGCCGGACGGCGGATCACGACCAGCGAAGGGCAAAAGATCGTGAACCCTCCGGCAGTCGCCCACTGCGTTCAATCGAGACACTTTGCCGATTCATCGCCCGGCGTAGCGCAAATTTGACGTTCACGCCGGAAGACCTGGCGCGAACAGAGGTAGGAAAGACATAAGTAATCTCCTGCGCCATCGGCAGGGAACAGACCAACCGGGGGAAAAGCATGAGCGACCTGATCGCCGTCGCCTACGACGACCTGGCCACCGCCGAACAGGCCCGCGACAAGCTCGTCCAGCTGCAGAAGGAACACGTCCTCGAGCTGGCCGACGTCGTCGTCGTGGAACGCAAGCAGAACGGCAAGATCAAGCTTCACCAGGCCCGCAACCTCGCCGCCGGCGGTGCGCTGGGCGGCGCGGCCTGGGGCGGTCTCATCGGCCTGATCTTCTTCATGCCGCTGCTCGGCATGGCGGTCGGCGGGGCCACCGGCGCCGCCATGGGCGCCGCGTCCGACGCGGGCATCGACGACGCCTTCATGCGCGACCTCGGCGACCACCTGACGCCGGGCGGCGCGGCGTTGTTCGTCCTGGTCGACAAGCGCAACCCGGACAAGGCGATCCCCGAGCTGGCGCCGCTCGGCGGCAAGATCATCCAGACCTCGCTGTCGTCCGACGAGGAGGACCACCTCCGCGCGGCGGTCAAGGCCGCCCGCGCACCGCAGCCCGCCTGACCCAACGCCCGAGGCCGCCCGGCGACTCCGCTCCGGAGCCGCCGGGCGCCCCTCTGCCCCGGCGACGCTCTGCGAGGATGGCCCGATGGACCCCCGACGCATTCGGCTCAACCGGCGGCACAGCATGGAGATGGGCCAGCTCTTCGCGGAATTCCTCAACACCCGTCCGGACGTCGAATCCGAGGTCGCCGGAGCCCAGATGACCCCGGAGCAGGACGCCGCATGGACGGCCTTCAGCGCCCAACTCCTCGCCCGCCACCAGTCCGAACGCTCGGCCCTAGCAGACGAACTAGAAGCCGAACAACACCGTCCCTGACACGCCGCCCCAGTGCCCATGAAACCCTGGCGAGTGACGGCAATCGGACTACCGGACGGCCATTCAGTAGAAGGCGGAATCGACCAGCACGGACGCTGGACCGACACTCCGCCCGCGGACGCCGAGCCGCTCCCCGGCCGGTTCGTCCTGGCCGGATTGGTCGACGCGCACTGCCATCTGAGCATCGCCGACGACAGTGACGCCGCAGGCCCCCGCCCGCTGCCCATCCCCCAGGCCCACCAGAACTTGCGCGCCGCGCAGCAGGCGGGGACGACCCTGATCCGCGACATGGGCAGCCCCGGCGCCATCACGCTGCAGATCCCCGCCGCCGCGGAGGGCGCCGGACTGCTGGCAGCCGGACGATTCCTGGCCCCGCCAGGCGGATACTTCCCAGCACTCCACGAACCCGTGGACGCCGACGACCTCGTCCAAGCCGCGCGCACCCAGATCGCCGCAGGGGCGCGATGGGTGAAGCTGATCGGTGACTTCCCCGCCATCGACCAAGGCGTGACACGTCCGGATCTGGCACTGCCGACCTACGCGATCGAGGACGTCCGGCGACTGGTGCGGGCCGTCCACGCCGAGGGCGCCCGCGTCGCCGCGCACACCACCACCGGCTGGGCCGCCGACCTGGTCGCGGCCGGAGTGGACACCATCGAGCACGGCGACGCGCTCACCGGCGACGCGCTGCAAGCCCTGGCCGACCGGGGCGGCGCCTGGACTCCCACCCTCTGCGCAGTGCTGGCGCCCGCCCCGCACGGCGATCCAGGAAGACGGCGGCGTCTCGCCCAGCGCCGCGAGAGGCTCGCGTACCTGCTGGACGAGGCCGTCCGGCACCGGGTCACCGTCCTGGCGGGCACCGACGCCGTCGGCAACCTGCCCCGCGAGGTTCGTCTCCTCACCGAACTGGGCCTTTCCCCGCGGAGCGCGCTCGCCGCCGCCAGCAGCGACGCACGCCGTTACCTGCTCACTGATGACACATCCGGTGATTTCGCACCGGGCCGTCCGGCCAACCTGGTCACCTACCACGACGACCCCCGCGACGACCCCGAGGTCCTGCGGCGTCCGGCCGTGACGTTCGCCGCCGGCCACCGCCTCCACTAAGCCACCCCGGCAGTCGCGCCCCGGCCGCGCGGCGGTGTATCTCGGCCTTGCTCGTACAAATCGGGAATATTGCCCGGATGCCCACTCGGTCCGGATAATGCGTTCGCGCGACTTTCTCCTAACGCTCGGGTAACCGTTGAATGGCGCGAGGTCAGCGCCGTAGGCAATTCACCTCTGACAGCGCCTTGACTACAATGATTTTCCAGTGGGCTTGATCAAAATCGCCGCCCCGAATTACGCCCGCTGAAATGGAGGAAAACATCCTGATGGACGACGTGCGCGCAGAAACCCGCGCCGCTGACCTCGCGGGGGACGTGTCCGATGACGTGACGGAGTTCGTCGAGCTCTCGGAGGTGCTCACCGGCTTCAGCCGCTACGACCTGCGGGGAACCGGAATGGCCGAGTTGTACCTGGACACGGTCAAGCGCCAGATCGGCGCGTCCGGCTACGACGACCTGATCGCCATCCTGGAGGACGCCCCGCGCCAGAGCCCGGACTGGGGCGAGCGCTCGGCCCTGCTGGAGGTCGCCAGGGCCATCGCGTATCTGTGGTACACCGGCGCCTGGCCGCGCCTGGCCCCCGCCGCGCACGCCGCGCTGCGCCGGCAGATGGCGAACGAGGAGTTCGTCGTCTCGCCCAGCTCCTACACCGAGAGCCTGGTGTGGCGGACGTTCCACGGGCACCCGGGCGGCGCGAAACCACCCGGCTTCGGCACCTGGTCGATGGCGCCGCCGCCCGTCCCGGGGATCGACGAGATCTTCGACGAGCTGGAGCCCGACTTCGCGGGGCGGCACGCCGTCTTCACCGCCCCGGTGTCGGTCTCCGACATCGACCCCTCGATGCTGCCCGGTCTGGCGCCGGAGCGTTACGTCGCGCCGTCCGCCCAGCCCAGAGCCGCCGCCCCCGGAGCCACCCCGCCCGGCGCCGCCGCCCGGCCCGGAGCCTCCGAAGCCGCACCGCCCACGCGACAGGAGCAGCAGTCATGACCGACACCGTGACCTCGCCCGGCCGGCTCGACGGCCGCCGCTACGACGTGATCATCGTGGGCGCGGGCATGTCCGGCAGCCTGCTCGCCAAGCGCCTCGGCGCGCAGGGCTGGCGGGTGCTCGTGCTGGAGGGCGGCAACGGCGGCACGCAGACCTGGCCGGGCTACCTGGACTCGCTCGACACCTTCCAGGCGGCGGCGATCAAGGTGCCGAACTCGGCGTACCGCCACAATGCCGCCGCGCCGTCCCCGGACGTGCTCGACCTGTCCCCCATCCCCGGCGGGGACGGGTACCGCGCCAGCGGCTACTTCCTGCAGAACGGGAACCTGCCGTACGGCACCGACTACCTGCGCGTCCTCGGCGGCACCGCGATGCACTGGCTGGGGGCCGTCCCCCGGATGCACCCCACTGACTTCCAGACCAAGACCCTGTACGGGTACGGCCGGGACTGGCCCATCGACGCCGCCGAGATGCAGCGGCACTACGCCCAGGCCGAGCACGAGATCGGTGTCGCGGGCGACGCCGCCGAGCAGCGCGCGTGGCTCCGCGACGTGGACGACCCCGACGACCCGTCCGTCATCGCCGACCCGCACTACCGCTACCCGATGCACAAGATCCCGCCGAGCCACATCGACGAGCTGTTCCGCACGATCGACGACACCCCGATCATGGAAGAAGTGGGCGGCCAGACGGTCAACCTGCACGTCACGGCCCTGCCGCAGGCCCGGACCAGCACCCCGGACCCGAAGTACGACGGCGGCGCGGGATACCGTCCGCCGGGCGCGGTGGGCTTGCCGAACTACGGGGAGCGCTGCGTCGGGAACGCCAGCTGTGTCCCGATCTGCCCCGTCCAGGCGAAGTTCACGCCGCTGCGGTGGCAGGCGCAGTGGAGCGACTCGGTCACGCTCGCCACGCGGTGCGTGGTGAGCCGCGTGCTCCTGGGCGAGGGCGGACGCGTCCGCGGCGTGGAGTACCGGGCCTACGGAGATCCGGCGACCCCCGTCAGCGACGTGTACACGGCGGAGGCGGACATCGTCGTCCTGGCCGGGCACGCGATCGAGAACGCCCGCCTGATGCTGACCTCGCGCCTGGCCCCGAACAGCGGGCAGCTCGGACGCAACCTCATGGACCACCCGACCATGCTCGCGTGGGCGCTGATGCCATCGGGGGACCAGGTGGGACCGTTCCGCGGGCCCGGCCACACGTCCGGTTACGAGAGCTTCCGCTTCGGCGACGCGCGCAGGGCCCGCTCGCCCTTCCGCATCGAGATCAGCAACTGGGGCTGGGGATGGCCGATGGGCGCGCCGTTCAGCAACGTCGCGGCCATGCTCCGCATCGGCGGCGACTCCGCCGGTGAGGTGCTCGACCTCGATCCCGCCCTGGACAAGTTCGGCCCCGCGCTCCGCACGTCCCTGGGCGAGACGATCGGCCGCCAGATCTCGCTGCAGATCGCCGTGGAGCAGCCCGCGAACCCGTCCAACACGGTCACCATCGCCCCCAGGGACCTGGACGCGATGGGCAACCCCCGGCCGGTGATCACCTACGACCTCGACGACCACGTCAAGAAGGGCATCTACGCGGCCCGGCAGGTGTCCCAGCTGATCTTCGCCAGGCTGTCGGCCGACGACCACACCGACTACGGGCGCGGGCCGGACGGCACGTACCCGGTCGGCCACTTCGCCTTCGCCCCCGACGAGACGTTCGAGAAGTTGGACCTGGGCTACCGGGGAGCGGGCCACGGCGCCGGGACGCACATCATGGGCGCCGGCACCGGCGACTCGGTGGTGAACTCCGACCAGCGCACCCACGAGCACCCGAACCTGTACGCGGTGGGCTGCGGCAGCATGCCGTCCGTCGGGACGTCGAACCCGTCGCTCACGATGGCCGCGCTGACGCTGCGCAGCGCCGAAGCGATCCACCGGCACCTGGCCGGGCTGCACCGCCCGGTCAACCTGAGCGCACCGTCCAGCACGCAGCCCAGCGCGCAGTCCGGCGCGCAGCCCACGGGGGTGAAGGCATGACCAGCGAGAACGCGTCCGACGGACGGATCGTCCAGGCCCATGAGCTGAAGGTCGAGCCGCCCGCCACCCTGGACGAACTCCGCACGTACCTCCAGTACGCCCTCCAGATCGAGCACATCACGATCCCGCCGTACCTCACCGCGATGTACACGCTGCGGCCCGGCACCAACCGGAGCGTGTTCTTCGTCATCCGCAGCGTCGTGCTGGAGGAGATGCTCCACATGACGCTGGTGTCGAACCTGCTCAACGCGGTCGGCGGGACCCCGTGCGTGGCGCATCCGGAGTTCGTCAAGAAGTATCCGGCCACGCTGCCCCTCAGCGCCGGGGACGTCTCCGTCCCGCTCCAGCACTTCTCGCGGGACGCGCTGCAGACGTTCCTGCGCATCGAGCGGCCGCAGTCGCTGAGCGGTCCGCCCGACCCGAGGGGCTGGACGTCGATCGGCCAGTTCTACGCCTACATCCGCCAGGGCCTGCTCGACCTGATCGACGAACTCGGCGAGGAGGAGGTGTTCACCGGCGACGCGGACGACCAGGTCGGGCCGGAGGACTTCTACAACTCCGGCGGCGAGGTCTTCAAGGTCACGGGCCGCGACACCGCCCTGCTGGCGCTGCGCGTGGTCAGCGAGCAGGGCGAGGGGCTCGGCGACTCCATCTGGGACAGCGACGACCAGATCTTCGGCGAGGAACGCCAGGTCGCGCACTACTTCCGGTTCAACGAGATCGCCGAGGGCCGGCTCTACGGCCCGCACGACCTCCCGAGGGACCGTCCCAGCGGCCCGCCCCTCGACGTCGCCTGGGAGGACGTCTACCGGATCGACGGCTCGTCGACCGTCGCCGAGTACAAGGAGTGCCGCGACAAGTCCGTCTATCACCACGCGAAGGCGTTCAACGACGCCTACGCCCAGATGCTGGCCTTCTTGCAGGAGGGGTTCACCGGACGTCCGCGCGAAATCGCGCACGCCATCCCGGTCATGCTCGAACTGCGGGACCGCAGCCAGGCCCTCTACCGCAACCCGCACCCGAACTCGCGCAAGGCGGCCGAGGGAGCGTCGGCGAGCGCCACGTTCGAGATCGATCAGGAGACGATCGACCGCGCGGTCGAGCATGCCGCCGCCCGCATCGAGGCGGCCGGCCTCTCCGCCGGCGAGCCCGTCGACCTGTCCGCCCTGACCGCACCCCGCCCGTCATGACATGCGTCATGGCATGACGGACGGGGCGGTTCGTTCAGCGGGGTGATTCGTTCAGCAGACCGGGCCGGTCGGCAGGCCGGTCCGGTCTAGCGGGCCGGGGGCCGGTCAGCAGGCCGCGGGGGTGACGACGTCGGCCCAGTCTCCGGTTCCGGCGCTGGTGTCGACCTGGCCGCGCTCGGGGGCGTCGGCGCCGCACGGCCAGAAGGTCGGCCCGGCGAACCAGCGCGTCGAGGCGCCGGACTGGAGCGTCTTCGAGCCGCCGCCGTCGGAGGCCCAGCCGCTCGCCGCGGGGTCCCAGTGCTGGAGCGTGAACTCCACGTCGACGTAGGAGATGCCGCGGTTCCGGGCCTCCAGGAACGGCTGGGTGGTGTAGATCGTCTCGCCTACGTAGACGACGTCGCTGCACATCTGGTAGACGACGGAACCGTTTTCGACCTCGGCGCCGCAGACGGTTTCCGTGGTTCGAGCGGAGGCGGTGGCCGCTCCGCTGAAGGCGGTGGCCAGCACGGCCGCACCCGTGATGACCGCCAGGCGGCGTGAGCCGGGTAATAACTTCATGTGTTCTCCCAGGAAGAAATGAAACTTTGTTCGACATTTATAGATTTATCGAACGTTCCAGTGTCATTTCAACCGGCGGCCTTGTCCGCAGTCGGCCATCGTCAGGGAGACAGCCGCAGGCCGTGGACTAGACCAGTGGCGTACTCGTGGCGCGGGGGCACCGCGTCGTCCCCGAGCAGGAGGACGGTGAAAGCGCAGTTGAGGCAGGCGCCGATCAGGAGCCGGGCGGCGGCCTGCGGGTCCACGTGCTCCGCCACCCGTCCCAGTTCCTGCTCCTGGCGCAGGTAGACGGCGACCGAATTCTCGGCCTGGTGGGGGCCGATCTGGCGGGGGCCCATCACCTGCCGCAGCCTGACCAGCTGCGCCGGGCTGGCCACCACCGCCACCTTCGCGGCCAGGACCTCGTCGTAGAAACTGATGGTCGCCTCCGCGACCATCACGAGGTTCTTGTGGACGCTGGCCTGCCCGACATGGGAGAGAAGGTCGGCGACGGTGCCGACGTAGACGGGCAGCCGGTCCTGCAGCAGCGAGAGGTAGAGGTGCAGCTCACCGTGTTCCCTGTGCTGCACCGAGCGCATGGAATCGCTGACCGCCTCGACCACGCGGCGCCGCACACGATCGGCGGGACTTTCGGGCACGGAGCTGGAAGCTGGTCCCCGGTCGGGCCGCATGATCTCCCCAGGCTATTTCGGCATCCCACGCGTGCATAAAGTCCACCCACCAATGGACCGCCGTCAAGCGTCCGGCCTTACCGGCGGCAGGCGGCACGTGATGGCGAATCCAGATTATGGGCTACGCCTTTTGCAGGCAACGAAAACGAAATCTTGACCGGCAAGATCTTCCGGTGCGGCGGGCGCGCGCGAACGGGGTGAACGCGTCCGGCCCGCCCGCGCGACCCCCTGACCTGTAGGAGCGTGCCATCCGCTCGATCAGAACCGGGGCGCAGGACGTTTCGGTACGCGGCGTCCCGCCGGAGCGGACGCGTTCGGACGGTTCCGTGCCGAGGGCACGTCGCGTGTGCCGAACCGGCTGTGCGAGGACGCCGGCGGTGCCGTCCTGAAGATCCACGAGCCGGGTATCGAGCGGCTCGCACCAGGCTGAAGCGAACACTTATCGACGAGGGTTCTATCCGTTAGAACATTGTGTTCTCATATTCGGTAGTGGACGGTTCTGGGTCCGGGCTGGGGGCACGCGATGCCGACTTACCATGCGGCTTGGTGGAATCTGGAGAATCTCTTCGACGAGGAGAACTCGCCGCGGCGCACCGAGAAGGTCGCGCGGGTGATCAAGAACAGCGTGGCCGGGTGGACGCCGCGGCTCCTGGACCGCAAGGTCGCCCAGCTCGCGTCGGTCATCGTCCAGATGAACGACGGCGCCGGGCCCGACCTGCTCGGCGTGTGCGAGGTGGAGAACCGGTTCGTGCTGGACCTTCTCGCCGACGCCGTCCACGAGCGGCTTCCGCGACGGCGGTATTCGATCGTGCACGCCGACACGAGCGATGCCCGCGGTATCGACGTCGCGTTCCTCTACGACCCGGATCTGCTGGAGGCGCCGGCCGATCAGGTTTTCTTCCATGTGGTGATGCGGCGCAACGCCACGCGGGAACTCGTCCAGGTCAACTTCCGCACCCGGCAGGGCCGCACGTGGGCGGTGTTCGGCAATCATTGGCCGTCCCGCAGCGGCGGGGCGTTCGAGTCCGCGGGCTATCGGCACATCGCCGCGGAAACGCTCGCGTTCTTCCATCAGCGGGTGCTGGAGGAGCACGGCGCCGACACCCCGGTGCTGGCGATGGGCGACTTCAACGACGAGCCGTTCGACGCGTCCCTCGTCACCCACGCGCTCAGCACCCGGCAGCGGCGGCGCGTGATCGAGGCCGACACGCCGCGGTTGTGGAACCTGATGTGGCCCGCCATCGGCACCCCGGACGGCAGTTTCTATTTCAACAATGAGCCGAATCTGCTGGACCAGTTCATGGTCAACGTCAACATGGCCCGGCGGGAGGCGGCGATCCGCGCGGACGCCGGCAGCGTCCGGATCCTGAAGTTCCCCGGCACGGCGGCCACCGGCCCCTATCCCCGGCCGGTCCCTTTCGGCGGAATGGGCAAGAAAGTCGACGAGGACGGCTTCTCCGACCACTTCCCCATCGCCATGCGCGTCACCGAATCTAGCTAAGAGGCGCTAAAGAAGGCTTAACAGATCGGGGTTGCGCCCGGCGGCGTAATTCATACTGGGAGCCATGTCCTCGACCGCCAGAATCGACGGCGCTCTCAGGATGCCGTCGCTGGGCCCCGATGTCACGGCGGTCTTCTCGGGCGGCTGGACGGCGCCCTACGACTGGGTGGCCGGCCGGGTCGTGACCGAGGGCGCTCCCGTCCGGATCCCGTTCCCGGCCCCGTTCGACCGGGACCTGACGGGCGCGCTGCCGGGGCAGGGAAGCTTCGCCGCCTTCCATTACGTCTTCAAGGACGACAAATATCTGCGGCTGAACGCGTCCGACAGCCTCCCGGACGGGTCGCCGCCCGCGGACACGGCCTCGAACTTTGCCCTGCCGCCCGGCTGGACCTGGGTGGACGCGGTGTTCGCCGGAGGCGGCGCAAAGAGCAAGTTCGCCTATTTCTTCCAAGTCGACGAATACAGCCGATTCGACTGGACCACGAGCGCGAGGTCGCCGAACTATCCGAAGCAGTTCGCCTCGAACTGGAATGCGACCGGCCCGTTCACGGCCGGGATCGACGGCGAGATCCCGGGGCTGGGCTCGTTCGGCACGAAGGCCTACCTTTTCCGCACCGCCAGAACGGTGGTCGACGAGGAGGGGCGCCCGATCGCGGCGGGCCTGGGCCGGACCGTGTCCGCGCCCATCTACGCGCGCTACGACTACAACACCGGGGCGTTCGAGTTCACGGTCACGAACCCGTTCGATGCGGTGACCCAATGGCGAGGACTCCTGCCGCTGCTCGACGCCGGGACGGCCACCGACGTCGCCCTGGACTGGGTCGCGCGGACGCTGGCGGCGCTGGACGGCCCGCTGACACCGGCGCTCGAGACCGCGTTCGGCAACCATTTCGCGATGACGGAGACGATCGAGGTCGCCCTGGTCAAGGCCCGGTTCGAGGAGGTCCAGGAGAGGCTCAACGCCATCCCCGACAGGTTCCAGTGGACGCCGGGAATGCGGGTCGCGGCGCGGGCGAGCCGGGGCACCCTCACCGAGGTCGGCGACCTGTTCTCCACACTCCACGGCCCGAACGGCAGGGCGGCCGTGCTCATTCACGAGGCCGTCCATTTCACGTTCGGGGCCGATATCGACGTCCCCGAGTGGTCCGGCGCCACGATCGGAGACAACACCTTCGACATCGCCACCGATCCCGACACCGGCGCGTCGCTGGGCGCATACGCGGATCTGACGCCGACCGCCGCGCTGACCAATCCGAGTTCGTACGCGGCCTTCGCGCAAGAGGTCGCGCTCGGCTCCGACACGCGGTTCGGGGCGGGGCGCCCGCAGGAGTGACCGCACGGCTCCACCGGCGCCGGAGGAGGGCGCGATCATGAATTCCAGGGAGCTGCTCGACGCAGTGGCGGCGCTGCTGTGGCCGCTGGCGGAGCGCGCGGTGACCGACGCGGCCGATCCACTGGGGCTGTCGGGCCTGGGGGCCGATCCCACCGCGCCGCCCGAACTGCAGGGGCGGCTGCTGGCGCCGGTCGACGCCGTCCCGGGCGACCGGGGTGGGCTCATGGCGTTCCTGCGGTCGGTGGTCGGCGACCTGGGGCCGGGTAAGCCGGTGCGGCTGCACGGGTGGCGGCGCCCGGACGGGCAGCGCGGCCTCGCCCTTGTCGCCAGGCAGGGGGACGTCTGCGCCGCCGTCGCCGTCGTCCCCGGCGGCCCTCAACTGGACGTCGTCGTCACGGGACGCCTCCGCGTGGCGCACGAGAACGGCCCGTGGGGGCTTGAGGTTCGGGCGAGCGATTTCTCCGGCGTCTGGGATCTGACGGTCGTGCCGGGCGCCCCTCCCGTGGTGCGCACCCCGGACGTGTCGGGTTCGGTGCGGGTCCTCCTGTTCCGTTCCGTGGCCGTCCGGCTGGGGCCTCCCGGCCTGGCCGTGGACAAGATCGTCGCGCAGCTGGACGTCGACGTCGCCGCGGCCGCTCCCCGGCTGAGCGTCGAGCTGGCCGGGTTCAGCGTGGCGGTCGTCCCGGACGACCTGTCCGGCCTGCTCGGCCCGCTCGTGACCGCGCCGACCGCGCTGATGATCGCCGCGGACCGTGCGGGCGGCGTGCGCTTCGCCGACACGGGCGCCACCGGAATCCAGCTCAGGCACGGGGTCCGGCTCCGGCCCGCGTCCGGGGGCGGCAGGGCGGCGGGCGGGGCGCTGCCGGGAGTGGACGTCCTCCAGCAGGGCATCGAGCTGCGCCTCGCGGGGCAGGACCTGGTGCTCGGCGCGCGCGTCTCCGTCGCGGTCCGGCCGATGGGGCTGCCGCTGCGGGCGGGCGTGGCGCGGATCGGGCTCGACCTGCCGATCGCGCTGGCCGGGGACAGGGTCGGCCCGCTCCCGGACCGGTGCGCGCTCGTCGGCCCGGACGGCCTCAACATCGACCTGGACATCGGCCCCGTGAGCGGCGGCGGCGCCCTGATGCGGACCGGGCCGGGCGCGTACGGCGGCGTCCTCGACCTGGATCTCGCGGCCATGTCGGTGAAGGCGGTCGGACGGCTCCGCCCGCCGTCCGGGAACGCGCCGATGTCGTTCCTGCTGCTGCTGAACGCCTCGTTCCCGCCGCCGGGCATCCAGATCGGCCTCGGTTTCGCCGTGGACGCGGTCGGCGGCATCGTCGGGATCGGCCACCGCGCGGACGCCGACGCGCTGCGCCGCATGGTCGCCGACGGTCACGCCGACCGGGTGCTGTTCCCCGACGATCCGGCCCGCCGGGCGGCGGAGATCCTCGACGCGCTCGGGGCCGCGTTCCCGGAGGCGCGGGGCCGGTTCGTCGTCGGCCCGATGCTGCGGATCACGTGGAGCGGCGGGATCCTGTCGCTCGCCGCCGCGGTGATCCTCGACCTGCCCGCGCCGCCGCAGTTCCTGCTGCTGGGCCGGATGCTCGCCGTGCTGCCGCACGCGGAGGCGCCGATCGTCCATCTGCAGGCGGAGCTGTACGGGCGGGTCGACCCGGGGGCTCCCTCGGTGGAGCTGCTGGTGTCGCTGACCGGTTCATGGATCGCCGGGGTGCCGGTCTCGGGCGACATCTACCTGCTGGTCCGGGGCGCGGGCGGAAGCGGCGGGGGCGAGTTCGTGCTGTCGGCGGGCGGGTTCCATCCGCGCTACGTCCGGCCGCCGGGGGTGCCGGAGCTGCGCCGGCTGAGCCTCGGGCTGGGCGGCGGGCTCGGGCTGCGGGCCGAGGCGTACTTCGCGGTCACGTCCAACGCGGTGATGTTCGGCGGGCAGGTGCGCCTGGAGGCGGTGATCGCGGGCTGCGGCGTGGAGGGCTGGCTGGGGCTCGACACGCTGTTCATCTTCGACCCGGTGTTCTCGTTCTCGGCGCGCGTGTTCGCCGGGGTCGCCGTGAAGGTCTTCGGGCAGCGGCTGGCCGGGATCTCTCTCGACTTCACCCTCGAAGGCCCCGCGCCGTGGCACGCGTTCGGCACCGGCAGCGTCTCGGTGCTGTTCGAGGACATCTCGCTCGACTTCGACGTGTCCTGGGGCTCCGCCCCGGCGGTGGCGCCCCCGCCGGTCGATCCCGAGCTGCCCGCGCGCAGGCTCGGCGAGGCGTTCGCCAAGCGCGAGGCGTGGTCGGCGCGGGCGCCCGCCCATGACCGGACGGGCCTGTGGCCGACCGACGACGCGAAGGCCAAGGTGGCCGACGGTGACCTGATCCACCCGGACTCGGTGCTCTGCGCCCGGCAGACGGTGCTGCCGATGGACGTCACCTTCGACCGGTTCCAGCGCATGCCGGTCCCGCCGCAGCGGTGGCGGCCCTCCTTCGCGAGCCTGGGCGGCGCACCGGTCGAGAACCCGAGCCTCGTCAGGGACCGGTTCGTCCCGGCGGAGTTCTTCACGATGACCGAGGACGAGCGGCTCGGCGGCGAGGCGTTCCGGGAGTTCGTCAGCGGGCTGGAGTTCTCCGCCGACCCGTCCGCGGTCAGGCTGGACGAGCCGCGGCGGGCCGCCGACGGGTACGAGACGGGATACCGCCCGGAACGTCCGAAGCATCTCAGCCGTCACATCGCCGCGCTGGCGGCCGAGGCGCACGCCCGCCGGTGGGACGCCGCGGAGCGGGTGGAGCGCTGGCGGCGCGCCGAACCCCTGGTGAGGCTCGCGTGACCGGCCGGTGGTTCGCCTCGTCGGTGCGGGTCGGCGCGATCGCCGCGGCCGCCGTCGGAGGCGAGGGGCGGGCGCAGGTGCGCCCGTCCGTCACGCTGACCCGCAGCGGCCCGGAAAGCGAGGCCGAGGACGTCACCCTTCCGGGCCCCGGCGCCGAGGTCACCCTGCCCCTGATCGGTCCGGGCGACGTGATCGGGTTCGACCGGGGCCTGGTGGCGCGGCGGGAGCCGCCGGACGGCTGCGTGAACGCGGCCACCAACGAGCTCGCGTGCGTGGAGTTCGCGCACGCCGACCTGCCGTGGCAGCTGTCGCCGCCCGGCGCGCCGCCCTGGCTGGTCCTCGTCGTGCTCCGCCAGGACGAGGGCGTCCCCGCCGACCGCCGCCCGCTGCCGGTGGTGACGATCCCGCCGCAGGCCCAGCCCGACCTGGCGGGAGCGGCGATGTGGGCGCATGTGGAGGCCCGCCTGGCGGACGAGGGCGACCCCCGCGGCGGCATCCTGGCGGGCGTGCGGCGCAGGTCCGACACCGTCATCGCCCGGCTGATCTGCCCGCGGAGGCTGGACGAGGACACCACGTACGTCGCCTGCGTGGTGCCCGCGACGGCGGCGGGCCGCGAGGCCGGGCTGACCGGGCGGTCCGCCGATCCGCGCCGGGCCGCGGAGCCCGCGTGGACGGCGGGCGCCGCCCCGGTCGAGGTGCCGGTCTACTACTGGTGGCGGTTCCGCACCGGCCCGGACGGCTCGTTCGAGGCCCTGGCCCGGCGGCTGGTCGGGGTGGACCCGTCCGCCATCGCCGGTTTCGGCGTCCGGACGGTCAGCGTGCGGCAGCCGTGGCCGCACCGTGAACCGCCCGAGGGGACGCCGCCGTCCGTCACGGCGCAGATCCAGGGGGCGCTGCGGATCCCGGGCTCCGAGGTGGTCGACGAGGTGTGGGATCCGGCGCCGTCCTCGGCGTCCGCCCAGGAGACGTTCATGGGGGACCTGCTCGGCGAGCTGAACGCGCCCGGACGCAGGTTCGACCCCAATCTGCCGCCCCCGGAAGGGGTCGGGCCGGTGACGCCGCCGCTGTACGGCAGCCACTTCACCGGGATGCGCCGGGCGGACGCGGCCGGCTGGCAGACGGCGCTGAACCTCCAGGTCAGGTACCGGGTCGCGGCGTCGCTCGGCGCCCGGTACGTCCAGCTTGAGCAGGAGTTCCTGATGGCGCGGGCCTGGGAGCAGGCCGGGCCGATCCGCGCGGCGGCGCGCCTGGTGGCGGTGGCGGAACTGGCGGCCGAGAGCGGTCAGCGCGTCCAGGAAAAGCACCTGTCGACGATGGATCAGGTCGCCCTCACCTCGCTGTCCGCCCCGCTCGGGACGAGCCTGCAGATCGATCTCGGCTTCGAGCGGACGGGCGAGCCCCAGCCCCTCGGCGACGTGGTGGGCGAGACGGCGGTCCCCGGCGGCGCGTTCACCACTGCGTTCGCCCGGCTGACCCGTCGCGGCGGCGCGCTGGCCCGGCGCAGCGCCCGCGCCGCGCAGCAGCCCCCGCAGGAGGACGCGGTGCTGGCGGCGGGCCTGGACGGGACCCGGCTGCTGGGCCCGCCCGCGTCCTGCACCGAGGCCACCGGCGGCGCGGGCGCGCTCGGCGTCCGGCAGACCGACCCGGCGGGCGCGGCGGCGGCCGGGCGGCTGGCGATGCTCATGGACGGCGAGTTGTCCCAGTGCAGGGTCCGCAGCGACTACTCCGCGCACGCCGACTTCGCCGGGATCGGCGACGCCGTCAGCGCGCCGGACACCTCGAAGCTCAGCGTCCTGGCCCAGACGCTCGCCGCCGAGACGGGCACGTCCGAACGGACGGTGGTGTCCAGCGGATGGCTGCGCGGGGTGCGCCGGACGGCCGACTTCGCGTCCCTGGACACCCCGCAGGACATGGGCGGCGCGCTGGGCATGGGCGCCGCGACGCTCACCGACGCCATCCGCACCGGGATCGAGCCGGTGCCGCTGCAGCTGGCGCGCGTCCAGGACATGGTGTCGGCGCCGGGGGTGCGGGACGCCGCCGTCCCCGACCCGCGCCCGCTGAAGCCGATCATGGCGCATCCGTCGTTCGACGTCCCGATGGCGGTGGAGCTGTTCCGCCGCTGGCCGGAGTGGGCGCTGCCGGGTCTCGGCGGCCTGCCCGAGGACTCGGTCGTGCTGATGGAGACCAACCCCGCGTTCGTGGAGGCGTTCCTGGTCGGGCTGAACCACGAGTTCAACCGGGAGCTGCGCTGGCGGGAGTACCCGACCGACGAGCGCGGGACGGCCTTCGCCCGGTTCTGGTCGTCCCCCGACCCGTCTCCGTCCCATGAGCAGGGCCTGCCGCCCGACATCGACGAGATCGCGCGCTGGGCGCTCGGGGTCCCGCTCGGCGGGCACGACCGCATGGGCGGCAGGTCGCTGCTGACCCTGCTGGTCCGGGGCGAGGTGCTGCGCCGGTTTCAGGGGACGGTCGTCCACGCCGTGCGGGCCGCCGAGGACGGGACCGTCCCGCCGCAGGACGCCGGAACCTGGTTCGAGCCGACGTTCACGATCCCGGCGGACGACTCGACCAACCTCTACGCGTTCGAGACGCCCACGCGCGAGCAGGTCGCCGCCGGCGGATGGCTGTTCGTCATCCGCGAGCCGATGCGCGGGACCCGTTTCGGGTTCGACGACGTCCCGGAGTCGGGCACCCCTCCGCCGCTCGACCACTGGTCCGACCTGACCTGGGCGGACGTGCCCGTCGACGAGCGCGGCTTCGTCGTGCCGCGCCACGTGAGAGGCGATCCGCCCACGCCCGAGGAGGAGAACGGGACCGATCCCGGCTGGGGCAGGGACGCGGCCGACGTCGCGCGGATCGCGTTCCAGCAGCCGTTCCAGCTCGCCTACCGTGCCGAGGAGATGCTTCCCGGTGGCTGACGTTTTCGCGCTCCGGCGCGACGCCGACGACCTGCGCCTGCGGCGCGACACCGCGATCGCCGCCGCCGACGACCACGAGCTGTGGGTGCGGCGGCTGGAGGAACGCCTGGTGGCGGGCATGGACATGTACAAGCACGGGGTGCCCACGCAGCTGAAGCTCGACATGGAGCGCGAGGTGCAGAACGGGCGCCGGGCGGCGGCCGACGATCTGGACAACCTGCTGGATCTCGTCCTCCTCGAAATCGGGGAGGAGCTCTTCGCAGGCGACCCGCTGTTCGAGTCCGGGAACAACGGGCCGATCGCGCTGCTCCCCGTCCGGCTGGAGACCCGGTTCACGCCCGACGGGCGGCAGATCTTGGTGCGGGTCTATCCCGACGACCTGCACATCGACGCGCACGAATCCCGGCTGACCGCGGCGGAGGCGGACGCGGGCCGCGCGTACTGGGCGGCGCCCGGCGACGCCGCCTGGCGGCGGCTGCTCACCACGCTGAGCCCCGGCCGCGCCGCCTGGACGGTCCGCGCCACCCGTCCCGGCGCACCGGCGCCGGAGATCCGCGCGGACGGGGAACGCCGCCCGCCCCGCGTGACGACGCTGCCCGACCGGTGGCGGTTCATCGGCCTGACCGGCGGGTCCGTCGTCGTGGACCAGACGGCGGAGCAGGTGCCGGACGTGCTCCCGCTGGGCCTGCTCGCCTCGGACGCGGAGCCCGGCGACTGGGCCGTCGACTTCGAGGCCGCCGTCCGGGCCGGGATGGCGACCATGCTGGACCTGCCCGAGGGCGTCGAGCATCTGGACGAGCTCATCGCGGTCGGCGTCCGGCAGGAGGAGCCGGGCCCTGCGGCGTCACGGCTGGCGGACCTGCTGCTCGGGCACTCCTACAACAACGGGCTGGCCTTCCTGCCCGCGGGCACGCCGACCAACAACACTCCGGAGACACGGTCGGCTTGGTCGTCGCGGCCGAACGTCCCGCCGCCGGTCCCCGAGGACCCGCCCCTCGAACCCGGCACCGCGGCCGCGTCGCTGGCCTCCGCGCTCGGCCTGCCGGACGGGCGCTTCCTCGGCCTGTGCGACGGCGCGGACGACGTGTCCGACCGCGCGATCGCCGGGATGTGCACGATCGGGTGGGGCGGGCTGGCCGAGGGTTTCGCGCAGGCCGCGACGAAACGGTTCGACCTGGCCACCCTGGAACCCGACGCGCCGGGAGCGGACCCGGACGCCGGGTCCCTCCCCGACCCCAGGCCATGGCGCGAGATCCGGGAGCATCTGGCCGGGTTCGTCCGCAGCCGCGGCCCGCTCCCCACGATCCGCGTCGGCCGCCAGCCCTACGGCGTCCTGCCGGTGGCGGGCCTGGACGAGTGGCGCCCGGACCCGCGGGCCGAGGACGCCGCGACCGAGAAACTGATCGTCGAGTGGATGCTGCGGCTGCGGCACCACTGGCGGGCCGCGCTCGCCCCCGGCTGGATCCCGCGCGTCGGCGACGGGCGTCCCGCCGACCGGGCCGCCGTGGACGTCCTCGCGCGGCTCCCGGTCGCGACCGACCTGCTGATCCGGCGCGTGCACACCGGGCGCACGACGATGGAGGCCGCCGACCGGATGGCGCCGGGCCCGGTGCTCTCGGTCGGCGGCGTCCCGCCCGAGTCCGGGCTGCGGTGGCAGGTGCCCACCGACGTGACCACCGACCTGGCCCGCGACCCCGAGTCGGAGGCGACCCGGCTCGACTACGGCCGGTTCCAGCGGCTGATCGCCCCCGACCCGGAGGGCTGCCGGGAGCTCTTCGAGGTCAGCCTGCGGCGCATCGCCGACGCCCTCGCGCTCGTCCGCGCGGAACTGACGCTCGACGAGTACCTGGAACGGTGGCCGATGCTGCCGGGCGGCGACATCCCCGAGGACCGTCCGCCCACCATCTTCGACACGTTCGACGTATCGGACCTCATCCCGGCCGTGCTGATCACCGAGAACTGGAGCCGCCTCCCCTGAGACAGCTCTGACGACCCCGTCGCCATGGCGCTGACGCTCCCCCCGGTCGTCGACACGTGGGTGCGGCTCCAGCTTCCAGACGTGCCCGGCACTCCCGACGGCATCGAGGGGGCCGGGCGGACGGCCCGCGCGGCCGCCGCCGCCGCGCCGCGGATCATCGAGGGCCTGGAGGCGCTGGTACGGACGCGGCCGGACGAGCTAGGCCCGCTCCTGATGGAGGTCCTCGACGTCTTCTCCCACCGCCTGGACGCGTGGATCACCTCGCTGGCCGCCAAGCGGCTGGCGGCGTCCCCGCCCGGCGAGGGCGTCCGGATCGGCGGGTACGGCTGGGTCGAGGACCTGCGGCCGTCGCGGGAGACGCCGGTCACCACGAACCTCCCGGGCGTCGGCGAGGTGTCGGTCTCGCTCGCCGACGGCTACATCCACGCGCCCTCCCTGCACCATGCCGCCACCGCCGCCGTGCTGCGCTCCGGCTTCCTCGCGCACGCGGGCGACGCGACCCTCGCGGTGGACCTCACGTCCCGGCGGGCCAGGGTCGCGCGGTGGCTGCTCCGGGGCGTCCGCAACGGCCAGAACCTCGGGACGCTCCTCGGCTACCGCTTCGAACGCGCCCTGCACGACGCCGGGCTCGACGACCGGATCCCGCGCTTCCGCCGCAGGTTCCCCGCGCCCGCGGCCCCCGAGCCGCCGCCCCTGGACGGCGACGCCCCGTCCGACCTGTGGGCGCGGAGCCGGGAGGCCATCGCCGACCGGAACGTGGTGGACGGCCTTGCGCTCGCACGGGCGGTGACGTCCGGCGGCCTGGGCGACGAGGGCGAGGTCGCGCCGCACCTGGGCGACCTGGTCGACGCCCTCGACGCCGTCGGCGACCTCGTCCTCGCCGAGAGCGTGCACCACCTGATCGGCGGCAACGCGCTGCGCGCCGGGATGGCCGCCGACACCCTCGGCCAGGGCCGGGACGTCCCGGACCGCTTCGAGGTGCTGACCACCCCGCACCGGGGCAGGGCGATCACGCAGCGGCTGGCGGTGGCGCTGCCGGACGTCCCCGCGCCCGCGCCCGGCTGGCCCGCCGACGACCTCACGGCTCTGGAGCCCCGGCTGGACGCCTGGGTGTCCGGGCTCCTCGGGCCCGCCACAGAGCTGCGGCTCTCCGGGACGGTGACCGAGACCGGAGAGGAGTTCACGCAGACCGCCGACCAGCTCGGCATGGGCGCGCTGGCACTGATCCTGGACGCGTCCAGCGCCGATCAGCCGAGGCTGACGCGGAAGGGCACGCGGCGCCTCCACGGCGAGGGATGGGCCGGGCTGCGCGAACTCGCGGTGCGGCTGCGGACCCTGCTGGCGTCCGCGCAGCCGCTGGCGCCCGCGCATCTCCTGCCGCCGGACGCGGCTCCCGTCCCCGTCGACCTCGGCGAACTGCGCGACCGCGTCACCGCATACCGGGACGCGGTCGTCGCGGCGGGCGGCGACCCCGAACGGCTCGCCGCGCTGGGCGTCACCGCCGCCGACCCGGCCGCCGCGGCCGCGCGGCTCGGCACGGTCCTCGCCGGGACGCCCGGCGAGGACTGGCTGCGCATGGTCACCGACGCGCTCTCCGCCCTGCTCGGCGCACGGCTTCCGCTGGCCCCGCGGCTGACCGGAGTGGCCATCGGGCCGCGACCGGCGGGCGCGACCGGCTCGGCGATCGGGGCCTGGCTCGGCCGGTACGCCACCGTCCGGCCCGCTGCCCGCGCCTGGCACGAGACCCTGCTGCTCACCGGCGGCGCCGCGGACCACACCGCCGCGCAGGAGCCGATGCGCACGGCCGCCGACCCGTGGATCGGCGGGACGTTCGATCCGGACGACCGTCCGCCGGCGCAGTGGCACCTCGCCTGCCACCTGCCCGAGCCGATCGGCGCCGGGGAACCGCTCGCCGGGATCGTCCTGGACGAGTGGACCGAGACGCTGCCGGGCTCGGACGGCGCGATCGGCGGCGCGGGGACCCGGCCGCACGAGCTGACCGGGGTGGCGTTCCCCTTCGACCGCCCGGACGCCAAGGCGCCGCAGGCCGTGCTGCTCGCCGTCCCGCCCGACCCGGAGCGCGGCTGGACGGCCGACGTCCTGGCCCTGGCCGTGCACGACACCCTGGAACTGGCCAAGATGCGCGCCGTCGACCTGGGCGACCTGCCGCTGCTCGACAACCTGCTGCCCGGCGTCACCGCCGTCTTCCTCGGCACGTTGAACCGCGTCCTGGCGAAGTTCGAGGAGGACTCCGGCATCCGCCTCTTCGACCCGTTCACCGGAGAGGCCCGGTTCCCGCCGGACGACATGTACCGGATGGAGCCGCTGCACCGCAGCAGCGAGGTGGCGTCCGGCCTGGCGGCGCGGACGCACGACGCGGCCTGGCTGCTGACCAGGCAGTGGCAGTTCGGCGAGTTCGCCGGGCAGGACGCCGGGTCGCCGATCGACGTCGAGCTGACCGGCCAGAGCCGGCCCATCACGTCCTGGCGGCCGCCGGACGGGCCGTGGACGCCCTACGATCCGCGGCTCGGGCCGCTCGAACCGCAGGTCGAGTCGGAGCCGCCGGTCGCCGACGACAGGGCGCGGGCCGAGGGCGGCGCCCAGTTCGCCGCGATGCTGGCCGAGGCGGGCCTGTCGGACGCGCTGCCCCCGCTGCTGGCGGAGTTCGGGCTGCGTCCCGCGTCCGGCGGCGGCCTGGTCGGGCTGCTCGGCGGCCGGGTCCCGGACGCCGTCGCGCTGGCCGAGGCGATCGACGCCGGGCGGCTGACCGGCGACGGCCCCGGCGACGGGCTCGCCGACGTCGCCCGCCGCTGGCGGGACTGGTGGGCCGAGGCCGTCCCGCCGCCGACGCCCGACACGTTCGACGGCCACCGGTTCGAGCACCGCCTGGCGCTGGCGGCGGGCGACACGCTGCTGACCGCCGACGAGTACCTCGGCGACGGCCTCGACTGGTACAGCCTGGACGCCGAGCCGGGCGCGATCGACCCCGAGGCGGGCTCGCCCCTGCCGCTGCACGCCAAGGCGCTCCCGGCGCCCGTCCGATATGGCGGCATTCCCGCCGACCGGTTCTGGGAGATGGAGGACGCCGCCGTCGACCTCGGCTCGGTCGCGGTCGACGCCCTGGACACCGGACGGCTCCTGCTGATCGGGTTCGCCACGACCTACGGCAACGACTGGTTCACCCTCCCCTTGGAAGTCCCCGCGGGCTCGCTGACCACGCTCACGTCCATCCTGGTCACCGACACCTTCGGCGAGCGGTACCTGGTCGAGCGGGCGGGGCTGAACGACCCGTCCTGGAACATGTTCGCCCTGCACGGCGCTCCGGACGGGCTCCTCATGATGCCCACCGCGGCCGACATGCCGGGACGGCCGCTGGAGACCCTCGTCCTGGCCCGGGACGAGCTCGCCAACGTCGGCTGGGCGATCGAGCGGACCGTCACCGACGGACGCGGCGAACTCCTGGACCGCCGTGAGGAATGGCTCCGGATCGCCCCGGCGCCGCCCGCCCCCGCAGGGCCCTCCTATGCCGTGCAGACCATCGTGCCCGACTACTGGCTGCCGCTCGTCCCCGAGGCGGTCGGCGCCGGCGCGATCCGCTTCAAGCTCGTCGGCCTGCTGCAGCCGGGCGTCGACTCGGCTCCGCGCGGCCGCCTGCTGACCGGGGAGACCTGGCTGCACGAGGAGGAGGTCCCCCGGGAGGGGAGCCACGTCACGCGGCGGCCGGTGCTGTCCCGCTGGACGGACGGCTCCTGGCACGCGTGGATCCGCCGGGAGAAGACGGCCGGGACGGGCGAGAGCTCCAGCGGTCTCGCGTTCGACATCGTCCGCCCGTCCGAGGCGTGGCCGATCTAGGAGTTGAGAGCATGAGCCTTTTCGCGGGCACGAAGCCGAATCCGCTCAACGGCACCGTGCACATTCCGATGCAGATGGCGCTGGAGACGGCCCGGCAGGGCCTGCTGGCGATCGGCACGCCGAACGTCGACCGGCTGGCGCTCATGGTCGTCCTGTTGACCGGGCACGAGGGACAGGACGACCACCCCTGGGCAGGCGTCCGGACGGACGAGGAGCATTACTCGGCCAGCCTGCTCAAAGTCGCGGCGATGTACGCGGCGTTCGACCTCCGCTCGAGTGCCGACGAGTTGATCGCCCCCACCGGCCTCACCGCCTGGCCCGCCATCGAGGCCGAGCTGACGGCCGCGTTCGATCCCGAGATCGACGCCCGCACCCCGGCCTTGATCAGCGACCCGGGCCTTTCACCGAGGCTGCGTCCGCAAGACCGGGACCGCAAGCCGGACTATAGCGCGGTGCTGAAGCCCGGCACCGGTCCGGTCTTCGTCGTCGACTTCACCCCGGGCCAGCTCAGCGCCTTCCAGGACATGATCGTCGGTCAGCACAACCCGGGCGCCACGACGACGATCCACGGCCTGGGCTATCCCTACCTCAACGGCAAGCTCGCCGACGACGGATTCTTCGATAGCTCGAACAACAAAGGGGTGTGGCTCGCCGGCGATTTCACGAACGAGGCCGACTGGCCGTCCGCGCGGATCGACAGCGAGAACGACGAACTGGTCGCCCAGGCCACCACGGTCGAACACTTCGCGCGAATGCTGACGCTCTTGTTCGACGACCGGCTGATAGGGCCGACGAGCAACAACGAGATGCGAGACCTGATGCGGCGCGCCGGAAAGTGGTTCCACCACACCGGTCTCATTCCGGGGCCCGTGATCTGGCCGCGCGACGGACGTTTCATCGCCACGGCCAGCAAGGTGGGTCTCGGACCGCTGAAAAGCGGGAAGCAGACCTTCTCGGAGGGCCTGGTGGTGCACGACACTTCGCGCGGGCTCGATTTCGTCGTCGTCTGGCAGAACGTGCACGACACGCTCGGGCCGGGCCAGGTGCCGTTCCGGCGCACGTTCGAGCCTGTCGCGCGGCTCATCGAGGCGACCATCAGCGCGTTCACGCCCATCTGAGCACCAGCCCTCAAAATGGAACATTACCGGCATTTGTAGCTTTCGGGGCTTCGTTGATGGAGGGCTGCGGGTAGGGCCGCCAACGCGGCGGGACGCGGCCCGCCGCCATGCGGCGCGGGCCGTCAGAACTCAGTTCTGAACTCAGCTCTGAAAGGAACCCGCCATGACGGAACCCAGCGCCTTCCCGCCGCCGAGACGCGACCTGTGCGGGGCCATGCACGTCCACCGCCGGCTGCTGAACGAGAGCATGACGTACCGCGCGCGGCGCGCGCAGATCGAGAACCGGGCGCTCCAGTTCGAGTCCGGACGGCGCAGCTCCGCCCGCACGGACGTGATCACCATCCCGGTCGTCGTGCACGTCGTCCACCACGGCGCGGCCGAGAACATCGGCGAGCAGCAGATCATGAGCCAGCTCGACGTCCTCAACAAGGACTTCCGGGCCGCGAACCCCGACGTCTCGAAGGTGCCGGGCGTCTGGATGCCGCTCGTCGCGGACACCCAGCTCCAGTTCGCCCTGGCGACGAAGGACCCGCTCGGCAACCCCACCGACGGGATCGTCCGGGTCGAGACCGCGCAGAGCGAGTTCGGCACGGACGACGGCGTGAAGGCCAGCACCACAGGAGGCTCCGATCCCTGGCCGACCGACCAGTACCTCAACATGTGGGTCTGCCAGTTGGGGGGCGGCCTGCTCGGCTACGCGCAGTTCCCCGGCGGCCCGCCGCAGACCGACGGCGTGGTCGTCCTGCACTCGGCGTTCGGGACGAGCGGCACCGCCGCGCCCCCGTTCAACGGGGGCCGCACCGCCACCCACGAGATCGGGCACTGGCTGGACCTGTTCCACATCTGGGGCGACGACGACGGCGCCTGCAGCAACGACGACCGGGTGGCCGACACGCCGAACCAGGCGGACGCCAACACCGGGGCCCCGAAGTTCCCGCACGTCACGTGCAACAACGGCCCGAACGGCGACATGTTCATGAACTACATGGACTACGTCGACGACGCCGCGATGTTCATGTTCACCAAGGGCCAGCGCGAGCGGATCGACGCCTGCCTGGAGGGGGCGCGGTCGTCCTTCGTGGTGGCGAGCCAGCAGCCACCCGCGGAGCAGCCCGCAGCCCCGGCGCAGCCCGCCAAGCAGCCCGTACCGGCCGGCGGGGTGACGCAGAACGGCGACGTCGAACGGCTCCTGCACGACTCGGAGCGGCTGACCAGGGAAGTCCTGGACGACATCCACAACATGCTGGGCCTCGTCGGCCACCGTCCCGGCGGATGACCGGCGGCGGACGTCCGGGCCCCGACGTCACGGGCTCCTGGGTGCACGCCTTCGAGGAGGACACCCCGGCCGAGGCGGTGTACCGGCCTGCCGACCGTCCGTTCCCACCCGCGCGCCGCCCGCGCCGCCGTATCGAGTTCCGCCCGGACGGCACCTACACCGAGCGCCGTCCCGCACGCGACGACCGCCTGAACGAGGTGGAGGGACGCTGGGACGCGCAGGGAACGGACCAGATCGCCGTAACCTTCCCCGACGGAAGCGGCTCGCCTTTCGCCCTCACCGTCCTCTCCCGGACGGAGGACAGGCTCGTCCTCGCGAGATGAGCGCCGGTCAGCGCTTCGGCTCGGCAGGCGCGGACGCGGAGACGGGAGGCGGCGGCGGGGACGGCCCGTGCACGCCTTCCAGGACGGCCTGGCCCTGCCTGTCCACGAACTTCGTGAACAGCTCCTGGGAGTAGCCGAGGACGACGGCCCAGGCGATGATCTGCCCCGGCGAGTCGAGCGCGCTGAGCCCGGGGACGAACCCGCCGCGCATCAGCAGCAGGCCCAGCACGGCGGTCAGCGCCCCGGTCGGCAGCTTGAGCAGGGCGAGCGCGACCGGGATCCCGAATGCGGTGGACGTCCCGCGGATCTTCCGCAGCGCCGACGCCGCGGCGATCCCGGCCGCGACCAGCCCGATGAACATCACGACGATGTAGTCGCCCCATCCGGCGGCCTCGCGCGTCCGCGTGTCCAGCTCCCCGGCCGGGACGGACGGCGCCGCGCCCGTGGGGCACACGACGCTGAAGTCACCCCGCGCGCCGGGGCTCGGAGCCGGGGTGAAGCACAGCGGGGCGGCCGTCCGCCACAACGCCGAAAGCACCCCGATGGCAATGACCGTGCAGAACAGGAACACGGCGATCCACCGGACGATCCGCACGAAGCTGTCGGCGCGCAGCTTCTCCCGCAGCGCGGCCTGGCGCGCGGTGTCCACGGCGGCGACCAGGGTGACGAGCTGCCCCTCGGTGAGGGACGCGGCCTGGCCGGTCTCCTGGGCGTCGCGCGACTCCTTGGCCAGCCGCTCCACGAAGATCCGGTGCTCGTCGGCCGGGGCGAGATGCTGCTTGACCAACGCGCACATGGCGGGCAGGAACGATTGCAGCTCGCCGGGCGAGAGCGTCCGCATCCACAGGGAACGCGCGCAGTTCAGGTGGAGCTGGGCGGTCGTCACATGGGACGCCGTCAGGTTCCTGCGGTGCGCGCCGGGGTCGATGACGTCCATCGCCCGGTCCAGGGCCTGCTGCGCGCCGCGCAGCAGTTCCGCGTTCTCGGGCGGCTGGGCTCCTTCGTCCCGCGGGGCGGCGAGGATCGCGCGCAGTTCGTGGACGTCCGCGCGCACTTCCTCGCACAGCACCCACGAGCCCCGCTCGCGCGCCCATTCGTCGAGTCTCGGGGCGCCGGGGATCCAGCCGGTCCAGCGGGCCATCCGCCGATGTCCTTCCGGGAGCGGGCCGGATCAGACGGCCGTCGGCACGTTCTCCCACCAGGTGGCGTACCAGGTCTCGTAGTCGACGACGCCCGTCTCCGAAAGGCCGAGGGCGCGCTGCATCTGCCTGCACACGCGGACGTCCTCGTCGTCGTAGTGCCCGTCGATCTCCTTGATCCGCCAGCCGCGGCGGTTCGCCTGGCGCTCCCACACCTTGACGTGCTCTCCCTGGGCCCCGTGTCCGAGGTTCTCGTCGGGCGGCGGCGGGGGCTCGGCGGGGGGCGCCTCCCAGGTGGCCTTCCAGGTGACCGCGTCGACGACGCCGTCGGGCTCCAGCCCCTTCTCGGTCTGGAAGTTCGCGCAGGTGCGCCTGCTGATCGGGCCGAACTCCCCGTCCGGGACGATGTTCCAGCTGCGCGTCTTCATCTGCTGCTGCCACTGCTTGACCCGCGGGCTCTTCATGACCGGCGGGTAGGAAAGCTTCGGTGGCGTGAACGGTGGGGCCGACATGGCGCCTCCTGTTATTGGACTCGCTTCCATGGACCCCGTCCCAACCAGCGAATCAGCGAACCGGCGGAGAAAGAACCAAGGAGAGGCATCAGGAGACCTCCTTTTCCGCATTTCCGCGCTCATATCAGTTCCGCCGGTCGCGCCGGTTGCGCCCCGGTTTCGCCCTGCCCCGTCAGAGGATCAGGTCCTCCGGCCGGACGACCTCGCGCGGCCCCGGGACGGCCTCCAGCCGCTCCAGCGGATCGGCCTGGGCGTGCGGGCCGACGTCGAGCCCGGTCAGCTCCCCGATCTTGCGGACCGGCACCTGGTACGTCTTGTACGCGCCGTAGGAGAACGCCTCCTTCCCGGCCAGGTCCTCGATCAGGACCGCCTGGCTGAGCAGGTAGCCGGTCACCGACAGCCCGCCCGACGCACCGGCCATCGCGACGATCTTCCAGAACTGGCGGGGCAGCCGGACGCCGCGGTAGACGTCGTCGTCCTCGGCCAGCACCGGCCCGGTGAACACGCTGACCGCCAGGTCCAGGTTGTCGGCGTTGTTCAGGACGTAGTCCTCCAGCCCGAGCCACAGCGTCTGGCCCGCGTTGAACTTGTGGTGCTGCGGGGTCGAGTTGGTGAAGTGGAAGGTGTCGTCGTTGGCGGCCTGGGCGACGGCTTCCGTCCCCCAGGCGGGGTCGAGGCGGCGCACCAGATGCCCGCGGTCCAGGTCGTTGGCGCGGTAGACGTCCTCGCCGGTCTGCTCCCCGGCGGGCAGGCGCGGGTCGAAGAACCAGCGGTCGCTGTCGCGCTTGGGACGCCGCGCGCTCCGGCCGTCGATGTTGCAGGCGGTGAACAGCGCGAGCGCTCGCTGCCGGTGCATGACGACGCTGAAGTGGTGGTAGCGCAGTTCGGCCGACGCGACGGCGGCCAGTTCGGGCGACGGCACGGGCATCGGCAGCGGACGGGCCAGGAACGCGGGATCGTAGCCGTCGCGGGTGCTGTAGTCGGGGTCGATCGCCTCCGTCTCGCGCGCGGCCTCGCCCGGATGCCCGTCCGCGAGCCGGACCGTGACCTCAAGCGGGATCGTGACCGTCCCCTCTCGGCTCTGCGACAGCGGAACGGCGGCCATCGCCCGCGCCGGCGGCCGCGAGACCGCCGCCGAAACCGGGGCCGCGACCGGAGGTGCGACCGGAGGCGGGCCGACCGCCGACGCCTGGAGGGACGCCGCGCTTTCGGTCCCCAGAGGAGCGAACAGCTCATCCACAAGCGCCCGCTGCGGCTCGGGCAGCGACGTTTCGCGCACCACCTTGCAGATCCGGCTGATGCGGATCCCCTCGTTCACGAACCCGCCGGTCTCCTCCGGTTCGGGCACCGGAACGCTCGCGTGGTGCAGCGCGACGACCTCCCACTGGTCGTTGAACACCGGCGAGCCGGACGACCCCGGCTCGGTGTCGGCCGCGTAGTGCAGGAACAGCTCGGGAATGTCGACGATCCGGTTCTCGCGCAGCGCGACCTGCTTCCGGTCCCCGCGCGGATGCTGGACGATCGTGACGAACTCCCCGATGATCGCCTTGCCCTCGGCCTCGATCAGCCGGTTGTAGCCGAACGCCGCCAGCTCGGCGGACGGCGCGTCGACCGCCACGAGCGCGAAGTCGAGCCCCTCGTCGGCGAGGAAGAAGCGCTCCGGGTCGAGCGCGTAGGCCGCGACGGCGAGCGGCCGTCCGTCGACGCCGTCCTGGTAGTTGAACTCGACCATGCTGGTCACGGCCGTGCCGGCATCGGGCAGCACGTGGTGGTTGGTCAGCAGCAGGGACGGGGAGACGAGCGAGCCCGTCCCGTACCCGACCGTGCGTCCGCCCTCGTCGCGGATGTCGACCCGGCCGACGGTGCGCGCCGCGGCCACCCCGGCGTCCAGGTAGCGGACGCCCACGTAGTCGACCGTATTGATGATCTTCTCCAGCCGCGCGGCGGGCTCGGCGGCGCCGGGCTCCAGCAGGGCGCCGTCGCCGTAGAACCGGCTCAGCCTGTCGACCCGCTTGGCGACCCGCTCGGCGGTGTCGGCCACCGCCACGCCGCCGGGCGAGGCCAGGACGGTCTCGTGCTCGCGCCGCTCCGGAACGCGCTCGGCCACCCGCCGCGCCGCCGTCTCCCGCTGGCGCTCCTGCTCCCGCTCATAGAATTCCATTTCAGGCCCCCCCGGTCAGCACATATCCGCGAACCACCCGCTTCTCTTAATTTCCTCGATTTTCGCCGGTTATCGCCAGACCCGGGTTCCCCCTTTTACCCCGCATCGGGAAACGTTTGACGCGCGCGACGCGCGAAGCATTGTCAGCAGCGGCGCCATTGGCGGGGAGTGGGACCAGGTCCCGGCGACGGACGCGTCGGGCACCGGGTCAGGGCGACGAGGAACGTGGCGACGATCCCGCCGGCCACCACGAACATCGCGGTGCTGATCCCGTCCGCGGTCGCGACGCGCAGGCGCTCGCCGGTGAGGTCGTCCAGCCCGGCGGTCGCGATCAGCACGAGGGCGGCGAGCCCGACCGCCGCGCCGACGCCGGAGCCGGTGGAGGCGATGCCCGAGGCGATGCCCTGTTCCCGGTCCGCCACGCCGGTCGCGGCCGCGATGAACATGGCCGTGAACACCACGCCGTCGCCGAGGCTGAGCGCGACCAGCCGCGGGACCAGCGCGGCGTACGAACCGTCCGGCGAGATCGCGACGCCGAGCAGCACGGCGCCGAGCGCCCCGACGGCCAGCGCCCCCACCAGGGTGGTCTTCAGCCCGAACCGGGTGACGAACTGCCCGGCCGCCGTCGAGCCCGCCACCACGACCGCCGTCGGGATCAGGAACCCGGCGCCGGTCTCCAGGGCGTCGTAGCCGCGGACCTCCTGAAGGTAGATCGACAGGAAGTAGAGCACGGCGCCGAAGGTGGCCATGAACATGAACGCGATGACGACGCCGGTGATGAGGTTCGGGTTCGAGAGCAGCCGGAGCGGCATGAGCGGGTCGGGGCTGCGCCGCTCGATGGCCACGAACGCTCCGATCAGCAGCAGACCGGCCGCGCCGCCGCCCAGGACGCCCGGCGAGAGCCAGCCCAGCCCCGGCCCCTGGACGAGCGCGAACACGACCAGGGTGACGCCCGCGGTGACGCTCAGCGCTCCGGGCAGATCGAACGTCCGTCCCTTCTCCCGCTCGCCGTCGGACGGAATCAGCACGAACGCCAGAACCAGCGCCGGACCCGTCAGGACGACATTGACCAGGAAGACGGCCTCCCAGCCGAAAACCTGGGTGAGCAGCCCGCCGAGCAGGACGCCGATCACGAGCCCCGCCGCGCCCGCGCCGCCCCAGACGCCCAGTGCACGGTTGCGCGCGCGGCCTTCAGGAAACGTGGTGTTGATGAGCGTCAGCGTGGTGGGGAAGACCAGCGCTCCGCCGAGCCCTTGGAACGCGCGCGCGGCCAGCAGCAGGGCCGGCTCGGTGGCGAGCCCGCCCGCCAGCGACGCCCCGGTGTAGACCGTGAGCCCGGCCACGAGGATCCTGCGCCGTCCGAGCAGGTCCGCGGCGCGTCCGCCGAGCAGCAGGAAGCCCGCCGAGGCCACCGCGTAGGCGCTGATCACCGACTGGAGCGTCTGCGCCGAGTAGCCCAGATCGCGGGCGATGTCGGGCAGCGCCACCACGACGATGTACTGGTCCAGCGAGACGATCAGCATCGCGAACGCCAGCAGCACCAGCGTCGCGGTCGCACGGTTCCACCCGAGACCGCCGGACGTCGATAAGGACTTCGCGGCCCGCGTGGCGGCGGCTCCGTCCGCGTTGCTCGGCTGCTCATGCACGGAAGACACCTCGCTCCTGGCGCGGTCCGATGGGCCGCACTCCTCGATGGAACCAGACAACCTGGACGCGGACCCGGCGGCAACCGGGCGGACGGGTGGCTTGCTGCTGTGGGCGGATCTGCCGTGGGCGGATACGGCTGTGAGCAGTGCGCGGGCTCGCGCATGGTGAATGCATGAGCGAGGAACAGAAAGCCCCGTTGTTCAACGAACGGGTGCGGAGCGAGCTTTACCAGCAGCGCGTGCTCGTCCTCGACGGCGCGCTCGACGACGACAATGGCACACTGCTGGCGACCCAGCTGATGACGCTGGCGCGGGAGGATTCGTCGACCGATATCGCGCTGTGGATCCATTCCCCTGGCGGGTCGGTGCCGTCGATGCTCGCGATCCGCGACGTCATGCGGCTCATCCCGTGCGACGTGTCCACGATGGTGCTCGGCATCGCCTACAGCGCCGGGCAGTTCCTGCTGTCGTCCGGGACGCGGGGAAAGCGCCGTGCCATGCCGCACGCCCGCGTGCTGATGCACCAGGGGTCCGCCGGGATCGCGGGCGCCGCCGTCGACATCGAGCTGCAGGCCGGCGACCTGCGCCACACCCGCGACACGGTGCTCGGGCTCATCGCCGAGGACACCGGGCAGCCCATTGAACGGGTCTTCGAGGATTCGCTTCACGACCGCTGGTACACGGCGCAGGAAGCGCTCGAATACGGGTTCATCGACGCGATCGTCAGCGATTTCGACGAAGTCGTCCCGACCAGTCACCGGACCATAGGGCTCGGAATTCCCTCGGAAGGGGCCGTGCGATGAGCACCTACACGATCCCGAACGTCATCGCGCAGCACCCTCGCGGCGAGCGCATCATGGACGTCTATTCGCACCTGCTGACCGAGCGGATCATCTATCTCGGGACCGCGATCGACGCCGGAGTCGCGAACGCTCTCGTCGCGCAATTGCTGTACCTGGAAGCGGACAGCCCCGACCGCGATATCCAGCTCTACATCAACTGCGAAGGCGGAGATCCGAGCGCGATGCTCGCCGTGTACGACACGCTGCGCTACATCCGCGCGCGGGTGGCGACGACGTGCGTGGGGCAGGCCGTCGCGGTCGGGGCCGTGCTCCTTGCCGCGGGCGCTCCCGGAATGCGCTCCGCGCTGCCGCACACCCGCGTCGTCCTGCACCAGCCGATGGGGCAGAGCCGCGGCGCGATCCCGGACCTGATCCTCCAGGCGGACGAGGTCGTCCGCGTGCGCGGCGACATGGAGAGCATCCTGTCCCGGCACACCGGGCAGGACGTCGCCACGCTGCGCGCCGACACCGACCGCGACCGCGTGTTCACCGCCAAGTCGGCGCTGGACTACGGCCTCATCGACCAGGTGATCGAGGAACGGAAGCCACTGCCCATGTAGGACCCGCCGCCTAGGCGGCCAGGGCGTAGGCGGCCTGGCAGGTCACGCCCGCCGGAGCCGTCCGGGCGGGGGCGCGGGCGGTCAGCAGGGTCGTCGCGACGGAGAGCGTCAGATCGCCGAGCGTCACGTCCAGGGCGCCGGCGACCGCGGCGATCATCTCGCTGGACGGCTCCTTCACCCCGCGTTCCATCTCGGAGAGGTACTGCGGCGACACCCCGGCACGGCGGGACGTCTCGACCAGCGTCTCGCCGCGTTCGAGGCGCAGGCGGCGCAGGCAATGGCCGAGGGCGTCCCGCCACAGCGGCTCCGCCTGGTCGCGCGGCGGGTTCGGCTCGTCCGGCGAGGTCGGCTCGTGCGGTGTCTCATCGGCGGGCTTGAGCGGACGGGTCATCTCGGCCATGCGCACATCGTAAGTCGGAGGCGCCGCCAGGCCCTAGGCGTTCCGCCGACCGCGGAAAGGCGGGGTCTCGCGATGTCCGGGAGCGGCTGCCATTCTGGGGACGTGCGGATACTGGTCGTGGGTGCGGGGATCATCGGGGCCGCGCTGGCGGACCGGCTCGCCGGGCGGGACGAGGTCACGCTCGTCGAGGCGGAGGGGCCGGGGGCCGGGACGTCCGGCACCAGCTACGCCTGGATCAACGCCAACGACCCCGCGGACCCGTCCTACCACCGGTTCCGGACGGCGGCGATGTCCACCTGGCGCGACCTGGCCGCCGGGTTCGGCGATCCCGCCTGGTACCGGCCGGCCGGCAACACGATCTGGGCGGACGCCGATGACGCGAAGTCCCGGCTGGCCGACCGCGTCACTCGCCTCGCCGCCCTCGGCTACGCCGCCGAGGTGATCGGCCCCGGCCGGTTGCGCGAGCTCGAACCGCACATCAGGGTTCCGGACGACGCGCTCATCGCGCACCACGCCGACGAAGGCTACGTGCACGGAGGCCCCGCCGCGCGGGCACTGGCGGAACGCGCCCGCGAATCGGGTGCCGTCGTCGTCACCGGTCACCGCGCGGTGCGCCTCAACACCGAGGGCGAGCGCGTGACGGGCGTCCGGCTGGACGACGGCCGGGACCTGGACGCCGACCTCACGATCTGCGCGGCCGGCTGGCGCAGCCCCGCGCTCCTGGCCACCGCCGGCGTCGTCCTTCCGCTGGTCGACCCGTCCGAGCCCGGATCGGACGCGCCGTGCCTCGTCGCCACGACCTCGGCCGCGCCGGGCGTCGTCAACGGCCTCGTCCACGCCCCGGGCCTCTCCACTCGCCCGGCGGAGGACGGCGGTCTCGTCCTGGAAGCCGACGACCTGGACGCCGGCGTCGACGAGTCGGCCTCACCGGCGCTGATGGACGCGGTCGGCGCCGAGCTGCTCGCGCGGGCGCGGGTGCTCATCCCCGGCCTGACGGCCGAAGTCGCCCGAGTACGGCGGTGCGTCCGTCCTCTCCCCCTCGACGGGTACCCGCTCATCGGCTCGCAGCGGCCCGGCCTCTACACCGCCGTCACCCACAGCGGCATCACGCTCGGCCCGCGTCTCGCCGTCCTGATCGACCAGGAGATTCACGGCGACGCCTCGCCGGAACTCGACGCCTACCGCCCAGACCGCGCGGACTCTTAGGGCTTGCGGGCGACGCCGCAGAACGCGTCCACCTCGGGCGCCTCACCGAACGGGTTCGGTTCGGGACGCCAGCGGGACACCGAGACCACACCGGGTTCCAGCAGTTCCAACCCGTCGAAGAACCGCGCGATCCGCTCCGGGGTGCGGAGTTCGTAGTCGTAGCCGGACTCGTCCCGGACGCGTTCGGCCTCCGCCGCGGCGTCGGGCCGGACGGTCTTGGTGCCGTCCTCCAACGCCAGATAGCTGCCCGGCGGGAGCGCGTCCAGAAGCTCGCGAAGAATGGCGTGCGCCTCGCCGTCGTCGGAAATCGTGCCCAGCACCCCCAGGATCATCAGGGCGACGGGCTGGGTGAAGTCCAGCGTGGCGGCGGCGCCGCGCAGGATGCCCGCGGGATCGCGGGCGTCGGCGTCGATGTAGTCGCAGGCCCCTTCGCGGGTGCTGGTCAGCAGCGCGCGTGCGTGCGCGAGGACGAGCGGGTCGTTGTCGACGTAGACGATCCGGCTGTCGGGAGCGACCCGCTGCGCGACCTCATGGGTGTTGTCGTGCGTGGGCAGACCGGTGCCGATGTCGAGGAACTGGCGGATCCCGGCCTCGCCCGCGAGGAACCGGACGGCGCGTCCCAGGAACACCCGCGCGTGCCGCGGCACCTCCTCGAAGCCGGGATACACCTGAAGGATGTTCTCGGCGAACACGCGATCGACCGGATAGTTGTCCTTGCCGCCGATGAAGTAGTTCCAGACGCGGGCCTGGTGCGGCACGGTCGTGTCGATCTCGGGGGGCTGAACCGGTGGGTCGTCCATACCGCCCCATCCTGCCGCTTATTCGGAGCTTTGACATGCTCATGGATAAGCCGAGAAAGGACATTCATGCGCGTCGCAATCCTCGATGACTACCAGGACGTCGCACTCCGGGCGGCCGACTGGTCGCCGGTCCACGCAACGATCGACGTGTTCCGCGCCCCGCTGGGCGGCGAGGACGCGGTGGTCGCCGCGCTGCAGCCCTACGACGTGCTCGTGACGATGCGGGACCGGACGGCTCTGCCGAAGAGCACGCTCGAACGGCTGCCGAACCTGCGGCTGATCGTCGTGACCGGCAGGCGCATCGCGGCGATCGACATCGCGGCCTGCGCCGGGCTGGGCATCACGGTCAGCGGCACCGCCCCGCTGGCCGAGGGCGGGGCGGCCGAGCTGACCTGGGCGCTCATCCTCGCCGCCGTGAAGCGGCTGCCCGCCGAGCTGGCGAGCGTCCGCGCGGGCGGCTGGACGACCCGGCTCGGCACCACCCTCACCGGCCGGACGCTCGGCGTCCTGGGCCTCGGCCGCCTGGGCTCCCAGGTCGCCGCCGTGGGCAACGCGTTCGGGATGCGGGTCGTGGCCTGGAGCCAGAACCTGACGGCGGAACGCGCCGCCGAAGCCGGTGCGGCGCTCGTCGGGAAGGAGGAGCTGTTCGCCGCGTCCGACGTGCTGACGATCCATCTCGTCCTGTCGGACCGCACGCGCGGGCTGGTCGGGGAGCCCGAGCTGCGGCGGATGAAGCCGGACGCGTGGCTGGTCAACACCAGCCGGGGGCCGATCTGCGACGAGGAGGCCCTCCTCCGCGCCTGCCGGGAACGCTGGATCGCGGGAGCCGCCCTCGACGTCTACGACCGGGAGCCGCTTCCGGCCGACCACCCGCTGCGCACCCTCGACAACGTCCTGGCCTCGCCGCATATCGGTTACGTGACCGAGGAGACCTACGCCTCCTGGTACGGCGACGCGGTCGAGAACATCGTCGCGTTCGCGAAGGGTTCGCCGATTCGAGTACGGCACTCGTGAAGTTCGTCTGAAGCCCGGCTTCTGGCTCTCAGTCGAGCCGGTCTTCGCCGATGGACGCCAGGCGATCGGCCGCGTCCGGGTCGGCTTCGCCGATCCGGTTCAGCAGGCGGTGCAGGAGGGCGTGAAGGGTCTCGAATTCCTCGGGGCTGGTGAGTTCGGCCCACCGTTCCTCGATCCGGTCTCCGGCACCGGCGGTGATGGGCTGCACCGCCCTCCCCCGGTCGGTGAGCACGATCAGCCGGGACCTGCCGTCGCGGGGATTGGGGCGTCGTTCCAGGTAGCCGCCCCGCTCAAGCTGGTCGACCGACTGCGCCATCGTCTGCTTGCGGACGCCGGCGCGCACCGCCAGATCGCGGATCTGGATCCCCTCCGGCGGGACGAACGGGAACACCTTCGCGTCCCCGGGCCGGATGTCGCCGAAACCGGCGTCGGCGAGGGCCGTCTCGATGCCGGCGGTGTACTCGCGGTGGAGCAGGCGCAGGAGGAGCGAGAACCGAGGCCGCTTCGAGGACGAGTCTGCACGCATATTGACAGGCACCTGTCTACTTTCTAAGTTGGTCAGGTAACTGTCTAGTATGTCATCGTCCGCGAGGAGCCGGCCATGCCGACCGCACACGTCCTGGACTCGACGATCTTCTACCGGGAGGCGGGCGCCGGGCCGGTCCCGTTGGTCTTCCTGCACGGCAACCCCACGTCGTCGTATCTGTGGCGGGACGTCCTGCCCGCCGCCGAGGCGTCCGGACGCTGCCTCGCGCCCGACCTGATCGGCATGGGCGAGTCGGGAAAGCCCGACATCGCCTACACCTTCGACGACCACGCGCGGTACCTCGACGCCTGGTTCGACGCCCTCGACCTCGGCGAGGTCGTGCTGGTCGGCCATGACTGGGGCGGCGCTCTCGCCTTCGACTGGGCCGCCCGCCGCCCCGGACGGGCGCGCGGCATCGCCTTCACCGAGACGATCGTGAAACCGATGTCCTGGGCGGAGTTCCCCGCCGAGGCCCGTCCCCTGTTCGAGTCGATGCGGACGCCCGGCGCCGGCGAGGCCCTGGTGCTGGACGAGAACGCGTTCATCGAGCAAGCGCTGCCACGCACCGTCGCCCGCAAGCTGAGCGACGAGGACCTGGCGGTCTATGCCCGCCCGTACCCGACCAGGCAGAGCAGGACTCCGTTGCTGCAATGGCCACGGTCGATGCCGCTGGACGGTGAGCCCGCCGACGTCGTCGCCAGAGTCAGCGCCTATGACGAGTGGCTGGCGGCGAGCCCGGACGTCCCCAAACTCCTGCTCGCGTTCGAGCCCGGCCCGGGCACGATGATGAGCGCGGGACTCATCGGCTGGTGCGCCGCCCACATGTCCGCTCTCGAAATCGAGACGCACGGCCCCGCCGGACATCACACGCCCGAAGACCAGCCCGAGGCCATCGCGGCATCGCTCGTCGCATGGCTGGAGAAGCACGGCCTCCTCTCCGGCGCGGAGGGCTGAGCGCGATGCGAGCGATCAGGCAGTCCGCGTTCGGCGGCCCCGAACAGCTCAGGCTGGAGGACGTGCCCGACCCGCGTCCCGCAGGCGGCGAGGTGCGGATCCGGGTCGAGTCGGCCGGCGTCCACCTGCTGGACACGGTGATCCGCCAAGGCGGAGGTGGGCCGCGCGTCGCGCCCCGCCTGCCGATGACGCCGGGCCGGGAGGTCGCCGGGGTCGTCGACGAGATCGGTCCCGGCGTCGGCGCGGGGCTCGCGGGCCGGCGCGTCGTGGCCGATCTCGGGCTTGCCGGCGGCGGGTACGCCGAATTGGCCGTGGCCCCGGCGGAGGCCGTCCACCTCATCCCGGACGGCGTCGACGCCGACGCCGCCGTGGCGATGGTCGGCACCGGCCGGACCACCATGGCCATCCTCGAACTCGCCGCACCGGCCGCCGACGACGTCGTTCTGATCACCGCGGCCGCGGGCGGGATAGGGGCGCTGCTGATCCAGGCGGCGCGCGCCACCGGCGCGACGGTGATCGGGGCCGCGGGCGGTCCCGGCAAGGTCGCGCTGGTCCGGCGGCTCGGGGCCGACCACGCCGTCGACTACGACCGGCCCGGCTGGCCGGACGCCGTCCGCGACGCGCTCGCCGGCACGCCGATCACCCTCGCGCTGGACGGCGTCGGCGGCCCGATCGGCCGGAGCGCGCTGGAACTGCTGGCCCCCGCCGGACGGCTGGTGATGTTCGGCTCGTCGTCCGGATCCCTGACCGAACTGTCGAGCGCCGACCTGTTCGGCCGGGGCATCAGCGCCGCGTCCGCCGTCGGCGCGCGCATCCTGAACCGTCCCGGCGGCACCCGGACGCTGGAACGCGACGCCCTAGAGGCGCTCATCGACAAGCGGCTCATCCCAGTGATCGGACAGCGGTTCTCGTTGGCGGACGCGCCCGCAGCCCACGCCGCCCTGGAATCCCGCGCGACCACCGGAAAGACCGTCCTGAGACCGTAGTCAACGCGGCTCCTGCCCCGGTCCGCCCAGAACGTCGACAGCCAAGTGGGTCGCCTTCGCCTCGGAGGGCACGCGTCGCCGGGACAGTTCCTCGATCAAATCGTCGGCGCCCATTGCCGACAGTGCCTCCCGCAGTCCCTTCGTGTCGCCGGTGAACTCGAAAGCACGGACGGCTCGCTCGGCCAACGTCCTGGCCATGTCATGGGCACCTGTCCATCTCAATTCAAACAGGATCTCTACAATGCCAGAAGGATTGGTCCGATGGACTGTCACAACCGTTCGCTCAGCCAATATCAAGGCTAGCCGCGGGTCTATGTTCTGCACTTCCAGCAGCATCTGCGCCATGCTGAACGCGCTGGCGATGTCGACCGATGGAACGGCTCGTTCGGCCAACTGCCTCGCCAGGGCCCCGCCCTTCATCATTCGCACTTCCCGCAGCATCTGCAGCATGTCGTACGCGTTGGTCGCGTTGACGTCGGGAACGGCTCGCTCAGCGAGCGTCTCAGCGAACCGCGGCTGCAGGTATCGCAGTTCGACCAGCGTCCGCACCACACTCCATGAGTCGCTGACCTCGACCTTCCGGGCGGCCCACTCGGCCAATGTATTGGCGAGCTCTGAGACGCCCAGCTGGCGCAGTTCTCCCAGCAGTCTCGCCACGCCGTCGGTGTCCGTCGTCAGGCTGACCTCGGCCACGACTCGTCCAGCCAGTTCCGATGCGAGATCGGGCGCACCGGCCTGCCGAAGCTCGGCAAGCAGTCGCGCCGCCTCGCCCGGGGCGGTGACGTGCATTACGGGGACGACTCGCTCGGCCCATGTCCGGGCGGCGTCATAGGCTCCCAGCGCACGCAGTTCCTCCAGCAGTCTCGTCACGTCGCCGGGGTCGGTGCTGACGCTGACCTCGTTGGCGGCCCGTACCGCCAGCGCCAGCGCCTGCGGTGTCGCATGCGCCTTCCTGAACGCCCCCAGCATTTCCGCCGCGGTCACCGGATTGGCGAGCGGGAGGTCGCTGATAGAGCCCGCCGGGTCGCGGGCGCCCGTGTCGCCGTGAGTGGAGTCGGCGCGTTCGCCGGACGGTTCGTCCTGCAAATGGCCGAGCATGTCTTCGAGATGCCGGCAGCGGTGTTCGGTCTGGGCGATGCGCTCATGAGCCTGCCGCAGGCGGTGTTCGAGGTCGGCGACCTCTTGCTCCAGCCGGTCTTTCTCGGCCTCCATGGCGGCGCGGTCGACGTCCCACGCCGCACGCAGTTGGCTGTGCTGGTCGGAGAGTTCCTCGATCTGGCGGATCCGGTCGGCCAGCTGCTCCTCCAGCGCGTGGGCGTACCGTTCGGCCTCGCGCTGACCGACCTGGGCCAGCTCCAGCGCGTCGCTGACCACCCGCACCTGGTACTGCTGCGGGTGGGCGACCTTCAGCGCCCCCAGATGCAGCTCGGTCAAATGGTCGCGGACCTCTTGGGAGACCTCCTTGCCCTGTTCGGCCTGGATCGCCAGCAGCGTGTTCAGGAACCACAGGTCGCGGGCCACTCGCTTGCCGTTGAGGTAGCGCGACAGGGTGCCCTTGTCCACCGGGTAACGTGCGGCGAACCGGTTGATCGTCATCCCGGCGGCCGTCCATATCGTGCGCAGCTCACGGGTCCAGACCGCGATCTCAGGGCTGAGGTCGGGACTCAGCGGCGCGAAGCCGGACGCGTCGCAGGCGGCCGATTGCCGGAGGGCCAGTTCGGTCATGGGTCCATGGTCGGCGCTCGCGCTCCGGAAAATCGCTCGTTGCCGCCTTTCGAGCGTTGCCGTTTGCTGCAACACCCGCACCGCACCGGTTGCGGCGTGGTGCAACGCCACGCGGATCTGGCTTGCTGGTTTCCCCGATCGGTGAAAGGACAGCCAGGAATGCCTCAGCCCGCCGACAACGTCTCCCGGTCCCCGGCTCCCCCGTCTGACGGACGGGGCCCCGGGGTGTTCGTGCCGCAGCATGTGGTCGCCGCCGCGGCCTGCGTCCTCGTGGGGATCATGGCGGGCGGCCTGGTCTGGCTCGCCCCTGAGATCTGGCTCCCCATCGGCGCCGGAATCACGGTCACCTGCCTGTCACTGACGCTGTACGGCCTCTGGCACGACCGCCACCGCGGCTAGAGCCCGTCCCGGCTGACGGCACCCGCCCTCCGCGCACGGGCGGGTGCCGTCAGGCGTGGGGCTGCTTCACTCGGTCAGGTAGACCTGTTCGAAGTGGGCGTTGCCGAAGGTGCGGCCGGAGAAGTCGTTCTTGGGCCAGCCGGCGTTCTTCACGTGGTGCGCGTTCTCGACGTTGGCGAAGAACGGGATGATCCAGCCGCCGCGGTCGAACTGGATCTGGTAGATCTGCTGGGTGAGCTGGTTCTGTTTGGCCAGGTCAGTGGTGCTCTGCGCCTGCTCGTAGAGCGAACGCACCTGCTTGAGGTCGTCCCCGCCGAGGTGGGTCAGGGAGTTGGTCTCGCTGAGGTCGGTCAGCGCCATCAGGGTCAGGTAGTTGCCCTGCGTCGGCCACTTGTCCACAGAGAACTTCCAGCTGTGGAAGTTGGGGCCGAACAGCGTCGCCGTGTCCACCTGCCGGACCTTGATGTTCATGCCGATCTCGGCGGCGTTCCGCGCCAGGACGGTGCACATCGGCACCGCCTCCGTCGAGACCGGGCCGGTGACCAGCTCGACCGTGACGCCCTCCTGCCCGGCCTCCTTGAGGAGCTGCTTCGCCTTGGCGACGTCGCGCTTGCGCGTGAGCTGCTTGGGGTAGGCCGGGGCGAACGGCTCGGGCAGGTCGTTCGCCACCACGCCATGCCCGGACAGGGTGGCGGTGAGCGCCTGCTCCCGGTCGATCGCCAGCCGCAGCGCCTGACGCACCCGGACGTCGTTGAACGGCGGCTGCTCCATGTTCATGTAGATCCCGGTCCACGCCCCGGTCTTGGACTCCATCAGCTTGAGCTGACGGTGCTTCTCGATGGTGGGGATCTGCGGGTACGGGAGCTGGTTGATCGCGTCGACCTGGCCGGTCACCAGCGCGTCGATCCGGGCCGAGTCGTCGTTGACCACGTTGACGACCAGCTCGTCCAGGTAGGGCTTGGGGCCCAGGTTCGCGGGGGCGGCGGAGTCGCTCGGCTGGGACGGGCCCGTGGCGTTCCAGTAGTTGGCGAAGCGTTCGCAGACCCACTGCCGGTTCGGGGTGAAGCTCTTGTACTTGAACGGGCCGGTGCCGACCGGGTTGCGGGGGTCGAAGCCCACCGGGACGATCTTGAACGGGCTGGCGAGCGTGCTCCGGAAGGTGGCGGCGGGCCGCAGCAGCTTCATCCGCAGCGTGCGGCCGTCGAGCTTCTTGATCTCGTTGAGGTCGACGAGCGGCTTGAACTTCCCGACGATCACCGATCCGGGCAGGGTGAGGGCGCGCTTGAACGTGAACATCACGTCGTCGGCGTCGAGGGTCTTGCCGTTGTGGAACTCGATGCCCTGCTTGACGCGGATCGTCCACTCGTCGCCCTTGGGGTTGGACTCGATCAGCTCCGCCATCTGCAGGTGGTACTGCATCTCGTTGCTGTAGTCGGCGAGCTGGTCGTAGAGGACGCGGGCCATGAAGCTGACCGGGACGCTGTTGAGCAGCATCGGGTCCAGTGTGTCGGAGCCCTTGGCGCCGCCGGTCGCGACGGTGAGCCGGCCGCCGCGGCGCGGCTTGCCCGCGGCCTGTTTGCCGCCGTCGTCGCCGCAGGCCGCGAGCGTCGCGCCGCCGACGGTGGTCAGGCCGACCGCGGCCGCCGTGCCGAGGAACCCGCGTCTGCTGAGACCTGATCGTGGTTGCGTGGTCATGTGCGGTCCTCCTGCGACCGTTGTTCCGCTGGGACGCCGCCCGTCGCGGCCTTGAGTCCGGGGGACCCGAACTCGGGGGTGGCCGCGATGAGCTGCCTGGTGAACGGGTCATCGGGGTGGTCGAGCACGTCGTCCACCTGTCCGGTCTCGACGAGCCGGCCGGCGCGCATGGCGATGACGCGGTCCGCGATGGTCCTGACCAGCGCGAGGTTGTGCGTCACGAACAGCAGCGCCAGGCCCTCCTCGTCCTGCAGCGTGCGGAGCAGCCGCACGATCGACGCCTGGACGGAGACGTCCAGCGCGGAGGTGATCTCGTCGCAGATCAGCACGTCGGGACGGCACACCAGGGCCCGCGCGATCGCGACCCGCTGCCGTTCCCCGCCGGAGAGCTCGTTGGGGTAGGACGACGCCACGCTCGGCGAGAGCGAGACGCGTTCCAGCGCCTCGGCGATCGTGGTCGCGGCCTTCGCCGACGGCATCGAGAACAGGACCTTCAGCGGCTCGCGCAGCGTCTCGCCGATCGAGCGGCGCGGGTTGAGCGAGTTGTAGGGGCTCTGGAAGATGTACTGCACCGCGCGCCGCTGTTCGAGCGGACGGTCGCGGGCGCGGGTCGCCATCGCGGCGTCCCGGAAGCTGATGCCGCCGCTGTGCTGTCGGTGCAGGCCGATGATGCTCCGCGCCAGGGTCGTCTTGCCGCAGCCGGACTCGCCGACCAGCGCGAGGCATTCCCCGCGGGTCAGGTCCAGGGACACGTCGTGGAGGATCTGGCGTCGCCCGTGGAAGGCGTCCAGATTCGACACGCGCAGGAGTACCTCGTCCTGGCTTCCGGTGCGGGCGGCGGCCTGCCGGGGCGCCTCGCGGGACGGGCCCGACGAGAGATGCTCGGCGCGGATGCAGAGGACGTCATGGCCGCCGTCGACCTCGACCGGCTCCGGGACGGTCGACGCGCACTCCGGCAGCGCCTCGGCGCACCGGGGGTGGAACATGCAGCCGGTGGGACGCCGTCCAGGCGGCGGGGTGTCGCCGGGGATCGCGGCCAGCTCCCGGCGCTCCGACACGACGGGCACGGCGGCGAGCAGGGCGCGGGTATAGGGGTGGACGGGCCGGTCGAAGATCTGGGCGCTGGTCCCGGCCTCCACGACCCGTCCGGCGTACATGACCATGATCCGGTGGGCGAGTTCGGCCACCACCGCCATGTCGTGGGTGACGTACAGCGCCGCCACCCGGTGGACGGCGCACAGCTCCCGCACGGTCTTCAGGACGCGCGCCTGCGTCGTGACGTCGAGGCCGGTGGTGGGCTCGTCCAGCACGATCACGCGGGGGCGGAGCAGGAACGCGAGCGCGAGCGTGACCCGCTGCTGCTGCCCGCCGGACAGCTGGTGGGGGAAGCGGTCGAGGAACGCGTCGTCGGAGTCGAGGCCGACCTCGCGCAGGGTGGTCCTGATCCGCTCGTCTCGCTCCTTGTCGGGCAGGTCCGGCTGGTGGAACTCGAACAGCTCGGTCAGCTGGCGGCGGAGCCGCAGCGCCGGGTTCAGCGCCATCGACGGGTCCTGCGGCACGTACGCGACCGTGCTGCCGCGCAGCGCGGTGAGCTTGCCGGGGGCGAGGCTCGCGACGTCCTGCCCGTCGATCAGGATGCTGCCGCCGGCGATGCGGGCGCCGCGCCGGGCGTCGCCGAGCAGCGCCAGCCCGACCGTGGTCTTGCCCGAGCCGGACTCGCCGACCAGGCCGAGCACCTCGCCCGCGTCGATCGTGAAGTCCACGCAGTCGACGACGTCGACGCCGCGTCCGGCCAGGTCGATGCGCAGGCCCTTGACCGTCACCGCCGTCACGACTTCACCTCCGGGGTCTCCCGGATCTCCTGCGTGTCCTGGGACGAGACGCGGGCGACCGTCCAGGAGAAGCCCTCGGTGATCAGGTTGGTCCCGAACGTGAACACCGCGATGCACACCACCGGCAGCACCACGCCCCACGGCTGCAGCGCCAGGCCCTGGTAGTTCTCCTTGATCATCAGGCCCCAGTCGGCGGCGGGCGGCTGCAGGCCGACGCCGAGGAAGCTCATCGCGGTGACGATCCCGATCGACCAGGTGAGCCGGAGCCCGAACTCGACCATCAGCGGGGTCATCACGTTCGGCAGGATCTCCCGGCGCACGATCCGGAGGCGGGGCGCGCCGAGGGTCTCCGCCGACTCGACGAACTCGCTGGACACCACTTCCCTGGACGCGCCGTACGCCACCCGCGCGACCTGCGGCACCCACGCGACAGCCACGATCAGCGGCAGCAGCGCCGTGCTCGCCCTGGCCATCGCCACCAGGAGCAGGATGAGGACGAGCGGCGGGAACGCGCGCAGGACGTCCATCGCGCGCATCAGCACCTCGTCCAGGACGCCGCCGCTGTAGGCCGCGGTCATGCCGATCGCGGCGCCGACGGCGACGCCGGCCAGCGTCCCGGCGAACGCGATCCAGACGATGCTCCGCCCGCCGGCGAGGACCCGGGAGAGCACGTCCTCGCCGAGGTAGTCGGTGCCGAGCAGGGCGGTGGACGACGGGGCCGCGTAGGGCGCGCCGACGATGTCGTCGTGGCCGTGCGGCGCGAGGAACGGGCCGGCGAAGGTGACCAGGAGGATCAGCCCGGTCAGCACCAGCCCCACGCGGATGCGGGGTTCGCGCAGGCAGCGGCGCAGCAGTGCGGCGTTCATGCGCCGGCCGTCCGCAGCCGGGGCGTGACGTACACGGTCAGGACGTCTCCGAGGAGGTTGAAGACCACGTAGCAGGCGGCGAACATCAGGCAGATCAGCTGGATCACCGGGACGTCGCGGTTGTTCACCGCGTCCACGAGGGCGCTGCCGAGGCCGGGGTAGTTGAACACCTGCTCGATGACGAGGATCCCGCCGGTGAGGTACGCGAGCGCGAGCGCGGTCCCCTGGATGGCCGGGACGAGCGCGTTCGGCAGGACGTGGCGGCGCAGCACGACGCGTTCCGGCACGCCCTTGAGCCGCGCGGTGCGCACGTACTCCGACTCGTACGCGTCGATCACCGAGCCGCGCACCAGCCGGGCCAGATACGGCAGGACGCCCAGCACCAGCGCGACCACCGGGAGCACGAGCTGCTCGACGTTGCTGAACGGGCTCTCCCCCGGCGCGAGCAGCACCGTGCCGGGCAGCAGGTGGAACACCGACGTCGCGAACAGGATCACCAGCAGCAGCGCGATGATGAACTCGGGCAGCGCGGTGAGCCCGAGGGTGACCACGAGCATCGCCCGGTCGGCGGGACGGTCGCGCCGGCGTCCGGTCAGCGCGCCGACGAGCACCGACAGCGGCACCACGATGGCCGCCGAGATCACCACGAGCACGGCGGAGTTCACGACCCGGTCGCCGACCAGGGCGCCGACCTGCTCCTTGGTGACCAGCGACTGGCCGGGATCGCCGGTGAGGACGCCGCCCAGCCACGAGAAGTACTGCCGCAGCAGCGGCTCGTCGAGCCCGAGTTCGGCGCGGAGCGCGGCGACCCGGTCCGGCGTCGCCTCCCGTCCGAGGGCCGCGCGCGCCGCGTCGCCGGGCAGCACCTGCGTAGCGAAGAACACCAGGACCGACACCAGCAGGACCACCGCCGCGCCGAGCAGCAGCCGCCGTACCAGCCACAGCCAGCGGGCATGGGGGGAACGTTCGCCCAACTTCATCACCTCGTCGTCCCCGGAAGAATGCGGCGGCTCTGTTGTGGATGTCAACAGTCGAGGAATGGAAAGAGTCTCGGTTCTGAGACAGTAATTCGGCTCGCCGATGTTTCGGGCAGAGACTCGATCTGGGGAAGGACGACCTGATCACAGCCGTCCGGAACGGGTCGCGACCGGCAGGTGGTGCACGTGCTCGCGCGTGCCGGGCGGCGAACTCACGAAGTCGGCGCGGGCCCGCTATCGCCGGGCTGCTTCGCAGTTCATGGCGATGCCGACCTTACTGTTGACAATCACAACACAGCACTCGGATACTCGGAGCGCTCCAGGGCCGTCCGACGGGAGCGGTCTGACTTGGGGCGGTCGACGGGAAAACGCGAATCGAATAGCCGGGCGGTGGGGCGTGGTGTCCGTTTCTGACAGGGTCGTGCCGAGTGGTCCCAGGCTTTCGGTCGGGGCGCCGAACGATCCGGACCTGCTGGTGCCGTTCGCGCGCCGCGCGGAGGAGCTGGGCTTCGCCGGGATCTGGACGCAGGACACGCTGAGCACCAAGAACTCCTCTCTCGACGGGCTGCACGTGCTCTCCTACCTGGCCGCCGTCACGGAACGGCTCCGCCTCGGCATCGGCGTGCTGTACTCCGGACGCCGGAACCCGGCCGTCCAGGCGAGGGAGCTGGCCACCATCGACCAGCTGTCCGGCGGGCGGCTCACCGTCGGGCTCGGCGTCGGCAACGACTACCACCGGGAGACCCTCGCCGCGCTGGGGATCGCGGCCGACCGGCCCGTCCGGCGGCTGGTCGAGGGCATCGGCGTGATGCGGGCCCTGTGGAGCGGCGCCGAGGCCGACTACGACGGGGAGCTGTACTCGTTCTCCGGCATCCGGTCGCAGCCGGACCCGGTGCAGCGGCCCGGCCCGCCGATCTGGATCGGGGCCCGCGCCGAGCCGGCGCTGCGGCGCGCCGTGCGCATCGCCGACGGCTGGACCGGCGCCGCGCCCGCCGCGATGGACGACTTCCTCCAGCAGCTCGAATTCGTCAAGCGGGAGCTGGCCGACCAGGGACGCGACCCGGCCGGGTTCACCATCTCCAGGAGCCTCTACATCGCGGTCGAGGACACCGAGGAGAAGGCGCGGCAGCGGCTGATCCCCGCGTTCGACCGGGCGTTCGGCGGGAACCCGGTCTACGACGCCGCCGGGATGGCCGACCGCGTCGCCGTGTTCGGCACGCCGGAGCGCTGCGCCGAGCGGCTGGGCGAGCTGTTCGACGCCGGGGCGGACGAGCTGGTCCTCTACCCGATGTACGACCGGATGGACCAGCTTGAGGCGTTCGGCGAACTGGTGTCGGCGCTGCCCGCCCGCCTCCCATGACGGCCGGGCCCACGCTGCTCGGCTACGTCGACCCGCTCAGCGTCGCGGCCGGCGACGAGATCCGGCTGATGGTGAGCGCCACCTCCGATTACCAGGTCGAGCTGGTGCGCCTCGTGCACGGCACGGACGATCCGCGCGGTCCCGGGGCCCGCGAGGAGCGCGTCGACATGGCGTTCGAGACGCAGGCGGGACGCGTCCAGCCGCTGCCGTCCGGTTCGTACCTGCGCGCGCCCGCGCATGCGTCGCTCGACGTCGACGCCTTCACCGTGGCGGCGTGGATCATGCCGACGATGCCCGCCGGCGGACGTCCCCGCGCCGTCATCGCCCGCCGCGACGCCTCCGAACATCGCGGCTGGGCGCTCGGCCTCACCGGAGACGACCGGCTCGCGGCGTGGGCGGGCGCAGGCGACGAGCCGGTCGCCGCCACCGGCGAAGCGATCCCCACCCACCGCTGGACGTTCGTCGCCGCCTCCTTCGGCTCCCATGAGGTGACCCTGGTTCAGGTCCCGGTGCCCGAGTGGCCGGTCGGCTCATGGCGGGCGTCCGCGTCCGCCACCGGCGAGATCGACGTCACTGCGACCGACATCCAGCCCCAGGTCGGAGCCTGGTGGACGGACGGGACGACGGCGGCCGCATGCTTCAACGGCCGCATCGACCGTCCAACCATCTTCGCCGGAGCCGCGGACGAAGAAGCGCTCGCCGCCGCCGACCCGGAGCAGCGGCTCGGGCTGCCGGTCCTGGCGCGCTGGCGTCCCGGCCAGGACGCGGGAGGCGTGACGGTGCCCGACGCCGGTCCGCACGGGCTGACCGCCGAGGCCGTGAACACGCCGGTCCGCGGCGTCCCCGGCGCCAACTGGACGGGCCGGGAGATCGACTTCCGGCTCGCCCCGGACGAGTACGACGCGATCCACGTCCACGACGACGACCTCACCGACGCCGGCTGGGAACCGCAGCTCACCCTGCGCCTGCCGGACGAGCTGCGCAGCGGCGCCTACGCCTTCCGGCTCCGCGCCGGGCGGGAGCACCTGAGCATCCCGTTCTTCGTCCGTCCGCCGTGGGGCACGACGACGTCCCGGCTGGCGGTGCTGATCTCCACCTTCACCTATCTCGCCTACGCCAACTCGCATTGGAACCTGGAGCGGTCGGGCCCGGACGGCCTCGACTACGCGACGACCGAGCAGCACCGGTGGTCCGCGGCGCACAAGGTGTGCAGCCTGTACGACTTCCACCGCGACGGCAGCGGCTGCTACTACGCCTCGCGCCTCCGTCCGCTCACCACCCTGACGCCGGACTACAGGAGCTCGTTCGGGCCGTGGATCCTCAGCGCCGACCTGTGCCTGCTCGACTGGCTCGAACACGAGGGCATCGGCTACGACGTGGTCTGCGACGACGAATTGCACGCCGAGGGGGTCGCCGCGCTCGCCGGGTACGACGTCGTCCTGACCGGTGCGCACCCTGAGTACTTCACGGCGCCGATGCTCGACGCGCACGAGGCGTACCTGGCGGGCGGCGGACGGGTGATGTACCTGGGCGGCAACGGCTACTACTGGGTGACCGGGGTGTCGCCGCTGCAGCCGCACATCATCGAGATCCGCCGCGGCCACACCGGGACCAGGGGCTGGGAGGTCCCGCCCGGCGAGACGCATCTGAGCACGACCGGCGAGGCGGGCGGGCTGTGGCGGCATCGGGGCCGCGCGCCGCAGCGGCACGTCGGGGTCGGCTTCGCCGCGCAGGGCGGGCGCGGCACGGGCCGTCCCTACCGTCTCGCGCCGCCCGCCGACGACAAGCGCGGCGCGTTCGCGCTTTCCGGCGTGGACGGTCTCATCGAGGCGGACGGGCTGGTCAGCCATGCCGCCGCCGGGATGGAGATCGACCGGGTGGACGCCGCTCTCGGGACGCCGCCGCACACCGTCGTCCTGGCCACGGCCGACGGGTTCAGCGACTCCTTCCAGCTCGCGGTCGAAGAGATCCTCCAGTCGAATTCGCGGCAGGGCGGCACCGTCGAGCCTCGCGTCCACGCCGATATGGCGTTCTTCGAGTACCCGAACGGCGGCGCCGTGTTCAGCACCGGCTCGATGGCCTGGTGCACGGCGCTGGGCGTGGACGGATACGCCAATCCGGTGGCGAAGGTGACCGGCAACGTCCTGCACCGCTTCCTGGACCCGGCGCCGTTAATCCAGGAACCGTCCACCTGACGACCGACCGACCTCCGGGGAGAGCGATGACGAGCGATCGACCGAGCACGGCGCCGCCTGGGATCGACCCTGACCGGCTCGCCGCGCTGCTGGACGCCGAACGGACCAGGTGGACCGAGGCCCGGCCACGGGCTGCGGCACTGCGTGAGCGCGCACGGCGGTCCCAGTTGCACGGCACCCCGCAGCACTGGATCAGCCAGTTCCCGCCCCCGGTCCCGCTGGTGGTGGACCGCGCGGTGGGCGCACGCCTGTACGACACCGACGGGCACGAGTACGCCGACTTCGGCCTGGCCGCGACGGCCGCACTCTGGGGCCACGACCATCCCGCGGTCGTCGCGGCCATCCGGGACCAGCTCGACAAGGGAAGCGTCACCCTCTGGTCGGGTGAGGACCACGTCGCGGTGACCGAAGAACTGGCGCGCCGCTTCGGCCTTCCGTTCTGGCAGTTCACCGTGTCGGCGACGGACGCCAACCGCTTCGCCCTGCTGCTCGCCCGGGTGACCACCGGACGGCAGAAGATCCTCGTCTTCCACCGCGCGTACCACGGTTCGCTGGAGCAGGCCGGGGTCGTCCTGACGGCGGACGGCGAGGTGGCGCCGGAACCCGGCGTCGATCCCAACGGCGTGGACGTCCGCCAGACCACGAAGGTCGTGGAGTTCAACGACCTCGACGCGCTCGAACGGGCCCTCGCCCCGCGCGACGTCGCCGCCGTTCTCGCCGAACCGGTGATGACCAACGGCGGCGCGGTGATCCGTCCGGAGCCGGGCTTCCACGCCGCGCTGCGCGACCTCACCCGGCGCACCGGCACGCTGCTGATCATCGACGAGACGCAGACGATCCCGGCCGGTCCTGGCGGCTGTACCCGGGAGTTCGGCCTGGACCCCGACCTGATCACCCTGGGCAAGCCGATGGCGGGCGGCATCCCGGCGGGCCTGTACGGGATGTCGGACGCGGTGGCCGCAGCGGCGGAGCGCTACACCGAGCACGGGGACGGCGGCCTCGGCAGCACGATGGCGGGCGGGCCGCTGTCCGTCCGGGCCATGCGCGCGGTGCTCACCGAAGTCATGACCGACAAGAACTACGCCCACATGAGCCGCTTGGCCGAACGCTACGAACGCGACGTCGCGGCGGTCATCGCCGACCACGACCTGCCATGGCACGTCGGACGGCTGGGCGGCCGCGTCTCGTACGCGTTCACCCCCTCCCCGCCGCGCAACGCCGGGCAGCTCTACCCGCGCGTCGGCTCGTCGGCCCGCCAGGCGCTTTGGCTGTACCTGGCCAACCGGGGCGTCGTCCTCAACGCCATGAGCGGCGCGGCGCTGATGTCGCCGATGACGGCCGAGGCCGATGTCGAACTGCACGGCGCGCTGTTCGCCGAAGCGATCGGCGCGCTCACGGGCAGGAAGGGCCGCTAGCCGTGGACGACCTGTCCGAAACCCAGCTCGAACAGTTCCGCGCGGACGTCAACCGTTCGAGGACGCCCGGCGCCTACGAACCGGGCCGCTGGTCGGTGGCGCCCGCGAACCGCGACACCGCGATGACCGGCGCGATGCCCGAACGCGTCCGGCTCCGCGACACATCGATGCGGGCGATCGAGTCGCTGCCCGGCGTCACGGCGTCCCGCGAGGCGAAGACCGAGTTCCTGCGGTTGCTGGCCCGTTCGGGGGTGCCGGAGATCGTCCTCGCCACGCCCGGCCGGTCCGGGCACCACGGCGACGGGCGCGGCCTGGACGCGGTCCGGGCCGATCTGGCGCTGGTCAGGGAGGAGCAGCCGGGCTGCGTCGTGTACTGCCCGTTCGTGTCCGCGACGGACGGCGTCGATCTCGCGCGCGATCTCGGCTTCGACGGCGTGCAGGTGGCCGTGCCCGCGTTCGGCCCGGCGGCGGGCATCTACCGCCCGTCGGTCCCGGCCTCCCGGGAAGAGGTCGTCGCGCAGGCGGCCGAGGTCGCCGGGCACGCCCGCGCGCAGGGCCTGCGGGTCGCCGTCGCCTTCACGATGGTGTCCTTCCTGACGGACGGGGAACTGGCCGAGACCGCCGCGGTCATGGCCGGCGCGGGCGCCGACGAGCTCACGCTCTTCGACGGGCCGGGCGCACTCGGGCCCGAAGCGTTCGGGCAACTCGTCCGCGCCACCGGCACCGCCGCACCGGACCTGGAGATCGGCCTCCATCCGCACAACACCTTCGGCCTCGGCGTCGCGTGCGCCGTGAGCGCGGTGCGGGCCGGGGCGACCGTCGTCGAGTCCTCGGTGAACGGCTATTGCGGCGGCCCCGGCAACGCCGACCTCGCCGCGACCGCCGCCGCCTTCGAGGCGCTCTACGGAGTGGGAACAGGCATCCGCCTGGCCGCGCTGACGGAACTGTCCCGGACGGCCGCAGAACTGACCGGCCGCAAGCCGGCGGTCAACCAGCCCATCACCGGACCGGACGCGTTCTGCTGGGGCGGCGGCGACTGGGTCGTCATCGAGTCCGAAGTGGACCCGCTGATGCACAACTGCATTGAACCGGCCCTGTTCGGCAACGAGCGCCGGATTCCCCTGACACCCCAGAGCGGCCCGCGCGTCCTCGCGGCCACCCTGCACCGCCTGGGCATCAACGCGGACCCGGCCCTGCTCCCGTCCATCGCGGAGCGATGCCACGCGGAACTGACCCGGCTGGGACGCCTCCTGACCGACGAAGAAATCCGCGCGATGGTCGCCGACAGGCGTAGGTGACGCCGGACATTGCTTCCCCGTCAGATCCAGGCGGTGGGACGGTCGGTCGGCAGCTCTACGGGAAGCCGGACGACCGCGAGCGGCGGCCCGTCCGGCGCGGCGGCGTCCAGCACCCGCAGCTCGCAGCGCCGCGACCCCGCGTGCCGCGCGACGACCAGCAGCAGCCCCGCGCCCTCCGCGACGTCGCCGCCGCCAGGGACGAACACGGGCCGCCCGGCGGTCCAGCCCTGACCGAACGACGCCCGCCGGACGCGTCCCGTCTGCAGGTCGTGGCGGACGACCGCGCCGCCGTCCGCGCCCGCGTGGGCCGAGCCGAAGACCACGCGGTGCCGCGATCCGCAGACCCGTGCGTCGACGACGGCGTCGTCCAGCCCGGCCGACAGGACCTCCTCGCGGACGGCCCCGGTCGCCCCGTCGAGCACCCAGCGCTGGAGCCGCGGGGGCTCGGCGGCGGGCGCGGGCTCGGGCTCGGCGTCGAAGGCGCGCACGTGCCGGATGCCGTCGAGGACGACTCGTTCGCCGTCCTCGTAAGCGTTGACCGCCCGGAACACGTAGCACGAGGTCACTCGGAACCAGCGCGGCTCCGCCCCGGGCGACCAGCGCGGCAGGAGCCCGATGCGCGCCGGACGCTCGGGCCGCCAGACGTAGGGCGAGCGGGCGCCGACCAGCGCCGCCGCCCGCGAGTAGGCGACCGGCAGGTCGAGCACCACCAGATGGCGGCGGGTGACGGCGGCCGCGTGGAGGAGCGGAGCGCCGTCGAGCGGGAAGGGCTCCGCGTGCAGGACGGTCCCGTCCCCGGACGCGATCAGATGCTCGGCGTGCCCCATCCCGGGATAGGCGGCCACGGTGTGCCAGAGATCCGACCCGGCCTCGCGGACGGGCCGGGCGAGCGACGCCGTGCCGGGCCCGTCGGGCGGGCCGAGGTCCGCGTGCCAGAGTGAGGGGGCCAGGGCGGGCAGCGGTCCGAGCGGCGCGCCGTGCCGCACCGGCAGCCGCTCCCGGAGCCACCGGGCGCCGCGGCCGGTCACCCGGACGCCGGAGAAGGCGTGCGGCCCGGCGGACGCCCGGCCGACGGGCCCGGACGCGGCCGGATGCCGGGCGGCCTGCACGAAGGCGCCGTCCAGCCACTCGGGCAGCGTCCCCGCGACGGGGAGGGGCTCGTCCGCGGTCGAACGGCCGATCGCGGCGGCGGCCAGGGCCGTCCGCGGGCCGGCGCTCCTGGTCGCCGTGGCCATCCTCACCGCCCCTCTCCGGGGCTCGCACAGGACACATAACAGTGTTGTGGTTAAAACATATCGGTGTTATGCCACACTGTCAACGTGAGCCCACGACGGACCGCACCAGACGCCCGCACCGCCCTCATCGAGATCGGCGCCCGGCTCCTGGACGAGGAGGGCCCCCAGGCGCTGACCACCCGCCGCATCGCCAACGAGGCGGGCAGCTCGACGATGGCCGTGTACACCCACTTCGGGGCGCTGAGCGGGCTGGTGCGCGAGATGGTCCACGAGGGCTTCGACCGTCTCCAGCGGCACCTCACCGCCGTCCGCCGGACCGACGACCCGGTCGCCGACATGGCGCTGCTCGGCCGCGCCTACCGCTACAACGCGCTGGCCAACTCGCACCTGTACGCGGTCATGTTCGGCGGGTCCTCGCTGGGCGGGTTCTCGCTCTCGGAGGAGGACCGCCAGTCCGGCCGCTACACCCTGGCCAACGTCACCACGTGCGCCGCCCGCTGCATCGCGGCGGGCCGGTTCCGGGCGGGCGACCCCGAGCTCATCGCCCACCAGGCGTGGAGCGGGCTGCACGGCCTCATCACCCTCGAACTGGGCCACTACCTGATCGAGCCCTATGACGCCGAGAGCCTCTTCGAGGTCCAGCTCGTCGGCCTGATGACGAGCGCGGGAGACGACGGGCAGGCCGCCGCCCGCTCGGTCGACGCGTCCCGGAAGCGTTTCCAGCACGAGGTCGGCTGGATCCCCGCCGGAGGCGCCTGACCCGCCGCGGGGAAACGAAACCCGCGCCCGGTCGCGAACCGCAAATCAGGAGCCGCATTCCTGTCTCCTTTCTTCTAGCGTGCCCTTTTTCCAGGATCGGCTTACGCCGCACTCACGCGCCGTTGAAAGGCCATAGGTCAGTGTCATAACGTCCGAACCGCTGGCAATCATCGGACGCCGAGGAGGCCCGCGGTGGCGCACGTTCGACCGGCTGCAGGCCGCCGCCGCCCGTCCTTCGCCGCGGCCGTGGTCATCACCGGGCTGCCGATGTTCATGGCCACGCTCGACAGCCTCGTCGTCACGTTCGGCCTCCCGATGATCCGCCGCGACATGGGCGCCTCGCTGGAGACCCTGCAGTGGGTCGTCAACGCCTACACGCTGGCGTTCGCGAGCCTGCTGCTCACCGCCTCGGCGCTCGGCGACCGGCTCGGCCGCCGCCGGATGTTCGCCGGCGGCATCGCGCTGTTCACGCTGGCGTCCGTGCTCGCCGCGCTCGCCCCGACCACCGAGATCCTGATCGCCGCCCGCACCTTGCAGGGCACGGCGGCGGCGGCGATCGTGCCGCTCTCGCTCACGCTGCTGGCCGCCTGCGTCCCGGACGGGCGGCGCACGGTCGCGATCGGGATCTGGGGCGGGATGAGCGGCCTGGGCGTCGCGCTCGGCCCGGTGCTCGGCGGCGTCATCGTCGACGGGCTGGCCTGGCAGTGGATCTTCTGGATCAACGTCCCCGCCGGGATCGTGGCCATCCCCCTGGTGCTGACCGTGCTGCGCGAATCGCGCGGCCCGGACCGGACGCTCGACCCGCTCGGCCTGGTGCTCGCCGGTATCGGGGTGCTCACGATCGTGTGGGCGATCGTCCGGGCCGACTCCAGGAGCTGGACGTCGACCGCCACGATCACGCCGCTGATCGCCGGAGCGGCGCTGCTGGTCGCCTTCCTGGCCTGGCAGCGCCGGGCCAGCGCGCCGCTGCTCCCGCTGCGCCTGTTCCGGTCCCGCGGGTTCGGGGTCGCCAACGCCGTCACGCTCACGTTCTCGTTCGGCACCTTCGGCTCGGTGTTCCTCCTCGCCCAGTTCTTCCAGGTCGTCCAGCACTACTCGGCGCTCGAAGCCGGGGTCCGCACCCTCCCCTGGACGATGGTGCCGATGGTCGTGGCGCCCATCGCGGGCATCGTGACCGGGAAGATCGGCGGCCGGGTGCTCGTCGCGGCCGGCCTGACACTGCAGGCGGTGGCGCTCGCCTGGCTGGGCGCCGTCATCGAGACCGACGTCCCCTACAGCGCCCTCGTGCTGCCGTTCGTGTTCGCCGGCACCGGGATGGGGCTGACCCTGACGCCGCTCTCCACGTTCGTGCTGGCCAGCGTGGACGACCAGGACCACGGCAAGGCGTCCGGGACCAACAGCACCCTGCGCCAGCTCGGCGTCGCGCTCGGCATCGCGGTGCTGACCTCGGTGTTCGCGGCGAACGGCGGCTACGCCTCCGGCGACGCCTTCACCAGCGGCCTGGTCCCCGCGGTCATCCTGGGCAGCGTGGTCGTCCTGGCGGGCGCGCTGATGTCCCTGCGGCTCCCCAGCCGCGACCGGAAAGCGGCCACCTCCCGCCGGCGATGAATTCCTCTCGGTCCGAGCCCGAAATTCGGACCGATGAATTAATGGCCCGCAATTCAGAAGATGCACCCGTGACCGGGCCGATCACACAATGGTGTCGGGCGATTCACGACGAACGATCTCAGGGAGATCAAAATGACCGACCCGCATCAGGTGCTCGCCGATCTCACCGCCGAGGGGAAGGTCCTCGACGGGCTGCTGTCCGGTCTCGACGAGGCCGGCTGGAAGACGCCGACCCCGGCGCCCGGCTGGACGATCCACCACCAGATCGCCCATCTGAGCCAGATCTTCGACATGGCCGGGCTCGCAGCGGGCGATCCGGAGGCGTTCACCGCGATGACGTCCAGGCTGAGCGACGACTTCAACGCCAACGTCGACGCCGCGATGAAGCCGTACCTGGCTCAGGAGCCCGGCGAGCTGCTGGCCACCTGGCGCGGGAAGGTCGCCGCGTCGGTCGCGAACCTCGGCGCGGTGCCGCCCGACCAGACGGTGCCGTGGCTGGTCCGGCCGCTGCCCCCGGCGATCCTCGCCTGCGCCGGGATCATGGAGACGCTCGGGCACGGGCAGGACGTCCTCGACGCGCTCGGCGTGGAGCGCGAGTGGACGGACAGGATCGTCCATCTGGTCGGCTTCGCCGTCCTGGTGCAGGACTTCGGCTATGAGGCGCGCGGCCTGAACCCGCCCACCGTGCCGTTCCGGTACGAGCTCACCCTGCCGTCTGGCACGCCGTGGGAGTTCGGGCCCGAGGACGCCGAGAACAGGATCAGCGGCCCGGCGAGCGACTTCTGCCTGCTGGTGCTCCGCCGCCGGCACCGCGACGATCTGGCGCTCACGGCCGCGGGCGGGGCGGCGAACCTGCACCTAGACGTCGCGCAGGCCTACCGCGGCCCGGCGGGCGCGGGCCGGCAACCGGGACAGTTCGCGACGTCCGCGACGAGTTGAGACGAAAGACCAAGAGCCGCGCACCCGGTCTGGACCGGGATGCGCGGCTCTCGGGCGGGGGCGGTCAGGAGGCGTCCGGCTCGGGCCTCCGCAAGCGCGGGACGGCGGGCACGGCCCGCCCTGAGGGATCGGCCGCCCGGGACCCGACGTGGCGGGCCGCCGCGAAAGCGGCCCAGGAAGTGAGCTCGATCAGGGCGGCGTCGCCCGGGTGGTCGCGCCGGAAGTCCTCGACCGCCGAGTCTCCCACCTGGTAGGACGCGAGGGCCGTCAGCAGCGCCAGGCGTCCGGCCGGGCGGTCCTTCTCGGGCAGGCCGGACACGGCGCGGGAGATCCAGGCGGTGTCGATGCCGGGCGGCCGGCCGTCCCAGCCCGCCAGCTCGGCCAGGACGAGGGCGCGCACGGACGCGGGAACCGACCGCTCGCCGGCCGCGTCGACGGCCGCGGCGGCTCGCGCGAACGCGCCCGACACGGCCGGGGAATCCGCGGCCCATGCCAGGTCGGCGGGGAGTTCGGCGGCAGGCAGCAGCGGCAGGGAGGCCCCCGGAGCGCGTGGCTTGAGCACGATCCTCCGCAGGAACCTGCCCATGATCCGGACGACCCTCCCCCGGGCCCTGGACGGCAGGCTCGGAGGGAACGGCGAGTCGCTCAGGAACACGTTCACCATGCGGTTGATGTAGTGGAAGACCACCGCCGTGCCGATCAGCTCGGCCGCCTGCCCGGCGGGGAACGGCACGGGGCTCCGTCCGCCCGGCTCGCGCAGCGCGAGCGTCCGCGCCCAGGTCGCGATGGACCGGAGGTGCGGGTCGCGGATCGTCCCGAGGCCGTCGGCCATGACGGCGGCGGCGTCCTCGCCGCGGACGAGCCCGTGCAGGGTCATGCCGTGCACCTCGACGCAGAACGGGCACCTGTTGTCGAGCGAGACGGCGGACGCGACGGCCTCCTTGGCCGCCCGGTCCGCCGCCCCGCTCGCGACCAGCGTCTCCCGGAGCGTCATCCAGCAGGCCGCGAGGAGGTCCGGCGCGGGCGAGTGCAGGATCACCGGCGGGGCGAGCACGCCGAAGTCCCGCTCGACCTGCGCGTAGATCTCCCCGACCGGCGCCCGCGCCCCCTTGTGCCGCACGATGGCGACGTGCCGGACCAGGTCCTGCGCGCCGGGCCGGGCGATCCGCGCGAACAGCGTGGTCATCGCGTCGTCCTTCCGCTAGCCGCGGGCCAGGCCGGCGGCCACCGGCGCCGCGGCACGGCGCGCGGCGGTCGACCCGTCGGGCGCGGGCGCGCCGTAGGAGACCTCGACGCCCCGCTCCCGCGCGGCCTCGACCAGGCCGGGCATGGCGCGCTCGGCGAGCGCGGCGATCGTCATCGCGGGGTTGACCGTGAGCCCGGTCGGGACCGCGGACCCGTCGGTGACGAAGATGCCCGGGTGGTCGCGCAGCTCGTGCCGGTCGTCCAGCGCGGAGGTGTACGGGTCGTCGCCGATGCGGCAGGACGACAGCGGATGGACGGTGTACGCCCCGACCACGTCGTTCGTCCACGGCATGACCTTGCCGAGGCCGTCCTTCTCGATGATCGCGCGGACGGCCTCGTCCGACTCGCGCCAACCGCGCTGCGTGTTCACGGTCGGGTCGTAGCGCAGGTTGCCGCGGCCGAGCATCTGCTGCGAGATGCGGTGCGCGTTGCCGGTCGCGGGCGGAGGGCCGAAGACGCCCTCGTTGTCGTCCTCCGACATCGTGAAGATGGTCAGCCAGGACTGCCAGCGCTTCAGCATCTCCTTCTTCTCCACGCCGAACCAGGTGGGCGAGATGCCGGTCGCGTCGGACGTCTGCGCCAGGATCGTGCCCAGGCCGGGCGGGAAGTAGAGCTGCTCAAGGGAGAAGCGCGAGTATTCGGGGAGGGAGCCGTCGAGGCGGTCCCAGTTGGCCACCACCGGGCCGCGCCCGATCTGGTTGGCCGCGTAGGACAGGCCGTTCCCCCGGTCGAGGCCGAGCACCTCGCGGACGCGGTCCTCGTCGATCACGGCGGTGTTGAGGCGCTCGCCGTTCCCCGAGAAGTAGCGTCCGACGCCGTGCGGCATCTTCCCGAGCATCGGCTCCGAGCGTTGCAGGATCACCGGCGTGGCGCCCGTGCCCGCCGCCAGCACGACGAGCTTGGCGTCGATCGTTCCGCTGCCGACGCTGACCCGGTAGTCCTCGTCGTCGATGACGTTGTAGTGCACCCGGTATCCGCCGTCGTCGTTGCGGGTCAGGTGCTGGACCTCGTGCATCGGACGGATCGCGGCGCCGTGGGAGAGCGCGGCGGGCAGGTAGTTGAACAACAGCGACCGTTTAGCGTCGAACTTGCAGCCCGCCATCATCCAGTTGCAGTTGACGCACAGCGAATTGTCGACCGCGACTGGGACGGGGTTGGCGGTGAGCCCCGAATGGTTGCAGGCCGCCCCCCACAGCCCGCCCGCGTAGGTGACCTCGTCCCAGGTCTGCTGGACGACCGGCATCGCCTCTTCAACCCGGTCGTACCAGGGTTCGAGGGATTCGCGGGACACCGCCTTCGGCCAGACCCGGCGGTTGATGCTGCCGCGCCGCTCGAACACGAAGCGCGGCGCGCGGGGCATGGCGGCGAAGTAGACGACGCTGCCGCCGCCGACGCAGTTCCCGCCGAGGATGCTCATGCCGTCCCCGACGACGAAGTCGAAGATCCGGGTGTAGGACGAGCCGAGCTTGAAGTCGTGGTCGAAGTCGTCGCCCTCCAGCCACGGGCCGCGCTCCAGCACGGTGACCCGCGCCCCGCCCGCGGCGAGGTGGTAGGCGGCGATGGCGCCGCCGAATCCGCTGCCGACCACGACGACGTCGGTGCTCTCAACGCTGGTCATGCCGGGCTCCCTGAAGGGGTCGTGTCGGGATGGACGTCGGCGAGCTTCTGGCCGTAGCCGTATTCGGAGAAACGCCAGAGACCGTCCTCGCCGGGCTTGGCCAGGCCCAGTGCCGCGATGCCTGGATGGCCGTCGGCGATCGCTTCGAGCGTGTTCAGGTGCGCGCCGGTGTCGAACGCCATGTTGGCGAACAGGGCCACGCTGACCCAGGCGTCCTTCTCCGGGTGGCCGGGCGCGACGAGCGCCTGGACGAGGGCGGTCCGCTCGGCGAACGGCAGCGCGACGAACGGCGGAACGTCCGGGTCCGGCGTCAGGCCGGCCCATTCGGCGTGCCGGCCCGCGTGCCCGTTCAGCATGGCGACCAGCTCGTCGAGGCCCGGCAGCACGCCGGCCGCCGGGGTCTCCAGCAGCTCGACCGCGCCGGCCGCCACGGCGCCGGGGCCCGGCGACGCGCCCGCGACGGCGCGGTCGTCCGGCCATCGCTTCTCGCCGGGGACGATCGTGTCCGCGAAGGCTTCGAGCGTCATGACCCTGACGGCCCGGTCCTCGTCTCTCGCCGGGGTTTCGGCAGACACCGGCGCCACCTCCTGTCGTCAGCGTTCGGTGATCGGTCAGCGTTCGGTGATGTGCATGGGGAGGCCGCCGCGGAGGCGGAGGGAGAGCATGGCCTCGGGAACCACCGTGTGGTTCCGGACCTTGGCCAGGCCCAGTTCCCGCACCACCATCGCCAGGACGAAGGTGGCCTCCATCATTCCGAGATGGTTTCCGACGCAGAACCGCGGTCCGGCGCCGAACGGGATGTGCGCGTAGCGGGGACGGGTGTCCGGGCTGTCCGGGTCGAACCGGTCGGGGTCGAACCGCTCCGGGTCCTTCCACAGCGCCGGGTGCCGGTGGATCGTGTACGGGGAGATCAGGACGTCCGAGCCCGCCGGGACGTGGTAGCCGCCGATCTCGTCGTCGGCCTGGGCCAGGCGGCTGAGCAGCCAGACCGGCGGGTACAGCCGCATGACCTCCTGGAGGACCATGGTGGTGAAGGGCAGCGCGTGGAGGTCGTCCAGGACCGGGGTGCGGTCGCCGAGGACGCGGGTCACCTCGTCCCGCAGCCGCTCCATGACCGCGGGGTGCCGGTCGAGCAGGTAGAACGACCAGCCGAGGGTGCTCGCCGTGGTCTCGTGCCCGGCGAGCATGAGCGTGACGAGCTCGTCCCGCATCCGGCGGCGGCCCACCGCCGGGTCCGCCTCCGCGCGGGTGGAGACGATCAGCAGGGACAGGGCGTCGTCGCCCTCAGTGGACCGGGCCGAGCGCTCGGCGACCATGCGGCCGACGATCCCGTCCAGCTCCCGGCGGGCCCGGCGGAACCGGAGCTGCTTGGGCAGCGGCAGCCACGTCGGCACCATGCCCTGGCTGACCATCTCGAACATGGCCTGGTCCTGGACGGCCTCGAACGCCTTCCCGATGGAGGAGTAGGCGCTGAGGTCGGTGTCCAGCAGCGTGCGGCCGAGCACGCCGAGTGTGAGGTCGGTCATCTCGCGGACGACGTCCACCGGCGGGCCACCCGCGTGCCTGCGCAGCTGGGAGACCAGCTTGGCGGCCTCCTCGATGATCGCGTCCGCCTGCCGGGCGATGCGCTTGTGCTGGAACGCGGGCTGGATGGCGCGGCGCTGCATGCGCCACAGGTCGCCCTCGCTGGTCAGCAGCCCGTCGCCGAGGGCACGCCGGGCCTGCGCCAGGCCGATGCCCTTGTGGTAGTTGCCGGCGTTGTCGGCCAGCACGTGCTTGGCGTGGTCGGGATGGTTGAAGAAGTAGAGCTGGCGGGGGCCCATGACCATCCGCACCGCGTCGCCGTAGCCCGCGGCGGTGGTCATCATGCCGAGCCGGTCGGAGACCAGCTGCTTCAGCAGGCGCGGGGTGGCGCTGAAGGGGGTCCCGGGCGGCAGCCGCCGCCCGCCGCGCCCGCGCCGCCGGGCCGCGCGCGCCCGCCGGGTCGTGGTGGTCATGTCTGGACCTCGTTTCGTCCCGGCTCAAGCCGGTGGAAGCGCCCCTGGTAGAACAGCAGCGCCTCGTCGTGGTCGGCGCCCGGCCGGTCCATCGACAGGACCCGGCCGAGGAAGATCGAGTGATCGCCGCCGTCGCAGGTGTTCCAGGTCTCGCACTCGAACCTGGCCAGGGCGCCGGCGATCAGCGGCGCCCCGGTGAGGGGCCCGGCGTCGGTGTCGACGTCCTCGAACTGCGCGGCACCCAGCGGACGCGACGTGTCCGCGAAGTGCCGCGCGATCCGCTCCTGGCCCGCGGTCAGCACCGACACCCCGAACAGCCCGGCGTCCAGCGCGTGGTGCATGACCGCCTTGTGGCCCACGCAGACCAGCACCAGCGGCGGGTCGAGCGAGACCGCGGTGAAGGAGTTGGCCGTCATGGCGTGCGGGGTCGCGCCGCCGACCGTCACCACCGTGACCCCGGTGGCGAACGTGCCGAACGTCCTCCGCAGCGCCTTGGTGTCCAGCAGCCGCTCGGCGGATGTCGAGTTGACGCTCACGCCGTGCTCCCCGCCTCGACGCGCGCCCCGTTCCCGGGGACGTAGGGGGCCAGCGCCCGGGTCAGCGCCTCGGGGACGCGCGTGGGGACGGTCCGCGTGTTGGGCCCGCGCATGCAGGCCACCCGCTGCCGCCCCCGGGCGACGAGCGTCTCCAGGCCGCCCGGGTCCAGCCGGACGTAGTCGAAGCCGAACTCCAGTTGGGTCTGCGCCAGTTCCAGCAGGCGCATCCGGATCGACAGCTCGTGGAACGCGGTGATCTCGGCGAAGAACTCGCAGTCGACCTTCAGGGTGAACAGCTTGAGGTCGTCGCGGAGGTCGTCCAGCACGTCCGGCGCGCGGTCCTTGAGGAACATCTCGCGGCAGCGCCCCTGCCACCGCAGGTAGTTGACGTAGTAGACGTTGCCGACGATGTTGGTCTCCTCGAAACCCACGATGTGCCGGTACTCGTAGTAGTTGTCCGTGGTCATGACCGTCCTTCCACGAGGACCGCGAAGACGACCGGCCCCGGGCGGTCCCGCAGGGTCGTGACGAGCGTCGCGATCCGCAGCGGGCCCGAGGCCAGGACGATCCAGGCGTTCCGCCGTCCGGGCGTGAGGGTGAGGGACGCGTCGGCCGGGAGCCCGGCCTTGCGCAGGCATTCGATCGCCGACCACACCCGCGTCCCGGCGGTGTCGGGAGACTCGTCCGCCTCCCGGGCGATGAGCGCGGCCAGCGGCGCGTTGCCGCCCAGCAGGCCGTCCCAGTCCCCGGCGGAGCGCTCCGCGACCGGTTCGACGTCGCACCCGAGCGGGCCGTCGCCTGCGACGGCGAGGGTCAGCCCGGCGCCGTGCGACGCCGAGACCGTGCCGCCGTCGAGTTCGGGCCGCCCGTCCGGGCGGTACCGGACCTCCACAGGACGGCCGAGCGCGCGACCGGCGGCCAGCGCGGTCTGCGTGCGCCGATCGCCGCCTTCCACGTCAGGTTCCACGGCCGTGGCGACGCGGACGCCCGTGAGGTCCTCCACCTCGCGCTCCAGGTAGGAGCCGAGGAGGGGGGCCACCCAGGGGCCGCTTCCGTCGCCCTTGCGCACGGCTTGGAGCCGCAGGCCGTCCCAGCGTTCGACGACCTCGCCCGCGCCGTTCCGGACGGCGATGTCGTACACGTAGGTGTCGCCGTCCTGGCTGCGCTCGGTGGCGGTGTACCGGAGGACGCCATCGGGCCGACTCGCCTCCACCACCGCCGCCGGGCCGACGTGCACCCGGTCGATGCCGCGCGGGAGCAGCGTCGCGTCCGGGACGCAGACCTGGTTCCCGTGCATCAGCGCGTCCCGCGTGCCGGGGTCGCCGAGCAGCAGCTCACCGGACAGGAACCCGGCGAACCAGGTCACGCCCGGCGCCAGCGCGACGTCGGCGTCCACGTGCCGGGCCGCGGCCCGGTGGAACGCGCGGAGCCGCTGGAACCTGGCCCCCTGGAACGCGACCCCGCCGTACAGCTCGGTCATCGGATCGAGCACGACGTCGGGCAGGCCCTCAGTGACCTGGTCGGGCGGCCCGGCGGCCACTTCGGCGCCGGAGAACACCAGCGTCGCCTGGAAGTGCTCGGCGGCGTAGCCGGTCTCCTCGCTGCGGATGACCACGCGCACCGCGCGGTCGGCCACGACGGCGGCGGCCACCCGGATGGTGGTCGAGCCCTCCGGCGGGACGACGATCGGGCGCAGGAACTCCGCGTCCTCCACGACCGGCGGACCGGTCCAGCCGGTCGCGGCCGTCGCCGCCTGCGTCATGGCCTCCAGGCCGAGCACCGCCGGGAACAGCAGGTTGCCGTCCAGCAGGTGGTCGGCCAGGTACGGGTCGGTGCCCGCGTTCAGCTCGACCTCGGTGACCAGCTCGACGCCGTGGTAGCGGACGAGCGGCCGCTCGACGAACCGCAGCAGCGGCAGCTCCGGCAGGTCGTGCCGGACGGTGTCGATCCCGCCCGTCCGGCCGCTGATGACGGTGACCACCGGCGCGTCCGGGTCGGACACCAGCCGCCGCATGATCTGCACGCCCTGGTCGGGCGTGATGGCGGTGATGCCCTCCTGGGACAGCCCCTCGACCACCGACAGGCGCTCGCCCATGCCGACGCCCGACCAGACCGACCACTCCATGCAGAGCGTCCGGCAGCGGGGGTGCCGCTCGGCGAACTCGGCGGTGAGTTCGGCGAGCCACTCGTTGGCGGTGGCGTAGTGCGCCTCGCCGCGCAGCCCAGCCCGGCCGATGATGCTGCCGAAGGTGACCAGCAGCTTCAGCGCGCCGGGGTCGACCGCGTCCAGCACCGCGCGCAGCCCGTCGAGCTTCGGGGCGAAGGTGCGGCGGAACGCCTCGAAGTCCAGTCCCGCGATCGCGGCCGGTTCGTTGCGCCCGGCGCCGTGCAGAACGGCCGTCACCGGCCCGACCGACGTGGTCAGCTCCGCGATCGCGGCGCGGACCTGGTCCGGTTCGGTGACGTCGGCGCGGGCGTAGCCGACCGTGACGCCCGCGTCGGCCATGCGCGCCAGGTTGGCGGCCAGTTCCTGATCGTCGGCCGGGTCGGACCGGCCCAGCAGCGCCAGCTTCGCGCCGGTGTCGGCGGCCACGGCCAGCGCGCATTCGGCCGTGATGCCCTTCCCGCCGCCGGTGACGAGCAGCACGTCCGAGCCGTCGAGGACGTGCTCGACCCGTCCGGCGGTCGCGGGCATGGCCCGCAGCGTCGGGACGCGCCGGACGCCGCCGCCGTCATAGTGCACCTCGCTGAAGTCGGCGGTGGCGGCGACCTCGTCCACGACCTGCGTCACCGCGGTGCCGGAGTCCGGCGAGCCGGGCGGCAGCTGCACGATGGTGACCTTCAGGCCCGGGGACTCCAGCCGCAGCGTCTTGGCCAGCCCCGCCGCGCCCCGGCCGTGCTGGACCAGGACGAACCGGCCGTCCGGCTCGCGCAGCGCCCGCCGCGCACCGTCCAGCGCCAGCTCGACCTGATCCCGCTCGACGTCCCGGGGGAGGCAGACCAGGACGCCGGAGCCGACGTTCGCGCGCTCCAGCGCGCGGCGCAGCGGCTCGGCCAGCGGATGACCCTCGGTCGCGTGGACGTGCCACGTGCCGTTGTCCTGCGGCGAGGTCCGCGCGGGGAGCGGCAGCTCGTCCAGGTCGAGGCCGAACGGCCGCGACCACGAGGCCGCGCCCGCCACGACCGGGGCGGGCCCGGCGTCGGCGGTGGCGGTCTCGGCCAGGGTGTCCAGGGCCTGCCCCAGCTCCGCCAGCGTCGCCACGGCGAAGTTGGTCGGGACCTGGGTCACCGGCAGGTTCATCGCCTGCGCGGCCTGGTTGATGACCTGCCCCACCGTGATGGAGCTCAGGTGCAGGTCGTCGAGCAGATGGCTGTCGTCGGTGACCATCTCCGGCGGCAGCTCGATCCGCGCCGCCACAAGACGGCGCAGCACCTCCAGGCCCGGCAGGCCGTCCTCCGGGTCGTCGGCCAGGACGTCCGGCGGAGCCTCCGGGCCGCCCGTCTTCCGGCCGCTGCCCCCGCGGATGGTGACCGGCGGCGCGGCCTCGGCCGGGCTGGCGAAGAAGGAGAACTCGGCGCCGATCTCCAGCGGCCGGGTCAGCCGGCCGTGGAACAGCGCCTCGTGCCGCACCGGAGCGCCCAGCACGTACGCCGCGCCGATCGCCCCGAACAGCGGGGCCAGCGACTCGGCGTCCGTGTCGAGCGGCAGCGCCGGAAGGTCGGCGATGCCGGTGGCGAGCCGGCTGAGCACCGTGCCCGGTCCGACCTCGATGAACAGGTCGACGTCCTTGGCCGCCAGCTCCACCGCCTGCGCGAACAGCACCGGGTCGACGATCTGGCGCCGGAGCAGCGCGGGCAGGTCGGCGCCGGGGGCCAGGACCTCGCCGGTGACCGTGGACACGATCCGGCGTCCGACGGCGCCGAACGACTCCCCGGCCAGCTTGTCGCCGAACGCCCCGGCGGCGGGGGCGACCAGCGGCGAGTGGAAGGCGTGCGACACCCGGATCCGGGTGAACCCGACGCCCGCCTCCGCCGCCTCGCGCCCGGCGGCCTCGACCGCCTCCGCCGATCCGGCGACGACCGTCTGCCCGGGGCCGTTGTACCCGGCGATCACCACCGGGAGGCCGCTGATCAGCTCGTCCACCCGCGGCGGCGGGGCGCTGATCCCGGCCATGGTGCCGGACGAGCTGTGCTCGGCCATCGTCTGGCCGCGCACGCCCGCCACCCGGAGCAGCGTCTCCTCGTCCATCGCCCCGGCCCAGTGCAGGGCCGACAGCTCGCCGAGGCTGTGCCCGACCGCGACCTCGCCGTCCAGGCCGAGGACCGACAGGGCGCGCAGCCCCGCCATCGACCCGGTCACGATGCGCGGCTGCGCGACGGCCGTGGCCACCATGTCGCCCGAGGTGGGCAGCGCCGCGTTGAGATAGACCTCCTCCACCTCGGCGAACCGGCGCCGCAGCGCACCGCCGCTGGTGCCGCGGCCCGAGCCCTGGCCGGGGAACAGCAGCCCGATGCGGGCGGCGCGGGCGGCGTGCCCGAGGAAGGCGCGCGCGTCCGGGGAGATCAGCCGGATCTCGCCTTCGTCCAGCGCGTCCATTACCTGCCGCAGCCGCTGCTCGGCGTCGTCCGGAGAGGACACCACGACGGCCGCCCGGTAGGGGAGGTCGCGCAGCCGCTCCTGCAGCGTCGCCGCCAGGTCGCCGAGTTCGGCGTAGGCCAGTTTCGGGACGAACTCGACGAGCTCGGCCAGCCGCTCGCGCAGCCGTCCGGGCGAGTCGGCGTCGACGATCAGCAGCTCGACGTCCTGGACGGAGGCGGAGAGCCCCCTGATCCGGGTGTCCACGGTGACGCGCCGCCGGGGGGCGGTGCTCTCCACCACGACGTGGGTGTTGATGCCGCCGAAGCCCATCGCGGTCACGCCCGCCCGGACGGGTTGCCCCTCCGGGAACGCCTCGGCCTTGCGGAGCGGACGCAGCGCCGCGCCCTCCTCCGCCAGCACCGGATGCGGGTCGACCATGCCGGTGGTCGGCGGCAGCACCTGGTCGTGCACCGCCATCACGGCCTTGATCAGCCCCGCCACCCCGGCCGCGGCCTTGGTGTGCCCGATCATGCCCTTGATCGAGCTGACCGCGGCGGGCGGAGCGCCCGGGTCGGCCGCCCTGCGCGCCAGCGACAGCGCGGTGAGCTCCGTCCTGTCGCCGACCTCGGTGCCCGTCCCGTGGCCCTCGAACATCGACACCGTGTCGATGCCGAACCCGGCCCGCTCGTACGCGCGCGCCAGCGCCAGCCGGTACCCGCCGATCTCGGGACGGGTGATGCCGCCCTGCCCGTCGGACGAGACGCCCCAGCCCGCGATGGTCGCGTAGATCCGGCGGCTCTGGGCGCGGGCGTCGTCCTCCCGCATCAGCACGATCATCCCGGAGCCCTCGCCCGGCCAGAAGCCGTTGGAGTGCCGGTCGTAGAGCCGCATCTCCCCCCTGGCCAGGGCGCCGGTCTTGGCGAAGCCGATGATCTCGAACGGGTCGATGGACAGGTCCACCCCGCCCGCGATGGCGATGTCGACGTCGCCCTCCAGCAGCGACCTGCACGCCGTCACCACCGACAGCAGCGACGAGGAGCACGCGCCGTCGACGGTGTAGCCGCCGCCCTTGAGGTCGAAGTGGTTGCAGATGCGCCCGGCGATCGTGTTGGACAGGCCGCCCGCCAGGGAGTCCTCGTCGATGCCGGGGAACGGCTTCTTGTAGGCCGCCTCCAGATCGTCGAGGAAGTCCGACAGCCGGTCGTCGTCCCACCCCTCCTGCTCGCGCAGCGCCGCCGACACGACCCGGCGGACGTAGGGCCAGCGCAGCCGCAGGTTGTTCGCCCGGACGAACTCGCCGGTCAGGGTGTTGCCGACGATCACGCCGGCGCGTTCCCTCGGGAGCCCCTCGCCCTGGGCGAAGCCCGCGTCGGCGAGCGCCTCGCCCGCCACGTCCAGCGCCAGCCAGTGCGTGAGGTCGGTGGCCCGGTACGTGCTCCCGGCGACGCGGTGCGCCGCCCGGTCGAACTCGTAGCCCTCGATGACGGCGGCCGTCTTGGCGTAGAACCGGTCCGGCGCGGCCGGGTCCGGGTCCCAGTAGTCGTCCAGGTTCATCCGCTCGTCGGGCAGGCGCCGGAAGGCCCGGCGGCCCGCCAGGGCGTTCTCCCACAGTTCCCGCGGTGAGGTGGCGTCCGGATAGCGGCACGCCATCCCCACGATTGCCAGCCTGGTCATGCGGTGACGACCTTCTTCCCGTCGAGCGAACCGTTGGCGGCCTCGCCGTCCTGGCCGGCGTCGCCGTCCTGGCCGGCGTCCTCGATCGCCTTGGCGGCCCGCTCCTGCGCCTCGCGCTGCTCGCGGGCGCGGTTGGAGATGTGCAGCGACCACAGGAAGCCGCCCCGGATCGCGCAGACGGCGGCGGTCGCGAAGAACAGGCCGTAGGCGATGCTCATGCCGGTGAGCAGGCCGTAGACGACGGCGATCCCGGCGCCGAACGCGAACTGCGAGGCGGGCGCGGACGGGCTGGTCCCCGGGTCGGTGACCATGTAGTTGGTGTAGAGGACGAACGCGACGCCGGTCATCATGATCAGCGCGGCGGGGATGGAGACGTCCAGCAGGACCCCGCGCACCACCGCCTGGATCACGTAGAAGCTGACCCAGCCCATGATCAGCCACACCCGGCCGGTGAGCTTGGCGTTCAGCATCGTGCCCGCGCTGAGGATGATCGCCGGGACGAGCCAGTCGACCGGGCTCTCGAACCGCTCGGTGAAGTGGTACGGCGGCGCGATGCTGGCCCAGGGGAACACCAGCAGGATCACGGCGATGCCGAAGTTGGACGGGTTCATGTAGTGCCGCATGCGGCCCTTGACCGGGGCGCGCAGGACCCATTTGGCCCCGACCGCGACCAGCACCCCGAAGATCATCACCCAGACCTTGTCGTTGACGTAGATCAGCATGTTCACGGCCAGCGCGGTGATGTGCGACGGGTAGAGGAACTCCATGACCCCGCGCATCCCGTTGCCCATGAAGCGCGGCGTGCGGCGCTCCACCCGGGCCGAGACGAACTCCAGCGCCGACTCGAAGGAGTAGGCGGTGGCCAGCGCGATGAACGGCCAGACCCACGGCTGCTCGAACCCCAGGATCGTGTAGCCGAAGATGTTGAACACCGTGATCGACATGGCGAAGTTGCGCAGCGCGATGACGACCTTGGGGCTGTGCCGCGGACCTGCCGGGGCCGGGGCGGCCGGGGCGGCCACGGCGCCGTTCGAGACGTTGTCGTTCGAGGGAGCGGTGGTGGACATGAGCGGTCACTCCTCCTTGGCCTGAGAGCCGAGCTTCAGCGCGTGCCGGCCCGGGGTGAGCTGCAGATCCTGCTTGTGCATCCGGCCGGAGCGGTCCCGCCAGCACAGGTTGACCTGGACGGGCCCCGAGACGCTGCCGAGGCCCACGTGCACGTCGGTGCTGCGCTTGCCGGAGTGGCCGCTGCCGCCGTCGACGCGCGCCACGTGCTTGCGCCCGTCCGGGGTCGTCACGGTCACCTGGGCGCCCACCACCGGGGACCCGGGCGCGGGCAGCGTCCCGGCCGCCCCCTTCGCGGGCTCGGTGTCCTGCTTCGCGGGCGCGGAATCGTGGGTCAGCCGCAGCCCGAGGAACGCGCCGGGCTTCGGGCTGTCGTTGTGGTAGAAGACGGGCTCGTCCCACTGCCGCGCGACGGCCATCTCCAGCCGCCCGTCGCCGTCGGCGTCGCCGGTGGCGATGCCGCGGGTCGGCACGGGGATCCCGATGCCGAGCTCCCGCGCGACGTTGACGTACTCGCCGGGGCTCTTCTCGGCCCAGAAGTGCAGCCGCTGGCTGCCGGCGATGTCGTCGCCGGCCCGCACGTTCGGCCACAGCTCCGGGTGCTCGACCACCAGGTCGTTGGACGCCGCCAGCTCCTGGAGCTGCGGCCACCGGTTGACCTCGCCCTTGACGAACCCGGTCGTCTGCGCGATCGCCGGACGGCCGGAGTTGTCGAAGTCGGCGGCCTTGGCGTCCCAGCTCCAGCCGGACCAGGCCGTCCCGGTCTCGCTGCTGCGGTCCTTCCACGGGGCCTTGCCGTCGCGCAGCTGAGTTCGCAGGTCAGCCTGGTTCTTGGCGGTGTTGTAGAAGTGGAGGTTGCTCTCCTGGATGCCGAACGTCGTCGTGATGTTGCTGACGAACATGTCGTACAGGCCGTCGTGGTCGAAGTCGGCGAAGTCGATGCCCATGCCCTTGAACGAGTCGTCGCCGATCCGCTTGGACTTGGGCAGGCCGGCGGCGCGCGCGCCCTTCACCGCCTGGAACTCGATCTTGCCGGGCCGGGAGATGTTGTAGAGCATCGCGTCGGTGCCGTGGTCCTGGCCGATGTAGAGCTCGGGCAGGCCGTCGCCGTCGACGTCGTTGGCGCCCGCCGCCAGCACCCAGCCCTTGGAGACCTTGTCGGGGAGGGCGTGGTCGGCGCGCTGGAAGGTGACCGAGGGCTTGTCGCCGGACGCGGCCCCCGTCCAGCGGAAGAAGTAGTCCTCGCCGCCGTTGTGCGCGGCCGACAGCGACCGGTTCATCGCCACGCCGCCGCTCTTGCGGTCGTCGAGGACGGGCCCGTGCGGGAAGTAGTTGCCGAGGTAGAAGTCGACGTGGCCGTCGCCGTCGAAGTCGTCGACCGCCACGGCGTTGGAGTTCCACTCCGCCCCGGTGTAGGTCGAGCCGCCCGCGTTGGGGACCACCTCGACGGGGGTGTAGGCGGCGGCCGTGAGCTGCTTGGCGTCCGGCCTGGCGAGCTGGATGATCGGCGTCCGGCCCCAGTAGTAGACGAGGAGGTCCATGCGGCCGTCCTCGTTGAAGTCGCCCGGGGAGCAGCCCATCGGCGCGATGGCCGGGTTCATGGGCAGGGAGCCGGGGCTCAGCGCGAACGGGCGGTAGCGGTCGGCGCGGGCGCCCGGCGTCGGGGTCACCACGACCTGGTCGATGCGGGGATCGGTGACGCACAGGTCGTTGGCGAGACTGTCGCCGTCGAGGTCGTTCATCGAGATCCCGGCGCCGACGGACGAGATCCAGGCGTCGATGTTCTTGTAGTCCTTGTTGACGCGCCGGATCGTCTGCTGCCGGAAGCCGCCCGGCAGCGCGATGTTCATCGGCGTGAACCTGTAGCGTTGCGCCACCTCGGACTTCTCGGCCGCGGGCGCGTCGGGCAGGCGGACGGCATAGAACGTCCCGACCACCACCACGAGTGCCACGACACCCGGCAGTTGCCGGCGCAGCCAGCTGAGGACTGCCATGGATCAGCTCCTCCCACGCGAAACGAATTCGTCGGCGATGCGCCTGCGCCACACCTCGTGGGCAGGGAGCTCGCCCTGGTCCCGCCCGTCGGGACGGGTCCGGACGCAGATGTCGGCCGCCTCGTCCGGCGGCAGGTCGCAGAACACCCCGGTGGCGACCCCGGTGTGCGGGTACTCCAGCCCGGCCAGCCGCCTGGCCTCGGCCGCGAACGCCGAGCCCTGCGCGACCTGGGGGCGGCAGTCGCCCGCGGCCTTCCAGAAGCGGCGCAGCTCGTCCTCGTCGGCGCCGCCCGCGTAGGTGGCCGCGAGCCCGGCCCCCGCGTAGAGGTCCGGACGCCGCCGGACGGGGAACTCCCCGATGAGGTCGGTGACGACGTCGGCGTCCGTCCCGCCGACGAACCACAGGGCGCGGCCGATGCCCTGGTCCAGGGCGCGGCCGGCGTACCACTGGTGCCGGCCGCCCGGCCAGGGGAACGCCGGGTCCTCGTGCTGCCCCTTCACGTACTTGTCGGTCTTGAAGTACGCCTGGTGGAAGCCGTAGCCGTCGAGGACGAACCACTGCAGCAGCGGGTCGAACGCCATCTTCGGCCACAGCGGTCTCGGCAGCCGCGCCATGGCCCAGCCGATCCCGACGTAGGCCATGTAGATGTGGGGGGCGCCCGGCCCGGCCATGAACCGCCCGACCCTGCGGCCCCGGGCGAAGGTCAGCCCGTCGACGACGGTGAATCCCATCGCGGCGCCCTCGTAGGCGAAGCCGCGGAAGCGGGCCGGGATCTCCGCGAGCCGGTCCGCCAGCGCCGCCCCGCCGCCCGTCTCCACCGCGTGGCCATAGCCGGTGAGGAATGTGCGCCCGACCCTTTCCAGAAGGTCTTTGGCGATTGCGTCCTTGACATGAAACTTACGCGTCTCAAGCGATGTCGCCGAGACATTCGGAGTGAGCATGCGACGTAGCAGCGCTTTCGATCCTCTGGACAACGTTACTCCTCGATCCGCGGACGTTCTCCTGCCGCTGAGCTGCGCATAGCGCAGGAGTTGCGCGGATTCCATCAATGCACACGGAAACCGCGCCAAGGACGTCACCGCGATCCACCCGACTCCTTGGCCCGGCAACCCGTGGCGCACCTTGACTCATAGAAACAAGGACGCCAAGGCCGCGGCTACTTCATCTGTGCTCACCCAACAGAAGAGCAACCTGCCAAAACAAGAAGAGCAATTTGCGAGACAAGTCGGCGGCAAATCGCGGGGCGCACGCGAACTCCGTCCCGCGTCGGCGGCACGGTGCGGCACGGTGCGGCATGGGGGCGGCGTGGAGGCCGGGGGCTCGGTCGATCAGGTGTGGCGGGAGGGGCCGAGCGCCGCGAGCCGCTCCCGGACGTTCCTGCGCCAGTGCTCGTAGCGCGGGACACCGTCAGCCTGGCCGTCCGCCTGGCCGTCCGTTCGGCCGCCTGCGGGGGCGGTGTCGTCGGCGAGCTCCACGATGGCCGGCAAGGGCAGTCCGATCAGGGCGGACGCCGCCTGCTCTCCGCTCGGCGGCACGTGTCCCGCGTAGGACCTGGCCTTGAGCGCGAAGACCGCTCCCTGGGCCAGCTCGGCCCGGTGCTCGCCCGCCTCGTCCGCGAGCGCGGACAGGCCGGCGGGATCGCAGCCGCCCGCGAACGCCGCGGCGAGCCCGACCCCGCTCCAGAGGTCGGCGTGCCGCCCGGACGCGAAGCGCCGTACCGCCCGGCCCACGTCCGCGACCTGCGCGCCGCAGATGAACCACAGCGCCCGGCCGATTCCCTGGTCCACCGCCCGCGGGAAGTAGTCGGGAAACCCCTGCCACGGATAGGGAGAAGGACGCTCCTGCCCCCGCACCCATCGCTCGACGTCGAAGTAGGCGAGATCGAAGCCGTAGCCGTCCACGGCCAGCCAATTCATCTCGGGGTAGTATCCGGGGTCCTTCAGGTCGGGCAGGACCTTCTTCCACATCATCCTCGGCAGCCGCGCCATCGCGAAGCCGATGCCGATGTAGGCCAGAAAGATATGCGCCCTGCCGGGCCCGGCGAGAAGTTCATGCGCACGTCCACTGCGGCCCGGCATCACGTCGCGCACCGTGCATGCCATCGTCGCACCCTCGTAGGCGAAGCCGCGCAATTCCGGGGTCACCATGTCCAGCCGGCGCTGGAGCTCCCAGAGGCCGGACGCGTCGATACCCCATTCGAATCCGCATACCACTGACTGGGGAATCGCTTCGAGGTGTTCGATCGCCGGCGCCGGCGCGGCGGGAAAGCCCCGTTCCGCAAAGGTCACGTCTCGCAGAGACGGGGCCAATACGAGCCTGCGCACCGACCCCAGAACGGTCGCCATCACAATCTCCCCATCGGGAATCCGACGATTCACGACCAACGTTCGCACACCGCAGGACCGGACGCTTCTCCCGTCATGCCGCGGAGCGGCGGGCGTGGATGCCGGCGCACATTAATGATCATGAGCGACGCCGCCCGCGGGGAGGGGAGATCGGTGGAACGGGCCAAGGTGACCAGGCGCGCGGGCGGACCGTATCTCCCGCGCCGGGCGGCCTTAAGGGCCGGGCACGCCGTTCCACCCGGGCCCGCCACCCTGCACATGACCAGAGTCAAAACCGTCCTCACCCCTCCGTCGCCAAACCCGGCGAAGCCGGAAACGGCACGGGCGGACAATTTCTCCAGATCGGTCTCTGCGGTAGTCTTAAAGACCCCCAGGAAGGACGGCAGGAACATGCAGGCAAGAGCTGACCGTACCCGGCGTCTCATCTTGCAAGCGGCCGCAGAACGTTTCGAGGCCCGGGGCTACGTCGGCACGCACCTCAGTGACATAGTCAAGGGCCGGGGCATAAGCAAAGGCGCCCTCTATTTCCACTTCCCCTCCAAAGAGGCGCTCGCGACGGCCATCCTGGAGGAACAACTCAGCCTGGTCCCGTCCATGGCCGACGAACTCCGCGACCGCCGCCGGAGCGCGATCCAGGCCCTCGTCGACCTGTCCCTGCGCACGACGGAGATGCTCCGCGACGATGTCGCGATCCGCGCCGGCACCCGCCTGGCCTGCGAACTCGACCGGATCGGGACGTCGGTGCCCCCGCTCCTGCCCACCTGGACCGACGCGGTCGAGGACCTTCTCACCGAGGCCAGGGAGCAGGGCGATCTGCTGCCGGACGTCGAGGTCAGGAGCGTGGCCGAGGTGATCGTCGCGACCGTCGGGGTGGCCGGGCGCAGGCCGTCCCGGCCGGTCGAGGGGTGGAGCGTCGACCATCACCGGCGGATCCGGGCGATGTGGCGCCACCTGTTCCCCGGCCTGGTCACGCCGGTCTGCGCGGCCAAGCTGACGTCCGGCCTCACCCCGCCCGGCCCACCCCTTTAGCGCCCGTCAGCCCCCGGTTCACGACGGCACAGCCCGGGTTCACGACGGCCCGGCACGGCTCACGACGGTCCGGCACGGCTCACGACGGCAGCCGGACGATGCGGAGGAACGACGGCAGCGTCCACGGGCGGCGCCCGCCCCGCAGGACGACCCCGCCCGTGAAGGCGGCGCGCGCCTTGCTGATCCGCCCGAACAGCATCAGGTTGAGCGTCACCGGATTGAACGACAACCTCACGTCCACCGGCCCGCCGCCCGGCTCCTCCACCGTGACGAAACCATCCGTCAAGGCCATGACGCGAGTAGACGTGAACTTGGACGAGAACTCCACCGCGACCCGGCCCTTCGGGGCGGGCCCATGGCCGTCGAGCAGCCTGCCGTAGCCGTAATGCGTGACACCCAGCAGGAAAAGGTCGAAGAACAGGCCCGCCTCTTCGGGCGGCACGACCCACGGAGACCCGGCGGCCAGCGCGACGTCGCGGCCGTGGATCTGGAATTCGTTGACCAGATGGGCGAGGACCCCCGCCAGCGGGACCTCCGAGCCGCCCAGCCACGGAATGGCCGCCGCGGGGTCGGCTCCCTCCGTGACCTGGAGGATCGTGTCCAGGTCGGCGCGCAGGACGCGCCCGATCTTCTCGGGGTCCCGTTCGGTGAACTCGCCGAGGAGCTCCTCGTTGAAATCATCGACCGTGTCGACGACGGTCTCGTTCACCAGGTTCTCGGCCCCGGGAAACGGATACGGGCGGCCGTTCGCGTCCACGATCGAGGCGTAGATCCGCGCCAGCGTCGCGACATGGGCGGCGGTGTCCGCCACCGACCAGTCCCGGGTCGCGTTGGACGTCGTCCGCGCCGCCCTCTCCAGCAGTTCGGCGAAACGGTCGCCGGTCTCGTCGAGCGCCTTTCGCGCACTCGTCCATCTGTCCTGCGTAATGGGGACGATCATTGCCCGGCCCGCACCGAGTCGGCGGCCTTCTCGACCGGTCGTTCCGGCGGCGTGAACGGCCCCCACGCGAAGGCCGGCAGCCACGGCGCCGGGTCGGCGCTCCACTCCAGCGCCGCGATCTGCTCGACGGTGCGGCGTCCGGTGAGGCTGCGGAGCAGGTCGTGCGGGTTGGGGGCGGTGAGCTTCGCGGACGGCCTGTCTCCGCCGGTGCTCCAGCTCGCACCGGGGGTCGTGATCTCCAGCGCGGGCAGGCCCCGCTTGCGCACCTCGCCCGAGGATCCGCCGACGACGACACCGAGCACGCCGGGATAGGCGGGATGCCCGTCGACCGCCGCCACGCCCGGGCCGGGCGCCACGCCCGGCCCCGACGCCGCGCGCAGTGCCTCGCGCAGGTCGAGTTCGTGCGTGAACGCGTCCATCACCAGGACGTTCGTCGCGGGGTTGAGCTGGGCGGCGATCAGGTCGTCCAGCCGCGCGCCGGACTCCCGCCATTCCCGCAACAGCCGCGCGAGGCGTGGTGCGTCGTCGCCCGGCGGCGGGTCCGCGCGGGGCTCGCCGTCCGGCCCGTCGCCCGTGAGCCGGCGGGTCGCCAGCCCGCAGATGTCGACGAGGTGCCCCACCAGGTCGAGCACCGTCCACTCCGGGCAGGCGGGCACCGGCAGGCCGGCGGCGTCCGGACGCCCCTCCAGCAACGCGATCACGTTGTTCCGCACCCGCTCGTAGACGAGGTGGTTGGGTGCCGATTCCCCTTCGCCCATGCCGACTCCTCCTTCGTCACGCATCCGTCTCTCAGAGGGGGGTGTTGCCGTGTTTGCGGCGCGGCCCCTGCTTGCGCTTGTCCCGCAGCATCGCCAGCCCGCGGGCGACGGCCGAACGGGTCTGCACCGGATCGATCACATCGTCCACCAGTCCCCGTTCGGCCGCGTAGTAGGAATGCATGAGCTGCCTGGAGTACTCCTCCACCAGCTCGGCGCGCAGCACGCCGGGGTCCGCGGCCGCGGTCAGCTCCTTGCGGAACAGGACGTTCACCGCGCCCTCCGCCCCCATGACCGCGATCTCGTTGGTCGGCCAGGCGAGCGACAGGTCGCAGCCGATGGAGCGCGAGTCCATCACGATGTAGGCGCCGCCGTAGGACTTGCGGACGATGACCTGGACGCGGGGCACGGTCGCCTCGCAGTAGGCGTACAGGAGCTTGGCCCCGTGCCGGATCACGCCCGCGTGCTCCTGGTCGACGCCCGGCAGGAACCCGGGGACGTCCACCAGCGACACCAGCGGGATGCCGAACGCGTCGCAGAACCGGACGAACCGCGCCGCCTTCTGCGCCGCGTCCGCGTCCAGCACGCCCGCCAGCACCAGGGGCTGGTTCGCCACGACGCCGACCACCTCGCCGTCGATGCGGCCCAGCGCGCAGATCACGTTCCGCGCCCAGTTCTCGTGGATCTCGAAGAACTCGGCGGCGTCCACCAGCTCCTCGATCACCCGGCGCATGTCGTACGGCCGGTTCGGCTCCACCGGGACGATCTCGGCCAGCCGCGGCCGCTCGTCCCGGGTCGCGCCGGTCGGCGCCGCGGCGGGCGGCAGGTCGAGATTGTTGCTCGGCAGGAGCGAGACCAGGAAGCGCACCTCGTCCAGGCACGTCTCCTCGTCGTCGTACACGAACGTCGCCACGCCCGTCTTGCCGCCGTGCACGTCCGCGCCGCCCAGCTCGCCGTGCGTGACCCGCACCCCGCTCACGGCCTCGACCACGTCCGGGCCGGTCAGGTACATCTGCGCGGTGTCGCGCACCATGAAGGTGAAGTCGGTCAGCGCGGGCGAGTAGGCCGCTCCCCCGGCGCACGGCCCGAGCACCACGCTGATCTGCGGGATCACCCCGGACGCCTGGACGTTGCGCTGGAAGATGCCGCCGTAGCCGTCGAGGGCCAGCACGCCCTCCTGGATCCGCGCGCCGCCGCTGTCGTTCAGCCCGATCAGCGGGGCGCCGTTCTCCACGGCCAGATCCATCACCTTGTGGATCTTGGCGGCGTGCGCCTGGCCCAGCGAGCCGCCGAACACCGTGAAGTCCTGCGCGTAGACGAACACCCGGCGGCCGCCGATCGTCCCCGACCCGGCGACCACGCCGTCGGTGTGCGGACGGTTCTCGCCGAGCTTCAGGCCGTGCGCCTGGTGCCGCCGGAACATGCCGATCTCGACGAACGAGTCCTCGTCCAGGAGCTGATCGAGGCGTTCCCGCGCGGTCCGCTTGCCTTGCCGGTGCTGCCGCTCGACCGCCGCCTCGCTCCCGGAGAGCACGCGCGACCGCAGCCGCTCGCGCTCCTCGCGCAGCTCCCGCATGGACGGCGCGCCAGGCCCGCCGCCCTCCGCGCCCGGCGCGGTCCTCTCCGCGTCCGGCGCGGTCCCCTCCCGGACGGGTCCGGGAATGGGCCCGCGCCCGTTCGGCCGCGGCACCGCGACCGGGACGAAATCGGCCTCCGGAGCGCTCACCGCCCCTCCGTCCGTAGTTCGCGTTCATCGCCCGGCAGGCCGGTCCGCCCGGCGAGGCCCGCCTGCCCCGCCGTCAGCAGCCCTTTCCCGCGCAGCCACCGCACCGTGTCGCGGAACGTCTCGTCCACCGGCCGCGGCTTCGGGGCCCCGGCGGGCCGCAGGTCCGCGGCGCAGGTGTGGACGGCGCCGTACTCGGCCGGGATGTGCCAGGGCCACACGCGCTGCAGGACGTCCGCCAGCAGGCCGACGGGCAGCATCGTCCGGGCGGGCAGGAACACCGCCGGCAGCCGCCGTCCGGTCACCTCCCGGAGCGCCGCCACGTACTGCCGCGTGGACAGGTAGCGCCCCGGCGTGTGGTGGCGCCCGCCGCCCTCGCCGTGCCCGCCGTCGAAGAGGTCCGCGTGGAACTCCGCCGTGTCGCGGACGTCGCCCACCGGGAAACCGCCCGTCGGCCACATGGGCATCAGCCCGCGCAGCGCATTCCGCAGCCGGGCCGTCTGGTCGCCGAGATTGGGGTCGTGCGGGCCGAGGAGCGCGGGCGGATAGGTGATGGTCACCGGAGCGCCCGCCGCCTGGTGGCCGCGCGCGATCCGCTCCGCCGCCGCCTTGGTCGCCGTGTACGCCTCGCGAGGACGACCCACCGGCGCGTCGACGCCAACGATGCGCCACGTCGTTGGGGACAGCGCTCCGAAGGTGGACACGTGGACGATCTGTCCCGCGCCGTGCCGCCGGGCCGCGTCCAGCACGACCTCGGTGCCCCGCTCGTTCACCCTGCGCATCTCGGCGCGGCGCCTGCTGTCGAAGGAGTAGACCGAGGCGGCGTGCAGCACCGCGTCCGCGCCCCGCACCGCCCCGTCGACGGCCGCCGCGTCCGTGACGTCGCCGACGGTCGTCGCCACGGCGCCGAGGTCGACGCCCAGCGGGGCCAGCGCCCGTTCGGCCTTGCCCTCGTCGCGGACCAGCAGCCGGACGCGATGCCCCCGCCGCACCAGCGCGGCGACCGAATGCGCCCCGACGAACCCGGTGCCGCCGGTCACGCTCACCAACATCGAACCATCTCCCGCGCCCTCAGTACTTCGAGAAAAGAAAGTGAACACAACCGGAGTCATTTCAATTACGCGCGATGAAAGGCCCCGGCGCTCCCAGCGTGCCCAGCGACGATCACCGGCGCATCTCTGAGCATGCGGTCCGCCCCAGGCCCGCCCCCGCGCCCGGCTTCACATCCCTCGACCACCCGCTGAACAGAGATCACAGCAACCACAAACGCACCAATGAGAAGGGGCGCAACATCGCTCTCAACTATCTGACTTGCCGCCGATACGAAATCGCATACGCTTCGCTTCGCGAAAACAGCTTGACCGCCCCTCTCCACAGGTCAGGAACGCACGGACTCCGATGTAAATCTCATAGGAACACTCACGGCCATCTGGGGCACACTTCCCGTCCAAGGGGAGTTCAAGGAGAAACGGCCTTGGAGATCATCTACGGGCGCCGCGACCTCATCCTCGAACGGCGAGGTGACAGCGCCTTTCGAGGTACTCCGGTCGCCGGAGGCGGACGCACCCAGGACCGCTCCGCGTCCCACCGCCGGACGACCGGACCGCCGCACGGTGGCATCATGGCGTGCGCGGCCGCCCGGCTCGCCGCGAGCGACCGGATCGGCGAGGCGGCCCGTCCGCCGGCCGCATCGCAGCAACTCAGGGGCATGACGGCCGTACCCTCCGATCCCTCGGCCCGCTCGCGCGGCAGCGCGGGACCGAACGGGGATCGGCACCGCGATCATTACGCTGCGTGACATCGGACGGCCGGAACACGCCAAGCCGGAGGCCGTGGGACCGGTCCGGGACACGGGTCTTTTCTGCACGTCGTGGCACTTGTCAAGAGCAAGTAAGTAGAATGTTTCCAGCGTTTTCGGTCACTTAGCGGAGCCGATTCACGCCGTTGCGGAGATTGCCCGCCACCTTGTCTGTGTACTGTGCGTTGATACGGGCGAGCCCCCGCGCGACGGCCAATCAAGGTGAGCATCCAAGAAGTATTGCCAGAAGTCGGACAGCCGGTATCTTTTTGAATCAATCGGGATCAGGCATGGAGCTCGTCGCGTCGCCATCGCCGGGATGACCGCGTCCCTCTGGCGACACTGCGTCAGAAAGGACGGGGGTATTCCTGTGAGACGACCTGGGCTGTTACCTCGGAGCAGAGCTCTGGAAGATCATCTGGGGGAGTCGCCGTCCACCGCTCACCACGATCTCGAGACCGTCGCCGTCTCCGCCCTGACGTCGAGCCTGTCGCCCCGCCGCCTGCTGGACGAGGAGCACGTCCGGCGGCTCAGCGAGATCGAGGACCGGTTGCCGCCGATCCTCGTCCACCGCGGCACCATGCGGGTCGTCGACGGCGTCCACCGGCTGCACGCCGCGGTCCGGCAGGGGCGCACCGAGATCGAGGTCCGCTACTTCGACGGCGACCTCGGAGACGCCTTCCTCTGCGCGGTGACCAACAACGTGACGCACGGCCTGCCGCTCTGCCTGGCCGACCGCAAGGCGGCCGCGGAGCGGATCATCGTCTCCCACCCCTGGCTGTCCGACCGCGAGATCGCCCGGCACGCCGGTCTCGCCGCCAAGACGGTCGCCGTGATCCGAACGCGTTCAACCGAGGATTCTCAGGGGTCGAACACGCGCCTCGGGGCCGACGGACGGGTCCGCCCGGTGAACGGGACGGCGGGCCGGAACCGGGCCGCCGAGGCGATCGCCCGGCATCCGGGCGCCCCGCTCCGGGAGATCGCGCGGATCTCCGGAGTCTCGCTCGGCACGGTCCACGACGTGCGCCGCCGGCTGGACCGCGGCGAGGATCCCCTGCCCGCCCGCCAGCGCCGGTCCGGGGACGGCGGGCGGCGCCTCACCGCGACCGACCGGCCCCCCGGCGCGGATGACGACGACCCGGGAGCGGACGCCGTCCCCACCGCGACCCGGGCCGAACCGGCGGAGGACCCCCTGCTCCTGCTGCGAAAGGTCGCCAAGGACCCCGCACTCCGGAACACCGTCCGTGGCCGCGAGCTCCTGCGGCTGCTGAGCACCTGGTCGACCGCAATCGAGAACTGGACGGCCCTCGTCGAGGCCGTCCCGCCCTACCAGGCCACCACGGTCGCCACGATCGCGCGGCTGTGCGAGGAGAGCTGGAACGATCTCGCACTCGCCCTGGAGAACCGGGGCGTCACCACCGACTGATTCCGCCCGCCCCGCCGCACGGGGCCGGCCTGGGCACCCGCGCTCATGGGGCCGTCCGCCGTCCCGGGCACTCCGCGCCGGACCCCGGTGCTCCCGACCTGCACCCTGCGTAGCCGAATTGGTCCACAGGGCCATTCTATGTTCAACTTCCTGCCCTTTACGCGCCAAATCGCTCTGATAATATGACCGCTATAAAAAGGCGACTGAGAGGCAGCCCGGAAACTCCCACAGAATCGCACTTGTTCAACCCGGTCAGCTACGAAGCGGGGATTCATGAACGACGCCACCGTCCAGAGCATCCGGCGAGTCATCGAAAGCATCAGAGAGAACATAGGCGAGCAGATCACCATTGACGACATGGCGCGCACGGCGATGTTCAGCAAGTTCCATTTTACGCGCCTCTTCCAGCAGGCCACGGGTGTCTCGCCTGGACGGTTCCTCTCCGCGGTCCGCCTCCAGGAGGCCAAGCGGTTACTTCTGTCGACCTCCCTGAGCGTGACCGAGATCAGCCACATGGTGGGATACAGCAGCGTCGGCACCTTCAGCTCGCGCTTCAAGAGCAGCGTCGGGCTCTGCCCCACCGATTATCGTGATCTGCAGGGCCTCCAGCCGGCCTCCCCCCTCGAAACCCACCGCCCGGAAACGCTCTCCACGACACTGCAGGGAGATTTCTCGCCCGCCGAGCCGGACAATGCAGAAAGAACTGTTTTCATCGGGCTCTTTCCCGACGCGATTCCGCAGGGCATGCCCGCTCGATGTACGGTGCTCGACGGCCCCGGCCCCTTCAAAATGGAGAACGTCCCCGAGGGAACGTGGTACGTGCTGGCGTACGCGGCCGAGCCCGGCGTGACGGACGACCAGGAGAGCGCGCGCGTCGCCATGCACGGCCCCGTCACGGTCAGGAACGGCCAGCAGCTCCCGATGGTGCGGCTCGGGCTCCGGCGGATGCAGCCTCTCGACCCGCCCGTCCTCCTCGCCCTTCTCGACACGTCCCACACGGCCGCCCGGCGCGGCGGCATGGACGACAACGCGCACCTCTCGCAGGTGGGTTCGTTCGAACGCGCTCCAGGACGCGCCGACCTCCCCGGACGAGCCGACCTCCCCGGACGATCCGACCTTCCGGGACGCGCGCGTCCGGCCCGGCCCGACCCGGCCCGGTCCGACAGGGGCTCCGCCGTCCACCAGCCCATCCCGTCCTCCGACAAGGAGCACGCCCGCCGCAGGACCCTGCCGCGCCCGGTACGGCGCGGACCCGCCCCCGTCCCAAGTCACCGCCGGTGACGATCGCACGCCAATTCACACAGCGCGACCGGTGTAGCGCGAGAGCAGACCGGTGTAGCGCGAAGGCATGAAAGCAATCTCCGAGTAGAGCCGCCGCTCCGCGCCGGTGTTGGATATCAGGGCGGAACGAGCCGACGCAGGAGGGAGACCTGGCATGGCGACGGAAACCGCGCCGGCAAGGCGATTCGGAACGGGACTGCGACCACTCAACCAGCGTTATCACCGCGCCTCTCTGGGCGTCTTCCTCGTGATAGTCATCGGGCACTGGGCCGAGCACATCGCGCAGGCGATTCAGATCTACGCGCTCGGCTGGTCGCTGAAGGAAGCGCGCGGCGTGCTCGGAATGCCGTTCCCCTGGCTCGTCACCTCGGAGTGGATGCACTACGGCTACGCCTTAATCATGCTCATCGGCTTCATCCTGCTGCGATCCGGCTTCGTCGGCAGGTCGAGGGCCTGGTGGAACGCGGCGCTGCTGATCCAGGTCTGGCACCATTTCGAGCACCTGCTCCTGCTGCTGCAGGCACTCACCGGCAACAACATCGCGGGCCGTGCCGCCCCGACGAGCATCATCCAGCTCCTCATTCCACGGGTCGAACTCCATCTGTTCTACAACGCGGTCGTCTTCATGCCGATGGTGGTGGCGATGCTCCTGCACCGGCGACCGCGCGAATCCGAACACGGTCACATGCTTTGCACCTGCGCCGTCGATTCCAAGCGATAAAGGCCGGGGATGGCCGACCGGCGTCGCTCTCATGGATTGACCGTAATCTCGATCCTCGTGGCGGCTTACTTGCTCTACTTGGCCGTCCCGAACGTTGGACCGGCCCTCCGCGCCGCCAGCGCCGAAGGAACTCCAGGGGTATTCACCGCACAGCAATTGCAATGCATCCAGCATCCCGGACATGAGAGCTGCAGCTGGAAGGGTGAGTTCAGGTCCGACACCGGAGGAATCCACCGGACGGGCGTCTCCCTCCACGGCGCCGGCCGCGACTCGCTGCAGGTCGGAGCGCAGACCAAGGCCGTCGACGTCGGACGGACCAGCCGCGTGTACAGCCCGGACGGTTCCCGCGAATGGGTGGCCATAGCGCTCATGGTCCTGACGAGCGCGATACTCCTCACGTTCGCCTGCCTCAGAATGAGACCCCGCCGCAGCACCACTCCCGCCGCCCCCGAAGACGTCCTGACGACACGCGACCCCTAGGTGCGCGCTGTGCCGGCCTGGGGCGGCGGCATCAGCGGGCGTCCTTTCATTGGGAGAGCAGTTCCGCGACGACCTCGGGTGGACGGTGACCCCAGCTGTGCAGGCGGTCCAGCGTCCTGACCTGCCAGGTGTCGTCGTCCACGAGCAGGCCGCCCCAGCCGTACTCGACGCTGAAGCCCGCCGGCGTCCGGACGTAGAAGCTGAACATGTGGTCGTTGGGGTGCATGCCCAGCGTCATCTCGAACGGCTGCCCGGCGTCCATGCAGCGGTCGTAGGCCGTGCCGACGTCGCGGACGTCGGTGACCTCGACCATGAAGTGGTGGGTCCGCTTCGGGTGCGGCGGTCACCAGGATGCGGTCGACCTTGCGGGACGCGGCGAGCGCGGCGTCGCCCTCGGTGACCTCGACGCCCGCGGACGCGAGCCGCCCGGCGATCTCGTCCAGGACGGCGCCGCTCTCCACCTCGTAGCCGCTGGCCGCCAGGTCGTCGGCGGGCCCCTGCCGGACGAGCCAGCGGTACGCCTTCTCGTCGGTGCGGAGAGCGAGGGTGTCGGCGGTCTTCTCCGCGAGCTGCATGCCCAGCAGGTCGACGGCGAAGTGCTCCCAGTCGCTGAGGCTGCTCGCCTCGTACACGACGTACGCCAGTTCCTTCACTCCGGTCATCGGGCACTCCTCTCATCGGTTAGGGCTACGGCGGGTAGGGCGGGGGCGGCCAGGCCGGAGACGTCGGCGGCCGCGACGAACCGGTCAGGGCGCACCGCGATCGCGCGGACGCCGTACCGTGCCAGCCACGGCAGGAGGAGCTCGTCGAGGTCGACCAGCTCGTCCGGGCCCTGCGTGTAGGACGACTTCGGCCGGATCGCGATGTAGCGGGCGCCGAGCGCGTCCCATCCGGCCTTCTCGCCGGGCGAGAGCAGCGTGGCCGGGTCGGCGTCCGCGCCGAGCAGGACGAAACCGTCGCCGAGCAGGTCGTCGAGGCGGGCCATCCGGCCGGTCGTGTCGCCCGTGATGGGCTGCGGGACCATCCGTCCGACGATGCTCGCGTCCCCGACCGGGCCGCGGATCCAGCCCTCGTCGAGCACCGGCGGCGCGATCAGCGGCGGCTCGAACGGGGTGACGGTGTTCTCCGGGACCCGGTTCATCTCCTCGATCTCCGCCGGGGTCGCCTCCTGCTTGATGACCCGCCCGAGCTGGACGGCCAGCCCGGTGTAGAACGCGGCGTTCGGGCGCCGTTCGGTCTCGTAGGTGTCCAGCCAGCTCTCGTCCAGTTCGCCCTTGAGGACGCGGGCCAGCTTCCAGCCCAGGTTGTGGACGTCCCGCATCCCGGTCTGCATCCCGGCCCCGGCCCATGGCGGCATGAGGTGGGCGGCGTCTCCGGCGAGGAAGATCCGGCCGGCGCGCCAGGTGTCGGCCATCCGGGCGTGGTGGCGGTAGAAGGCCCACTGGTGGATCGAGACGTCCTCGGTGGTGACGCCCATCGCCTTGAGCAGCGGCCAGACCTCGTCCTCCGTCGCGAAGTCGGCCTCGGTCTCGTGCGGTTTGAGCGGGATCTCCCAGCGGTGGTTCCCGGCGGAGAGCGCGATGTCGACGACCGGGCGCTGCCGGTCGGACCAGAACGTGAGGAGATCGCGGTCGGGCCACCAGCGCGCGCCGTCCGCGTCTCGCCGGTCGCGGCGTCCGCCGTCGTCACCGTGACTCCGGCGGCGTCCTGGTCCAGCCCGGTCACCTCGACGCCGTAGCGGACGTCGATCAGCTCGCCGCGGTCCTCGGCGCAGGCGCGGAGCTCGGCCTCCATGACCGGTTGGTAGATGTTGTAGAAGCGGGGCCCGGCGCCCAGCGCGGACGGCGGGTGCTCGACCCGCATGATCTCGGTGCCGTCGTAGGTCACCCAGCGCAGCGCGCGCTGCGGCTCGATCACCTTGGTGATCCGCTCGTCGACGCCGAGGCTCTGGAAGATCCGCATCGTCCAGTCGTTGACGGTGACCGCGCGGGCGCGGGGGTAGATGTCCGCGTCCCGCTCGAACACGACGGCCGAGACGCCGTGCCCGGCGAGGGTGAGCGCGGCGGTCACGCCGGTGGGTCCGTAGCCGACGATCGCGACGTCGGCGTCGAAATGCTGGGTCATGCGGGCTCCGGAAGACGATCCGATCTCCAGTATTGTACCGATCGGTCGGTACAATCGTGGCCACCCTCACATGGCCGTCCAGCCGGGGTCCATGAAATTCCACCCTGCAGAACCGCAGGTGGCAGGCGTGAAGGCGAGGAAATCGATGCTTCGACCCGAGGGCGAGAAGGGCGGCAACCGCCGTGGCCACCGGTCCCGGGAGGAGATCCTGGACGCCGCCTCCCGGATCATGGCGGAGCGCGGCTACGCGGCCACCTCGCTGTCGGTGCTGAGCCGGGAGAGCGGCCTCCCCAAGAGCGCGGTCTACCACCACTTCCACTCGAAGGCCGGGCTGCTCACGGCGGTCATGGCGCGCGGCGCCTACGAGTTCTTCGCCGCGATGCGGGCCGCGCAGGCGGACGGGCCGGACGGCGGCACGCCCCGCGAGCGGCTCACCTGGTACCTCCAGCGCACCGGCGAGGTCTTCATGGCGCGTCCGGACTTCCTGCGCCTGCACCTGCTCCTGGTCATGAGCGCCGAGGCCGCCGAAGCCGAGGTGGACGCCATGATCGAGCAGGTGCGCCGGGACGGCCGCGCGCACATGAACACGATGATCGCGGCGTCGTTCGCGCCGGAGGGCGAGGAGATCGCCCAGGCCGTCGCGGACGAGCTGGACTACTTCGGCATCGCCGGATTCGACGGCGCCTTCGTCGCGCTGCAGGCCGAGCCCGAGCGCGGCCTCGCCGACCAGATGGCGCTGCTCGCCGAGGCCATGGTCGCCTTGGGAGAGGCACGGGCCGCCGAGCTCCGCGCGGACGGGGCACCGGGCCCAGCCGACAGCCCGGACAAGGTGTACGAAAAGTAAGCCTCTGGACACAGCGGAGCACCTACGATCTCCCACAGCCCCCGAAGCGTGCGCGAAGGCGCGCACCGCAAAGGAGACGTTTCCCTGTGAAGTTCAGCTACGCGATGCTCCCCGACTACCCCCTCTCGGAGTCGCTGGCCTCCATCAGGCTCGCCGACGAACTCGGCTTCCACGCCGTCTACGCGGCCGACGAGCCGTGGCACAAGGACCTGTGGCTGCTGTTCGCGGCGGCCGCGGCGGACACCTCGCAGATCCGGCTCGGCCCGTCGGTGTCGGCGGTGACGCTGCGCGAGCCGTCGCTGATCGCGCAGGCCGCCGCGACGCTGGACGAGCTGACCGGCGGCCGCGCCGAGGTCGTCCTCGGCAGCGGCAACTTCGGGGTGCTCGCCCAGTACAAGATCGACTGGACGACGACCAAGCCGCTCACCCGGGTGAAGGAGGCCGTCGGGGTCGTCCGGACCCTGCTGGACGAGGGCTCCATCACCCGCGACGGCGAGTTCTACTCCTACGACGGGCTGTTCACGTTCGCGCGTCCCGTCCAGGAGCACGTGCCGGTGAAGATCGGCGCGATGCGCGGGCCGAAGTCGTTCGAGGCGGCCGGTGAGCTGTCGGACGGCGTGCACCACGCGCTGAGCTACTCGCGCGGCGCGTACGAGTACGCGGTCGAGCACGTCAAGATCGGCGCCGAGCGCGCGGGCAAGGACTGGCGGACGCTCGACATCGGCGCCTGGGTCGTGTTCGCGGTCGGTCCCGACTCGGCCGCGGCGAAGGAGGCGGCGCGCAGCATGGTCGGGCTGTACGCGTCGGCGATGCCGGCCGAGCAGCTGGTGCGCAACGGCGTCGACCCGGCGGACATGGTCCCGATCATCGAGGCGATCGGCGCGGGCGACCTGGCCGGGGCCATCGAGAAGACCACCCCGGAGATCACCGAGCGGCTGTCCCTGGCGGGCACCCCGGACGAGGTCCGCGCCAAGATCGAGAGCGACATCGCCCCGACCGGCGTCAACCACATGATCTGCGCCATCACGGACCCGGCGCTGGTGAAGTCGTTCACCGGACGGGAGCTCACCGGCGTCCCGGACGTGGACGGCCAGCTCCGCCTGATCCACGAGCACCTGATGCCCGCGTTCAAGTGACGCGCGCCCGGCACCGCGGCGCCGGAGCCGCGGTGCCGGGGGCCGCGGTGCCGGGTTGATCCACAGCGGGATTGGGAATCAGGATGAACGTGCCCATAGCGCGGGATTTCTGGACGGTCCTCGAACCCCTTCACTCGGTGACGTACTTCTCGCCGGAGTGCATCGACGGGAACAAGGACGTCGGCCTCAGGGGATTCTGGATGGGCTACTTCGGCAGCCGGGGCGCTCCGCTCGGGCCCGTCCCCGCCGGTGTGATCGAGGCGTCCTTCTACGGTTTCCATCCGGCGCGGGTGCGGCGCGCGGTGCCCGACGCCTGGACGTTCGCCTCGCCCGAAAGCATCCTGCGAATGCGGGCCGCGGCCGCGGCGAAGGCGCTCCGGCGGGTGGCGCCGGAAATCGACGAGGTGGCGGCCGAGGCGGTGCCCAGGCTGCGCGCGGCCGTCGAGGCGGCGGACGCAGCCGGACGGGTCCTGTTCGCGGCCAACCGCGACCTGCCCCTCCCGGACGACCCCGTGGCGGCGCTCTGGCAACTGGCGACCACGCTGCGGGAGCACCGCGGCGACGGGCATGTCGCCGTCCTGACTGCGGAGGGCCTCAACGGGCTGGAGGCGAACGTACTCGCCTCGGCCACGGGCAACGTCCCCGCGGAGCTGGTGTTCCAGAGCCGCGGATGGTCGCAGGACGACTGGGACCGGGCGACCGCAGCCCTCGCCGCCCGCGGCCTCGTGATGAAGGACGGTAAAGGCGCGACCGGCACCGGCCACATCTTGAAAGCCGACATCGAGCGCCGGACGGACGCCTTGGCCACCCCGCCCTACCAGGCACTGGACGACCCCGAAAGCCTCTACCGGCTACTCGTCCCCCTTGCCCGTGCCGTCGCGGAGCATGGCGAAATGCCATTCCCCAACCCGATCGGCCTACCGCGTCCCACCTCTTAGAGAGGGCTAATAGCGGGCTTCGATCGGGTGGCGGTCTGTGGCCTGATCGCCGTCCACGAAGTACAGGGCACTCCACATGTTGGTCGTCCCGCAGGCGTGGTTGGGGATGATTCGGAGTAGGTCGCCCACGTGGAGGTCTGCGGTGCCGGGGCCGGTCAGGTAGCCGTGTTCTTCGTTGGCGTTGGTGAACTCCAGTCCGGGGAGGGGAGTTCCTGACGCGTCGCACACGATGCCCAGGATTCCGGCGGTTGCGATGGAGTCGGAGCTCATCGCCTTGATGCCCGCGTCGACGATGGCGGTTCCCGGACGCTGCGTGCTGGTGACGCGGGCCAGGACTGTTTGCGCGCATTGGCCGGTCTGCGCGCTGCCCAGGCCGACCTGGTTGGCGTCGAAGTAGACGTAGGTGCCGGGGCGGGCCTCGGTGACCCCTTCGGCGAACGGCGCGGACGTGGCGCCGGGCGTCGAGCCGACCGAGACCAGCGGGCACGCGTGGCCCTCGGCGCGGAGCGCTTCGGCGACCTGCACGAGCGTGCGTCCGGCCAGGTCGCCTGCGGCCTCCAGTCCGGCGCGGTCGGTGCCGTGCGCGGCGAGGTGGCCCTCGTGGGTGAGGACGCCCCGCAGCTCCAGCGCGGGCAGCGCGGTGAGTTCGGCGGCGGTCTTGACCGCCCGGTCTGGGTCTACGCCCGCCCGGTGCAGGCCGGTGTCGACCTCCAGGACGAACGGGACGCTGACCCCGGCGGCCGTTGCCGCGGCGGAGAGCGGTTCCGCGACTTCCAGGGAGTCGAGCGCGATGGTCAGGCCGCCTCGGGCCAGGGCCTGCACGGCGAAGGCGACCTTGGCGGGGCCGACCGGCTGGTGCGCCCACAGGACGTCTTCGACTGCCGCGTCCTGGAGTAGTGCGACCTCGGCCGGGGTCGCGCAGGTGAAGCCGATCGCGCCGTGGGCGAGCTGGCGGCGCGCGACCGCGAGGCATTTCGACGTCTTGAAATGCGGGCGCAGCGCGACCCCGGCGGTGCCGATCGACGCGGCCATCGCGGTCAGGTTCGCCTCCATCCGGGGGCGGTCGATCAGCAGCGCGGGCGTCGGCAGCTCGTCCAGCCCGGCGGGGAGGGCGGCCAGCCCGGCGGGGAGGGCGGCGGTCATGCGAGGCCCATCGACGGGCGCGGGTCGCCGTCCAGCAGCCACTCCACGGTCTCCTTCTTGATCTCGGGGAAGCCGGACGGGCGCTGCCCGGCCATCTCGCGGATCCCGGCGACGGCCTCGGCGGGCGTCCAGAGCGGGAAGTCGGAGCCGAACACGAGCCGGTCGACCACGTCCCACTCCTGGGCGCGGGCGAGCGCCAGGTAGCCGTCCATCGGACGGGCCCAGCACGCCGACACGTCCGAGTACACGCGGCGGTTCTTGCGCAGCGTCACGATCGTCTCGCGCTGCCACGGGTGCCCGAGGTGCGCGATGATCTGGACGAGGCCGGGGTGGCGGCGGGCGACGTCGTCCACGACCAGCGGGTTGCTGACCGACAGGTCGCCGGCGGGGCTCGGCGTCGCGCCCATGTGCCACAGGACGACGAGGCCCGCGTCGGCGGCGGCGCGGTAGAAGGGGTCGTAGGCGGTGTCGCGCGGGTCGAACAGCGCGAGCACCGGGTACAGCTTGATGCCGCGCAGGCCGCGGGCGACGCCGTCGGCGAGCTGGTCGAGGACGTCGGGGTCGGTCGGGTCGAGCGCCATGAAGCCGATCGTGTCGGTGGCGGTCTCCGCGCAGAACTTCTCGGTGTACTCGTTCGGGGTCAGGACCCCGGCGGCGGTGGCGCGGATGCCGAACACGCAGGCCGCGGTCACGTCCGTCATGGCCTCGTCGTAGTCGGCGGGGGTGAACTCGTGCGCGCCCCGCCCGTAGACGGGCTTCCAGTGGTCGTCCCACTCGTGGCCCCAGTGGTCGGGCCGCTGGCAGTGGGTGTGAAAGTCGATCAACCGTCCTCCCGGGTGCGTGGCGCGCCGGAGCGCAGGGACGAATGCAGGTACTCCAGGGCCGCGACGACGTCGGCGTCGGCCGCGAGGCCCGCCGCGGCGGCGCGCAGGCCGTCCAGGTAGCGGGCGCGGCGCTCGTCGTCGAACTCGGCGGACGGCCCGGACACGCTCACGGCCGCGACGCAGGACCCGTCCACCTCGACCGGCGCGGCGACGCAGCGGAGGCCGACGCTGCCCTCGTTGTCGTCCAGGGCGTGGCCGCGCTCGGCGGTGATCTTCAGCTCCGCGGCGAGGACGGGGGCCGTCGTGAGGGTGTGCTCGGTGCGGGCCGGGAACGGCTCGGGCGGCAGGTGCGCGCCGAGGTCGGACGGGTCGAGCCGGGCGAGCAGCATCTTGCCGAGCCCGGTGCAGTACGCGGCGTCGCGGGTGCCGGGCGTGGTGTGGAAGCGGATCGGCCGGTCGGGTTCGCGGACGCAGACGTGCAGGACCTCGCGTCCGTCCAGCACGCCGAGGTTGGCGGTCTGGCCGGTGGCGTCGGCGACCCGCGCGAGGTGCTCGCCCGCCACCTGCGACAGGTCGAGACCGGTCAGGTACGCGGCGGACAGCGTCAGCGTCTTGTGCCCGAGCCGGTACGCGGGACGCTCGTCCGCGCGGACGACGTAGCCCATCTCCTCCAGCACCCCGAGGAGCCGGACGAGCGTGCTCTTCGGCAGGCCGGTCCCGGTCGAGAAGTCGTTCAGGGTGAGCGTGCCGCCCTCGGCGGCGAGGCGTTCCAGCAGCGCCAGGCCGCGGGCCAGCGCGTTGGCGTGGTAGTTCGCCGCCGCCGGGCGGTCGTCGTCCACGTTCGTCCCTCTGGCTCTCTGCATGGGTGCCTCGTCTCTGTTCAGGAGCGCGGTTCAGGGGGTGCGCAGGATCTCGCCCGGCCGGGACCCGGTGTGCGCGCCGTCCTCGATCACGGGGCGTCCGTTGACGACGACCGCGCGGATCCCGTCCGGGTAGTGGTGGGCTGCTGCGAACGTAGCCCGATCGGCGATGCGCGCGGGGTCGAAGACCACGATGTCCGCGGCCGTCCCGGCGCGGAGCACGCCGCGTCCCGCGAGCCCGGCCCGTTCGGCGGCGGCCGACGTGCAGGCGCGGACGGCGGCGGCGAGCCCGAGCCGCCCCGGCCGGACGTACTCGGCGAACAGGCGCGGGTAGCAGCCGTAGGAGCGGGGGTGCGGGGTGCCGTGTCCGGTGGGGCCGGCGGGGTCGAGGGCCTGGCCGTCCGAGCCGATCACGGCGGCGGGGTGGGTGAGGGCGTCGAGGAGGTCGCGTTCGCTGCGCCCGTACGCCACCATCTGGACGCCGTTGCCGTGCTCGGCGAGGAGGTCGAGCGCGACGTCCTGCGGGTCGGCTCCGGTGTCGGCGGCCAGGGCCGTCATGGTCTGGCCGTTGACGGTGATGTCGTCCCACGAGTTCGGGAGGTCGCGCCATTCGTCCCGGACGCGGGCGCGGACGGCGGGCTCGGTGAGCCGGGCCCGCATCGGGCCCTCGCCGCCGTCCTGCGCCCACGCGGGCAGGAGCTGCGAGAGCGGCGCGTTCCCGGCCAGGTACGGGTAGACGTCGAAGGCGACGTCCAGCCCGGCGGCGCGGGCGGCGTCGATCAGCTCCAGCGCCCGCGCGACCGAGCCGTGGTTGCGCCGCCCGACCGCGACCAGGTGCGAGATCTGGGTGCGGCAGCCGGTCGCCGCCGCGACGCGCAGCGCCTGCCGGACGGAGTCGAGCAGCCCGTCGGCGTAGTCGCGGACGTGCCAGGCGAACAGCCGTCCGTACGCGGCGGCGGTGCGGCCGAGCGCCTCCAGCTCGTCCTCGCGGGCGTAGCAGACCGGCGCGTAGACCATGCCCGTCGACACTCCGGCGGCGCCCGCCGCGAGGGCGTCGCCGAGAAGGCCGCGCATCCGGTCGAGCGCGGCGGCGTCGGCCGGACGGTCGCCGAACCCGACCGCCGCGGCGCGCAGCGGCGTGTGCGCGACGAGCGCGGCCACGTTCACGGCGGGCCGTGCGGTGTCGAGTGCGGCGAAGTAGCCGTGGAGGTCGGTCCAGTTCCAGGGGACGGACGGGTCCAGGTCGAGATACGCGGCGGCGGAGCGGAGGGCGTCCGGATCGGCCGCGACCGGGGTCACGCCAAGGCCGCAGTTGCCGACGACGACGGTCGTGATCCCCTGCCGGACGGCGCTGTGCGCGTCGGGGTTCGACAGGAGCGTCAGGTCGGAGTGGGTGTGGACGTCCACGAACCCCGGCGCGACGACGTGGCCGGACGCGTCGACCGTTCGCGCGGCGGGACGTCCGGCCAGGTCGCCGACCGCTTCGACGCGCCCGTCCTGGACGGCGACGTCCGCGCGGCGCGGGGCCGTGCCGGTGCCGTCGACGAGCGTGCCGCCGGTGATGAGCAGGTCGGTCACGGGGCCTCCGGGCGCAGCCTGAACGTCGCCTGCACCTCGACGGGACTGCCGGTGGGGAGGGCGGCGACGCCCAGCGCGACCCGCGCGTGCCGTCCGGCGTCGTCGCCGAACACCTCGGTGAACAGGTCCGTCGCGGCGTCGGCGACCAGGTGCTGATCGATGAACCCGGGCGCGGACGCGACCCACACCGACACCGTCTCCACCTGCTCGATCGCGCCGAGCCCGCCCAGCTCGTCCTGGACGGCGGCGATGACGTTCCGGGCGCACTGCCGCGCGCACGAGCGGGCCGTGTCGAGCGAGACGTCGTCCCCGACGCGGCCCTCGGCGAGGAGCTTCCCGTCGCGGGCGGCGACCTGGCCGGACGCGATCAGCACGGCGCCGGAGCGGCGCGCCGCGGCGACGGACGGGCGCTCCCCCGCCGCTCCGGGGTCGAGGGCGGCGGCGGCGAGTCGCTGGTCTGCGTCGTTCAAGGTCTCTCCTCAGAGGTCAGGCGGTGGCGAGCACGTCGGCGGGCGCGGCGAAATGGCAGGCGGCCGGGTGGCCGACGCCGTCGCGCTCGACGAGCGGCGGCGTCTCGGTCGCGCAGATGTCCTGCGCCTTCCAGCAGCGGGTGCGGAAGCGGCAGCCGGACGGCGGGTCGATGGGGCTCGGCACGTCCCCGGTGAGCATGATCCGCTCCCGCCCGGCGGCGCGGCCGCGCGTGCGCGGGACGGCCGACAGCAGCGCCTGCGTGTACGGGTGCGCCGGGCTGCGGAAGATCTCGTCCCGGGTGCCCTGCTCCACGATCGTGCCGAGGTACATCACGGCGATCTCGTGCGAGACGTGCCGCACCACCGACAGGTCGTGCGAGATGAACAGGTACGCCACGCCCAGCTCGCGCTGGAGTTCCCGCAGCGTGTTGACGACCTGCGCCTGGATCGACACGTCCAGGGCGCTGACGGGCTCGTCCAGCACGAGGACCTTCGGGCCGAGGGCGAGCGCGCGGGCGATCCCGATGCGCTGTCGCTGCCCGCCGGAGAACTCGTGCGCGTAGCGGCGAGCGTGCGCGGGCGCGAGCCGCACCATGTCGAGCAGTTCGGCGACCCGCTCAGGGCCGCCGTCGTCGTAGCGGCCCTGGACGCGCAGCGGCTCGGCGATGATGTCGTGGACGGTCATCCGCGGCGACAGCGACGCGTACGGGTCCTGGAACACCAGTTGCAGGTCGCGGCGCAGGGCGCGGAGTTCGGCGCCGCGCGCCTGCGTGACGTCCTTTCCGGCGACGGCGATCTGCCCGGCGGTGGGCTGCAGCAGCCGGACGACCATCCGTCCGGTGGTCGTCTTGCCGCAGCCCGATTCGCCGACCAGGCCGAGCGTCCGTCCGGCGCGCAGGGAGAAGTCGACGCCGTCGACCGCGTGGACGCTGCCGGTCCGCAGGCGCAGCGGCCCCGACCGCACCGGGAAGTGCTTGGCCAGCCCGGTGACGCTGAGGACCTCGTCAGGCTCGGACATCGATCTCCCCCTCCTCGGCCATCTCGTCGTGGAAATGGCAGGCGCTCGCCCGTCCCGGCCCGGACTGGGTCAGCTCGGGACGCTCCACCCGGCACCGATCCCGCGCCATCGGGCAGCGCGGCGCGAACGCGCAGCCCTCCTCGATCTCGCCCGGCACCGGCGGGGAGCCGGGGATCGGGGTCAGCTCGCCGGCCTCGCCGTCCAGCGCGGGCAGGCTGTCCAGCAGGCCGCGCGTGTACGGGTGCCGGGGCGAGTCGAAGAGCGCGTCGACGGTGCCGTGCTCGACGACCCGTCCCGCGTACATCACCACGACCCGGTCGGCCAGCTCCGCGATCACGCCGAGATCGTGGGTGATCAGCACGGTGGCGGCGCCGGTCTCCCGCCGGGTCAGCCGGAGCAGGTCCAGCACCTGGGCCTGGACGGTCACGTCCAGCGCGGTCGTCGGCTCGTCCGCGATCAGCAGGTCGGGGTCGTTGGCGATGGCCATTGCGATCATCGCGCGCTGCCGCATCCCGCCGGAGAACTCGTGCGGGTACTGCTTCAGCCGCCGCTCCGCGCCCGGCACCCCGACGAGCGTCAGCAGCTCGGCGGCCCGCGCCCGCGCCTTCGCCCGCGACATGCCGGCCGAGTGCAGCCGCAGCGCCTCGCCGATCTGCGCGCCGACCGTCATGACCGGGTTCAGCGCGGTCATCGGGTCCTGGAAGATCATCGCGATCCGGCCGCCGCGCAGCCTGCGCAGCTCGCGCGGGGGCATCGCGCGCAGGTCGGCGCCGTCGAACACGACGCGTCCCGAGACGACCCGGCCGGGCGGCTTGATCAGCCCGAGCGCGGACATCGCGGTGACGCTCTTCCCCGACCCCGACTCGCCGACGACACCCAGCGTCTCGCCCGGCGCGACCGTGTAGCCCGCGCCGTCCACGGCCCGGACGGTCTCCTCGTCGCCCGCGAACTCGACGACCAGATCCTCGATCTCCAAAAGCGGCCGGGTCATGTGCGTCCTCCCGGGGTGACGGCGTCGCGGAGGCCGTCGCCGACGAAGTTGACGGCGAGGACCGTCACCGCGATCGCGATGCCCGGCGGCAGCCACAGCCACGGCATCGTCTGGATCAGCGTCAGGTTCTGCGCGTCGTTCAGCATGTTCCCCCAGCTCGCCTGCGGCGGCCGGACGCCCAGCCCGAGGAACGACGCGGTGGTCTCCAGCATGATCGCCTGCGCGACGGCGAGGGTGCCGGTCACCGTGACCGGCGCCAGCGCCGCGGGGACGATGTGCTTGCGGATCAGCCACCACGCGTTCGCCCCGGACGCCTCCGCGGCCTGGATGTACTCGCGGTCGCGCAGCGACAGCGTCACGCCGCGCACCACCCGTCCCGCGACCGGCCACTGCGTGAGCCCGATCGCGACGATCAGCACGGTCACGCTCGGCCCGACGATCCCGGCGAGCACCAGGATCACCACGACGGTCGGGAACGACATCACGATGTCGGCGATCCGCATGATCACGTTGTCGACGACGCCGCCGAACAGCCCGGCCACCGCGCCGAACAGCGTCCCGACGATCACGGCGCCGAGCGCGGCGGTGAGCCCGACCAGCAGCGACACCCGGCCGGCGTGGAGGGTGCGGGCGAACACGTCGCGTCCGGACGGGTCGGTCCCGAACCAGTGCGCGCCGGACGGGCCCTGCCGGACGGCGTCCAGGTCCACGGCGTTCGGCTGCCCGGCGATCAGCGGCGCCAGCAGCGACACCAGCACCACCGCCGCGAGCACGGCGGCCCCGGCGACGGCGAGCCGGTTCCGCCGGAACCGCCGGACCGCCCGCGCCCGCGGCGACGCCGACGCGCCGGGTCCCTTCACCATGGTCGTCGCGGTCATCGCAGGCTCACTCTCGGGTCGACGACGGCGTACAGGACGTCCGCGATCAGGTTGCAGAGCAGCACCAGGATCGCCACGTACAGCGCGAACCCGACGATGACCGGGTAGTCGTGCTGGCCGATCGAGCTGACCGCGAGCTGCCCCATGCCGGGCCAGGCGAAGACCTGCTCGATCACTACCGCGCCCGCCAGCATCTGCGGGATCTGGTACATCACCACCGTGATCAGCGGGATCAGCGAGTTGCGCAGCGCGTGCCGCAGGACGACGCGGGACCGGGACGCGCCCTTCGCCTCCGCCGTCCGGACGTAGTCGGCGCCGAGCTCGTCCACGAGGCCGCCGCGCACGTAGCGGGTGAAAGGACCGGCGGTCACGAACGCCAGGATCAGCCCCGGCAGGATCAGGTGCCTGAGCTGGTCGGCGGGCCCGCCGCCGCCCGGCGTCGTCATCCCGGCGGACGGCAGCACGCCCCACTTCAGCGAGAACAGGTAGATCCCGACGATGCCGAGGAAGAACGGCGGCACCGACACCGCGGCCAGGCCGAGGACGGTCGCGCCGTAGTCGACCGCGCTGTTGCGGCGCACCGCGGCGGCCACGCCGAGCGCGATCGACACGACCAGCGCGACGACCAGCGCGGCGCCCATGAGCTGCAGCGTCGGCCCGACCCGCTCGCCGAGCACCGCCGACACGGGACGGTGCCCGACGTAGGAGTAGCCGAAGTCGCCGTGCAGCGCGCCCGCCAGCCAGTTCCAGTACTGGACGACGATCGACCGGTCGAGCCCCAGCTCATGCCGCTTGGCCTCGATGAACGCGGCGCCGCCGCCGCGCATCTGCTCGGGGTCGACCATCATGCGGACGGGGTCGCCGGGCGCGACCCGCACCAGCACGAAGATCCCAACGCTGATCAGCAGGAACACGAGGGCGTTCACCAGCAGCCGCCGGATGACGTAGGCCGCCACGCCTCACCTCCTCTCGTCGTCGCGACGGACCGGGCCGCGCCGGGCCGGGGCAGCGGTCCCCGGTCCGGCGCGGCCGGTCAGCTCAGCTTCCACTTGGCGAAGTCCCAGGTCCCGACCTCGTTCGTCGGGAGGCCCGACGGCTCGAAGCCGGACAGGCCCGTCCGGTGCGCCCAGACGGCGTCCGGGTTGTAGAGCCACAGGTACGGGACCTGCGCGTTCTCGATCTTCGCGGCCTGCTGGAACAGGCTCTTGCGCTGCGCCGGGTCGGCGATCGCGTCGGCCTTGGAGAGCAGCTCGTCCAGCTTCGGGTCGCAGAACCGGCTGATGTTGCCGCCCGCCGGATACGCCTGGTCGCAGGCGTCGATGGTCGCGACGGTCGACGGCTCGGTGGCGTAGTTGCCGCCGCCGAACAGCGCCAGGTCGTACGACTTGTCCTCGTAGGACGACAGCAGCTCGTCCGCCTGGACCTGCTTCAGCTTCACCTCCACGCCGACCGCCTTGAGCTGGCTCTGGATCACGGTCACGGCGGTGTCGCGGTCGCGCTGCCCGGGGATCCACGACAGCGTGACGGGCTTGGACGCGTCCCAGCCCGCCGCCGCGAGCAGGCTCTTCGCCTTGGCCGGGTCGTAGGCGTAGGGGTTGGCGGCGGACGTGGCGGCGTCGCCGTGGAAGCTGGTGTTCACGACCTTCCCGGCGCCGCCGAGCACCTTGTCGACCAGGCCCTTCCGGTCGATGGCGGTGAGCAGCGCCTGCCGGACCCGCGCGTCCTTGAACCGGCCCTGCGACTGGTTGACGGCGATCCGCGTGTAGCCGGGGCTCTCCGCGGACACGACCTTGACGCCGTCCATCCCCTTCACGGTCGGCAGGTCGGTCGGCGAGACCTGGGTGAGGTCCATCTCGCCGGTGCGGAGCTGCGCGGTCGCGACGTCGGAGGTGACCGGCTTCAGGTACACCTTCTTGATCGACACGGGCTCCCGGAAGTGCGGGTTGGCCTTCAGCTCCACGTACTGGTCGGTCTTGTAGTCGACGAACGCGAACGCGCCGGAGCCGACGGTCGGCTTGGTGAAGAAGCCGTTGTCGCCGAGCCCCTTCGCCGGGACCTTGCCGAGGACGTGCTCGGGCAGGATCGGGGTGTTGCCGATCAGCCCCGGCAGCCCCGCCGCCGGACGCGACGTCGTGATCTTCACGGTGTTCGGGTCGGGCGCGGTCAGGCCCGCGAGCGAGTCGGCCTTGCCGTCCGCGAGGGCCTTCGCGCCGGTCACCGCCGCGAACTTGCCCGCCTGCGCGCTGCCCGTCGCCGGGTCGGCGAGCGCGGTGTAGGTGTAGACGACGTCCTTGGAGGTGAGCGGCTGCCCGTCGCTCCACTTCAGGCCCGGCTTCAGCTTGAGCGTGATGGTCTTGGCGTCGTCCGACACCTCGGGCGCGGCGGCGGCCAGGTGCGGCTTCAGCGCGTAGGACGCGTCCGACCCGTACAGCGAGTCGAAGACGAACGACATGACGAGCTGGTCGGGGCCGTTGTTCGGCGCGAGCGGGCTGAACGTCTTCGGCTTCTGGTAGAGGTACATGTTCAGGACGCCCGCGTCCCCGCCGGAGTCCTTCTGCGTCGGGTCGGAGCTGCACGCGGCGAGCGCGCCGGCCGCGAGCACCCCGCCCAGCGCCACCGCGACGCCCCGTCTGCCGGTACGAATGGTCATTGACTTGCCCTCTTCTCGGCGGTGACCGGGCGCCGTCCGCCCGGCCACGTGTCCTTAGCGGACGCGGTTCACCAGGCTTCCGAGGCCGGTCACGCGGACCGTCATCTCGTCGCCTGCGGACAGGAACTCCCCCGATGCCACTCCCACCCCGGACGGCGTGCCCGTGTAGATCACGTCGCCCGGCTCCAGCGTCATCAGCCGGGACGCGAACGCCACCAGCTCCGCGACGTTGAAGATCATCTGACCGGTGTCGCCGCGCTGCCGGACCCGCCCGTTGACGTCGAGGACCACGTCGAGCTTCTGCGGGTCGGGGACCTCGTCCGCGGTGACGAGGTACGGGCCGAGCGCGGCGAACCCGTCGAGCCATTTGCCGTTCAGCCAGTCGAAGAACGCGACCGCGGAGTCGGCGGTGTCGCGCTCGTGGCCGTAGTCCATCGTCCGGGCCGACACGTCGTTGCCGATCGTGTAGCCGCCGACGTGGTCCAGGGCGTCCTCGACCTGGATGTCCTTGCCGCCGCGCCCGATCACCGCGACCAGTTCCGCCTCCCAGTCGACGCTGGGGCTGACGGACGGCAGCGCGATCTCCTCGCCGGGCCCGCTGACGGACGTGGCGGGCTTGAGGAACAGCCGCGGCGAGATCCGCGACTTGTCGATCGGGTCCCCGCCCGTCTCGGTCACGTGCTCCTGGTAGTTCGCGGCGACCGCGAGGACCTTGCCCGGACGGAGCAGCGGCGCGAGCAGCGTCACGTCGTCGAGGTCGTGCGCCGGCTCGCCGGACGGCACCGCGCCGAGCGCGCCGATCACGGCCGAGAGGTCGCCGGGGCCGAGGTCGGTGACGCGGCCGCCGGCTCCGACGATCTCGCCGTGGCGGACCCGTCCGTCCGGCAGGCGGTACGTCGCGAGCTTCATGGATCAGACCTCCGGGGAGTCGATCGGCACGGGCGTGCCGAGGGCGAGGGAGCGGGCGGCGGCGTCGGTGACGCGCAGCGCGGCGAGGGCGTCGGCCGGGCCGGTCTCGGGCGGGCGTCCGGTGACGACGGCGGTGTGCAGGGCGGTCAGCATCCGCGCGACCGTGCCGGGCCCGTGCCAGGCGGTGCGGTCGCCCGTCACCGTCCGGACGGACGCGCCCGGCTTGGCGGCGTCGACGTCCATGACCCCGCTCGACCCGCTGATCCGGTAGCGGTGCAGCGCCATGCCGGGCGCGTCCGCGGTGCCGCGCAGCCGCCCGACGGTGATCGTGCTGGTCAGGCCGTGCTCGTGGTCGAGCAGCAGGACGGTCATCCGACCCTGCTCGCGCCCGGGGAGGGCGTGCACGCGGCGGACGGCCTGCCCGGTGAGGGCCCGGACGACGTCCACGGGGTAGAGGCCGAAGTTGACGAGTTCGCCGTCCGGGCACGGGTCGCCGCCGTCGACGAGGAAGTCGGCTTGAACGTTCCAGGGCAGGCCGATCCGTCCCGAGGCGAGCGCGCCCTTGGCGGCCTGGACGGCGGCGCCGAACCGGTGGTGGTGCGCGGGCATGCAGACGAGGCCCGTCACGGCCGCGACGCCCGCGATGGCCTCGACGTCCGCTGCGTCCAGCGCGAGGGGCTTGTCGGCGAGGACGTGGCATCCGGCGCGCAACGCCTCGACGACCGTGGCGCCGCGCTCGGCCGGCGGCGCGCACACGGACACGACCTCGGCGCCCGTCTCCCGCACGGCATCCGTGAGGCTGGGAAGCCCGCTCTCCACGACCGTGAAACCGGCGTGCTCCTGGAACGCGGGAACGTACATGTCGTGCTGGTGATCCTGGGTCCCGAACCCGCCCGTCCCCCAGGGCAGCACCTTCAGCGCGCGCATCAGGACGCCTCCTTCAGGACGTCGGCCACCCGGACGGGCTCGCCGGTCGCGATCGATCGTTCGGCGGCGACGCCCATCGCCACGGCGAGCAGCCCGTCCGCGCCCGTCACGGCGGGACGGCCCCCGCCGACGGCGTCGGCCCAGGCGGAGATCTGGGCGGCGAACCCGTCCGAGCCGCCGGGCGGGAGCAGCGCGGCGCCCGCCTCGTCGGTGACGGTCCCGGACTCGGCGTCCCAGGGGAGCGTGAGGATCCCGCCGGTGCCCGCGACCATCACGTCCCGGCGCGCGAACGACGCCGGACGGTGCCCGCGGCTCATCTCGCACACCGCGGTCGCGCCGCCCGCGAACCCGACCGTCATCTCCAGGTAGTCGTAGATGCCCAGCTCGGCGGCGGTCTGGCGGCGGCCGCGCGCGTAGACGGTCTCGGGGGTGTCGGCCGTCCACCAGGTGACGAGGTCGAGCAGGTGGACGCCGTTGTGCAGGGCGTGCCCGCCGGAGCGGGCGGGGTCGAGCATCCAGCCGCGCCAGTCCGGCCAGATCCAGCCGCCGAGGATGGACAGCCGGACGAGGTCGACGGTTCCCAGCTCGCCGGAGCGCAGGACGTCCTGGACCGTCCGCGCGTAGTCGTAGTAGCGGTGGCTGTGCGCGGGCATCAGCACCCGCCCGGCCGCCGCGAACGCCTCCACGGCCCGCCGCGCTCCGGCGACGTCGGTGGCGAGCGGCTTCTCGATCAGCAGATGGGCGCCCGCCTCGGCGATCTGGACGGCGATGCCCGCGTGCGTGTCGTTCGGCGTGCAGACGACGCAGCCCTCGGCGCCGGTCGCGGCGAGCGCCTCGGCGAGGTCGGTGAACGCGGGCACGCCGCCGTTGGCGCGGGACGCGGCGGCGGCCCGGCCGGGGTCGACGTCGACCACGCCGGCGAGCTCCAGCCGCGGCTCGGCATGGATCGCGGCGGCGTGCTGCGCGGCGATGAACCCGGTGCCGACGACAAGCACGGAATGGGATTCCATGTCGAGGGATCCTGATCCCCCGCCCAATCACGTGTCAAGTGGTTGCCACGCAAAATCTTGAGACTCCCCAGCTCAGTACGGGGATGTTCAAGGCGGGGTATTGACATGGAACGCCTTTCCATGAACTATTCCGCCCATCCGCAAGCAACCGTCAGAGCACTTGGGGGCTCCCAGAATGACCACCGCCGAGCCGGCCGGGCAGCGGTCCCGCGGCGGCGAGCTGCTCGCCGCCGCGCGGACCGTGATCCCCGGCGGCGTCAACTCCGCCACCCGCCTGGTCGGCGCGCCGCACGCGCTCACCGCCGCGTCCGGCGCGCACGTCACCGACGCGGACGGCCGCCGCTACCTCGACTACCACGCGGCGTTCGGCGCGATCCTGCTCGGCCACGCCGCGCCCGAGGTGGACGACGCCGTCCGCGCCGCCGTCGGCGGCGGCCTGGACCTGGTCGGCTGGGGGGTCACCGAGCCCGAGATCGAGCTGGCCCGGCTCGTCACCGAGACGATCCCGTCCGCCGAGCAGATGATCTCGGCGATGTCCGGCAGCGAGGCCACCGCGCAGGCGATCCGGCTGTCCCGGGCGGTCACCGGACGGCCGCTGATCGTCAAGTTCCAGGGCGGCTTCCACGGCTGGCACGACGCCGTCGCCCGCAACGTGATCTCCGCGCCGGACCGCGCCTACGGCGAGGACCCCCTCTCGCGCGGCATCCTGCCCGAGGCCCTCGGCTCGACGCTGATCGCCGAGTTCAACGACCTCGACTCCGTCCGCGCCCTGTACGAGGCGCACCCGGACCGGATCGCGGCCGTGATCATGGAGCCGATCCCGCACAACGTGGGCGCGCTCGTCCCGGCCCCGGAGTTCGTCACCGGGCTGCGCGACCTGACCGCCGAGCAGGGCTCGCTGCTGATCTTCGACGAGGTGATCACCGGGTTCCGGCACGCGCTCGGCGGCTACCAGCAGGTCTGCGGCGTCCTGCCCGACCTGACCACGTTCGGCAAGGCGATGGGCAACGGCTACCCGATCGCCGGCCTCGCCGGGCCGCGGCGCCTGATGGAGCACTTCAGCTCGGCGGGCGGGGACGTCCTGCTGGCCGGGACGTTCAACGGCAACCCGGTCTCGTCCGCCGCCGCCATCGCCACCATCACCTACCTGCGCGACCACCCGGACTTCTACGAGCGCACCCACGCCCTGGGCGACCGCATGCGCACGGGCCTCACCGAGATCTGCGACGAGCTCGGCATCGCGGCCACCGCCGCGGGATTCGGCGGGGTGTTCTCGCTGTACTTCGCCGAATCCCCGATAAGGGGGTACCGCGACCTCATGCGCAACAACGACGCCGCGTACGTGGCGTTCCACCGCCGCATGACCGACCGCGGCTTCCTGATGCTCCCGCTGACGCTCAAGCGCAACCACATCTCCGCCGCCCACACGGCGGAGGACGTCGACCGCACGCTGGAGGCGGCCCACGACGTCCTCCGCACGATCCGCAAGGACGGCCTGCTCGCCCGACCCGAGTAGCACTCACGGACGGCCGCGCCGATCACGTCCAGGCTCTGGCGTGATCGGCGCGGCATGGGCAGGGTCACAGGACGACGACCAGGCCGGCGGCGATGAGGACGTCCACCACGGCGCACCACTGGGCGTACGAGCGGAGCACGACCTTGTCGAGCTTGAGGTGGACGAGGTCCCAGATGCCGTGCGCGAACCAGCCGGCCGCGACGATGTAGCGTCCCGCGTCCGGGTCGACGATCAGGCCGGTCAGCGCCACCGCCCCGAACCCGATCATGCCCAGCGCCTGGGCCTGGAGCTCCTTCGAGCGGAACAGGCGCCCTCGGACGAAGCCCCACACCAGGGCGGCCAGGGCCACACCGGCCACGACCGCCGCCGGGTCGACCACGTCTACCGCCCGCAGGACGGTGAAAGACACCAGCAGGGCGGCGAGCACCGCCCACGTCCCCCGGCGCCAATGGAACGTCTCGACCAGCAGGTACAGCAGGGGCAGCAGCGCGAGCGCCTGGGCCAGGGAGGTGACCTGCTCCGGCCCTCCCCCGCCCATGGACGGGGCGGACATCGCGATCGCGAGGGCGGCGGGCCAGAAGCGCTTCGCGGCGAGCCGGAAACGCCGGGCGGCGGTGGCGGCGGCGCCGGACACGGTGTCAGACATGGGCGGCGCTCCCGTACTCGTCGCGGCGGCGGAGCATGAGCAGGAACATCGCCGGCAGCATCACGAGATGCTCCAGGAGCATCAGGGAGTCGCCCGAGACGGCGCCCAGCCACAGCAGCGGGAACAGGACGGCGAGCGGCGCGAACATCGCGCCCGTCATCTCCAGGGAGCTCGCCCAGCCGTGCCCCCGGAAGCGCATCCAGACGACCATCCCGGCCGACATCTCGGCGGCCATCTCCAGGGAGCCCCATTCCACGCCCCCGGGCGGCTCCAGCCCCGCGAGGGCGAGCAGGCCCTGGACGGCGATGCCGAAGACGGCCATCCCGACGAACATCGCCGCGACCATCTCCAGGTAGTGGCGCAGGAAATGCCGCCAGGCGATCGGGTGCGGGCGTTCGGTTCGTGTCGTCATGACGGTGTCCCTTCGGTACGGGGGTGGGGTATCTTCGCGTTCTACGGTGGTGGACGCCGGGAACGTCCGGCAGTGCCGGAACCGCACCGAAGAGCAGGGAGCCGTCATGGGATCCGATGACATCTGTCATGCGGGAGTCCGCCTTCCGCTCGAAGGCGCGGACGGCCGCGAGACGAACCTGGATCGCTTCCGCCGGCACACCAGGTGGACGCTGACCGGCATGTTCGTCCTCTTCATCGCCCTGTTCGCCAAGGACTGGATCGCGCTTCCCGAGCTGGCCGCCTGGGCCCGCGCCGTCGCCGCCGCCGCGCTGCTCGCCATGACGGCGTCGCTGGTGGTGCTGATCGGGCGGCGGCTGCCGTCCGCCGGCGCGGTCGCGGGCCGTCCGCCGGTGGCGTGGCTGGCGGCCGGAGGGGCGTCGGCGGCGGTGCTCGGGGTGATCCCGCTGACGCTGCCGGGCCAGCGGCTGTGGTCGCTCGCGCCCGCCGTGATGGTGTCGGTCACCGCGATGTTCCTGCCGCCGGAGCGGCGCCGGGTCCTGCTCGCCGCCGCGATCGTCGCCGCCGGGGTGATCGGCGGGACGGCGGGCACGGCCACCGGCGACGGATGGCGGCTCGCGACCGCGTTCCCCGCCGGGATGGTCGCCTTCACCGCGTGGACGATGCTCGGCATGCTGTGGGCCTGGGACGTCGCCGACCGGCTGAACCGGGCCCGCGGGATGGCGGCCGAGCTGGCGGTCAAGGACGAGCGGCTGCGCTTCGCCGCCGACCTGCACGACATCCAGGGCCACCACCTGCAGGTCATCGCGCTCAAGAGCGAGCTGGCCGCGCGGCTCGCCGACGCCGACCCGGCGCGGGCGGCGGCGCAGATGACGGAGGTGCAGCGGCTGGCGGTGGACGCGCTCCGCGACACCCGCGCGGTCGTCCAGGGCTACCGCCGGACGACGCTGGACGCGGAACTCGCCAACGCCGCCAAGGTGCTGTCCGCGGCCGGGATCGACGCCCGGGTCGAGCAGGAGGCGAGCCCGGACGTCCTGCCCGACGCCGTCCGTCACCTCCTCGGGCTGGTGACGCGCGAGGCGACCACCAACCTCCTGCGGCACAGCCGGGCACGGCACGCCACGATCGGCTACCGGGTGGCGGACGGCTCGGCCCACGTGCGCGTCCGCAACGACGGCGCGGCGGAACCATCCGGATCGGGCACCGGGCTGCGCGCCCTCGCGGACAGGCTGGAACAGGCGGGCGGCACGCTGACCTGGCGGCACGACGGCGAATGGTTCGAGCTGACCGGGTCGCTGCCGCTGCCCGCCGGAGCGGGCGCCCGATGATCCGGCTCCTGATCGCCGACGACGAGGACCTGCTCCGCGGCGCGCTGACCGCGCTGCTGGAGCTCGAAGCGGACCTGACCATCGTCGCCGAGGCCGCGACCAGCACCGACGCCGTCCGGCTGGCGCGCGAGCACCGTCCCGACATCGCGGTGCTCGACCTGGAGATGCCGCCCGCGGACGGGCTGCACGCCGCCGAGCAGATCCGCGCCGAGCTGCCCACCCAGATCATCCTGGTGACCCGGCATGCGCGTCCGGGCGTGCTGCGGCGGGCGCTGGCCGCCGGGGTGCGGGGGTTCGTGCCGAAGACGACGCCCGCGACCCGGCTGGCCGAGATCGTCCGGGACGTCGCGGCGGGCCGCCGCTACGTCGATCCCGACATCGCCGCGTCCGCGCTGACCGAGAACGACTGCCCGCTCACCGGCCGGGAGCTGGAGGTGCTGCGCGCGTCGCGGACGGGCGCGTCCGTCAACGAGATCGCCGCCGAGGTGCACCTCGCGCCCGGGACGGTCCGCAACTACCTGTCGGCCGCGATGGCGAAGCTGGGCGCGAGCTCCCGGCACGCCGCCGCGCACCGCGCCTGGGAGGAGGGCTGGATCTGACCCGGGCTCAGCTCCGGCCGGGCATGCGGCGGCGCAGCCACAGCGACACGTAGACCAGGCCGACCAGCACCGGCACCTCGATCAAAGGCCCGACCACGCCGGACAGCGCCTGGCCCGAGGTGACGCCGAAGGTGCCGATCGCGACCGCGATGGCCAGCTCGAAGTTGTTTCCGGCGGCGGTGAACGCCAGCGTCGCGGTGCGCGGATAGGGCAGGCGGACGGCGCGGCCGAGCGCGAACGCGCCGCCCCACATCAGCGCGAAGTACACCAGCAGCGGGACGGCGATGCGCGCCACGTCGGCGGGCCGTCCGGTGATCGTGTCGCCCTGGAGGGCGAACAGGATGACGATGGTGAACAGCAGCCCGTACAGGGCGACGGGGCCGATGCGGGGCAGGAACCGGGTCTCGTACCAGTCGCGTCCCTTGGCCTTCTCGCCGGTGCGGCGGGTGAGGTACCCGGCCAGCAGCGGGACGCCGAGGAACACCAGCACGTTCACCACGATCTCGCCCGTGGAGAAGTGCAGGTCGTCGGTGGCCAGGCCGAGCCAGCCGGGCAGGACCTTGAGGTAGAACCAGCCGAGCGCGCCGAACGCGACGACCTGGAAGACGGAGTTCAGCGCGACCAGGACGGCGGCGGCCTCGCGGTCGCCGCAGGCCAGGTCGTTCCAGATGATGACCATGGCGATGCAGCGGGCCAGCCCGACGATGATCAGGCCGGTGCGGTACTCGGGCAGGTCGGGCAGGAAGATCCAGGCCAGCGCGAACATCACCGCCGGGCCCGCCAGCCAGTTCAGCGCCAGCGAGGCGATCATGAGGCGGCGGTCGCCGGTGACGGTGTCGAGCCGGTCGTAGCGGACCTTGGCCAGCACCGGATACATCATGACCAGCAGGCCGAGCCCGATCGGCAGGGAGACGCCGCCGATCTCGACCTTGGCCAGGGCGTCGTCCAGTCCGGGCACCGCGCGGCCGAGCCCGAGACCGGCGGCCATCGCGGCGATGATCCACACGGGCAGGAACCGGTCCAGCGTGGACAGCTTGCCGACCAGGCCGGACGCGTCCGTCCCGGCGTCCTCGGCGTGCGACGCCGCCGGATCGGTCGCGGTCACGTGCAGGGCCTTTTCCGGTCTTCGGCGCGCGCGGCGCGCGCCGCGTCGGCCAGCTCGCCGAGGAACGCGGCCAGGGCGTCCAAGGCATCTGGACGGAGCCGGTAGTAGGTGAACCGGCCGCACGGCTCGGTGTCCACCAGCCCGGCCTCACGCAGCGCACGCAGGTGGTTGGAGATGTTGGTCTGCTTGGCGCCGGTCTCCTCCACCAGGTGACAGGTACACAGCGCCTCACCGGCGAGCAGGGTCACGATGCGGGCGCGAAGCGGATCCGCCAGCACCTTCAACACATCAGTCTCAACTGACATCATCCCGGAATGATATGCCAGGGCCGGTAGGGCTGACAGGGCTGATCGCCTGCCGTCCCCCGACGGCAGGCGATCATCAGGGTGGCGGCTCAGGAGATGATGAACGAGCTCGTGACGTTGTCGAACGGCTTGTCCCTCGGGGCGGTGTGGTAGACGCAGGTCGACGGCTGGCTGATCCGGCGGCAGTGGTCGGCGAAGCCCGTGTTGCCCTTCACGTTCGCCGTGAGGTTGTGCCCGTCGTACATCTTGATGTTGCAGTTGGTCGCGTCGTTGCTCTGCACGGAGCTGAGCCGGTTGTCCCAGTAAGAGTTGTGCGCGATGTCGACCGGATATTCGTTGTCAAAAGCCGCCGAACACTTGTTTACTCCGGCGGGCAGATTGATGGTGAGCGCCTCGCCCTCGTAGTACGGGTGCTGGTGAATCTTGATCGCCCACGGACCGGCGGCGAGGCGCTGTGCGCTGTCGCCGCAGTCGAGGCCGCCGCCGCGCTTGAGCACGCAGATCCGGCTCTTCGCGGACGGCTCCGAGTCCTGGGCGAGGGCGGCGGGAGCCGCCGTCCCGGCCAGTGCCACGACCGCGCCGGCGGCGGCGGTACGAGCCGCCGCACGCATGACCTTGTTCCGCATGAGATCTCCTTTGTCCCGGAGGAATGGCCAGTACCTGCGGCACGTTAGGAATGGACCGTATAGCCGCTGTACATTCTTCGTAGATCACGAAGAGCGCCGCCGGTAACGGATCGTCCTGATCGGCAGGTCGCGTGCTATGGTCCCGCGTAGGAGATGGGGGATCTCTATGCGGTTCGGAATTCTGGGGCCACTCTCGGTGACGGAAGGCGAACGCGCCCTTGAGCCGACTCCGTTGAAATTACAGATCGTGCTGGCCGTTCTGCTCCGCAACGCCAATAAGGCGGTCTCCGACGACCTGCTCGCCGACGCCCTGTGGGAGGACCGGCCGCCCCGATCGGCGGCCGCGAACCTGCGGATGTACGTGCACACGCTGCGCAGGACGCTGGAGAGCCCGGAGCGGATCGCCAGGCTCGCGTGCGGCTACGCCCTCACCGTCCGGCCAGGGGAACTCGACGCCCAGCGCTTCACCGACCTCGTCGGGCGCGGACGCGAGGCCGCCGAGAGCGGTGACGTGTCCGCCGCGCATTCGATGCTGAGCGAGGCGCTCGACCTGTGGCGCGGCGACGCCTACGAGGGGCTCGGCGAATGCCGGCCGCTGCGCGACGAGGCCGTCCGGCTGGACGAGATGCGCCTGGGAACCGTCGAGGACCGGATCTCCGCCGGCCTGGAGCTGGGCCGGCACGCCGAGCTGGCCGGCGAGCTCCGGGTGCTGGCCGCCGAGCATCCGCTCAGGGAAGGGTTCCGGGCGCAGCTCATGCTCGCCCTGTACCGTTCGGGCCGCCAGGCCGAGGCGCTGCAGGTCTACCGCGACACGCGCCGCGCGCTCAGCGAGGAGCTGGGCATCGAACCCGGCGCCGGGCTGCGCCGGCTGGAGGCGGCGATCCTCGCCGGCGACCCGTCGCTGGATCTCGCCGCCCCGGTCCGGGCGGTGGACGGCGCTGAGCCCGCGGCCCCGGTTCCCCAGCAGCTGCCGCCCGACGTGTCGGGCTTCAGCGGCCGCACCGCCGAGCTCGCCCGCCTCGCGGGCCTGCTGCCGGAGCCCGGCGCCCGGCCGGGCACCGTGGTGATCGCGTCGATGTCGGGCATGGCCGGTGTGGGCAAGACGACGCTGGCGGTGCACTGGGCGTACCGGATACGCGACGAGTTCCCGGACGGAACCCTCTTCGCCGACCTGCGCGGCTACAGCCGGATCGGCCCGCCGGCGCGGCCCGACGAGGTTCTCGACGGGTTCCTGCGCGCCCTCCGCGTCCCGCCCGCGGCGATCCCGCCGACGCTGGAGGAGCGCGCCGCGATGTACCGGTCCCAGCTCGACCGGCGGCGCATGCTGATCATGCTGGACAACGCCGCGTCGTCCGCGCAGCTCAGGTGGCTGCTGCCGGGCGCGGGCGGATGCCTGGCGGTCGTGACCAGCCGCAGCAGCCTGTCCGGGCTCGTCGTCCGGTCGGGCGCGCATCGCGTTCCCGTCGACGTCCTGTCGCGGGACGAGTCGCTGTCACTGCTGCGCGAGGTGATGGGGGCGGCCAGGGTCGACGCCGAACCCGAGGCGGCCGAGGAGCTGGCGCGGCTGTGCGCGGGCCTCCCGCTCGCGCTGCGGCTGGCCGCGGAGCGCGCCGCGACGCGCCCGCACCTCACGCTGGCCGATCTGACCCGGGAGCTGGAGAACGAGCACGACCGCCTCGACCTGCTCGCGGCGCCCGACGACGAGACCACGGCCGTGCGCGCCGCGTTCTCCTGGTCCTACCACGCGCTGCCGCCGGACGCCGCCCGCACCTTCCGGCTCCTCGGCCTGCATCCCGGTCCTGACATCAGCCTCGACGCGGTCGCCGCGCTCACCGGCCAGGAACGGCAGCGTGCGCGCGGGCAGCTGGACACGCTGACCGACGTCCACCTCCTGCAGGAGACGGCCTGCGAACGGTACCGGCTGCACGACCTGCTGCGCGTCTACGCCCGGGACCGCGCGCAGGCCGACGAGCCGGCGGCGGAGCGGGACGCGGCCGTACGCCGCGTCCTCGACTGGTACCTGCACTCCGCCGACGCCACCGACCGGATCCTGATGCCGGGGCGCCGCCGCGTCCCGCTCGACGTTCCGGACTGCCGCCCCGCCGCGCCGTCCTCCCCCGCCGCCGCGCTGCGGTGGTGCGAGCAGGAGCGGCTCAACCTGGTGGCCGCGACACGCCACGCCGCACGCACCGGCCTGTACGACGTCGCGTGGAAGCTCCCGTTCACGCTCTGGAGCTATTTCAGCCTCCGCACCCGGTGGACCGAGTGGGTCACCACGCATGAGCTCGGCCTCGCCGCCGCCCGCCGCAACGAGGACCGGTACGCCGAGGCGCACCTGCTGACCAGCATCGCCAACGCGTACCGCGACCTGCACCGGCACGACACGGCGTTCGAGCGGTTCGAGGCGGCCGTCGCGATCAGCCGGGAGATCGGCGAACCCTGGGTCGAGGCGTCCGCCCGGACCCTGCGCAGCGTGGCGCACGCTGACCTGCGGCAGTTCGAGGAGGCGATGGACGACTGCCTGGGCGCGCTGGAGATCTTCCGCGCCATCGGCGATCAGTGGGGGGAGGCGTGGGTCCTCTACCAGCTCGGCGAGATCTGCGCGAAGGTCCGCCGGCCGGGCGACGCCATCGAGTACTCCCGGCGGGCGCTGGCCCTCTTCGACGATGTCGCCGACCACTGGGGAAGGAGCCGGGCGCTGTGGGCGCTCGGCCAGACCTACCGCGACCTCGGCCGCCTCGACGAGGCCGAGGACCACTCGCTGCGCGCCCTGGCCGTCGCCCGCACGATCGGCAACCGCCTCGGCGAGGGCCTCGCCCTGTTCAATCTGGGCAAGATCAAGAACGACACCGGCGACCGCGTGGCCGCGCGCCGGTTATGGGGCCAGGCGCTCGGCATCTTCGAGCAGCTGGGCGCCCCGCAGGCGGCCAAGGTCCGCGCCCGCCTGACCGCCGCCGAGCCCTAGCCGCGGGGTCGGGTCAGCGCGGGCGGCCGGCCCGCGGTCAACCCGACAGCAGCTCCTGCATGCGGCCGATCTCGGCCATCTGTGTGGACTGGACGTCGCGCGCCATCTCTTGAACGGTGACGTCGGTGCCCTTGTCCAGGACGTCCTTCACCATCGTCAGCGCGCCCCGGTGGTGCGTGATCATCAGCGTCAGGTAGAGCCTGTCGAACGCGGCGCCGTTCGCGGCCTTGAGCTGCTTGAGCTGCTCAGACGTCGCCATCCCCGGCATGCCGGCGTGCCCGCCGTGGTTGCGGCCGGACGCCTTCAGGACGGCCTCCGCGTTCTGTTCGAGCCACGACCGCATCGCCGAGATCTCGACCTTCTGCGCCGTGTCGATGCGGGACGCCAGCGACCGCACCCGCTTGTCGGACGCGCGGCCCGGGGCCAGCGCCGACATCTCCAGCGCCTGGGCATGGTGCGGGATCATCATCTGCACGAACCTGACCTCGGCGGCGGTGGGCGGCGCGGCCGTGCGCGGGCCCGCGACCTGGGTCTTGTTGGGTTCGCCCGGCCGTCCGGGGACCACCACGGTCCGCGACGGAGCCGCCTCGCGCTCGCCGTCGTCGCCATCGCCGCCGCAGCCCGTCAGGGCGCCCGCGGCCATCGCGACCGCCGCGCCCGCCACCGCGATCCGGTGCCTCATCAAACCTCCCGAACGTCCCACCCGGCACACGGACGGTATCCGTAGAGCAGGGTTAAACAAAAGGGTCTTAAGTACCAAGTCGCATACAGACAAGTTCAGACCTATACATTGAACCCAAAACACTCCATACTCCGGAAGATCAGGATCCATTCATGGAGCCGCGCAGACAAAGGAGTCAGGGGTGACGAGAGCTCCTAAGCGAAGAACCGGACGCAGGACCATCTTGGGTACCCTCACCGGCATCGTCCTGGTGATGTCCACCGTCCTCGTCCCGGGGGCGTCGGCCGACCGCGTCCCGGCGGGCGACGAGATCACCAAGACCCCGAACATGCACCATCTGGCGAACATCCCCAAGCAGGGGCCGCTCGCCGCACCCGCCGCGTACGGCTCGGACTGGGCCTTCAAGGGCCGGTACGCCTTCGGCGGCAACTATGAGGGCTTCACCGTCTACGACATCAGCCGGCCGACGCAGCCGAAGGTCGTCACCGTCGTGCACTGCCCCGGCTCACAGAACGACGTCTCGATCGCCGGGGACCTGCTGTTCCTGTCGACGGACAGCTCGCGGAGCGACGACTCGTGCCAGTCCGTGGCCAAGCCCGCGACCGAGAAGTCGGCGTGGGAGGGCATCAAGATCTTCGACATCAGCGACGTCCGCAACCCGCGGTACGTCAAGGCCGTCGAGACCAAGTGCGGCTCGCACACCAACACGCTCGTCCCGAGCAAGCGCAACGCCTACATCTACGTGTCCTCGTACTCGCCGAACGACACCTACCCGGACTGCAAGACCCCGCACGACCTGATCTCGATCGTGAAGGTCCCGCTGCGGCACCCGGAGGCGGCGAGCGTGGCGGCCGAGCCGGTGCTGTTCCCGGACGGCGGCAACCCCGGCGACCCGCCGGACACGCAGTGGCCGAACCAGACCCGGGCCACCTCGGGCTGCCACGACCTGACCGCCTACCCCGACCGTGACCTGATGGCCGGGGCCTGCATGGGCGACGGCGTGCTGTTCGACATCTCCGACCCGCTCAAGCCGCGCACCATCACCAGCGTGCGCGACGACCAGAACTTCGCGTTCTGGCACTCGGCGACGTTCAACAACAGCGCCACGAAGATCGTCTTCACCGATGAGCTGGGCGGCGGTTCGGCGGCGACCTGCAACCCGGAGATCGGCCCTGAGAAGGGCGCCAACGCCATCTACGACATCGTCGGGAAGGGCAAGCACCGCGAGCTGAAGTTCCGGAGCTACTACAAGATTCCGCGCCACAACACCGTGAACGAGAACTGCGTGGCCCACAACGGCTCGCTGATCCCGGTGAAGGGCAAGGACATCATGGTGCAGTCCTGGTACCAGGGCGGCATCTCGGTGATGGACTTCACCGACTCCCGGAACCCGAAGGAGATCGCCTGGCTCGACCGCGGCGAGTGGGCGAACAACCTGCAGTACCTGGCCGGCACGTGGTCGACGTACTACTACAACGGCTACATCTACTCCAACGAGATCCAGCGGGGCCTGGACGTCATCGACCTCCGGGACCGCAGGACCGACGCAGCCAAGCGCGTCAGGCTGGACGTTCTCAACGCCCAGTCCCAGCCGAACTACTTCGACTGACCGACAACGCCTGACCTGACACAAACGGGTCCCTGGCCCGCCGAGCAATTCGCTCGGCGGGCCAGGGACCTGTTGAATTGCGGCGTGCCGCCGTCAGGTCCCCTCCTCGTGACGGCGGCACGCCCGCGACTCCGCATGTGGTCGAGCCCGTTACGGGCGCATTCGCGCCCAGACCCATTTGCCTCCCGCCGGGTCACGCGTGGCACCGCATCGGACGGACAGGGCCCGGACGATGTGCAGCCCCCGGCCCCCGTTGTCGTCGAACGCGTCCTCGGAGATGTCGAGGTCTTCGAGGGTGAGAGTGGTGCGCGGCTTGGGGCGCGGGTACTGGGGGTCGCGATCCCAGACGGCGATGATCAGGCCGTCCGCGTCCCGGCTGACCTGGACGCGGATCTCCTGGTTCGGCGTCTGCCGGGCCGCGTTGGTGACGAGCTCCGAGACGATGAGAAGCGCATCGTCGAGAATGTGGAAATAGTCCCAATTGCGCAGCCGCGAGTCCGCGAGCGTCCTTGCCAGCCCTACCGAAGCCGGTGTTCCCATAAGGGGAACGATCATTTCCCCTTTCGCCGTCATCACCATCGTTCCCGTCCTTGCCTAAGATTCCGATTTCCTGTGACAAGGATCACGAGGCGTTCTAGGGTTTTCTTGTTAGAAAAAATAGACCAAACAGGAGTGCGTCCGATGCCCATCGTCCGCGACCCCCTCGAACCCAAGATCTCCCTGTGGCATCTTCTGGCCTTCTACCTGCGGTTTCTTCGCGAGAAGGCGGGTCTGTCGCTGACTCAGTGCGGGAAGATCATTGGCGTCACGCGATCGACTGTTTCGAATATCGAGGCAGGTAGACAGCGGCCGCAGGAGGACCAGCTCGTGAAGCTGGACGAGAAGTACGGCACGGGTAAGCTATTGCAGCTAATGCTCTGGTTTGCCCGAAATGCCCACGACCCCGACTGGGGACGCCAGCTTGTGAGGTATGAGGAGCAGTCGGAGTCGATCAGGATCTACCACGGTCGCACGATCCCTAGACCATTCGAGACCGAGGAGTACATACGGGCCCTTGTCGATGAGGGCACCGCCGAAGACGCTGAGGCGGAGGTCGCTGAGCGCATCGCCCGTCAGCAAGCCCTTCTTGACCGCGAGAAGCCGCCATTCCTGTGGGTTCTCATGGACGAGAGCGTTCTCTCCTGCTGGGTGGGCGGACGCGACGTCATGAAAGCGCAACTCATCCACCTACGGAAGATGATGGACCTTCCGAACGTCATCGTTCGTTTCGTTCAGTCTTCGGCAGGTGCACACCGTGGCTTCGACGGCCCGTTCCAGGTCATCAGCATTGAGGATCGGGACGTGGCGTATGCGGGCGCGCAAAACGGCGGGCGGCTGATCGAAGGGCCAGGCGAGGTGAGGGACTTCTGGACTAAGTTTGAACACATCGGCGCAAAGGCCCTTCCGGCGGACGCCTCGCGCGACCTGGTTGATCAGTACTTGGAGCAGTACACATGAACGTTCAGTGGCGGAAAAGCACTCACAGTAGCGGGGTTGACGACCAGCATTGCGTTGAGCTGGGACGACTTGCGCCGGGCATTGGGATGCGGGACTCGAAGGACCCGGACGCGGGCCACCTCACCCTGACCCTCGCCCAGTTCGCCGGCCTGCTGGAGCAGATCAAGCAGGACCCCGCCCACTGACGGTCCCTCGCACCCAGCGGACGCCTCGCGCGACCTCGTTGATCAGTACTTGGAGATGTATTGATGACCATCCAGTGGCGCAAGAGCTCGTACAGCGGTGTCGGCAACGACGACGTATGCGTTGAGCTGGGTCGTCTTGCGCCGGAGGTCGGCGTCGGGGTGCGGGACTCCAAGGATCCGGACGGGGGTCACCTCACCCTGACCGTTGCCCAGTTCGCCGGGCTGCTGGAGCAGATCAAGCAGGACCCCGCCCGCTGACGGTCTCTCCCCGAACCCCCGAGCGTTGCCGCACGCATTCACCTGATGGCCTGCGCGTCACCGGTGCGCGTCGGCAGGCGGTGGGACGTCGATGAGGCGGGGGCGGGCGTCGGGGTGGTCGGCGAGCCACTTCAGCATGGCGGTGTTGCGCTGGACATGCGGCTTGTACAGCTCGTGGAACGTCCGGTGCAGGATGTCGATCTCGCTGGTCGGCACGGTCGCGGTGCGCCAGCGCAGGACGCGGTAGGCGTCGGTGGCGCGGCCCGCGAGCGCGACGACGGTGATCTCCTCGCCTGGCACCCAGGTCGGTGACGCGAGCGTGATCGCGAACCTGGCCCCGACGAACCCGATCATGCTGTTGACGTCCGCGCCGGCATACCGGAACCGGGGCGTGTACCCGGCGGCCTCGCAGGCGGCGCGGAGCATGGCGGTGCCGCCGTCGTCGCCGCCCTGCGGCGGTATCCACGTCTCCCCGGCGAGGTCGCTCAGGCTGACCCGGCCCCGGGCCGCCAGCGGATGGGCGGACGCGAGCGCGACGCCGCAGGGCTCGATGGCGATGACGCGCTCAGTGATCCCGGGCGGGCACGGCGGCGCGTGGTGGTCGGCGACCCGTCCCATGAACACCACGTCGACCTGGTCGTTGGCCAGGAGCTGCGTGAGCACGGCCCCGGAGTAGTCCAGGCTGGTGCCGACGGTGCGGTGCGGCATCTCGCTCTCCAGCCTGCGCAGCCACTCGCCCAGCAACACGTTGGGGTGGGTGCCGAGCCGGATCCCGGTGCGGGTCCCGCCGCCGGGCACGGTGGTGAGCATGTCGTCGACGTCGGCGAGCACACCACGGGCGCGGGCCAGGACGTGCCGCCCCAGCCCCGTGGGCCTGATGCCGTCCGGACCGCGGACGAACAACGGCCCCCCGAAAGCCTTCTCTATACGGCGCAACTGGTTGCTGAGCGTCGGCTGGGAGACGCCCAGGTTCGCCGCGGCGCGGGAGATGCTCCCTGTCTCCGCGAGCTGGCGGAGCAGCCGCAAATGCCGCAGTTCAACCTGCATAGCCGGGAAGCTATGCCAATCCACCAAGACTCGCAAGGTTTCCAACGTCGTCTCAGGGGCCCGTCGCGTGGAATTCGGTATCGGTACTTCTAAGGGGCGACGTCACCGGCCAGAGCCCCTGCGGCAGGACGGCCCCATACGATTTAACTATAGCTTCTGAGCTATAGCGTTCGGACCATAGTCCAAATGCTATGAACAAATGAGAGTTCTCATGGGTGCGCCGTCGCGATGAGTATGACTCTGCGCGTTCTGATTGGCCATTCACATCGCAGCGCGGCTACGCGCATCGCACGCTCGGGACCCGTTCACTCGCGGGCCTGAAGTCGCGCGTAGAAAAGGCCGAACCCTTTTCGTGAAAGGACCCCCCGCTCATGAGGAAGCACATACTGCTGGCCGCCGTACCGATCGCGGTCCTGACGCTGTCCGGAACGTCGGTCGCGGCGGCCGCCGAACCGCCGCCACCTCCCAGGACGACCATCGTGGGCGGCGTGCCCGCGACGGAGACCTACACCTTCATGACGTCCCTGCAGCAAGGGGGGCGGCACGGCTGCGGCGGTTCCCTCGTCGGGGCGAGCTGGGTCGTCACCGCCGAGCACTGCGGCCAGCCGACCCAGGTCCGGATCGGCACGCGGACCTGGAACGCCGGCGGAGAGGTCCGCTCGGTCGCGAGCCGCCAGGTGCTCGGCGGCGACGTCGCGCTGCTCCGCCTGTCCAGCCCCTCGGCGATGAAGCCCATCTCCATCGCCGCCAGCGCGCCGGTCGGGTCGGCCACCCGCCTGATCGGCTGGGGCCAGACCTGCCCGACGCGCGGCTGCGGCGGCCCGCCCGTCCAGCTCCAGCAGCTCGACACCACCATCGTCGAGCCCGGCCGGTGCGACGGCATCCAGGACGCCGAGATCTGCACCGACGGCGGCAACGGCAGGGGCGCCTGTTACGGCGACTCCGGCGGGCCCGCCGTGACCGGCGGACCCGGCGCGTGGGAGCTCGTCGGCGCGACCAGCCGCGGCGGCGACACCTGCGCTCAGGCCCCCGCCATCTACGGGGACGTCACCGCCTACCGCGAGCAGATCATGCGGATCATCGGCGGCGGCGCGGCGGCGAACCGCTGACCGTCCCGGCAACTCACCCCATAGCGAGGTATCCCGTGATCACCAGAAAGCTGCTGAGGGCGTGCGCCGCGCTGCTGCTCGGCCTGGCCTTCCTGACCGGCACCGGCGTGTCCGCTTCGGCGGCGCCCGGAGCGCAGTCCGGCAACGTCCGCACCATCCGCTACGACACCAGCCAGGCCGCCGAGTTCAAGGCGGCGTGGGACGAAGGCGCGAAGATCTGGAACGAGCACCTCGACAACGTCGAGTTCGTCCCCGGCTCCCCCGCCGACGTCCGCATCCTCGCCGACGACGGGTGGCCCCGCGCGCAACCGCAGGGCCTTGGCCGCGGCACCGTCTGGATGGGCCGGCAGGCCACCAACGAGGGCCACTACGAGATCCGGATCGCGTCCCACGAACTGGGGCACATCCTCGGCCTGCCGGACCGCCGCACCGGCCTGTGCACGGACCTGATGTCCGGCGCCAGCGCCGGCACCACCTGCAAGAACCCGAACCCCAACGCGGCGGAGATCGCCGAGGTCGAACGCAATTTCCAGAACGGCACCACCGGCATCACGCCGGGCCTCGTCCTGACTGAGGCCCCGGCCCTCGCCCGCCGCTGATACCCGCCTTTCCAGAACGGCATGAGGGCGCCCGATCCTCTCCACCGGGCGCCCTCAAGCCTTCTCCCGGCCCTCAGGTCGTGACGGACTGCTGGAACAGGCACCGACGAACATTCCGCAAGGAGGCGGATATCCCCCGAACCCGCAACCATCCTGCCTGGCTGCCCGTTCGGCGACTCTCGGTCGTGGCGGCGTGCCGCTCATGCCGCGCCCGCTGACCGTGATCGAGCGCTTCTCCAGGCCTTTTCGGGATCGAATTCATTGTCGCAGAATGTTGGGGCCGGAAACGGACAAGGCGAGAAGGGTCTCGGCGACCGTGTGAAACGTTGTTGACCATGACGAACGATCACGAGTCCGCACCGTTGGGCAAAGACCAGCCGTTCATCCCGCCGGGCCGTGGCGACATGCCATTGCCTCCTCGGCCATCGTCGGTGGCGGTCGCGGCGGCGTTGTGGATGATCCTTGGAGCGACCGCGCCCGGTTCACGGTGACGGTCATGGGATGTCTGCTGCTGATCGGCATCTGGAACGCCCTGCTCATCGTTCCGGCACTGATCTTGCAATACCGGCCAAGAAGCCGTGAATGGTTCCGTTTCGTCGACGCACACCACACCGCACCACGTAATTGGCGTAAAGGCAGGCACGAAATCGGCATTCTGTTCGACATCGACGCGCTGGGCGGGGACATCTATGCGACCCTCAACGGAACCGCCAGGCTCTACTGCATCGCCATCCGGTCCGCCGACCCGATGAAGATCGATTATGTTCGGGACACCCTGCGTGCCCGCACGGACGATGGGCTGCCGGATGGGGACGAGCGTTTCCTCGTTGGAGCCGTCACGAGCCGGGAGCCACTCGAACACGCCGCCGATGTCGACAGTGCGGGGAATCTCATCGCCGATCAAGAGGACATGCTCCAACCATGGTTGGCAGAGGGAACCCCATGGAAGGTGATCAGCAGATAGCTCACGCAACTGCGCAGATCAAGCAGGACCCCGCCCGCGTTCCCTCGCGCCCGCGTCCGGGGCTCTGCCACGCACCGTGCGGTGGCTCAGTCGCTGATCGAGCCGGAATCATCGCCAGTGCAGCCATTTCCCTCGCAGTAGCCGCCACCGCCGGCGACGCCGCCGTCCACTTTCACCACTGTTTCGACCTTGGCCTTGGCACTGGCCTGCGTCCTCAGCTGCCAGGTGTCCAGGCCGGGCTTCGCCGGCAAGTGGATGGTCTTGCGCCAGGGCAGCTCGACCGCCTTCTCCGTCGTCTCCTTCCCGTTGACGACGTAGGTGACGCGAAGGCGCCCCTCTCCAATGATCGTGAAATTCAGCGTGTGCGCCTTCGGGGTTGGCGAAGCCGACGTGGGAGCATTCGCGGTCGCTGAAGTCGGCGTATCAGACTTCGTGGAATCCGAGCAGCCGGTGACCAGCGTTGCCGCCGCGATCAGCGACGTCACCGCCCACGACCATCCGAAAAGGCGATTTCGGGTATTGAGGTCCGGTTTGATCTCCACCTGCCCAGTCTCGCAGAGTCCTCTCGCCGCACAACCCTGATCATCTATGAGAGCCGTGGCGGCGGCATTGCCACCGTTTATCGCCGTCCACGCACGGGAGTGATGGCCGTCTGAAAAGGTCAGCAACCTTGAATCGGGTGGCCGGATATGCGTTCGCCGGGTGACCTCCCGGAGACATGCGAACTTCCTCGAACGGGCGGAGTCCTGGTCGTCTCGTCCGGACGGCCTCCCGGCGGGCCGCCTGCCGGGCCCGCTTTGTCCGTGGAAACCGGCACCGCGGGTCGGCCTGGACTCGCTGCGCGTAAGGCCAGGCGGGTCCGTGCGGGGCGCTCCTATCCGGCGACGTCGGGCTTGACCTCCCGGCGGACGAGTGGCCGGTCGCCAGCGAACGGGTCGTCGGGCAGCTTGAGCATGGTCAAGCTACCGGACCCCGTCTCGAGGACATGGCCGGGCGAAACGTACCCGGGCGCGGTGTAGAAGGCGAGCGGGCGTTCCAGGTCGGTGGTCCGCAGCCCTAGGTGCGGCATCCGCCTGCCGAGCAGGCTGGTACCCCCCGGCCGAGGGCGCGTTTCAGGTCGCTACGGAATGGCGGAACAGGGTGCTTTCCAGCAGGCGGTGGTCGTGGCTCGGGACCACTTCGCAGTCGAGGCCGTTGACGAACTCGAAGGTCTCGTAGCACTCGAAGAGATTGGTGTGAATGGTCGGCGGGACGCTCTTTCGCCAGTCTTCCGGGTTCCAGTTCTCGTAGACGCCCATGGCGTCGCCGGCGAGCAGGTAGCGTCCGGTCTCCGTTTCGACGAGGACTCCTTGGGAGCCGGGCGTGTGCCCCGGCAGCGGGACGACGGTGACGCCCGGGCAGATCTGCTGTTCACGGGATATCGCCTCTATGCGGTCCCAGGCCGACATCCAGGGCGCCTGAAGGCCCGGCAGTTTCTCGTATGCGCGCTCGTGCAGCGGCAGCGGGTTCATGGCATATTCGAGTTCGCGCCGGTGCACCAGGATCTGGGCGTTCCGGAACAGGCTGTTGTTCGAGCAGTGGTCCCAATGCAGATGCGTGTTGACGACGTAGTCGACGTCATCGGGGTCGAACCCGCATTCGCGCAGCGCCGTCTCGGGCAATTCCTCGGGGGTGCGCACGAAGGCGTACGGGTGATGCCGCCGCACGTATTCGGGATCCAGCGTCCCGGTGTCGACGACGACGCGCGTCCCGCCGGCCTCGATCACGAACATGAACATGTGGATGTCGATGGTCGTGTCTCTGGCGGAGCCGTAGACGGCGGCGGCGAACGGGACGTTCTCCGACCGTCCGACGCGGATCGGGGTGACGGTGACGCTCATCGCTCCTCCAGCACGTCCACGCCCAGGTCATGGGCGACCTGGCGCAGGTCGGCGATGGTCCGTGCGGGCAGCGCCAGCCCTTCTCGCGCGTTCCGCGTTTCGGCGAGGCTTTCGAGTTCGCCGGGGTAGCGCACCTCTTCCGTCCCCTCCCGCGAACCGGATTTCAGTTCCGCGACCAGGTTCTGCATGCGCTCCTCGAATTCCTGCACCGGGCTGAACGAGGCAATGTTGAGGGCCAGATACAGGTGGCCCGACTTGCCCGGCAGCTCGGATTGGTAGGGGCCGCTGACGCCCGAGCCGAAGCCGCTTCCGCTGAGCACCCCGGACAGGACGTCCATCATCACCGAGATGCCGTATCCCTTATGGCCGGCCATCGGCAGGACGGTGCCGAGCAGGGCCTCCCCGGGGTTCCGCGTCGGCGCTCCGTCCGCGCTGACCGCCCATCCGTCCGGGATCTCCTCGCCTCTGTTCCGGGCGAGATAGATCTTTCCGCGGGCGACGGCCGTGTTGGCGATGTCCAGCACCATCTGGCGGTCGCCGTCCACCGGGGCGGCTATCGACCACGGGTTGCTGCCGACGAGTTTCCCCCGCCCGCCCCAGGGCGCCATCGCGGGGCTCGAATTCGTCGTCAGGACGCCGATGCAGCCGCGCGGCGGCGCCATTCTGGTGAAGTATGCGGCGGTTCCGAAATGGTTCGAGTTCCGCACGGAGACGACGCCTATGCCGTGCCGTTCCGCCCTTTCGATGGCCTCTTCGGCGGCGCGTGCCGTGATGACCTGGCCGACGCCGTCGTGCCCGTCCAGGGTCGCGACGGCGCCGTGGTCGGCGACGAGCTCGGCCTTGGTCTCGCCTGACATGACGCCCGACCGGATGCGGTCGACGTACCAGCCCACGCGCAGCACGCCGTGCGACTGGTGCCCCCACAGGTCGGCCTGGACGAGGCTGTCCGCGACGAGCCGGGCGTCGTCCGGCGGGACCCCGCACGCGGCGAAGATCCGCGTCGCGGCGTCCCGCAGCTCGGCGGCGGAGATCCGGACGGTCGACATCGCCGCCCTACCTCGTCCCGCCGGCGGGCTCCATGAGGATCAGCCGTTCCTCCGTCATGTCCCGGATGGCGTAGCGGGGGCCCTCGACCCCGTAGCCGCTGTCCTTGACGCCGCCGTACGGCATCAGGTCGGCGCGAGTGCTCGACGTCGAGTTGATCACGACGCCGCCCATCCGGAGGGTCTTGGCGGCGGTGAGGGCGGTGTCGAGCTCCCGGGTGAAGATGCCCGCCTGCAGCCCGTACGGGGTGTCGTTCACCTTGTCGATCACGGTGTCGAGGTCGTCGAACGGGACGACCGACACGACGGGCGCGAACGCCTCCTCGCAGAGCAGCCGGGCCTCGGGCGCGACGTCCACCAGGATCGTCGGGGCCATCACCGGGCCGGTCCGCCCGCCGCCGGTCACGATCCGGGCGCCCTGGTCGACGGCGGCGTTCACCCATTCCTCGGCGCGCTTCGCCGCGTCCTCGCTGATCATCGGGCCGATGTCGGTCGCCGGGTCCTCCGGGTCCCCGAGGACGAGCTTCGACGCCGACGCCGACAGTTCGCCCAGGAACTCGTCCAGCACGGACGCGTGCACGTAGAGCCGCTGCACCGACGTGCACACCTGGCCCGACTTGCGGAACGCGCCGCGTGCGCACTGCTGCGCGGCGGACAGGACGTCGGCGTCCCGGCACACGATGGTCGCGGACACGTTGCCGCACTCCATCGTCGCCCGCCGCATGCCGAGCCGCGCGGAGATGGCCTTCCCGGCGGCGGTGCTGCCGGTGAAGGTGATGAAGTCGACGCGCTCGTCATCGACGAGGGCCTGCCCGACCGGGTCACCCGGGCCGAGCACCAGCCCGATCAGCCCCGGCGGCAGTCCCGCGTCCAGCAGCATCCGGCACAGCGCCGCGGCGGCGATCGGCGTGAACGGCGACGGCTTGACGATCGCCGCGTTCCCGGCCGCCAGCGCCGGTCCGATCTTGTGCGCGACGGTGTTCAGCGGCGAGTTGAACGGCGTGATCGCGCCGACGACGCCGACCGGCGTGCGGATCGTGAACGCCAGCCGGTGCGCGAACCCGGGCGCGGCCTGGATGGGCACGACCTCGCCGTCGATCCGCTTCGCCTCCTCGGCGGACGTCAGCATCGTCTGCACGGCGCGGTCGGTGTCGCCCAGGCAGTCCTTGATGCTGAACCCGGACTCGCGCGCCACGTCCATGGCGAGCCGCTCGCGGTTCTCCGCGATCTTGTCGGCGACCGCCCGCAGGATCTCGAAGCGCTGCAGCGGGTTCAGCGGGGTGCGGCTCGCCTCACGCGCGACGGTCACGGCGTCCGTCACCATGCCGGGCGTCGCGTCGTACGAGGTCGCGAGCGGCGCGCCGGTGAACTTGTGGTGCACCGTGCGTTCATGATCGCTGCGCAGCCACTCCCCGTTGATCAGGTTCTCGACCGCGGGTAGCTCCGTCATCGTTCTCCTTGGAGTGTGAAGGCGCCCGCCTTCAGGCGTGGGGAGGAAACGCGGCGCGGTGCCGCAGGGATACGAACATGTGTGCGACTCTCGGCCACTGTCCGAGTACGATGTGTGACATGGCGCAGCCGGTGAAACGGGCCTACAAGTACCGCTTCTACCCCACCCCCGAACAGGCCGCAGAGCTCGCCCGGACCTTCGGCTGCGTCCGCCTGGTCTACAACAAGGCGCTGGCGGAACGCTCGCGCGCTTACACCGCCGAAGGCCGGAGGGTCTCCTACGCACACACCTCGGCGATGCTGACGGCGTGGAAGAAGACCCCGGAGTTGGGGTTCCTGGGCGAGGTGTCCTCGGTCCCGTTGCAGCAGGCCCTGCGGCACCTGCACGCAGGGTTTGTGAACTTCTTCGCCAAGCGCGCCAAGTACCCGACGTTCAAGTCCCGCAAGAAGTCCCGTCAGTCGGCCGAGTACACCCGGTCGGCGTTCCGCTGGCGGAACGGGACACTGACCTTGGCGAAGATGGACGGGCCGCTGGACGTTCGCTGGTCGCGTCCGCTGCCCGCAGGCGCAGAGCCGTCCACCGTCACCGTCAGCCGGGACCCGGCCGGGCGGTGGTTCGTGTCCATCCTGGTGCAGGAGAAGATCAGCCCCCTGCCTCCCACCGAGCGCGCCGTGGGCGTGGACGCGGGGATCACGTCCCTGGCGGCCCTGTCCACCGGGGAGAAGGTCACCAACCCCCGGTACGCGCGGCGCGACCGGCGCAAGCTGGTCAAGGCCCAGCTGTCGCTGGCCCGCAAGGTCAAGGGGTCGAAGAACCGGGACAAGGCCCGGGGCAGGGTCGCCCGGGTGCACGCCCGGATCACCGACCGCAGACGGGACTTCCTGCACAAGCTCACCACTCGGCTCGTCCGCGAGAACCAAACGGTCGTGATCGAGGACCTCGCCGTCCGCAACATGCTCGGCAACCACGCGCTCGCCCGCGCGATCTGCGACGCCTCCTGGCGGGAGATGCGCGGCATGCTGGAGTACAAGACCGGCTGGTACGGCCGCGAACTCGTCGTGGTCGACCGGTGGTTCCCCAGTACGAAGCTGTGCAGCGGGTGCGGGACCCGGCAAGACGCAATGCCGCTGAACATCCGGTCGTGGCAGTGCGCCTGCGGCGCGGTGCACGACCGGGATGTGAACGCGGCCCGCAACATCCTCGCGGCCGGGCTGGCCGAGAGGTGAAACGCCTGTGGAGCCGGTGTAAGACCCCAAAGGCGCAAGCCCGGCGGGCAACTGGCGGCGAAGCAGGAAACCCGACCTGCGAGGGCCGGAAACCCCCGGCTTCAGCCGTGGGGAGGAAGTCAAGAGTGGTGTCCTCTCGTCTCGTGGGCGCGCGCCGTCTCGTAGGCGTGCCCGGCCCTGAGCACGCGGGCGTCCTGGTGGCGGGGGCCCACCAGCTGGAGTCCGGCCGGCAGCCCGGCGGACCGCGTGCGCCCGCACGGCACGCTCAGCGCCGGTTGCCTGGTCATGTTGAACGGATAGGTGTACGGCGTCCACGACGCCCAGACCTGCGACAGCTCCGGGGTGGGCCCGTTCTGGCCCGCCGGGAACGCGACGCCCGGGACGGTCGGCGTGACGAGCAGGTTGTACGACTCGTGGAACCGCGCCATCCGGAGGCCGAGGTCGGCGCAGACGGCCATCGCGTCCAGGTACTCCACGGCGGTGATGCCGCGGCCCTGCTCCGCGTACTCCAGCAGTGCCGGGTCGACGCGGGCGAGGTCGTCCGGGCCGTAGGGCTTGAGCGTCCGCGCGACCCCGGCGCACCACAGTGTCTGGAACGCCTCGACGGGATCGTCGAAGAGCGGCTCGATCTCGGTCACGCGCGCGCCCAGCCCGGCCAGGACGCCGACCGCCTCGGCCACCAGCGCGGCGACCTCCGGGTCGTTGCGGCCGTAGCCGAGATCGGGCGAGTAGCCGATGGTCAGGCCCTTGATGCCTGCTTCGATGCCGTCCGTGAACGAGCCGTCCTTGGCGGGCAGCGCCGCCCAGTCGCGGTGGTCGGGGCGTCCGATCACGTCGAGCATGATGGCGGCGTCCAGCACCGACAGGGTGATCGGCCCGCGATGCGACAGCAGGCCGTTGCTGCCGGGCGGGTACGACGAGATCAGGTCGCCGGTCGGCTTGAGGCCGACCGTCCCGGTGAACGACGCCGGCACCCGGACGGACCCGCCGCCGTCCGTGCCGACCGACCACGTGCCCATCCCGGCCGCGACCGCCGCCGCCGAGCCGCCGCTGGAACCGCCGGGCGTCAGCGCGGGGTCCAGCGGGTTCCTGGTGATCCCGAACCGGTCCGAGTCGGTGACGCTCTTCCACCCGAACTCGGGCGTCGTCGTCTTGCCGATGAGGACGGCGCCCGCTTCGCGCAGCCTGGCCACGCTGGGTGAGTCCTCCGGCCATGGGCCTGCCTCGTCCGCCAGCCAGGTGCCGCGCAGGGTCGGCCAGCCGCGGGTCCGTTCGAGGTCCTTGACGGACGTCGGGACGCCGTCGGCCCGGCCGCGCTGCGTCCCGGCCGACCAGCGGGCCTCCGACTCGGCCGCCGCCTTCACCGCGGCGTCGGCGTCGACCAGGACGAACGCGTTCAGTTCGGCGTCGCGCTCCTCGATCGCGGCCAGCGCGGCGCGGGTCGCCTCCACCGGCGACGTCTCGCGCCGCGCGTACGCCCCGGCCAGCTCCGCGGCCGTCATTCCAGCAAGATCCGACACGGTGGCCTCTACGCCGCCGACTCGAAGTCAGAGGCGTCGATCTCGAATTCGGTGAGCGCGGCGACCTCGTCCGCGGTGAATCCCGGCGCCACGTATTCGAGCTTGAACGCGTCGCCGACGCGGCGCAGGACGCACAGGTCGGTGACGACGAGGTTGACGCAGTTGAGCCCGGTCAGCGGGTACTCGCAGGAGTTGACGAGCTTCGCGTTGCCCTTGGAGTCGGAGTGCATCATCAGCACCATCACGTTGACGTCGCCCGCGACCAGGTCCATCGCCCCGCCGATGCCGCCGCCCACCATGTTCGGGGTGCTCCAGTTGGCGAGGTTGGCGTCGGCGTCCACCTGGAACGCCCCGAGCGCGACGAAGTCGACCTTGCCGCCGCGCACCATCTCGAAGGACGTCACGCTCTCGAAGAACGACGCGCCCTTCTCCAGATGCACGTACTGGCCGCCCGCGTTGTAGATCTCGGGGTCGTAGTCCTCGCGCGACGCGATCGTCCCGTAACCGAGCACGCCGTTCTCCGAATGCAGGACGATGTCGCGCCCGGAAATGTAGTCCGAGATGAGCGTCGGGATTCCGAGGCCAAGGTTCATGTAGCTGCCGTTGGGCACGAGCCCGGCCGCGACCTCCGCCATCTGCTTGCGGGTCAGCGCCTTCTTGCCGTTGACCGTGCGGGCGCTGTCGCCGCCGCGCCCCTCCCGCACCACCGGGAAGTCGTGCTCGACGTCGACCGTCTTGCGGACGACCCGGCTCACGAAAATGCCCGGCAGTCCAATTCGCTCCGGGTGCAGTTCGCCGTCGACGATCTCGTCCACTTCGGCGATCGTGATCTCGGCGCCCTTGGCGAACGCGGGCATGAAATTGCGTCCGACGCCGTCGAACTCCAGGTTCCCGAAACGGTCGGCGCGGGCGGCGCGGATGAACGCGTAGTCGACCTTCAGCCCCATCTCCAGGACGTGCTCGACCCCGTTGATCACGCGGGTCTCCTTGCCGTCCGCGACCGCGGTGCCGACGGCGGTGCGGGTGAAGAACGCGCCGATCCCGGCCCCGCCCGCGCGCAGCCGCTCCACGAGCGTGCCCTGCGGCACCAGCTCGACCTCGATCTCGCCCGCGGCGATCTGCTTCTCGGCCGCCGACGTCGCCTCCCCCGCCCGCGCCGAGAACGACACGATCAAGCGGTTGACCTGCCGGTTCTCAACGAGAGTGATCGAACGGTAGGGGCCTTCGCCGAGCGAGTTGGCCACCAGGCACAGCTGCCGGGCGCCCTGCTCCCTGAGCGCGACGGTCAGGCTCGTCGGGAAACTGTGGGTCTTGCCGAACCCGGCGATCGACACCGACGCGCCGTCCGGGACGTCGGCGACGGCCGCCAGCGGAGACTCGTACACCTTGTTGATGGTCATGCCTGTCCCTTTTCACTCGCGCTCTGCACCGGACGGAAGCGCGGCAGCGCGCTGCCGTTCCCGGTGTCCTCGAACACCACTTCCACCGCGTCCCCGATGGCGACCTTCTCGACGTCGCAGTCGACGATGTTGGTCATCACGCGGGGCCCTTCCTCCAGCTCCACGTAGGCGAGGACGTACGGCGTGACGCCCTTCCACGCGCCGGCGGCCCGGTGGACGACGCTGTAGGAGTAGACGGCCCCCCGCCCGCTGAACTCCTCCCACCGCGTGTTCACGCTGTGGCAGAACGGGCAGATCGGCCGCGGGTACCAGATCGCCGACCCGCAGTCGCCGCAGCGCCGGCCGAGGAATGTGCCCTCGGTGGTCGCCTTCCAGAACTCCGCGGTGTCCGGGTTGACCACCGGCGCCTGCGCGGGCAGCACCGGGCTCCGTACCTCGCTCATGCTTCCCTTCCCAAGATCATCGTGGCGCTGCGCATCCGGGTGCCCAGGTCGCCGCCGTTGCCGTGCACCAGGGCGATCTCGCAGTCGGGGACCTGCACGCCCTGGTTCGCCTCGCCGCGCAGCTGCCGCACCGCCTCGATGGTCTTGGTGATGCCGCCGCGGTGACCCGGATGGTTGTTGCTCAGCCCGCCGCCGTCGGTGTTGAACGGGAGCTTCCCGTGCGGGGCGACGAGCGTCCCGTCCATGACGAAGCGGCCGCCCTCGCCCTTCGCGCAGAAGCCGAGGTCCTCCAGGATCTCCAGGACGGTGATCGTGAAGCTGTCGTAGATCGACACGTAGTCGATGTCCTGCGGAGTGACCCCGGCCTGTTCGTACGCCCGCGGCCCCGACCACACCGCGCTCGTGTACGTCAGGTCGAGCTTGCCGCCGTTGGTCAGCTTCGCCGACTCGCCCTGGCCGAGGATCTTCACCGGCTGCCGGTTCAGGCTGCGGGCGACCTCGCGGCTGACGACGACCACGGCGCCGCCGCCGTCCGTGACCACGCAGCAGTCCGCGCGGTGCAGCGGGTCGGCGACCATCGGCGAGTTGACGACGTCCTCGACCGTCAGCACCTTCTGCAGGAAGGCGTTCGGGTTGTGGGACGCGTGCTTCGTCGCCGCCACCTTGATCTCGGCGAGCTGCTCGCTCGTCGTGCCGAACTCGTACATGTGCCGGCGGGCCGCCAGCGCGTAGGTGCTGACCAGCCCCGCGCCGGTGAACATCGCCATTTCGAAGTCGTCCTGCGGGGAGGCCGGACCGCCGCCGCCCGGCTGGATGCCCGTCCGCGGCTTGCCCGCGAGCGTGATCAGCGCGACGCTGCACTTCCCGGCCGCGATCGCCGCCGCCGCGTGCGACACGTGGTAGATCGGCGAGGCGCCGCCGGACTCCGTCGAGTCCATGTAGGTGAGGTCGCGCAGGCCGAGGTACTCGGCCATGGTGACCCAGCCGCCGCCGTAGCCTGGCGCGTCGTGGCCGCAGAAGTAGCCGTCGACGTCGTCCAGCGTCAGGCCCGCGTCCGCCAAGGCTCCGATCGCGACCTCGGCGTGGATCTGCGCCAGCGACTTGTCCGGCAGCTCGCGGCCCGGATGTTCGTAGGCTCCGATGATGACGGCGGCATCGTTGGCGTTCATGTCGATCCTCTTGGACGCGGGGACGGGAATTCGGCGGCCCGTGGAGCGGGCACGTCTGCGGCGCCCGGCAAATGGCCATTGCGTATTTCGGCGTCGTGCTGGCCGAGGCGGGGGGCCGGGCTGGGCTGCGGCGGCTCGTAGCCGAACAGCCGCAGCGGGAAGCCCTTCTGGCGGCGTGGTTCGTCGAGGAAGACCCGGCGGCGCCGAAAATGCGGATCCTCGGCGCGTTCGCGGGCGGACTGGACCGGCGCGGACGGTACGCCCGCCCTGGTCAGCTCGCGAACGCACTCTTCCTTCGTGCGCCGCCGGGTCCAGGCACTGATCGCGGCGTCGGCCTCCCGGTGGTTCTCCTCCCACCAGCCGGCCGTCCGGCCCGCCATCCGGCCGGCGCCGATGAGCGCCGCCAGCGCGGCGCGCTCGGCGTCCGTCCGGCAGGCGACGGCGATCCACTGGTCGTCGCCGCCGCACCGGTACACGTCGTGCGGCGTGCTGCCGGGACGCCGGTTGCCGGACGGCCCCGGAACGGTCCCGGTGTCGAGATGCTCGATGATGCGGTCGGCGAGCGTCCAGCTCACCAGCTCCCGCTGCGACACGTCGAGGTACGTCCCGCGCAGGTCCTGCGCCGCGCAGTAGGCGATCAGCCCGGCGCCGAACAGCGAGACGATCTGGTCGGGGTAGTTGATGTCGGCCGACGACCACATCGGGCGCTCCCCCGCGTACCCCGTGACCGACGCGAGGCCGGACAGCAGGTCGAGGCTGGAGCCGTAGGAGCGGGTGCCCGACTCGGGGCCCGACTGCCCCTGGCTGGACAGCGACAGGTAGATCAGCCGCGGGTTGACCTCGATCAGCGTCGGGAAGTCGATGCCGAGGCGGCGCGTGACGCCGACGGTGAAGTTCTCGATCAGCGCGTCGGACCGCGCGGCGAGCCGCCGGATCTCCGCCCGCCCGGCCTCGGTCTTCAGATCGAGCGTGATGCCGAGCTTGCCGGCGTTGTTCGACTCGAAGAGCGGCGACTCCTCCATCACCTCGGCGTCGCCCGCGCCGGGCACCGGCCACACGCGGAACGCGTCCGGCCGCTCCATCGCCTCGATCTTGATGACGGTGGCGCCGTAGTCGGCGAGCAGCCGGCCGGTGGCGGCGCCCGCCGTGATCGTGCCGAGGTCCAGGACGACGAGCCCGGCGAGCGGGGCCTTCTCGCGGCCGTTCGACGGACCGTCCATCGTGCGCGGGACGGGCCGTGACGTGCCGGTCCCGGCGTCGTCGGCCAGGCCGGGCGGGGGGCCGAAGCGCCACGGCAGACCGGCGACGGGCGCCAGCCTTCCGCCGCCGTCCGGGAAGAACGACCGCTCCTGGTACTGGGGGTCGGCGGCGAGGTCGGCCAGGTCGGCGCAGTAGCCGAACGGCAGGCCGAGGCGCTGCGCGGCGAGGTAGATCTCCCGCTTGGTGCGCTGCGCGGCCCACCGCTCGACGGCCGGCCACCACAGGTCGACGAGCTCGAAGCGCGCCTTGTCGCCGCGCAGCCTGGGGTCCTCGAGCGCCGGGTCGCCGACGAGCGTGACGACGCTGTCCCACTGCTCCGGCTGGAAGATGAACCCGACCCAGCCGTCCGCGGCCTCGACCGTCCGCCAGCGCCCGATGCTCGTGCCCGTCCGGACGGGGATCTGGCCGGTCTCGGTGTAGACGATGTCGCTCTTCCAGTCGATGTAGGCGGCCACGTCGCAGAGGGCGACGTCCACGACGTCGCCGTCCGGGCGCCGCAGCGCGAGCATCGCCCCGTAGAAGGCCACGAACGCGGCGGCGTGCGCCGTCTGCTCGCCGCCGAGGCTCAGCGGCCGCCGGTCCGGCTCGCCGACCATCGCGGCCAGGCCCCCGTAGCACTCGGCGAGCAGGCTGTCGCCGTAGGCGTCGGAGCGCGGGTCGGTGGCCCCGTAGGGCGTGATCGCGACGACGACGAGCCGCGGGTGCGCGGCGCGCAGGCGGGCCGGTGACAGGTCGAGCTCGGCCGCCCTGCGCGGACCGGCGTCCATGATCAGGACGTCGGCCGCCGCGAGCAACTCCGCCAGGCGGGCGTGGCCGTCCGGGGCCGCCGGGTCGAGCCCGACGCTCCGCTTGTCGGCGTTGAGCGCGGCGAACGTGTAGCTCAAGCCGTCGGCGTCGACCGGCTCGCGGGTGCGCAGCGGATCACCGCCGGGCGGCTCGCACTTGGTCACGTCGTGGCCGAGGCCCGCGAGCAGCCGCCCGCAGACCTGGGCGGCCACGCCGTCGGCGAGTTCGACCACCCGGAGGACCCTGCCGGTCGTTGCGGCGCCTCCCCCGGCGGCCGCGTCTGGACGGTTCATCGCGCGCCGTCGCCGGTCCGGCCGACCGCCATCCGGTGCGTCGCGTGCCGATCGTCGAGCACGTCCGTGCGCGCGGCGATCTGGTGCCGGACGTCCTCGCCGTATTCGAGGGCCTTCGTCCAGTCCGAGATGTACATGGGGATCTCGTGGAGGGCGCGCTTCGCCCACGACAGCGTCACCGCGTTGTGCCGCGCGACGCGGCGGGCGAGGTCGAGCGCGGCGGACTGGAGCTCGGCGGCCGGGACGGCGAGGTTCACCAGCCCCCATTCCGCCGCCGTCGCGCCGGTGATCCGGTCGGCGGTCAGCACCATCCACGCGGCCCGCTTCGCCCCGAGCCGCAGCTGCGTGGACGGGCCCGCGAGCCCCGGGTACAGGCCGAAGCCGACCTCGGGCATCCCGATCGGCGCGTCGTCGGCGGCGACGGCGAGGTCGCTCGAGTTGATGAGGGTCAGCCCGCCGCCGAGCGCGTACCCGTTGACGGCCGCGATGACGATCGCCGAGTGCTGCCGGATGCGCTCCTGGACGGTGAGCCAGCTCGTGCGGCGTCCCGCGCCGCGGCGGTCGCTGTCGATGTCCTCCTCGGCGGACTCCTTGAGGTCGACGCCCGCGCAGAAGGCCGGTCCCGCGCCGGTGAGGACGATCACCCGGACGTGCCCGTCGCAGCGGTCCAGCACGTCCAGCAGCGCCGCTCTGGCGGCCCGGCTCATCGCGTTCCGCTTCTCGGGCCGGTTCAGCGTGATGCGGGCGACGCCGTCCGACAGGTCCTCGTACCGGACGAGATCATGGTCAGCGATCGGATCCATTTGAATTCAACCTCACATGCCTGCGGCTGCGCCGGTGCTGAACTGGGGAATGACCCGCCCGCCGGGACTCGGCCGGAACACCGCGTGCACCGGCTGGTCGAGGCGCAATTCTTCGGACGGTTCGTCTTCCAATACGCTGATCACCAATGGGCCCTCGGCCAGCCGCACATAGACGAGCCGGTAGGGGACCTCGTCGGCGAAAGCGGCGAAGTATTTCTGGTGCATCGTGCACCACGACCAGATGGTCCCGTTGCCGCTCACGGCCTCCCACGAGGACGAGCTGGAAAGGCACTCCGGGCAGAGCGGCCCGTCCGGGAAGCGGTACCGTCCGCATTCCGTGCATTTCTGGAGGCGTAGCTCACCGGCGGCGCAGCCGTCCCAGAACGGCTTGCTGCGCGGGGTGATGTCCGGCAAGAGTTTCGCGTAGGCCGCGACGTCCATCGGCTAGCCCCCTTCTAGTCGGCCACGAAGATGTGCGATGTCACGATGGGCGAGACGCACATGTACTGCACGGTGTTGCAGTTCTCGACCTGCCGGTCGCCGGCCTCGCCGCGCACTTGCCGTACCGCTTCCACATGGAGCGCGAAGCCCTGCATGTAGCTTTCGCTCGTGTGGCCGCCCGAGGTGTTCATCGGACGTTTCCCGCCGAGCTCGATCCGGCCGTCCCGGACCCATTCCCAGGAGGCGCCGCGAGGCGCGTGGCCGAAGCCCTCAAGGGTGAAGAGAATCGTCGGGAGGAAGTTGTCGTACACCTGCATGCAGTCGATCTGGTCCGGGCCGATTCCCGCGCTCTGGTAGAGCTGGTCGGCCACGGCCTTGCTCGTCCCGAAGTAGAAGTCGGGGCTGATGTAGCTGCGGCCCAGCTCGGCCCGGCCCGCCGTGGCCGCCACCCGGACGGGCTTCTTCCGCATGTCGCGGGCACGGTCGAGCGACGTCACGATGAACACGACGGCGCCGTCGTTGATGATGCAGTAGTCCAGCATCCGCAGCGGCTCGGCGATGAACCGCGACGACAGGTAGTCGTCGAGGTCGATCTCCTTCTGGAACACCGCGATCGGATTGCGGGCCCCGTTGGCGCGGTTGTTGATGGCGAGCGGCGCGAGCGCGTCCTCCGGAGCGCCGTACATGGCGCGGTACCGCTGGTACATCATCGACACGTAGGCGCCCGTGGACGTCATTCCGTACATGGCGTCGTAAACGCCGGCCGGATCGGCGTCCCCGCCGCCGTACTTCGTGCCCGCGGTCCTGCCGTTCGTCGCGTACACGCAGGCGACCATGTCCGCCATGCCCGAGCGGACGAGCGCGCACGCCTCCTGCAAGGAAATGCCGGCCATTCTGCCGGTGCCCTCAAGGTCATGGACGAATCCCGGCCCGGTGAGCCCGACCGTCTCTCCGAACTGGCCGTACTTGATATTGGTGCAGATGAGTCCGTCGATGTCCTGCTGCGTCGCGCCGCAGTCGTCCAGGGCGTCCCTGAACGCCTCCGCCGCGAGTTGGTACACATCGTTCGGGCGGCTCTTGTCCGCGTACAGCCGCCGGAAGTCCGACGACCCGACGCCGACGATTGCCACATCCTTCATGGCCATGGCGATATCACCCTCGTGCTCGTGCCGACGTGGCTCTGGGCCACCGGAGTTTTCGCTATGACTTCGGGTGCTTCTTCTCGAGGATCTCCACAGCTTCAAGGGCCGCCTTGGCGGCCGCACGGACATGGCGGTGCGCGGCCTCGGCGGCGCGCTCGGGCGAGCGGGCGGCGATCGCCTCCGCGATTTCGAGGTATTCCTTCGCGGACGCCTCGTGCCGGCCGGGAATGGTCACCGAAAGGCTGCGCAGCGCGTGGATCCGCGTGTGCAGGGGCTCCAGCATGGATTTCAGCAGCGAGTTGCGGGCGCCCGCGAGGAGCAGTTCGTCGAATTCGTATATGGCCTGGAGCCGCTGGTCGCCGGTCTCGCGCGGCTGGACCTTCTCCACGAGGGCGGCGACCTCCTCGTCCGTCGCGCGGAGCACGAACAGCTCCGCCGCGGCGGGCTCAAGCGCGTCGCGGACCTCGTAGATCTCGCGGACCTCGTCGCTGCCGAGCCGGGCGACGCGGACGCCGCGGCTCGGCGACGGCTCCACGAGGCCCAGGGTCTGCAGGTGCCGCATGGCCTCCCGCACGGACGTCCGGCTGACGCCGGTCAGCTCGACGAGTTCGCGCTCGGTGAGCTGGCGGCCGGGCGGGAGCAGGCCCGCGGCGATCGCGTCGCGTATTCGCCGCACGACCATCTCCGGGACGGATTCGGCGGGCCGGTCGATCGTCAGGTCGAGCTTCGGGTCGGTCACGGCAGTCCTTTACTTTTGTCTGACGTACTACAGATTACGTCTGCCAGTGTTCGTCGGTCAACGTGGGTCAGGTCACGGGAAAAGCTTTCTCACGGCGCCGCCGCGACGCGGGTCGGCGCGAGATCGTTCAGCGGCGAGCCCGCCAGCGTCGGACCGCTCGTCTGCAGATGGCACGCGACCTCCCCACCGCCCTCCACGGCGGTGTGCTCGGGCACCTGCCGCCTGCAGACGTCCATGACGAACCTGCACCGCGTCTGGAAGGGGCACCCCACCGGCGGTTTCGCCGGGTCCGGGAGATCCCCCTCCAGGACGATCCGCTCCGACTCCCGGCGCGGGTCGGGGATCGCCGACAGCAGCGCCTGGGTGTACGGATGCGCCGGCGCGCTGTAGACCCGCTCCGCCGGGCCGGTCTCCACGATCCGGCCGAGGTACATGACCCCGACCCGGTGCGAGATGTGCCGGACGATCGCCAGGTCGTGCGCGATGAAAAGGTACGTCAGCTTGAACTCCGCCCGCAGCCGCTCCAGCAGGTTGATCACCTGGTTCTGGGTGGACACGTCCAACGCGGACACGGCCTCGTCGCAGACGACGAACTGCGGGTTCAGCGCGATCGCCCGCGCGATGGCCAGCCGCTGGCGCTGCCCGCCGGAGAACTCGTACGGATATCGGTCGGCATAGCTCGCCCGGAGCCCGACCATCTCGATCAGTTCGTGCACGCGGGTGCGCGCCGCCCGCGCCGAGAGCTTCTCGTGGACGACGAGCGGCTCCGCGATGCTCGCCGCCACCGTGGACGACGGATCCAGCGACGAGTACGGGTCCTGGAACACCATCTGCATGCTCCGCCGCGCCTTCCGCAGGGCGCCGCCGTGCAGGGCCGTGACGTCGTGCCCGGCCACCCTGATGGACCCGCTCACCGTCGGCACCAGCTTCAGCAGCGCCCGCCCGGTCGTCGACTTGCCCGACCCCGACTCGCCGACCAGCCCGAACGTCTCGCCCTGGGCGATGTGGAAGGTGACGTCGTTGACCGCCCGCACCTGCCGCGCCGCCGCCAGCGTCCGCCGCTTCCGGAACACCACGCTGACGTCGCGCACGTCGACGAGCGGCCCGCTCTCCGGCGCCGGTCCCGATTCCGGCCCGGGTTCCGATGGTCCTGCCTTCTTGATGCTCATGGGGAACCCACCAAACGCAACTGCTCGGTTCGGCAGCAGCGGGCGCTGCGGCCTGCCTCGACGATCCGGAGCGCGGGCGGGGCCGCCACGCACTCGTCGCTCGTGTATCCGCATCGGGGGCTGAACCTGCAGCCCTCCGGCATCCGCCAGGGCTCCGGGGTGCGGCCGGGGATCGTCGGCAGCTCCTTCCCGCGAACCCCGAGGTGCGGCATGGCGCTCAGCAGCCCCGCCGTGTACGGATGCTTCGGCGCGTTGTACAGGTCGAGCGCGGACGCGGTCTCCACGACCTCGCCCGCGTACATCACGACGACCCGGTCGGCCAGCTCGACGACCAGCCCGAGGTCGTGGGTGATGAAGAGGATGCCGCAGCCCGTCTCGTCGCGGAGCCGCGAGAGCAGCGCGACGATCTGCGCCTGGACGGTCACGTCGAGGGCGGTGGCGGGCTCGTCCGCGATGAGCAGCTTCGGCTCGCACGCCAGCGCCATCGCGATCATGGCCCGCTGCCGCATCCCGCCGGAGAACTCGTGCGGGTAGTCCTTGACGCGGCTGCCCGCGTCCGGGATCCCGACGAGGTCGAGCATCTCCGCCGCGCGGGCGAACGCGGCGCGCCGCGAGCCGCCCTTGTGCCGCCGGTACACCTCGGCGATCTGGTCGCCGATGGTGAACGCCGGGTTCAGGCTCGTCATCGGCTCCTGGAAGATCATCGAGATCTCGTTGCCGCGGATGTCGCGCAGCGCCCGCGCGGGCATCCCGATCAGGTCCCGGCCCTGGTAGAGCACCCGGCCGGACGGGGTGCGCGCGTACGCGTCCGGGAGCAGCCGCAGCACCGACAGGCTCGTGACGCTCTTGCCCGAGCCGGACTCGCCGACCAGGCCCACGATCTCGCCGGGCCCGACGTCGAAGGACACGCCCGCGACGACGTTCGTCCACCCGCGATCGGTCAGGAAGTCGACGTGCAGATCCTCGATCTGCAACAGCGTGTCGCCGTCTTGCTTCGCCATCTTCACGCCTTCCTCGTTTCCCTACCGAAGGCGTCCCGGAGGCCGTCGCCGACAAGGTTGAAGCACAGCGTCGCGATCGCGATCGCGATCCCGGGATAGACGGCGAGCGACGGCTGGCTGCGCATCTCCTGGAACGCCTGCCCGAGCATGCTGCCCCAGCTCGCCGTCGGCGGCAGCGCGCCGAGGCCCAGCAGGCTGATCGTCACCTCGGCCAGCAGCGCGGACGCGAGCAGGAACGACAGCTGGACGAGCGCCGCCGGCAGGATGTTCGGCAGCACCCGTCTCCGCAGGATCATCAGATGCGGCGTCCCGATGCTGGTCGACGCCTCGATGTAGACCTCGCGGCGGACCTCGAGGGTGCTGCCGCGCACCACGCGGTACATGCGCGGCGCGTACACGATGCCGAGGGACACCATCGCCGTCGTGAGCCCAGGCCCGACCGCCGCGATGATCGCGATGGTCAGGACGATCGCGGGGAACGACATCAGCACGTCCGCGGCCCGGTCCAGCAGCCAGTCGACGATGCCGCCGAAATAGCCGCCCGCGAGCCCGAGCGGCAGGCCGATGAGCGTCGCGATCAGGACGGCGAGCCCGGCCGCCGCGAGCGACACCCGGCCGCCGTGCATGAGACGGGTCAGCGTGTCGCGTCCCAGCGTGTCGGTGCCGAGCCAGTGCTCCGGAGTCGGGCCGGACAGCCGGTCGCTGATGTCGACCTCCGCCGGCCCGTACGGGGCGATGAGCGGGGCCGCCGCCGTCACGATGATGATCAGGAGCAGCAGCGCGCAGCCGACCACGGCCGACTTGTTGGCCCGGAACCGGCGCAGGGTGGCGCGTCCGCGGGAGACGTGCTCGGCGAGGTCGGCGCCGTCCGCGACCGGCGTGGTCACCGTCTTGCGGAGGTCGACGCTGTCACTTTGGGTCATGACGCCTTGACCTTCGGATTGAAGTAGCCGTACGACAGGTCGACCGCCAGGTTGACGAGCATGATCAGCACGGCGGTGATCAGCAGGATGCCCTGCACCATCGGGAAGTCCCGGGAGAACACCGAGAAGTACGCCAGCTTCCCGACGCCGGGCAGCGCGAACAGCTGCTCGATGACGACGGTCGCCCCGATCAGCCGGTTCGCCTCGACGCCGAACGCCGTGACGACGGGGACGGCGGCGTTCTTCATCACGTGCTTGAACGCCACCCGCCTCGGGTGGAGCCCCTTCGCCTTGGCCGTCCGGATGTAGTCCTCCTGCATCACCGAGGTCACCGCGGCGCGGGTCTGCCGGGCGACGACGGCGGTCGGGACGGTCGCGAGCGACACCGCGGGCAGGAGCAGGTGGCTGAACCAGTCCAGCGGGCTCTCTGAGAACGGCACGTAGCCGACGGCCGGGAGCGTCCGCATCTGGATGGCGAAGATCAGCACGAGCATCATGCCGACCCAGAAGTACGGCAGCGCCATGAACGCGCTCGCGGTGACGGTGGACACCCGGTCCACCCAGCTGCCCGGACGCAGCCCGGCGGCCAGGCCGAGCGCCAGCCCCACGACCGCCGCGATGACCAGCGTGAGGACGACCAGCGAGAGCGTCACCGGGAACCCGGCCGCGACCGCCGACCAGACGCTCTGGTCGTCGACGAACGAGTTGCCCAGGTCGCCGTGCAGGACGTCGGTCAGCCAGTTCCAGTACTGGATCAGGAACGGCTCGTCCAGGCCGAGCTCCTCGCGGATCGCCTGGATCCGCTCGGGCGTCGGGTTGCTCCCGGCCAGCGCCACCTCGGGGCCGCCCGGCACCAACGCGATGAGGCTGTAGATCAGGAAGCTGACGATGACCAGCAACGGGATCATCGCCAGGAGTCGCACGCACAGCAACCGCAGCACGCCGATCCCTCCTTTCTGGCTGAGCGGGTCCCAGCCGGCCCCGTGCTCCGGCTGGAACCCGCTCCGCTATCGGCGAGGCGTCACTTCTTGACCGCGACACCCCGGAACTGGCGGGACCCGTCCACGTAGACCTCCACGCCCATGATCTTCTTGTTCATCGCCAGCGGCGTGTTGAGGTGGCACAGCGTGATCGGCTGGGCCGCGTCGTCGTGGGCCGCCTTGAACAGCTGCTGGTAGATGCTCTTGGCGGCGTTCCGGTCCTTCGCGGCCTTGGCCTTGGTCGCGAGGTCGGTGATCGCCGGGTTCGAGTAGGCGCCCGGGTTGCTGAACCCGTCGGGCATGTAGTACGAGGCGACCTGGATGCTCGGGTCGGCGTCGGCCTTCTGCTGCACCATGATCGCGTCGACGTTCTTGTTCACCGAGAAGCCCTCCATCAGCTTGGGCAGCTCGACCGGACGGATCGTCATCTTGACGCCGACCTCCTGGAGGTTCGCCTGGATGAGCTCCGCGACCCGCTGGTAGGCGTCGAGGTTGTCGGTCTCCAGCGTGAACGAGAGGTCCTTCACGCCCGCCTTGGCGAGCAGTTCCTTCGCCTTTGCAGGGTCGTGCTTGTAGGCGTCCGGAGTCAGCGACGGATCGGACGCGTAGTAGGTGGACGGGAACATCTGCACTCCGGGCTGGCAGAAGCCGCCCTGCAGTTCGTTGATCGCGTCCCGGTTGATCGCGTAGTTCAGCGCCTGGCGGACCTCCTTCTTGTCGAACGGAGGCTTCGCCGTGTTCACCGCGATCGTGAAGCTCGCCAGGCTCGGCTTCTGGCACACGACGAGGTTCGCGTCCTTGGCCGGCTGGTACATGCTGGACCGCAGGAACGTGGTGTCCGCCGTTCCGGTAATGGTCGCGTTCAGCCGCGCGTTGTCATTGCTGGAGATCAGGAACACCATTTTGGCGACGTTGACCGCCTTGGGGTCCCAGTATCCGGGGACCGGCGTGTACTCGACCTTGGTGTTGGGCTCGTAGGCGGTGACCTTGAAGGCGCCAGAACCGCCGGTGGGCTTGCTCGCCTGGCCCGGGTCGTCGAACACCTTCGGGCTCATCATCATGCCGGCCGAGCTGGAGAGGATGCCGATGAGCGGCGCCGCGCCGCTCTTCGTCTTCACCTTCACCGTGGACGCGTCGACGACGTCGACCCCCGTGACGTCGTTCAGCGCCTGCTTGTTGAAGCTCTTGCCGGCCCGGTGCCGGTCGATGTTCGCCTTGACGGACTCGGCGTCGAACGCGGTCCCGTCGTGGTATTTCCAGTTCTCGATGAGATTCAGCGTCAGGCTCTTGCCGCCGTCGCCGACCTCCCATTTCTTCGCGAGCATCGGCGTCGGCTCGCCGTTGGCGTCGATGCGGATCAGCGTGTCGTAGACCGGATACAGGTACATCCAGCTGTTGCTGGTCGTGATCTTGTCCGGGTCGAAGCTGGTGTTGGCGACGCTGTACATCCAGGTGAACGTCGCGCTCTTGTCGATCGCGGCCTCGTCTACGGGCGGGCACGCGACATTCTGCTTCGGTTTGGCCGCACCCCCGCCGCCGCCGCTCGGATCATCGTTGTCGGCGCTGCACGCGCTCGCGATCATCAGGAATGTTGCGGCAGCCGCAACGAAGAGCTGTTTCCGCATCTGGGGGTCCTCCGAGCCAGAATGTGGTGATGGTGAAGCGGTGGGTGGGTGTCCGGGAGAGGGGCCCGATCGCTCGCAGGGTTCGCTGCGTTCGGAGGGGACGGGCCCGGGATCGGTGGTCGCAGGGTTCCTGCGCGGGGCTGCCTGGGTAGGTCCGTGCTGGAAGTTCGTACTTTGTCTGATGAATGAGAACATACGTATGCTTGCCAGTCAAGGTACGTTCGCCCCCGTCCGGTAGGGGCCCGCCCCCGCGCCCGACGGCACGGCACGCCCCCCGACACGCCCCCGGCGCGAGACCGGCGCGGCGCGGCCCCGGGACGCGCTACAGCACGTGCGGCGAGAAGCCCGAAAGGAATTCCTGCCGACATCGCAGACCCGATGTCAATGAGGCCGGAATGGGGTTAGATTGTGGGGCGATCCCGGCATTGCCCGCGCGGTAGGAGTTGTGATCTTCGTGACCGATGAATCGGCCGGCTCGTCCGTTCCGGAAATCCAGCCGTCGCCCCAGATCGACACCACCGTGCCGCACTCGGCGCGGGTATGGAACTACTGGCTGGGCGGCCAGGACAACTATCCCGTCGACCGCGAGGCCGGTGATCAGTTCTGCGAGGTCTATCCCGGGATCGTCGATGTGGCGCGGGTCGCCCGGTACTTTCTCGCGCGGGCCGTGCGGCATCTCGCCGGGGAGGCCGGCGTCCGGCAATTCCTTGACGTCGGCACCGGGCTGCCCACGGTCGACAACACCCATGAGGTGGCGCAGCGGGCGGCCCCGGAGAGCCGGATCGTCTACGTGGACAACGATCCGCTCGTCCTGTCGCACGCGCGGGCCCTGCTGACCAGCACGCCCGAGGGCATGACCGACTACGTCGACGCCGACCTGCGCGAGCCGGACAGGATCCTCGCGGCCGCCGCCGGGAAACTCGACTTCACCCGGCCCGTCGCGCTCATGCTGATGGGAATCCTCGGGCACCTCCCCGACGAGGAGGAGCCGAAGGCGATAATCGACCGGCTGATGGGCGGCCTGGCCCCCGGCAGCTACCTGGTCCTTTACGACAGCACCAGCGCGAGCGAGGCGAATGCCAAAGCGCTGGAAGGCTACAACGACAGCGGCGCCGTCCCGTACCGGCTCCGTTCCCCGGAACAGGTCGCGCATTTCTTCGACGGCCTGGAATTGCTGGAGCCCGGCGTGGTGCCGCTGCAGTGGTGGCGGCCCGACGTCGCCCATATCGAGACCACTTTCGAGGTGAATTCGTTCGGGGGCATCGGGCGCAAGTGAGCGAAGGCCGAGTCCGCGACGACGTGCGTCCGGGGCCGGCGGTGCCCCGGATGGTGCTGGGAGCGCGGCTGCGCCGGCTGCGGGAGTCCTGCCTCGTCACCCGCGAGCAGGCGGGCGACGCGATCCGCGCGTCCCACTCGAAGATCAGCCGGTTGGAGCTGGGGCGGACCGGCTTCAAGCTGCGGGACGTCGACGATCTGCTCACCCTCTACGGGGTCGACGACGAGGCCGAGCGCGACACCCTGCTCGCCCTGGCCAGGCAGGCCAACACCCCCGGCTGGTGGCAGCCGTACTGCGATCTGATCCCCGACTGGGCGCAGGGCTACATCGGGCTGGAGCAGGCCGCGGACGTCATCCGCACCTACGAGGTCCAGTTCGTCCCGGGGTTGCTGCAGACCGACGACTACGCCCGCGCCGTGATCCGGCTCGGCCACAGTCCCCCGGTCGAAGAACTCTGCCGCCGCGTGGAGCTGCGCATGCGGCGCCAGCAGATCCTCACCCGGCGGGACCCCTGCAAGCTGTGGGCCATCGTGGACGAGGCGGCGCTGCGCCGTCCGATCGGCGGCGCCGAGGTCATGCGGGCCCAGCTCCGGCACCTCATCGAGGTCTCCGCGTGGCCCGGCGTCACCGTCCAGGTGCTGCCGTTCCACGTCGGCGGCCACGCGGCGGCCGGCGGCCCGTTCTCCGTCGTGCGCCTGCCCGAACGCGACCTTCTCGACGTGGTCTATCTCGAACAGCTCACCAATGCGCAGTACCTCAACAAGCTGGGCGAGGTCGACTACTACCGGCACGTCATGAACCTGCTGGGGATCACGGCCACGGAGTCGGCGGGGAGCCTGAACCTGCTCCACACGATCCTCAGGGAGACCTAGCACGGCGGCGGCCCGGCCGCCGGGCCCTTTCGGCCGGACGACCGGGCCCGCAGCCTGGTCTGGGCTTCGTCGGTCAGCCGACGGGTTCGAGGACCGCCGTCCGCTGCTCGCCGGTCGTGGGGGCGACGTCGAGCGGCTCGGGCTCGTCCGCCGGTGCGGCGTGCTTGGGCAGCAGGAACGCGATGCCGACCATCACCACGGAGAGCGCGGCGGTGATGAGGAACGCCAGCCGCATCCCGTCGAGCTGGGCGGCGGCCTGGGTGGCGCCTTCGGCGATCCGGGACCCGGCCCGTCCGGACATCACGGTCACCACCAGCGCGGTGCCGAGGGCCGCCGCGACCTGCTGGAGGGTGGCCAGCATCGAGCTGCCGTGCGAGTACAGGTGCGCGGGGAGGGCGCCGAGGCCGAGCGTGAACACCGGGGTGAACGCCACCGCCAGCGAGACCATGAGCAGCGCGTGCAGGCCGAGGACCTGCCAGAACGGCATCGCCGTCGAGATCTGGGCGAGGCCGGCCAGGGCGAGCACGATGCCCGCCGAGCCGGGGATGATCAGCTTGCGGCCGCCGAAGCGGTCGAAGAGGCGTCCCACGCCCGGGCCGATCAGGCCCATCGCCAGCCCGCCGGGCATCACCAGCAGCCCGGTCTCCAGCGGGGTGAGGCCGCGCAGGTTCTGCAGGTAGATCGGCAGCAGGATCATCGCGCCCATCATCGCCATGAACCCCAGCGACATCAGGAGCAGGGAGAGCGCGTAGGTGGGGTGGCGGAGGATGCGCAGGTCCAGCAGCGGGACGTCGCGGCGCTGCAGCCGGAGCTGCCGGACGACGAACACCGCGATGGTGGCCAGCCCGAACACGACGATCGACGCGGGGACCAGCTTCCCGGCCTCGCCGAGCCGGCTCAGCCCGTACACCAGGGAGCCGAAGCCGAGGGCGGCGGCGCCGACGCTGAACCAGTCGATGGTGCTGAGCTGCGGTTCCCCGACGTTCTCCAGCTGCGCCAGCCCGCGCCAGGCGATCAGGGCCGCGATCGGCAGCACCGCCGCGAACAGGAAGCGCCACGAGCCGAGCTGCAGGATCAACCCGGAGACGGCCGGGCCCATCGCCGGCGCGACCGAGATCGCCATCGTCACGGTGCCCATCACCCGGCCGCGGTCCCGCTCCGGGACGACGGTCATCAAGGTCGTCATCAGCAGCGGCATCATCACCGCGGTGCCGGTCGCCTGGACGATCCGCGCGAGCAACAGGACCTCGAAGACCGGCGCGACCGCGGCGAGGGCCGTCCCGGCGAGGAAAACGCCCATCGCGGTGGCGTAGGCGCGGCGGGTGGTCACCCGCTGCAGGAACCAGCCGGTCACCGGGATCACCGCCGCCATCGTCAGCATGAACGCCGTCGACAGCCACTGCGCCGCCTGCTCGGTGATGTTCATGTCCGTCATCAGGCGCGGGATCGCGTTGATCATGATCGTCTCGTTGAGGATGACCACGAACGTGGCGAGCACCAGCAAGCGGATCACGGCGGGGGTGCGGCGGCGCTCGGAGGTCGCCGTCAGCGCGTCGGTCTTACCGGTGGGGGGTTCCTGTGTAGTCGTCATGCCGGGGTAGACCGGCGCCGCTACGAGAACTCATCGAGCTTCCGCAACTTTTTCTTTGCGTTCTCCTGGACGGGGTTGAGCACGGCATCAGAGGCGGCCGGTCAGGTCCGTCCAGGCGGCGGTCAGGCGGGCGGCGACCTCGGTCAGGACGTCGGCGGGGAAGGTGCACGGGAGCCGCAGGTAGCTGTCGTGCGCGCCGGTCGGGTCCATGGTCGCGCCCGGGACGACCTCGACGCCGTACCTCAGCGCGACCTGGGCGAACGCGTGCGCGTCGCGTCCGGGCAGCTCGATCCAGAGGGCGGACCCGCCGGCGGGCGGCTGGAAGCGCCACTCGGGCAGGTGCTCGGCCAGGAGGGCGGTGAGGTGGTCGAGGCGGTCGCGGAGGACGGCGCCGCGCGCGGCCGCGATCTCCGGGAGGCGGGGCAGCAGCCGGGCGGCGAGCGCCTGGTCGAGGACGGGGCTGCCGAGGTCGGCCAGCGCCTTGTGCCGGGCGAGCCGCTCGATCGTCCCGGCCGGGGCGCGGACCCAGCCGGTGCGCAGCCCGCCCCAGACCGACTTGGCGAGCGAGTCCGCGGACAGGACCTCGGCGCCGCGCGGCGCGTAGGCCGCGATCGGCGGCGGCCGGGACGCGCCGCCGATGTCGTAGGCGTTGTCCTCCAGGATCGGCACGCGGTGCTCGGCGGCGATCTCCGCGACCCGGCGGCGGCGTCCCTCCGACATGAGGACGCCGGTCGGGTTGTGCACGGTCGGCATGACGTACAGCAGGTCGGGACGGTGTTCGGCGAACGTCCGGGCCAGCTCGTCCACGCGGATGCCGTCGTCGTCGAGCGGCACCCCGACCAGCCGCGCGCCCGCCGCCCGGAACACGTCGAAACAGCCGGGCCAGCCGGGGGACTCCACCACGACGATCGACCGCCGCCGCAGGTACATCTGCGCGGTGAGCGCGAGGGCCTGGGTGACACCGGTCGTGACCAGCACGTTCTCGGACGCGGTGCGCAGCCCGGCGGCGGTGAGGCGGGCGGCCACGGCCTGCCGCAGCGCGGGGAGCCCGTTGGGGTGGTAGCCGGTGTCCCGCATCAGGTCCGGGAGGTCTTCGGCGAGGAGCGCCGCCAGTTCCGCGCCCAGCTCGGGCACCGCGCCCTCCATCGCGTGGCGCAGCGAGATCACGTCTTCCGGACCGTCGATCAGCCGCTGGAAGATCGCCGCGGCCCGTCCGCCGGGGACGCGACCGTCCGCGCCCGGACGGGACGAGCCCGGCTGCCGCACCACCCGGGTTCCGCTGCCGCGCCTGCTGTCGACGATGCCGAGCCCGCGCAGCTCGTCGTAGGCGGTCACGACCGTCGCCCGGCTGACGACCAGCGCCTTCGCCAGGGCGCGCTCGGACGGCAGCCGCTCGTCGGGTTCGAGCGACCCGTCGTGCACGGCCCGCTGGAGGGCGTGGGCGAGCTTCCGGTACAGCGGCCCCGGCCCGCTCATCCAGTCGCCCAGAATCTCCGCGAGGTCGGACGGTTCACGGGGCCGATCGGCCGGTTCACGAAGGCGATCGGCCGGTTCACGGAGCCGATCGGCCGGTTCGCGAAGGCGGTCGGCCGGGCCGGACGCGTCGCGAAAGCGGTCCACCTGCGGTCCGATTGGCCCGGGTTCGCCCGCGTTCATGGCGTCAGGCTAGCCGTAATGCCGCAGCGGGCGGCCGATCAAGGGAGCGGAACAGCCATGAACACCCTTCTCGCCTTCGCCGCGGCGTCCATCGCGCTCATCGTGATCCCCGGCCCGAACGGGATCTACATCATGACCCGCAGTGCAGCGCAGGGATATCGCGCGGGCCTCGTCTCCGCCCTAGGCGTCGAGACGGGGACGCTGGCGCACATCGCGTTCGCGGTGCTCGGCGTCTCCGCGCTGATCGCGGCCTCGCCGGTCGCGTTCACCGTCCTGAAGTTCGCAGGCGTCGGCTACCTGCTCTATCTCGCCGCGCGCACCGTCCTGCGGCGTTCGGATCTGGACCTCGGCGGCGGGGCGAGCCCGCTCCCGCTGCGCCGGGTGTTCCGGGACGGCGTCGTGGTGAACGTGCTCAACCCGAAGGTCGCGCTGTTCTTCCTGGCCTTCCTGCCGCAGTTCGTCACCGCCGAGGCGGGCACGTCCGGGGCGCGGGCGCAGATGATGGTGCTCGGCGCGGTGTTCTTCGTGCTGGCGCTCGTCCTGGACGCGGGGTACGCCGTCGCGGGCGGCGCGGCCCGGCGCTGGCTCGGCCGCCGCTCCGGTTCGACGCACCGCTACGGCTACGCCATCGGCGGCATCTACCTGGCCCTGGCCGCCTACGCGGTGGCCGCCTGACCGTTCTCGGCCGGGCCCGGCGAGGTCTCGTCGAAGATCAGCCAGGTCCGGGTCGAGCGGACGCCCTCGACCGTATGGATCCGGGACAGGACGATGTCGCGCAGCGAGGCGTTGTCGGGCGTCCTGACCAGCATGATCAGGTCGACGTCGCCGCCGACGAAGGCCAGATGCTCGATGCCGGGGACCTCCCGGAGCTGCGCCGACACCTTCCGCCAGGAGTTCTGCTCGATGTTGACCAGGACGTAGGCGGCGGTGCCGAGGCCCGCGCGGACGGGGTTCACCCGGGCGGTGAACCCCGTGATGACGTCGTCGGAGATCAGGCGCTCCACGCGCGTGTAGGCGTTGGAGCGGGAGACGTTGACGCGCTCGGCGAGGGCGCGCATGGACAGCCGGCCGTCGGCGACCAGCTCGCGGAGGATCGCGCGGTCGAGGTCGTCGAGGGCGGCCGGCGTTCGTCCAGCGGGGCCGGGCGGCAGCGGCTCCCCGGAAGACATTTGGTCCATGTCGCCTCCTATCTCGCGGCCATGTGTCCCGACTTCTGGCTGGGTATTGAGACTTCTGTTCCCATCGGTTCATATTTCTAGCATCGATGGAATGCGGAGGTGGGGTCGATGACGGGTCGGACGGAGGCGCTGCTTCCCTCGGCGGAGCCCGTGCGGTTCCTGACCGACAGCGGTGCGGCGGTACGGAAGCGGACGAACTACCCGATGCCCGATACGGAGCTGCTGCGCCGGGCGTTTCGGGCGATGATCGTCGGACGGCGGTTCGACGCGCAGGCGACCGCGCTGACCAAGCAGGGCAGGCTGGCCGTCTACCCGTCCAGCCACGGGCAGGAGGCGTGCCAGGTCGGTGCGGCGCTCGTCCTGGACGACGGCGACTGGCTCTTCCCCACCTACCGGGAATCGGTCGCGCTGGTGACGCGCGGCATCGACCCGGTCGAGGTGCTGTCCCTGCTCAGGGGCGACTCCCACTGCGGATACGACCCGCGGCGCCATCACACGGCGCCGCAGTGCACGCCGCTCGCGACGCAGGCCGTCCACGCGGCGGGCCTCGCGTACGCGGAACGCCGCAAGGGGACGGGCCAGGTCGCGCTCGTCTGCGTCGGCGACGGAGCGACGAGCGAGGGCGATTTCCACGAGGCGCTCAACTTCGCGGCGGTGTTCAACGCGCCCCTGGTGGTGTTGGTCCAGAACAACCAGTACGCCATTTCGGTGCCGCTGGAGCGCCAGACCGCCGCTCCATCCCTTGCCTATAAGGGAATCGGCTACGGCGTGCGTTCAGAGCGGGTGGACGGAAACGACCCGGTCGCCGTGCTGGCCGTCCTGTCGGCGGCCGTCGAGCACGCCCGAGCCGGGAACGGCCCATTCCTAGTAGAGGCGCACACGTACCGGCTCGAAGCGCACACGAACGCCGACGACGCGTCCCGCTACCGCACGGAGGCGGAGGCCGAGGAATGGCGGCGGCGCGACCCCATCGCCCGGCTGGAGAGCTATCTGCGGAGGCGCGGACACCTCACCGACGCGGACATCGAGAGTTTCTCCGCGGACGCCGACAAGGTCGCCGAAGACCTCCGGACGCGCATGAACGCCGATCCCGACCTGGCCCCGCTGGGCCTGTTCGACCACGTCTACGGCACCCCGACACCCCAGCTGGACGAGCAGCGCGCACTGCTCAGCGCCGAACTCCACACCGAGGGGACGCCGTCATGATCACGATGGCCAAGGCGCTCAACACGTCTCTCCAGGACGCCCTCGACGGCGACGAGCGGGTCCTGGTGTTCGGCGAGGACGTCGGCGCGCTCGGCGGCGTCTTCCGCATCACCGACGGCCTCGCCGCGAAATTCGGCGACGACCGCTGCTTCGACACCCCGCTCGCCGAATCGGGCATCGTCGGATTCGCCGTCGGAATGGCGATGGGCGGATTCCGTCCCGTCGTGGAGATGCAGTTCGACGCGTTCGCCTACCCGGCCTTCGAGCAGATCGCCTCGCACGTCGCCAAGATGCGCAACCGCACCCGCGGACGCGTCGAACTGCCGCTGGTCATCCGCATCCCGTACGCGGGCGGGATCGGCGGCGTAGAGCACCACTGCGATTCCAGCGAGGCTTACTACGCGCACACGCCAGGCTTGAAGGTCGTCACGCCCGCAACAGTCGAGGACGCCTACTCCCTCCTGCTGGAGGCGATCGAAGACCCCGACCCGGTCGTGTTCCTGGAGCCGAAAAAGCTGTACTGGTCGAAGTCGGACGTCGAGCGCCTGGACCGGACCGAGCCGTTCGGCCGCGCCGCCGTCCGGCGCTCGGGCGCCGACGCGACGGTCGTCGCATACGGTCCTGGCGTCCCGGTCGCGCTGGAGGCCGCCGAAGCCGCCGCCACAGAGGGCTGGGACCTGGAGGTCGTCGACCTGCGCACGATCGTCCCGTTCGACGACGAGACCGTGGCCGCGTCCGTCCGCCGGACGGGACGCTGCGTCGTGGTCGCCGAGGCCGCGGGTTTCGCGGGCGTCGGGGCGGAGATCGCGGCCCGCGTCCAGGAGCGCTGCTTCCACAGCCTGCTGGCGCCGGTGCTCCGCGTGACCGGATTCGACATCCCCTACCCGCCGCCGATGCTGGAGCAGCACCACCTCCCGGACGTCGACCGGATCCTCGACGCCCTGGACCGCCTGCAGCGCGACGACCAGCCCGACACTCGCTACCTGAACGTGGGCGGTGCGGCGTGAGCGACACGATTTTCCGGCTGCCGGACCTGGGCGAAGGACTGACCGAGGCCGAGATCCTGGAATGGAAGGTGTCGGTCGGCGACGTCGTGACGGTCGACCAGGTCGTCGTGGAGGTGGAGACTGCGAAGGCGGCCGTCGAGGTCCCCGTCCCGATCGCCGGGACGGTCGCGAACCTGCACGCCGAAGCCGGTTCCGTCGTGACCGTGGGCGCCCCTCTCATCTCGGTGGACGCGGGATCGGCACCACGAAACGGGGCGGCGGCCGAGCGGTACCGCGAGGAGGAACGGGCAGGATCGGGCAACGTCCTCGTCGGCTACGGAACGACGACCAAGACCCGCCGTTCCCGCCGTCCCGCGACTCGTCCTGCGGCTGGTGCCGCGGCGCCGTCGCGCGACGAAACGCCCCGCGTCATCTCCCCCGTGGTGCGCCGCCTGGCCAAGGACCACGGCATCGACGTGGCCGCGCTCATCCCGAGCGGCCCGGGAGGCGTCGTCCTGCGAAAGGACGTCGAACAGGCGATCACCGCCGCGGCGCCACCCGCGGCGCGTCCACGGGAGCCCGAAGCGGATGAGGTGCGCATCCCGCTCAAGGGCGTCCGCCGGACGATGGCGGACAGGGTGTCCCGCAGCCGCCGCGAGATCCCGGACGCGACCACCTGGGTCGACGCCGACGCGACCCGCCTGGTCAAGCTCAAGCGGAACATCCAGCGCGCCGACCCCGGCGCCCGCGTCGGGATGCTGGCCCTGTTCGCGCGGATCTGCGTGGCCGGGCTCAGGCGGTTCCCCGAGCTGAACGCGCGTGTGGACGTCGAGCGGCACGAGATCGTCCAGGTCCCGCGGGTCCATCTCGGTTTCGCGGCGCAGACCGACCGGGGTCTCGTGGTGCCGGTCGTCCGCGACGCGCAGCGCCTGACGCTGGCCGAACTCGGCGCGGAGCTGGCCCGGCTGACGGACGAGGCGCGCGAGGGCCGCCTGTCCCCGGACGACCTCACCGGCGGCACGTTCACGCTCAACAACTACGGCGTGTTCGGCGTGGACGGGTCCACCCCGATCATCAACCACCCCGAGGCCGCGATGCTGGGCGTCGGCCGCATCGCCGAGAAACCCTGGGTGCGGAAGGGGAAGGTCAGGCCGCGGCAGGTCGCGCAGCTCTCGTTCACCTTCGACCACCGGGTCTGCGACGGCGCGGTGGCCGGCGGCTTCCTGCGCTTCGTCGCCGACTGCGCGGAGCACCCCGAAACCCTGATCACCAACCTGTGACCCGGTCGGCCGGGTGGGCGGGGCGGGTGCGGAGACCGTCGAACGCGACCTTGCACAGCGCGTCGGCGATCTCGTCGGCGCCTGCGCCGCCGCGCCGCGGCCGATACCACTCGATCAGCGAGTTGACCAGGCCGAACAGCAGCCGGGCCGTGATCGCGGGGTCGATGTCGGGGCGGATGTCGCCGTCCGCCTCCGCCTCCGCGACCAGCCCGGACACCAGCCGGTCGAACTCCCGGCGGCGCGCCAGCGCCCGCTTCTCCACGGCGGTGTTGCCGCGCACCCGCAGCAGCAGGGTGACGAACGGCTGCTCCGCGACGAGGACGGCGACGCTCGCCCGGACGAGATGCTCCAGCCGGTCGATCGCGCGCCCCTCCACGGCGGCGGCCTCGGCGGAGGCGGCGAAGAGCCCGTCGAGCGCGCGGTCGACGGCGAGCTGGAGCAGCTCGTCCTTGCCCGCGACGTGGTAGTAGATCGCGGACTTGCTGATGCCGAGCCGCTTGGACAGCTCGTCCATGCTGGTGCCGTCGTAGCCGCGCTCGTTGAACACCTTGACGGCGACGCGCAGCAGGGACTCCTTGTCGTAGCCGGGCCGCCCCCGCCGGTTCGCCCGCCCATCGCGTCCGGCGCGGCCGTCCCGCCGGTCGCCTCCGCCGCGTCCGTCCCGCTCGTTGGTCACGGCGGTCATTATCGCAGCGCCCGAGCCTTCTCCGGCGCCCGGTTCCGGGGTAATATCCTGACTGAACGTACGGTCGGTAATTCGTGTCGGCCGACGAGGTCGAGGAGGCCCGATGGCTTCGCTTCCCAGCTACGTGTCCGGCGCCTGGCAGGTGTCGCCGGACGAGGGCGTCCCGCTCACCGACGCGGTGACGGGCGCGGAGATCGGCAGGATCTCCTCGTCCGGCGTCGACATGGGCGCGGCCCTGGAGCACGGGCGCCTGGTGGGCGGCCCGGCGCTGCGGGAGCTGACCTTCCACCAGCGCGCCGTGCTGCTGAAGCGTCTCGGCCTGCACCTGCGCGAGCACCGCGACGAGCTGTACGCGCTGTCCGCGCGCACCGGCGCGACCCTCGCCGACTCGAAGATCGACGTGGACGGCGGCATCGGCGTGCTGCTGTCGTACGCGAGCAAGGCCAAGCGCGAGCTGCCGAACGACACCGTCCTGGTCGACGGGGACGTGGAGCCGCTGAGCAAGGGCGGCACGTTCGCCGGACGGCACATCTGCACCCCGTTGCACGGCGTCGCGGTGCAGATCAACGCGTTCAACTTCCCCATGTGGGGCCCGCTGGAGAAGCTCGCGCCCGCGTTCCTGGCGGGGATGCCGACTCTGATCAAGCCCGCGAGCCAGACCGCGTACCTGACCGCCCGCCTGGTCGAGCTGATCATCGAGTCGGGCGCCCTGCCGGAGGGGACGCTCCAGTTCGTCTGCGGAAGCACCGGCAACCTGTTCGACCATCTCACCGAGCAGGACCTGGTCGCGTTCACCGGCTCCGCCACAACCGCGCACAAGCTGCGCACGCACCCCGTGGTCGTCGGACGCTCCGTCCGCTTCAACGCGGAGGCCGACTCGCTCAACTGCTCAATTCTCGGCCCGGACGCAACACCCGGCACGCCAGAATTCGACCTCTTCGTCAAGCAGCTGGTCACCGAGATGACGGTGAAAGCGGGCCAGAAATGCACGGCAATCCGGCGCGCATTCGTACCCGCCGCCGTGATGGACGCCGTAGCCGAAGCGGCAGGCGAACGCCTGGCACGCGTAAAGATCGGAAACCCGTCCAACCCAGATGTCCGGATGGGCGCGCTGGCCGGGCTAGAGCAGCGCGAAGAGGTGCGCCGCCGCCTGAAGACGCTGCTGGACGCGGGCGGCATCGTGTTCGGCGACCCGGAGCGCGTCGAGGTCGTGGACGCCGACGCCGAGCGCGGCGCGTTCATGTCGCCCGTCCTCCTCCGCGCCGACGACGCCGGACGCGCCGAGCCGCACGAGGTCGAGGCGTTCGGCCCGGTCAGCACGCTGCTGCCCTACGACGGCACCGCCGCGCAGGCGGTCGCGCTGGCCGCCCGCGGGCAGGGCAGCCTGGTCGGCTCGGTCGTCACCGCCGACCCCGAGTTCGCCCGCCGGGTGGTACTGGGCGCCGCGCCGTGGCACGGACGGCTCCTCGTCCTGAACCAGGAAGACGCCGCGGAGTCCACCGGGCACGGCTCTCCGCTTCCGCCGCTCGTCCACGGCGGTCCCGGACGAGCGGGCGGCGGCGAGGAAATGGGCGGAATGCGCGGCGTCATGCATCACATGCAGCGCACCGCCGTCCAGGCCGGGCCGTCCATGCTGTCCGCCATCACGGGCCGCTGGACGTCAGGCGCACCCACCCAGCCCGATGGCGTGCACCCGTTCCGCAAGCACCTGGAAGAGCTTCGCGTCGGCGACACGGTCGTAGCGGGACCCCGCGCTGTCACGCTCGCCGACATCGAGCATTTCGCCGAATTCACCGGCGACACTTTCTACGCGCACATGGACGAGGAAGCAGCCAAGGCGAACCCATTCTTCGGCGGACGAGTCGCGCACGGCTACCTCGTCCTCTCCTTCGCCGCCGGCCTTTTCGTGGACCCCGAGCCCGGCCCCGTCCTGGCGAACTACGGGCTGGAGAACCTGCGCTTCCTCGCGCCGACCTTCCCCGGCGACGAGCTGACCGTGAGGCTCACCGCCAAGCAGCTCACCCCGCGCGAGGACGCCGCCTACGGCGAGGTCCGCTGGGACACCGAGGTCACTCGGCAGGACGGCGCGGTCGTCGCGAAGTACGACGTCCTGACCCTGGTCGCCAAGCGGGAGGCATCGTGACGCAGGAGCACTTCGACCGGACGATCGACCGCGACCAGCGCATCGAGCCGCGCGACTGGATGCCCGACGCGTACCGGACGACGATGATCCGGCAGATCGCCCAGCACGCCCACTCCGAGATCATCGGAATGCAGCCGGAAGGCGAGTGGATCACCCGGGCGCCGTCGCTGCGCCGCAAGGCGATCCTGCTGGCCAAGGTGCAGGACGAGGCGGGCCACGGCCTGTACCTGTACTCGGCGGCCGAGACGCTCGGCGCCGACCGTCCCGACCTCACCGCCAAACTGATCTCGGGCAGGCAGAAGTACTCGTCCATCTTCAACTACCCCACGCTCTCCTTCGCGGACGTCGGGGTGATCGGCTGGCTGGTGGACGGCGCCGCGATCTGCAACCAGGTCCCGCTGTGCCGCAGCTCCTACGGCCCCTACGCCCGCGCGATGATCCGGATCTGCAAGGAGGAGTCGTTCCACCAGCGGCAGGGCTACGAACTCCTGATGACGCTGATGCGCGGCACGGACGCACAACGCGAGATGGTGCAGGACGCGGTGGACCGCTGGTGGTGGCCGTCCCTGATGATGTTCGGCCCGCCGGACGCCGACTCGACGCACACCGCGCAGTCCATGGCCTGGAAGATCAAACGGCACACCAACGACGAGCTCCGGCAGCGGTTCGTGGACATGTCCGTCCCGCAGGCGGAGGCGCTCGGCGTCACACTCCCCGACCCCGACCTCCGCTGGAACGCCGAGCGCGGCCACCACGACTTCGGCGAGATCGACTGGTCAGAACTCAAGCGCGTGATCAGCGGCGACGGCCCCTGCAACGCCGAACGCATCACCGTGCGGCGCGCGGCCCACGAGGACGGCGCCTGGGTCCGCGAGGCCGCCGCCGCGCACGCCGCGAAGAAGGAGGCGTGATGGAAAAGGACTGGCCGCTGTACGAGGTGTTCGTCCGGGGCAAGCGCGGGCTGAACCACGTCCACGTCGGCTCGCTGCGCGCCGCCGACGACACGATGGCCCTCCACAACGCCCGCGACCTCTACACCCGACGGAACGAGGGCGTGAGCATCTGGGTGGTGAAGGCGCAGGACATAACCGCGTCCAGCCCGGACGAGAAGGACCCGTTCTTCGCCCCCAGCGGCGACAAGGTCTACCGGCACCCGACGTTCTACGACATTCCTGAGAACGTCCCGCACATGTGAGGCCGCAATGGCGTTCGACAATGCACTCGGCGCGATAGCCGAGGACAACGACGAGACCCGCTGGGCGTTCGGCACCGGCTTCCACGACCCGCTCGCCGGCATCGACACGTCCGTCCCGGACGGAATCGACCGGCACGCCCTGTCGGCCTATTGCCTGATGCTCGGCGACGACGCGCTAATCATGTCGCACCGTCTCCAGGAATGGTGCACCCACGCCCCCGAACTGGAAGAAGAGGTCGCGCTGGCCAACATCGCCCTGGACCTCCTAGGCCAGGCCCGCCTCCTCCTCTCCCGCGCCGGGGCCGCCGAGGGCGAAGGCCGGACCGAGGACGACTTGGCCTACTTCCGCGACGCCCAGGAATTCCGCAACGTCATCCTGGCCGAACTGCCGAACGGCGACTTCGCACATTCCACCGTCCGCCTCCTCCTCTTCGCGACCTGGCGCCTGGCCCTGCTCGACCGCCTCACCACATCCCACGACCCGGTGCTGGCGGCGATCGCCGCGAAGAGCGTCAAGGAGGTCGCCTACCACCGCGACTACGCCGCCCTTTGGACGATCCGCCTAGGCGACGGCACAGACCTCTCCCATGCCCGCACCCAACAGGCGCTGGACGCGCTATGGCCACACACAGGCGAGCTGTTCACGGCCCACAACATCGAGCGCGACCTGGCCACCGCAGGCGTCGCCGTCGACCCGTCCGACATCCGCGAAGAGTTCGACACCGTCCTGCATGAGGTCCTGACAAAGGCCACCCTGCAACGCCCCGCCCCCGCCCCCGCCCCACCAGCAAATCTGGCCGGACGAGACGGCAACCATTCCGCACCCTTGTCCGACCTACTCGCCGAATTGCAAAGCGTGGCCCGCGCCCACCCGGGGGCGACATGGTGACCGCCCGCACGATCGCCGAAACGGTCACCGACCCCGAACTGCCGATGATCACGCTCGCCGAACTCGGCGTCCTACGCAACGTGCAGGAAGGGCCCGGCCGCGTCGAGGTGACCATCACCCCGACCTACACCGGCTGCCCGGCCCTGGACGCGATGCGCGACGACCTCCGCACCCGACTGACCGAGGCCGGTTACGCGGACGTTCAGATCCGCACCGTCCTGGACCCGCCCTGGACGACCGACTGGATCACCGAGCCCGGCCGCCGCAAACTCTCCGCCGCCGGGATCTCACCCCCGGCCTCCGCACCACGCCGCTCGCCCGGCCCGATCCCCCTAACCCTGGGCCCGACCCGCAGCATCACCTGCCCCCACTGCGGCGCTTCCGACACAGTCGAGCTGTCCCGGTTCGGCGCCACCGCGTGCAAGTCATTGCGCCGCTGCGACGCCTGCCACGAGCCGTTCGAGCACTTCAAGGAGATCTGACCGTGCCCGGTTTCCACACGCTGCGCGTCGCCGACGTCGAGCGCCTGTGCGACGACGCGGCCGCGGTCACCTTCGACGTGCCGCCGCCGCTGCGCGACGAGTACGCGTTCCGTCCCGGCCAGTTCCTCACCCTCCGCCGCATGATCGACGGTCGCGAGGAACGCCGCTCCTACTCGATCTGCGCGCCCGCCGGGGCCGCACCCCGCATCGGCGTCCGCGAGATCCCGGACGGCCTGTTCTCGTCCTGGCTCGTCCACGACGTACGCCCCGGCGACACGGTCGAGGTCCTGCCACCTTCCGGAAAGTTCACCCTCTCCACCAACGAATCGGCCCACCACGTGCTGATCGCCGCCGGTTCTGGGATCACCCCCGTCCTGTCGATCGCGGCATCCGCCCTAGCCGACCCGAACACCCGGGTCACGGTCCTGTACGGCAACCGTCGCAGCGGCACGGTCATGTTCGCCGACGACCTGGCCGACCTCAAAGACGCGCACCCCGACCGTTTCGAGCTCGTCCACGTCCTATCCCAGGAGCCTCGCGAGGCCGAACTGTTCACCGGCCGCCTGGACGCGGACAGACTCCGCGTCCTCCTCCCCCGCCTCGTCCCCGTCGCCGACGTCGACCATTGGTGGCTGTGCGGCCCCTTCGCCATGGTCCAGGACGCACAACGCGTCCTCCACGGCTTCGACGTGCCCCGCGAACGCGTCCACCAAGAGCTGTTCCACGTGGACGAGCCCCCACCAGAGCCGAACAGAAAGAAATCTGCCCCTACCGGCCCGGCCAGCGAGGTCACGGTCATCCTGGACGGCCGCTCCACCACCCTCTCCCAACCGCAGGACGCGACCGTCCTGGAATCGGCTCAGAAGATACGCCCCGACCTCCCCTTCGCCTGCAAGGGCGGCGTCTGCGGCACCTGCCGCGCAAAGCTCGTAGAAGGCGACGTAGAAATGCGCCGCAACTACGCCCTAGACCCAGCGGAACTCGACGCCGGCTACATCCTCACTTGCCAGTCACTCCCCGCCGCCCCCCGCCTGACCATCGACTACGACGCCTAACCGGCGGCGGAGGCTCAGGTTGGCTTGCGCCACACGGAGATGTGCTTCGCGGAGTCTTGGGTGAATGGCGCCCCGTCCCAGTCCGCGACGCGACGTTCCAGCTCAAGCCCAGCGATCCGTGCCATCAGATCGAGCTCTGCCGGCCAGGTATACCGGTGCCGGGAACTGCCGCGCCGGTAGCGGCCGTCGTCGCCGTCGCGGGTGAAGTGGTGCGAGACGAGAATCTGCTCCACCAGGTCGAAGGTGTCGAAGCCGAGATGCTGCTCAGAGACATCGAACGGCACCGCGACCTGGCCGGGCGGCAGGAACCGCAGCGGCGGCACGCCCAGCTCGATGACGAATCGGCCGCCAGGCCCCAGATGACGTGCGGCGTTGCGGAAACACTCGACCTGCTCGTCCTGCGTGAGCAGGTTCGAGATCGTGTTGTAGACGAGATAGACCAGGGTGAACTCGCCGGGAACGACGGTGGTCGCCATGTCCCCGATGGCCACCGGGAGCGCTTCTTCGTCGATCTTGCGCCGCAGGACCGCCGCCATGTGCTCGGACAGCTCGATGCCCGCTACCGGCACGCCGCGTTCCCGTAGCGGGACGCCCACTCGTCCGGTTCCGATGGCGAATTCAAGTGCCCGGCCATCTCCGGCGAGATCGGCGAGGAAGGCGAGAGTCGGTCCGAGAACGGCGTCCGAGGACATCTCTCTTTCCTCAGCGTCGTAGCGGTCGGCGGTCGCACGGGTCCACAGCTCACTACTCGTCACAGGCGGCCACTTTGCCGGGTGCCGAGGGCAATGTCGACGCATTTACCCCCGCGACGTGAACGTGGCGTCCTTATGACCGCCTGAGCTCAGCACGTCCTCCATTAACGCTTGAGCGGTGGGGATCCGAGCGCGACAGCCTCCGGGAGATCACCCCGCAGCACATCGAGAACGCGATGAGCGGATTGACCGGTCATCCCGCCAACGACCGCCTCACCGCACTGCGCAGCCTGTTCCGCGCCCTCGAACAAGAACGGCTCATCTTCCGTGACCCCACCAGGGGCTTCATGCTCGCCGCGATCGTGAGGCTGCCCACCCCGATACCCACCGATCGGCAGCGGGGACTGATCGACCGTGCCACCGGCCCCTTGGCCAAGCTCGTGGTCGCGCTCGTCGCCGTCCACGGCCTCGGCAAACGCGAGGTCGCCGAGCTGCGGTTGGCCGACCTCGACCTGGCAGACGGCAAGCTCATCGTTCGCCGTGCGAGCGGCCGCCATGTCGTCCACCTTGACGAGACCACTGCGCGGCTCATGGTGGCCTGGCTACGGGAGCGGCACCGCCGCTGGCCGACAACCACCAACCCGCACCTGCTCGTCAGCCAGCAGACCGCCGACATGGGCACCAACCCGCCGGTCTCCAGCCCGGTCATCTACGGCGTTTTTCCGGCCGCTGGGCGTGGGCCCGGCCGCTCTGAGGCAGGACCGGATCCTCGACGAAGCCCGGCACACCGCAGACCCCGTTCATCTCATGCGCGTCTTCGGTATTACGCCGCCCACCCCGAACGTCGATCGACTCTGCCCAGGTAACACGAGACGGGCGAGCGACAGTCGCCCGGGCCTGCGGGCTTCTCTGCTGGTAAGCGAGTCAGATTGGCCATTGGATGGAAATTTGCCGACGTTGAAGCAGCTAGGTGGGATGGATTTCCACTCGTAGCACCGCGTGCCGCGAACGGTCGTCAGGTGCGTGGTCAACGAGCAGTCGATCCGTTCCGAGCGCAGTGGTCAGCATGTCGCGGCGTTCATGCACGTTCGCAGCATTCCACATGGCGAGGATCGCATCCAGGGGCACCGTTTCCGAACGCGAACTCTCACCCCCCTTAAGCAGGAGCTCTTTCTCCGCGGCAAGTGCCGCAATCTCCTGATCCCTGCTCTCGATCATCTCAGCTATCCATCGGTCAGCCTCTGACCGTGAAATGGCGTGACGATTCCTTAAGAATCGGCGCATACTCTTGCGAGCTTTCTTGTCCATAAAGTCTAGGCGGTCTGCCAGTTTCTTCTGTTCCTTCTCGATCTGCTCTATACGCATACGGGCGCGCTCAGGGGCGAAATGCGCATCGGAGAGTCGGTTGACCGCGAAGTTCATCAGTTCGGGGTCAACGATGGTCGCATCGACGGTGACCTGCCCACAACCGTCCCGACGACACCTATAGACAACCCGTGCCCTCGTGTGCTGACTAGCGTAGTACTGATGTGCATTCATGGCGGCGCCACACGCTCCGCAATGGAGGAAACTCGAACCCAGATAGAGGTGACCAGCCGACCCAGCTTCACCACGGAAGAACCTTGCTAGCCGTGCTTCATCTTCTCCCTCGTTCCAATCAGTACCCATCAGCCTGCGCCTCCAACGATGTGTCTTTGGTGCTTTAGTTCTGCCCGGCCAGAAGCACAGCCCAACCAGACGTCAGAAACAAGACCCTCTTGGTCAAATCGCATGACCGGTCGCTGGGATATTACAACCCGTTCCTGGGAGGGGTCCCGGGCGTCACTCGTGCTCGCGCTGGACCTGCTGGAGACGGAGCCGCGGCGGGAATGGAATCCGGTTCATGTGGGGCGCTGGGATCGCGACGTTGGGCGCGCTGGTGCTCGACACGGTCGGGCCAGCCCCTGGTGACCGGCCAAAGTCCGAGGTGAGGGCGAACCAATTTCGACAGCCATCGGGTGGCCGCCGGTAGAAGGGATGGTCATGTGGGCCCACATGACCCGCGAGAGTTCCAGGGTCGGCGTCCCCGACCGCTGGCGCCGCCGTGGGCGGGCGCGGGCCAGTCATGCTGCCTGCGATTTGGCCTGCTGCCAGCCAACTCGTTCCCTTACCCCTGGACAACGCCCGGCCTGGGACGCTCATCGACGACTTCGACGCTCGGCCCGGGGCTGAAACTCAAGCGTTTCTAGGCCGCAGGCGTCCACGATGACCGTTCGGGTGATGATAAGCACCCCAACCCAGACCGAACCAAACCCCCAAGATCCATCCACGCACGAGTTCCCGTCCATCCACCTCCAGGAATCCACGAACCCACGTACTTTCGCATGCGGCCGCAGCGAATTCGGCGATCGCCGGGAAGGATGAAGCTCCCGACATCAGGTCGGGAGCTTCTGGGGTGGGTGGGTTACAGGTCCAGGTCACCGGCCTTGATCCGGCCGACGAGCCTCTGGAGTGCCTCACGGCCGATCGTGATGTGGGGGTGGTGGGGGTTCTGGCTGTCCCGGACACCGATCCTTCCGTCCAGGTCGGCAAGCTCGACGCAATCTCCTTCCGTGCCGCTGTCGGACCTGCTGCTCTTTCGCCAGATGGCTTCGCTCACTGGTACCTCTCCATCGCTTCCTTGAGCAGTTCTCGGGATGAGTCCACGGACTCGGCCTTGGTCCCGATGCGCTCGAACCGCTCCATGAACCACCGAACCTCCTCGCTGTCCGTGACGAGCCTTCCGGCCCGAGGGGCGTCTACGAAGGCGTCCGCCTCTCCGTCTGGCCCAATCATGATGCGGAACGGCCCGTCCAGCCCCGGGTAGGCACCTGCCGTCCTGCGAACTATACGAAGCCACACGTTGGGCAGCTCCGCGATCTCCACAAGCCTCGCAAGCTGCTCTCTCATGACCTCCGGACCTCCTACCGGCCAGTCGAGAACATTCTCCGAGATCGTCACCCAGAGCTGCGGCGGGGTCATCCTGGTGAGGATGCTCTGTCTGGCCATGCGCCGCTCCAGCGCTCCTTGAGGGTCTGTTTCCTGGCCGGATTCCAGCATGGCCCTGGCGTACGCCTCAGTCTGGAACAGCCCGGGAATGTACTGACAGGCGAACATCCGTATGACTACGGCGGCCAACTCCTGGTCCGTGAAGGACTTGAACCAGTCGGGGTCAGAGGCCCGACGGGCGAAATAGACCATTAGTCCGAGTAGACCGCCGGTCTTCCACGCCTTGTCGATCTCTTCTGCCTGCCGCTCGGTGAGCTTCTGCTCCCCCGTCTCGATTCTGGAAGTGGTGGACTCGGCCACGCCCATGGTGTCCGCCATCCGGCGGAGCGTCTCTCCCCTCTCGGTACGAAGAAACCGCAGGTAGTACGCGATGAGGTTCCACATCGAGCCCTTCGGGTTCGGGCTCGGCTTGCGCGACAACGGATCTCCCCTCCCTCACTCCCTAACTTCCATGCCTTCCATGGAAGTGGCCTGTTCTGTGGACAGACTAGAACGTAAATAGCACCCTAACCAGTAGTTCCGACAAAAGCCGAAGGGCGCAAACGGAAGTAATCGGACCAGAAGAATAAGTCGGACAGCGGTCGTTTACATCGGCGCTGTCGACGAAATCGGAGAAGCCGAGGAATCCGACCCATGGGTACAAACACATCTCAGCCGGGAGATCACGTCGTCGCGGTCCCGCGCATCGATCACACGGAGCCGCTTCCCAGCGTGCCCGAGCCCAAGGGGCGGTGGGCGGTGCCGTACCTCTCCGACCGGACGGGCCAGCCGACCGTCTACACGAGGAGGCCGCTGCAGCCGCCGGAGGTGCGGTTCGGGCTGAGGTCGTGCCTGTCGGCCGGCACCTTGGAGCGGCTGAAGCTGCTCATGGCCGAGGAGGACGAGAAGTACGAGCAGTACGTCCTCCGGCAGAACTCCCACCAGAACACGAGGTGATCTCCATGGGGGAGATGGTCGAGCAGGTCGTTGTGCAAATGGCGGTTCTGGCCGGCGGCTGTGTCCTCGCCGGGATCATGATCGGGTTCCTGCTGTTTCCCCGGCTCTTTCGGAGCAAGGGTCGGCACGTCGCCACGACCCGTGGCCCCGCACCCCCGCAGACCCGCCTTTCCGCGACTCCTCCAGGGCGGAGGAACGCCCGCGATAGGTGGTGACGACCTACGCGACCCCAATGAAAGAAAGTAGGTGATTTATCGACCCCAAGACGGTCAAGACGTGAGCACAGGGGCCCCGGAGTGGACGACCGGGGCCCCGCCCGCCGAAAGTTCGGAGAAGTCGGAAACCGCGCGGCCACGAGACGTCCGGCCGCGTCGAGGTGACCATCACCCCGACCTACACCGGCTGCCCCGCCCTGGACGACCGACTGGATCACCGAGCCCGGCCGCCGCAAACTCTCCGCCGCCGGGATCTCACCCCGGGCCTAGCACCACCCTGCCGCCCCCGCCTAACCATCGACTACGACGCCTAAAGAACGTCATCGGACTTGCCGATGACGGCGGGCAGACGGGGCGCGCTACTCAGACGACACCGGTGAACTTGTCTTCGACATAGGCCTTCCGTGCCGCGTCGTCCCGCTCGGAGGCCAGATACCGTGACCAGGCTTGCACCTCGTGCCAGACGGCGCCCATTTCCCACACGCAGAACGTGCCCCGGTGATTGCCCGGCCAGGTATGCAACTGGAAAGGTCCGCCGTCCTTTGCGAACACCGTCTCCCAAAGCTCGTTCTCGCCACGCCAGGTCTGCACCAGCAGGAACGAGAACGTCGGAGTGCACTTGTGAAGGATCACGAAGCCCAGCTCGTCATCGAACGGCAGCTCTGCGGAGACGACGAAGTCACGGGCCTGCTGATGTTCCTCCTCGGAAAGTTCCAGATCGGCCCGTCGCAGGTCGTACCACTTCAGATAGGCGCCGGGCAGACGCAAACCGTCCGCGGGGGTCATCAGTTTTGAGCCGTGGCGATAGGTATCGGCGACACTGCCGCCGCCAGGAAACTCGGTCATGCGGCCAAACCTAGCCTGGTTCAGCGCCCGGCCGTATTACAGGTCCGGGGAACGTTCCTGGTCACGGCACTAGCCGAAAGTCGTGTTGCCGTCGACCTTGGCGTAACGCCGGATCTCGGCCTCGGTCGCTCCCTTCAAGCCGGTTAGATTGGCACCGGTCAGATTGACGCCGGACAGGTTCGCGCCAGACAGGTTCGCGCCAGACAGGTTCGCGCCGGACAGGTTCGCGCTGAGCAGGTTCGCGCTGTGCAGGTTCGCGAGAGACAGGTCCGCGGCGGACAGGTTCGCACCGGTCAGGTTCACCTCGGACAGGTTGCCGTCCAGCATCGCGCCGGACAGGTTCGCACCGGTCAGGTCCGCGCGGGTCAGGTCCACTCTGAACAGTTGCGCGCCGGACAGGCTGGCGCCGGCGAGGTACGCGTCGGTCAGGTCCGCCTGGTTCAGACCCGCCTCGGTCAGGTACGCGCGGTCCAGGTTGGCGCCGATCAGGTTCGCAGCGGACAGGTTCGCGCGGATCAGATTGGCGCTGGTCAGGTCCGCGCCGGACAGGTTCGCCTCGGACAGGCTCGCGTCGGACAGGTCGGCTCCGGGTGCGAAATAGGCGCCGGGGATGCGGACTTGGTGCAGGTCGAGGGGCAAGGACACGTCCGGATGGCCTGGAGCTGCGTGAAAGCCTGACGTGCGACGGGTGAGCACGGCGAGGGCGGCGGCCACGTCGGTGTCGGGTTCTTCGGGCAGGTGGGCGGGCTTGACGGTGGGGGCGGGGTCGTGTTCGCGGACGTAGGCGGCCAGGACGTTGCGGATGGTGGGGCGGTCGCGTTGGGAGTCGGCGGCGACGCGTTCCAGGGCGTAGACGGCGGCGGTGCGGACTTCTCGTTTGCTGGAGCCCAGTTGTTCGGTGGCCTTGGCGTATCGCTCGGTGAACTGGCCTTCTCTGGTGGTGTGCAGTTCGCTTTCGCCGGTGCGCAAGGTCGCGGCAGTGGCAAGCAGGCTGCCGCCGGCGAGCACGGCTCCGATGAGCAGCACTCCACTGTTGATCCACTGGTGGAGGGTCTGGCGTCGCCGGTCCCGTGCGGCGTCCGCGCGGTCACGGTCGCGATCTCGGCGTTGCTGCTGCAGTTCCAGCAGTTCCAGCCGCCGATCGGCGGGAAGAGCGTCCAACTCGGCCGGGGTCGGTGCGCCCACCTGCGGCACCGGATGCATCGGGCCCGGGTCCGGGGGTCCGGCATCATCACTGCCGGCGGTCGGATCGGGCGGGGGCGGAGGAGGGGTGTCGCGCTGGGTCACATCCATTAGACGCTCAGTGGTGCCCTGGCGCTTCCACCTGTGGGCCCTTCTTTTGCTGCCAGCCGGGACCGCACCAAGACCGCGACGTGCGCGCCCTGCAAGACGCGTGCGTGGTGCGCCGCGTCAGGCTTGGGCGTTGCGGCGTCCGCTCAAGCCCGTTCCGCCTGCCTGACTGGTTGTTTGTTCGTAGAAGGCTAGGGATTCGCGGATGCGGGTGCGGAGCCATATGTGGGGACGGTCGTTGTCGTAGCGCTGGTGCCAGGCGAGGATGATCGGGACGGGTGGCAACTCGAATGGCAGCGTTCGGGTGCGGAGGCCCAGTTTGTTCAAGGTCGGGCGGCACATGTGTTCGGGGACCGCGACCATTAGTTCGCTCTCGGCGACCAAATAGAGGGCTGCTGTGCTTGTGGGGACGGATGCTACGACGCGGCGGCGTAGGCCCAGGGCGTCCAGGGACGTGTCTATCGGGTCGCTGAGTCTGCCTCGGCGAGAGACGATGACGTGATCGGCCTCGGCGAAGCGTTCCGCGGTGAGGTCGGCGGCGGCGCAGGGGTGGTCTGGGCGTACGGCGGCGACCAGGCGGTCGTGGCCGATAGTGAGGTGGTTGATTTCCGGGACGTCCGGTTCGGTGGAGCCTATTTCTAGGTCGACCTGGCCGTGGCGTAGCTCGTTGGTGTCGCTGCTCGCCTCGGCTAGGAGTCTGATCGCTACGCCTGGGGCCTGGTCTCGGACGGTGGCCAGGAGGGTCGGGGCGATTGCTGTGGTTACTGCGTCGTGGCCTCGTACTGAGAAGGCGCGGTCTAGATTCGCGAGGTCTAGGTCGTGTTCTGGGCGTAGGACGCCGCGGGCGCGCTGGACGAGGTCGTGGACCTCGCCGCGGATCTCCAGCGCGTAGGGCGTCGGAATCATCGTGCGGCCGGCCCTCACCAGGATCTGGTCGCCGGTGACGCGTCTGATCCGTCCGAGGGTGCGGCTCATCGCCGGGGCGGACAGGTTCAGCCGTTCTGCCGCGCCCGCGACGCTGTTGTGCTCCAGCAGTGCGTCCAGCGCGGTCAGCAGGTTCAGATCCAAGTGCACCAGAGTAAATGTAGCCCTATCAAAGATGCACTGGCCATTACTACTGGTCGCTCTTAGTGTCGGGGACAGGACGAAACCCCTGGTACGAGGAGCGAGGCATGGAGATCTGGCAACTGTCCGCCACCGAGGTCGCGCGCCTGCTCCGCGCCGGGGCGGTGTCGTCGGTCGAGGCCACCCGGTCGGTGCTCGCGCGGATCGCCGACGTCAATCCGGCGGCGAATGCCGTTGTCGAGGTGCGGGAGGACGAGGCGCTCGCCGCGGCGCGGAAGGCGGACGCGCGGCTGCGGCACGGGCCGGCGGCGGGGTTGCTGCACGGCGTGCCTGTGACTTTCAAAGTGAACACGAATGTTGAGGGGCTTCCTACTACTGAGGGCGTCGCCGCTTATAAGGACCACGTCGCCACTGAAACCGATCCGCAGGCTTTGAGCTGGCTGGACGCCGGGGCCATTTTCGTGGGGCGGACGAATTGCCCGCCGTTCGCCACCCGGTGGACGACGGAGAACGACCTGTACGGCACGACGGTCAACCCGTGGGATCCGGCGGTGACGCCGGGCGGGTCCAGCGGTGGGGCGGCAGTCGCGGTGGCGCTCGGAATGGGTGCGCTGGCGCAGGGAAATGATATCGGCGGGTCGATCCGCTATCCGGCGGCGTGCTGCGGTGTCGTCGGGCTGCGGCCCACTCCCGGCCGGGTTCCCGCGTGGGCGGGGTCGCCGTCGCATGATCCGCCGATGGCCGTGCAGGCGTTCGTGGAGCAGGGGCCGCTCGCCCGGACGGTCGCCGACCTGCGGCTCGGGCTGCGGGCGATGGAGGGCTACGATCCCCGGGATCCGCGGGCGATCGCCCTCGCCGGCCGGATTCCGGTGGCGGCCGAGCGGGGGCGTGTCGCGGTCGTGACCGACCCTGGTGGGCCGGGGCTGCGGGGGTCGTCCACGGCGGAGAGTGTCGAGGCCACGCGGACGGCCGCCGGATGGCTGGCCGACGCCGGTTACCAGGTCGATGAGGTGGAGCTGCCGCTGTTCGGCGAGGCCGCCGAGCTGTGGTGGAAGCTGGCGCTCACCGAGTTCGCGATCGGGATGGTGGGTGAGGTCGAGCGTGTCGGCGACCCCGGTTTCCGGCGGTTCTTCGACCTCATGTTCGCCGTTTACCGGGACGCGTTCGGTGCGGTTGAGCTTGGAGATTTCGTGGCCGGATGGGCGCGGCGCGGGATGCTCCGGCGGCAGTTCTCGGTGTTTGCCGATCGGTATCCGCTCATCTTGACGCCGGTGTCCGGCGAGCCGCCGTTCCCCATGGGGTCGGACGCGGAGTCGGTCGAGCGGACGGCCGAGTTGATGGGGCGGCAATGGCCGCTCATGTCCGTTCCGGTGCTTGGGTTTCCGGCGCTCGGCGTCCCGGTGACCAAAGCGGGCGGCGCGCCGCTCGGCGTCCAGGTGATCGGACGGCCCTTCGAGGAGGACGCCGTGTTCGCCGCCGCCGAGGTCATCGAGGCCAGAGCCGGATTCTCGACCCCCATCGACCCCTCCAGCGGAAAGAGCCGCGATGTCGCTGCATTCGGATGATCGTTTGAATCCGTCCCTCGCGGGCGGCGGCCCGGCCCTGGCCGAAGACCGGGAGTTGGTGCCGCTCGTCGCGGCGGCGGTGCGGGCGGCGGGGGCGCGGATGGTGGAGCGGTTCTCGACCGCGCCGCGGCTCGCCGGACGGGACGAGGTCGTGGCCGGCATCTACGCCAACGACGCGGCGTCCCTCGAAATCCTGAAGCCCGCGCTGACACGGATCCGCCCGGACGTCGGCTGGGTCGACGACGAACTCGAAAGCGGCGTGCTCCCGGACGGGGAATGGTGGGTGGCCGACCCCGTCGAAGGCAATATCAACCACGTTCACGGCATGACGGACTGGGGCGTCACCGCGACGCTTGTCCGCGATAACGTGCCCGTCGTCACCGCGGTTCATCTGCCGCTGGTCGACGATACGTATACGGCGGTCTTGGGCGCGGGCGCCTTTCTCAATGGGAAGCCGCTGCGCCATTCCCCCAAGGCCGCGATCGACGGGGCGCTCGTCGGGACGGGGCAGGCGGCGCCCGGCGAGTCAGCGGAGACGTTCGTCCGCATCGGGGCGTCCGTCACCGCGATGCTCAACGCCGCGATGGTGATCCGGGTCTCGGTGCCCGCGACGCTGCAGCTCATCCAGATCGCCGCCGGCCGGATGGACGTCTTCTGGCAGTTCAGCCAGGTCCGCTCCGGCCTGCTCGCGGGCGCGCTGCTCATCACCGAGGCGGGCGGCGTCGTCTCCGACACGCGCGGGCGGCCGTGGAGCCTCGACAGCGACGACTTCCTCGCCGCGACCCCGACACTGCACGCCGCCGCCGTCCAGACCCTTTCGGCGATCGCATGAATTCACAGGCAGGAAGGCATCCGAAAATGCGTAAAGTCCCGCTCGGTGCGTCCGGCATCGAGATCAGCGAATTCGTGTTCGGCGCCGGGTCCATCGGCGGGGTCGGCACGTCCACGAGCACGCGCGGCTTCGGGCTGAACGCCGAGGAGGGCTTCGCGCGGCTCGACGAGGCGTGGGAGCTCGGGATCAACATCGTCGACACGTCCGACTCCTACGGGGGCGGCGAGAGCGAGCAGGTCGTCGGCCGGTGGCTGCACGAGCGGCGGCCCGCGGACGCGATCGTGTCGACCAAGGTCGGGCTGGTCAGCAACCCGGACGGCTCCCGGGCCAGGGACCTTTCGGCGAAGCACATCGAGCGGCGGCTGGCGCGGAGCGTCGAGCGGCTCGGACGGGTCGATCTGTACCTGTCGCACGTCCCCGACCCGGGGACGCCGATCGCCGAGACGCTGGAGGCGTTCTCCGCCGCCCAGGACGCCGAGGCCATCGGGGCGTACGGGGTCAGCAACGTCGACCGCGCGCTCCTGGAGGACATTCTGCGGACTGCAGATGAGAAAGGTCTGCACCGTCCGGTCACCGTCGAGAACCGGCTGAACCTCCTCGACCGCGGCGACGAGGCCGAGCTGCTGCCGCTGGTGGTGGGCGAGGGGCTCGGGTACACGCCGTTCTCCCCGCTCGCGGGCGGGGTGCTGTCCGAGCGGTACCTCGACGGGGCGCCGCCGGAGGCCGGCAGCCGCATCGCCGTCGCAGGCGACCTGTACTACAAGGGCTTCTATTCGCCGGGAAACCTGGAGAAGGTCGCCGCGCTCCGCGAGGTCGCGCGGGAGCTGTCGGCGAGCGTCTCCGGGCTGGCCCTCGCGTGGCTCCGCGACCATCCCGCCGTCACCGCGCCGATCGTCGCGCCGCGCACGTCCGCGCACTGGGACGCCGTCCGCGAGGCGATGGACATCCGGCTGGACGAGAAAGAGCACACCCGCATCTCGGACATCTTCCGGTGAACCGGCCGACGCGCGCCGACGCCGAGGGGCTCGAAGCGATCGAGACGGCGTCCGTTGACGAGTTGCGCGCCGTCCAGCTCGAAAGGCTGCGCTGGACGGTCCGGCACGCCTACGAGAATGTGCCCCACTACCGGACGGCCCTGGACGCGTCCGGAACCCACCCGGACGACATCCGCACCCTCTCCGACCTGCCCAAACTGCCGTTCACGACCAAGGACGACCTGCGCGCGAACTACCCGTACGGGATGTTCGCCGTCCCGGAGGAGCGGGTGGCGCGCGTTCATGCGTCGTCCGGCACCACCGGGCGGCCGACCATCGTCGGTTATACGCGCGACGACCTGGAGACGTGGGCGGGCGTCGTCGCGCGCAGCATCCGCGCGGCGGGCGGAAGGCCCGGCGACCGGCTGCACAACGCCTACGGCTACGGGCTGTTCACCGGCGGGCTCGGGCTCCACGCGGGGGCGGAGCGGCTGGGCTGCGCGGTGATCCCGGTGTCGGGCGGGATGACCGGACGGCAGGTCCTGCTGATCCGCGACCTGCGGCCGGACATCATCGCGGTCACCCCGTCCTACCTGCTCGCGCTGATCGACGAGATGGAGCGGCAGGGCGTCGACCCGCGCTCGACGTCGCTGCGCGTCGGGATCTTCGGCGCCGAGCCGTGGACGGAGGAGATGCGGCGGGAGGTCGAGGGCCGGCTCGGCATCGACGCCGTCGACATCTACGGGTTGTCCGAGATCGTCGGGCCGGGGGTGGCGCAGGAATGCGCCGAGACCAAGGACGGCCTGCAGCTGTGGGAGGACCACTTCTATCCCGAGATCGTCGACCCGGCGACGGGTGACGTGCTGCCGGACGGCCGCGAGGGCGAACTGGTGCTGACCACACTGACCAGGCAGGCGATGCCGGTGATCCGGTACCGCACCCGCGACCTGACCCGGCTGCTGCCGGGGACGGCCCGGCCGATGCGCCGGATCGCGCGGATCTCCGGCCGGACCGACGACATGATCATTCTGCGCGGGGTGAACCTGTTTCCCACGCAGATCGAGGAATTGCTGCTGAGCACGGACGAATTGGCGCCGCATTTCCAGTGCGTGCTGACGCGCCGGGGTGCTCTCGACGGGTTGACCGTGCGCGTGGAACGGCGCGGCGCCGTGGCCGCCGGATCGGGGGCGAAGGCCGGGGAGCGCGTGCGGGGGCTGATCAAGAACACGATCGGGGTCAGCGTCGACGTCGAGGTCGTAGACCCCGGCGGGATCGAGCGGTCGGCAGGGAAGATGCGGCGCGTCATTGACGAACGTCCACCCAGGTAAGGCCCCGGAGAGGAGGCCAGGCGTGAGAGCGAAATCCAGCTCCAATGGTTCCGCGGGCGTCGCCGTGCGGTTGCGCGGGGTCGGGAAGAGATTCGACGGCGGGGTCGAGGCGATCAGAGATCTGGACCTTTCCGTGGGGCCCGAGGAATTCGTCTCGATCGTCGGGCCGAGCGGCTGCGGAAAGTCGACCCTGCTGCGCGTCATCGCCGGTTTGACGCCGTGCGCGGACGGGTCGGTCGACGTCCACGGCGAGGCGGTCACCGCGCCGCGGCGGGACGTCGGCATGATGTTCCAGCGGCCCGCGCTCCTCGCTTGGAAGACGTCGTTGGAGAACGTCCTCTTGCCCGTCCGGATGCACCGGAAAGTCAGAGGCGGCGACCTCCGCGAGGCCATGCGGCTGCTCGCCCTTTTCAACCTCGAAGGGTTCGAACACCACTTTCCCGAGCAGCTCTCCGGCGGCATGCAGCAGCGGGTGGCGCTGGCCCGGTTGATGATGACCGGGGCCGGCGTGCGCCTTCTCGACGAGCCGTTCGGCGCGGTGGACGAGCTGACGCGCGAGCTCCTGAACCTCGAACTGCTGAAGATCCATGAACGGACGGCGTCGGCGACGCTCTTCGTCACGCACAGCATTTCCGAGGCCGTCCTGCTGTCGGACCGCATCGTCGTGATGACGCCCAGGCCGGGAACGGTCGCGGCCGACGTGACCGTCTCGCTGCCGCGGCCCCGCTCGCTCGACATGGCCCATTCCCCGCAGTTCCAGGAATTGGCCTCGACGGTGCGCGACGGGCTTCAACTCGTCCAGGCCGAAGGGGGTTGAGCGCGGTGAACGGCAAGCGCGGCACGGCACGGATGTCCGGGCGCGGGCGCGGACGTGTGATCGCCCCGGCGGCCCTGTTCGCGGTCGTCGTCGTCCTGTGGGATCTGGCGAACACCCGGGGCTGGGTCAGCGACCTGATCCTGCCCCGCCCCTGGGACGTCCTCGTCGCGACCTACGAGCTGTTCTCCACCGGGATCGTCTGGGAGCACCTCCTCGCCACCTTCTACGAGACCCTGGCCGGGTTCGGCGCGGCGGCGGTGCTCGGGATCGGCACGGCCCTGGCGGCCGGGTCGTCGCGCCTGGTCAGGCAGATGGTGTACCCGTACGCGGTGACGCTGCAGGTCCTGCCGATGCTGTCCATCGCGCCGCTCCTGATCTCGGCGTTCGGCTTCGGCTACACCTCGAAGATCGTGATCGCCGGGATGATCGCGTTCTTCCCGGTGTTCGTGAACGCGCTCACGGGCCTGCTCGCCCCGGACCCCGACGCCGAGGAGCTCTTCCGGTCGCTGCGCGCCGGAAGGAAGCGGACGTTCCTCAGCCTGCTCCTCCCCACCGCCGCGCCGATGATCTTCGCGGGGCTGCGAATCGGGCTCACGCTCGCGCTCGCGGGCGCGGTCGTCGCCGAAATCGTGTCGGCGCAGAAAGGGCTCGGGTTCCTCGTCCAGAGGTACAGCTCGCAACTGAATCAGGACGACGCGTTCGCCGTCGTCCTGGTCCTGACCGCGATGGGGCTGCTGCTCTACGCCGCCATCGGCCTCGCCGACCGCACCATCGTCTTCTGGCGGCATTCCGGCCGGTTGACGTCCAAGACCAGGAGCCGGGAGAGAAGCGTCCGGCGGCGGCTCGGCGAAACGCCGGCACGCCCCGCCGAGTCCGCGACCTCGAACCCTTCGGCTTCGGAGGAGGAAAAGGTCTCATGAGAAGAACGCTGTCGAACCGTCACGCCCGGCCGGTGGCCGGGGCAATGGCGGCCGTCCTGCTGGCCACCGCGCTGTCCGCTTGCGGGAGCGCGGGGAAGACCTCGGGCGGCGCGGACGGCACGCTGACGCTCGCCACTCCCGCGCCCAATTCGCTGTTCACCTTCAACGAGGTCATCGCCGAGAAGCTCGGGTTCTTCAAAGAAGAGGGCATCACGGTGAAGCTCGCCCCGGTGAGCGACAACATCCCGATCGCCGGGCTGGTGGAGAACAGCAAGGCCGACGTCGGCCTCGTCGCCGCCACCGACGCGATATCCGCGGCCCTGAAATCGGACGGTCTGCGCCTGGCATACGACGAGCGCACCGGCGGGAACGGGTTCCTCATCGGCCTCGTCGTCCCCGAGAAAAGCCCCATCAAGAAGGTCGCCGACCTCAAGGGAAAGAACGTCGGGCTCGCCTCCCCCGACCAGGACCGCGCGTATCTCACCGCCGCGTTGAAAAAGGCCGGGATGGGCATCGACGACGTCAAGACGACGATGGTCGGGCCGGGCAGCCCTTCGGTGGCGCAGACGCTGGAGTCGGGGCGCATCGCCGCCTACGCCGGGACGCTCACCGATTTCTTCGCCTTCGACGAGGCCGGACTACCCGTCAGGGACATCACCCCCGAGGGCCTCGAAGGCATTCCCGTCGGTGGTTACATCGTGCGCGCGGAGACGCTGAAGAAGAGCGATGTGCTGGTCAGGTTCTTCCGGGCTCTTGCCAGGGGGACCTACGTGGGCCTAGAACGTCCCAAGGTCGCGGAAGCGGCCACGCGCCAGGTCGCCCCCGAGCAGTGGAGCGACGCCGAGCAGGCCAGGGGACTCCTCGACGCCCTGTCCAAGACCCTCGTCCCCTTCGACAAGCAGAACTTCGGAGAGATCAGACCGGACCGCTGGGGCAACGCCCAGAGCCTCCTTCGCGAAGCCGGCGTGATCGACGGCTCCGTCGACCTCAACGAATTCCTCGTCCCGGACATCCTCCAGAAGGTCAACGCCTTCGATCGCAAGGCGACCCTGTCCACGGCCGACACCTGGCTGACCAGCAACGGGAGCAAGACATGACGAACATCGCCATTCTCGGGTCCGGGCGCGTCGGCGGCGCCCTCGCCGCCAAACTCGCGGAAGCGGGGCATGAGGTCGCCATCGGCAGCCGCAATCCCGCAGACGTCGCGTCCACATGGGCCGGGAAACCGGTGACGGTCACCGGCACGGCCGCCGCCGCCGAAAATGCCGGGATCGTCGTCAATGCGACGCCCGGCGACACCTCCGTGGAAAGGCTCGGCGCCCTGCGCGACGTCCTGTCCGGGAAGGTCCTCGTGGACGTCGCCAACGCCACGGTGCGCGGGACCGACGGGATGCCGGGCGGCCTGGTCTACCCGGGCGGCAGCCTGGCCGAGCACCTCCAGGAGGCGCTGCCGGACACCAAGGTCGTCAAGACGCTCAACACCATGCTGTTCACCGTCATCGTCGACCCGCACAGCCTCAAGGCGCCGCCGACCGCGTTCCTGTCCGGCGACGACGCCGACGCGAAGACGACCGTCGCGGCGCTGCTGGGCGACCTCGGCTGGCCCGCCGACTGGATCGAGGACCTCGGGGACGTCGCCACCGCGCGCGGCCCGGAGGCGCTCATGCTGATCGTCCCGTCGATCCTGCGCAACCACGGGATGGTCCCGTTCGCCCTGACCATCGCGCGCTAGGGCAGGGTGAGCACTCATGGCTGAAGATCTGCACTGGCTGTCCGCCGTCGAGGCGGTCCGGCGGCTGCGCGACGGGGAGCTGAAGCTCGCCGAGTACGTCGAGGCGCTGATCGAGCGGACGGAGCGGCTGGCGCGCCTGAACTCCTACATCTCGCACGAACCCGACCTCATCCGGCAGTCGGTTAAGAACGCTCCAACGGGGCCCCTCCACGGGCTGCCGTTCGCGCTGAAGGACATCATCGACACCGCCGACCTCCCCACGACGGCGTCCACCCCGGCCCTGCGCGGCTCGCGCCCGCGCCGCAACGCCCCCATCGCGCAGTCCCTGCTGGACGCCGGAGGCACGCTCATGGGCAAGCAGGCCCTGGGCGAGCTGTCCTTCGGGATGACGGGCAACAACCCGGTGTTCGGGACCGTCCGCAACCCCTATCGCGAGGACCACATCCCCGGCGGGAGCAGCGGCGGGACCGCCGTGGGCGTGGCCGCCGGGCTGGTCCCCGCCGCGCTCGGCGCCGACACCGGCGGATCGTGCCGCATCCCAGCCGCGCTGTGCGGCTGCGTCGGGTTCCGGCCGACGCACGGACGCTACGACGGGCGCGGCGTCGTGCCGATCTCGTCCACCCGCGACACGACCGGGCCGCTCGCCCGTTCCGTCGCGGACGTCCGGCTCATCGACGCCGTCTGCGCCCCCTCCGGCACCTCCGCCGCCACAACCGACCTGGACGGTCTGCGGCTCGGCGTGCCGCGCGGGTTCTTCTTCGACGATCTCGACCCGGACGTCGCCGCGGCGACCGAGAGCGCGCTGTCCGCGCTCGCCGCACGCGGCGCCGTGCTCGTCGAGCAGGACATTCCCGACCTGGTGCGGCTCAACGAGGCGGCCAGCTTCTCCGTGGTGCTGTACGAGGTGGGCCGCGAACTCTCCGCCTACCTCTACCAGCACGCCTCGCCCCTGACACTGCGCGAACTGGTGAGCCAGGTCGCGATCCCCCAGGTGCGGGCGACGCTCGAATCCATCCTGGACGAAGACCAGATTCCGGGCGCCGACTACCGCGCGGCCCTCGCCGTCCACCGTCCTGCCCTGCGCGCGGCCTTCGCGGCCTACTTCGCCGGAAACGACATCAGCGCCTTCGTCGTCCCCACGACCCCGTTGCCCGCGCGTCCGCACCGGCCCGCCGGGGAGGACGTCACGGTCGACCTGAACGGCGCCGCCGTCGACACCTTCCGCACCTACATCCGCAACACGGACGCGTCGAGCACGGCCGGCCTCCCCTGCCTGTCGATCCCTTCGGGGCTGTCCCGCGACGGCCTCCCGATCGGGCTCGAACTCGTCGGCCCCGACTCGTCCGACGCCCGGCTCCTGGCCATCGGCGAAGCGGTCGAAAGCGCGCTGCCGCCCCTGCCGCACCCTCCCCTGTGACACCCAGGAGCTGACGCACGATGAACGCGAACAAGACGGTGCACTATGAGCGGCGCGACCGGCTCGCGCTGATCCGGCTGGACCGGCCGGGGACGTCCAACGCCATCGATCCCCCCACCCTCCAGGCGCTCGGCGCCGCCTACCACCGGGCCGACAACGACGATGCCGTAGCCGTCGTCCTATATGGGGAAGGCCCTGACTTCTCCGTCGGGCTCGACCCGAAGAGCTTCCTGCCCACCCTCCAGGCCCGCACGTACAGCGCGGACGGTCCCGGCCAGATCAACCCCTTCGGGACGACGACCCGCCTGTCGAAACCGCTGGTCGTCGCCGTCCAGGGAACGGTCGGTGCGATGGCGCACGAACTCATGCTCGCCGCGGACGTCCGCATCGCCGCGGACGGCACCCGCTTCAGCCAGGGCGAGGTCAGCAGGGGCACCACCCCGGCGGGCGGCGGCGCGGTCCGGATGGCGGCGGAGGCGGGCTGGGGCAACGCCATGCGCTGGCTCCTCACCGGCGAGAGCTGGGGCGCTGACGAGGCCGTCCGGCTGGGGCTCGTCCAGGAGGTCGTGCCTCCCGGCGAACAGCTGCCGCGCGCCATCGAGATCGCCGAGAGGATCGCCGCCAACCCGCCGCTCGCCGTCCGCGCGACGCTCGAACTCGGCCGCCGCGCCCGCGAGGCGCACGCCCACCAGGTCTTCGCCGACCTGATCCCGACGCTCTACCGGCTGCTGGACACGGCCGACTTCGCCGAACGCCTGACCGCCCTCAAAGAAGGCCGCGACCCGGTCTACACCGGCCGGTAGGCGCAGGTGTAGGCGGGTCAGCGGAGGTTGCGGAGGGCGGACTGGGCGGCGTTGTAGCCGCACATGCCGTGGGCTCCGGCTCCGGGCGGGGTGGCGGCCGAGCACAGGTAGACGCCGGGGGCGCCCGTCGCGTACGGGTCGAGGGCCAGGCGGGGGCGGAACACCAGCTGGGACGGGGTGTTCGCGCCGGTGAGGATGTCGCCGCCGACGTAGTTGGCGTTGTGGCGGGCCATCTCGGTCGCGGAGCGCGCGGACGTCGCCTGGACGCGGTCGCGGAAGCCCGGGGCGAACCGTTCGATCTGCGCGATGATCGCCTCGGTCGCGTCGCCGGTGTAGCCCGCCGGGACGTGCGCGTAGGCGTAGAGCGGGTGGACGTCCCGGACGGATCTCGTCTCGTCCGCGACGTACTGCTGCCCGACCAGCACGAACGGGCGCTCGGGCATCCGTCCGGCGTTCACCTGTTTCTCGGTGGCGGCCATCTCCTCAAAGTCGCCGCCGAGATGGACGGTTCCGGCCTGCCGGGACGGCTCGTGCGTCCACGGCACTCCCCCGGCCACCGCGAAGTCGACCTTGAACGCGGCCGGGCCGTGGCGGTACCGCCGGTAGGCGCGGCGCACGCGGGGCGGCATCCGGTGCCCGGCGATCTGGAGGGCAGCGCCGGGTGCGGTGTCGAGCATGACGATGTCGGCGTCTAGTTCGTCGATGAAACGCACTGTGCGTCCGGTCTCGATGGTGACGCCGTGTTCGTGGGCGCGGGCGAGGATCGCGTCGCGGATCGCGGCCGATCCCCCTTCGGCGACCGGCCATCCGTAGGCGTGCGCGGCGGTCGTGAGCGCGACCCCGATGGCGGACGACAGCACGCCGCCGAACGGGCTCAGCGCGTGCGCCGCCGCGCCGCCGAAGAGCGCGCGCGCCTCCGGTGTGCGCCAGCGGCGGCCCAGCACGGACGCGGGCAGCGCGGCGCGCAAGCCGAACCGGGCCAGGCCCACCGGATGGCGCGGGACGTGCAGCATGGGCTGCAGGAATTCCTTGCCGATGGCGTCGAAACGCTTGGCGAGGGGGGCGAACACGCTGTGCCAGGCGGCGGCGTCACGTCCGAGGGCGGAGGCTGTCTTTTCGATCGAGCGCCATAGGGTCGCGCCTCGGCCGTCGTCCAGGGGGTGGGTGAACTCGGCGTCCGCCCAGCGGTAGGTCAGCCCCGCATTGGTCAGGTCGAACCGCTGGACGAAAGCGGAGCCGAGCAGGAGGGGGTGGAAGCCCGAGCATTCGTCGTGGATCAGGCCGGGGAGCGTGAGTTCGCTCGACCTCGTCCCGCCGCCCAGGGTGTCCGCGGCCTCGATCACCGTGACGCGCACTCCCGCGGCGGCGAGCGTGAGCGCGGCGGCGAGTCCGTTGGGCCCGCTGCCCACCACGATCGCGCTGGTCACGCAGCAGTCCCCCGCCTCGAAGCCGTCATGGTCGAACTCGTCCCCAGCGTAGAGCCCGGCGGCTGCTGTTATCTTGGCTGATCTTGAGGTTGGGGGCGAAAAGGTGACAGCGCGTAGTTTCCGCATCGCGGGCGAGCGGGACGTGCGGCGGCTCGGGTTCGGGGCGATGCATCTGCCGACCGAGCCCCGGCAGGCCCGGGACGGCGCGATCGCCGTGGCCCGGCGCGCGGTCGAGCTGGGCGTGACGCTGATCGACACCGCGCACCTGTACGGGTGGGGCGCCAACGAGGAACTGCTGGCCGAGGCGCTGCACCCGTACCCGGACGACCTGCTCATCGCCACGAAGGTCGGCGTCGCGCCGCCGGAACCGCCCCGCGAGGCCGACATCTGCGGACGGCCGGAGTTCCTCCGCGACCAGGTCGAACAGGGACTGCGCCGGCTGCGCGTCGAGCGGCTCGAACTGCTCCAGCTGCATCGCGTCGACCCGAAGGTGCCCCTCGCCGACCAGCTGGGCGCGCTCCGCGAGATGCAGCTCCAGGGGAAGATCGGCCATATCGGGCTGTCGGAGGTCAGCGTCGGCCAGCTCGATCGGGCGCGGGAGATCGTCGACGTCGTCAGCGTGCAGAACCGGTACAGCGTGCTCGACCGTGAGCACGAGGCCGTCCTGGACGCGTGCACCGCGGCCGGGATCGCCTTCCTGCCGTGGCGGCCCGTGCATCCGGCGGCGTCCAAGGGGGCGGACGAGATCGCCGCCGTGGCCGCCGAGACCGGTGCGACGGCTGCGCAGGTCGCGCTGGCCTGGCTGCTCGAACGTTCTCCGGTCGTCCTGCCGATTCCGGGCACAGGGTCGATCGCCCATCTGGAGGAGAACGTCGCCGCTGCGGACCTGCGGCTGAGCGACGACCAGTTCCGACGCCTCGACCAACTGGGCCGTTAAGCCGTTAGGCCGTTTTGGGGTGGAGCAGGTCGTGCGCGGCCTGGGCGAAGGCGCGGACGCGGGCAGTGGCGACGTCGGCCCGCCACAGCAGCCCCCAATGCAGGGGCGGGGCATCGTCGAGAAGGACGTAGGCGACGTCGGGCCGTGCGTAGTAGCGCCTGGTCTGCGCGCCGACCGGAAAGACGCCGTGGCCTGCGCCGACGAGAGTGAGCATCTCGTTGAGCGTCGACGCCGAAGGGCCGGGTTCCAGGACTTCCGTCCGCGCCAGGTCTGCTGCGGAAACCGACTCGCGGCGAGCGAAAGGATGCCCGGACGGGACGGCCACCATTCGCGCTTCCGAGACCAGAACCGGGCCCATGACGATGCCGGGTTCGTCAATGGGGAAAGTGTCGAGCGCGACGTCGATTTCACCGGCTCGCAACCACGGGATCGCATCCGCGATCTGGGCTTCGCGGAGCTGAACGTCGCAGTCAGAATGCCGCTTCCTGAACAGCTCCGTCACCCCGGCGAGCAATTGCCCGGCAGCCGCGCCGACGAACGCCGCCCGTAGCGTGCCGGCGAGGCCGCGGCCCGTGCTGACGGCCTGTTCGACCGCCGCGCTGATCTGATCCCAGGCGGGACGGACGTCCTCGTACAGCCGCCGTCCGACGGCCGTCAGCTCCACGCGGCGGCTGGTGCGGTCGAACAGCGGGACGCCGACGCGCCGTTCCAGCTTGGCGATGGTCTGGCTGATCCGGGCCGTGGACACGTGCAGGCGTTCGGCGGTACGGCCGAAATGCAGTTCCTCGGCGAGCGTGAGGAACGCCTCCACCTCATGCCGTTCCAGCACGGCGCCCCCCAGATCGTTAATTCCAGCTTCACGATACTTGCCCGGTCGCGCATTGATCGGCCTCGCTCCCCCGCCCAGGCTGGAACCGGCTGAAACACCTTCTGACCTTTATGGGAGCGAGCATGTACGGCACCGATGAGCACGCTGTGTCCGCTTCAGCGGCCGACAGGGACGCGGTCGTCCGGGAACTGCGGGACCGCGCCGAGATCCTCGACGCGCTGTACCGTTTCGCCCTCGGCCAGGACCTCAAGGACGCGGCCCTGTTCGCCTCGGCTTTCGCCGCCGACGCCGAGCTGGATTTCCGTCCGGCCGCGGCCAGGTGGGGCGGCCGTCCGCCGGTCATGGCCGGACGGGACACGATCGTCACCACGATCCTGGCCTCGTTCACCGGACGGGTCGACACCACGCACCAGGTCACCAATCCCCGCATCGCCATCAACGCCGAAAGCGACAGCGGCGCGGCGCGGCTGACGGCCCTGGTCGAGGCCCAGCATCTCCTCACCGCCGACCACGACACTTTCGCCCTGCTGAAGAACCCCTACGACGTCGAACTCGTCCGCGACGGCGAACGGTGGGTGATCCGCCGGATGCGCATCGACAACACCTGGTACACCGGCGACCCCGCGACCATTTTCGGCGCATGATCGGCCGGCGTCGAGCCACCGGCCGGGACGGGGCGGTCCCGGCCGGAATGGCGGATCTCTATCGACCTCGAGCCCCCGACTGTCAACTGCGCCCCCGCGTCAGTTGGCCCCACGACGGAGAATCGCTATCGCGCACGGTGCCGTGTCGCCGTGCTGTACTCGACGCTACCGAGCAGGGCCTTACCGATCGCTAACCTGGCGGCTAACGCGGAACGGCCGGATCGGTCAGCCGATAATGTCCCCGGACGCGAGGCGCTCCGCGACAGAGGTGTGCCCGGCGGCGTCGTCGATCCGGTCGAACAGCTCGCGCGCCTCCGTCCAGCTCGCGCGGGCGGCGTCGTGGTCGCAGCCGGCGGCCTGCGCGTCGCCGAGGGCGCGCAGGGCGCGGGCCAGGAACGGGATCCAGCCGCGGGTGCGCCAGACCTGCACCGAGCGTTCGAGGGAGGCGACGGCCGCCGGGACGTCGCCCTCGGCGAGGTTCAGCTCGCCGAGGACGCCCAGCGCGTCGGCGAGATGGTGGCGGAAGTTGCCCGTCCGGCTGTAGGTCAGCGCGAGGTCGAGCGTCGCCCTGGCCCTGCCGTCCCCGGTCGCGACGAACAGCTTGGCGAGGTAGAGCAGCGAGAACGTCTCCAGGTAGCGGTCGCCGAGGTTGCGCGCCATCATGATCGACTCGTCCAGCAGCTCCCGGCCGGCCGTGATGTCGCCGGTCAGGGCGCGGGCGGCGCCGAGGAACTGCACGATCGTCGCGGTGAGACGGGGGTTGCCCAGCCCTTCGGCGATCACCCGCGCCTCCACGAGGCATTCGAGCGCGTCGTGCGGGTTGCCCTCGCCGTGCGCGATGGCCATGACGTGCAGCGCCCGCGCCTGCCCGCCGGTGTGGCCCGCCTCGCGCGCGACGCGCAGCGAGCGGTCCGCGAGGGCCAGCGCCTCGGTGGTGTCGCCCTCCGCCACCTTGGCCCAGACCATCGCGACGAGCGCGTCCGCGATCCCGACCGGGTCGTCCAGCTCGGTGAACAGGTCCAGGAGCCGGACGGCGAGTTTGCGCATGCGGGTCATGGCCGTCCCGGACCCGGGCGGCGACGTCCAGGTGGTGACCTCGAGGAGCCCGCGCAGGATCACGGCCTCGCCGCGCTTGTCGCCCGTCTCCCGGCACAGCGTCAGCGTGCGCTCGTGCATGCGGCGCCAGTCGTCGTACAGGCCGCGGATGTCGCAATACTTCTCCAGGGACGCCGCCAGGTCCCAGGCGAAGTCGGTGAAGCGCAGCTCGCAGGCGTGTCCGACCTCGGCTACGAGCGCGGACCGTTCGGAGTTGAACCACTGCATCGGGTCGGCCAGCAGCCGTGTCGTGACGGACGGCGGCGGCGACCAGCGCGGAGCGGGCCCGTGCATGGCGGCGTAGCACGGCCCGGGGACATGCTCCGCCGCCTCTTCCGCCAGCGACAGCCAGCCCCCGAGCGCGCGCCGCATCGCCGCGTCGCGCTCCGGCTCCGGGTCGTCGCGTTCGGCGAGCTCGCGCGCGTACAGCCGGAGCAGGTCGTGCAGCCGGTACCTGAGCTGGCCCGTCTCGTCCACGCCGGTGATGCCGACGAGGTGCGCGTCGATCAGCGTCTCCAGGTGCCGCTGCACCTCGGGGATGGGACGGTCGAGCAGCGCGGCGACCGTCCAGCACGCGAAGTCGGGGGCGTGGAGCAGCCCGGTCAGCCGGAACACGCGCCGGGTCTCGGCGGGCAGCAGCCGGTAGCTCATCTCGAACCCGGCCCGCACCTCCAGGTCGCCGGCGACCAGCTCGTCGAGGCGGCGGCGCTCCTCCCGCAGGAGGCCCGCGAGGTGCGCGAGCGTCCAGTGGCCGCGGCCGAGCAGCCGGGCCGCGGCGATCCGCACCGCCAGCGGGACGTGGCCGCACAGCCGGGCGAGCTCCACGGCGGCGTCCGGCTCGGCCGCGACGCGCTGCTCGCCGATGATGGTCGCGATCAGCTGGACGGCCTGCGCGGACGACAGCACGTCGAGGTTGAGCAGCTTCGCGCCCTCCAGGCCGACGAGGGCGTTGCGGCTGGTGATGAGCACGGCCGCGGCCGGGGTTCCGGGCAGCAGCGGCCGCACCTGGGGCTCCGCCGCGGCGTTGTCGAGGACGACGAGGATCCTGCTCCCGGCGAGCCGGCTCCGGTACAGCGCCACGCGTTCGTCCAGCGACGGCGGGATGCCCGCGCCGGGCATGCCGAGCGTGCGGAGGAACCGGCCGAGCACCTCCGCCGTGTCGGCGGGGTCCGCCGAGTCGCCGCGCAGGTTCGCGTACAGCTGCCCGTCGGGGAAGAAGCTCGCGATCTGGTGCGCGACGTGGACGGCCACCGTCGTCTTGCCCACGCCGCCCATTCCCGCGACGGTCGCGACGGCCATGGTCCGGTTCCGCGCGGACCCGCCGCCTCCGATGAGGGTCTCGGCCAGGTCCACCACCTCGGTGCGCCGGCCGGTGAAGTCGGGGATGTCGGGCGGGAGCTGGGCGGGCGGCGGCAGCGGAGGCTCCGGCGGGGCGTCCCGATCGTCGAGCGTGCGGTTCGCGGACAGGACGCGCATGTGCGCCCGCTGGACCTCCTCGCTCGGCTCGACGCCGAGTTCCTCGACGAGGTGCTCGCTGAGCCGCCGGTACGTCTGCAGCGCCTCCGCCGACCGTCCGCTCGCCATCAGCAGGTCGATGAGGACGGCGTGCAGCGGCTCGTCGAACGGAAGTTCCGAGGTCAGCGCGCTGACGGCCGTGACCGCGCTCTCGGGGGCGCCCGCGTCCAGGGCGGTGGCGGCGAAGCCCATCGCGGCGCCCCGGATCTCCTCCTCCAGGCCGCGGACGAGCGCGTCCGTCCGGTCGATGCGCGACAGGCCGGCGAGCAGCGGCCCCTTGCGTTCGGCGAAGGCGGCCGAGAGCGTCCGGTGGACGTGCTCCGGCTCCGTCAGCGTGCCCGCCTCGCCGGCGAGCGCCAGGAACCGGCCGAGGTCCGAGCGGTCCGCGGCGCAGTCCAGCAGGTAGCCGTCCTGGTAGTCGATCTTGATCGGGTCGGGCCGGCCGGGACCGCCCGTGTCCAGGCCGGCCTCCAGGCCGGTCAGCCATTTGCGCAGGCGGGACACGCCGACGTGGACCGACTCGCGGCTCGTCTCGCCGGCGCGGTCCGTCCACACCAGTTCGGCGAGGCGGCCGGTCGTCAGCGGCTCGCCCCGGGCCAGGAGCAGGACGCCCAGCAGCCCCTGGAGGACCGGAGAGCGGGGCGGCGCGACCGCGGCCCCGTCCACGCTGACCGCCAGCGGACCGAGCACACGGAAATGCACGCCTTCTGTTGCCATGCCTTCGACACCCCCGTCGAACACAACTCAGAAGTAACTCATGACGGCCTTTTCAGGGAACTGATTTGATCGGCTGGATGAGGAGTCCGCCCAATACTGCCATGGCGCCCGCGAGGAGGAACAGCAGCGTGTAGCCGCCGAGGTCGACTCCGCCGGCGGCGACGAGCGGGGCGACCGCGACCGCGCCGCTGCCCGCCATGTTCATCACTCCGAGGTCCTTTCCCCGGTCGCTGTCGCTCCGCAGGATTTGCGTGACGAGCGCCTGATCGACGGCGAGGTAGGCGCCATATCCGCCGCCGAGCGCGGCGGCGGCGACAACGGCGACCGGCCACGTGGAGACCAGCGCCATTCCCGCCAGGCCCCCGGCCATCAGCAATGCGGCGATGATCACGAAGATCTTGCGCCGTCCGACCCGGTCGGACGCGCGCCCGACCAGAAGGCCGACCACGATGATTCCGGCGGTGAACATCAGACTGAGGACGGCCACTCCCTGCGCCGGGTCGTCCAGCCTGATCTCGTCGCGGAGAAAGTACAGCAGGTAAACGGTCGCCAGCGACGTCGCGAACTGGGCCATGAATCGCCCGCCCCAGGCCCAGGCGAAATCCGGGCCCAGCGCCTTCGCGCCGGCGAGCAGCCGCCGCGGCGCCGATGTCCGCGGCTTCGCCGACCGGATCGCCTGGTCGGGCTGTTCAGGCTGGTCAGGGCGGTGTTCCGGGATGGGGACGTCCCGTCCGATGAACGCGTACGGCAGGGCGAGCAGCCCGACCAGGACGGCGACGAGCGGATAACCGGCGTGGAATGAGACGCCGGACACCAGCAGCGTCCCGAACACCAGCCCGAGCGGCTGCGCGAATCCGACGATGGCGAACACCGTCCCGCGCCGGTCGACGGGCACGCGATCCGGGACCACCGCCCACAACGCCGCGGAAATGCCGCCGACGCCGCCGTGGACGATCGTCCAGCAGACGCCGACCGCGATGACCGACGATTGCCAGGGCAGCGCGAGAAGGGCCAGCGCGCAGAACACGGTGCCGGCGATCACCCAGGAACGGCGTTTTCCGTACCGCCATCTGGTCCGATCGGAAAGCGCGCCCACAAGGGGCCCGGCCAGCACCGCCGCCACGGCTCCGGCGGCCGTGACCGCGCCCAGCGCCCAGACCTTTCGATTCGGGTCGATCACCTCGATCTGGCTGGGCAGCAGAACCTGCGCGGACGCGAGAAGCCCGATCCACATTCCGAGGGTGACGGTGAACAGCGCCAGCACCCACGAAAAGGACAACGGCTTGAATGTCGAAGGGGGCTCGGCGGGGGACGCCCTTACAACGAGGGGTTTCTCCATTGCGAGTCCACGGATCCCGTACCCTCGGCAAGTTTGGAAGATCTAGGTGGGCCACAAGGTAGCACAGGGCCTGTGGATCACTTCGGCGGTGCGGTGCCGATCGCGAGCAGTGCGGCGAGGACGGCGGTCGCGGTCAGCACCAGGAACATGTGGGGATATCCGCCCAGCGCGGCGGCCAGCGCGGCGCCGGCGAAGGGGGCCAGGGCGGTGGCGGTCGTGATCGGGGCGGCGAGGATTCCGGACAGCGCGCCGTAGGCGGCGGTGCCCCAGCGGTCGGAGACGGCGGTGGCCTGCAGCAGCGTGGCGATGCCGCGCGTCATCCCCGCCATGAACGCCACCGCGATCAGCAGTCCCACCGGGCCGGGGATGAGGGCCAGGCCGGTGGTGGCGGCGGCCGACAGCGCCAGGATCCAGACGGTGCGGGCGCGGACGCTGGTGCGGCGGGCCAGCGTCCGGTAGCCGAGCCGTCCGGTGACCTGCCCGACGCCGCCCAGGCCGAGCGCCAGGGCGGCGGTGCTGCTGCCCGCGCCGCGCGAGGTCAGCAGCGGGATGAGGTTGATCAGCACCGCGAACATCGTGAAGGCCGACAGGGTGAGCGCGGCGGTCAGCAGGACGAACGGCGCGCTGCGCACCGTGGCGGCGACGTCCTCGCGAGGGTGGACGCGGCCGTCCGCGCGGCGCGGGCCGTCGAGGGCGGGCGGCGGCGGCCAGGGGCGGCGCAGGGCGAGCAGGTGCAGCGGGACGGTGACGACGGCCAGCACCACCGCCAGCACCAGGTACACGCCGCGCCACGAAAGGTGGGCCGTCAATGCGTCGGTGAGCGGCGCGAACACCGTGCTGGCCAGCCCGGCGACCAGCGTGAGGGTCGTGAGGGCGGCGACGTGGCGCGGGGCGTAGTAGCGGGTGAGCGCGGCGAAGGCGGGCTGGTAGAGGACGGCGGTCATCGCGAACCCGGCCAGCAGCCAGGCCGCGCAGAACCAGGCCAGGTTCGGGGCCGCCGCCAGCGCGAGGACGGCCAGGACGGCGAGCACCGACCCGCCGGTCATCAGGGCGCGCGGGCCGCGCCGGTCGAGCAGGCGTCCGGCGGGGATGCCGCCCAGCGCGGCGACGATCAGCGCGGCGGAGAACGCGGCGGTGATGGCGCCGGTGGACCAGCCGGTGTCGCGGCTGATCGCCGGGGCCAGCACGGCGAAGGCGTAGTACAGCACGCCCCAGCTGGTGATCTCGGTGACGCACAGCGCGACCAGCGGAACGCGGGAGACGGAGCCGTCTTCGTCGGCGGCGGCGGTGTCCGCCGCCGCCGACGCGGGAGTTCCACGGGTCATACGGTCTTCGCTGCTCGGGGACGGTCAGGCGTCGCGGCGTCCGGCCTCGCCGGAGAGGCCGTGCACGAGCCCGGTCGCGAAGCCGACCCCGGCGGGAGCGCCGAATCCGATGCTAAGCGGTTCGGACGTCGGGGCACCGCAGCAGGGGCCGTCCTGACCGGCGGACGAACCGGCGGACGATCCGGGCAGGAGGTCGTCGGTGACCAGGTCGGTGGAGCACACGCCGGTCTCGGGCAGGTCGAGCTGGACGGCGTCCGCGGCCTCACGGTCCCCGGCGAGCGCGGCGACGATCGAGCGGACCTGCTCGTAGCCGGTCGCCATAAGGAAGGTGGGCGCGCGGCCGTAGCTCTTCATCCCGGCCAGGTAGAAGCCGCTCTCGGGCTGGGCGAGGTGGCGTTCGCCGTGCGGCGGGACGGTCCCGCAGGAATGGAAGTTGGGGTCGATCAGCGGGGCCAGCTTCGTCGGCGCCTCGGTGGCGGGGTCGAGGTCGAGGCGGACTTCGCGGAGCATGTCCAGGTCGGGCCGGAACCCGGTGGCGGCGACCACGGCGTCGGCCGCGACGACGTGCTCGCCGTCCGGCGTCCGTCCGGCGACCTGGACGGGCTCGTCGGACGGACGCCCGACGGCGGCCGGAACCTCGAAGCCGGTGATGGTGAAGCCGCGCACCAGGGTGATCGCGCCGGCCTCGACGGCCTGCTTGAGCCGGGTGCCGAGCGCGCCGCGGGCCGGGAGGCCGTCGGCGTCGCCGCCGCCGTAGAGCCGGGCGGCGGAGGTGCCGCGCACCGCCCAGGTGATGCGGGTGCCGGGCTCGGCGGCGGCCAGCTCGGCGAGGGCGAGCAGGGTGTTGGCGGCCGAGTGGCCCATGCCGACGACGAGGGTGTGGCGTCCGGCGAAGCGGGCGCGGTCGCGGCCCAGGACGTCGGGCAGCGGGCCGGTCAGGTAGGGCGCGGCGGCGTCCTCGCCGGGGGCGGGCAGGCCGGAGTGGCCCAGCGGGTTGGTGATGCCCCAGGTCCCGGACGCGTCGATGACGGCGCGGGCGGCGATGTCGCGGGTGGTCCCGTCCGGGCCGGTGGCGCGGACGAGCAGGGGGCGCTCGTCGCGGCCGATGGTGCGGGTGACGTCCACGCCCTGGCGGGCGACGGCGACCACGCGGGTGCCGGTGCGGATCCGTCCGGCCAGCGCGGGTACGCGGGCGAGCGGGTCGAGGTAGTCGCGGACGAGTTCGGCGCCGGTGGGCAGGTGGTCGGCGGGCGGCGGCGTCCAGCCGGTGGGCTCCAGCAGGCGGCGGGCGGCCGCGTCGGTGTTGTACCGCCAGGGCGAGAACAGCCGGACGTGCCCCCACTCGGAGATCGCGGCGCCGGCGCCTGGCCCGGCCTCCAGGACGAGGAATTCCTGGCCGCGTTCGGCGAGGTGCGAGGCGGCGGCGAGGCCCACCGGACCCGCGCCGATCACCACGACCGGCAGCGCGTCATTCCCGCCGCCGCTGCCGCCGTCCTGTTCGGTGAGGCAGGCGCAGCCGGCCTCGGCCTTGGCCTGCTCGACGGTGCTCGCGGGGTCGGCCGCCTGCTCGGCGCCGGTGCAGCAGGCGTTGACGCCGCAGCAGCTCGCCCCGGTGGTGTCGGTCACGATGGCTCCTCGGTCCGCTCGACACTGTTTCGACGTTCGTCTAATCAGGTGCCAGTTTGCATCTTGGATAGATGAGTGTCAAATTAGAGGGGTGTCGAAGCAGAGCGAGTGCGCGGACGCCGTCGAGCGGGTGTGCTGCCCGCCGCTGAGCAGCGCGGCGCTGACCGAGGCGGAGGCGGCCGCGCTGGCGGCGGTGTTCAAGGCGCTGGCCGATCCCGTCCGGCTGCGGCTGCTCAACATGATCGCCTCGATGGACGCCGGCGAGGCGTGCGTCTGCGACCTGACCGGCGCGTTCGAGCTGACCGCGCCGACGATCTCGCACCATCTGAAGGTGCTGCGCCAGGCCGGCCTGATCGAGGGCGAGCGGCGCGGGACCTGGGTGTACTACTGGGCCGTCCCGGAGGCGCTGACCCGGCTGTCGGGCCTGTTCGCGCTGCCGTCCCTCACCCCCGCCTGACCCGCGTCCTGCGGACGGCCGCCCGCCGGGCCGGGCTCGTGGTCGGCGATGGGGACGCCGTCCTGAAGCTGGGCGACGTCGACCACGGCCACCTCGTGGACGGTCTGCCATCCCCCGGACGCGCTCTCCCGCTCGAAGATGTAGCGGGAGCCGGCGTGCCTGCACCGGTCCGCCGACAGGTCCCGCCGCGCGCCGTCGACGAGGTAGATGCGATATCCGGCCAATGCCCCCTCCTCGGCGTCGCCGGGCCCCGATCCGTAAGATCACGATCACTGTCCGTGACGACAGAACTCTACCTCACCGCGAAATCGACGCCGGACGATGTCGGAACCGGCCGCCGCCCGATCGTCTAGGGGATGCAGACGCACACTCCCGGACGCGGACGCGCCCGGTGGAAGCGAGAGGAGCGGGTCATGAACCCGACGCTGAACGTCATCGACATCGTGGTGTCCGACATAGAGGCCGCGATCGGCTTCTACGCCCGGCTCGGGCTGGAGTTCAAGGTCGACGCGCAGTACCCCGACCACGCCGGCTGCGACCTGCCGAACGGGCTGCACCTGATGCTCGACACCGAGAAGTTCCGCGGCGGCACGCTGCGTGACGGGTGGAGCCGTCCGTCCGGCGACCCCCGCACCTACCTGGCGTTCGAGTGCGCCGACCCGGCCGCCGTCGACGCCAAGTACGCCGAGCTGACCGGCGCCGGCCACACCGGCGCCCAGGAGCCGTGGGACGCGTTCTGGGGGATGCGGTACGCCGTCGTCCTCGACCCGGACGGCAACGGCGTCGACCTGTACTGCCCGCTGCCCGCCGAGTAGCGTCCACCAGGCCCTTTGAGGGAAGGAGCGGAGGATGAAGTACGTCCTGCTGTTCGTCGAGACCGAGGAGTTCGCGCGCGAGCTGGAGGCGATGGACGAGCCCGCGCGGGAGGCGGCGTTCGAGGCGGTCGGACGCTGGTTCGCCGAGCACTCGGCCGTGATCACGCACCATGCGCATCTGCGTCCCGCCGAGACGGCGACGACGGTGCGGCTGGGCGGCGGCGACGCGCTGGTCACCGACGGGCCGTTCGTGGAGGGCAAGGAGGTCGTGTCCGGCTACGCGGAGATCGAGGTCGCCGACCTGGACGAGGCGCTCGCCGTGGCGAAGGCGTGGCCAGCGTGCCCGATCGTCGAGATCCGCCCCCTCACCTGATGCACCAGCCGCCCGACCCTGCGCACGCCGAGCAGGTGCATGCCGAGCTGGCCCGCGTGGTGCGCGAGCACGCGGGCCGGCTGACGGCGTGCCTGGTGCGGGTGCTGGGCGACTTCGCCGCCGCCGAGGACGTCGTGCAGGACGCCGTCGAGACCGCGCTGCGGCGCTGGCCGGACGACGGCGTCCCCGACCATCCCGACGCGTGGCTGCTGACCGTCGCCCGCCGCCGCGGCCTGGACGTGCTGCGCCGCCAGGAGCTGTACCGCGACAAGCTGGCCCGGATGCGCTGGCCGGCGCCGGCCGAGCCCGACGACCGGCTCAAGCTGATCTTCACCTGCTGCCATCCAGCGCTGCCGCGGGCCGCGCAGATCGCGCTGACGCTGCGGGCGGTGTGCGGGCTGACGACCGCGCAGATCGCGGCGGCGTTCCTCGTCCCGGAGCCGACCGTGGGGCAGCGCATCACCCGCGCCAAGCGGAAGATCAGCGAGGCGGGCATCCCGTACCGGATTCCGGCCGGCGCCGACCTGCCCGACCGCGTGAACCAGGTCCTGGCCGTCATCTACCTGCTGTTCAACGAGGGCTACCTGTCGACGGCCGGGGACCGTCCGCACGCCCGGGACCTCGCCGACGACGCCGAATGGCTCACCGCCCAGCTCGCGTGGCTCCTGCCGAAGCAGCCCGAGGTCCTCGGCCTGCTGGCGCTGATCCGCCTGCACCAGGCCCGCACCGGCACCCGCTTCACCGCGGCTGGACGGCTCGTCCCGCTCCGCGACCAGGACCGCCGCCGCTGGGACCACGACGCCATCACCGAGGCGACCCACCTCATCGAACGCGCCGCGGCGCTGCGCCGTCCGGGCCCCTACCAGCTGCAGGCCGCCATCGTCGCCTGCCATGCCGAGGCCCCCACCTGGGCGGACACCGACTGGCCGCAGATCGTCGTCCTCTACGACATGCTGCTGGCGTTGTCGCCGTCACCCGTCCACCGGCTTCAGCGCGCCATCGCCCTGCACCACCATCCCGGCCCGCGCGGCGGCCCTCAGAACGCGCTCGCCGACCTGGACGCCCTCACTCCCGCCGACCGCAAAACCCTGGAGCACTACCCGCTCTACCACGCCACCCGAGCCGAATTCCTCCGCGCTCTGGACCAGCCGGACGCCGCCCAAGCCGCCGACCGGCAGGCCCTGGCGCTCACCACCAATCCGGCCCAGCAGGCCCTTCTGGAAGAACGTCTTACCAACCCCTGAATCGCGCCTTTGTCGACGCCCTCACGCGATTCCGCGGCCCGGACGGGTTCGCCCGGTCATCTGCCGATGGCGCCGGCGGGGGGCGCGCAGAGCGCGTAGATCAGCAGGACGCACAGCGCGATGGTGAGCACCGACCAGAGCGGGAACGCCTGGAGAAAGGCGAGATGCCCGATCGCGGCGAGGACGGCGAGCACGACACCGGCCGCTCGGGCCCACATCTTGCCTGCCATGATGCCCGCGCCGATGCCGATCTGGATGATGCCCATCACCAGCCAGATCCATCCCCAGGTGGTGTAGTCGAACACGAGGATCTGGTTCTGGCCGACCAGGTAGTAGTCGTCCTTGAACAGGGCGACCAGACCGTCGATGACGTTGAACGCGCCCACCACCAGGGCGAGAGTGCCGGCGAACGTCAGCCACCCGGACGTCCGGTGGCGCTCCCCCGCCTGAACCGATGCAGAACCATGCGTCATCCTGGCCGTCATCGAACCTCCCTAAATCGAGCGCAGCTTCATTCACCAATTCCCTTCGGAAGAAGAACCCCAAACCGAGATCAATACTCGTTTAACCAATTCTTTTGGGTTATTTGGCGGCGCCGCGATCGGCGTGCTCGGCCAGGCGGGTCAGGAGGGTGACGAGGGTGGCGCGGTCGTCCTGGCGGAGCCAGCCGAAGAGGCGGTCGCCGACGTCGGCGGCGACGCGGCGGGCGCCCGCCAGCGTCCGCTCGCCCGCGGGGGTCAGGGTGATCGAGTAGGCGCGCCGGTCCTGCGGGGCCCGCTCGCGGCGGACGAGGCCGCCGTCCTCCAGCTCGTCGATGATGCGCACCATCGTGGACTTGTCGATGCCCGACAGGTCGATGAGGCGCCGCTGGCTGGACGGCCCGTACAGCTCCAGCGCGAGCAGCATGGAGAGCCCGCGGACGTCGACGTCGAGCGGGCGCAGCTCGTCGTTCATGACGTCCCGGCTCTGGTTGTGCGCGGTGGCCAGCAGCATGCCGAGCCCGACGTGCCGGAGGGCGGCGTCGCCGTCCTCGGCCAGGATCCGTGCGACCAGGTCATCGGGCATGGGGCCATCGTAGGCCCATCTGATATAGTCTCATCTGAGACTTTCTCGCGAGGTCTGAAGTGGGCGGCGCCACAACGACCGACAGGAGACGCGCATGCCCGAGATGACCCGCCGACGTGCACTTCAGGTGTCCGGCCTCACCGCCGCCCTGGCCGCCGTACCGGCGAGCGCGACCGCCGGGACCGACGCGACCGCCGCGGCCGGCCCGCGGACCGCGCGCGGCAGGATCGACGTCCACCACCACGCCGTCCCGCCCAAGATGCGGAAATGGCTGGTCGACCTGGGCATGATCCCGCCGACGGGCGGCCCGAGCTGGGCCCAGTGGACGCTCAAGGAGACCCTCCAGACCATGGACGCCAACGGCATCGCCGTGGGCGTCGCCTCCGCGCCCGCCCCCGCCGAGGTGTTCCAGGACCGCGAGGTCGCCGTCTCGGGCGTGCGGGTGTGCAACGAGTCGCTCGCCGAGCTGGTGCGCGACAACCCCGCCCGGTTCGGCTTCTTCGCCAACGTGGCGATGCTCCACCCGGACCTCGCCCTCCGGCAGGCCGCCCACGCGCTGGACGAGCTCGGCGCGGACGGCGTCCTCCTCAACACCTCGGCCGACGGGCACTACCTCGGCCACCGGATGTTCGAGCCGCTGTTCGCCGAGCTGAACCGGCGCCGGGCGGTCGTGTTCACCCATCCGGTCGCGCCGAAGGGGATCGTCGAGGTGCCGGGCGTCGGCGACTGGCTCGGCGACTTCCTGCTCGACACCACCCGCACCGCGCTCAGCCTCATCGCCGCCGGGACCCTGGAGCGCTACCCGCACGTGTCGATCATCCTGTCCCACGGCGGCGGGTTCCTGCCCTACATGGCCGGACGCGCCGAGCGCTGGGGCCGGGAGGACGGAGGCCCCGACCCGGCCAAGATCCGTCCCGCGCTGCGCCGCTTCCACTACGACACGGCGCTGCCGACGTCGCCGTACGCCACGCCGTCCCTGCTCGGCGCGGCCGGGGCCGACCGCGTGCTCTTCGGCACCGACTGGCCCGCCAACTCGGCGCGGGAGGTCGCCGTCAACACCGCCGAATTCGACCGCGACCCCGGCCTGAACGGGCGCGCGCATCGCGCGATCAGCCGGGGGAACGCCCTGCGCCTGTTCCCGCGCCTCGCCGCACGCGTCGGCGGCTGAACCGGCGCCGGGCGGCAATCCCAGGTCGTGGCCATTTCAGGACGTACTGAAATTTCAGTTACGGCTTGAAATCTGGTCGTTGACACCTCACCGAAGTACGTTGCTGCCACGCATCGCCTTAGTCACCAGGGTCATACCAGCCGTTCACGTGACCGAGGCTCTGCCCCCCGCCAACCCCCGAGATGCCGCCTTCGCCTACAGGCGAAACGGCGGTGAAAGGTGGACCAGAGTGAACCGTGGATCGCACCTCAAACGCGTGGTACCCCCACTTTTGAGTGCCGCGGCGCTGATCACGCTCCCCGCGCTCGGAGCCGTCCCCGCGACGGCCCAGGCCACCCCCGCGAACACGAACATCGTCAAGCTCGCCCACATCCCGCAGACGGCGCTGGCCAACAAGGTGACCGGCCGGCTCGGCTCCCAGCACGCGGGCTCCTACGTCGACGGCGCGGGCAACCTCGTCATCAACGTCACCAACGCCGCCGCCGCCGAGCAGGTCAAGGCCGCGGGCGCCAAGCCCCGCATCGTCAAGCACGGCATCAAGCCGCTGACGGCCGCCAAGACCAACCTCGACCGGTACGCCGGCACCGCCGCCGCCACTGGCCTGACCTGGGGCCTCGACGTCATGACGAACTCCGTCGTCGTCACCGTCCCGAAGGCCGACAACGACGCCGCCACCACGGCGTTCGTGAAGCGCGCCAAGGCGATGAGCGAAGCCGTCCGGATCCAGCGCGTGGACGGGTCGCCGCAGCTGGCGCTCGGCCCCGGCGACGCGATCCACACCAGCGGCTCGCGCTGCTCGGTGTCGGCGATCGGCACCGCCAGCGGCACCGAGTACGTCATGACCGCCGGGCACTGCACCGCCATCGGCGCGACCTGGACCACCGCCGGTGGCCAGACGGTCGGCACCCGGCAGCTCAACAGCTTCCCGGGCAACGACTACGGGTCGCTCCGCAGCTCCGGCCAGGTGCAGCTGACGAACGCCAACCTCACCGAGGTCGGCCGTCCGGCGGTCGGCAGCCAGATCCAGAAGAAGGGCTCCACGACGGGCACGACGTCCGGGACCATCCGCGGCTACGACCGCACCGTCAACTACCAGCAGGGTGCGGTCACGCAGCTCGTCGCGACCAGCGCCTGCGCCCAGCCCGGTGACAGCGGCGGCTCGCTCCAGGGCGGCGCCGTCGCCATCGCCATCACCTCGGGCATCAGCAGCTCGAGCTGCAGCAGCTCCGGCTTCGAGTCGTTCTTCCAGCCACTCGACGAGGCACTGCAGGCTCAGGGCGCGACCCTGAAGCAGGGCTGATCGTTCCGTTCACATGGGGCTCCCGGTTCGCCGGGGGCCCCACGTGCGTCTCCGCTCACTCGCCGGAGCCGAAGATAGGACGATTCGCCGAGCCCACCTCTTCGTCCGAAACCCCTGTGTTCTGGCAGGCGGTCAGGCGCCAGTGCCCGTCCTCCTTCGTCATGACCCACAGCGGAGAACCGATGTCCGGCCCGTCGGGGGTCTGGTAGATCTGCCGCACCTTGACGGCGGCGACGTCCGGACGGATGAACAGCACGTGCTCCAGCTCGAACGTCACCGTCATGCCCCGCATCCCGCCGGGGAGCACCTGGCGCGTGAACGCCGAGATCTCGTCGAGGCCGTAGAGGCGCTTTCCGGCGCCCGTCGTCCAGATCGCGTCGGGACGGAACAGGCCGAGGAACTCGTCGGGGAGCTCGTTGTTCTGCGCGTGTTCGACCACGGCGACGACCTGCTTGATCGCGTCGATCTCGGTCTCGCGTGCTCGGGCGTCGATCTCCGTTGTGCTCATGGTCGCCAGTCTCGGACGTCAAGTCGACTTGAGGTCAAGAGGCGTCAGGCGCGTCGGGCGTAGAGCCAGTCGATGTGCCGGTAGTCGCGGGGGTCGCGCTGCCGGAACAGCTCGTTGCGGAGGAGCCTGGCGACGCCGTCCACGTGCCAGATGTCGCCCCAGAGCCGGGCGTTGGCCTGGACGCGGGCCGTCCGCCCGGTGCGTTCGGCCGCGTACCGTTTGACCGCGCCGCCCCAGTCGGGCGAGGCCCCGCCTCCCAGCTCGGCGGCGAGGCAGGCGGCGTCCTCGATCGCCTGGCAGGCGCCCTGCGCCAGGTACTGCAGCATGGGGTGCGCGGCGTCGCCGGTCAGGACGAGCCGTCCGTCTGCCCAGTTCGGGATCGGCAGCCGGTCGTACATCGCCCAGCGGCGGTCGCGCCAGAGGGAGCCGAGGCCGTCGCGCACCTCCCGGCACGCCCCGGAGAAGACCGCGTCGAGTTCGTCCGGGCCGCCCCAGTCCTCCTCTCCGCGCTGGTAGGCGGGGGATTCGAAGACGGCGACGGTGTTGAAGATCTCGCCTCGGCGGAGCGGGTACTGCACCAGGTGGCAGCCGGGGCCGATGTAGCAGACGACGTCCTGGAGGGCGTCCCGGTCGAGGCGGGTGTCGAGGTCGGCCACGGGGAACGCGCCTCGATAGGCGACGTAGCCGGAGCAGATCGGCTCGTCGTCGCTGAACCTGGCGCGGAGGGTGGAGCGGAGGCCGTCCGCGGCGACCGCGAGCTGGCCGAGGTGATCGCCTAGGGCGCTGTGGACGGTCACGCCGTCCGGCTCAGTGGTGACGTCCTGGACGTCGCAGTCCGCCACCAGCGTCACGCCGGCCCGCTCGCACGCGCGGGTCAGGATCGCGAGCAGGTCGCTGCGGTGGATGACGACGTACGGCGCGCCGTAGCGGCGGACGAACCCGTCGTCGAGGTCCAGGTGGGTCAGGTCGCCGCCGTCCAGGACGTCCCTGAACCGCAGGCGGCGCGGGGCCACCCCGGCGTCGAGGACCTCGTCGAGCAGGCCCCAGTCCGCCAGGACGCGGGTGGCGTTCGGCGCCATCTGGAGACCGGCGCCGACCTCGGCGAACTCCGGCTCCCGTTCGAGGACGCGGACCGAGCGGCCGGAGCGCGCCAGCGCGTACGCCGTGGCCAGCCCCCCGATGCCGCCTCCCGCCACCACGACATCGACGGGATCGAATGCTGAGTTCATGCGGGCTTCCCTTCAGAGCCAGGGGCCGAGCGCGGGCGGGCGGTCGGCGCGTCCGGTCAGCCACGCGGCCAGGGCGGAGGCGTCGCCCCTGGTCGCGTGCCTGGCGGCGGCGTCGGCGGCCAGGGCGGTGGTGAAGTCGCGGGGCAGGTCGGCGAAGGTCACGCCGCGGTCCAGGTCGACGGCGTGGACGCACACCTCGCGGGCGCGCATGAACGGGATCTCCCGGGCGGGGACGGTCCGTCCCTGCGCGGTGATCACGAGGGCGTCCCAGGCGTCCCGCGGGAGGGCGTCCATGTCGGCGGCGAGGGCAATCGCGGAGCCGTGGACGAGGGTCCGCAGCTCGCTCGCGGGCAGCGCCGACAGCTCCTCGATCTCCCTGGCGCGCTGGCCGGCGTCGGCGTACATCCGGTTCTCGTCGCCGGTCGCGGCCCAGGTCAGCAGCCTGCGGAGTGCCTCGGCGTTGCCGTGGACGTGGGCGATGACGTGACGTCGCGTCCAGCCGTCCAGGGCGGTCGGCGCAGAGAACTCGGCGTCGGTGAGGCGGTCGACGGCGCCCAGGAACAGCGCGGTGCCGTCGTCCATCCAGGTTCGGGGGCCGCTCATGGCATCCTCGCCGTGTTCTCCAGGCGTCCGATGCCCTCGATCTCCGTGACCACGGTCATTCCGTCCGACAGGTAGCGGGGCGGCTTGCGGGCGTGGCCGACGCCGCCGGGCGTGCCGGTCGCGATGACGTCGCCCGGCCGCAGCGTGAGGATCGTGGACGCGTACCGCACCAGCGCCACCGGATCGAACACCAGGTCGGACGTGTCGGCCTTCTGCACGACGGCGCCGTCCACGCGGCAGGTCATCGTCAGCGCGGGACGGGCGCCGCCGGGCAGCTCGTCCGGCGTGACGAGGACGGGCCCGAGCGGCGTCGTCCCCTCGAACGTCTTGCCCTGGAGCCATTCCTTGGTGCGGAACTGCCAGTCGCGCATGGTGACGTCGTTCATGACGGTGAACCCGGCGATCGCGGCCTCGGCCTCCGCCTCGGACGCGCGCCGCACCGTCCGGCCGACGACCAGCGCCAGCTCCGCCTCCCAGTCGACGGCGGACGACTCGGGCGCGAGCTGGATGCCGTCCCGCGGGCCGATGAGCGCCTCGGCGAACTTGGCGAACAGCGTCGGATGCTCGGGCAGGTCCCGTCCCATCTCCAGGATGTGGCTGCGGTAGTTGAGCCCGACGCAGAGGATCTTGCCCGGACGGGGCACGACGGGCGCGAGGTCGGCGTCGTCCACAGGACGGGCCTCCCCGTGCGCGGACGCCGCCACACCGGCCCAGCCGTCGCGTCCGAGGAGCCTGCCGACGTCGGGGTCGTCGAGGAGGACGGCGCCGTCAGGGCTGAGGCGGGCGGCGCGGGTTCCGCCGTCCGTGCGGATGGTGGCGAGCTTCACTGATCGTTCTCCTGGTCGGGGTCGGTCTGGTTACGGGCGGTCAGTCTGGTTACGGGCGGTCGGTCTGGACGCGGTGCTGGTGCAGCCGCTCGAAGATCGGGGTGTCGCTGAACCGGAAGAGGTCCAGGCCGTGCTCGGTCGCGACCGCCATCGGCTGCCACGACGGGACGGCGAACAGGTCGCCGCGCTCCACCGTCCAGCCGTGGTCCCCGACCGTGACGTGCCCGGTGCCGTCGAACACCTGGTAGACGGACGAGCCGACCTCGCGGGACGCCGCCGTGGCCGTGCCGGGCGCCAGCCGGTGGAACTCGGTGCGGAGGGTCGGCATGACGTCGCCGCCGGTCGTGGGGTTGGTGTACCGGACGGCGGCGTGCCCCGGCTCCACCGTGGCCCGATGCCCTTCCGCCTCCAGCGCGAGCTGCTCGGACAGCGCGCGGTCGGTGTGCTCCCACCGGTAGGCCAGCAGCGGGGTCGCCGGTGTCGGCTCCAGGTGGGTGAGCGGGCGGAGGCCGGGATGTCCCCACAGCCGTTCCGACCGCGACCGTTCGGGGGCGTCGCGCGTCTCGACCTCGTCCGGGCCCGGCTCGAAGAACGTCGACTCGGCGAAGTACTGGAACGGGATGTCGAGCCCGTCGATCCACGCCATCGGACGGTCGGTGACGTTGTGGTGGCCGTGCCAGTGCCAGCCGGCCTGCGGGAGGAAGTCGCCGCGGCGCATGGCGACGGGGTCGCCGTCGACGACCGTCCACACGCCCTCGCCCTCGACGACGAACCGGAACGCGTTCTGCGTGTGCCGGTGGACGGGGGCGTCCTCGCCCGGGTTGAGGTACTGGATCGCGGCCCACAGCGTCGGCGTGGCGAACGGCCTGCCGCCGAGCCCGGGGTTGGCCAGCGCGATCGCCCGGCGCTCGCCGCCGCGCCCGACCGGGACCAGCTCCCCCGCCCGCTCGGCCATCGGGAGCAGCGCGTCCCACCGCCACAGGTGCGGCAGCGCCTTCGACCGCGGGGACGGCGGCATCAGGTCGCCGATCTCGGTCCACAGCGGGACGAGCAGCTCGGCCTCGAAACCGCGGTACAGCGCCTCCAGCTCCGGCGTGCGCGCGGGCTGGTCGTCGCCATCGGTCGCGACGATGCTGAGGGTCATGATGCGCCCTTCGTGCGGGGGTGGACGGACGGTGCGCGCCCACCTGCCTGTCTCCTGTCTCCTGTCTGTCCCCAGAATGCCGACATTTCCAGATAGCAGATAAGCTCTTTCTTCTATGAGGAATAAGCCGCCGTACGCCCTCAGCTCCGTGGACCACGCGCTGCGCCTCGCCGCGCTGCTCCAGCAGGAGGGCCCGATGCGGGTCACCGACGCGGCGGAGCGGCTCGGGGTCGCGGCGTCGACCGCGCACCGGCTGCTGGCGATGCTCGTCTACCGGGACTTCGCCGAGCAGGGCCCGGACCGGCGGTACGGCCCGGGAAAGGTGCTGCGACCCGCGGAGCCGTCCGGCGCGCCCGTCGCGCTGCTGCGCGCGGTGTCCGGCGGCCCGCTGCGGTCGCTGGTGGAGCGGACCGGCGAGTCCGCCAACCTCGCGGTGCTCGCCGGGACGGAGGTGCGCTTCATCGTCACCGCCGAGTCCGACCAGATCCTGCGGGTCGGCGACCGCACGGGCGTCTCGCTGCCCGCGCACCGGACGTCCGGCGGCAGGGCCATGCTCGCCGCCCTCGACCCGGCGGACGTGACGGCCCGCTACGGCGACTCGCCCGAGATCGACGCCGGACGGCTGCGGCGGGAGCTGGCGCTGGTGCGCGAGCGCGGTTTCGCCATCAACGACCAGCTCACCGAGACCGGGCTGACCGCCGTCGGCGTCGCGGTCAGGGACCGGTCGGGAGTCCCGCTGGCCGGGCTGTCCATCGCGCTGCCGACCGCCCGGTTCGACCGCGACCGCCTGCCCGGCTGGGTCGGCGCGCTGTCCGCGACCGCCCAGCGCATCGAGACCGCCCTGGCGGTCAGCGCTTTCCAAGGGGGGACGACCCCCCACGCCCCCCGATCCGACTCCGTCGGAACTAGAGGGGAAGGGGCTGGTGGCGGGTGAACGCCGCCACGTCGGCCTCCAGTGCGCGGGCGGTGGCGCGCAGCTCGGGGAGGAGGCGTTCGCGCATCTGCTCGACCGGTTCGCGGGCGGCGGGGGCGGCGATGTTGAGCGCGGCGACGACCCGTCCGGACGCGTGGATCGGGACCGCGATGGACCTCAGGCCCGTCTCCAGCTCCTGGTCGACGACGGCGTACCCGTCCTGCCGCGCCGTGGCGACCTCCCGGCGCAGGTCGTCGGCGCCGGTCAGCGTCCGGCCGGTCAAGGCCCGGCGGTCGGAGCGGACGATCAGGTCGGACGCCTCGGGTCCCGGCAGCCCGGCCAGCAGGACGCGTCCCATCGCGGTGGCGTAGGCGGGGAAGCGGGTGCCGATGGTGATCTCGACCCGCATGATCCGGGACGCCTGGGCGCGGGCGACGTAGCGGATGTCAGCGCCGTCCAGCACCACGACGGACGCCGAGTCATGGACGCGCACCACGAGATCGCGCAGATGCGGGCGGGCCAGCTCCTCGAACGTCAGCCCGCTCACCTGCCGGTATCCGAGGTCCAGGACGCGCGGCAGCAGCGCGAACCGGCCTTCGCTCTCGCGCGCGTACCCGAGGACGGTCAGCGACAGAAGCGCGCGGCGGGCGGTGGCGCGGGCCTGGCCCGTGAGGGCGGCGACCTCGGAGATCGTCCTTCCTTCGGCTCTGGTGCCGATGGCGTGCAGGACGGCCAGGCCGCGATCGAGCGACTGGAGGAACTCCGCTCCCAGCCGGGCCTTCAGGTGGCCGTTCGCGCCGGGCGTTCTCGCCTCGTCCGGATGCGGCGGGTGGGCCGCGACCTGCTCCAACTCGGCGACGCACGCCGTTAGAGACGTCCGCGCATGCGCCTGTAGGGACGCGGCCGAGTGGCGGCTCGCGTGGCTGACGACGATCAGCGCGAACGGCCCCACGGCCGCCTGGACGGGCACCGCGACGGCGACGAGCCCCGGCTCAAGGAACTCGTCGTCCAGCTCCCACCCGGACGGGTTGAACGGGAATCGCAGCAGGTCACCGACCTTGAACACGATCGCCAGGGACCCGCGGGGCCGCGACTGCCCGACGATGCGGACGCCGCCCCGGACGCCGCCCCGGACGCCGCCCCGGCCGTCGTCGCGGACGTCGTCGCGGACGTCGTCCCGGCCGCCGACCCGGCCGCCGTCCCGGTCGGGCACGGCGAGCACGACCGACTCGTCCAGGTCGTCGGCGAGCCGCGCGACCCGTCCGGCCAGGGCGCCTTCGGGGTCGAGGCCGGACAGGTAGAGGTTGCCGACGTCCATCGTCCGGGGCGTCGCGACGACGTCGCGGCCCTTCCAGCGCAGGTATCCGGTCTCGGTAAGCGTGCTCAGCGCGCGGTCGACCGTGGAGCGGGCCAGCCCGGTCTCCGCGACAAGGTCGGCCGGACGCAGCGGCCCGCCGGCGCGCCCGACGACCTCCATGATCTCCAGGCCGCGCTTCAGCGGCCCGACCGGATCGGCGTCCCGCATCACCCCTCCTTGACATCGCCCGGACGACCGCCGACACTGCATCCACATTTATGAAGCAAAGTTCACTAGGCGAACAGGATGATACCGTCATGGACAAGGTGGTGGCGAACGCCGCGGCGGCCGTCGCGGACGTGCCGGACGGGGCGTCGCTGGCCGTGGGCGGATTCGGGCTGAGCGGCGTGCCGAACGTCCTCATCGAGGCGCTGCACGAGGCCGGTCCCGGCGGGCTGAGCGTGGTGTCGAACAACTGCGGCGTCGACGGCGGCGGGCTCGGCATCCTGTTGGAAGCGGGACAGATCGTCCGGGTGACCGGCTCCTACATCGGCGACAACAAGACGTTCGCCCGCAAGTACCTGGCCGGCGAGGTCGAGGTCGAGCTGATCCCGCAGGGCACGCTCGCGGAGCGGCTCCGCGCGGGCGGCTGCGGCATCCCCGCCTTCTACACCCCCGCCGGCGTCGGGACGCCCGTCGCCGAAGGCGGCCTTCCGTGGCGGTACGGCGCCGACAAATCCGTCGAGGTGTCGTCCTCGCCCAAGGAGGTCCGCGAGTTCGACGGCACGCCGTACGTGCTCGAACGCGGCATCCGCACCGATTTCGCGCTGGTGCGGGCGCGGCGCGGCGACCGGCACGGCAACCTCGTGTTCGGCAAGGCGTCCCGGAACTTCAACCCGCTCGCCGCGATGGCGGGACGCGTCACGGTCGCGGAGGTCGAGGAGCTGGTGGACTCTCTCGAACCCGACGAAGTGCATCTGCCGGGCGTGTTCGTCCAGCGGGTCGTGGAGCTGACGCCCGAGCAGGCCGCGGACAAGGGGATCGAGAAGCGGACGGTGCGCGCCTGATGTCCTGGTCCCGCGACGAGATGGCGGCCCGCGCCGCCGCCGAGCTGACCGACGGCTCGTACGTGAACCTCGGGATCGGCCTGCCGACCCTCGTCCCCGGCCATGTGCCGCCCGGCGTGCACGTCGTCCTGCATTCGGAGAACGGCATCCTCGGCGTCGGCCCCTACCCGGGCGAGGACGAGGTCGACCCCGATCTGATCAACGCGGGCAAGGAGACCGTCACCGTCCTGCCGGGCGCGTCGTACTTCGACTCGTCGCTGTCGTTCGGGATGATCCGCGGCGGCCACATCGACACCGCGATCCTGGGCGCCATGCAGGTGTCGGCGGCCGGCGACCTGGCGAACTGGATGATCCCCGGGGCGCTGGTCAGGGGCATGGGCGGGGCGATGGACCTGGTCCACGGGGCGCGGCGCGTGATCGTCCTGACCACGCACAACGCCAAGGACGGCACCCCGAAGATCGTCGAGGAGTGCGACCTGCCGCTGACGGGCCGCGCGTGCGTCGACCGGATCATCACGGACCTGGCCGTCCTGGACGTCACCCCGTCCGGCCTCGCCCTGGTCGAGACCGCCCCCGGCGTCACGGTCGCGGAGGTCGTCTCCCGAACCGGCGCCAAGGTGACTACCTGAGACCGCCGGCACCGGCCTTTCCGGCTCCGGCCTTTCCGACTCCGGCGAGCCATACCTGCCAGTCGGCGTCGTAGCGGGTGCCAATGGCGCCGGTGAGGAATGTCCGGGCGGCGTTCCAGTTTCCGATGCGGTAGTAGCCGAGCAGCGTGGCGACATCGCCGGGATGCTTCTCGAACATGTACCGGACCGCGAGATAGCTCCAGTGATAGATGCGGGACGTGTCGTGGCTATAGGTGGTGTCCCACAGCGTGCTCAGCGCGTACGTGTGCTTCGCCGCCTCCGCGACCGCCGCCGCGTTGGCGACCTTCCGGTACGAGTAGGAGACGTATTCGGCAAGCCCTTCGATCCACCAGATGGTCGGCGTGCTGATATTGGCGCGGAAGTCGCCGAACAGGTTGAACCGGCCGTCGAGGTAGTGCGTGTACTCGTGGTTGAGATTCCGGATCTCGAATCTGGGACGCACCCACTCCGCCTCGTAGGCGATGAACCGGGCCTGGTTCCCGGGCGCGGCCGGATCGCCTTCCAGATACATCCCGCCCGTATTGGGGTTGATGCCGAACATCGCGCCCGCGTAGGTCCGGTAGTCGGTGCGGGAGTCGAAGACGTTCACCTCGATCGTGGAGTTGTAGTCGTTCGCGACGGGCTGGTTCCCGTCCTTCACCAGGTTGTGGAAGTGGGCGTCCTGTCCCATCAGGCTCGCGCAGGTATCGGATAGCTGCCCGGCCGCCATCTCCTGCGCGCGGATCCTGATGCCGGCACTGCACGTGTGATGGACGGTCAGGACGCCCCGCGCCAGCCGCTCCTTCAGATCGCACGTGTCGTAGTAGGCGCAGTTTGCCCTGTCGTAGTGGTCGGTCATCTCGGCGATGCCGACCCACAGCGGCGCTGTTTTCCCGGTCATGCTGCTCTTGCCGAGCAGGCCCTTGGCCAGCGGCCTCACTTTGGCTTGCAGCGAGACATGCTGGAGGAAGCGGCCCAGTTCACGTCCCGCATTGGACGTCAGGTGGCTGCGGCCGGTGCCGAGCAGGTCGAGATGACCGTCGGCGAAGGAGTTCAGCGTGTCGAGAACGCCCGGGTCGGCTTTCACCGCGGCCATGAACTCGGGCACCTGGTGACCGCGGAACAGGATCACATAAACGTTGTTGACCGCCTTGATCATCCACCAGTATTTGTCGTATGTGGTGTTGTAGCCGTTCAGCAGCCGCTCGATGACGTAGATGTAGCGGGCGTTCTCCTGCGCGCTGTCGACCAGCGTGACCGCCTCGGCGAGGACTTCACCATTCGCATCATTGACAATCGACGAGTTCGGGTTCCCGAAGTACGCGTCCAACCCCGCCTGGACGATCCCCTTCAGCGTCACGCCGTAAGGCCCCACAGTGGACGCGTTGTACCACTGGACGTAGTAACCGGCACGCAGATAAAGCACCAGCTGAGCCGTACTCCCCCGGTTATCCCCCGGATAGTGCACCGCGTCATCGCGCATCGCCTGAGCGACCGTCACCATCTGAGGTTCACGAAACGCGTAGTAGGCGTCCTTACCGGCCAGCCCGAACAGCGTACTGATACACCTCGTAGAGGACGCTTTGATCTGCTTCACCAGCTCGCTGCCGGACCGGCTGGCAAAGTCCCCCGGACTGCACTCCGCGGCCTCCCCCGCCCCCATCCCCGACTGACGCCCCGGGGATTGTCTCGGCGAAGCCGACAAAGGCGGACGCTCCTCGACCGGCAACTCCGATCTCTGGACGAACCCTCCCGCGTCATCACCGTTTTGTCCCGTGACGGGGTGCGGTTTCGGATAAGCACTGGTCGGATAAGCACTGGGAGGCGGGAGCACCAGGACGATCCCGAGCGCCAGGACCACCGACGCCCACAGACGTCCGATGAACCGGGGGGCTGCCCACACGCCCTCTCGCATTTCCTGGGCCAAGCTTTGCGAAACCTAATGATCACGAACCGGAGCGCAAAATCCCGATCCGCGATTAGGACACATCACCCGCCAGGCGCCCTTTCCACGCCGCCGCTGATGGTGATGATGCGGTCGTCGAGGTCGAAGAGCACGACCAGCCGGTACGGGCTTTCGCCGTCCGGGCGCCTCCCCTGGACGCGGGCGGGCGTATTCTCCACGATCCTGGCGCCGTCGCGGCTGAGGACGGCATTCACCTCCGGGTGCTCCTTGGCCCTCTCCGGGGGACAGTGGACGGTCACGCGTTGCCCGTCGTCCGATTCGACGACGATGACCGCGGACGATTCGCCGATCTCGAACCCGTGGTGCTCCATGAAGCCACGAACCACACGGCGCTGCTCATGCGGCCAGACCTCCGCGGCCCGCGTGAGAAGGCGGGAAACGGCCAGCCGATCGAACTCCGCGTCGGGAAGGCCCGGATCATCGGTGGCCAGGACAAGCCGCCCCTTCCCGTCATTGACGGTCACGAAGCAGACGCCCTTGGCGCCGATCAGCGGGGCGGCGGCGAGGGCCATCGTGAACGCGCCCTCGGCGGGATGGTTGAACCGGGAGAAGTCGAGGTGGCCCTTGACAAGTTCAGGAATCTGGTGACGTTCGCCGAATTCCCGGATGGTGCGCAGCTTTGCCAGGGCGGGGAGATCCGCGTCCCAGCTCGGGTTGTCCCACGTCCACAGCCAGGTCTGGGAAAGGTTCGAGAAGCTGCCCAGGACGGTGAGCCCCCGCAGGACGCGGCCGTCCAGCGTCATGGTCGCCTCTTCCGGGTTCCATTCGACGTAGTCCAGCGCGAAGGCGTCATTGAAGACGTCCTGCTGCTGGATCGCGGCGGCGGAACCCTCGCTCGCGAACGCCTGGAACTCCGGACTGTAGAACGTCGGCCCGTCCGGGTGGACGCCTGCGGTCGCGTCCGCAGCATTCGCCTCATCCGCCTGCCCGGCATCGCGCATAGGGGCCCTCCTTGTGATTCCATGTCGGCCGCTTGGTCGTAGAGAACGACGCCGAAGAACGAGCCCCGGTTCGCCCGAGTCGTTCGCTCGGGCTTCAGGGTCCGCTCCGGGATATCCCTGATGCTCTGAGGCTCCGTTTGTTCGTACGGTCCTTTCATGACAGAACAGCCATCTTCGACGAGGACGTGGCGGCCCAAGGCGGCAGCGGCGGGTGGTCTCTGCCTGGCCGCCATGGTGGTCGCCGGAATCGCGCTGGACGACCGCGTCCCGCCCCTGGACTCCTGGATCGTCGGCCACCTGTACTCCCGCCCGGAGACGACGCCCGCCATGATCGCCACGGTGATCAGCGGTGCCGGAACGATCGCCGGGCTCGCCCTTCTGCTGGCGGCGGCGTCCGGTCTCCTGTGGCGGCGCCGCGCAGGGGGCGCCCGGCTGCTGCCGCGTCACGGCGCGCTGCTCGTGGCGTGTCTCGCCACCGTCGCCCTGCAAGCGGCTTTCCAACGTCCAGGGCCACCGGTCACGGCCCAGGACTGGACCTACCCCAGCGGACATGTGACCGTCCTCGCCGCGCTTGCCTTCACCGCCTTCGTCATCAGCCGGGAACTGACCGCCGCGTGGCGTGTCACCGTGCTCGCCGGCGGCATCACGACACTGGCCGCGGTATCGGCGAGCCGCGTCACGCTCGGCGAGCACTACCTGGTCGACGTGGTCGCCGCCCTGTTCGCCACGGTCGGCGCGGGCCTCCTCACCATCGCCGTCCTCAACCTCCGACCCAGAAGGCAGGCGTCACTGCTCGCGTCGAAGGCGGCATAGGTCAGGCGGTCAGGCTGCGGTCGGGCGGCGGTCAGGCGGCGCAGAACTCGTTGCCTTCGGGGTCTTGCATGACCCACCAGTGCCCGGCCGGGCCCTTGTCCTGTTCGAGGACGCGGGTCGCCCCCAGGCCCTCCAGCCGGGTCACCAGGTCGTCCAGCCCGCCGGGCTCGCTGTGGATGTCGATGTGCAGCCGGTTCTTGCCGGACTTGCCCTCGGGGACGTCCTGGAACAGCATCCGCCGCCCCTGGCCGACGCCGCTGGCCTGGTCGAACGGGTCGTCGGGGTGGCGGATCGCGGCGTAGCCGCGGAAGGTCTTGCGGCCGCGATGCTCGGCGACCGCCTCCGCGCCGATACGCCCGGCCGCCAGCAGCTGCTCGATGAGCGCGCTGGGGTCCTCCACTTCGTAGCCGAGAGCCGCGGCCCAGAAGTCCGCGAGCGCGGACGCGTCGCCGCTGTCGATGACCAACTTCCAACCCAATGCCATGTAACCAGTTATATTGGTTACATGGGCGCCGCCGCAAGCAGAGGGTTGACGCTGCGCTCCCATACCGGTTTCGAGTTCCGCTTCGACCCCGGCGCGCTGTCCTTGGAGCTGCTGACCACCGGCGGCCCCGGCCCGTACCGGCGCTACGAGGTCCTGCACGAGCCCGCCGACCTGGCCGCCTGGGTGGAGCGGTCGCGGCTGGCCCCGACGCCCCGGCTGGAGATCACCGACGCCGAGGTGGCGGACGCCCGGACGCTGCGCGACGCCCTGTTCCGGGTGGTGATCGTCCACCTGCGAGGGGAGCCGTACCCGGCCGGTGACCTGGGAACCGTCAACCTGGCGGCCGCCCGCCCGGCGCTGGCGCCCGCCGTCTCGCCGTCCGGGGAGCGGCGGTGGGCCGGGCCGTCGAGCGGCACGAACCTGCTGGCCACCGTCGCGCGGGACGCCGTGGAGCTGCTGTCCGGCCCGTTCGCGCACCGCGTCCGCACCTGCGCCGCCGACAACTGCGAGCTCGTCTACGTCGACACCTCACGTCCCGGCCGCCGCCGGTGGTGCTCGATGGAGCACTGCGGTAACCGGCACAAGGTCAAGGCGCTTCGCGCCCGCAATTCCGAGCAGATACGCCCCTGACAGACCCTGACGGATCAGAAGGAGAGGACGACATGCTGGACGCCGGACGCGTGGCCACCAGACTTCCCGTGCAGGACATGGACCGGGCGCGAGCCTTCTACTCCGAGAAACTCGGCCTGGAACCGAGCGAGGAGCGGCAGGGCGGCCTTCTCTACCGCTGCGCCGGCGGCGAGTTCGCGCTGTTCCTGTCGGCGGGCGCGTCCTCGGGGACGCACACCCAGATGGGCTTCGAGGTCGACGACATCGACGCCGTCGTCGCGGAGCTCCGGAAGCGGGGCGTGGTCTTCGAGGAGTACGACGCGCCCGGCTTCACGACGGTGGACGGGATCACCGAGGTCGAAGGCAACTATCCGAGCAAGGGCGGCGCCGGCGAGCGGGCCGTCTGGTTCCACGACAGCGAGGGCAACCTGATCGGGATCGGCCAGCCGATCCGCTGAGCGCGGCGGCGTCATCGCCCGGAGCAGCGGCGTCATCGCTCGGAGCGGCGGGCGCCGCCCGTCCGGCGGATGCGGCCCCAGGGCTTCGCCACCGCCAGGACGGTCGCCAGCGTCAGCGTCGCCAGCGACACCGCGGGCGGGAAGAACAGGTTGGAGATGGCCGCCGGCTCGGGAGCCCCGTTCACCAGGTCGCGGCCGTAGGCGCCGACCTCGTCCATGCCCGGACGCAGCGCCACCCAGATGAGCGTGCACAGGACGAGGTTGAGCACCAATTTGATCGCGACCCACCAGTACCGCACGAGTCCCCATCGCGTGCCCAGGCCCAGGATGAGCCCGGTGGTCAGGCTGAGCAGCCCGGCGCCCAGCATGGGCCACACGACGAAGGTCGCCAGCGCCTCGTACGCCAGCCCGCGTACCTCGTCGCTGCTGCCGAACCTCCCGGTCAGCACCAGCACCGCCACCATCACGTCGATCCCAATCCACGCCCCGGCGGACACGATGTGCGTGACGAGCACCGCCTTGCGCCAGCGGCGTCCGAGCTTGAACCGGCCGTCAGGCCGTCCGGGCCTCGCCTCACGTACCGCCATGTCGTCACGTCCTTCCAGGAGTGGAAATCAGTAGTGGAACCGCATGAACGACGATCGCCTCTCGCAGTCCGGATGCCGTCCGCTGGAGGACGACATTGCGGGTACGACACCCGGCGCATGCCGCGACCCGCGGCTACGCCGGGCGAGGTACCGGCGGGCGAGGTACCGGACGGGCGAGGGCCGCGGCCGGGATGCCAGGATGGTGATCATGCCTTTCGCGCCGTCTGCCGACACCCAGGAGGACAACCCATGGCCGTGACGCTGATGAACCCCGATGGCCTGCCGAAGCCGGACGTCTACCGGCAGCTCTCGATCGCCACCGGTTCGAGGACGGTGTACCTCGCCGGGCAGGTCGCGCGGGACGCCGAAGGCCGGAAGGTCGGCGAGGGCGACTTCGCGGCCCAGGTCGAGCAGGCCCTCCTGAACGTCGGCACGGCCCTGGCGGCGGTCGGCGGCTCGTTCGACGACGTCGCCAAGATGACCGTCTACGTCGTCGACTGGACCCCGGACAAGATGGCGCTGCTGGGCGAGGGCGTCGCGCGGGCGGCGCAGCGGATGGGGATCGACCCGGTCAAGCCGATCACGCTGCTGGGCGTCGCGGCCCTCGCCGAGCCCGACCTCATGGTCGAGATCGAGGCCGTCGCCGTCCTCGACTGACAGCCGGGAAACACGCGCCGCCCGGTTATGAGACGGGCGCGTGCTGGGTCAGGTAGCGGTCGAACCAGCGGGCGGCCATGTCCGTGACCTGCTCCATGGTGCCGGGCTCCTCGAACAAGTGCGACGCGTGCGGCACCACTTCCAGCCGGTGGACGGCGGCGTGCATGCGTCCGGCCGCGTCGTCGTTCAGCCGCAGCACCTCCGGGTCGCGGGCGCCCACGATCAGCAGGACCGGCGCGGCGACCCGCCGCAGCGCGTCGCCCGCGAGGTCCGGGCGGCCGCCGCGCGACACCACGGCGCCGACCCGTCCGGGACGTTCCGCCGCCGCGGCCAGCGCCGCCGCCGCGCCGGTGCTCGCGCCGAACAGCCCGATCGGGAAGCCGGTGGTCGGCGGCGCGGCGGCGAGCCAGTCGATCGCGCCGGCGAGCCGCCGGGTCAGCAGGCCGATGTCGAAGCGCAGCTCGGCGGTGACGGCGTCCCGCTCGTCCTCCTCGGCGGTGAGCAGGTCGATCAGCAGCGTGCCGATCCCCGCCTCGTTGAGGCCGGCGGCGACGGCCCGGTTGCGGGGGCTGTGCCGGGAACTGCCGCTGCCGTGCGCGAAGAGGACCACGCCGCCCGGCTCGTCGGGCAGGGCGAGATCGCCGGGCAGCGCCGCGTCCGCCAGCTCGATCGTCACTTCTGCGGTGTTCATACCGCGTGGCTACCCCGCCGCCGACCCGCCATGCCGGACGGCTCGGCGCTGGACCGCTCAGTACCGGACGGATCAGTGCGGGACGGGCGCGTCGGAGCGGCTCTCGTCGCGCTCCGACCGGCGGACGGTGAAGAACCCGATCAGCGCGGCCAGCGCGGCGACGGCCTCCCCCGCGAGGCTGATCGTCTTGTCGGCGTACCAGGACGGGTCGTACATCCGCGGAATCGGCCCCAGCCGCCCGAAATCGACGAAGTAATAAAGCAGCACGGCCCCGGCCGCGCTCGCCGCGACGGCGAACGCGATCGCATACGTCCACCGGCGCGCCCAGAAAAGGACGAGCAGGGCCGCGACGACGGCGGCGATCGCCTGGGCGCGGAAAAGATCGTCGCCGGGGATGGTGCCGCTCGGTGTGTTGGGTCCCGGCGCCATGTCGGGCGCGAACCGCCAGTGGACGACGGCGTCCGCCGCCAGCCCTCCGGCCACGAGTACACGAAGAAGAATGCCCATACCCATTGCACGGTGATACCCGCTCCACGGATCAATTCCCCTGAACGAATCCGCAATGAATTTCGCCCGATCAGGCCGGGCGCCGCGCAATGATCATTGCGAGCCAGGTGGACGCCATCGCGGCGTAGAACGTCAGCAACGCCGCGACGGGCACCCAGCCGAGATGCGGGGCCGCGCACGTGAGCAGGGTGAGGACCGCGACGAACGCGCCGAGCGTCCCGGCCAGCAGCGCGAACGCCGTGCGGCGCGGGCCGTCGAGCAGCGCCGCCTCCTGGACGGGCATGACCAGCGAGAGGAAGGCGATTCCGGGGGGTATGAGGATGGGCGTCCACAGGGCGGCGGCCAGCCCGAGGACCACCGCGCCCGCCCCGAGAAGACAGGCGGCGACGCGCGCGGCCGTGATCTCGGCGCCGTCCAGGAGCCGCCGGTGCCGCGGATCGCGGCTCAGCCGGAGCGTGACCCCGGCCTGAATCACCCAGTTCAGCCAGAACGCCCACGTCAGCAGGATCATGAACACGAACCACGGCACGAACAGCACCGCGGCGATGTTCAGCAGGATCTGGCGGCGCGGACGGTTCCGGACGCGCGCCAGCACCACGTCCAGGCCGTGCAGCGGGTTGCCGCGTTTGAGGGCCCTCAGCAGGAGGGCTCCGCCGTCCGCAGCCTCGGGCGCCAGGCGCAGCGCCTCGCGGAACGCGTCGGCGGCGGCGCGATGATCGCCGGTCGCCAGCGCGACGGCCCCGTAGGTGCGGTGCGCGCTCGCGCTCTCCGGCGCGAGCCGGACCGCCCGCGCCGCGTGCTCGCGGGCCCCGGCCGGGTCGCCGGTCTCGACGAGCGCGAGGCTCATGATCTTGGCGAGGTCGCCGTTCTCGGGCGCCAGCCGCAGCCCGGCCGCCGCCGCCTGGGCGGCGAGCCGGTACTCGCGGACGGCGTAGTGCCCGTGGGCCAGCCTCTCGTAGACGTCCGGCTGCTCCGCGTCGCACGCCTGCGCGTCCTTGAAGGCGCGCAGCGCTTCGTCGCGGCGGCCGGCCCTGGACAGCACGACACCCCTCACCCAGTGCCCCATCCAGGCGCCGGGGCTCAGCGCGATGGCGCGGTCCGCCTCGTCCAGCGCCTCGGCGTAGGCGCCCTGGGCGGACATCGCGAGCGCGACGATCATGTGCGCGCCCGCATGCTCCGGTTCGCGGGCCAGCACCGCGCGCGCCTCCCGCTCGGCCTCGCCCGGACGGTGCAGCCGCAGCAGGAGCTGCGCCCGCGCGACCATCTCCCGGGCGCCGGGCGCGGACGTCATCGGCGCTTGCCGCCGAGCCACGGGAGCAGGTCGTCCCACACGCCGCTCTCGTTGGCGTGCATGACGTAGTTGCGCGCCGTGCCCATCCACTCGGTGACCGCCGTCGGACGCGCCGACCGCACCGCGCCCAGCAGATCGGCGGTGGACAGCGGCAGCGGGCGCCCCGCCCGCAGCGCCTCCTGCAGCTTGGCCTCGACCGCCCGGTCCACGACGCCCTTCAGGTCGGCCCCGGCGAAACCGTCCGCGGCCTCGGCCACCGCGCGGAAGTCCAGCTCGTCCAGCGGCACCTCCCGGCAGAGGAGCGCCAGTATCGCGGCGCGGGCGGACAGGTCCGGCGGCGGGACGAAGACGAGCTGGTCGAACCGGCCCGGACGGCGGAACGCGCTGTCGACGTACCAGGGCGCGTTGGTGGCGGCGAGGATCAGCACGCCCTCGTTGGCGTCGCTCTCCACGCCGTCCATCTCGGCGAGGAACTGGTTGACGATCTGCCGGTTGTGGGCGCGGTTCATGTCCGCGCGGCGGGCGGCGAGCGCGTCGACCTCGTCGAAGAACAGCACGCAGGGACGGTTCCTGCGGGCGGCCTCGAACGTCGCGTGCAGGTTCCGCTCGCTCGACCCGATGTACATGTCGAGAATGTCGGACAGGCCGACGCTCATGAACGCCGCGCCCAGCTCCCCGGCGGCGGCCCGCGCGAGGTGCGTCTTCCCGCAGCCGGGCGGCCCGTACAGCAGAACCCCGCCGCCCGCGCGCTTCCCGTACGCGGCGAACATCTCCGGCTGCTGGACGGGCAGCAGCAGCTTCATCCGCAGCGACTGCTTGACCTGCTCCATCCCGGCCACGTCCGCGAACGTGACCCCGCCCGACCCCGCCTTTCCGCCCGACCCTGCATTTCCGGCGGACGGGTCATTTTCGGCGGACGGGCCGTCCAGGGGCGCGGAGACGTCCGCCAGCGCGTGCGCCAGGGCGGGCTCGGCCACTGAGGAATGGCCGAGTTTCACCTCGAAGTCGGCGTCGGCGAGCGAGGCGTCACGGGCGACCGCCTCCCAGTAGCGCGGCCTGGCGGCGGGCACGTCCCCTTCGGCCACCAGCGCTTTCGCGACGATGAGGCCCGACTTCGCCGGGCCTTCTCCCGGCCCGACCCGTTCCAGTGCCGCGAGGGCGGCGCCGTGCTTGCCCTGCCGGAGGAACACTTCGGCGAGGCTCGTCGCGAGTTCGGCGTCGCCGGGCGCCAGGGCGAGGGCCTCGCGGAACTCGTTCTCGGCGTCCAGGAGGAGGCCCGCGCTCAGGAGCTGTTCGGCCAGATGACGCCGCAAGGGCAGGTTGTCCGGCGAGACGCGTACCGCTTCGCGCAGCGCGTCCAACGCTCCCCGATCCGCCACAGATGCCAGCCTTCCAACGCGGTACGACAGAAAACGCCCAGGGGCGATGATGTCACGGCCGCGCGTGGCCGTAAGCGGTCAGCGAGGCGGCTCGGCGGACGCGGGCGGCTCGGCGGACGCGGCCGCGGCCGCGCGGACGCGCCGGTAGCTCCAGTACAGCAACCCGAACAGGATGAAGCCGGACAGGATGAGCCCCGATCCCGTGCTCCATCCGGACAGCGGCAACTCCGGCACCGTCCCCCACGCCACCCCGGCGGCGAACAGGGCAAGCCCGGTCAGGATCGAGCCCGTGAGGCGCCACCACGAGGTCACGCTCTCCTCCGCGGCCTGGACGGCCCGGTCCCGGACGGGTTCGACATAGCGGTCCACCGCCGGGAACTCGCGGGCGAGGATGAGCAGCCCCGCCAGCACGAGCAGCAGCCCGGGCCCCGGCAGGACGAGCAGCGCCACGCCCGCCACCAGGACGACGCTCCCGACGACGAGCACCACGCCGCGCTTGGCATGCCTGCCGTAACCCATGGTTCCTCTCCCGTCCCCGCCGTGCCCCAAGCGTAGATCTTCCGCGGCCTCTCTGGTGAAGAGGGCCGGAGGGCACGCGCATCGTGTCGTTCCCGCCCGCCGCGCGCCCGCGGGCACTCCGCCCGGCCCGGAACGGCCGTGACCGGCGGATTTGCGGAGTCTGCACGATTTGGTCGGATATGCTCCACGAGCCCCTCTCAGGATTCAGAGCACCGATGACACAGACACCCGAGGCCGCCGTCACGGGCGAGGCGACGCCACGACGCGCGCCCGAGCAGGCGTCCAAGCCCCCGCCCGAGCAGGCGTCCGAAACGCGTGCGGCGGCGGACGCCACCGCGGTTCCCCGGGCTCGCGATCCGCACCTCGACAACGCCAAGTTCCTCGCGATCCTGCTCGTCGCGGTCGGGCACGGGATGGCGGGCCTGGACGACGTCGCGCTGGCCTCGGCGACGTACTACTTCTTCTACCTGTTCCACATGCCGGTGTTCGTCATGATCAGCGGCTATCTGTCGAAGCGGTTCACGCTCACCGACGACAAGGCCGTCCGGCTCGTCGGCGCCACCCTCGCCCCCTACGTGCTCTTCCAGACGGCGTACGCGCTGTTCGCCTGGGCGTTCGGGGACCGGCCGTTCGAGATCGGGCTGCTGAACCCGTACTACATCACCTGGTTCCTGCTGGCGCTGTTCGTCTGGCGGCTGCTCACGCCGATCTGGCGGCGGGCGAGGTTCCCGCTGGCGGGGGCCGTGCTGGTCGGCCTGCTGGCGTTCATGGGCGACCTCGGCGGCACGCTCGACATCTACCGGATCCTCGGGCTGATGCCGTTCTACGTGCTGGGCCTCGTGCTGCGGCCGGAGCTGCTGGAGATCGTCCGGCGGCCCGCCGCCCGCGTGCTCGGCGCCGTGACGCTGGCCGCCGGGTTCGCCGCCATGTTCGTCGCGTACCCGCGCATGGACGCGCGGTGGGTGCGCTGGACGCATTCCAACGCCGACATGGGCGTCGGCGAGCTGACCGGCACGCTGATGCGGATGGGGCTGTTCCTCACCGGCCTGGTGCTCATCGCCGCGTTCCTGGCCGTCGTCCCGTCCCGGCGGACGTGGTACACCGACCTCGGCGCCGCGACCCTCTACGCCTACCTTCTGCACGGATTCCTCACCCGCCTTTTCACCTTCACCGGGTGGAACGAGGCGGGCTGGCTCGACACCATTCCCGGCGTTCTGGTGATCGCGGTGGTGTGCTGCGCCGTCGCGACGCTGCTGTGCACGGGCCCGGTCCGCCGGGTGACGCGCTGGGCCGTCGAGCCCGATATCCGGCCTTTGTTCAGCAAGCAGTGACCGATCGGTAGCCAACAGTTCTGACCGGTCACACCGCGATCACGGGAAACTGCAAGATCGCTGAATTCGTTACATTCTCCCCCAGAGCGGGTAGAGTTAACCGTCAGTTCTCCCCGTGTGCATCCATACGCCCTGCACAGCGCCGCAGCCCCGTCGCTCCCATGGATTCCACCGGTGACTGAACGGCTTCATCCTGGCGGTCCGTCACGGCCGCCTGACAGAAACAAGGGACGGTCGCATTGGGCATGGCGCCGCAGGGCGAACATCGGACCGTTGCCGTCATCCTGGCGGGTGGCAGTGGGCAACGGATGGGCCTCAGTACCCCGAAACAGCTTCTGAAGATCGCCGGAAAGACGATCCTGGAGCACACGTTGTGCGTCTTCGAGGAGGCGCCCGACATCGACGAGATCTTCGTTCTGATGAACCCCGGTTTCCTCCAGGACGCCGCGGAATGCGTGAAAAAGGCCGGCTGCACGAAGGTCACCGCCGTCCTCCCTGGCGGGACGTCCCGCAACGCTACGACCCAGCTCGCGCTGGACGCCCTCGCCGACCACCCGGCCGACACCACCAACGTGCTGTTCCACGACGCGGTCCGCCCGCTGCTGTCGCAGCGCATCATCCGCGACTGCGTGGCCGCGCTCCGCGAGCACCTGGCCGTGGACGTCGCGATCCCGTCCGCCGACACGATCATCCAGGTGGACGACGACGTCATCGTCGACGTCCCCCGCCGCGCGAACCTGCGCCGCGGCCAGACCCCGCAGGGCTTCCGCCTCGCCACCATCCGGGCCGCCTACGACAGGGCCTGGCAGGACGAGGACTTCGAGGCGACCGACGACTGCTCGGTGGTGCTGCGCTACCTGCCCGGCACGCCGATCTACGTCGTCCCCGGCGACGACCACAACATGAAGGTCACCGAGCCGGTCGACATGTTCGTCGCGGACAAGCTGTTCCAGCTCGCCTCGTCCGACGCCCCCGACCTGACCGAGGACCAGTACGCCGAGGCCCTCACCGGCAAGACCGTGGTCGTGTTCGGCGCGAGCCAGGGCATCGGCGCCGCCGTCGCGGAGCTGGCCCAGGGGTTCGGCGCCCGCGTCTTCGGCTACAGCCGCGGCGCCACCCGCACCCACGCGGAACGTCCGGACGACGTCGCCGCCGCGCTCGCGCAGGCGTACGCGGCGACCGGACGCGTCGACTTCGTCGTCAACACGGCGGGCGTGCTCCGGATCGGCCGTCTCGACACCATCGAGCCCGAGGCGATCGAGGAGGCGCTGCGCGTCAACTACCTCGCGCCGATCCACATCGCCCGCGCCGCGTTCCCGTACCTCGCCAAGACCGGCGGGCAGCTGCTGCTCTACACGTCCAGCTCCTACACGCGCGGACGCGCCGAGTACAGCCTGTACTCGTCGGCGAAGGCGGCCACGGTCAACCTCACGCAGGCCCTGGCGGACGAGTGGTCCGCCGACGGCGTGCGCATCAACTGCATCAACCCCGAGCGGACGAGTACCCCGATGCGGACGCGGGCCTTCGGCGAAGAGCCCCCGCACAGCCTGCTCAGCGCCGACCAGGTCGCCAGGACGTCCCTGAACGTGCTGCTGTCCGGCCTCACCGGCCAGGTCATCGACGTGCGCCGCGAGGATCCGCTAACCAGCGGCCGCCCCGGCTGACGAAGGCCCACCCCGACCGGCTGAGCCCCACCCCGGCCCCCTTTTCGTTCCCCGAGCATTCCCTCTCCACGCACCCGCCGCCCCCGTCACCGGGCGGGTGCTCCCCGACCCTTCTTCGCCGCCCCCCGGGCCGCGCTGACCAGACGGAGGTGTGCCGTGCGGCGTCTCGCCCGGTACTCGAAGCTTCTGCGGTTTTCCACGGTGTTGTCCTTGCCCGCCACGCTCGCGCTGATGACCGTCGCGGCCGCGGCGGGATCGCCCGGCTGGTTCCTGGTCGCCGCGACCGCCTGCTTCGTCGCCGAGCCGGTCGTCTACCGGCTGTTCCCGGACGCCGACCGGCCGCTGCGCTGGGGCGAGCTGAGCGCCGGGGCCCGGGTGCTGATCAGGCAGGGCGCGTTCGTGCTGCTCCTCGTCCAGGCCGGCGGCGTCGGCGACGCCACGATCTGGACCGCCGCCATCGGCTTCTTCGCCCTCGACTGGCTCCGCGCCGGCGCGCTGGTCGGCGCGGCCACGATCCGCCGCGTCAACACGATCCCCTACGTCACCCGCAACCTGGGCGAGGGCGAACCCGCCTACCCCGAGGCCGAACCCGCCTGGCACGTCCGCCTTGTGATCCTGATCGAGGGCTACGCCGACGTCCTCCCCCTCCTGCTCGGCACCATCGGCCTGCTCGCGGACGTCCTGGAACTGCTGATCGCCGGGCTGCTGGGCTCGGCGGCGGGCACGCTGGCATCCTGCGCCGCGCAGATCCCGCACCTGCGGCGGATACGCAGCCTCCTCAACGCCCGCCGCACCGGACGGGACGTGCGGCGCCGCGTGCGCTCCTACGAGCCCGAGGTCGTCCTCTACTTCACCGGCATGGCCGTGAACGCCTACCAGGCCAACATGTGGCTGGAGACGATGGAGCGGCTGAACCGCAAGGCGATGGTCCTCGTCCGGACGCCGGAGGTCGTGGCCGCGCTGGCCCTCACGCGGCTCCCGGTCGTGTGCGTCTCGCGTGCCGAGGACGTCATGAACTTCGACTGGTCGTCCGTCCGCGTCGCGCTCTACACCGGCAACACCGGCAAGAACCTGCACCTGCTCCGCGAACCGGACATCAAGCACGTGTTCATCGGCCATGGCGACAGCGACAAGGACTCCAGCTCCAACCCGGTCAGCAAGGTCTTCGACGAGGTGTGGGTCGCCGGTCCGGCGGGCCGCGACCGCTACCGCAACTCCGACGCGGGCGTCCGCGACGAGGCCATCGTCGAGGTCGGACGGCCGCAGCTCACGGGCATCGCCACGGGCCCCACCGGCAACGAGGTGCCGACCGTCCTGTACGCGCCTACGTGGGAGGGCTGGGACAGCGAGCACAGCTACTGCTCGCTCCTCACGATGGGCGAGAAGATCGTCAGCGCCCTCCTGGACCAGGGCTTGCGCGTCATCTACCGTCCGCACCCGTACACCGGCACCCGCATGGCGTCCGCCGCCGCCGCGCACAACCGGATCATCGCGATGATCGAGAAGGCCAACCAGACGGGACGGGGCGGACACCGGGCCGTCACCGGCGCCGAGGCGTCGCTGCACGAGTGCTTCAACCAGTCGGACATGCTCATCACCGACATCTCCAGCGTGATCTCCGACTACATGCCGAGCCTGAAGCCGTATGTCGTCACCAACCCGCACGGCGCCAACGACGCGGAGTTCCGCGCCGACTTCCCGTCCGCGTCCGCCGCCTACCTGCTCGGCCCGGGCTGCGGCGAGCTGGCGGATATCCTGGCGGTCACGACGACACCCGGACGGGACCCGCTCGCCGAGGAGCGCACCAGGCTCCGCGACTACCTGCTCGGCCCGGCGGAGCCGGACGCCATGACACGCTTCGCCGCCGCTGTCGACACGTTGGCCGAAGCAGGCCCCCGGTCCACGCTGTACGGGTTCCAGACATCACGGGTTCCTGACCACGCATAAAGTGTCGTCCGATATCCGGACGACACTGCCGAGGCATCATGACGCAACCGCTGGTCAGCGTGATCATGGCGGTGTACAACTGCCGAGGCACGGTGGCTCACGCGCTGGAGTCGGTGTTCGCCCAAACCCTGCCCCCCGACCGAATCGAAGTGATCGCCGTCGATGACGGCTCGACCGACGGCGGCGGCGAACTGCTGGACGAGATGGCCCGCGACCACGCGCAGCTGACCGTCTTCAACCAGCCGAACTCCGGCGGCTGCGGCGCGCCGCGCAACCGGGGCCTGGAGGTGGCGTCCGGCGAGTTCGTCTACTTTCTGGACGCCGACGATTGGATCGGTCCCGAGGCGCTGGAGCGGATGACCGCGATGGCCGAGCGCAACGACACCGACATCGTCCTCGGCAAGCAGGTCGGGGTCGGCGGCCGCAGGTCGCCCCGGATGTTCGGGAAGACGATCGAGCGCACTCACGTCCTCGAACCCGGCTCCGACCTCTATTGGCGGATGTCGATGGCGGCGATGCAGCTCTTCCGCCGCTCCCTGATCGAGGACGCCGGGCTGTGGTTCCTCGAAGGCGTCCGGGCGCACGAGGACCAGCTGTTCACCTCGGGCGCCCACCTGCGCGCCCGGGCCGTGTCGATCCTGGCGGACTACGACTGCTACTTCTGGGCGGAGCGCGCGGACGGAACGAGCAACACCCAGATAGCCGACTACCGCATGGCCGACATCTACTCGATCACCGCCCGGGCGATGGACCAGGCCGCGCAGTTCGCCGAACCGGGCCCGATCCGCGACCAGCTGCACCGGCGCTACCTCGACCAAGAGATCTTCGGACGGCTCCAACGGCAGTACCCGCACGCCCCCGAGGACGAGCGCGAGGTCACCTACTCCGCGTGTCGCGACCTCCTGGAGAAGTGGCTCACCCCGGGACTGTGGGAAAAGCTCGTCCCCGTCCGCCGCGTGATCGCCCACTGCGTGCTCAACGACCTCGCCGAGGAACTCGACACCGTCCTCGGCTTCCACAACAACGCCGGGCGTCCCCGCCTCCACCTGGAGGACGGCCGCTGCTACCAGAAGTACCCGTTCTTCCGGGACGCGTCCGTAGGCATCCCGGACGACTGCTACGAGCTCGCGACGCCACCGACGATCGAACATCGCCTCTCTCCCCCATCCTGGCCGGACGACGCCCTCCAGATCAGCGGCACCGTCATAGTGCGCGACACCGACGAGGGCACCCCCGACCTGCACCTGACCCTGAACGCCAACGACGGCCCCCGGCACGTCGCCTGCGACACCACCCCCGCAGACCGCACCGACGACGGAATGGCCACCTCCTACAAAGCCGCACTCCACCCCATGACCTGGCCGGACGGTAGCTGGACGGTCACCCTGGAAGTGGCCATCGAGGGGCACGTGCGAAACTTTCCCATCCGCAAGCCGACCGCACACACGTCCCGAGCATGATCGTCACGCATCCGGAGGACGGCGCACGGCTCGTCTGCGGCCTGCCGATGCGCGGACGAGGAGATCTCGTGCTGCAGCTCGGGGGCGAGCCGGACCTTCGCGATCCTCCGAATGCCGGGGCCTGCCTGGAGTCCGGGAACCGGCTGCGGGTGCGGATCTCCGATCCGCTGAAGCAGCGGGTGGCGGGCCTCCGGCGGCTGTCCCGGAAACCGGGATAATGGCCGCACCGCCGCACGTCCGCCAGAAAGGCAACGCATGACGCACCGCATCCTCCCGACCGCTCAGGTGGACTCGTCCGCGCAGCTCGGCGACGGGACGACCGTCTGGGATCTCGCCCAGGTCCGCGAGAACGCTCGGCTCGGCGCGGGCTGCATCGTCGGCCGCGGCGCCTACGTGGGATCGGGCGTGCAGATCGGCGACAACGTCAAGCTGCAGAACCACGCGCTCGTCTACGAACCAGCCGTACTGGAGGACGGCGTGTTCGTGGGCCCCGCCGTCGTCCTCACCAACGACCGCGAGCCCCGCTCGGTCGACCCGGACGGCAAGCTCAAGCGAGGCGGCGACTGGGAAGCAGTAGGCGTACACGTTGCCGAAGGCGCGTCCCTAGGCGCCCGCAGCGTCTGCGTAGCCCCAGTAAGAATAGGCCGCTGGGCAATGGTAGCCGCAGGCGCAGTGGTAACCCGCGACGTCCCCGACTACGCCCTTGTAGTCGGCGTCCCCGCCCGCCAAATCGGCTGGGTAGGCCGCTCCGGCGCCCGCCTAACCCAACTCCCAGACAAGCCGGGAACATGGGAGTGCCCCCGCACAGGCGCCCACTACATCGAGACCCCCACCGGCAACGACTCCGACCCAACGCTCCTCACCGAGAAGGAATCCTGAGCCTCCACCTGATGCTAGGGGAGCGGTACCTGCACGATCTTGGCGTCCACGGACGGGAATTCCGAGGCCAGGACCGGACAGATGACCTCTCGATTCATGATCCCCACAATGAAGTCGGTCATGGAACCGTCGAACTCCCACCACTCGCCTTCGGCGTATGAATGGCCCGCCACGACGATCGTCCAGGTGTCAGGGTCACCCTTCGTCCGCCAGAACAGATGGTCACTGTTGTCCGTGACGCCCCAGGGGAACAGCCCACCCTCCGCTGGGTAAAGCGAGAACGGCACGAGCCCGAGATCAGGGAACTCTTCATTGAGATCTTCGGCAGCTCCCAAAATGTCCTCCGCCCATGACACCAGGTTCTCCCCCTCCGAATCCTCCACGGGGTGGAAGGTCCCCATGAAGTTGTCGATCCGGAGCGGCGGATACCTTCGGCACAACTCCATGTAGTCGCCGGGGAGGCGCAGCCCGAGCTGCTCTCTCAATCGCTGCCAGTCCACCGGTGGCGGCACCCTTACGGGCTCACCGACAAGCCGAACCACCTGATTCATTGAAGCCATGGAAATATCACCCTGTGCTTGCTGCTCTTACTCTTGCTATTCTGGATGGTCACGTCAAAGAACAGGCCGCCACTACCACGTGCGGTCATACGCACCGCAGAAGCCCTCGCCGAGTGGCCCAGATAGACCGGCCGCACCTCATAGTAAACCTGCTCGTCGTTTTCAACGGCCTTGCGTACCGCATTCTCATACATCTTCATCGAAGAATTATTCATACGCTGGTATATCGTGAAAAGGTTCCGTGGATCTCCTCCGTTACCTCCCAGCTGATCAGCGATGAGATGCCCCCGAGAGAAGACATTGTTCGAGTTGTCTGGCGCACCGGCGGCGTTCCTGGGCCAGCCGCTGGGGAAGATCGACGGGTTGGCCTTTGATCCGCCGCTCAGGTCCTGGCGATTACAGTACTGGGCTCGTGCGCCGGTAGCCCGCCCCGCGCTGTCGAGTGGCTGATACTGCTTGAACGCCCGGCAGCCTTGGTCGGCGTTCCTGGTCGGTGTGCGGGGTTTCGGATCCGTCTCTTCCTGCGTCCCGGCTTCCGGATGGATGAAGGAAGATCCCCCGGGGTCCAGAGGGACAAGGATGAGATTCTTCTCAGGTTCCGGTGACGTGACGGTTCCCGTGGGCGGAGCCCCGCCGAAGCCGGAAGGGATCTCGACGGGCAGAGCGGCGGGCGGAGCGGAGGCGGCCACGGAGGTCTGGCCGACGATCGAGCCTGCCTCTTGGACGGCTCGGGCACGGATGTTCGCCAGGGATTGAGCAGTGTCCTGGACCACGTTGTGCGACGTGGCCTTCGTGGGTTTGCGGGCAGGGCCTCCTGAGATCCGGGAGTCGGGATCGGCATAGGACGGCCTGCGCAGCTCCGGGTTGAGGGGTCTGGCGTTGGTCCGTGCATCGTGTGCCGCGCGGCGCTTGGCCGCCGCCGTCCTCGCCCGTGCCCTCGCGATGGCCTGTGCACGGGCGATCGCCGCCTGCTGCGCGGGTGTGAGGCCCCCGCCGCCCCCTCCTGGCCAGCTCGGGGAGCCTTGTCCACGGGTTCCGGGGGCGCCGCCCGGGTGGTTCCGTCCGTCCGGCCAGCACGGTGGACGGGTGCATCTGGCGCCCGGAAACAGCCAGCTTGGAAGGCCACGGCTTTGAGGAAGGGTTTGGGAGCCACCGTTTCGGTTTGCAGCGTAGTTCGCAATCGCTCCCCCCACAGCCGCGACCGCAGCCATGAGATGGCTCCATCTGGAGTACCCCTGCCACGCCACATATCCGGCCCTGGCGCCGATGACGACAGCGCCGACAACAGCCACACCGGGCCCGTGGCCGGTGGGGTCGGTGTGGTCGTTGGGGTTGGCGTTGGCGTAGGTGTAGCGGTTGGCGTTGACCGAGGCGGGGGTCGGGCTGAGGGTCCAGCTGTCGCGGCTGGTGAACGCGCCGGCGGACGGGTCGTACCAGCGGGCGGCCATGTTGACCTGGCCGGATTCGGGGTCGGTCCAGTCGCCCTGGTAGCCGATCCCGGGTTTGGTGCCGGTGGACGCGGTGGACTTACCGAAGGGGTCGTAGGAGACCGAGTCGGTGAGTGCCGTGAGGGCAGTGCCCGGATCGAACGTGCCGAAGACGTCGTCGTGCTTGTCGGAGAGGAGGATGCGGCTGTCCAGCCCTCGCGCGGTGGCCAGGGGCTCGTCGGACGGGCCGCGGGCGTAGCGGGTGAGGCCGTCTGCGACGGGGTCCGTGCCCATGCCCGCGTAGGCGAAGGTGGCGTCCTCGCGGGTGGCGACGCGGTCCAGGGCGTCGTATGTGTAGGTGGTGCCTCCGGCGCTGGTGAGCCGGTCGAAGGCGTCGAAAGTGTAGGTCGTGGCCGGTGTGCCGGGGGTCGTTGTGGACGCGAGAGTGCCGCGAGGTGTGTAGGTGAAGCCGGTGGTGCCGTCGGTGAGGCGGCGGTTGCGCTCGTCGAAGGTCGCGGTCGTGCCGGCGGCCTTGGTGCGGTTGCCGGCGTCGTCCCATTCGTAGCCGGTGGTGTCGCCGCCGCGGGTCCAGGTGGTGAGGCGGCCGGCCTGGTCGTAGCCGTAGGTCTCCGTGCCGGCACCGGCGGTTCCGGTGGTGGTCTTGCCGGTGGTCTGGTCGTTGTCGTCGTAGGTGTAGGACACGGAGGCGACGGTGGCGCCCTGGCCGTTCTTGAGGGTGTCGGTGGCGGGGCGGCCGAGATCATCGTAGGCGGCGGCGCGGACGCGTCCGGCGCCGTAGTCGATCGTGCTGGGCTGACCGGCGTCGTTGTAGCCGAGAGTCTGGGTCGTGCCGGTGAGGCCGTCCTGGACGGTCCGAAGGCGGCCGTTGACGTAGCCGAAGGCGGCGGTTCCTGCTGCGTCGGTCCGGGTCGTGGGTTGGCCGTCGCCGTTGTAGGCCCAGGTCGCGGTGCCTGACGGGCCTTCGGCGGAGGTGAGCAGGCCCCGGTCGTCGTAGGCGTAGGTGTTGGAGCCCGCCTTGGTGAGGCGTCCGGCGGCGTCGTAGGCGAAGGTCCGCTCCGGCGTCGGCGCGGCGCCGGAGCCGGTCTCGGTGAGCAGGCGTCCGGCGGTGTCGAAGATGCGTTCGCGGACGATCCCGCCCGGTGCGGTGGCCTTGACGGGGTTGCCGGCCGCGTCGTAGGCGCTGGTCCAGGTGCGCTGCGCAGGATCGGGGTGCGCGGCGGTGGCCGGCTCGATGATCGACTCGGGCAGGGCGAGGGAGTTGACCGTGTAGACGGTGTCGTTGCCGCGGCCGTCGGTGAAGCGGGTGCGGTTTCCGGCGGTGTCGTAGCCGAACGTGGTGGTGATCGACTTGGTGTCGGTCACGGGTTCGGTCTGTCGGGTAAGGCGGTTCAGGGCGTCGTAGGCGAACGTCCTGGTGTGGTTCAGCGGGTCGGTGACGCTGGTGAGGTTGCCCGCGAGGTCGTAGTGGTAGGACGTGCGGCGTGCCTGGGTGCCGTCCGGGTTGAGGTCGGCGGCGCTGGCGAGACGTCCGAGCACGTCGTAGTCGAGCCTGCCGGTGCGGCCGAGGCCGTCGCTCGTGCGGATCTGGCGTCCGAGGTCGTCGTAGCCGAGCTCGGTACGCGTTCCGGCCGGGTCGACCGTGCTGATGAGCTGGTTCGTGCTGTCGTAGGTCGCGGTGGTCTTGGCGCCGGTCGGTGAGGTGCTGGTGAGGAGGTTGCCGGCGTCGTCGTACGTGTTGCGGGTGGTGTAGGCGGCGGGAGCGGGGATTCGTTCGAGCTCGGTGGCGGTGACCGGGCGGCCGAGGTCGTCGTAGGTGGCTTCGGTGCGGGCGCCGTTGGGGTCGGTGGTCGATAGGACTTCGCCGGTGCGGGTGTAGGTGTAGTTCCACTTCGACCGGTCGTCGTTGGTCTTGCCCGGCGCGTCGAGCGTCTGCAGGCGGCCCAGGCGGTCGTAGGCGTAGCGGGTCTCGTTCCGAAGGGGGTCGGTGACCTTCTCGACGCGTCCGAGCGGGTCATAGTACGTCGTAGCGGTGGGGGTCAGCGGGGTGGCCGAGCCCGGCGGGATGTAGGACGGCGCGATCTCCTTGACCGGCTGGCCGAGGCGGTCGTACTCGGTGCGCGTGATGATGCCGAGCGGGTCACGGGACTCGGTGGGCTCGTCAAAGGCGTTGAAGCCGGTGACGGTCTCCGGTCTGGTGGTCGTCGGAGGGTTCCCGCCTGACTCGGTGGCGACGGGCGGCGATGCCACGGCGATCTGCCGACCGATCTCGTCATACCTGTAGGTGGTGGTGTAGGCGGGCTTGTCGGCGCCTACGGCGTTGCCTCGGGGATCGGTCGCCGAGGTGAGGAGGTCGCGCTGGTCGTAGGCGAACGAGGTGATCTGTGACGTGGTGCCGTCGGTGACGGTCCGCGCGGTGACGCGCCCCGGAGTGTCGTAGGTGTAGTCGGTCGTCTCGCCGTCGACGGGTGTCGGCCAGGGGACGTTGGACGGCGCGCCGCCGACGGTCTCTCGTGTGACGTTGCCGCCAGCGTCGTAGCGATAGGTGGTGCGGTGAGCGAGGCCGGTCGGGTCGAGGGTCGAGGTCTGGAGGCGTCCGACGTTGTCGTAGACGTTCTGGACGGTGTTCTTCCCGTTGTCGGCGACCATCTTGGTGGGGTTGCCTGCGCCGTCGTACTCGACGGTGGACAGGACGAAGTCGCGTTTGGTGCCGTCGGGGTTCCGGAAGTTCTTCAGGACGGCCGATTTCGGCAGGTCGTCGCCGTAGTAGGTGAACTCGGTGCGGCGGCCCATCGCGTCGGTGGTGGCGACGAGGCGTCCGGCGTAGTCGTAGGCGCGCGCTTCGACGACGAGATGGTCACCGGAGTCGGGGGCGCCATCGGGGTCGCCGTCGAAGTCGCGGAGCCGGGTCTCGGCGAGCATGTTGCGGGCGGTGTAGGCGTACTCGAACCGGTTGCCGGCCGCGTCCACGAGGGCGGTGAGGTTGCCGAAGCGGTCATGGTCGTAGCCGGTTTCGTGGCCGTAGGCGTCGGTGACGCGTTCGACGAGGTTGTGGTCGTCGTAGTCGTAGGTCGTGACGCGGGGGTCGCCGCCGGCGGTGTCGGACACCTGGGTTCTGATCAGGTTGCCGTCGGGGTCGTAGGCGTAGTCGGTGCGCTGCTGCTGGACTGTGCCGGTGACGGCGTTGGTGGTGGCGGGCTCGGTGACACTCGTGAGGCTGGACCAGTCGTCGTAGCCGTAGTGGGTGGTGGCTCCGGCGGGGACGCTGTCGGAGGTCTTGGTGACGGACTTGCGACGTCCGATGGCGTCGAAGGTGTAGGTGGTGACCAGGCCGGACGGATCGGTGATCTGGGCCAGGTCGCCCGCGCTGGTGTAGGCGTAGCGGGTGACGGCGCCACGCGGGTCGGTTTCGGTACGGAGCAGGCCGCCGGGCATGGTCCCGCCACCGACCGCGGTCTCGCCCCCGACTGTGTAGGCATAGCCGACCTGGCCGCCACCGGAAGGGTTGGTCTGGGTCTGCACTTGGCCGGTCGAGATGTAGGTGTAACCGGTCTTGTAGCGGTTGTCGGTGGCGCTGGTGGAGCGGCCGTCGCGGTAGGCGATCGGCTGGTCGTTGCGCGGATCGGCCGGGTTGGTGACGGCTGGGAACGTGTAGTAGGCGGTGTGGCAGACGTCCTTGGTCCGGCACGCCGTGCGAGTCAGGGTGTTGCCCCGGTCGTCGTAGGTGAGCTTGACCGAGTCGCCGTTCTCGTTGGTGATGGTGACCGGGTGCCGCTTGTCGTCGTAGCCGAACGTCCGGATGCCCATCCCGGCGAGCGTCATGCCCATCCAGTCTGGGACGCCGCCGGTGTTGCCGGGCAGGTTGGTGCAGAAGCTCGGGTCTCCCGGGTCGGGGGTCGTGCACACGTAGGTGGGGGTGGGGGACGGGGTCGCGGTGGGCGTGGCGGGTTGCTTGTCCTCGTCCCGGACGTCCAGGCCCATCGGGATCCCGACGCGGAGTATCTGGCCGGTCAGCGCGTCAGTCTCGTACAGGTGCGGGCGGCCCGCGGGGTCACGGACCTCGACGGCGCGCCGCAGGTCGGTGCCGCCGCCGTAGACGGTCGGGGTCTTGATCTTCCAGGTTCCACCGTTGCCGTCGGTGTACTCGCCGACGCGGTCCTGCTCGGTGTCGTAGTCGACCTCGGAGGCGGTCTTCCCGCTCGGCAGCGTGGTCTTGGTGAGCTGATCGGCGGCGGTCAGCCCCTGCTTGTAGTGGGTCGCGACCTGCTCCGGGCCGAGCGGATGGTGGTAGACCGCGACGTCGTCGATGGTGCCGTTGTAGAAGCGGCGTTGGGCGGCGCCCCAGCCGGGCCATGAGGCGGGCGTGGACGCGAACGCCGCGCCGATCTGGTTCTGGGTGAGGGCCAGATGGTTCGGGGTTTGGCCAGTGAGGGTCGCGACCTGCTGCCCGTCGACGTAAAGGGTCTGGGTGGAGCCCATCGCCGACAGGACCGCATGGTGCCACTTGCCGTCATTGACGATCTTGGTGGAGGCCATCGGCGAGATCGGCCCGCCGCTCCAGAACTGCCCGTGCAGCTTGCCGTCCAACCCGGTGTACAGAGCCGGGACGCCCACCCCGGACGCCGCGTCCAGGGGCTTGTCCTGGTAGCCGATCAGCGGCCCGCCCGAACTTGTCCCCGTGTTCTTGAACCAGACCTCGACGGCGAGGTCCCGGCTCTTCTTCACGGTCCCGGCGGGTAGCTGCACCTGCGAGGACGATCCGTCGAAACCGGCCGCGGTGTTGCCGGTGCCGGCCAGCGCCCCGTCCGCGCCCAGGGTGACACTTCTGTACGTCCCGACGTCCTTGCCGAGGTTGACCGCGACCTGGCTCGCCGCGCCGGCGCCCTCGTCCTCGCCGAACCGCCAGTACGACTCGGGACGGTCGTCCAGCACGGCCGTCCGGTAGTGCGATCCGGGCGCGTAGTCGTAAGTGGTGCAGCGGGACGCCGGGCCGCAGACCTTGGTCAGCAGGTCACCGGTGTAGGTATAGGTCCAGGTCAGCGCCCTTCCGTCGACCGGTGCGGTGCTGACGGACGCGACATGGCCGTCCGACCAGGTGAAGGTGAGCGTCCGGTCACCGGCCGCGGTCGCCTTGGCGAGCAGCCCGGTGAGCGGGTCGTACGTGAGGCGCAAGGTGTTCTTGGACGCGTCGGTGATCAAGGTCAGGCGGCCGTTGACGAACTCGAAGGCCGTCCCCGCCTTGTCGGTCAGCCTCCACTTGCCCGGCTCGGCGACGAGCGTGGCCTGGCGCCCCATCGGCGGCGCGTAGGTGCCGTCGGGGTTCTTGCCGAAGCGGACCTGCCGGCCGTCCGGATATCCGACGACGACGTTGCCCGAGCCGTCCCGGTCCTCGGTCAGCCGCATGTCGAACCGGGTCGTCCAGCCAGCCCCGAACGGCGAGTCGCGGCGCGGGTCCAGGCTGTTATAGGTGCGCTCGACCGTCAGCTCCGGGCCGACCGTGGCCACGCTCGCGTCGATCGCAGTGGTGGAGTAGTTGCCCGAGGACGGCTCGAACTCGCGGTCCTGCCCCGGGGCGAGCTGCGCGGTGAGCTCCGGCTGCGGAATCGCGGTCTGCAGCATCACGTGGGGTGAGGGGACCTCGTTGCCGCCGTCCTTGACGATCACACGCCACAGGTAGGTCTCGCTCCACGACAGCTTTCCGGCCGGTACCGTCCAGGCGTAGGTGGGGAGGTAACCGGAATCCCAGCAGTTGACCGGGTTGCCGTCCGGGGCCTTCTCGCAGACCTCGTACTTGTAGCTCAGCGACGTGCCGGGCGGCGCGTCCAGGTCGACGGCGGTCGCCCACAACTGCGGGGTCAGCGTCGGGGCCTGGTACCCGTTCGGCGGGTACAGCTCCTGCAGCACCGGCGCGATGTCGATGATCTTGATGACCAGGCGGATCGGCGGGACCTGCTCGTCGGTGAACACCGGCCCACCCGTGTGCGCCATCGTGAAATCGATGGAGTAGGTGCCGGGCTTCAGCGGCTTGATCACCGCGTCCAGCGTCGCCTTGCCGCCGCGCGCGACGTTGCCGGGCAGGTTCGCCGAACGCTGCTGGGTGACCAGCTTGCCCTTGCTGTCATAGACCCGGTAGGCGAGGAAGTACGTGCTGGGCGTCCAGGTCTCGGCGCCGGTGTTGGTGACCGTGACCTTCACCTTGCCGCTCTGCGCCTGCGTCACCGGCGGGTTCGGCACCGGGTCGGTGATCGCGTACGAGGCGTTGTACGGGCTGTGCGTGACGATCAGCCGCGGCGGGTTCCGCGTGTCGTGCCCGGTGAACCCCTTGGTGCCGCGGCCGTCGGACGACTCGTCCCGCACCGACAGGCCGTAGTTGGGCTGTGAGCCGTTCGCCCAGCGCTGGACCAGGTCGCGTCCGCCCTTGCCCAGATTGAACGTCACCGGTCTGGTCGGACACTTCGACTTCGTCGAGCCGAACTCGAAGTACCCATAGGAGAACGACTTGCGCACCAGCGACCCGCCGACCGACGGCCCCGGATACTTCAGCCCGGTGCTCCCCGCCCACGCCTCGGTCACCGGCCGGACGCTCACCGGACGCGACTCGCAGGTCTGCGCGTCGTAGTTCACCATCCACAACGACGCGCCGAAGATCTTGTGATAACGCAGCCTGTCGTCCAGGCCAGGAAAACCAAGGTAGGCGGCCGAGCGAGACCCGACCGTGAGCACCTGGCCACCGCCGACCTGGCCGCCGTCGTTGACGGTCAGGCTGGTGGACGCCGCGCTGATCTCCACGCTGGGGTCGACCTCGACCGGGAACACCCGCGCGGGATCGGCCAGCCATTCCGGATCCGCCGTCACCTGGAGAGCGGGCGTGCCGCCGACCGAAATCAGGCTGTAGGACACCTTCGCCGACGTCGCCGGCTCGTCCGCCGAGTCGGTCATCGAACCGGCCGGGACCACCGCCTTCGCCTGCCCGGACGCGTCGGCGAACACGACCTGGTCACCGACGACCCGCGCCGTCAGCCCCTTGAGCGACAGCGGGAAGACGAACGTGCCGGACGCTTTCGGCGACCGCAGGACGATCGTCTCCTTCACGCCGCCCGAGCCGACGTCGATCTTCAGATCGGTGTCCGGGCGCACACCCGGATAGGTGACGCCCCGCTCCCCCGCCTTCCCGGCGGAGGCCGCGGCGCCCTGCATCGAATAGCCGATCTCTTGACCGCCGCCCAGCCCCATCCGGACAACCGGTGCACCGGCCACCCCGGCGGCGGCTGGCGCGAGCCGGATGTCGACCGAGTCAGCGGCGTTCCGCCACCCCTGCGCGCCGCCCGTGCCGTCGGTGCCGGACGTGCCGCCGACCGGGACGAGGCGTGTGTCGACCGGTGCCCACGAGCCGTCTGGTCGCCGGTAGTTGATCGGCCGGGGCGAGAACTCGGTGGACTCGGTGCCGTCGGCGTTGACGAACGTGCGGGCATGGGCGTCCCGGCGTCCGGGCAGTTCCCGGCTCGTCTTGGCGTCGAAACCCGACACCTTCCGCGGTTCGGGCACCGGGGCGGGCGCCACGCTGGCGACGTTCCGCGGCGGCTGCGGCGCGGCCTTCCGCGCTACCAGCGGATACTGCGATCGCAGCGACTTCGGCTCGGTGCGGTTGCGCCCGCCGGTGGCCACGTCGCCGCCGCGCCCCTCGGCCGAGCCCCAGGTCTGCTTGGGCCCATGCGGGTCCGGTGAGCCCCGCCACGCCGATAAGGCGTCGTGCCCGCTGCTGTCGAGGGTGGCGACGAGCATCAGGACGAGCGCGGCCGCGACGATCCGGAAATACACCGAATACCGTCCGGTCAGCCGGGCTCGGCCACCGATGATCAGCCGGTTTGGCCGCACCATGTCTCACTCCCGGTCACGAGGCGGCGTCCGCGGACCCGTCCGTGGTAGCGATCGAGAATCCAGGCGAGGGTGCGAGCCCGCCCTGGGGAGGGCCAGGGCGGGCATCGCACAGGGTCAGCGGGCCGGCGGGGGCTTGGGGAGTGCCCGGCCCTTGAACGTCGGAGCCGCCGCCTTCAGCTGCAGGGACTCGCCCTCCGGCCAATACAGCCGCATCTCCTGATTGATGGTGCGGAAGATGTACGACCAGGTAGGACCGTTCGGTCCGACGTACTGGAACGCGGTCGGGTCCGTCGCGGGAACCGAGGCGTCCGGCTGGGCATCGGCCCACGCACGCCACTCGCCGGTCCCCTGAACCGTCTCGCCGGTGCTGTGGATCCGGCCGTCAGCGCCGCGCACGACCACCTCGGTCTTCCCGCTGCGCGGGCTGATGAGGGCGGACGGCGAGCCCGCCGCGACCAGGTCGCCGACCTGGTCCCATTCCTGCGGGAAGGCGCCGGAACCATCCTGCGTCTTGGTCAGGACGTGACCATCGGCACCGCGCACGAAGATCCGCAGCCGACTGCCCGGATACGTCACGACCGACGCGTTCCCGGAGAAGCCCGGACCGCTCAGCACCGCACAACTCGACACGATGCCACCCACGTAGAGCGCGGTGCGCCACGTACCGGACGCATCAAGGAAGAACAGCTTCAAGCCCCCCGCGACCGGAACGGCAAGCGGCGCGGTGGCGGTCGACAACCCGGCCACGCCCAGACCGATCCAGCCCTTGTACGGGTCGTTGGCGGCGTGCTGCGGCAAGGCCCAGAGGGCTCCGCCCGCATCGACCGCGAACGCGACGAGCGTGTTATCCAGCCGTGCCACCGTGACCGTGGAACCCATCGGCTTCTGCACGCCAACCCAGTTGCCCCAGGCCGCCGGCTCCTTCGTGGCCTGCGTCCGCGACCAGACGTCACCGCTCAGGTTGTGCGCCAGCACGTTGAGCCGACCATCGGCCTGCTCACCCAGCGCAGGCTGCCCGTAATAGCCCTCCTGCTCGTGGATCGGCGTCCACTGCAACGAGCCGAGCGCACCCGGATCCGCGCGCCCGTGCATCAGACGCCCAATGCCATCGGTGTAAGCGAACTCGAGGATTCCCTGCGACCCGACGGCGTTCGGCGACGCCTGGAACACCGTCGTCGGGTTGTACGGCTCAGGATCGGCATCGGCCCGTGCCGCCTTGGCCGGCGCACCCGCGGTCGTCTGCGAGGGAGTGCGCGTCCGCGCCACGGCCGCGCATCCGGACGGAGTCGGCGAGAAGTAGGCGTAGACGTCGAACGTGACCGTCACCGCGCCGTTCTTCCAGTTCTTGATGACGAGCTTCCCGTCCGACCCGAGCTTCGCGGCGATGAACCCGGCGTGGGTGAGGTTGGCGTCCGGGTAGGTGGCGGTCCTTGTCGGGGGCAACGCCTCACCGGAGGGGTACACCCGGACGAATCCCGTCGAGGTGCTGCGCATCGTGAGGTTCAGCGCGACGGCCGTGACACCGCTGGCCGGAATCCCGTTGGCGCCCAGGGGCGACAGCGTGTACGAGCCGTCCGACGGGATGTTCACCGTGCCGCCGTACCGGGCCGGTTGCACGGCGTGTGTGACGGAACCCGCCAGCGTGGCCGACGGGGATGCGTAGTAGCCCGAGACGTCCACGAGGATCGTGGACGGGTACGTCCCGATGTTGGTGATCGTCACCTTGCCATCCGCACCGACCGGGATCAGCGCCAGGTTCTCTCGGTGTGTCGCCGTCCACGTGTCGAGGTTGGCGAAAGCGGTGGGGGCGGGCGAGCCGGAGGCATGCGCCACGAGCTTGGTCGGGCCCGTGGAGTTGGCGGTCAGGGTGAAGGCCACGTGGGAAACCCCGGACGCGGGCACGCCCCCCTTGCCCAGCACCTCGACCGTGGTCGAGCCTCCGGCGGCGACCGTCACCTCGTTCGCGAGCCTCGCCGGGGTGACGCCGACGTAGGAAGAGCCGGCCGACGCACCCGGGGACGTGAGCGTGTACCCGTACACGTCGATGTAGACCTTCACGGCGGTCGCGCCGGCCCCTTGGTTCTTCATCATGATCTTGCCGTCGGATCCGACCTTGACCAGCAGCAGATCCTGGTTCCAGCCGACCTGCTGGTACTGCGCGCCGGTCGCCGCAGGAACGCTCGCCCCCGACGGGTACACGGTCAGGGCGCCGTTGCCGCCCGCCGCCATCGCCCGCGACGCCACGTTGAGCCAGGCCGACGCCAGCCCGGTGGCCGGCAGATCGTCGACTCCGGCGATCTGCACCGTCGCCGTCGCGCCCGCGTTGATGGTGACGCCGTTCATCACCCGGGTTCGCGCCCCGTAGAACTGGCCCGCCGCCGGTTGCACCGACGGGGCCTCCGCCCGTGCCGGCGTGGCATGGCCGACCGGAACCACAACCGACGCGAGCACCAACGCCATCGCGACCGCGATGCCGATCAGCCCATTCAATCCACGGCTTCTCACCGCGCACCTCCACCGTGACCCGTGACCCGAGCGGTCAAGGCACGATGGGGATGCTAGGCATGCAAGATCAGCAAGGTAAGAGGGATCATCGAATGTTCGATTTGGATAGAACACCACACCTGATGGCCCAAACAGGCCATACGACCGTCACTGACATGGGCGATAACGCGGTCAAACCAGTGGAGCAGTCGACCGGTGTGGCCATATACGGACACCGGCCGCATTGGTTGTGCGGGACGAACGGGATGTGACAACGGTTTCCGGTCGACTTTACATGGCTATAGGGCGAGGAGCTTTTAGCCTTTTGGGGCCTCTAGGATCTCGGTGCGCATGGTCAACCCTCGTCGATCCAGCAGGGCCGAGGGCAGTCAGGGCTTGGAGTCGAGGCTGCGGTCCTGGCGTGTCGTGACGACGAGATCCGGATGGCGGCGGGCCAGGCGTCGGGCGAACGGCACCGACGTCCGGTCCATCACGATGACTCGGACGACCTCGGCCATCTCGATCTCCCGCAGGACGCGCCGCCGCGCGACGCGGGCCAGCAGGTGTGGCCGGACGTGCCGGTAGAAGGGCACGAAGAACCGCCGGTGGACGAAGCGTGAGCCCTTGGTCCGCGTGCTCTCCACCAGGGCGCCGGGACGGCCGAGCCGCGCCATCGGCCACAGGATGAGCCTGGGCACCCTGACCACGATCGTGTGCTCAAGCCAGGGCAGGGGGTGCCTGGCCTCGGCCCTGTCGAGCCGGTGCAGACGCACCCGCTCGTCCAGCTCCGCCCAATCGCCCGATTCAGCGGTCACCAGATCGACCTGCGCCCCCTCCTCTTCGGCGAAGTGGGCGGTCAATCCGATGATCCGCTTGTAGTGGCGGCTGGGTTTCACGTTCGGCTTGGGGTCCATCGTCAGCCTGGGGTCCATGGCCAGAACCAGCACCCGAGGAGCCTGCGTGCCGTTCACGTCGTCGTCTCCCGAGATGATCAACCGGCGCCCCGGCGGGCGGCCAGTTCGGTCAGCCGGCGCACGAGCGGCTCCAGCGCCACGCTGCGTTCGAAACGGTTCGCGTAGTCGCGCGCCGCGGCGACCTGCGGCGCGTCGAGGCCGGCCGCCGCCTTCGCCGCCGCGATCATCGAATCGGCGATGTCCGCCGGGTCGAGCCCGCCCGGGTTGAACCACAGCGGATAGTCCCGGAGGAGTTCCTCCGCCGCCGATCCGGGCGAATGGACCGACACGATGGGCCGCCCCGCCGCCATGTACTCGAAGATCTTGCCCGACGTGACGTAACGTCCGCCGCCGTTCAGGAACACGAGCACGTCGGAATTCTGGTAGACGTCGGCGAGTTCGGTCTTGGACACCGGTCCGCAGTAACGCACTCCAGGGGCGAAGGTGTGTTCACCTTCGCTCCCGGCGCTCGCTTCGCTCCCGTCGTCCGCGGCGAAACGCTTGCGCAGCGCGTTGTCGGCGCCTCTGAAGAACCCGAAATATCCGTAGAGGTCCAAGGAAGCGGACTTCATCTCGAAATGTTCCCGGGCACGGGTGAATCCCTCGACCATCTCCTCGATGGGCTGCTGGTCGGTGATCGTCCCGACGAAGGAGAACCGGGGCGCGCCCTCGCCCGCCGCCGCACGGGCGAACGGGGGCGGCTCGGCGGTCGCCGGGAGGGTGTCGGTGTCCCAGCCGTTCAGGACGATCATCATGCGGTCGGCAGCCCGGGGGTAGCGGTCGGCGTGCCAGGACCGCTGGGCCTCGTTGACATACAGCGAGTTGGCCGCGGACTTCAGCACCCGCCGCTCCCAGCGCCAGGCGGGGTGCCCGTCCTCATACCTCGGCTCCTCGCTGAACTGATCGAGGGTCCAGGAGTCCCGGTAGTCGATGATGTAAGGGGTGCGGGTTAGCTTGTGGAACAGCCAGGCCGCGGCGAACGAGGCGAAAGGGTTCCCCGTCGCGAGGACCACGTCGAACTTCTGCCGCGTGTGCAACCGCAGCGCTCGCCGGACGCTGGCGCGCGCCCAGGAGGCGTAATGCTCCGGGAACACGTGCTTCTGCCCCCACGTGTACATCGATTGGGCCAGTTGGGGGAACGCCCCCCTGAATCTGCTGTAGTCGCGCACGTTCGTCTGCCAGACGAACCGGTTCAGTTCGGGCCGCTCCAGCGTGATCCGCGGGTCGATCGTCTCCATCAGCTTGTCGTCGACCGAGCCGATCGCGTCGTGCAGGAACGACAGCGGCGCCGCGAAGACCGTGACGTCCCAGCCCAACTCGGTCAACCGGTTGGCGGTCGCCCGGGGTCGGTACACCCCGCTGGCGCGGGACGGCGGAAAGTAGAACGCGAGGTACAGCAGGCGCGGGCGGCGTTCAGTCATCGAGCGATCCCCTGGCGTAACCGGCCGGTGGCCTTTCATGGGCGATGGAGTAGGCCAGCCGCGCTCCCGTCTCCGCGATCACGTCCGCGAGCTCGGACACGGTCACCAGCGACTGAGGATCGCCGATCACGACGAGGTCGACGGACCGGCGGCGCAACACCTCGCGTTCGATCGCCCGCCGCCGTACCGCGCCGGGGTCCCCCCGGCTGATACGGCCGAGCCGGCGTTCGACGGGCCCGGCGACGCGGCGACGGTACGCGGATTCGATCCGGTTGCCGAGGCCGCGAAGCGGTCCGGGAAAGCACATGCGCACCAGGAGCCGCGGGATCCGGTAAAGCAGGGTCCGTGGCACGGCGGGACGGTGGCGGCGTTCAAGCGCGGGCAACTCGACGGTGTCGACGCCGTCCGGCAGCGGCTGTTTCGCCCACGCGGACGACTTGTTCACCAGCACCATGGCGCTTCCGCCGTCCGCGACGATCCGGGCGGACTCCCTGATGACCGCGGGCTTGCGGGAAGCGCCGAGCGCCACGAAAAGCACGTTCACGCTTCTTCTCCCCCGCTGGCGGCGCCCTCGCCCGCCTCCGGCCCGGAAAACCAGTGCCGGTAGTGCGCCTGGGCCACCGTGCGGTACCCGAATCGCTCGTCCAGGACCCTACGGCCCTTCGCGAGGTCGAGCCCGTCCGGAAAGCGGTCGCGCAACCGGTGGTAACCCGCGACGATCGATTCCGAGTTCTCCTCGACGTCGATCATTTCCCCGACCGCGTCTTCTATGCCTGCCAGTGTCCGCTCGGGACCGCCGCAGCGGGTGACGAGCACCGGCATGCCGGCCGCGACCGCCTCGATGATCGACACGCCGAAGGTCTCCCACCGGGCCGGGTGGACGAGGAGATCGTGTTCCCGCATGAGCCGGGTGGCCTCATCCGGGGCGACCTCGCCGGTGAATGTCACGACGTGGTCGACGTGGAGTTCGGCGGCCCGCTTCGCGAGCGCGCCGGCCAGCACGCCGGGCCCGGCGATGGTCAGCGTCAGCTCGGGGTCCCCGGCGTGGCATTCGGCGAACGCCTCCAGCAGCCAGCCGACGCCCTTGCGCTCGACCAGTGTGCCGACGTACAACCAGCGGCGAAGCTCCGTGACGGGGCGCGGCCGCGGCGCCTCGAAGGAGATCGGGTTGGAGATCAGCTCGATCTTGTGGGCGAGCGCCGGGAAGGTCTCGGCGAGCCTGTCCCGGAGCACGTCCGTCACCGCGAAGAAACCGGTGCAGCGGTCCAGGACCTGCTCGTACATGTCCCGGGAGTCGGGCTGCTCAAGAACCTTGTCGATGAAGGAGGCGTGCTCGGTGACGAACACGCGCGCGTCCGGGCGGGCGTTCTCCAGCGCGGTCCAGCCGCCGCGCAGACCCACGTGCGCGTGCACGACCCGCGCCGGGATCGGCTCGCCGCCCAACGATTCGCGCAGCCACGACGCGTGCTGCTGAGCGAGCTCGGCGAAAGTGTAGTCCGGCACCGTCGGCACCGGAAGACGCATCAGCCGGGCGCCCGCGACGGTCGGCGCGTCATGCAGCGCGACCGGCAGGAGCCGCCGGTGTGCCTCGCGCGCGGCCTCCACCTCCTCGGGCGCCTGCCTCATCAGCCACGCCTCGTTGTGGTAGACGGTGACCTCATCGCAGCCCGGCGCCGTGGCCTCGACCATCGCCTGGACGAACGCCCCGGCCCACTCCTGCTGCGGGTTGGGATACCAGGGCGTGACGACGGCCACGTTCCGGTCGTCGGCTCGATCCGTCGTCATGTCAGTCCTGGGCCCCGATCAGCTGGTCGCCGGACGCCGACGGTGCGGGGGCGGAGGGCTTCGCGGCGGAGGGCAGCAGGCCGGTGTAGACGCCGTCCAGGATTTCGGCCTGCGCCTCCCATGTCCATTCGTGGAGCAGGTCGGGCCGGTCGTCGTACACGGCCCGGTACCGCTGCGGGTCGCCGAGCACCGCTTCGACCGCCCGCACGTAGTCGTCGAGGTCCTGGGCGTGGAAGACCTCGCCCTGCCCGGTGGCCTTCACCATGTCGCCCATCGCCTGCACGTCGCTGACGATGATCGGCAGCCGCGCGTGCGCGTACTCGAAGAACTTCGTGATCAGCGCGATCTCGTGGTTCGGCCAGTGGTGGATCGGGATGACGCCGAGGTCGGCCGCCGAAAGGAACGGAGCGACCTGGTCGAACGGGACGTACGGCAGCGTGTGCACCCGGTCGTCCACACCGAGCTCCGCGGCGCGTGCGCGCAGGCCCTGGACGTACTCGGACCGCGCCGTGGCGACGATCAGAGCGACGTGCAGCCGCGGCAGCCGCGGCAGCGCCTCGATCATGATGTCCAGGCCGCGCTGCACGGAGGCGCTGCCGCTGTAGACGGCGATCGGGGTGTCCGGGCCGACGCCGCACAGCTCCCGAAGGTCGGGAACGGGTTCGTCGCCGGTCGGCTCGCCCTCGGTGACCGGGGCGTTGAGCACGACGGTCGGCTTGTGCCGGAGGCCGTGGGCCGCGACGAGCTTGTCGGCGAGCTCCTCCGAGACGGTCACCACCGCGTCGGCGTCGCCGGCGTACTCGCGCTCGTGCGCGCACATGGCGGGGAGCCAGCGCGACCCGATGCCCCAGGGCCTGATGCCGGGCAGGAACTCGTGCGCGTCCCACACGAGCTTCACCGTCCGTCCCTTGGCGCGGGCCCGCCGCGCGGCGCGGGCTCCGACCCCGAGCATCCGGAAGTCGTTGGCGTGGATGATGTCGGGTTCGAGCTGGTCGATGACCTTCCCGTACGCGCTGTCCCAGTCCCACAGGTTGCGGTCGAGAACGCGCCAGGCCCGGTCGCCGAGAAGCGCCTGCCAGAACTTGAGCGTGATCCGCTCCACCGGGGCGCGCGGGTTGCCGCGGGCCTTGGCGAGCGAGTCGGTCTGGCGGGCGCGCAGCGCGAACCACCGCGCCTGCAGCTTCGCCGTGACGCGCCGGGCCAGCAACCACGTCCTGCGCACGGGCCGGCCGGCCCCCGGAGCGAGGCGGCTCGCGGCGAGGTCCGCGCGCCGGGACTGGACGAGCCGGCGCCGGTAGTTCGCCACGTTCGGGTGCGCGTAGGCGAGCGGGCGGCGGAGCGCGGCGCGCCAGACGCTGTGCCTGTTCCGGAGGAGGGTGTGGTGCAGTTTGAGGTGACGCACGTGGGCGCTGCCAAGCATCCAGGTCCGGGGCCTCTTGGCCGAGTGGACGCCGAGGAGGTGCACCTCCCAGCCGGCGTCGGCGATCGACTTCGCCGCCTTCTGCACCCGGGAGTCGCGCACGATGTCGTTGTCGACGAGCATGACGATGCGGCCGCGCGCGCTCGGGACCGTCTCGTCTTCGTTCTGCATCGCTTGCTCCAGTCGTGGTCGGCAGGATCCGTCGGCGTCGGGCAATGGCGTGTACGGCGCGCTCAGCGGGGCGTTCGCCGCGCCTCGGCCCCGCTTTGGTCGGGGGCGCCGATGACGACGCGGTGTACGCCCGTCCAGCGGGTGGGGTCGGTGGTGCGGCGGCCGTCTACCAGGGCCTTGACGCCGGGGAGGTCGTCGGTGTTCAGGTCGCGGTAGGCGGCGTGGTCGGCCTGGACGATCGCGGCCGTGACCGGCTCGCCGCGGTGCGGCGGCAGGTCGAGGGCCTCCAGTTCCTCCGCCGTGTACATCGGGTCGGACACGTACGGGACGGCGCCGCGTTTCCGCAGCGCCTCCACGGTCGGGAAGACGCCGGAGAACGCCGTCTCCTTGACGCCGCCCCGGTACGCGGCGCCCAGGACCAGGACCTCGGCGCCGGTGAGGTCGCCGTAGGCGTCCGCGAGGAGGCCCACGGCGTACTCGGGCATCGCCAGGTTGGCGTCGCGGGCGGCGCGGACGATGGTCGCGTCCGGGTCGTTCCACAGGTACATGCGCGGGTAGACCGGGATGCAGTGGCCGCCGACCGCGATGCCCGGCCGGTGGATGTGGCTGTACGGCTGCGTGTTGCAGGCCTCGATCACCTTGGTGACGTCCACCCCGACGGTGTCGGCGTAGCGGGCGAACTGGTTGGCGAGGCCGATGTTGACGTCCCGGTAGGTCGTCTCGGCGAGCTTGGCCAGCTCGGCGGCCTCGGCGGAGCCGAGGTCCCAGACGCCGTTCGGGCGGTCGAGGTCGGGCCGGTCGTCGAAGTCGAGGACCTGCTCGTAGAACTCCACGCCGTGCCGGGCGGACGCGTCGTCGACGCCGCCGACGAGCTTCGGGTAGCGGCGCAGGTCGGCGAACACGCGGCCCGTCAGGACGCGTTCCGGGCTGAACACCAGGTGGAAGTCGGTGCCGGCGGTCAGGCCGGACCCCTCCGCCAGCATCGGCGCCCAGCGGCCCCGGGTGGTGCCGACCGGCAGCGTCGTCTCGTAGCTGACCAGCGTTCCCGGACGGAGGCCCGCCGCGATCGACCGGGTCGCGGCGTCCATCCAGCCGAAGTCGGGGGTGCCGGCCTCGTCCACGAACAGCGGCACGACCACGACGACCGCGTCGGACTCGGCGACGGCCGCCGCCGTGTCGGTCGTCGCGGTCAGCAGCCCGGCCCGGACCGCCTCGCCGAGGTGGACGCCGAGGTCCGCCTCGCCGGGGAACGGCTCGCGGCCGGCGTTCACGTCGGCGACGACGCGTTCGTTCACGTCGGCGCCGGTCACCCGGTGGCCCTTGCGGGCGAACTGCACCGCGAGCGGGAGACCGATCTTGCCGAGCGCGACCACGCAGATCCGCATGTGCTACTTACCTCCAAGGGACACGGCGCTTCTCAGGTGCAGGGCGCGCCGGAGCCGCCTGACGACGGCCCGGACCGGGAAGGACGGGCGGGTCTCGATCGCCGTGGTGCCCCGCCCGTCGCCGCGCACCGACAGACGGTAGGGCCTGATCCGGTGCCAGACGAGCGATTTGCACGGACCGGGCAGTCCGGCCTGCACGGCCACGTCGTAGGTTTCACCGGACGCACGGACGATCAGCCGCAACGTGCGTTTGGCCGTGCCGGACGCGAACAGCAGCGATTTCGGCATCCGGACGGTCAGCGTCAGTCCGTCGCCGGAAAGGTCGCGGTCGAGTTCCGCGCCGGACGCCTCGTCCAGGCGGACGCGCCCGTCGCGGCCGCGGACGGCGAACGCCAGGTGCACGACCTTCGGGTCGGCGGCGTCGGGGCCGTTGATCGGCGTCCGGACGGTGATCTCCAGGAGGTCGTCCGCGCGCCGCGCGCCGACCGCCCGCACCTCGTCGATGAGCCGCCTGCGCAGGCCCTTGGTGATCTCGTACAGGTCGTCGGGGACGCCGGCGCCGGCGTCCTCGAAGCCCTCGTAGGCGTGGTAGGCGCGGCCGTTCTTGAGCGTGACGGCGAAGGTCTCCTCCGCCGCGTCCGCCCTGATGGCCTCGCAGAGGCGGTCGACGTCGCCGCGCTGCGCCAGGCGGAGCCGGACGCGCCGTTTGATGGGCAGCAGGGCCAGGACGTCGTCGGGCACGTACCGGTCGACGATGGCGCCGACTCGCGCGCACACGTCGCGGCGGGCGTCGTCGTCCAGTTCGAGGAGGCCCTCGCGGATCGGCTTCGTCAGCTCCCATTTGGCGTGCCGGTGGACGATCGCGTCCCGTCCGGGGCCGGGCTCCAGCAGCCCGGCGACGAACTCGAAGAGCCGCTCGGCGCATTCCAGGCGGGTGTAGACCTCGACTGCGCCCTGCGTGATGTTGCCGCCGTCGTCGCGGAGCATCGCGTAGTAGCAGGTGTAGTCGGCCAGGACGGAGATCCGCTCGGCGCGGACGCACGCCTCGATGGTGAACGGCTGGTCGCTGCCGATCGGCATGTCCTCGGGGAAGCGGAGCTTGTGCCGCTCCACCAGGTCGCGGCGGAACAGCTTGCAGTTGGACAGCAGCCACGGGAGCGGCGAGTCGAACAGGTCGACGTCGACGCGGTTCTCGGCGAACAGGTCCTGCTTGACCTCGCGCCCGTTGACGCCCTTCATCTTGCCGACGAGGACGTCCGAGCCCCATCCGTCGGCGGCCTCGACCATCCGTTCCAGCGCCTCGCGGCCGAGATGGTCGTCGGCGCCGACGAAGTACACGTAGCGGCCCCGGGCGACGTCCAGGGCGCGGTTGCTGGGGGCCGCGGGGCCGCCCGAGTTCGGCTGGCGCAGCACCTTCACGATGTCCGGGTGTTCCTCGGCGAACCGGTCGAGCTCGGCTCCGCTGCCGTCGGTGGAGCCGTCGTCGACCGCGACGACCTCCATGCGGCCGGCGCCGATGCTCTGCTTCACCAGCGAGTTCAGGCAGTCGGTGAGGTACGGCATCGTGTTGTAGACGGCGACGACGACCGTGACGTCGACGCCCTCCGCGCCGCCTCCCGGGTCAGACGGCACCAAGCACCCCCGAACTCGGGAGCGTGACCGTCTCGCCGAGTCTCGCCGACTCCAGCACGGCCGCCGAGACCTCGACCGTCCGCAGGCCCTGCCGCAGCGTCACGATGTCGCCGCTGCCCGCGATGAAGGCGTCGCGGAACCGTTCGTGCTCCACCAGCAGCGGCTCTCGCTTCGGGATCGCGTACCGGATCATGTCGCCTTCCGAGACACCGCGGAACGCCCGCAGCGCCTCCCATTCGGTGCTCAGCTCGCCGTTGGCGTAGAACGTCAGGTCGGCGGTGAGGGTGTCGGCGACGAAGCAGCCGCGCTCACCGGTGACGACGGTCGTGCGCTCCTTGAGCGGGCTCAGCCAGTTCACGAGGTGGTTGACCATGCTGCCGTCGGTCAGGCGTCCGACGGCGGAGACCATGTCCTCGTGCGGACGGCCGCTGCGCGCCACCGTGTGCGCGCACACCGACACGTAGTCCTGGCCGGTCACCCACGCGGTCAGGTCGATGTCGTGGGTGGCGAGGTCCTTGACGACGCCGACGTCCGCGATGCGGTGCGGGAACGGCCCCTGGCGGCGCGTGACGACCTGGAACACGTCGCCGAGCTCGCCCGCCTCCAGCCGCTTCCGCATGCTCTGCAGCGCCGGGTTGTAGCGCTCGATGTGCCCGACGCCCGCGACCAGGCCGCGCGACTCGAACGACTTCACCAGCCGCTCCGCCGCCTCCACCGAGTCGGCGAGCGGCTTCTCGATCAGCGCGCCGACGCCGGCGTCCGCCAGCTCCAGCCCCATCTCCTCGTGCAGCGCGGTCGGGCACGCCACCACCGCGTAGTCGATGCCGAGGGCGAGGAGGTCCGCGAGGGACTCCAGCATCGGGACGCCGTGCGGCGCGCCGTCCGGCTGTCCCGCCGGGTCGACGACGCCGACGAGGTCGACGCCGTCCAGGCCGGCCAGGACGCGCGCGTGGTTGCGTCCCATCACGCCGAGGCCGATCAGGCCCGCGCGCAGCGGCGCGCTCACGACGCGCTCCCCGTCTCGTTGACGGCGTCGGCCACGCGGGCCAGGTCGTCCTCGCCGAGGGTGGGGTGCACCGGCAGCGACAGCACTTCCCGTGCCGCCCGCTCCGTCTCCGGCAGGTCCCAGCGCGGATCGGGGCCGCCGTCCTTCAGGAACGGCCTGAGCCGGTGGACGGGCGTCGGGTAGTAGACGGCGTTGCCGATCTTCCGCGCGTCCAGGTGCCGCTGGACGGCGTCCCGGTCCCCGCTCACCCGCACGGTGTACTGGTGGTAGACGTGCTTCGCGCCCTCCGCGACCGGCGGCGTGACCGCGGCGGTGATCTTCGCGTCGAGGAACGCGGCGTTGGCGCGGCGCTGCTCCGTCCATCCGGCCAGCTTCTTGAGCTGCTCGCGCCCGACGGCCGCGGCGACGTCGGTGAGCCGCATGTTGGCGCCGACGATCTCGTTGGCGTACCGCTGCTCCATGCCCTGGTTGCGCAGCAGCCGCAACGTCCGCGCCGTCTCCGCGTCCGCGGTGGTGATCATGCCGCCTTCCAGGGCGTGCATGTTCTTCGTCGGGTAGAAGCTGAAGCAGCCGACCGTGCCCAGCGCCCCGGCCGGGGTCCCGCCGACGGACGCGCCGTGCGCCTGGCAGGCGTCCTCGACGACGGCGAGCCCGTGCCGCTCAGCGAGCGGCCCGATGCGCTCCATCGCGGCCGGGTGCCCGTACAGGTGCACCGGCATGATCGCGGCGGTGCGGGGGCCGACGGCGGCGGCGACGGCGTCCGGGTCGAGGCAGAACGAGCGCGGGTCGATGTCGACGAAGACCGGCTCGGCGCCCACCAGGCGCACCGCGTTGGCGGTGGCCGCGAACGTGAACGACGGGACGATGACCTCGTCACCTGGTCCGACGTCCAGCGCGAGCAGGCTCAGGTGCAGGGCCGACGTCCCCGAGTTGACCGCCACGCAGTGCCGTCCCGCCACGATCTCGGAGAACTCCTCCTCGAACGCCGCGACCTCCGGCCCCTGGACGACCCGTCCGCTGCGCAGCACGCGCACCGCGGCCTCGATCTCCGCCTCCCCGATCACGGGGCTCGCCGCGGGGACGAGCCCTTCAGATTCCACGGGCATGCACAGACTCCTTAGGGCATAACGGTGAGCGGGCGGCTTCCTGAAGGAAAACGGAGCGCAACAAGATGCTCACAAATTGGCCGGAAGCCTCGCCTAACAGACGGATTCTAGCCAAATCCTATGGCAGTAAGGACGTTGCTGATCACGTTCCCCGAAGGTGGGCGCCCAATCGGTCGCCAACGGTAAACAGCTCGCCTACAGCGGGCCGCCGGCATCTCGACGCGCAAAGAGGGTCGCCACGCCCACCGGCGGCCTCACGGCCCAAGACGTCCGACATCACCCGTTTAATGGGGCGCATGCCCGACAGCGATGTGCGGGCGCGCCCGCGCGTCCGCCGAAGGCGATGGGACGCGGCCCGAGTGCCCTGGAAATCCGACCGACGCCGACCACAGGAGGCGGGTATGCAGGACCCCGATGAGGACACGATCCAATTACTCCCCCGCTTCGCCTGCTGCCTGGTGGGCCACGAGGTCGGCCCCGAGGAGACCGTCGGCAGGCTGATCGTCCACCTCGCACTGGAGGGCGGCGGCCTGTCACGCCAGGCCGCCGGCGCACGCCTCTGGCCCGATCTGGACACGGCGAACTCCGCCAAGCGGCTCCGCCAGCTCCTCTGGCGCCTCCGCCCAGAGACCCGGTCCATGATCGTCATCGGCACGGACTCGCTCCGCCTGGCCGACGACGTCACCGTCGACTACCACGCGGCCAAGAGCCTGGCCCAGCACATCCTCCACATCGCCCCGGCGACCCTGCACGACGTCGATCCACTGATCGTGCGCCTGCTGAGCACCGAACTCCTCCGCGACGGCTACGACGAGGAGGTCCTGAACGAGCGCGGCCGATGGGACCGGCTCCGCCTGCTCGCCCTCGAACGGCTCGCCACGACAGCCCTGGAAATCGGCGACACCGAGAACGCCGTCGTCCTCGCCACGCTGGCGGCCCAGGTGGACGATCTCGCCGAGACCCCGCCGCGCGTCCTCGTCCAGGCCCACCTGCGGCGCGGCGACACCGTGACCGCCTACCGCACCTATCTCGACTACGCCGCCGTGGTGCGCCGGGAGCTGGGCGTGGAGCCCGGCCCGGCCCTCCGGGAACTCGTCTCCGGCCTTCATCTCCCCGCGCCGTCCGGCCCCCGTCCGTAGCGGCCCGCCGCGTCAGGTCCGCCCCCGGGGGCTGGCGAGGCCCATGTCGTAGGCGAAGATCGTGGCCTGCACCCGGTCGCGGAGACCGAGCTTGCCGAAGATCGCGTTGACGTGGGTCTTCACCGTCGCGGTCCCGATGCCGAGGGACGCGGCGATCTCGGCGTTGGTGAGGCCCTGCGCGACGCTGCGCAGCACGTCGATCTCCCGGTTGGTGAGCAGCCCGAGACGCTCGTCCGGACGGGGCCGCGCGCCGACCGAACCCGCGACGAACGCGTCGATGAGCTGGCGGGTCACCGCCGGGGCGAGCATCCCCTCACCGGCCGCCACGACGCGGATCGCGTCCAGGAGCTCCTGCGGTTCGCAGTCCTTGAGCAGGAAGCCCGAGGCGCCGGCGCGCAGGGCGCCGAACACGTACTCGTCGCGCCGGAACGTCGTGAGCACCAGCACCCGCGTCGCGGGCGCGACCGCGGCCAATTCGCGGGTGGCCTCCAGCCCGTCCATGCCGGGCATCCGGATGTCCATGAGCACGACGTCCGGGCGGCGGTCCCCGACCGTCCGCAGGACCTCGGCCCCGTCGGCCGCCTGGCCGACGACCGTCAGGTCGGGCTCCGCGTCGATGATCGCGGCGAACCCCACCCGGACCACGGGCTGGTCGTCGGCGACAAGCACGCGGATCGTCACGGCCTGGCTCCCGTCGCCGCGTCCATCGTGTCGAGCAGCTCCCGCATGCCCGCCAGCGCGGCCCGCGCCTCGGCCGCCACCACGGCCAGCGCCGCCCGCCGGTCGCCCGCCGACCCACCGCCCAGCGCCGACTCGCCGGTGCGCACCAGCCGGACGGTGTGGCCGAAGACAGCGCCCCGCAGCCCGACGGCGACCTGGTACCGCTCGGCTCGCACGATGTGGTCGGTGCGCACCGCCACCGCTTCGGCCATCGACCGCTCCCATTTCCTGCTCCGGCTCCGCCCGGACCTGACGGCGGCGCCCCACCCCCAGAAGGGCAGCATCGCGAGCGTGACGATCACCCCGAAGAACACGAGGCCGGCGACGGCGTCCCCCGCCGTGAACGGCTCCCCGGCCGGATCGGCGGAGAGCCCCGTCACCGCGAGCAGACCGCCCGCCGCACCGGCCGCGGCCGTGCCCAGCAGCCCCGCGGCCACCGAAGGCCCGTAGGCGGCCAGCGAGTACACGGCGATCGCCTCGGTCGTCCACGCCAACGCCAGCGCCGGCAGCCAGCTCGCGGGGATCGCACCGGCCAGGGTCAGCGCGGCCCAGAGGACGTCGACACCGGCCACGGCGGCCAGGGTCGCCACCGGGGCCCGCCACCGCCACCACAGGACGAGCGCATGCGCCGACAGCAGCCCGGCCAGGCCGAGCGGAGCGGCGCGCCCGGCCGGGTCCAGCGGGGCGACCGCGAGCAGCGGCAGCCCGACGCACATGCTCACCGCCATCACGTCCACCAGCTCGGGCCAGCCGAACTCGCGGCGGGAGCGGCCCGGCGCCGGGAAGCTCGCATCGACGGACCAGCCGCCCGCCCCGGTCGGCCCCGCCCGCAGCATGCCGCCGACCTCCGCCACGCGGCTCCGCATGCCCTCGACCCCGCGTCCTCCGCCCAGCTCCGCGCCGTCGTTCCAGTCCTCGCCCTTCTCGTTGCACACGAGCAGATCGACCGCACCGGTGCGGTATTCGACGCGGACGGTGACCGGCGCTCCCATCGCATGACGCATCGCGTTCGTCAGGGACTCCTGGACGACACCGTAAGCGGCCGCGACCGTCTCGCCGGGCAGCGGGCGCGAGCCGCCGGACACGGTCACCGACACCGGAATGCCAAGGCGCGCCAGCCCTGTACACAGGCGCGAGACGAGCGCCGGCAGGTCGGCGTCCGGCAGGCTCTCGGACGGCCGGCCATCGGACGTCCCGCCCTCTGGCGGCCGGGCCACCACGTCCACCAGGCGGTTGAGCGCCGCCAGGACCTCCCGGCCCATGCCGACGGCGACGTCGAGGGCCTCGGCGACCATCTCGGGCCGCCGGTCCGCCAGGCGGATGGCGGCGGCCGTGTGCACGCTGACGGCGCTGAGATGGTGGCCGGCGACGTCGTGCAGGTCGCGGGCCAGTCTCTCCCGCTCGGCGGCGGCCAGCAGCGCCCGTTCCCGCTCGGCCGCGTCCAGCCGCGCGGCGAGCCGCCGCCGCACGTCCACCCGCTGCCGGCGCAACTGGCCGAAGGCGATGACGGCCGCGTAGCCGGCGGCCGTCAACACGGCGATGCCCAGGACCTCCACCGGGGCGTTTCCCATCACCGCGGTCACGAGGCATGCGGCCGAGGCGGCCAGCGCACCGCCGATGACGGCGGTCCGGGCCCGGCGGTGCACGGCCAGCGAGTACAGCGCCACGAGGTCGGCCGCCCAGAGCACGGGGGCTCCGGCGGAGGACGGGAGCGTCAGGTCGGCCGCGGCCCCGATCACCACCGTGACGCCCAGCACCGCCGCCGGACGCTCCCTGCGCAGGCACAGCACCACCGCCACGGCCGCACCGGCGATCAGCCCGGGCACCCGTTCCCGCAGGCCCGCGGGCTCCTCCAGAAACGCCGCCAGGCTCGGACCCATGACGAGCTGGATCATCAGAAGAACCAGGGGAAGCGCTACGTCACTCGCGCCTGGCCATTGTGTCGACTCGCGGGACGAGGGCACTCCGCGACTCTAATCCCGATCCGCGCGGCGCCGTCAACGACCGGCCGCCGATATCGGCCACAAAAGGCCGAACGCCTCCACCCGTGGACGGACCTTTCCTGGAACTCCCGGCCTGGCACGCGTCCGTTCCACCGGAGGAGGCCGACGGCCCCCACCACCATTAATTTCGTAGTACGACCTGATCAGGACCGGAGATACCGCGGAGACCGCGGTCGAGTCGTCCGCACGACGGCGAAGGGACGGTGATGAGACGCGCCCCCGCTGTCATGTTCCGGGAGCCCACATCGGGCTACGGCGGGCATCGACCCGCAGATCGAAGGGAATTCCCGGATGAACAAACAGCGTCTCGCACAGCGCACGGCGGGGGTCACCCTCGCGGCCGCGCTCGGCCTCGGCATCGCGGGCCCGGCGGCCTCGGCCGGCACGGCGCCGGCCGAGCGAGTCCCCGCCCCCGTCGCCGCGCAGTCGGTCGCCCGCCCGTTCACCCCGGCCGAGACCGCCGCCCTCGGCCAGATCGGCTTCAGCTCACGGGAGATCCAGGAGCTCAACCAGATCTCGGCCCAGCGCGGTTGGCCCTCGGTGGTCTGGAACGTCCTCAAGAGGGCGGGAAAGCTGAAGAGCGGTATCAAGGCCGCCGACAAGGGTTACGCCGCTTTCAAGAAGTGGCTCAACAAGATCCCGCGCCCGGTGCGCTGGGCGATGCGGGCCGCCGGCTGGGGCGGAAGCGCATGGGACCTCTACCGGGTCATGCGCGGCTGGTAGGAATACCCGGCCACTGAAACACCCGAAACCGGGCCCCGGCCAGGGCCCGGTTTCGGGCCCGCCACGGACATCGGCAAATCGATAGAGCGAGGTCGTCAATGGACGCAGAACCGGACACGAAATCACCCGCACGCGTATCGGAAGCCGCCTGGGCGGCGACGTCATTCATCGCCCTCGCAGCATTCGGAGCGAGAATGCTGTCCCACGACGGCTTCCTCTGGTACGCGAGTCTCGCACTCACGGCGATCGCCGCAACGCTCTCGGTCGTCCTCCTGGTGCGTTCGTTACGGAAAGGGACCGAATCGTGGTCCTGGGCGAGCGTCGCGCTGTCACTGGTGACCGCGGCACTTATCCGCCTGCTGCTCTAGGACCGCCGCGGCGCGCTGGGCCCAGGACGTCACAGCTCGCGGCTGCGCACCAGCGTCATGGCGAGCGCGAGCAGGACGGCCGCCACCGCGATGCAGTACACGGCGGCTCCGGCGGCGCCGAACGGTACGTCGATCTTCGCGGAGTCGGTGAGGGACACGAGCATGGCGAACGGCATCCAGCGGGCCAGGGCGTCCCCGACCCTGGGGAGCAGGCCGATCGCGCTCTCCGCCACCAGTACCCAGATCAGCGCCCCGCCCACTGCGGCGGCGCTGCTGCGCACCAGCGTCCCGACGGCGACGCCGATCACCGCGGTGATCGCGTAGACCAGGCCGACACCCGCCACCTGGCGCCACTCCGCGACGGTGCCGAGGCCCAGATCGAGACCGGACGGCGCCAGCATCAGGGCGAACCCGTAGGCGGCGAACCCGAGCGCGAACCCGGCGACACCGCCCGCGGCCCCCATGACCGCCGCCTTCGCGGCCACCACCTGCCAGCGGCCCTGGATCGCCTGGAAGGCCAGCCGGACGGTGCCGGACCGGTGCTCGGACGTCATGGCCAGCACCGCCAGCACGAGCAGGACAAGCTGGCCGAACACGGCCCCCGACACCACGTCCACGAGGGTCGTGACCTCCCCCTCCCCGGGCGGGACCCGGACGGCCAGCGCGGCCACCCCGAGGGCGAGCGCACCTGACACACCGAGCCCCCACCACGTCGACCTGCTGGACAACAGGCGGATCCACTCCGCCGCCACCGCGCCCTTCATCGCGCCTCCCATCACGCGTCACCTCCCGTCGGGGCGACGGCCGCCGCCCGGTACTCCACCGCGTCATGGGTCGTCCGCATGAACGCCTCCTCCAGGGATCCGTGGTCGGTGCGCAGCTCATGCAGCACCGCACCGCATTCGGCGGCGAGTTCGCCGACACGCGCCGCCGTGGCCCCGGTGACGGCGAGTGTTCCGTCCGGGCGGGTGTCGACCTGGTGTCCCGCTCGCCGGAGGGCCTCGGTCAGACGTTCACCGCGGGGTGTGCGGGCCAGCACTTCGGCCCGGGTGGTGCGCTCGACGAACTCCCTGGTCGGGCCACTCGCGATGAGCCGCCCGGCGCCGATGACGACGACCTCGTCGGCGGTGATCGCCATCTCCGAGAGCAGATGGCTGGACACCAGCACCGTGCGCCCTTCGGCCGCGAAACCCCGCAGGAGTTGCCTGACCCAGTGGATCCCCTCCGGGTCCAGGCCGTTCATCGGCTCGTCGAACAGCAGGATCCGGGGATCACCGAGAAGGGCCATCGCCATGCCGAGCCGCTGCCGCATCCCGAGCGAGAGCGTGCCGACTCGCTGGCGGGCCACCGCCGTCAGGCCGACCAGCCGGAGCAGTTCCTCGACCCGTGCTGGGGGAATCCCGTTCAGGCTCGCGACCCAGCGCAGGTGCGTGCGCGCCGAGTTCCGCGACCGGGCCCAGCCCGCGTCCAGCAGGGCGCCGACGGTTCGCAGCGGCGCGTCGAGTTCGGCGTACGGCCTGCCGTCGACCAGCACCGAACCGGCGTCGGGACGGTCGAGTCCGACGATCATCCGCATCGTCGTCGACTTTCCCGCGCCGTTCGGCCCGAGAAAACCGGTCACCACGCCGGGGCGGACGGTGAAGGACAGTCCGTCCACCGCCGTTCTCCTCCGGAAATGTTTAGTCAATCCTTCAACGACTATCAATGTCGCCTTCTTTCCGCGCACGCCGGGCCGTCCACCCGGTTGTCTTGATCGAGTCGACCATTCATCGGCTGCGGTCGCTTCCTCCGGTGGAACGGAGACCGGCTCGAACCTTGGGCGGCGGCGGAGTCCACCCGTGGGTGGAGGCGCCGCCGGACGGAGCGTCCCGGAAGGAACACCCCGTCCGGGGCGATGACGGGTGAAGAATTCTCGCTAGGCCGACTCGTGGAGCTCGGTCAGCGAAGGGTGCGGAAGTAGGCGTACACCAAGCGCAGCTTGATGCCCGAACCAACGAGCTTGCGAATGTACTTGGGCACCCGCGCGTCCCATGTCAGCTTGAAGGTCTGGTAGCCCTGCCTGGCCGCTTTCCGCAACGCCATGACGATGGCGGGCGACTTCCGCAGCTCCTTGATCACCCTCTTGAGCCACGCGGGGACCTTTCCGGCGACGATGGCCCGCTGGAGTTCGGCCTGCTGAGCGGCGGTGATCGGGGAGCTCTGCGGAACGGTGACGCCGCTGGTCGCCGGCAGGCCGGCCTGCTGGACCGCGGCGGGGGCCTGCTGGAGCGCGGCGGGGGCCTGCTGGAGCGCGGCGGGGGTGCGCGCGCTCTGTGCCGTGGCGGCGGAGGCGGCGGGACCTGCCACACCGAGGCCGAGCGCGGCCGCCAGCGCCACCCCGGCCGTGCGGGCGGCGAGAGTTCTCTTGCTCATACGTGCCCCTTTCCATCGACGGCGATTCGGCCGCCAAAGCCCGATCTGGGCTATGGGGAGAGCCAAACGGCACGCTGTCTCCGCAGCGTCTCCCGGCCGTCGCCCGGTTCGGCACGGTCCATCTCCAGGCCGTCTCCCAAAACAGGCCGGGAGCACATCGACCGCTTAAGCACGCGCGGTCACAAAATTGGCCGATTTCGGCCTGGTGACGGCCGCGTCCTGCCGTTCATCGCCGCGCCGAACAAGGCATCGGAGCGAGAACTGACATGACCTCAAAATCGAGTAATATGTCGTGTAAATCCTTGCGAATCATCGGGGCAGGGGCGAGTCGACTCTCCGGAACAGCGAGGTTCACACATGGGGAAACCGGGCCGGGAATCGGCGTATTCACGACGTCCCTTAGTAGGGCGCCAGGACGTCCTCCGAACCATGCGCGAGGTACTGGACGGCGCCGCCGGCGGCGGGTTCCACGTCCTCACCCTGGCCGGGACGCCCGGGATGGGAAAGACCAGGCTGCTGAGCGAACTCGCCGCGGCGGCCGAGGAACGCGGGCTGCCGGTGTCGGCCGGCAGGGCCTCCGAGTACGAGCAGGAGATGCCCTTCGGCGCGTTCGTCGACGCCTTGGACGACGCGGTCGAGGAGAACCTCCCCGCGCTGGTCTCAGGACTCGGTCCCACCGCCGTGCGGCAGCTGGCGATGGTGTTCCCGGCGATCTCGGACGAGTCCGCGGCCGAGCCGGGCGACACCCTCGCGGCGGAGGACGACAGGCCGGCCGGGCTCGTGCGCTACCGGCTCTACAGCGCCGTCCGCGATCTCATCGAGCGGCTGGCCGTTCCCGACGGCCTCGTCCTCGTCCTCGACGACCTGCACTGGGCCGACGACTCCTCCCTGGAGCTGCTGAGCCATCTCGTCCGCCGGCCGCCGCGCACCGGGGTGCTCCTCGCCGTCGCCTTCCGTCCAGACCAGGTCGGCGCCGCCCTGGCGGCCCCTCTCCGCACGGCCGCCGAGCATGGGCCGAGCCTCACCGTCGCCCCGCTCACCCTCGACGAGGCCGCCGAGTTCCTGGGGCCGGGCGTCGGCCGTACCCGCTGCGAGGCCCTGTACGAGGCCAGCGGCGGCAACCCCTTCTATCTGGACGCACTGGTCCGGACGGCATCGGCCGGCGGACCCGACGAACTGCCCCATGACGTCCAGACCACTATCCAGGCAGAGCTGAGCGGCCTTTCGGACTCGCTCTCGCTGGTCGCGCAGGCGGCCGCGATCGTCGCCGACGAGTTCGATCCAGGCCTCGTCGCCGTCGCCGCCGGGACCTCCGAGGAGGAGACCCTCACCGCGCTCGACCGGCTCGCGGCCCGCGACGTCGTCCGGCCGGCCGCCGGGGGCGTCCGGTTCCGGTTCCGGCACCCGCTGATCCGGCACGTCGTCTATGGCTCCGCTCCGCCCGGCCGGCGGCTGGCGGCCCACGCCCGCGTCGCCGCGCATCTCGCCGGGCTCGGCGTCCCCGCCGCCCAGCTGGCCCACCACGTCGACCGGTCGGCGAGCCCCGGCGACGACGCGGCCGCCGGCGTCCTCATCGAGGCCGCCCGCGACGTGGCCCCCCAGGCCCCGCACACCGCGGCCCGGTGGTTCGCGTCCGCGCTGCGGCTCATGCCGCACGACGCGGCCGGACGGCTGACGCTCATGCTCGAGATGGCCGAGGCCCAGGCCGTCAGCGGATGCCTGGAGGAGGGCAGGGAGACCGCCACCGAGGTCCTCCGGCTGCTGCCCGCCGACGACCACGCCCGCCGCTCGGTCGCCGTACGGTTCTGCGCCATCACCCAGCGGCTGCTGGGCGGCCTCGACCAGAGCCACGCCCTGCTCGTCAGCGAGCTGCGCGCCATCCCCGACCGAGAGTCCGAGGCGGCGGTCCGGCTGAGGATGCGGCTGGTCAACGACACCCTCCTGAGGCTGGACGGCAGGGCGGCGCTGGACGCGATCGCGCTGATCCCCGAGCCCCGGAGCGGCTGGGACCCGAGCCTGACCTTCTCCCGGCTGGCGATCCGGCCGATCGCCGACTATGTGAGCGGTCACGTCGACGAGGCCCTCGCCGGTGTGCGGGCCGCCGAAGAGGCCTTGGCCGCCACTCCGGACGAGCATCTCGTCGACTGCCTGGACTCGCTGGCCTGGCTCGGCTGGACGGAATGCCTGATGTGCCTGCACGCCGGCGCCGTTCGGTGCTTCGACCGGCTGATGGCCGTCGCCCAGGCCACCGGCCGGCAGTTCATCATCCCCGTCGCCCTTGCCGGGAAGGCACGGTCGTACATAGGGCTCGGCCGGCTCGCCGACGCGGCCCGGGCCGTCAGGGAGTCCACCGAGTCGGCCCGGCTGCTGGGCTCCCCCCAGCAGCTGGTGTTCGCCCACACCGAGCAGTGCCTCGTGGACCACTGGACGGGCGACGTCAAAGCGGCGCTCACCATCGGCAGGGAGGCGGTCCGGGCGTCCGGTGAGATCCGTGAGTGGTGGGGCAGGCAGGCGGAGTACGCCTACGGCCTGGCGCTGGCCGGCGCCGGCCGTCCGGACGAGGGTCGTGAGCTGCTCCTCGCCGCGTGCCGCTTCTCCCCGAGTCTCTCCGTTCTCGACCCGAGCACGGTCCTGCGCTGCGCCGAGCCCCTGGCGGCCCTGAACGCGGCAGGTGGCCTCCGGGGAGAGGCGGCACGGTGGGCTGACCGGGCCGAGGCACATGCCCACCCCGTCCTGCCGGGCACGGTCGGGCTCGCCGCCCTGGCGCGTGCGCATGCCCTGGAGAGCGCCGATCCCCGCGCGGCCGCCGCGAAGGCACGCGAGGCGGCCGGCGCGTTCACCGAAGCGGAGATGCGGCTCGACGCCGGCCGGGCGCTGCTCGCCGCCGGCGCCGCGGGGGCACGGGCCAAGGACCTCGGACCCGCGCGGGAATCGCTCGAAGCGGCCGCGGAGGCACTCGCCGAGTGCGGCGCCCATCTCCTCGCCCGGCGGGCCGTCACGGGGCTGCGCCGCCTCGGCGTCCCCGTCCCCGCGCCTCCCGGCCGGTCCGCCGCCCCGTACGGACTTTCCCGGCGCGAACTGGAAGTGGCGGCCCTGGTCGCGGAGGGCAGGACGAACCTGCAGATCGCCGAGTCGCTCATCGTCAGCGTCCGTGCGGTGGAGGGCCACCTCAGCCACGTCTTCGCCAAACTCGGCGTCACCTCCCGCGCGGGCGTCTCCGGCGCGCTCCGCCGGGTCAGTGAGCAGGGTGTGTCCTCCGGCGGGGCGGTCGCGGAGTTCGGGAAGGTGTCGTAGCCGGCGGCCGTCACGGGGATTGCAGCCAGAATTCGTCCAGGTCGTAGAAGACGGCTTCCTGGTCGAAATGGGTCATCTGCTCGTCGCGCCAGGCTTTGTAGTCCGGCGGCATCTCCGTGCGCTCGCCCTCGCGGGCGGCCTCGAGTGAGGTGAAGTAGGCCACGCCCGTGCACGTGCCGTCGGGGTGGATGCAGAACATGCCGCCGATCATGTCGGGCCGCAGCCGCGTCAGCGTCCGCTGGGCCTCCTCGGGGACGTGTGGACGCACCGCCTCCCGGTCGCGGACGTGGGTCCGCAGGATCTGGACGAATCCCGCCTGGTCGGAGCCGCCCTGCCCGAACGTCTCCACGTCCGTGGACTCCTCGACGGTGACCTCGCCCTCGAACAGGTCGGCGACCTGGTCCCACCACTGCCCCTGCTCGCGCCGCCTGTCGTTGCGGTGCGCCGCGCGCGGGGAGTCGAAGCGCATCAGGTTGAAGTAGACGCCGTCATCGGTCACTCCGCCGGTGCTGCCGAGCCAGCCCCGGGCCCCGGGAGCGACCTCCCGGTGCCAGCGGTCGGCGGCCTCGGACAGGCCCGTCGCGTCGTTCGTCCGGCCCTTGACCACCTGGACACACGTCTTACGCTGGCCAAACACCTTTCTGACGCTACCGATCGCGGCGCAAACCCGACGTCATCCCCGGTTGAAGATCCCACCGAGACGCCGGACGGCGTTTACCGAGGTCAGGCCGGGTATCGCGTGGCCTCGTCGACCTCCGTGCTGCTCGGATCCGCGATCACCTGGGGCTTGGGCGGAACCTCCTGCCCGGCCACCGTGTCCTCCAGCCGGATGCGCGGCGGAAGGCTGCGCCACCGCTCCGCCCCGGGCTCGTGCGCCTGCTCGCCATCGCTCATAGATCCATGATGCCTCACCTCTGATCGACGTGCGGGGCACCCACTGGTGCGGACACATCCGCATTCTTAGGAGCGAAGCATGGAGAAAGAGGAACTGTACGCACGGGACATCAGTGGCGCGCAGTGGCGCAAGAGCAGCCACAGTCTGGTGATCTGCGTCGAGGTCGCCGAGATCGGCGGCGGCGCCATGGCGATGCGGGACTCCAAGAACCCGGGCATGGGCGAGCTCCGCTTCACCGCCGAGGAGTGGAACGCCTTCCGCGAGGGAATTCGCGCGGGCGAGTTCTGAACCTTCGGGGATATTAGCGGCCGGGCACCGGCGGACGGCCATGGGCCGCCTGCCGGTGTTCGGCCCTTTTGCAACGTCGGATCACTCACGGAACCTGGGGTGACACGTGATCGATAACGAACTGCCGACGCACCCGCCAAAGGACACAGAGTGCGGGGACATGTCACGTCCTGTCTGGCGGGGAGAGAATACCGTTCTGCGCCGCGTGGAACCCGGCGACTGGGAAGTCGTCATGGCCCTCGAAGCTTCGTCTTCCTATCAGCGCGCCTGGGAACGCGTCACCGCGCCGCGCTCGCCTGAGAACTGCCGAGAATGGCTGAAGCAGGAGTCGGCGAAGGACCCCCTGGACGACAACTTCATCCTGGCGATCACCGATCGGCAGCACGGCGGCATGGTGGGCTGCATCAATACGACCCAAGCCGATCCGGTGGCGGGACGTTTCTATCTGGGTCTGGCGGTCGCTCTGGAGCATCAGCGTAAGAGATATGCCTGGGAGGCCGGGATCCTGCTGCTCGGCTACATGTTCGGCGAACGCCGCTACCAGAAGGCGCAGGCCTATGTGCACGACTTCAACGAGGTCTCACAAGCGGGCATGCTCGCCTTCGGCGCCACTCTGGAGGGCCGGCTGCGACGGCACGACTTCTTCGCCGGCCGCTACCGCGACAATTTGATCTTCGGCCTCACGGCCGAGGAGTTCTCCGCCGCGCACGGAACCGCCGCGCACGGAACCGCGGCACCGCGAACCGGCCTGGATTGAACCGAGGCGGCGCGCCTTCCGTGACCATTGACGAAGTCACAAAGATGGCGACGGGAAGGTCAGCCGATGAAGGGTCGAAGCCGCGTCCTGGGTTGCTTACTGAGCGCAGTCATGTTGACACCGCCGCTCGTCCAATCGCCCGCCTCGGCGGAAACGGAGGCCGAGCCGCCGAGCCGCCGGAACGCGCTGTACGTGCTGCATCTCTTCTCCAACGACATCACCACGTTCACACTCGGCGCCACGGGACGCCCCACCCCGGTCGGCGACCGCGTGGCGACCGGCGCCATGCCGCGCGGTTTCGTCTTCACACCCGACGGACGCAGGGTCTACACGGCCAACGGCGGCGACAGCACGATCTCCGGATATGGCGTCGACGAGCGCGGCGACCTCGCCCCACTGGGCGATCCCGCACCGGCCGGAGGGCGGGTGCCTTTCGGCATCGCCATATCCCCGAACGGCAGGACGCTCTACACCGCCAATCTGGAATCCGGCACAGTGTCGGCCCTGTCGCTCGACGCGAACGGAAAACCCCACCTCATCGGCAAGCCGGTGCCCACAGGAGCGCCCCAACCACGAACCGTTTCGGCCTCCGCGGACGGACGTTTCGTCTTCGTCAGCCACGGCCTCCCCGCCAAAGGACGCGCGGACGTCATGGTCGTATTCGCCGTCCGCCCCGACGGGAGCCTGGAGCGCACCCTGGCACCGCCGGTCCCGGTCGGCTCGGGCGGAAACGGATCCGACATCACCCCGGACGGCCGTTTCATCTACGTCGCGAGCACCGGATCCGACGTCGTGTACGGCTTCCGCATAGCCCAGGACGGGAGCCTGTCGTCCGTCCCCGGCTCGCCATTCCCCACGGCCGTCTTCCCCGAGGACGCGGCGGTCACGCCCGACGGCCGGCACCTCTACGTCACCAGCCCGAACCACGACACCACCGTCACACGCAATGTCACCGCCTTCTCGATAGGACGTGACGGCGCGCTGCGGCCCGTCCCGGGATCGCCATTCGAATCGGCCGGGGCGTCCGTGGGAATCACTCCCAGCCGGGACGGCCGGAACCTCTATGTGGGCAATTTCGAGACCCACGACCTGGCGGCCTTCGACATCGGCAGGACCGGGGTGCTCACCCAGCTCGCGGGCTCCCCATTCCCGACCGGCGGCAGCAATCCGACATTCCAGGGCGTCGCCGTCCCACCGAACCAGGGCCCGAAGGCGGCTTTCCAGGCCACCATTACCGACCGCACCGCCCGCTTCGACGGCACCGCCTCCGCCGACCCGGACGGCACGATCGCCCGCTACGACTGGGAGTTCGGCGACGGCACCGCACTCCAGAACGGCGGTCCGACCCCGGCTCACGTCTACCGGCGTCCAGGCGCCTACCAGGTCACCCTCACCGTCACCGACGACGAGGGATGCAGTGCCACCCTGATATTCACCGGCCAGACACCGCACTGCACCGGCTCCCCGGCGGCCCGCACAACCCGAACCGTCACTGTCGAATAGGCCGAAGAAGCCATTCGGCCGAGGTTCTTATGTCGTGAGGCGTCGTTCGTAGTCGGCGGCGCGGGCTTCCTGTTGAGCGTGGCGCTCGCGCCGGTCGGTGAAGACCGTCCCGGCGGGCAGGTGGTCGCGGAGGTCCTTCAGGTCCGTCACCTGGACGCTGCGAATGGCCCCGTCCGTGTCGGCGCCGGCCGGCACGCCGCGCCAGCGGACGGCCATCAGGCCCGAGGTCAGTCCGGAGGTGTCGAGCCAGTTCCACACGCCGGGGTCGCGGGCGGAGATCACGAAGGTCGCGGTCTCACCGGTTTCCGGCCGCACCTGGTCGCTGTTGAGGCTGCTGGTGCGGGTGGGATAGTCGCGGGCGACGCCCCACGGGTCGGTCACCTGGAAGCCGAGGTGCCTGCCTTTGAGCCGGTCGACGGTGACGACGAGCGCCTGGTCGTTCCTGAGCGAGAATCGTCCGGACGTCGCGAGGCCGAGCGCGCCCGGACGGGAACGAGGGCTGCTGATCCGATTGGCGGGATACTGGTAGTAGTACGTGTTGTTGTATTTCAGCCAGTACGGTGCGATCGCTTTCAGCAGTTCGGCCGTCCGCCGTGCCAGGGCTTTTTCGTCCGGCTGCGGCTCGGGCGCCGGGCCGTCCACACGGCTGATCGACAACGCGGGCGGGTTCTGGGTGGACCAGTCCGACAGCGTGTCGCGGACGATCAGCAGCTTCGCCTCGGACGTGGTCTGGATGTGGTTCGGCCCGCCGGCGGGATCCGGACCGACGGTGATCTCGAACGACCCGTCGGGCGCGATCCGCATCTGGTCGCTCGTCAGCCCGCCGAGCACCGGCGCCCCTTCCTTGCGCACCTCTCCGGTCCCGGGGATCTCTCCGTAGAGGACGAGGGAGGTGTCCACGGGGGCGGGCCCGTTGAATTTCCCGCGGATCACATAGCGGGACGATCCGTCGATCGCGGTCTGCCGGTAGACGCTGTCGGGATTGTCGATGCCGTAGCCCGAGCCGTTCACCTTCTGGCCGAACCAGCAGTGCGCGGCGTTGACCGTCCACATGAACGACGGCCTGGCGCCGTCCTCGGTCAGCGCGTACTGGGCGGCCGCGAGCGCCGTGTTGCCGATCGCGCTGTGGAGCGTCGCGGCTCCGCTCGGCGTCCTGCCCTGTGGATCGTTCTTGAAGACCGGCACCAGGGCCCGCGCCGCGGCCTGGACCTCGCCGTCGGCGACGAGCCGGGCCGCGAGCCTCTCCTTCGCGACCTGCCCGCCCGCGGCCTGCCCGCCCGCGGCGAGCGCTCCGTCCGGCCGGAAGTCCCGGCAATTCCGCCCGTCCCGCGCCGCCGCCTCCGCCGGAATCACCGCAAGGCACAGAGCAGAACCGCCGAAGGCGACCAGAGCAAGGAGCTTCCCAGAACGACGCATCGACCCTCCACCAAAGGCGCCCTGACCATCCCGGCGATTAAAGGCGCCGCAACGCAGAGACCGGCCGGCCCATCTCACTCACCGAGACGCAACCATCCCGACGTCGCCGACAAAGGGCGGTGAAATGGCGCGTCCCCCTGACGTCCGCTGAGCGTCAGGGGGACGCGGGGCGCGGCCCCGTCCCGGGAGGTACGGGGGCGGGGCCGCGGGCCGCGCGGGGCCGGGCGACGGTCGCCCGCGCGGCACAGCGTCGGCGTCGAAGCGGTCAGTCCTTGACCGCCTGCTCGGCGCCCGCGCCGGTGAGGGAGCGGACTTCGATCTCGGCGTACTTCTCGGCGTTGTACTCCTTGCTGAGGATCGTCCCGAGCCAGCCGCACAGGAAGCCGATCGGGATGGAGACGATGCCCGGGTTCTCCAGCGGGAACCAGTGGAAGTCCACGTCGGTGAACAGGGCCTTCGGAGAGCCGGACACGACCGGGGAGAAGGTGACGAAGAAGATCGCGGAGCCGAGGCCGCCGTAGATGGCGGAGACGGCGCCCGCGGTGTTGAACCTCTTCCAGAACAGGCTGTAGAGGATCGCGGGCAGGTTCCCGGACGCGGCCACCGCGAACGCCAGCGCCACGAGGAACGCGACGTTGAGGCGCTGCGCGTAGATCCCGAGGACGATCGCGACGGCGCCGATGACGAACGCGGAGATCCGGGCGACGCGGACCTCGTCCCGCTCGGTGGCCTTGCCCTTGCGGAACACGTGGGCGTACAGGTCGTGCGAGAAGGACGACGACGAGGCGAGGGTGAGGCCCGCCACGACCGCGAGGATCGTCGCGAACGCGACCGCGGCGATGATCGCGAGGAGGATGGTGCCGCCCGCCTCACCGAACACGATCTCGCCGATGCGTTCGGCGAGCTGCGGCGCCGCGGTGTTGCCCGCCGGGTTCGCCTTGGCGATCTCCTTGCTGCCGACGAGGGCGGCGGCGCCGAACCCGAGGACGAGGGTCAGCAGGTAGAAGGCGCCGATGATGCCGATGCCCCACAGCACCGACTTGCGGGCGTCGCGGGCGGTCGGGACGGTGTAGAAGCGGATCAGGATGTGCGGCAGCCCGGCGGTGCCGAGGACGAGCGCCAGCCCGAGGCTGATCAGGTCGAGCTTGCCCTCCAGGCCCTGCGCCTCGGTGCCGTAGCGGAGGCCGGGCTCAAGGAAGCTCTTGCCCTTGCCGCTCTCGTTGGCCGCGTCGTTCAGCAGCGACGACAGGTTGAAGCCGAACTCGCTCAGCACGAGGACCGTGATGAGGGTCGCGCCGGTCATCAGCAGGACGGCCTTGACGATCTGCACCCAGGTGGTGCCCTTCATCCCGCCGAACACGACGTACACGATCATCAGCACGCCGACCAGCGCGATCGTCGCGCCCTTCGCGAACTCGCTGGTGAAGCCGAAGAGCAGGGAGACCAGCGCGCCCGCGCCGACCATCTGCGCCAGCAGGTAGAAGATCGACACGACGATGGTGGAGACTCCGGCGGCGGTCCGGACGGGACGGGGGCTCATCCGGAACGACAGCACGTCCGCCATCGTGAACCGGCCCGAGTTCCGCAGCAGTTCCGCGACGAGGAGGAGCGCGACGAGCCACGCGACGAGGAACCCGATCGAGTACAGGAAGCCGTCGTAGCCGTAGAGGGCGATCAGGCCGGCGATGCCGAGGAAGGACGCGGCGGACATGTAGTCGCCGCCGATCGCGAGGCCGTTCTGGACGCCGGAGAAGGAGCGTCCGCCGGCGTAGAAGTCGGTGGCGTTCTTGGTGTTCCGGCTCGCCCAGACGGTGATGGCCAGCGTCCCGGCGACGAACGTCAGGAACAGGATGATCGACAGGGTCTCGTGGCTCATCAGGCGTCCCCCGACTTCCCGGCCGCCTCGGCCTCGATGTCACCGCGGATCTTGTCGGCGAGCGGGTCGAGGCTGCGGTCGGCGTGCCGCGCGTACAGCCATGCGATGAGGAACGTCGAGACGAACTGGAGGAGGCCGAACACCAGCGCGACGTTGATGGAGCCGACCAACTCGGTGCCCATGAAGCCGCGCGCCCATCCGGACAGGACGACGTAAAGCAGGTACCAGCTGAGGAAAGCCGCGGTCATCGGGAATGCAAATCTGCGGAATCTGCGTCGGAGTTCCTGGAACTCCGTGCTGCTCTGGAACCGTTCGTAGACGGTCCCGGAGGCACTCTTATCGACGGACACGACCGTCCCTCCTCTGTAGTGACGCCGGTCACGCGCCACCGTAAGGAGAGTGTCAGCGCAGGCGAAGGGGACCGGCGGGAGGGTGCGTTCAGCTGCCGCTCATCGTCGCTGGTCTGCGTGCCGTGTCGGTGAACGGTCCGTTTGGCGCGACGAACGGTCGCACCCGTTCCGGCCGCCGGGCCGTCCCGATGGTCGCGCCCGTCTCGGTCGCCGGGCCCCGGCGGTCACACTCGTTTCGGACGCCAGGTGCCCCGGTCGACGTCGAGCGACTCGGGGGTGTGCAGGCGCACCATCATGCGGGCCACGCCGCGCGGGACGCGTCCCGGCGTGCACCACGACACGGCGATCATGACGGCGAACGCGATGGGGACCGTCCAGGCGGCGGGCTCGGCGAGCATCGCGCCGACGAAGCCGTCCGGCGGCCCGGCCGCGATCGTCACGATCACGGCGGTGCCCGCGAGCAGGCCGCCCGTGACGAGGCCGGCGAGCGCGCCGGGGACGGTCAGCCGCCGCCACCACACGCCGAGGACGAGCAGCGGGCAGAACGTGGACGCGGCGACCGCGAACGCGAGCCCGACGACGTCGGCGACGGCGAGGGAGCGCGCCGCGATCGCCAGGCCCAGCGGGACGGCGAGCGCGAGCAGCGTCGCGGCGCGGAACGAGCGGACCCCGCCGCGCAGGATGTCCTGCGCCAGCACCCCGGCGACCGACACGGTGATCCCGGACGACGTCGACAGGAACGCCGCGACCGCGCCGCCCGTGACCAGCGCGCCGAGCAGGTCGCCGCCGACGCCGCCGATGAGCCGTCCGGGGAGGGTGAGGACGACGGCGTCCGCGCGTCCGGTCATCAGGAGTTCCGGGGTGTAGAGGCGTCCGAGGACCCCGTACAGGGCGGGGAACAGGTAGAACGCGCCGAGCAGCGACAGGACCATGACGGTCGTACGGCGCGCGGCGCGCCCGTCGGGGTTGGTGTAGAAGCGGACGAGCACGTGCGGGAGGCCCATCGTCCCGAGGAACGTGGCGAGGATCAGCGAGTACGTGGCGTAGAGGGAGTGTTCGCGGCCGTGCAGGGGCAGGGCCCACTCGCGGTCGGTGGTGACGGGTTCGCCGGTGACGTGCGGGACGGCGGCGCCCGCCGGGAAGGTGACGGACGCGTCCTGGTCGAGGTGGTGCCGTCCGGGGTTCAGGGTCAGCGGGACGTCCTCGTAGGCGCGGCCGTCGAGCCGTCCGTCGACGACGACCTGGACGGGCGCGGCGACGTCCACGGTGACGGCCGTCCCGACCGCCACGGTGGTGCGGTCGTCGAAGCGCGGCGGGGTCTCCGTCGTCAGGCCGGGCGCGCCGTCGTACCGCCACGCCAGCAGCAGGAAGATCAGCGGGACGCTGAGCGCGGTCAGCTTCATCCAGTACTGGAACGCCTGGACGAGCGTGACGCTGCGCATGCCGCCGACCCACACGTTCACGGCGACGACGACCGCGACGAGGACGCCGCCCGTCCAGACGGGGGCGCCGGTGACCGTCCGCAGCACGAGCCCGGCGCTCTGGAACTGCGGCAGCAGATAAAGCCAGCTGATCAGCACCACGAGGACGGACGCGACGCGCCGCACCGCCATGGACTCCAGCCGCGCTTCGGCGAAGTCCGGCAGCGTGTACGCGCCGGAGCGGCGCAGCGGCGCCGACACCAGGACGAGCAGCACCAGGTAGCCGCCCGTCCAGCCGACGGGGAGCCACAGCATGTCGGCGCCGTAGGCGAGGATCAGGCCCGCGATGCCGAGGAACGACGCGGCCGACAGGTATTCGCCGCCGATCGCGGACGCGTTCCGCAGGGGCGTGACCGTCCGGGACGCGACGTAGAAGTCGGACGTCGTCCGGGAGATGCGGACCCCGAGCACCCCGATCAGGACGGTGGCGACGACGACCAGCAGGACGCCCGCCATCCCGTACGCGGCGCTCACGCTCGATCCTTGTCGCGGGTGGACGAAGTGCGGTCGACGAGTTCGGCGAAGTCGTCCTCGTTGCGTTCGGCCTGCCGGACGTACCACCAGCCGCAGCCGACGAACCACGGGTAGATCAGCCCGCCGAGGACCACCCACGGCAGCGGCGCGCCCAACACCTCCTGCTCGCGGACCTGGGGGAACACCGCGAACAGCAGCGGCAGCCCGGCCACGACGACGGCGAGGACGAGGCACAGCCGCATCGCGAGCCGGAGCTGGGTGCGGACCAGCGAGCGCATGTACGCCTCGCCGAGCCCGGTCTGCTCGTCGATCTCCCGCGTGACGGGGTAGCGGGGGCGGCGGACGGCGCGCGTCCGCGGGCCCGTCACCAGCACCCGTCCCTTCGCCGGAGGCGCGGCCCCGGGCGGCCGGTCGGCGGGGGCGGCTCGCCGGTCGGCGGGGCTCAGGGGGACCGCCTCGCCCTGCGGACCAGCAGGTCGCGCAGCTCCCGGACGTGCCGGCGGCTCACCGGCAGCTCCGCGCCGCCGACCATGACGGTGCAGCGGCCCGAGTCCAGCCGCAGCTCCTTGATCGCCGACAGCGCGACCAGGTGGCTGCGGTGCACCCGGACGAATCCCGCACCGCTCCACCGCTCGCTCAGCGCCGCCAGCGGGATGCGCACGAGGTGGCTCCCGCCGGACGTGTGCAGCCGCGCGTAGTCGCCCTGCGCCTCCACGTACAACACCTCGGCGGGAGTGACGAACCGGGTGACGCCGCCCAGCTCGACGGGCATCGGCTCGGGCTCGGACGGCGTCGGCGCACCCGTCCCGTCGTCCTCTACCATCCAGTCCTCGGTCGACTCGGTGACGCGCCTGATCGCCTCGTTCAGCCGCTCGGGGCGCACCGGTTTGAGGATGTAGTCCGTCGCCTTGATCTCGAACGCGTCGACGGCGTGCCCCTCGTAGGCGGTGACGTAGACGATCTGCGGCGCGCGGGCGAACTGCGCGAGGACGCGGCCGAGGACGGTGCCGTCCAGGCCCGGCATGCGGATGTCGAGGAACACGGCGGCGATGGGGCGTCCCTCCGCGAGGGCGCGGTCGAGCTTGCGGAGCGCGGCGGCGCCGTCCCGCGCGGTGTGGATCTCGCCGATGCGCGGATCGGCGCGCAGGAGGTGGACGAGATCGTCCAATGCGGGTGCCTCGTCATCCACCGCAAGGACACGAAGGCCCACGACAAACCCCGCCCTTCCTGTGCCGCCCGCCACATTCCAGTAAAAGGACGTCCGCGAGTCAAGGGGCCGGGACGCGCCTCACCTGGTCGATTCGTCCTGAAGCCTTCAGAGCGGACCCGACGAAGCCGTCACTCCGGGGCGGTATTTAGGGACGCGAACGGTCACCTTAGTCCCCGCGCCAGGCCCTGTTTCGACGGCGAGGCCGTATTCGTCGCCGTACACCTGGCGCAGCCGCCCGTCGACGTTCGCGAGGCCGATTCCGGCCGCTTCGCCGTCGTCGCCGAGCGGGCGCGACTCCCCGGACAGCAGCCGCCGGACGTCGTCGGGCTCCATGCCGATCCCGTCGTCGTCCACGCTGATCACGCAGTCGGACCCGGCGTCCTCCGCGACGATCGTGATGAGGCCGGGCTCCGACCTGTCCTGCAGCCCGTGCCGGACGGCGTTCTCCACGAGCGGCTGAAGGCACAGGAACGGCACCGCGACCGGCAGCACCTCGGGCGCGATCCGCAGCGTCACCCGCAGCTGCTCCCCGAACCGGGCGCGCTGCAGCAGCAGGTACCGGTCGATGGACCGCAACTCCTCGGCGAGCGTGGTGAAGTCGCCGTGCCGCCGGAACGAGTAGCGGGTGAACCCGGCGAACTCCAGCAGCAATTCCCGCGCCCGCTCCGGGTCGGACCGGACGAACGACGCGATCGTGGTCAGCGAGTTGTAGATGAAATGCGGTGAGATCTGGGCCCGCAGCGCCCGCATCTCCGCCTCCATCAGCAGCGTCCGGGAATGGTCGAGTTCGGCGAGTTCGAGCTGCGCGTCCACCCAGAGGGCGACCTCCTCGGCGGCGCGGATCAGCCCGGCGGGGACCTCCTCGCCGTAGGCGGCGAGCGTCCCGACGACGCGGTCGTCGGTGGCGAGCGGCACCACGACGACGCGGCGGATCGGGCAGTCGAGCCGGTCGCAGACCACGTCGTGGACCTGGGTGCGCCCGCTCGCCAGCGTGTCCCCGGCGTGCTTGGGGCCCTCCTCGATGTGGTGGTCGTGCTCGCCGTCCCAGGCGAGGAGGCGCTCCCCGTCCGTGATCGCCAGGGCGGCGCAGCCGAGCAGCGTCCGCAGGTGCCGGGCGGCCTTCTGCGCGCCCTGCTCGGTCAGCCCGGCCCGGAACGCGGGCGCGGCCCGCGACGCGGTGTGCAGCGTCTCGAACGTCGCGCGCCGCGCGGGCCCGCCGAGATCGCCGCCACGGCCGCGGCGGCGCAGCCACACCAGCGCCGGAACCCACGTCACCAGCAGCGTCGCGACGACCGCTATGCCCACATTCATACCGCGAAGTTAGCGGTGGCGCGCCTCTCCCGGGAGGGGTCCCGCGGCGTCCCTGCCACCGTGACGGCGGACCAGGCACCCCGGCGGGCCGATCGGACGCCCGCCGCGAGACCGGGACGGGCCGCGGGCCCGATGGGGAGGACTCACGAACATGGGGCGTGTCTTTGCACGGGCCGGGGGTGCGCTCCGGCAGTGGCGGCACCCGCCGGAATTCAGGATCAGGGCGTCCGCGTGGCCCGCGGACGCGCTCGCCGAACTCGCCCGCTCCGTCGCCGTCCACGGCGCGGGCCCGGCGGCCGACGTCCCGGCCGACGTCCCGCACGCGGGCGCTCCGGAACTGCCGGACCGCCTGCTCGCGGAGCTGGCGACGAACCTGTGGCGGCTGCGCACCCGGATCGAGCGGATGGACGACCCGCCGCGCCCGGTCGTCCGCCATCTGGAGGCGGCCTGGGACGTCCTCGCCGGCACCGGAATCACGATCAGGGACCACGTCGGCGAGCCGTTCGACCCCGGGCTGGCGATGTCGGTGGTGGCGTACGAGCCCACGCCGGGCCTGGCGCGCGAGCAGATCACCGAGGCCCTGCGGCCCGGTGTGTACCTGGAGGGACGGGCCGTCCAGATGGCGGAGGTGATCGTCGGCACCCCGGGCACCCCCGGGACGCCGCCGACCGGAGTGACGGAGAGAGCACACAAGCGATGAACAGGACCACGATCGACTTCGGCATCGACCTCGGCACCACCAACAGCGCCATCGCGCGGCTGGACGGCGTCGAGACGGAGATCATCAAGAACAACGACGGCGCCGAGACCACGCCCTCCGCGGTGCTGGTCGACCGCCGCGGCAGGCTCACCGTCGGCCGCGCCGCCAAGGACCGCAGCGAGCACGACCCCGAGAACACCTGCGTGGAGTTCAAGCTGCGGATGGGGACGACCGGCCAGCCCAAGCACTTCACGGCGGCCGACCGGTCGATGGAGCCCGAGGAGCTGTCCGCGGAGGTGCTGCGGTCGCTGCGCCGCGACGTCGGGCAGCGGACCGGCGAGGAGATCAAGGCGGCGGTCATCACCGTCCCGGCGGCCTTCGAGCTCAGCGCCTGCGACGCGACCCGCCGCGCCGCCGAGATGGCGGGCATCGTCCACGCGCCGCTGCTGCAGGAGCCGACCGCGGCGGCGCTCGCGCACGGCTTCCAGCAGGACGCCGACAACGCGTTCTGGCTGGTGTACGACTTCGGCGGCGGCACGTTCGACGCCGCCGTGATCCAGATGCGGGACGGCGAGTTCACCGTCGTCAACCACCGGGGCGACAACTTCCTCGGCGGCAAGCTGCTGGACTGGGCGATCGTCGAGGAGCTGCTGATCCCGGCGGTCACCCGCGACCACGGGCTCGCCGACCTGCGCCGCGGCAACCCACGCTGGCGCAAGAACATCAACAAGCTGAAGGTCGCCGCCGAGGCCGCGAAGATCCAGGCGTCCCGGGCGGAGTCGGCCGAGCTGTTCCTGGACCTGGAGGACGAGTCAGGCCGGTCGGTGGAGTTCGAGTACGAGCTGGCCAGGACGGACGTGGAGCGGCTCACGGAACCGTTCATCGTCCGGTCGGTCAACCTGTGCCGCAAGGCGCTGGAGGAGAGCGGCCTCGGGCCCGGCGACGTCGAGCGGGCACTGCTGGTCGGCGGCCCGACCCTGTCGCCGTACCTGCGGGAACGGCTCGCCGACCCCCGCGCGGGACTCGGCATCCCCCTCGACCACACCCAGGACCCGATCACCACCGTCGCCCGCGGCGCCGCCGTCTTCGCGGGCGGCCAGCGGCTCGACCCGTCCCTCGCGGGCCCGCCGCCGCCGAGCGGCGAGTACGCGGTCGAGCTGGAGTACCGCCCCCTCGGGCCCGACATCGAGCCGTTCGTCGGCGGACGCGTGACCGGCGCCGACCCGGCCGGATGCTCGATCGAGTTCGTCAACCCGCACACCCTGCCGGTCTGGCGCAGCGGACTGATCCCGCTGCCCGCAGACGGGACGTTCACGACGACGCTGTGGGCGGAGAAGGGCCGCGCCAACACGTTCCAGATCGAGCTGACGGACGCGACCGGCGCGGGCCGTCCCGTCACCCCCAACACGCTGACGTACACGGTCGGCGCCGTCGACACGCAGCCGCCGCTCACCCACTCCATCGGGGTCGGGCTGGAGGGCAACGAGGTGGAGTGGCTGTTCAAGCGCGGCACCCCGCTCCCCGCCCGGCGGCGGATCCTGCTGAGCACGACGGTGGGCGTCCTCCGCGGCCCCGGCGAGGGCATGATCCGGATCCCGGTGCTGGAGGGCGAGCACCACCGCGCCGACCGCAACCGCAGGATCGGGCGGCTGGAGATCAACCCCGAGCAGGTCAGGCGGGACGTGCCGGAGGGCAGCGAGGTCGATTTCACGATCCTGATCGACGAGTCCCGGATGGTGGTCGCCCGGGCCTACGTCCCGATCCTGGACGAGGAGTTCCAGAGCGCCGTCAACCTGCAGACGGAGACCGTCCCCGACCCGGCGGCGCTGGCGAAGGACGCCGCCGCGGAGAAGCGCCGGCTGGAGTCCGCGCGGCGGCAGGCCGGGGAGCTGGGCGACTCGCGCGCCGCCGAGGTGCTGGCCCGGATCGACGCGGAGGGCATCGTCGCGAACCTGGACGCCGAGGTGAACGCCGCCGAGGTCGACCCGGACGCCGCCGTCGCGGGCGGCAAGCGCCTGCTCGACCTGCGCGCAGCCGCCGACGAGGTCGAGGACGAGCTCGAATGGCCCGGCCTGGTCAGCGAGGCGCGCGAGGTCCTCCCCCTCGTCCGCGAGGTCGTCGAGGACCGCGGCCGGGCGGCCGACGTCCCGGCGCTGGAGGCCGCCGAGGCCGCGGTGCAGGAGGCCATCGCCGCGCACGACGCCGACCTGCTGCGGCAGCGCGTCACCGAGCTGCGGCGGCTCGCGACCCGGGTGCTGGACGCGTCCGGCGACCTGCCGTTCATCGCCTTCCGGGAGCTGTGCTCGCTGCAGCCGGACATGCGCGACCAGCGGGAGGCGTCCGCGCTGATCGCCACCGGCCGCCGCGCCGCCGACGCGGGCGACACGAGCACGCTCCGCGACGTCAACACGGCCCTCGCGGACCTGCTGCCTTCGGCCCCGCCCCCGACCGACCCGTTCAGCACGGTGAGGGCGGGCCGATGACCGCCGCGACACAGGCCGTCCGGGAGGTGACGGTCGCGCAGGCCCGCGCGCTGGCCCGCGCAGGCCGCTACGCCGAGGCGGAGGAACTGCTGGACGGCGAGCACGGCCCCGTCGTGCTCGACCTGAAGGCGCGCATGTACGCGCAGCAGGGCCGGCTGGACGAGGCCGACCGCTGCTGGGCCGAGGTCGCCGCCCTCTCCCCCGGCGACCCCGGCGCCGCGGAGGGACGCCGCCGCATCGCCCAGATCCGGGCGGCGGCGTCTCCCCGGCGCTTCGTCCTCGCCCGCTCGGTGTTCCGGCTGGGAACGGCGGCCGTGATCCTGCTCGCCTTCGTCATGCTGGCGGACATCTGGCAGGACCGAGACGAGCCCGCCACCCCCGCGCCCGTCCCGTCGAGCCGCCCTGCCACCACGCCCACCCCCTCAACAGACCCGATCGCCGCCCTGAAGCTCAAAGGCCCGGGCCTGCACGCCGTCCACCGGACCGGCGAGATCGAGGTGACGTTCGACCGCGGCCTCTTCCGCCGCGACGCGACGCTGACCCCACGCGGCCGGGCCGTCCTGGCGAACCTCGGCAGGCAACTCCGCCCCTACGCCGACCAGCTCTCCGTCACCGTGATCGGCCACACCGACAACCGCGCCGTCCACCCTGGCGGCGGGTACGCGAGCAACGCCGAGCTGGGCATGCTGCGGGCCACGGTCGTCCGGGAGGTGCTGCGCTCGTCCGCGCGGATCCCCACCGCCCAGTTTTCGATCTCGACGCTGGCCGGTCTCCTGCCCCCGCACCCAGGCGATGGGGCGTCCCGCGATCCCCGCAACCGGACGGTCAGCGTCCGCATCTCCGCGGCAGGTGGACGATGAACACCACGAAGACGCCCTACCTCAACCAGATCGGCCCAGACCTCTACCGGGAAAACCCCTTCCGAGTAACCGGCCTAGCGGTGGACGCCACCGCCCGCGACATCCGCCGCCGCTCCGAGGAACTCCAGGTCAAGGCCAAGCTCGGCACAGCACCCGGCACCGGCTCACCACTCCTGCCCCTGGACCCGCCACCCGACGCCGACGCCGCTCAGCGGGCGATCCAGCGCCTCCGCGACCCGGTCCGCCGCCTGGAGGACGAGCTGTTCTGGTTCTGGCCCTCCCAAAACGACGACGAGGCCCTCAACGCCCTGCGCGACGGCCGCATAGAGGACGCCGAGCAGCTCTGGACGAACCCCGGCCCCGGACGCCCGTCCGCAGTCGCCGCGCACAACCTCGCCGTCCTGGCCCACGCCCGAGCCCTGGACGACGACGACCCCAAGCTCTGGAAACAAGCACTGCGCCACTGGCGAACCACCCTGAACACCGACGCGTTCTGGGACCTGGTCGCCGCCCGCGCCCGCACCGCCGACGACCCCCGCATCGGCCCCGGCGCCGCCGCCGAACTGCGCGAACGCCTGCCCGCCGCGCTCCTCTCGATCAGCGCGCGCCTCGCCGTCCAGGAATCCCAGGATGGGGAGCACGAGAAGGCGTCCGCCCACGTCGACCTGATGCGCGGCTCCGGCTTCCACGCCGACCTGGTCGACACCGCGCTCCGCGACGCCGTCAACCCCGATGTGTCCCGGCTCAGATCGCAGAGCCGGACCGCCCTAGAACGCGCCGACGCCACTCCCGAAACCGGCTACGGCGAGGCGATACGCCTCCTCGAACGCGCCGACCCCGTCCTCGCAGGACTGAGCACAATCCTGCCCAGCGACCACTCCATCCTGGAGGGCCTGCGAGACGAGATCGCCGACTCCGCCATGCGCTGCGTCATCCTCTACGGCAACGAGACCGACGACTGGCACCCGGCGGAGGGCGTCCTGGAGCGCGCCGAGAAAACCGCCGTCTCGGCGAACATCCGGACGCGGATCGCGGAGAACCTGGAGACCGTCCGCGAGAACCAGGTCTACGCCACCTGCTGGTTCTGCAAGGAGCACCCGAGCCACGACGGCTCCGGCTTCAAGGTGAAGATGCACGGCGAGGTCAACGAGGAGATCACCGAGTACTACACCCGCCGGATCACCTGGCGGAAACTGACGATCTCGGTGCCGCGCTGCACCGCCTGCACGTCCGCCCACCGAACCCGCCGCGCCAAAGTCTGGGCCTACGGCCTGGGCTCCAACGTCGCCCTGTTCATGCTCGGCCTCGTCCTGACCTCGACGGACGCCTTCGGCGCGGGCATCGTCCTGATGATCCTCACCTTCGCCGGCTTCGCCTTCACCACCGGCTTCGCCGCCACCACCCCCCTCTCCCGCGACGCCCAGGACGTCCTGCACGCCTTCCCCGCCATCCAGGAAAAGTTCAAGGCAGGCTGGACCTTCGGCCACAAGCCGCCGGGCGTCCAATAACGGAGGGGCGATCCGCACCGTTCGCGAGATCGCCCCTCCTGGGTGCTATCCGAGTTCCCGCTTCATCGCAGCGACGAGATCTTCGAGCGTGGCGTGCCGGGACCAGCCCGTCCCGAACTCGTCAAGATCTTCACGCCCGCCGACCAGCCGGGTCTGCTTCTGCCCTCGCACGGTGCGGCTCTCCTCGAACAAGAGGCTCTGCGGATGGGTGGCCGACTGCACACGGGTGCCCTTGGGGTGGCCGTCGTCCACCCCCTGGGTGCGCGAGTCGCTGGGCACGAACTTCGTCGCGCCGAACACCACGACAGGCGTCCCCGCGGGAATCGCCCGGCGGAACCGTTCGGACGGGTCGGCCCACCCAACACCGCCCCACAGCTCGAAGTAGGCGCGCCCACCGTAGACGTACCTGCTGTCGCCGGTGATGGTCTCGCCGACGCGGACGCGCATCACGACCCGGTTCATCGGCTCGTCATCGAAGCTGAAGAGCCGCCGGCCCCGCTCGAATCCCTCCACGACGCCGACGACGACCGTCCCGCCGCTTCCGGCTCGGGCCTTCGCCAGCTTCGCCGGGGTGGCGAAGGAAATGTAGTCGGCGTGGCCGGCCCGCAGCACCGAGGTGTCAAGGCGCTGACCATGCGCGGCGGGCGCCGCGTCCCGCGACTTCCGCGTGCCTGAGTCGGATTTGGCCTGCGACTGACCGGCCCAGCCGGCGACGAGCAACAACGCGCAACCGAGAGCGCCGAGCTTCGCCTTCATCGGGATACCTCCGCTCATTGCTCGTCGAACCAATCGTTGAGATGGCCGACATGATGCCCATTATAGGTGCGGTAGGCGATGTCGCCGTTGTCCCAGATCCCGCTTCTCATACAGTCATGACCGTTACCGGGCGGGTCGTCAGGGTAATGAGACAGGCCGACCGAATGTCCCAATTCATGGCAGGCCGTCTTGGTGTATTGGCTCTCGTCATTGTTCGCGTTCTCGTCGATCACCTGCTGGTTGAGCACGGCCGCCACGCGATCGCAGTATCCGGCCCACTGGTGACTCTGGGGCCACCGCTCGTGGCACCACGTCTCGCCCAGGACCCCTTCCTCCAGATAGATCTCCTCGAAGACGGTGTCGGTGCGGCCGTCGTCGGCGACCAGGTCGCACTCCGAATCCCGCCTGACCGTGGCCTGCGTCCGGTTCCCCAGCGCGTCGCGGGTCGCCGCATCGGCGTTGTCCTGCATGTTCTGCGGGATACCCCAGGCTCCGTCCGTCCACATGCACCACCAGTGATATTCACCGTCGGGGTGGATGGGGACGCCATTCCGGTCACGAACCGTTCCCCATGGATCGGCGGACGCGGTCCCAGGCGCCAATATCAGCGTTAACGCGGTGGTCACGGCGGCGATGATGCCAATCGGCGTTCGCATGGATCTCCTCAGCGAGCCGGGCATTGAAGTCCTCTCGTTCGATGATCACGGACATCGCCATGATCACCCCCGCCCCAAATGCCGACAAGACCCCACCAAAGATCACCAACACCGTTCCGAACAGGCACCGCAGAACCCTTTAGACCGTGCCAACGGCCACGCGCTCACAGGTTGTCCATGTCCAATCAAAACTGAATTAACAGAACATTGACCTAATGTGGTCAACAGGCGCACGCACCTTAGTCCGCGCTCACCACTGGAAAGGAATCTCGAATCCGCGTCCACCATCGGCCCGAAACCCGAGGATTCGCCGCCGGCGAGACCGCGGGCCCGCCGCCCAGATTGATGATCATGCAGGTCAGCGGTGGGACGGATCACCGACCCGGAGGCGGAAGGTTAGGCAAAGTTAAGCTAAATTAGGTTTGCCTAAGTTTCCTGGCGGGTTGGGGGGCCGCGCCACCGACTTCTGGAGCTCACAGCATGAGAGCCGTCCATCACCTCCGCGGCGCCGCAGCCGCTGCCGCCGTCACCCTCCTGGCCGTTTCCGGCTGCGCCGAGAAGGACGGCGGCGGGGAGGCGGGCGCCGTCCAGGTCACCGCGAGCGACAGCGAATGCAAGGTCTCGCGCACCGAGTTCCCGGCGGGGCACGTCAAGCTCGCCGTGGAGAACAAGGGCTCCAAGGTCACCGAGGTCTACATCTACGCGCCCGGCGACCGGATCGTCACCGAGCGGGAGAACATCGGGCCCGGCACCAAGGCCGACATCACGGCCGAGGTCAAGGCCGGGACGTACGAGATCGCCTGCAAGCCCGGCATGAAGGGCGACGGCATCCGGCAGAAGGTGACCGCCACCGGGCAGGGCGCGGCAAAGCCGCAGGATCCGCGTTTGGACAAGTCCGTCGCCGACTACCGCAAGTACGTCCAGGAACAGGCCGACGAGACCCTGCCGAAGGCCGAGAAGTTCGCCGCCGCCGTCAAGGCGGGCGACGTCGAGGGCGCCAAGAAGACCTACGCCGTCTCCCGCGTCGGCTGGGAGCGCACCGAGCCCGTCGCCGAGTCGTTCGGCGACATCGACCCCAAGGTGGACGTGCGGGAGGACGGTCTCGAACAGGGCCAGACCTGGACCGGCTGGCACCGCCTGGAGAAGGCGCTGTGGACGGACGGGAAGATCGGCGCCGAGGAGAAGAAGCTCGCCGACCAGCTGATCACCGATCTGCGGGACTGGCAGAAGCGCGTCGGCACCGCCGAGATCAACGCGACGAGCATGGCCAACGGCGCCAAGGAACTGCTGGACGAGGTCGCCACCGGCAAGGTCACCGGCGAGGAAGAGCGCTACAGCCACACCGACCTGGTCGACTTCCACGCCAACGTGGAGGGCGCGTACAAGTCCTACGAGCTGCTCAAGCCGGTGGCCTCCGAGCGGAACCCGGCACTGTCGACAGAACTGGACAAGCAGTTCAAGGCACTGTTCACCCTGCTCGGCAAGTACCGCGACAAGGGTTCCCCTGACGGCTTCGTCGCCTACGACACCGTCGGCAAGGACGACCGCAAGGAACTGTCGGACGCGGTCAACGCGCTCGCCGAACCGCTTTCGAAGCTGGCCGCCGCGGTCGCGTCGTGAGGAGGGCGCCGTGAGTTCCGAACGCGCACCGAAGTCGGTCTCGCGCCGCGCGCTGCTCGGTTGGGGCGGCACCGGGCTCGCGCTCGGCGTGACCGCCTCCGGCGGCGTGGCCGCCGCCGCGATCGGCATCGCCGACGACGCCGAGCCGGGGCAGGCCGTGCCGTTCCACGGCGCGCACCAGGCCGGGATCGCCACACCCGTCCAGGACCGGTTGCACTTCGCCGCGTTCGACGTCACCACCGATGACCGGAACAAGCTCATCGCGATGCTCAAGGAGTGGACGCAGGCCGCCGCGAAAATGACCGCCGGGCACGCGGTCGGCGGCGGCGCGGTCGGCGGCCCGCCCGAGGGACCGCCGGACGACACCGGCGAGGCGCTGGGGCTCAAGCCGTCCCGCCTCACCCTGACCGTCGGTTTCGGCCCCACCCTGTTCACCAAGGACGGCAAGGACCGCTTCGGCGTCGCCGCGCGCCGCCCGCCCGCGCTGGTCGACCTGCCGGTGTTCCCCGGCGACGACCTGGACCCGGCGCGCGGCGGCGGCGACATCTGCGTCCAGGCGTGCGCGGACGACCCGCAGGTCGCGGTGCACGCGATCCGCAACCTGGCCCGCATCGGCTTCGGCAAGGTGTCGGTGCGCTGGTCGCAGCTGGGGTTCGGCAAGACGTCCTCGACGACGCCGGACGCGCAGACCCCGCGCAACCTGATGGGCTTCAAGGACGGCACCCGCAACATCTCCGGCACCGACGCATCGGCCCTCGACGACCACGTGTGGGTGTCGGCCAAGGACGGCCCACCATGGATGGCCGGCGGCTCATACCTCGTCGCGCGCAGGATCGCGATGCGCATCGAAACCTGGGACCGCACCTCCCTCAAAGAACAAGAGGACATCTTCGGCCGCACCAAGGGCGAGGGCGCACCGGTAGGCCACGAACGCGAGCACGACGCACCAGACCTGAAAGCGATGCTCCCTGACGCACACGTCCGGCTGGCGCATCCCGACAGCAACAACGGCGCCCGGCTACTGCGGCGCGGCTACTCCTTCACCGACGGCACCGACGGGCTCGGACGGCTCGACGCGGGCCTGTTCTTCCTGGCCTACCAGCGCGACATCCGCCGTGGCTTCCTCCCCGTCCAGACCCGGCTCGCGCGGATCGACGCCCTCAACGAGTACATCCAGCACGTCGGCTCGGCCGTGTTCGCGGTTCCGCCCGGTGTCCGGGACGCCACCGGCTGGTGGGGCAAGGAGCTGTTCTCCTGATGTTCGCCAACTACCTGATCGGACTGCGGGAGGGCCTGGAGGCCAGCCTCATCGTCTGCATCCTGATCGCCTACCTGGTCAAGACGGAGCGGCGGGACGCGCTGCGCGCCATCTGGACGGGCGTCGCCATCGCGGTCGCCGTCAGCCTGGCCTTCGGCGCGATCCTGCAGTACGGCACCACCACCCTGACTTTCGAGGCGCAGGAATTCCTCGGCGGCACACTGTCGATCATCGCGGTGTGCCTGGTCACCTGGATGGTGTTCTGGATGCGCCGCACCGCCCGCTACCTGAAGGCCGAACTGCACGGCAGACTGGACCGCGCCCTGGTCATGGGCACCGGCGCCCTCGTAGTCACAGCCTTCCTGGCAGTAGGCCGAGAGGGCTTGGAAACCGCGTTGTTCATCTGGTCGGCAGTCCAGGCCACCGGCGACGGCGTCCGCCCCCTGGGAGGCGCGCTCCTAGGGCTGGCCACCGCAGTGGTCCTGGGCTGGCTGTTCTACCGCGGCGCCCTGAAGATCAACCTGGCCCGCTTCTTCACCTGGACGGGCGCGATGCTGGTGATAGTCGCGGCCGGTGTCCTGGCATACGGCTTCCACGACCTCCAAGAGGCCCGTTTCCTACCGGGCCTGAACACCAAGGCATTCGACATCAGCGAAACGATCCCCCCAGAAACCTGGTACGGCACCCTCCTAAAGGGCACGGTCAATTTCCAGCCCGACCCCACAGTCCTACAAGTGACCGTCTGGCTCCTATACGTAATCCCAACCCTGACCCTGTTCCTCCTCCCCACCCGACGCAAGCCCGTCCCAGCCGCGTCCTCCTAACCCGGTCACACCCCAGCGTGTACACGTAGAAGGCCCTACCTACAGCTTGCGCACGACGAGCGCCATCGCCAAAGCCAGTCAGCATCACGCCTCCCGGTCCGGTCACCGTCATGCGCCTCGGTGTAGGCCGCCGACATCACCAACTGTCCCCGCGCCGCCGTGTGCGCCGACCAATCACCCTGGACCTGGTCGGCATCGGCCACCGCCATGGCGATTCCGGTGGCCTGGTCGGACCAGACGGTGCAGCCGCGCAGGTGCCGTGTCATATGAATTTTTGTATAATCGGAGCGTGAGCATGATGTGGCGCATCGAGATCGAGCCGGAGGTTCGGCAATGGTTGGAGCTCCTCACCGACCGGCACTACGCCAAGGCCGAACGGGCGGCCGACATGCTCGCGTCCGAGCCGACCACGCTCGGCGAACCGTACTCGCGCCACCTCGGCGGCAAGGTGCGCGAGTTACGCTTCATCCTGGACGGCAACTCCGTCCGCATCACCTACTGGCTCGCCCCGCAGCAACGGATCGTACTGCTCACCGTGTTCCGCAAGACCCGGCCACGCGAGGAGGCGGAGATCGAACGGGCACGGCAGGCGCAGAAAGTGTGCGAAGCCGAGCACGATCCCGCCGAGCACACCTACGACCGGAGCAAGGAGGAGACGCCGTGAACCACTCCCAGTGGAAGACCCGCCAGACCAAGAGACTTCTTGGCGAAACGGTCGATGAGTCCCCTGCCTACGTCGAGGCCGGACACGCCCTCGCGCTTGGCCAGGCCGTCCATGACCGTCGCGTCGCACTCGGCATCTCCCAGGCCGAACTGGCTCACCGCGCCGGCATGACTCAGCCACAGATCTCCAATATCGAGGGCGGAGACTCGGTGCCCACCTTGCCTCTGCTCACGCGGCTCGCCGTTGCGCTGGACGCGTCCCTGACCATCCAGCTGGACGACGGCGACTCCAACTTCGTCTTCACGCCCCACCACCCGCCGGGCCCCGACGCGTCCAGTGGCGGACACACCTCGGCGGCATAACACGGCCCGTCCCCGATGGGAGTTCCTCATCGGTCCGTGTTGGCGAGCATGAGAAGTGCCCCCGGCCTTTGGTCGGCCGAGGGCTCACCGTGCAGGGGGACGTCAGGATGGGGTGTGTGCGCCGGACTTGATGCTGGTGGTGAAGGCACTCCAGGCGGCCGGGGAGAAGGTCAGCTTCGGCCCGTCCGGATCCTTGGAATCCCGCACACCGATCAACGGGGCGAGCCCTGCCACCTCGACGCAGTTGCCGCCTTGATGGTCACTGTGACTGCTCTTGCGCCAAAGTCCGGCGACCTCGACGCAGTCGCCGCCGCTGTGGCCGCTGTGGCTGCTCTTACGCCAGTGGACGCTGGGCATGTCCTTCATAGGCTCTCCATTGCCGTCCTAATCTTGACCCGCGACTCCTCGACGGGGAGTGCGTAGCCTCGGAGCAGGTCCCAGCGTACGACCTTGTCCCTGATCCTGGCAGACTTCTCGATCAGAAGCCCTTCACCGGCCGATTCCGTGTAGGCGAGATTTGTCCCATCGTCGAAGCCCAGGATGGTGAAGCTTCCTTCGAGTCCTGTGTGGTAGCCCGATCCATTCGGCACGACCTGGATCATGGTGTTGATTCGTTCGGATGCCGTGAGCAAGTAGTTGAGCTGTTCTCGCATGATGGCGGGGCTTCCCACGGTGCGGTGCAGAACGGTCTCGTCCAGCACCAGCCACGTGTGCGGCGTATTTTCTCGGATGAGGACCGCCTGGCGTTCCATGCGCTTCGCCGTCAGTTCCGGAACGTTGGTCCCGTCGTTGGCGAGGAGGATGGACCGGGTGTAGTCCTCGGTCTGGAAGAGGCCGTTGATGAGAAGTGCGCAGTAGATGCGGTACGTCGCCGCCTTCTTCTCGTACTCCAGGTATTCCGGGAAGCCGGGCGGGAGGACGAACTGCATCTCGATGTCGTTGGCGAGCTTCCAGTGGCGGTGGAAGTGGCCGTCGGTCTTGAAGAAGGTGTCGAGGTCCTGGGCGCTTGGTTCGGAGACCTTGCGGCCGCTCTCCATGGTGCTGATCCACTGCGGGGTGCAGCCGAGCGCGTCGGCCAGCTCCTTGCCGGTCAGTCCGGCCTTTTCGCGCATGCGGCGGAGTTCCCCGCCGAAAAAGATGCGTGCCTGATTTTCACTCATCGGGGGCCTCCGGAGGGTTCACCTGGGGGTGGTGGTTGAGGTGATCTCTACTTGGATTGACCGGAAGTGTGGAACGGTCACTGGTTTCCTTTTACCTTGCCTGCGAGCGTGTTGCAAGCATTTCGGCGCAGCGACACGACAATGAGGTCTTCGATATGGCAAAGGCGTCGGTATCGACCAATTCCGAGAAAGAGAGGGGAATGCCCCTCATGTCCGGTTGGCGAGGTGAGCCGCTGGACGATGGGTTCCTGGCGCGACGGGTCGGCGAGCTGAGCGACTACCAGGTGTCGAACGGCTGCCTGGACCTGGTGCGGGCCAAGGACGAGGGCGAGCTGTGGTTGCTGTGCGACGCGCAGACCCGGCTGTCCGAGCGGATCGCGTTCGCCGAGTTCACGAGGGGGCGGCCGTGAGCGTCTCCGAGGAGAACGAGGCCGTGGAGTCGTACGTCCGGCTCAAGGCTCTGGGGATGCACCTCAGGGCGCATGGGTTCACGGTCGTCCAGCATCAGGTCGCGGGTGGGCTCGTCGTCCGCAACCTGACGTCCACCGCGCGGACCTGCTGCGGGGCGCGGGGCGTCGCCGGGGACACGATCACGTGCCGTCCGTACGACGAGGACGAGGGGCGGTACTGGTTCTTCACGTCCTGGCAGCAGCCCATCGCCGAGTCCGAGCGCATCACCGACGCCCTGGTGATGATCAAGGGGTACCTGGGAGCCCCGGCTTGAAGGCCGCCGACGACGGGGCGTGGCGACGCGAGCTGGCCGAGTTGAGAGCCGAGTTCCCGACGTTCGGCATCATCGCCGACCCGGCCCGTCCCATCTGGATGGCCGTTAGGGGCAATGACATATTCATCAGGGCCAGCGACAGGTTTGTTCTGCGCCAGCGGCTTCTTGAGTTGGCCCGCCGTTGATGCGGAAAGCCCGGCCGGTGGGTGGTCCGGCCGGGCTTTCGTTGCGGTTGTTAGGGGATGTTGAGGTTGGTTGCCAGGGATTCGTAGTGGGCTTCGCCGTCGCCGAAGGACAGGGACGCGGACGTGGCGTGTTGGGAGAACCAGTGCAGGTCGTGTTCCTGGGTGAAGCCGATCGCGCCGTGTACCTGGTGGCCTAGGGCGCAGACGCGTTCGTATGCCTCACTCACCCATGCCTTGGCCATTGACACTTCTTGTTCTGCGTCCCGGTTCGCTGAGAGGCGCCAAATGGCTTCGTAGGCGATGAAGCGGGAGCCCAGGACGTCGATGGCCATGTCGGCGCAGTGGTGCTGGACGGCCTGGAACGACCCGATGGGGCGTCCGAACTGCTCCCGTTCCGTCGCGTACTGCACCGTCATGTCCAGGACGCGCTGGGCGGCGCCGACCATTTCGGCGCAGGTGGCTGCGGCGCCGAAATGGGAGATGGCGTGGGCGGCGTCCGCGTTGAGGGCGTCGGTGGCGGGGACGCGGACGTCAGAGAGTTCTACGTGGCAGGGACGGTCCAGGCCGATCGCGTTCAGGGGGCGGATTGCTATGCCTGGCGATGAGGCGTCCACCCAGAACGCGCGGGGCTCGTTGTCGACGCGGGCCGCCATGAGAAGGCTCTCGGCGGACGCGGCGAACGGGACGAACTCGGCCGTGCCGTTGAGGACGAAGTCCGTGCCGTCGGGTGAGGCGATTGGGCCTTCGTCGGGACGGTCCCAGGGGAGGGGGGCTGCGGTTGCTATTTGGCCCTCTGAGAGGGCCGTCAGCCAGCGTTCCTTTTGGTCGGGGGTGCCATGGCGGGTTATGGGCATGCCGCAGGACGCCACTGAGGTGAGAAGTGGGCTCGGGACCTGGGCGTAGCCCAATTGCTCGAACAGGAGGCATACGTCCAGGAAGTCGCCGCCTACGCCGCCGTGTTCTTCGGGGAAGGCCAGGCCCGTCCAGCCTAGTTCCACCATTTCTTTCCACAGCGCGGCCGAATGGCCGGCCGGGTCGCCGTCCATCGCCCGCGCCCCGGCGGTCGGGGCGCGGGACTCCAGGAGTTCGCGGGCGGTGGCGGCGATCAGCTCCTGGTCCTCGGTGAGGCTCAGGTCCATGGCGGCGGGACCTTGTCGGAGCGGACCCACACGCCGGGGCGCTCTTCCCAGAACAACTGGACTAGGACGCCGCCGGTGTGCTTCGGATGAATGAACGTGTGCTTCCAGGCGGCGCCGTCGGTGACGCCCTCTTCGTCATCGAAGGTGGGGATTTCGTGGTGTTCGCAGGCGGCCAGGGCCTTGTCCCAGTCGGCCACCTCGAACGTGACGTGGTGGGCGGCGGCGCCGTTGCGGTCCAGGAAGCGTTCGATGAACGAGTCCTCGCCGCGCGGCATGATCACTTCCCAGCAGATCGCGGAGCCGGGGATGTTCAGGACGAGGTCGGCCATGTCGGGATGCTCGTCGTCCGGCGTCCGCCATACCTGCGTGAACCCGGCCAGGCCGTGGTACCAGCCCGCCAGGAGGTCGCGGTCGGGGAACGCCTGGCAGATGTGGTCCAGCGCCACGATGCCCAGGGACGGTCCGGGCGGCGATGAAGACTCTGGGACGGAGGCCGAGGAGTCGCCGCACATGTCGAGGTTGCCGGGGCCGCGCAGCCGGAACAGGACGCCGGGGCCGTGCTCGGGCGGGGTCAGCGACGCCTCCAGCCAGCGGCCGCGTGCGCCGTCGGTCGGTTTGATGCCGCGTACTTCGAGTTCCGCGCGGACGGCCTCAAGGTCGGGCACCTCCGCGCCCACGTGGTGCAGGCCGGGGCGTCCGCCGTGGTCGTCCAGGAATGTCTGGAGCGCGGAGCCTTCTCCGGCGGGCGCGACCACCTCCCACGCCTGGCCGTGGCTGCCGGGGATCTCCAGCCGGGTGCCGCGCGCGCCCTCGTCGGGGCTGTCCCAGCTCCGGACGCGCCGGAACCCGAACAGCCCCTCCAGCAGCGCGACCTGCGCGTCGAGGTCGCCCGTCACCTGCGCGACGTGATCGATGCGGTAGATCTGCACGGGGTCCTCCTAGCTCGGGTGCGGCTCGATCCAGTCGTAGCCGTAGCTGACCAGTTCCTTGACGAGGCGCAGGTTGTAGCGGTTCATCGCCGCGATCCGCTCGGCCAGCTCGCCGACCCGCTTGTCGAACTCGTCCGCCGGGTACACGTCGTTGACCAGGCCCAGCTTGAAGGCGCGGTCGGCGTCGATGCGGGCGCCGGTGAAGAGCAGTTCCTTGGCGCGGGCCTTGCCGATGCGTTCGGGCAGGCGTTTCACGCCGCCCCAGCCGGGGGCGGAGCCGCCGAACTCGGGCTGGTCGGGGTCGCCGTCCTCGGTCATCTTCGGCCGGTACGGCGGGCGCGCCGACAGCGTGATCTCGACCAGGCCGACCTTCGCGTTGTCGGACGCGACGATGAAGTCGGCCGCGAGCGCCAGCTCCAGGCCGCCGCCGACCGCGTAGCCGTGTACGGCGGCGATCACGGGGACGGACAGCCGCTCCATCATGGCGAACGTCTTCTCGCCCAGGCGTCCCTGCTCGATCCGCTCGCGGGGGGTCAGCTTCTCCGACCAGCCGAGGTCCATCCCGGCGCAGAACGCGCGTTCGCCGGCGCCGCGCAGCACCACCACGCAGACGTCCTCGTCATCGTCGACGCGGGTGAAGATGTCGCGCAGCTCGGTCATCGTCGTCGGCGTCAGCGCGTTGAGCTTCTCCGGCCGGTTCAGCGTCAGCCAGGCCACTCGTTCTTCGATCCGCAGATCGACGGTTTCGTAGGCGTTCTCGTCGGGCATGCGTGCTCGCTCCTCCTGGTGATCAGCTGCGGGGCAGGTTCAGGCCCCGGGTGGCGATGACATTCCGCTGGATCTCGGTGGTGCCGCCTAGGAAGGTGGACGCCACCGAGTCTCTGCGCATGTGGGTGAATGTCGCGTTCATGGGTGCGCCGTCGCGTTCCCATAGCGCGGCGGATCGTCCGAACGCGCGCGCGCCCGTCCGGGCTAGGCGCTGGTGCAGTTCGGCACCGAAAAGCTGGTTGATGGACGCCTCGAAGTCGGGTTCGTCGCCTGCGGCCTGGCGCGACACGGTGTAGCGGGCCAGGTTGTACAGGACGCGGATCTCCGTCTGGCGGCGGGCTATCTCCTGGCGGAGGGCGGGGCTGCGGCGGGCGAAGCGTTGCCCGTCCGGGGAGCGCAGGTATGTGACCAGCTCGGCGAGGGCCTGCTCGTACTTGATCGTCGCGCCGATGCCGGCCCGCTCGAAGCCGAGCGCGGACATCGCCACGTACCAGCCGCGGTTCTCCTCCCCGACCCGGTTCGCCACCGGCACCCGGACGCCCTCGAAGAAGATCTCGCAGAACGGCACCGCGCCCCGGATGTCGGTGATGGGACGGATCGTCACGCCGGGCGCATTCGCCTCGATGAGCAGGAATGTGATGCCGCGGTGCGGGCGGTCTGCGTTGGGGTCGGTGCGGACTAGAACGAATAGCCAATCGGCGTACTGGCCTAGGGACGTCCATACCTTCTGGCCGTCGACGATGTAGTCGTCGCCGTCTCGGACGGCCCGGGTGCGCAGGGACGCCAGGTCGGAGCCTGAGCCCGGTTCGGAGAAGCCCTGCGCCCAGGTCGCCTCGCCCTTGGCAATGCGCGGGAGGTGTGCGGCCTTCTGCTCGTCCGTGCCGTGGACCAGGAGGGTCGGGCCCAGGAGGAACGCGCCGATGCCGTTCACGGTCGGCACCCGCGCCCGCATCATCTCCTCGTGCAGGACGAACTCCTCCAGCGCCGACAGGCCCGCGCCGCCGTATTCCTTCGGCCAGTGCGGGGCTATCCAGCCGCGCTCGGCCAGGGCATCGGCCCATGCGCGCGCGCCTTCGCGGCGGCCCGGATCGTCGGCGACGCGGTCGACGGGCCAGTTGTAGCCCGCGACGTCCTCCGGCTCCAGGCTCTGCTCCTCGTCCCCGGCCGGACGGTACGACTCGGGAAACCGCTCCTGGACGAAGGCTCGCACCTCCTCGCGGAACGCGGCCTCCTCTGGCGTGTCGTCCCAGTTCACCGTCCGTCCGCCTCCCGGTCCCAGGTCGTGTCGGTGATGCCGCGCTCGCCCTCGGCCCGCAGCTTGTACTTGGCGACCTTGTCGGTCGGGGTGCGCGGCAGCGCCTCCACGAACTCGACGTAGCGGGGCACCATCGAGCGCGGCAGCCGCTCCTCGCAGTAGGCGACCAGCTCGGCCGGGTCCATGCCGGTGTCCGGTTGCACCACGATCGACACCTTGATGTCCTCGTCCTCCAGTTCCGAGGGCACGCCGATCGCGGCGCACTCCAAGACCGCCGGATGCTGGTTGATCTCCGTCTCCAGGTCGAAGGCGGAGATGTTCTCACCACGCCGGCGGATGGCGTCCTTCATCCGATCGAGGAAGAAGAAATACCCGTCGTCATCGCGCCATACCCGATCTCCAGTGTGGAACCACATGTTCCGGAAGCAGTGCGTGGTCGCTTCCCAGTTCCCGTAGTAGCCGGTCGTGAGGACGAACGGCTGCTTCGGCCGCAGCACCAGCTCCCCCGGCTCACCTGGGCCCAGCTCGCGGTCGTGCTCGTCCACCACGGCGACCTGGAAGCGCTCCTCGTGGGCCTGCCCGCACGACCCGAGCCGCCACTCCCCGTACGGGCTGCCCGTCGCGATCCCCGCCTCGGTGCTGGTGTAGGTCTCCACCGACCGGACGCCGAACCGCTCCCGCATCGGCTCGTCCAGGTTCGACTTGCCCATGTAGAACGTCTCCAGCCGGTGGTCCCGGTCCCTGGACGTCGGCGGCCGGTTCAGCAAGATCGGGATCATGGAGAACACGCTCATGCAGACCTGGGCGTCGAAGCGGCGGACGTCGTCCCAGAACCTGGACGCGCTGAAACGCTCCACGATCGCGATCGAGCCGCCGCCGAGGAGCGCGGACAGCATGCCGTCCCACAGCGCCGCCGCGTGGAACAGCGGCAGCGGGCAGTAGATCGTCTTGCCCCAGCGGTCGAGGAAGTCGAGCGAGTCATAGGCGCAGGTCAAGGCCAGGGCATGGGGCACCATCGCGCCCTTGGACGGGCCCGTCGTCCCGGACGTGTACATGATCGCCTGCATGTCCGCGAACCCGACCGGCACTTCGACGCGCCCGCCGCCGCGGCCGTCGTCCGGCAGGCTCGCCAGGTCCCGCGCGGGCTTGCCGAGCCGTTCGAGCAGGACCCCGCTGGCGGCGGCGTCCCGGACGAGCACCCCGCCCAGCTTCGGCAGCCGCTCCGCGATCTCGGCGATCCGCTCCGCGTACGGGCCGTCGATGATCAGCCACTGGGAGTCGGAGCTGTCCAGCACGTGCCGCAGCAGCTCGCCCCGGTACGCGATGTTGATCGGCACGGCCACCGCGCCGAGCCGCGCCAGGGCGAAGATCAGCTGGACGAAGTCGGCGCAGTTGGGCAGCATCAGCCCGACGTGGTCGCCGCGCCCGATCCCGGCCCCGGCGAGCGCGCGGGCCATCCGGTCGGCGGCGGCGTCGACCTCGCCGTAGGTGATCTCGCCGTCCCGGAACTTGAGAAACGTCTGTCGTCGGTGGATCTGCGCCTGTGACCGGAGAACGTCCCCGAGGACGAAACTCTCCAGCGTCTCCTTCCGCATCGGACCTCCGCTGTCGCCGTCGGCTCTTCGGACGGTGGCTGGCCGCAACCGGACATCGCCCTCAATAGATGAACACGAAACGTCATACCCGGCAACAGCGACGAAAGTGAACAAGGGCGTTCTGCAGGGAATCTACTGGGACAGCAGTCGATCACTGTGACAAGAACCACACCCCACCGGGGGCCTCATTTCGGACGGCTGACCCCGTCCGCCACCCCGGCCGTTAATGGGTGGCAGCACCGCCGCCACCGCGGTCATCGTTGGGGTCATGCAGGTCGATTCGTTCATCGAGGACGGCTTCGTCCACCTCAGGGAAGCGTTCCCCAGGAGGCTCGCGGACGACTGCCGCACGATCATCTGGCGCGACCTGAGCGCCGACCTCGGCGCCGAGCCCGGCGACCCGTCCACCTGGCCGCGCCCGGTCGCCGCCCGCCCCGACCACGCGGACGCGCCCTTCGTCGCCGCCGCCAACACCCCGCGCCTCCACGCCGCGTTCGACGCCCTCGCCGGCAAGGGCCGCTGGACGCCGCGCCAAAGCCTCGGCGGTTTCGTGATCCGCTTCCCCGCCGACGAACCGGCGGTCGTCGACGGGTGGCACGTCGACGTCAGCTTCCCCGGACCCGGCTCGTCCCCGGACGACTACATGACCTGGCGCGCGAACGTCGCGTCGAGAGACCGCGCGCTGCTGATGTTCTTCCTGCTCTCCGACGTCGGCCCCGACGACGCCCCGACCCGGCTCCGCGTCGGCTCCCACCGGCACGTGGCGCGCGTCCTCGAACCCGAGGGCGAGGACGGCCTGGACGCACGAGAACTGGCCCGGCGCGCGGACGCCGCCACCGGTCATCTCCCGACCGCCCTCGCCACGGGCCGCGCGGGCGACGTCTACCTATGCCATCCATTCCTGGTGCACGCCGGCCAGCCCCACCACGGGACGACTCCGCGCTTTCTCGCCCAACCCAAACTCAGCCCGTCCGAGCCATTCCGCCTTAACGGCCCGGCCGAGGCGGCATCCCCGGTGGAAACCGCGATCATCCAGGCGCTCCAACCCCGCTGAGATTAGCCCTGACCAGGGCTGATAGCCGACAGATAGCCGTCGGACAGCGGCAGCCCGTTACCTTCCGTCAGACGATCCGGATCGTGCTCGACGGGGCGGTATGTCGATTGAGAAAAGGGCCTCGGCGTTCGCGCTGATCGCTCCGCTGAGCGGTGTTCTTCTCCTCTATTGCGGGCTGGCGGCGCTCGGCTCCATCCAGCATGCCTGGGGCTGGAAGCTGGGCGAGGAAGTGCGGGTGAAGGTGGCCAAGTCGTGCTCGTATCTGTCCGGCTCGGGCACCCTTTCGGACTGCCGGGGAAGCTGGACCAGCGCCGACGGAGAGCAGCACACGGGGTCGATCGAGGGCACCCTCGGCGACGTCCGGCTCGGCCAGACCGTCACGCTGCGGGCCGGCGGCGGGACGGCCTACGCCGAGCCGAGCACGTGGATCAAGACGATCGGGCTCCCCGCGCCGTTCGCGGGCGGCGTCGGCGCCGTCTCGCTGGCGCTGGCGTTCGCCATCCGTCCCGGCAAGGCGCGTTGGGCGGAGGCGCGCGATCGCCCGCTCCCGGACGAGATGACAACGCTCGCCCAGTCCCGCGACCTCGGGGCCGAGCGGACGAGATATTGGGCGCCCAGCAGCGCCACGCGCGGCGTCGTGACGTTCGAGCACGGGTTCGCGTTCTCCTGGGACGGCGAGATCGACGTCCACCGCTGGGACGAGATCCGCGGGGTGTTCGAGCGGTACGAGACCGTCCGGAACAAGGTCGGCCGCCAGTACGTCGTCTGGACGGGCGGCGACGCCTGGCTCACCCTCACCGACCAGCAGATCGAGGACCTCGCCGGCTTCGGCAAGGACATCGTCCAATACGTGACCGACCATCTGCGGCCCAAGGTCCTGGAGATGCTGCGGCAAGGCGAGACGTACCTGTTCCCGAAATGGGGATCGGCGAGCTACACCGAGTTCACCCCTCATGGCGTGGGCGGCGCCGACGGCCTGATCCCCTATTCGGAACTCGCCGCCGTCGACATCCAGAACGGCCGCATCGTCATCCGTGGCCAGGGAGGTCAGCGGCTTGTGCGGTCATGGGGCGACACGGCCAACGTCGGAATGCTCGTCGTCATGCTCCGCGACTTCATCGCGAACCATCGAGACCGGAACCGCAGTTCGTGACGTTTCGCTCCAGGCCGTCGAGGAGGGCTTGGAGACCGAATTCAAAGGTTTCGGCGGGAGCGGCGGCATAGTCGGCCGCCGCTGCGGTGTCCAAGCGCGCGCGCAGGTGCGGGTAATTCATGGCGATCTCCTGCGCCTTGGTCATGGCGTCGTTGAGTTGCGCTTCGGCTTTGGCGCCGTCCCGGCTGAGCCTCCGGGCGTGTGAGGCGGACGCGGCGGCCCCGGCCGCGTTGCCCAGCACGTAGGTGAAGACGGCGGCGGCGGCCTGGTCGGCCTGGGCGCCGGTGAAGCCCGCGGCCTCGTAGACGGCCAGATGGTGATCGTCGTGACGGGCCTTGCCCTCCCCGTAGACGACGTGGGCCGCGAAGGCCGGGACCAGCCAGGGGTGCCGGGTGAACATCCCGAACAGGTCGGCGGCCATGGCGGCGGCAGCGGCGCGCCAGCCGACCGCCGCCGGGTCCGGAAGGGCCAGCTCGCCCCACACCCGGTCGGTGGCCAGCAGGACGAGGTTGTCCTTGCTCTTGACGTGCCAGTACATGGCCGTGGCGGCGGAGTCGAGCCGCTTGCCCAGGGCGCGCATGTTCAGGCCCTCTAGTCCTTCGGCGTCCAGGAGCTCGACGGCGGTCTGGACGATGCGGTCCCGGGTGAGCGTGTCGCGTGCCATGGCCACCACCGTACGCAGCCTCTTTCACTAAGTTCAAGCCAGGTCTTGCACTTAGTTCAAGTCGTGGGTTAGCGTCAGCTCGATCGAGAACTTGAACTATGTACAAGTCAGGGAGAGCCCATGACCGCCCTCGCCGCCGCCATGCAGCTGCTCGTCGCCGCCGCCTTCGTCAGCATCCCGGTCGTCCGGCACCGCTTCGGGCCCGCCGCGAAGGCCGCCGCCGTGGCGGAACTGCGGCGCCAGAACGTCCGTCCGGAGGTCCTGGACGAGAACAGGCTCCGCTTCGACGCGAGCGGCCACGAGACCGCCGCGCCCGCGACGGTCGCCGCGATCATGATCTCCGTCGCCGCGCTCAACCTCGCGGGCGCCGACCTGGCCCGGCCGCTGACCTGGATCTTCTCGTCCCTGGTCATCCTCATGAACCTCGCGATCGTCCACAGCAACCGCACCGCCGTGAAGTCGGTGCAGGCCGCCTTCCGCCGCAAGAACGACCCGGAGCTGGCCCGCGTCGAGGTCGCGCCCTTCCTCAAGGCCGCCGAGAACGCCTTCCCCGGCTGGGTGCGCGCGCAGACCCACGTCCGCAACACGACGGTCTTCGCCGGATCCGCCGTCGCCCTCCTCGCCGTCACCCTCGGCTGAGAAATCCCGTGTGACCTATTGCACGCCCAGAGGGCCACATGTATACATACTGAGCTATGAGCACACGAAATGAAGCGGATGTGGACTGGTTCGCGCTCGCCTCGTACCGTTCCGGGGCGGAGGGCGCGATCCGTCCCGCGCTGGTCCTCGACCACGGGCGGATCTACGACCTCGCCGGAACGCGCGACGCCCTCGGCCACGGCGGCGACGCCCTCGCCGGCTCCGTGGCCGACCTGCTCGCCGACTGGCCGCGGACCCTCGACGCGCTCCGCTCCCTGGCCGCCGCCGCCCAAGCCCGTCCGGACGCGCTGACCGAGGTCCCCGGCGGCGCGGACCGGCTGGCCGAGCCCTACCGCCCGGCCCGGATCTTCGCCGCGACCTCCAACTACGTCGACCACGCGGACGAGATGGGCACGGTGCTCGCGGCCAAGGCCAACAGCCAGCCGTACGTGTTCATGAAGGCCGACTCCAGCGTCATCGGCCCCGGCGAGACCGTGGTGATGCCGGAGTCGTCCGAGCAGGTCGACTGGGAGGTCGAGCTCGCCGCCGTGATCGGCGGAGGCGGCCGGAACATCCCGGTGGACGAGGCCCTCGACCACGTCGTCGCGTACACGATCATCAACGACGTCTCCGCCCGCGACCTCAACATGCGGGACGACTTCCCCTTCAAGTTCGACTGGTTCCGCGGCAAGTGCTTCGACACCTTCGCACCGCTCGGGCCCTGGCTGGTGCCCACCGGGTGCATGCCGGACCCGCAGTCGCTCACCCTGCGGCTGGCCGTCAACGGCGAGGTCATGCAGGACGCCAAGGCCAACGAAATGATCTTCACCATCGCGGAGCAGATCGCCTACCTGTCCGGGATCCTCACGCTGCGGCCTGGCGACCTCATCGCCACGGGCACCCCCGACGGCGTCGGCATGGGACGGGGCGTGTTCCTCAAGAGCGGCGACGTGATGCGCGCCGAGATCGAGGCCATCGGGGCCCTGGAGAACCCGGTCCGCTGACCGGTCATCGGGGGGTGGTGCTTCTTCCTTCGTCCATTCCTGTGTGGGAGTCCCCATGAACAAAGCAGACCGGCGTCCGGCCGGCTCGCGCCGCATAATGATCGCGGTGCCGCTCATCGCGGCGCTGATCGCGGCGCTGGCCGGGTGCGGCTCGAACGGCGAGACGGAGTCCGGCAAGCCGCTCCGCAAGATCACCTTCAATCTGGCGTACTTCCCGCAGGGCAGCACGGGCGGCGTGTTCGCCGCGATCGACCAGGGCTTCTACAAGGCCGAGGGGCTCGACGTCGAGGCCGTCCGCGGCTACGGCGGCACCCGGACGGTCAACGAGATCGACCAGGGCAAGTGGGACTTCGGCTACGGCGACCCGGTCAGCGTCATCCTCAACCGGGCGGCGGGCGGGAAGGCCGTCATGGTCGGCGCGCTCAACACCGTGTGGCCGGGCGGGCTGTGCTACGACGCCGGAAAGCACCAGATCAACACCCTCCAGGACCTCAAGGGCCTGGTGCTCGGCGGCGGCGCCACGTCCCCGATCCAGAGCCTGCTGCCGGTGTGGCTGGAGGCGAACGGCCTCCCCCGCGACCACGTCAAGCTGCTCAAGATGGACCCGGCCGTCGTCGACACCTCCTTCATCCAGGGCAAGACCGACCTGGACGACTGCTGGGCCGCCAGCAACCGCGCCAACGTCCTGAAGCTGGCCGAGCAGGCAGGCAAGAACGTCAAGTGGATCGAGTACCGCGACCACAAGCTCGACATGTACGGCAACGGGATCGTCACGTCCGCGCAGAAGATCCAGCAGGACCCGGCGGTGGTGAAGGCGTTCCTGCGCGCCACGTACAAGGGCTACGCGTACATGCGCGACAACCCCGACAAGGTCGCCGAGTACATCTCGTCGAAGAACCCGCAGCTCGACCCGAAGGTCCTGACGCAGCAGGCCACCGACATGAACAAGCTGATCAACGACCCGCGCACCGCGTCCCAGGGCCCCGGCTGGTTCGACGCGGCCCGGATGAAGTCGACCGTCGAGACCATCCGGCGCGCCTTCAAGGTGGAGCGGGAGATCGCGCCCTCCGACGTCTACACCAACGACCACCTCAAGTGAGACCCCGTCAGACCCCGGGCCCGTCAGACCCCGCGAGGAAGGTGACCGCGATGCCGGCCGCACGTCCCAGAAAGCTCGGCCACCTGGTGCTCCAGGTGCGCGACATCCACAAGTCCGTCGAGTTCTACACCGAGATCGTCGGGCTCACCGTGTCCGACTGGATCGCCGATCAGATGGTCTTCCTGCGCTGCGGGCCCGACCATCACGACCTCGGCCTCGCCCAGCTTCCGCCGGAGGAGGCCGCGCAGCCGCCGCGCCGGGTCGGCGAGCGCGCCGGGCTGGAGCACTTCTCCTACGAGGTCGGCGGGCTGGAGGAGCTGGAGGCCGCCGCCGACTTCCTCGCCGAACGGGACGTGGAGATCGTCCGCGGCATCGGCAAGCACGGGCCGGGCGAGAACCTCTTCCTCGTCTTCCTCGACCCGGACGGCAACTACGTCGAGTTCTACGCCGACATGGTGAAGGTCGACGCCGACCACCCGCACACGGCGCAGGTGTGGGACGACACGGTCGAGGCGTACGACCAGTGGCGGTTCGAGCGCTTCCGCGTCCCGGCCCCGGCCCTCTATGAGGAGAAGGCGGAGGGCCGCCCATGATCCGCCGCGCGCTCAGGGTGGCGGAGCCGGTGCTGCTGGTGGCCGTCATCCTGGCCGCATGGGAGTTCATCCCAGGCGCGCTGGACGTCAAGCCCTACCTGCTGCCCGCCTTCAGCGACGTCCTGTCCGCGGGGTGGACGGCCCGGTCGAGCCTGACCGACTTCCTCTGGATCACCTCCCGGGAGGTGCTGCTCGGCTTCCTGCTCGCGGCGGCCGGCGGGCTGCTGCTGGCGGTGCTGATCTACGGGTCGGCCTTCCTGCGCCGCACGCTGTACCCGCTGCTGGTCGCCCTTCAGGGGCTGCCCAAGGTGGCGCTGGCCCCGCTGTTCGTCATCTGGTTCGGGTACGGGCTCGGCTCGAAGGTGCTGATGGCCTTCCTGTTCGCGCTGTTCCCGGTGGCCATCTCCACGCTCGGCGGGCTGGCGGGAACCCCGGCCCACCTGGAGGAGCACTTCCGGGCGCTGCGCGCGTCCCGGTGGGCGACGTTCGCGCAGCTGCGCGTCCCATACGCGCTGCCCGCGGTGATCGACGGCTGCAAGGTCGCGATGCCGCTCGCGGTGATCGGGGCGATCGTCGGCGAGTTCGTCGGCGCGGACGAGGGGCTCGGGATGCTGATCCAGTCGGCCGCGTCCAGCAACCGCACCGACCTGGTCTTCGCCTCCCTGCTGCTGGTCACCGTCCTGTCCTTCGTCCTGTACGGCGTCATCGAGCTGCTCGGCCGCCTGGTGTGGTGGCGGGGCCGAGCGGCCGCCTGAAATCTGATTGGAGCTGATCCCCGTGGCCAAGCTGCGGCACATAGCGATCGCGGTCAACGACCTGGAGTCCGCGTCGAAGTTCTACCAGGAGACGTTCGAGATGGAGGTCGCGGGCGAGACGGAGTCGCCGATCGCGTCCGGCGTCTACCTGACCGACGGCACGGTCTGCCTGGCGCTGCTGAACTACAAGACCGACGAGGCCGCCGGGCTGGAACGCGGCAAGGAGTACGTCGGCGTCCACCACTTCGGGTTCTGGTGCGACGACCTCGACGAGCAGGGGAAGCGGATCGAGGCCAACGGCGGACGGTTCTTCATGGACCTCCCGCTGGCCAAGGACTCCCTCTACTACGAGGCCAAGTACCGCGACCCGGACGGCGTGATCTTCGACATCTCCGAGAACGGCTGGGTGGGAGCGGCCAAATGATCCGGTCCACCCGGCGGGTCATGGAGCCCCCAGGCGCGGGGGCGGCGGACGGCGCGTCGGCCGCCGTCCGGCTGGCGGGGGCGTCCAAGACCTTCCGGGGCCGCGAGGACGTGCGCGCCCTCGACCCGATCGACCTGACCGTCCCGGCCGGGGAGTTCGTCGCGATCGTCGGGCCGAGCGGCTGCGGCAAGAGCACGCTGCTCCGCATCGTGGCCGGGCTGATGGACGCCGACAAGGGCGGACGAGTCGAGGTGCAGGGCCGTCCGGTCGACGGCACCACCCCGCCCGACCTCGGCGTCGTCTTCCAGACGCACAACCTCCTCCCGTGGCGGACCGTCGAGGCGAACGTCGGCCTCGGCGCCCGGCTCGCCGGGATCCCGAAGGCGGAGGTCGCCCGCCGGGTGCCGCCCATGCTGGAGATGCTCGGCCTGTCCGGGTTCGCCGGCAAGCACCCGCACGAGCTGTCGGGCGGCATGCGCCAGCGGGCCGCGCTGGGCCAGGCGCTGGTGTGCCGCCCGGACATCCTGCTGCTGGACGAGCCGTTCGGCGCCCTCGACGCGCTCACCCGCGACCGGCTCAACGTCGAGCTGCTGAAGATCTGGCAGGAGCTGCGGCAGACCGTGCTGCTGGTCACGCACAGCATCGCCGAGGCGGTGTTCCTGGCCGACCGGATCATCGTCATGTCCCAGCGTCCCGGGACCGTGGTCGAGGACCTGCGGGTGAACATCCCGCGCCCCCGCGACCCGGCGACCACCCGGGCGCTCCCCGAATTCACCGAGACCGCACAGCGGCTGAGCCGCCTGATGGGCGTCACGTAGCCATGCAGGATCACATGGCCGTCCAGGAGGAACGACCTTGAACGAACAGAACCGGACGCGCGAGCGCCTCCACGGCGTGGTCACCGCCACGCCGACCACCTTCGACGCGGGCGGCGACCTCGACGATGGCCGTTTCCGCGAGCTGGTGGAGGGCTACGTCGCGGCGGGCGTGCACGGCGTCTCCGTGGCCGGGAGCCAGGGCGAGTTCTACGTCCTGGACACGGCCGAGCGGCTGCGGCTGATGGAGATCACCGTCGAGACGGTCGCCGGACGGGTCCCGGTGTACGCGGGCACCGGGACGGTCTCCACGCGGGAGTCGATCGCGCTGACCCGGGCGGCCGAGTCCATCGGCGTGGACGTGGCGATGGTGATCACCCCGTACTTCCTGTCGCCGTCCGGACGGGAGCTGTCCGAGCATTTCCGGACGGTCGCCGCCGCCACCTCGCTGCCCGTGCTGCTCTACAACAATCCGCCGCGCACCGGCGTCAACGTGACCCCCGACGTCTACGCGGACTGCGCCCGCTCCGGCAACATCATCGGAGTCAAGGACAGCAGCGGCGACCTCAGCCAGGCCGTCGAGTACCTGCTCGCCGATTCGGGCTGCCTGCTGTTCTCCGGCCGCGACACCATCACGATGGCGCTGCTCGCGCACGGCGGCGCGGGCGCGATCTCACCGGCGGCGAACGTGTTCCCGCAGCTCGTGTGCCGGATGTACGACGCCGTCCGCGCGGACGACCTGGCCACCGCGCGCCGGATCAACGACGCGCTGGCGCCGCTGCGCCGGGCCTGGGGACTGGGCTCGTTCCCGGTCGTCATCAAGGAGGCGATGGCGGCGGTCGGCCGCGACCCCGGCCCCGCCCGCGCCCCCATCTCCCCGCTCCCGCCCGAGCGTCGAGCTCAGCTCGACGCCGTCGTGGCGGAGATCAGGGAATTCGAGCGGGCCGCCGTTCCGGCGATAAGCGGGGCGTGAATGGCGGAGGTGATGAACGCGGCCGCGCCGGGCGCTCTCGCGGATCATGTGCTGGAGCGCCTGTTCACCGGGGCCAGGACGGCGAACCGGTTCTCGGCGCGTCCCGTCCCCGACCGCCTGCTGCGCGAACTCTACGACCTGGTGAAATTCGGCCCGACCGCAAGCAATCTATGTCCGGCCCGATTCACCTTTGTGCGCGGACACGAGGCCAAGGAACGGTTGCTTCGCGCGCTCGATCCGGGGAACGTGGAGCGCACGAGGGAGGCTCCGGTCACCGTGATCGTCGGCTGGGCCGAGGACTTTCATCTCCGGGGACCCGAACTCTTCCCCGGACGGCCCGACCTCGTCGCCGTCCACGCGGGGGACGAGCGGAAGGAGGCCCGGCGGGAGGTCGCATTCCGGAACTCCAGCCTGCAGGGAGCGTATATGATCATTGCCGCCCGAGCGCTGGGCCTTGATTGCGGGCCGATGTCGGGTTTCGACCCAGAAGTAATCGAAAGGGATTTCTTTCCCGACCGGAAGACGCGGGTCAACTTCCTGTGCAACCTCGGCTTCGCCGATCGCGCCGCGCAGTTCCCGAGGCTTCCCCGGCTGCCGTTCGACGAAGCCTGCGCGCTTCTGTAGCCGGGAATTGGACACCGATATGGAGGATGGTCCACATCGCTGGGACTAGGTCGGAGGAAATCCGGCAGCGGATCGCGGAGGACATCGTCTCCGGCCGGCTCAGACCGGGCCAGCGGCTGGAGGAACTGCAGCTCGCCGATCAGTTCAACGTGTCCCGCACCCCGGTGCGCGACGCGCTGCGCGAGCTCAGCGGCACGGGGCTGGTCGAGATCCGCCCCAACCGGGGCACCTGGGTCGCCGAGATCGACTCCGACCAGCTGGAGGAGCTCTTCGAGGCGTTCGCCGAGATCGAGGCGCTGTGCGCGCGGCTGTGCGCGGTACGGCTCTCGGTGATCGACCGGCGGCGGCTGGAACTGCTCCACGAGGAGTCGGAGTCGTACGTCACCGCGGGCGACCACGAGGGCTACGCGCGGCTGAACGAGCAGATCCACAACGCGATCTACCAGGGCAGCCGCAACCACGCCCTGTACGAGATCGTCCGCGGGCTCCGTCACCGCACCGCGCCGTTCCGGGTGCCGCAGTTCTACATCACGAACGACCGGATGAAGAACTCCTACGCAGAGCACGGGGCGCTGCTGGCGGCCATCGTCCAGGAGGACGCACAGGCCGCCTACGCCGCCATGTACTCCCACATCGCCAACTCGTCGGTCAACGTCATCGGCTTCCTACGCGAAAGCCTCCACAAGTGAGCGGCGAGCCGATCACGTACGTCCGGACGGGCCGTCCCGACGCCCCGGCCGTGGTCTGCCTACACGGCATCGGCTCCAACGCGAACGCGTTCGGCGACGTCCTAGACCTCCTGACCCCCGCCCACCAAGGCATCGCCCCAAACCTGCCCGGCTACGGCGGCTCGGACCCACTACCCACCACCCACCCAACAGTCACCGATTACGCCACCGCCCTAGTCGCATTCCTGGACCGCCTAGCCCTCCCAACCTGCCACCTGGTAGGCAGCTCCCTAGGCGCCCTGATAGCCGCTGCCATCGCCGCCACCTACCCCGACCGAGTCGAGTCCCTCCTCCTGACGGCGCCGGCCACCGGCGCGGGCCAGACGCCCCAAACCCGCCAAGCCGAACTGACCGCCCGCGCGGACCTCATAGCCCTGGGTCCCGAACGCATGGCGGAAACGCGAGCCCCCCAACTCATCGCAGGCAACCCGCCAGGCCCACTCCACGCGGTCAAGGCGGCGACCCGAGCCCTGGACCCCGCCGCCTACATGCAAGCCGCACACGCCCTGGCCAGCGGCGACATCCTCACCTACACCCCGCACATCCAAGCCCGCACCCTGATCGTCTGCGGCACCGCCGACAAGGTCGCCCCACCCGCCGACCACGCCCACCCAATCTCCGACGCTCTACCCGGCTCAGAACTGGTCCTGCTCCCAGACCTGGGCCACATAATCGAGCTAGAGTCCCCCATCGCCCTAGCCAACTTGATAACTCGCCACGCCGGACGGCTTTAGCTCTCTCTTTTTCGCACGCCCCTGGTCCGGCCCGCCGGCCATGAATTCAAGCCGAGTCGTCACGTTCGGGCAAGCCGCCATCAGTATTGCTCTGCTCAGCGACCCTTTCGTTGTGGGCCGCGTCGGCTGGCTCCTCATTCTCCTCGTCGTCGTCATCGAGCAGTCTGAGAAGACCCCGTAGGACACGGGCGGCAAGGAGGACGGCAACGGCCGGCACCCATCCGAGAACGGCCGCATACGCTGCGGTGCCGGGCAACTCCTCAACGAATTCTCTCGCCAGGATGTTGATCCCTCGTTCCCCGCCGGAGGTCACCGGTGTCACGATGCTGATCAGTGTGTCCATCTCCGCAGCGGCCAGTGCGGCGAGGATCGCGGCCCAGATGGCTGCGTGCCAGCCCTTGGCAAAGGCGACCAATCCGGGGGAGGCGGCGACCGTATCGGGACTCGTCAGCGGCAGGGCCGGAGGATACTGCGCTGACGACGGCCGCTTATTGCCGCTGTATTCCCCGAGTCGCGTCATCAGCAGCCCGAAAAGCATCACGAGGTACATCGTCAATGCCACGGTGGGCGCCATCGTATGAAGCCCGGTGTCGCCGTCGTCCTGATTGTGGGTCGGCCAGTGCAGATGAGAGACGAGCATCCCGAGTTGGCCGTGCGCGGTCGGATAGTTGGATTCCTCGGCTCTTCCCGCATCGTCGGGCGCGGCCGCCCCTCCCGCGAAGGCGGCCGCGGCGGCAGCGATCAGCGCGAAGGACGGGACCAGGAGAACGGGCAGGCATCCGGTAAGACGGGGGGCCGGACGGTCACCGTTCGCGGCATCCGGGCTCACGACCTCCGAGCGGCGGTAAGCGAACCGCGAAAAGATCGTCAAGACGATCCAGCATACGGCGCCGGAGAGAAGCCCCCAGTACGCTCCGCGTTCGGCGGAATGGACGGCGACGAGACGTATCAGCCCCCGTTCCTCGTCGGTGACGGTCCCATCGAATGCGTCCGGTATGACCAGGGCGAGCCCGGCGACAGCCCCGACGGCCGGAGCGAATACCCACGCCGCCGAGCGTTCAAATATCCAGCTGGGACGGGAACCGGCAGCGGCGGCTCTCCTGGCGAACCAGCGCACGACCCACAGGTGAAGGATCAAGAAGACGAGGATGCGGAGCAGTATCCCGATGCGCCAGTGCCCCGACGGCTGGGTCAGCTCCCAGTTCTCCTCCGCCCCCCACGCCGAGAAAAGGAAGACCTGGGCGGCCTCTTTGGCGAGCGAACCGCCGCCCTCATGTTGCCACGACAGTACCCATTGCGACATCCACGGGTTGCCGGCTGTCACGGCGAGGACCAGGTCCGTGGCCGCCACCACGACCAGTGGACGCGTGTATCGGCTCGTCGACATCGTTAGTTCGTCTCCGTGGCCGGCCCTTTTCCGGCACCAATGGTCCGAAAGGGCTTGCCGTGATCGTCTATCACCTTGACGAGTTCCTTGTCGCCGTCGACGTACACCAGCTCAAGCGTCCAGCGGCAGTCGTAGGCATCCGTCACAGCCAACACCCGGATTACCTCCGGATCGGCGTTGGTCACCTTGTACGGAAACGGCACGGCCGGAGCCCCCTGGAGCTCACCGGCGTCTCGGACGGGGCGTGCGACGGGCCGGACGGCATCGAGATCCACCTTATAGAGGCGCGGGGGCAATGGATCGCCCCCGCATCTGTTACTGATTGCCATGGCCGGGACGGGTGCCTGCCGCTGCACGATTCTGACTCGTATCTCCTTGAGCACGAGCGCAGTGCCCGACCTGCCTCGGAGGGTCAATTCGACCGTGGTGTCGCCCGCGTCCACGGCTTTGTTGCGGCGGAGCCAGGTCTCCATCGTCTCTTGCGACCGCAGCGCCGAGGAAGGCATGGTCGGTGGCTCCGGAGTGGGTTTCCGATCAGGGATTACCCAGCTGTTACTACACGGAGTGACGTATGGTTTCGAATGAACCGACAATGACTTTCCGCCGGTCATGCGCTCCGTCACGGATCGAAGTCCCGTCGAGAACACGCCGGTGAGAGAGTTGGTGGTGACGGCCAACAGCACCGCTGCCGCCACTCCCCAGGCAGCCCTGCGAAAACGTTTGGGCAACCCCTGGCGCTCATGGGCGCGAGCAGGAGGATTCGTTGTCCGGCGGGCGCTGCGCCCAACACGAGATCTTGGTCTCATCATATTCCGCGGCAAACCAGCTACTTGGTCGGGACCGGGCCACCACTCGACGCGCCGACACTACGAATCGGCGAGAGCAGGTGAAGTGCGTGGCCGAGCATCCCATATCCACCACGACACCGAACCCGAAAAAGCGGAATTCGCCTACGGATACGCCACTTCTCCTATCAAGGCCGACCGAAAAGCCAAGCCTTGCGTCGACCGATGCAGATCATTTAGCGCCAGACAATAGGTACGTTCTACGCATTTCACTAAGGCACCGCGACGGCGCGACTACGGGCGGACGAGGACGACGTTGCCCAGTGAGCGCTGGCCCGTGGCGTCGGACGGGCGGTTCACGATGCCGCCGTCCCGGGTGACCATGACACTGGAGCCGCCGCCGTCGAGGTTCATCGCCTCCTGTGCGCCGAGCAGCCTCATGAGCTCGCCGGTCTGGGCGATTCCGAGCCCCTCGCTGTAGCCGTCCTGGCGGCCGTCGACCACGACCAGCATGAGCCGTCCGCGCCGATCCATGCCGATCATCGAGCGCGGGTTGGCGCGCACGGTCCAGTTGTAGGTGAACGTCTGGTCGCCGCCCTCGCGGATCAGCCCGTCGGCCATGGCGTTCACCGACACCCTCCCGTCCCTGACCAGGGTCGGGCCGACCTGGAGGATCGTGGTGTCCGGGGTCAGCGCGACACGGCGGCCCCGGCTGTCCTCGACTCGCTCGCTCACCCGCAGCCGGTCCCCCGGCTTGACGTGGTCGAGCAGCCAGGCAGCGCTCTGGCCGGTGGCCTGGACGGTGGAACCCCCGGCGGGGACGCCCGCGCCGCGCGAGGTGTTCACCGCCGTCACGCGGTCGTCGGCGTCCAGGACGACCTCGGCGCCCGCGCCCGTGGGCGGGACGCCCCATTCTGGGGTGAACAGCACCAGCTCGCTGTCATCGGTGCACTTCAGGTCGTGCTGCGCCTTCTCGGTCGGCTGGTCGCCGCCGACGCCGCCGCAGTTCCAGATCTCGCCCGGCACCCGGTTGACGCCGTCGAGCTCGACGGTGCTCCGGCCCGCCCGCAGCGTCACGTGCGCGGTGTAGGCGTCAACGTCGACCGCGCGTCCACCCTTGGTGATCTTGATGCCGCCGCGGCCCTGGGTGGCCCCGCCGATCAGCTTGCCGTCCTTGACGTACAGGCCGCCGGGCGCGCTGTTGTAGAACCACTGCGCGTTGATCCCCGCCACCGCGCCCGTCGCGGCGGCCAGGTCGGTCAGCTTCTCGGTGCCGTTCAGGGCCGGGCCGAACTCGGTGCCGACCGTGCCGCGGAACTCGCCGAAGTCCACGCGGATCACGTGCACCTTCTGGGGCGCACGCCGGTCGGTGCCGTCCTGCGCGGTGTAGCGCGTGCCGCCCGCGAACCCCGCGGTTCTGATCGCGGACAGCGCGGCCGACGCCTCGGCGCCGGTGGCGTACCGGCCGATCCGGACCGTCCACCCGAGGGGGCCGGCGGGACGGTCGGCGAACGCGGGCGTGGAGACCCGCTCCAGCCGCGGCTCGAACCCCTTGTCCCGCACCGCGCCGGCCACCCGGCGGGCGATCTCCTCCGGGCCCAGCGCCGTGGCGGCCTTGTTCAGCGGCCCGTCGATCGTGGCCGGAAGGTACACATGGACGGTCCAGTAGTCGTCGGCGTCCTTGGCCCCGAGCGACATCGAGGTCAGCGTCACCCCGGGCGCGACCGTGGTGGTCACCGGTGGGGCGCTCAGCGGAAGCCCGCCCCCGGCGAAGGACTCCGGAGCGCTCCAGGTATTGGGAGCAGTCTGGGCAGTCGCCGCGACGGGTAGGCTCACGGCCAGCACGGTCACAACCGCCGCCAGGGCCGGGACGGGTTTCGAGCGCATTGAGAACCTCTCTGATCAGGCAAGATCGGAACAGCGCGATCATCAAAGGCTCCGCACCTTGCCCGAAATCAACCTAAAAGCGGCCTGTGCGTAACGACACGGAAACAGCTGCCAGAGCAGGCGACCACACGGCGGGCATCGCCCAATCCCGGCGGTGGGTGACCGCAGGCTTGGCCGGGCGGAGAATGCGGTGGTAACCCGGCCGAGGAAGCGTGTTGCGGCCTATGTGATCAGGGAAGTTCTCGTCCCTGAACTTCTGGTCTTCGACCACGTCGGCAGGCCCGAGGCGGGTACTCAGGTTCCTGCCGGAGGCGTCCGTCCCGGGGAGGCGTTGGAGGAGGCGGTCCTACGGGAACTAACGGAAGAGACCGGTCTGTTCACCGCCTCTGTTGTTCGGCAGGTCGCGCTGGAGGACAAGCCGCATCCCGACACCGGGCAACCGCGAAGAACAGCGTTCTTCCATCTCCGGGTTCCCGTGGGCACGGCCGGCGCGTGGATCCACACCGTGCGCGGGGAGGGGGCCGACGCGGGCATGACGTTCGCCTGCCGCTTTCTGACACTGCCACTAGAGAAGCCGCTGGCGGACGGGCAGGACGCCTGGCTGAGCCACATCGAGCCGCATTGGGCGACTCCGCGGAGCTAGCGGATTCTGGTGGAGAAGATGCGGCGGTAGGTGGTTGGGGGCGCCTACGACGCGGGTGAAGTGGTCCCGAGGGGCAGGTCGACCATCATCACATCGAAGTGCGGAGAATCCGGGAACGGCTGCGCCTTCCCGGCCTTGCGCCATCCCCACCGCGCGTACGCGCGCTGCGCCGACTCGTTGTCCTCGCGAACCAGCAGCGTCGCCCGCTCCTCGGCCCGGCCGCCGAGCAGGGCATCGTGCAGGGCGTGCGCCACCCCCTTGCCCTGCCACTGCGGGACGACCATCAGCTCGTTGAACGCGAACGTCCGCGACCCCGTCTCGGTGGTGAACCCGTCCGGGACCTGCGTGGTCAGCCCGTCCCACCAGCGGGCCTTCATCGGCAGCGCGTACCCGAAGGCCTGCCCGACCGGCTCCCCGCCGATGTGAGCGATGACGATCTGGAACCCGGGAGCGTTGGCGTAGCCGGGAAACCGTTCGGCGAACCGCTCCGCGGTGAAGAACGGCTGGTCGATCAATTCCTGATGCGACGCGACATAGATCGGCACGATCACGCTGTCGAGGATCTTCTCCGCCTCGGCGGGGTCATGGCGGGTGAAGGTGAGGCCCGAGATCATCGGTCTCCTGTCGATGCGAGTAGTTCGTGCGCCTGCCGGATCGAGGGTCGCCCGGCCTGGGTGGGTGTCACGAGCTGCAGCGAGGTAAGTGCGCTGCCTTGCAGGTATCCGTCACCGCGCTGCTCGGCTGGCATGCTCTCCAGTATTCGCGTCATGTGCCGGGTGCCCTCGTCGATGTCTCCGGCACGGATCATCACTCCGGCCCGGTGCATTTCGATCTGTCCGGCGAACAAGCTCTTCGGGTTTCCTCGGCAGAGGGCCAGCGCGGCGTCTTGGGCGGCCATCGCGGGTTCGACGTTCCCGGCGCAGGTGTGGACGAGGCTGGTGACGAAATGGAGACGGCCTTCCGACCATCCCCACTGGCTGCCCCGCAACGTCCGAACCGTGTCAGGAAGCCTCTCGAATACGCCGCGCAGGTCCTTGATTGCGTCCTCGGCCTCGTCGTGCCGATTGAGTTCGGCGAGAGCCTGAGCCTTGGCGGCGTGGGCGGAGATGACGCCGGTGGGGGAGCCTTGCCCGACACCGATCGCCTCTTCGGCCGCCTCAATGACCGACAGACGGGGGGTCTGGGTGTAGAGCCCGGAGATGGCGGCGTGGCCGCGGACGAAGGCGGCTGCGGTGTGGTCGCCGGTCTGGTCGGCGGCGCGGGCGGCGGTGCGCCACCAGCGGCGCGCGGCTGGTCTCTCTCCCAGGCTGGTCAGATTGATCGCCATGAGCGCGGCCAACTGCGCGGCCACATGGATCAGGCGAGTCCGGGCGGTTCCCTGGCCGGACGGGATCAGGCGCGTCAGTTCGGCAAAGTCCGCCGCGAGCTCCGGCTGGATGACAGCGGCGGGAGAAAAGCCGACCTCGCGGGCGTATTCGTAGGCGACGCGCTCCCATGTATCTGCGTCACGGTCGCTCGCGTCAGCGGCGAGTGCAGTCTCGAACGCGTCTCGCAGCGGCTCGGCATCGCTGGCCAGGGAACTGGCGGTAGCGGTAGCCATGAGGCCGAGAAGAGTGCGGCGGTTCATATCTTCATTGTCATCGTCATCAGCTCGCCCGAACAGGTCCTCCTTACTCGTTTCGAACACCGTGGCGTACTCGGCCGCCCAGTCCCGGGGGTGGTGGTCACCATGCTCGTACTTGCGGATCTGCCGGGCGAGCGACTTCACCTGCGTCTGATTGGGGCGTAAGTCACGCGCCTTGTAGAGGGCTCTGGCCATGTCGGGCTTGAACCAGCCGCGCGCCTCTCGTTCTGCCTGCAGCCGAATTGCCCATTCGGGGCGTTCCACGTCGCTCATCCTGCGCACACCATTCGCCGGACGGACAGGCGGGCTCTCCGAACTGACCGCCCTCTGACCGCAGTATCCGGCCTACCGCGCCACAGGTACACGGGCTTTCACTTGCTGTGACCAAACCGCCACGAGCAAGGGAGCGCACGGTGCACGCCCCTACCCCGCGACCCCAGGACGCCGAGTCCGACCGGCCGGACGACATTGACGCCCGACTGGCCGGGCTCCTCAAGGACTTCCCCGAGTGGGCGTGCCGGTACGAGCTATGGGTCAAGCTGCTGCCGTGGGAGGCGCACCGGCGTCCCTACCGGGGTCCGGTCAGCGGGGGCTTCGCCTGGATCCGCGCCGAATCGGAGGAGCGGCTCCGCGAACTGCTCGCCGCGGCGCACGAGATCGAGACCGGGCGCGGCACCAAGGCCACCGTGGCGACCGACGCGGGGTGCGTCCGGTGAGCGCGCCGCGGTACGTGCGGGACCTCCGCACCGATGAGCAGATTCGGGCGGCCGCAGCGGCCGAGATGCAGCGCCGCTTCGGGGTCCTGGCCTGGTTCGGCGGCTTCACCGGCCTGTACTGGGCGCTGGTCGACAAGCGGCAACTCGTCGCGGCCACGACCCCGCAGGCGCTCGGCGAGCAGATCAAGTCGGCGCGGCAACCGCGATGAGACTCCCGCGGCCCCAGGTCATAAACGCGGCGGCCAGGGCTGCGGGCGGGGCGGCGTGCCCACAAACCCCCGGTTGGGTGCGCCGCCCCTTCTAGACGCCGCACTCCCGGGCTCAACGCGCGGGTGCCCAGGGGTGCGCGGCCCATAGATCCCAAGAGACCCCGCGGCCCCGGGCCGGCAGGCGCGCACCCGGACCGCGGCATCAACCATCAGGCGCGCTGCCGGAGGGCACCATGACCATCACCACCGACCGGGCGGCACAGACTGCCAAGGAACCGCGTGAGCTCGTCCCGCCCGAGGTGTGGCGCGTCCTGGTCGAGGACCTGCGCCGCTACCACCACGTCACCTTCGCCTACGCCGAGCAGATGATGGGCCAGGCGCTCGTCTTCCTCAGGGCGCAGGCCGAGATCGTCCGCGCCCGCCGCGAAGGACGGCCATGGGAACGGATCGTCCCGACCACGCCGGTCGACCCCGCATGGCACGCGTTCATCCTCCGCTCCCAGGCTTACGGTGCGTTCTGCCAGGAGCACGCGGGCGAGTACATCCACCACGTCCCGTACCAGGATGTGGCCATGCTCAACGGCGAGGCCCTCGAAGCCACCATCCCGGTGCTGGAGGCGACCGGGTACCGGGTGGACGTGGAGTTCTGGCACGGCGAGCGGTCGCCGTGCTGCCCGCCCGAATGCAACAACATGGGCGGAAAGTAGCACCGTGACCCACCAGATCGCCCCGGACACGACCAAGCGGACCGGCGTCCAGCCCACGCACTACCACTGCTACGCGTGGTCGGCCGCCGGACGGGAATGGGAGCGGCTCGGGAGGACCGACACGCTCGACCTCAACAGTCCGGACCGGCCGCCTGTGCGGACGGTCGACTGGCTGATCAAGTCGGCCCGGTTCATCGCGGCCGTCCACGCCGACGCGAGGGCCGCGTGCGACTGGCTGATGAGTGAGTGGGGAGAGGCGTGCGAGAAGGCGCTTAACCCCGTCCCCGACTGGGTGTGCCGCGAGGAGCGGGCGGCGCGTGCGCTTCGGGCGATCGAGACGGGGTGCTGGCCGTCCTACAGCCAGTGGCTCGCCGGTGGCGTGATCGCGCTCATGGCCGTCGTCGGCACGGACGGTACCTGCCACTGAGCACGGCAAAAGAGCGCCCCTCACCACCGACGTGGGCGAGGGGCGCTCGCCGTATCGGGATTACCGCGTCTCGTCCGCGACGTGTCAGCAGCCGGCGGACGGCGAGCCGCCGTAAGCGGAGATCCGAGCGGTGGTCAGCGTCATGCCGCCCTCCACATCTTGACGGAAATCAGCGGGTGGTCGCGGAGAAGGTGCGGCGGTAGGTGGTCGGGGGGACGCCTACGACGCGGGTGAAGTGGTGGCGGAGGTTGGCGGGGCTGCCCAGGCCGGAGCGTTGGGCGATCTGGTCGACGGGGAGGGACGTCGTCTCCAGGAGTTCGCGGGCGTGGTCGATCCGGATGCCGCGGAGCCAGGCCATCGGGGTCGTGCCGGTCGTGGCGTGGAAGCGGCGGATCAGGGTGCGCGGGGTGACGTTGGCGCGGCGGGCGAGGGTGGGGACGGTCAGGGGTTCGTGGAGGCGTCGGCGGGCCCAGTCGAGGAGGGGGCCCAGGTCGGCCGCATCGTGGACGGATACGCGCGCGTCGATGTACTGGGCCTGGCCGCCGGGACGGTGTGCGGGCATGACGAGTCGTTTGGCGAGGGCGCTGGCGACGGCGGCGCCATGGTCGGCGCGGACGATGTGCAGGCACAGGTCGAGTCCGGCGGCGGTGCCCGCGCTGGTCAGGATGTCGCCGTCGTCTATGTAGAGGACGGACGCGTCCACCTTGACCTTCGGGTAGCGGTGACGGAGCTGGTCGGCGTGCATCCAGTGGGTGGTGGCCGGACGCCCGTCCAGGAGGCCGGCGGCGGCGAGGACGAACGCGCCCGTGCACAGCGACACGATGCGGGCGCCGTTGTCATGGGCGGCCCGGATCGCCTCGACCAGGTCGGACGGCTGGTCGTCGACGACGTTCGCGCACGCGGGGATCACGACCGTGTCCGCCTCGGCCAGCGCGTCGAGGCCGTGCCGGGCGTCGGCGGCGAATCCGGCGGCGGTGCGGGTCCCGGCGGGGGCGCAGAGGCGGAAGTCGTACCACCAGTCGGCGAGGCCCGGCCGCTCGTACCCGAACACCTCGCACGGGATGGCGAGCTCGAAGATCGGCACCCCTTCGGTCACGGCGACGGCGAGTTTGTGCATGTCACTAATTTAGCGCTGATGGTCGTTTGTGCCACTTGGAGTGCAGGTCCGGTGGGGCGAAGGTGAGGGTATGGACGATTTCCCTGTGGGGCGGGGGTCCTTCGACCCGGCCCCGGCTGTCGCCGAGCGGGTATGGCGGCACGTCGTTGAGCTGTTGGAGCGCGAGCGCGCGGAGATCGCCGGACGGGACGTGAGCGCACCGGTCGACGTCCGGCGGTTGCGGGACGCGGTCGGCGCGTACGACTTCGCACGTCCGGCGTCGCCTGACGATGTGATCGATGACGTCGCGGGGTTGCTGCGCGCGACGACCGTCCACACGACGCATCCGCGCTATTTCGGCCTGTTCAACCCGACTCCGACGCTGATGGGCGTCGTCGGGGAAACGCTGGCGGCCGCGTTCAACCCGCAGATGGCGGCGTGGTCGCACGCTCCGGCCGCCGCCGAGATCGAGGCCCATCTGCTGCGCTTCCTGGGCGGACGGCTGGGCTACCCGTCCGAGAAGGTGGCCGGGTCGTTCACCAGCGGCGGCGCGGAGGCGAACCTGACGGGCGTGCTGCTGGCGCTCACCAGGACGTGGCCCCGGTACGGCGAGGACGGTCTGCGGGGGCTGCCCGGCCGTCCGGTGATGTACGCGTCCGCGGAGAGCCACCTGGCCTGGCTCAAGATCGCGCATGGCACGGGTCTGGGGCGGGACGCCGTCCACCTCGTCCCGACCGGGCCTGACCTGCGGCTGGACGTCCAAGCACTGGCACGGCGCGTGGCCGCCGACCGGGCGGACGGGGACCTGCCGTTCCTCGTCGTCGCGACCGCCGGGACCACGGGAGCCGGCGCGATCGACCCGCTGCCCGAGCTGGCCGACCTCTGCGCGGACCTCGGGCTCCGCCTGCACGTCGACGCCGCGTACGGTGGCGCGGCGGCGCTCTCCGACAGGCTGCGCCCGGCCCTGTCCGGCATCGAGCGCGCCGACTCGATCACCGTGGACGCGCACAAATGGCTGAGCGTCCCGATGGGCGCGGGCGCGCTGCTGACCACCGACGGCGCGGGGCTGGCGGAGACGTTCCGGGTGACGACGTCCTATATGCCGGACGACGTCCCCGACACCGTCGACCCGTACACGTCCAGCCAGCAGTGGTCGCGGAGGTTCATGGGCCTGAAGCTGTTCCTCAGCCTGGCCGTCGCGGGCCGCGGCGGATACGCCGAGCAGCTCGACCACGACGCCGCCCTGGCGGACGACCTCCGCGAGCGCCTCAAGAGCACGGGCTGGACGATCGTCAACGACACCCCACTCCCGGTGGTCTGCTTCGCCGACCCCGCCGACGGGACGTGGGAGCACCACGACGCGCTCGCCCGCCGGGTCGTCGGCAGCGGCCGGGCCTGGATCAGCCCCGTCCGGCTGGCCGGACGCGCCGCCCTCCGCGCCTGCGTCATCAGCCACCGCACGACGCCGTCCGACATCGACGAACTCGTCCAGGCGGTGGACGACGCGAGGAAGTGAGTCAGGGGACGCGGGCGACGGCGCAGAGCATGGAGACGTCCTCGACGGAGGGACGCTTCTCCTCCGGCACCTCCGGACGCCAATCGACAACCGAAGTGACACCCGGTGGGAGCAGCTCAAGGCCGTCGAAGAACCGGGTGAACTCGTCGCGGCTGCGGAGCCGGAACGGGACGCCGCTGCGCTCGTTCGCCTCCACGCTGTAGGCGTACTGCTCGGCCGTCAGATAGTCCTTGGTCGCGTGCGTCATCACGAGGTGGCTGCCCGATGGAAGCGCGCCGAGCAGCCGGGCGACGATGTCGTACGGGTCGTGGTCGTCGGTGATGAAATGCATGGTCGCGACCAGCATCAGCGCCACGGGACGCGACATGTCCAGGGTGCGCGCCAGGTCCGCGTCCGCGAGGATCTTGTCCGGGTCGCGCAGGTCGGCCTGGATGTAGGCGGTCCGGCCCGCGGGCTCGCTGGTGAGCAGGGCGCGGGCGTGCACGAGGACGACCGGGTCGTTGTCGACGTAGACGATCCGGGACGTCGGCTCGATCGACTGCGCGACCTCGTGGACGTTGCCCGCCGACGGCAGCCCGGTGCCGATGTCGAGGAACTGGTGAATGCCCGCCTCACCGGCCAGGTAGGTCACCACGCGTTTGAGGAACGCGCGGTTCTCGCGGGCGGACAGCGCGACGGTCGGGAAGGCGGACGCGACGACCTCGGCCGACTCCCGGTCGACGGCGAAATTGTCCTTCCCGCCGAGCCAGTAGTTGTAGCGGCGTGACGGGTGCGCCTTCGTCGGGTCGACCCCCGGCGGAACCTCCACGATGCCCTCGATTCGTCGCCGCCGCGGCGCCCCGCGGCGGATTTGAAGATCGCAACTCCCTATTGTGCAGGGGGGACACTGGAGTTCACACTACCGGGGTCCGCTCCTTGCGCCAGGCCGGCGAGGACGCGCAGGGAACGCAAAGAGATCGCTCACACGGAAGGCGGGGCAGTGGGCCTCTTCTACAGTCCATTCGACTTTGCGATTCAGGACGACCCTTACCCGGTGTATTCACAACTGCGCGAGAAGTCACCGGTCCACCGGAACGACAATGACGACTTCTGGGCGCTGTCACGGCATGCCGACGTCGTCGCGGCGCTCAAGGATTCGGACCGTTTCTCCAGCAGGAACGGCCTCCGGCTGGAGCCCGCGTTCTGGGGCCCGGACGCCGAGAGGTTCTTCTCGTTCGTCGCGATGGACCCGCCGAAGCACACCCGGATGCGGGGCCTCGTCTCCCGCGCCTTCACGCGGAAGCGCGTCCAGGAACTCGAACCGCGACTCCGCCAGATCGCCCGGGACTGCCTCCACCCGCACCTGGAGGCCGGCTCGTTCGACCTGATGACCGACTTCGCCGCCCGGTTCCCCACCGACGTGATCTCCGAGCTGGTCGGCGTCCCGGAGGCCGACCGCGACAAGGTCCGCGACCTCGGCATGGCCATCATGTACCGGGAGGAAACGGGCGACACTCCTCCCAGCGAGCTTCCCCCCGAGGCGCTCCAGGCGATCGGCGCCCTCGTCGGCTACTACACGGAGCTGACGATCGAGCGCGCGAGGGAGCGCAGGGACGACCTCCTGTCCGGCCTGCTCGACGCCGCCGAGGGCGACGACCGGCTCACCCCGGAGGAGATCGTCGGCGTCCTGATCCTCCTGGTCGGCGCCGGGATAGAGACGACGATGCTCCTGCTGGGCAACGCCTGGCACGCCGCATGGCGGCACCCGGACGAGCGCGCCAAGGCGTTCGCCGGACGCATCGACGACTGGATCGAGGAGACCCTGCGCTGGGACCCGCCGTCCCAGGCCCTCGCCCGCACCACCACCGAGGACGTCCACCTGCACGGCGCGACCATCCCCGCGGACGCGCGCGTCCTGCTGCTCGTCGGCTCCGCCAACCACGACCCGGCCGTGTTCGAGGACCCGTCCCGCTTCGACCTCGACCGCGACACCGGCGCCTCCCTCGCGTTCGGCAACGGCCGCCACCACTGCCTGGGCGCGAACCTCGGCCGCCTGGAGGCCCGCATAGCCCTCACCGAACTCACCGCCGCGATCGCCGACTACGAGATCGACATCCCCCAGGCCCGCCGAGTCCGCTCCTCCAACGACCGAGGCTTCGCCTCCCTCCCCACCCACATCACCCCTCGCCGCTGAAACACCTGGCGGCCCCGTCCTCGCGGCGGACGCTGAAAGCCTCACGCGGGCCGAAAACGCTGGTCGCGAACGAATTACTCGTTCGTGAAAATGATCGGCGGATGATCGGGGAATGAGTGAGGGTCATGGAGACCCTCAAGAGCGGATCCGGTGGGCGGGACGACGAACCCGGCGGTTTGCCCGCGTCCCTCCAGAAGGAGGGGCCGGCGCGCACCGACTGGATCGTGTACGGGCTGACCGCGGGGCTGTCCACGACGTTCGTGGTCTGGGGCGCGGTGTGGACGGACAACCTCAGCTCGACGGCGCAGTCCGTCCTGGACTGGCTGCTCGCGAACCTGGGCTGGCTGTTCGTCCTCGCCGCGACCGGGTTCGTGATCTTCTCGCTGTGGCTGGCGCTGAGCAAGTACGGCAAGATCCCGCTCGGCCAGGAGGACGAGGAGCCGGAGTTCCGGACGGTCTCGTGGGTCGCGATGATGTTCAGCGCGGGCATGGGCATCGGGCTGATGTTCTTCGGCGTCGCGGAGCCGCTCACGCACTATGTGGAGCCGCCGCCGGGGACCGATCCGTCGCAGAGCGAGCCGGCGATCGAGACGGCGATGGCGACGACGATGTTCCACTGGACGCTGCACCCGTGGTCGATCTACGCCGTCCTCGGCCTGGCGATCGGGTACGGGCACTACCGGCGCGGCCGCAGCCAGCTGATCAGCTCGGCGTTCATACCGCTGATCGGACGGCACGGGACGGGCCCGCTCGCCAAGCTCATCGACATCCTGGCGCTGTTCGCCACGCTGTTCGGGTCGGCGGCGTCGCTCGGCATCGGCGCCCTGCAGATCCGCACCGGGATGCAGGAGGCCGGCTGGATCGAGACGCTCGGCACGACGATCCTCGTGCTGATCATCGTGGTGCTGACGATCTGCTTCATCCTGTCGGCGGTGTCCGGCGTCGCCCGCGGCATCCAGTGGCTGTCCAACATCAACATGGTGCTGGCGGCCGTCCTCGCGTTCTTCGTGTTCGTGGTCGGGCCGACGGTGTTCGTCCTGGAGCTGGTGCCCACCTCTATCGGCGTGTACATCCGCGACTTCGGCGAGATGGCGTCGCGGTCGGGCGCGACCGGCGGCACGCCGATGCAGGACTACCTCGCCGACTGGACGATCTTCTACTGGGCGTGGTGGATCTCCTGGTCCCCGTTCGTCGGCATGTTCCTCGCCCGGATCAGCCGCGGCCGCACCATCCGCCAGTTCGTCGCCGGGGTGATCATCGTGCCGAGCGTGGTCAGCCTGGTCTGGTTCGCGATCTTCGGCGGGACGGCGATCAACCAGCAGCGCGACGGCCTCGACCCGTACGGGGACGGCTCGGAGGAGCAGATCACCTTCAACGTGCTCGGCAACCTGCCGTGGGAGATGCTCACCGCGATCGTGGTGATGGTGCTGGTGGCGATCTTCTTCGTGTCGGGCGCGGACGCGGCGTCGATCGTCATGGGCACGCTGTCGCAGCGCGGCTCGACCTCGCCCGCCCGCTGGATGGTGATCTTCTGGGGCGCGATGACCGGCGGCGTCGCCGCGATCATGCTGGTGATCGGCGGGGACAAGGCGCTGAACGGCATCCAGAACATCACGTTCATCGGCGCGCTGCCGTTCGCGATCGTGCTGATCCTGCTGTGCTTCTCGCTGGCCAAGGACGTCCGCGACGACCCGATGATGCGCCGCCAGATCAAGGGCGCCGAGGTGCTGGAGGACGCGGTCGTCTCCGGCTCCGAGCGGCACGAGGGCGACTTCGAACTGGTGACCCAGCCGTCCCCCGACGACGACACCCCGACCGATCGCTGATCCGGACCGATCGCTGATCCGGACCGGCAAGGGCGCCCGGGGACGGGCACCCTTGCGGCCGGGTCAGGCGTAGGGGTTCTGGCCCTCCTTGACGCGGTTGGCGAACTCCTTCAGGGCGTCCAGGGCCCGGAGGTACGGCATCGGGCCGTAGGAGACGCGGGCGACGCCGGCGGCGGTCAGGTCGGCGAGGGACGAGCCGGGCATCTGGTTCGCGTTGATCGGGCCCGGCAGCTCCTTGACCAGGGTCGGGACGGCGTCCAGCGGCGCCATGATCGGGTACACGCAGTCCGCGCCCGCCTCGAGGTACAGGCGGCCCCGGACGATCGCGGCGTCCACCGGGTCCGGCACCTTGGCGGCGAACGTGTCGGCCCGCGCGTTGATCACCAGCGCGTCGCCCGCGGCGGCCCGGACGGCGGCGATGTACTCCGCCTGCGTCTCCGGCTCGGCGAGCTCCCCGGCATAGGTGTCCTCCAGGTTGCAGCCCGCGGCGCCGATGGCGAGCAGGCGCGCGACGAGCTCGCCCGGCTGCAGCCCGTACCCGGCCTCGGCGTCCACGGTCACGGGGACGGACACGGCGCGGATCACGCGCCGGGCGGCGGCGAACATCTCCTCGGCGGGCGCGCCCTCGTGGTCGGGATAGCCGAGCATCGCGGCGATTGCGGCGCTGGCCGTCGCGAGCGCGGGGAAGCCCGCCTCCTCGACGGTCGTGGCGCTCGCCGCGTCCCAGACGTTCGGCAGCAGCAGCGGATCACCGGGACAGTGCAGGTCACGGAGCAGTGCGGCGTGGTTGGTCATTCGGTCTCCTTTCCCATCATCAAATGGACTAGGCAGACCGCTGAAGTGTGACACCCGCCCCGGACATTTCCCAGCCAGGCCGAGCTGGGTTAGCGTCAAGATGATCAGCTGTCCGCGATGAGGGAGTGCGCATGCTGCCGTGGTCCGCCGAGCTCGCCGGCCGCCTGGAAGAGCACGTCGTCAGCAGCGAGCTGCTGCGCGGCAACCCGCTGGACGACCCGCACGAGCGGCCCGTCCTGGTGTACGTCCCGCCCGGCTACGACGACGATCCGGAGCGCCGCTACCCCAGCGTGTACGCGATCCAGGGGTTCACCGGGCACCTCGAGATGTGGCGCAACCGGATGCCGTACCGGCAGCCGTTCCCGGAGACCGCGGACGCGGTGTTCGCGTCCGGCGAGGCCCCGCCCGCGATCGTGGTGTTCGTGGACGCCTGGACGGCGCACGGCGGCAGCCAGTTCGTCGACTCGCCGGGCACGGGCCGCTACCACTCCTACATCTGCGACGAGGTCGTCCCGTGGGTGGACGCCCACTACCGGACGCTCGACGCCCCGGAGCACCGCGGGATCAGCGGCAAGTCCAGCGGCGGCTACGGCGCGATGATCACGCCGATGCTGCGTCCCGACCTGTTCGGCGCCCTCGCGACGCACGCGGGCGACGCGCTGTTCGAGTACTCCTACATGCCCGAGTTCCCCAAGTGCGTCCGGCATCTGCGGAAGTACGACGGCGACATCTGGCGCTGGTGGGACGACTTCCAGGGCCGCGTCTCGTTCACCAGGCCCGAGGACATGGACCTGCTCAACGTCCTCGCCATGGCGCTGTGCTACTCCGCGCGCGACGACGGCACGCCCGAGCTGCCGTTCGACCCGGTCACCGGCGCGATCCGGCAGGACGTCTGGGACCGCTGGCTGGCCTGGGACCCGGTCCGGATGGTGCCGGGGCACGCGGAGGCGATGCGCTCGCAGCGGGCGATCTGGATCGACGGCGGGACCCGCGACGAGTGGTTCCTGGACGTCGGCGCGCAGGCGTACCGCCAGGCGCTGCTGGACGCCGGCGTCCGGGAGGACGTGATCCACTTCGAGCTGTTCGAGGCGGGGCACGGCGGGATCGACTACCGCTACCCGCTCGCCCTCGCCTGGCTCTGCCGCGCCATCGCCCCCCGGCGCCGCGTCATCTCCCCCTGACGCCGCGTCATCACCCTCTGACGCTCCGCATATCCCTCTGACGCTCCGCATCTCTCCCTGACGCTCCGCCACCCCTGCCGCTTCGCGCCCTGACCCTCAGCCTCCCCTGTCCCTCCCCTCCGCCTCCCCTTGACGTTCCAGGGGCGTTCGCTGACGTCCGCTTGCGCTCGCCTGCGTCCGCGCTGCGCAGAGGCGGGGTTTCGAGCTTTCACTTAACAACGCGTCGCGGATTGAAAATCCAGTCCTACTTGGACTCATTGACACATTTCATAACTAGGAGTGCACTTCGGGACAGCTCATCCGGATGAGCACACCCCCATCCCAACCCCCGCCGGACGGGTGGCGGTCCACGCGGAGGCGCTCCCACAAGGACCTCCATGTGCCGCGCCATGCCCGGCACGTGGAAGGAGCACCCCCGTGAGACACCAGACCGCGATCGGGGCTGCGGCGTTGTCCGCCTGCCTCGCCGTGGCGTTGTCCGCCCCCGCCACAGGTGCGACCACCCGCACCGCCCCCGCCAAGCCCGACCCACGCACCGTCGCCGCCGGTTCGGCCGACCGCGTCGTCGCGGCGCAGCCCGCCACGTTCAAGACGGCGCCCGAGGACAAGATCTACCGCACCGGCGTCGTGTCCAGCCTGAACGGCCTCCAGCACGTGTCCTACCAGCGGACGCACGCCGGCCTCCCCGTGTTCGGCGGCGACTTCGTCGTCACGACCAACGCCGGCGGCGCCGTGCTGAGCAGCTCCGTCAGCCAGACCAAGGCGCTCGAAGTCGACACGACGGCGAAGGTCTCCGCGGCGCAGGCCGCGAAGACGTCCCGCGCCCGCGTGTCCAAGGTCGAGAGCGCCTCCGCGCCGCAGCTGACGGTGATGGCCGAGGGCGCCGGACGCCTCGCCTACGAGACCGTCGTCAGCGGCGTCCACAAGAAGGCCCCGACGAAGCTGCACGTGTTCGTCGACGCCAAGAGCGGCAAGGTCGTCCGGACGTTCGACGAGGTCGTCGACGCCGCGCCCGACGACCGCAGCTTCTACCACGGCACCGTCGACATCAGCACCGCGGCCACGTCCATGCAGGACCCGACGCGCAGCGGACTCCGGTGCGGCGGCCAGGACGGCCAGACGTTCACCGGCACCGACAACGTCTGGGGCACCGGCAGCGGCACCAACCTCGAGACCGCCTGCGTCGACGCCATGTACGCCGCCCAAAAAGAATGGGACATGCTGAAGGAGTGGCTCGGCCGCAACGGCATGAACGGCAGCGGCGGCGGCTTCCCGATGCGCGTCGGCCTGAACCAGGCCAACGCGTTCTGGAACGGCAGCTACACCAACTACGGCCGTAACCAGGCAGGCACCAAGCAGGCCACGGGCATGGACGTCGTCGGCCACGAGAACGGCCACGGCATCTTCCAGAACACGCCCGGCGGCTCCAGCGGCGGCAACGGCAACGAGAAGGGCGGGATGAACGAGTCCGCCGGCGACATCTTCGGCACGCTGGTCGAGTTCTACGCCAACGAGCCCGCCGACCTCGACCCGCCGGACTACCTGGTCGGCGAGGAGATCGACCTGGTCGGCTCGGGCCCGATCCGCAACATGTACAACCCGAGCGCGCTCGGCGACCCGAACTGCTACTCGTCGTCGATCCCGCGCACCGAGGTGCACGCGGCGGCCGGCCCGCAGAACCACTGGTTCGTGCTGCTGGCGGTGGGCTCGAACGGATCCCCGTCCAGCCCGACGTGCAACAACTCCACCGTCACCGGGATCGGCATCCAGAAGGCCGGCAAGGTCTTCATGGAGGGCCTCAACCGGAAGACGACGGCCTGGAGCCACGCAGCCGCCCGGACGGCGACCGTGAACGCCGCCAAGCAGCTGTTCCCCGGCTCCACCGCCGAGTGCGAGTCGGTGAAGGCGGCGTGGAGTGCGGTCACCGTCCCCGCGCAGTCCGGTGAGCCCGCCTGCTGAGTGACCACTGAGTCCACCTGCGGCTGAGTGACCACTGAGCCCCTGCGGCTGGGTGACCACTGCTTCCAGACCGCCGTCAAAACTCGCGGCCCGTGACGGGGCCCGCTCCCCCGTCGCGGGCCGCTCCCTTCCCTGGAGGAAATCTCATGAGATCGCGCACTATCGCGGCCATTGGGGCGACCGCCGCTCTCGCCCTCTCCGCCCTGCTGCCCGGCGCGGGCGCCTCGGCGTCCCCCGCGGCGTCCCCCGCGGCCCCGGCCGCGCCTCCGGCGGCACGGGCCGCCGCGCCCGACATTCCGGTCGCCAACGTCAAGGCGCACCTGTCGCAGCTGCAGAGCATCGCCAGCAGCAACGGCGGGAACCGCGCCCACGGCCGTCCCGGCTACCGCGCGTCCGTCGACTTCGTGAAGGCCAAGCTGGACGCGGCCGGGTACACGACGTCCATCCAGTCGTTCAGCTACAACGGCGCCACCGGCTACAACCTGATCGCGGACTGGCCGGGCGGCGACGTCAACAACACCCTGATGACCGGCGCGCACCTCGACAGCGTCAACGCGGGCCCCGGCATCAACGACAACGGCTCCGGCTCCGCCGCGAACCTGGAGGTCGCGCTCGCCGTCGCCCGCGAGGGCTACAAGCCGGACCGGCACCTGCGGTTCGGCTGGTGGGGCGCCGAGGAGCTCGGCCTCATCGGGTCGACGTACTACGTCAACAACCTGCCGGCCGCCGAGCGGTCGAAGATCAAGGGCTACCTGAACTTCGACATGGTCGGCTCGCCCAACCCGGGCTACTTCGCCTATGACGGCGACGGGTCGAGCGGCGGCGGCGGCCCCGCCGGGTCCGCGGAGATCGAGCGGGTGCTCCGCGCGCACTTCGCCACGATCAACGTCCCCGTCGAGGACACGGCGTTCGACGGACGCTCCGACTACGGCCCCTTCATCCGGTACGGGATCGCCGCCGGCGGCCTGTTCACCGGCGCCGAGGGACGCAAGACGTCCGCGCAGGCGCAGAAGTGGGGCGGCACGGCGGGCACCGCGTACGACCGGTGCTACCACGCGTCCTGCGACACCACGTCCAACATCAACGACCCGGCACTCGACCGCAACGCGGACGCCATCGCGTACGCGGTCTGGACGCTGGGCGGTGGCGGCGGCACGCGGTAACCACAGACGGCGAATGTCTCCGCATATGGCGGGCAAAGCGTCCGTCTCGTCGTGCAGGCCGCGGACGCGCGCTCGGACGGTCTCGTCGAGGTCGGCCTCGACTCCATCGAGACCACCGGGCGAGGCAATTCATTCGCCCAGCTCAACGAGGCTTTTCAGAATTTTCGATGGCCCCGTTCAGCGATGTTGAAAATCCAGTGGCGGATGGATCCGTTGACACCCGACCCGCCGCCACGGTCCAATTTTGGACAGCCCGACACCACTCCCAAGGGCTGACCTAAGGCGGTCACACGGTACGAATCTCGGCCCGGCCCGTGTACCGCCGCCCAGACGGGGCCCCGCCCCCCGCCGGGCCCCTGGCGCCCTCGTCCGGCCCTTCGCCGGACGGGGGCCCGGGGCCCTCAAATCCCCCGCGCCGCCGGGCGCCGGAGTGGGATGTCGGGCCCAGGGGTCACAATGGGGGCATGTGCCGCAGTATCAAGACTCTCCGCCCGCCCTTCTCCGACGACGTGACGGACCAGGACGTCAGGGCGGCCGCGCTCCAGTACGTCCGCAAGATCTCCGGGTTCCGCGCGCCCGCGTCCCACAACGCCGAGGCGTTCGAACGGGCCGTCGAGGAGATCGCCCAGAGCACCGCCGCACTCCTGGACTCCCTGGAGATCCGCGGCCGCCGCGCCAGCTGACCCCGCCGGGACCCACCCGGCCTGCCCCGGCCTAGCCGGGGTCTACCGGGCGGCTCTTGCCGGGCTACTCGGCGGCGACCAGCTCGGCGATCTGGACGGTGTTGAGGGCCGCGCCCTTGCGGAGGTTGTCGCCCGAGCAGAACAGGGCGAGGCCGTTCTCGACGGTCTCGTCGCGGCGGATGCGGCCCACGTAGGTCGGGTCCTGGCCCGCGGCCTGGAGCGGCGTCGGGACGTCCGACAGCAGGACGCCGGGCGCGCCGGCCAGCAGCTCGCTCGCCCGCTCAGGGCTCACCGGACGCTCGAACCGGGCGTTCACCTGCAGCGAATGCCCGGTGAAGACCGGGACGCGGACGCAGGTGCCCGACACCTTCAGGTCCGGGATCTCCAGGATCTTGCGGCTCTCGTTGCGGAGCTTCTGCTCCTCGTCGGTCTCGGCGAGCCCGTCGTCCACGATCGACCCCGCCATCGGCAGCACGTTGAACGCGATCGGCCGCACGTACACGGACGGCTCGGGGAACTCCACCGCCGACCCGTCATGGGTCAGCCGGTCCGCGTTCTGGACGACCTTCGTCGCCTGGTCGTGCAGCTCCGCGACGCCTGCGAGCCCGCTGCCCGACACCGCCTGGTAGGTCGAGACGACGAGCGCGGTCAGCCCGGCCTCGGCGTGCAGGGGCCGCAGCACCGGCATCGCGGCCATCGTCGTGCAGTTCGGGTTGGCGATGATCCCCTTGGGACGGCGCGTCGCGGCGTGCGGGTTGACCTCGGCGACGACCAGCGGCACGTCCGGGTCCATCCGCCAGCCCGACGAGTTGTCGATCACGACGGCGCCGGCGGCGGCGACCTTCGGCGCCAGCTCCTTGGACGTGGTCTTCCCGGCCGAGAACAGCACGATGTCGAGGCCCGAGTAGTCGGCGGACTCCGCGTCCTCGACGGTGATCTCGGAGCCGTTCCACGGCAGCCTGCGTCCGGCCGAGCGGGCCGAGGCGAACAGCCGCAGCTCGTCGACCGGGAACCCGCGTTCGGCCAGGATCTCGCGCATCACGCCCCCGACCTGGCCGGTGGCCCCGACGATCCCGATTCTCATGCCGCTCCCTCTGGTAGGTCTGGTAGATCGCTTTGACCTGGAGTGTCGCCCAGGCCGTTCAGGTCGTCCAATCAATAACCCTACGCAGCGGGTTCAAGCTCGGGGACGCCACCCTGAGCCGCCAGGGGTGCATTCAGGGGTGAATCAGGGCGAATCCGGATGTCAGGGTTACCCGGCTGTGGGCATGATCGAGGCATGGACATGAACAAGGACACCGCCACCGCCGCCGCCACCAAGGCCGGCGAGCCGAGCACGGCTGGCGAGAAGAAGCTCAGACGCACCCGCGACGACCGGATCCTCGCCGGGGTCTGCTCGGGCGCCGGGCGCTTCCTCGGCGTCGACGCCAACATCATCAGGGCCGGCCTGGCGGTCTTCACCCTCTTCGGCGGCGCCGGGATCGCGCTCTACGCGATCGGCTGGGTGCTGATCCCCGAGGAAGGCGCCGAGAAGACGATCGCCGAAGACATGATCAAGAAGGCGAGCGACTCCCCGACCGTCCAGGACGCCGTCAAGAAGACCAAGGACGCCTTCAACAAGCCCCGCACCCACGCCTGACAGGGCAAGGAGGCGCGACGGGGCCAAGGAGGCGCTGACGGGGGTCAAGGCGGGGCCAAGGAGCTGACGGGGGTCAAGGGGCGGGAGCGGATCGGCTGACGCCGGACAGCTCGTCGTCGCCCGCGGGGGGCGCGGCGACGACGACGGGCTCGACGCGCTCCCGCATGCCGGCGATGACGCCGCCGCGGACCTGGTTCCAGCCGAGCGTGAGCATCGCGGCGACCGACAGCCCGAGCACGCCGGCGAGCGACACCACCGTCTCGGGCCCGAGCACCTGGGCCGCCGCGCCGCCGACGAGGATGCCGACGCCCTGTCCGGCGAGGATGCCGGACTGGGCCAGGCCGAACGCCCGGCCCCGTCCCGACGCCGGCACCGCCGCCACGAACGCGGCGTTGGCCGCGAGCTGGTAGGCGCTGCCGACGCCCGACAGCGCCCACAGCGCCACCACGCACCACAGCGGCGGACGCAGGCCCGCGCCGATCAGCGGCAGGCAGGCCAGCATCGACATCCAGCCCATCGCGTGCAGCCGGTTCGCCGGGCGGACGAACCGGCTGAACAGGAACGCGCCGATCACCATCCCCGTCGGCATCGCCGACAGCAGCACCCCGACCGTGACCGCGCCGCCGCCGAACGTCGCCGCGTACGGCGCGGCGAGGCCCTCGGGGATCACGTAGAACGCGCACAGCCACGCGAACAGCACCAGCGACCGCAGCACCGGGTCGCCGAACACGAGTCGCACGCCGTCCCGCGTCCCGCGCCAGAGCCCGAACGGCTCGCGCTCGCGCCGCGGCGACGCCCCTCGCCGCCGCAGCCCGCCGACCAGGATGACGGCGGACGCGCCGAACGTCAGCGCGTCCAGCGCGAGCGCCTCGTACGTCCCGACGACGGCGACGATCGCGCCGCCCGCCAGGAAGCCGAGCATCTGCGTGCCCTGGTGCGTGATGTTGTTGATCGCCGACCCGGCCACGTACCGGTCGCCCTCCAGGACGTCCGGCAGCAGCGCCGCACGGGCCGCCGAGAAGGGCGTCCCCAGCAGCACGGTCAGGAACACGAGCGCCGACAGCGCGCCGACCGGCATCTCCAGCAGCGCCATGACCGCGACCAGGCCCGCCCGCACCACATCGCAGACGATCATGACGGTGCGGCGCGGGAACATGTCGGCCAGCCCGGACAGCACCGGCCCGCCCACGATCGGCGGGATGTACGTCAGCGCGTACACCAGCGCGGTCAGCAGCGCCGACTTCGTGTGGTCGTACACGAGCACGGCCAGCGCGACCTGAGCCAGCTGGTCGCCGACGAACGACAGCGCCTGCGCCAGCCAGAGGGCGCGGAACTCGCCCACCGCGAACACCTCGCGGTAGGTCGCCTGCTCCTCCGGCGGACGGCGATGCCGCCCGGTCTGCCTTCCCGCCACGCTCGCTCCAGTTCAGCCCGCCCGGTGTTGGACGGCCCTCCCATTAACTCACGCTGCGTGGCCTTGATGTGACCTACAGTGCACAATTCCTCGCACCGGCCGGCTATTTCAGCCACCGAACCCGGCATGTACGAGGAAAGGCTCAGTAGCCGAGCTCGTGGAGCCTTCGGTCGTCGATACCAAAATGGTGAGCGATCTCATGCACCACGGTGATCCTCACCTCTTCCACCACGTCGTCCGGGGTGTCGCATATCTGGAGAATCTCATTACGGTAGATCGAAATGTGATCGGGCAGGACGGCGCCGTACCAGTCGCCGCGTTCGGTGAGGGGTACGCCTTGGTACAGGCCGAGCAGCCCGCGCTCGGGCGCATCGTCCTCGACGACGATGACGACGTTGCGCATGTGCGCGGTCAGCTCGGGTGGGATGGTGTCGAGGGCCTCAGCCACCAGGTCCTCGAACTCATCGCGCGACAACTCCATCACGCCGACAATTCTGCTCGACAGAAGGGGATCACGTGCCACAGGCCCGCGACGAGTCGACCGAGCCCCCCGCGACCCGCGCCCGCCGCGCCGCCCGCGCCGCCGCCAACGCCTCGCGCGCCGCCCGCCGCCAGACCGTCCGCGCGTCCCGCGCCACCGCCCGCACCTCCCGCAACACCGCCCGCACCTCCCGCAACGCCGCCCGCGCCGCCGCCAGCGCTTCGCGCCGCGCCGCCCGCACCGCCGCCCGCGGACCCCGCGCCATCGCCCGGAGCACCACCGGCGCCTCCCGCGCCGTCCGCCGCTGGGGCGCCCGCGTCCGCCACCGCACGGCCCCCGCCGCGGCCCGCATCCACGCCTTCTGCGACCCGGTCGTCCGCCGCGCCCGCCCCGTCGTCACCAGCCGCTGGACGCGCCTCCTCCTCGTCCTCGCCATCGGACTCGCCGCCGCCTACGCCGGCCTCCTCCTCGGCGGACGCTACGTCACCCCCGTCGGCCCCACCGACGTCGAACTGTCCCTCCGCCCGTCCCTCCACGGCGGGACGACCCTCGAACTGCCGCCGCTCGGCTCCCTCCAACTCGACACCCACTGGGGCCCGGTCGCCCTTGAGGCGAGCCTGACCGACGTCCGTCCCGAGCAGGCGCAGAAGCTCATCGAGAACGACGCCGAGGTCGACCGGCTCACCGACCAGATCGCGGACCAGATCGCCGACGGCGTGACCCAGCTCCTCGTCCGCGCCGTCCTCCTCGCCCTCCTCGCCGGCTTCGCCGCGGGCCTCGTCCTGTTCCGCTCCCTGCGCCGCGCCCTCCTCGGCCTCGCGTCCGCCGCCCTCGGCCTCGTCGCACTCACCCTCCTCACCTGGGCGACGTTCAACCCCCACTCCATCGCCGAGCCCCGCTACACCGGCCTGCTCGCCAACGCTCCCCAGATCGTCGGCGACACCCGCAGCCTCGTCGAACGCTTCTCCGCCTACCGCGCCCAGCTGGCCCGCCTCGTCGGCAACGTCTCCGAGCTGTACGCGGCCACCTCGACCCTCCCGACCTACGAGCCCGACCCGTCCACGATCCGCGTCCTGCACGTCTCCGACATCCACCTCAACCCCGCCGCGTGGAACGTAATAAAGTCCGTCACCACCCAGTTCAAGGTCGACCTCATCATCGACAGCGGCGACCTCATGGACCACGGCAGCAAGGCCGAGAACAAGTTCGCCGGCGAGATCTCCGACCTGAAGGTCCCCTACGTCTACGTCCGCGGGAACCACGACTCCAAGGAGACCCAGCGCGCCGTCGGCCGCGAGAAGAACGCCATCGTCCTGGACGACGACACCCGCGAGGTCAAGGGCCTGCGCGTCTACGGCGTCGGCGACCCCCGCTTCACCCCCGACAAGAGCACCCGCGACGACTTCGTCGGCGCCGACCAGATGCGCGCCGAGGGCCTCCTCCTGGCCGAGAGACTCCGCGCCTCGGGAACGACACCTGACCTCGCCGTCGTCCACGACCCCACCGAAGGCGAAGCCTTCTCCGGCCTGACGCCCCTCATCCTCTCCGGCCACGCCCACGCCCGCTCCACCAAACTCCTCCCCACCGGCACCCGCCTCTTCGTCCAGGGCTCCACCGGCGGCGCCGGCCTCCGCGGCCTCGAACACGAGAAGCCCACGTCCATCGACCTCTCCGTCCTCTACTTCAGCCGCGCCACCCACCGCCTCCAGGGCTGGGACGACCTACGCCTGGGCGGCCTGGGCCTAACCTCCGCCCAAATCGAGCGCCACCTGGAGCCCGAGCCCGACCGCACCATCCTTCCCCGGCCCCCGGCGACCTCCCCTCCCCCGTCCCCGACCTCCCCGTTCCCGTCGGAGTTCCCGTCCGACTGGCCGTCCCGCAGCCCGACCCCCGTCCCCCGCACCACCCGCCCCGGCTAACCGTTTGCGCGCCGCCCCGCCACGTCCTCTACACTTGACCAGGTCTAGTGGCGACCATCTCCGCCACACCCAGGCCCCCTTCGTCTAGCGGCCTAGGACGCCGCCCTTTCAAGGCGGTAGCGCCGGTTCGAATCCGGTAGGGGGTACCACGCAGACCGGCGCGCGATTCGGTTCCGTCACCACCGATCGCCGCAGACGCTGCGTCCTGCTGAGTTCCCACGATCTCGGACGTGATCGTGACTTCGCACTCCACCTCGTTGGCGTTCCGGCCATCCGGTGCCGGGCGGTACCGGTGGTGTCGGGCCCGGTGGGTGAGTGGTTCGGGTTGGACGGTGTGTGGTTCATCTGCTGGGTGACCCGAGACGGCCACCCGATCCCCGTGCACCATGAAGCACCGCCACCCGGCCCGAACTTCACCTGAACCCGCGTCACGGTCTGGTCAAATCACCTGCCGCCGCCATGTGCGGTGGTCGTGTTCGAGCCACTTCGCTCCGGGAACTCCCTCATATAGATCCTTGCTATGACCTGGGAAAACGAACCAACGAGGGGGCCAGCCGATGAAGGTGAGGCAGGCCAGGCCCGTACCCGCGGATGTGCGAGTCCGAGGACCGCACCCCGAATGTGGTCCATCAACGGAAAGACCTTCAATCACCGGCCACCCTGGCGGGTCGGAGCGCACCCGCCCAAAGCCAGGTATGAAGATCGCGATCGCAACGATTGCCGGGGCGGCGGCGATACTGGCCGCGGGGTGCGCGGAGGAGGATCCATCCGAACCCCCGTCGCCGCCGACGACTCAAGCGCCGCCGACGACTCAAGCGCCCAGCCCGACGGCATCGGACCCGAGCCCGACTAGGGACGCTTCGACATCAAACCCTCGGCGGACGACTCACGAGCCCGAGCGGAGCCTTCCAGCCGAGTGCAGGCACCCGGCAGGAGGGAGTGTTCGGCAGAGTTGCATCGAGAAGTATGGGCCGGAGGGCGTCGGGTCGGTTGAGCCGGTTCAGCCGTCGACCGAAGAGACCGAAGAGGCGCCGGGGGTTCCGCCGAAGGAAGAACAGATCCGGCAGTGCATCGAGCAGGAAGGGGATCCGGAGGCTTGTCGGGAGAAGATCGACCCGGAGGGCTCGTCGGATGCGCCGACCGGACAGGACCCTCGAGACCTCCCCGAGTAGTCGCCCATGTTCCGACGCCGCCAAGTCGACCTCCGACGCGCTGCGCGGTGGCCGTGTCGGTTTACGGCCTGACTGCTGCCGGCGAGCACAGCCTTGTCCAGAACCTCACTGAGCAGGCGAATGTCGCCAGCGGCACAGGCTCGGAGAACGCAAGAAGCGCTTCATGGTGCTAAGCCTGCGCGGTCGGCGAGCACCGCGGGTCGGCATGCCCAAGACCTGGCAGGTCCTGCGGAAACCTATTGCTCACCCTGCTGTCCGGCCGCAACCCGTCAAGGCCATCCTCATCCTCCAGCACACACCGAAAGAGGATGAGGTAGTTCATGATTTGCGAGAGGCCTCGTCGTCAGGGCCGACCAGGACGGCGGGCGGGTGTGCGGCGGTGGTGGGCCACAACTGGATCAGGTGGGCTTCTACGGGCGTCTCTAGAATGTTGTGCGGCGCTGCGGCGCTGCGGCCGCGAACGTGGATTCGCAGGCGATAGCGGCCTGGAGGCAGCGGTACTCCTCCCGCGGCGCCCTCTTGGAAGATACCTCTTACCTCTAGGCCGCCGCTCTCGTCGGTCACGATGTCGCGTTCAACGATCATTTCCCAGTCGCCTGCGATGGTGTCCGGTTGGCGGTCGAGGCTCTGGAGGTGAACGGTGACCGGTCCCCAGGAGGTGCCGGTGAGCACTGCGGTCCAGGAGTCTTCGCCGGTGGTGAGTCCATCGAGGGGCGGCGGCCAGACGTTATCGCGCCCGGCCGCCGCCTCGATCAGGTACTGGCCTTCCCGTGCCTCGACGACCAGTTCCTGAGTTTCTTCGTCTGAGTGGGACATGCCTACCAGGATGCCCGACCGTCCTTCAGGATGACCCGGACCCAGAACGCGTCTCCGTCGAGCATGCGTTCGGTGCGGTAGAAAGCGCCGGTGATGGCGCCTTGGGAACTGTTGGCCGAGTCCGGGACAGTACGCGCCGACCAATCATTCGGCGGTACCTGCGCCGCCCCTTGATAGGTGGTCGCGAGCGGCCATTCGTCGCAGCTCGGCGGGACGTTCTGGCAGGCGACCCTGCGGTTGTCGGCCTCAACGTCTTCGTCCTGAGTGCGGTTCAGGAAGTTCCCGTACGCGGGGACGCCCCAGCGCGACGGGAGGGGGTGACCGCCCTTCGAGACGTCCACTTGCCGATCGTAGATATGTTCGGCAACCGGACCGACGGCCGGGTATTCGCGTTCGTCGTAGGTCAGCGTGGTGATGAAGTGCTGGTTGACGCATCCGCGGTTTCTCCGGACTGGCCCGTCATTGTTGTCGCAGCGGCCCGTCAGGTTCTCGCCTTCCGTGTTGTACGACCCGTTGTCCACGACGACGATCGGCCGGTGCGGGGCATTCGGAAACCAGGTGATCAGCATTCCGAGCAGACCGTCGAGCTCGACGGCGTTCTCATAACCCTGACGCAGGGGTGCGGTAAGTTCCTCCTGCCAGTTCAGAAGGACGATTGAATCGTTCTTGATGGCGAGGACGGTTCCTGGCGGAACGGATTCTTGAGTGACGCCACAGAAACCCAGGAGGATGTGGCAGCTCGAGGCGACGGAGACATCGATGCCGTCGGCTAGATCTCCCGTGGCGTTGGTGCCTTGGATGACGGCGTCATGGTTCCAGTTGGTCCGGTTCCAGGTGTAGTCGATCCATTGAACGTCCAGCATGTTCATGGACCCGGTCCAGTTCGAGGGGTCGTCGGGGTCTCCGACGTAATTGAAGGCGACCCAGGTCACTGCGCTGCACGTTTCGGTTCGACTGATCGCGAGAACCGTGTGGCCCCGCTCAGGCTCGCATCCAGGGAAGTCCGTAAGCTTCTTGTTTTGCTTGCGGGCGAGTCTGCTGCGCGCTTGGTCCACTTCTCGGCGCAGGGTGCGTGCGTCGACCCTTCTGGGCATCTGGCAGGTTCCCTTGGCTCTTCCGCGGGTACCCGCACTGTTCGAGTTCGGGATGCAGGTGGCACCCTTCTTGCTCTTGAAAGCTCCAGGTGGAAGCTTCGGCTGCAGTTTCGACCGGAGGGAGGTCGGACTTGGAGAGGGTGACGGTTCAGCGAACGCCGGCTGTCCGGCGACCAGAACGCAGAGTCCCAGTATCGTTGCGAATACGGGGCGTAATCTGTGCACGTAGAAACCCCTTCCGGGTGGTCGGGAGCTCGGGTTCCATGCTCGACAGGGCCCCGAGCAATTCGTCGAACAAGAGCCTGCGGGGTTCGATTGTGACGCTAGCTACAGTGCCATCGGAGATCAAGTCTCCGCTCGCTAGAAATCTTCGTGGTGGTGGGCCCTACAAGGGACTTGACAACCTTGTTCTTACTGGTGAAGCAAGGTGAACTGATCGCTGTCCTGATGTGGCCGACCCTTGTCATTGAGATGGTCAAGCCGACGGTGGCCCCGTCGACCGACTGCCGGAACTTGCACCGCCACCAGGGGCACTTCCTGGTCTTCGTCGGCAAAGTCTCAGCGCCCGTCTGCTGCCGCCGCTGCACCAAATAGAGCGCGTCTTATCGCTTTTCAGATCAAGCCTGCTCGGCCGCCGCCATCAACGTTTTGGAACGCGACTCACGAAGCATGAGCGCACCGGGGCCAGAGGGTAAGGCGGTTTCCATGTGTGCTGTTCCACCGGGGATCTGGGTCAAATCTTGGTAATGGTCGTCGGCCGGCGGTGAATTCTGGGGCGGAGCGAGGTGCTTCAGGGGTGCCTGTCGAGATCACCGGTGCCGGTACGGCCAGGGGCGGACGGTCACAACCCGGTCCCCGCCGCATCCAACCGTCACCCGCATCCCCTTTAGGGAGGACCCCGCAGTCCCCGGTCGCGCCGTCACTGGTGGTCTCGCCTGGCAGCTGTTACTCGCCGTCAACTTCTGGAGACGCTGCCATGCACACCGCGACCGCTCACGCTCCTCCATTGGTCGCCCACCGCGACCTTCGACCGACCAGCCCGGCGCCGAGTCGCCCACCGCTCAGCGCCAAGGGCGGCGGCCCAGTCGTAGCCGCTTGCTGGCGGCATCGCTGCTGTACCGCCGCCGAACCCTGCTCGGCTTCACCCGCCCTACCGCGCACCGGGGCACGAAAAGAGGCGCACAAGGAACTACACGGTGACCGACCGGCTCATCAAAGCCACCACGGCGCTCGCGGTGGTCACGGTCGCCGCCGTCGCCGCGCTCATCTCCTACTCCCACGCCCTCGACCTCCTGCGCTCCCACGGCCAACCCGACCGTGACGCCGCCCGGGAGGTGTTGGCCGGGTTGCGGATGATGCACCCGCAGCTGAGACTGGTCTGGGGCGACAGCGCCTACGCCGGCGCGCTGGTGGCCTGGGCCCGGCGGCTCCTGGGCCTGACCGTCAGGATCGTGACTGAACGGCCCGGGCAGAGCGGGTTCGCTGTGCTGGCCCGCCGGTGGATCGTGGAGCCGTCACTGGCGTGGCTGCTCAACACCCGCCGCAACGTGATCGACTACGAACGCAAACCCACCCACAGCGAAGCCCACCTGATCGTGGCCGCAATCACGCTCATGACCCGCAGGATCACCCGCAAGCAGCCCACCCGGGGATGGACCACGAACCGTCCCGGCGCAGCACAAGCGGCGTGACCCGCACATGGACCGCACCGGATAACGCGCCCTGCGGTGTGAGGACGAAAACGTCGTCTATCGCTCCTGGGAAGGCAATCCGGTGGTGAGCACCGGCCAGTATCTGGTCACCCCTCTCAGCACGGCGATGTCCGCATCCTTCGCCCGGACCCCGCGACCGCCGCCATCGCCTCGACCTCGATCCCCTCGTGCAGCGCTGGAACCCCGCCAGGGGACGTGGATTCAACAGCGGCAGTTCATCGCCACAACGGGGAGTCCTCACCACCGGGTCAAGCCGTCGGTGCGTGCGCCGCTATCTCCTGCGGCCTTCGGGCTCACACCCTTCGCTTTTCGAAGATCCGCGCCGCGCAGGTCCGCTTTTCGAAGATTCGCGCCGCGCAGGTCCGCTCCCTGAAGATCTGCGCCGGCCAGATTCACCTCGGTCAGGTTCACGTTGCGCAGGTTCGCGCCGCGCAGGTCCGCGCCGGGCAGCTTTGCGGGGAGCAGTTCCATTTCCTCGTAGGTCAGTCTGAGTCCGTCCGGGCGTGGTATTTGGTGCAGGCCCGCGCCGGTCAGGTCCGCGCCTTCCAGGTCCGCGCCGGTCAGGTCCGCATCGGTCAGGCGCGCGCCGCCCAGGCGCGCACCGCCCAAGTGCGCGCCTTGCAGGTTCGCGCCTTCCAGGTTCGCGTTTTCCAGGTGCGCGCCTTCCAGGTGCGTGCCGCTCAAGTGCGCGCCTTCCAGATGCGCGCCTGACCAGCGCGCGTATTCCAGGTGCGCGCCTTCCAGGTGCGCGCCGGGCATCACCGTGGCGACCAGGTCCACGCCTTTCAGGTGGGCGCCGCGCAGGTTCGCGCCGGCCAGGTTCAGCCAGGTCAGGGGTTCGTGGTGGGCGAGAGTGGCTCCGGGCAGGCGAACGCCATGCAGGTCCAGCCGAGGGAGGTCGACTTCAGAAGAGGTGCGCGCCACGACGGTGAGTGCGGCGGCGACGTCGGTGTCGGGTTCGGATGGCAGCTCGTGGTCTTTGACGGTGGGGGCGGGGTCGTGTTCGCGGATGAAGGCGGCCAGGACGTTACGGATGGTCTGGCGGTCGCGGGAGGAGTCGGCGGCGATGCGTTCCAGGGCGTAGATGGCAGCGGTGCGCACGTCGCGTTTGTCGGAGCCGAGCTGCTCGGCGGCTCTGGTATAGCGGTCGGTGATCTGTCCCTGCTGGGCCGTGCGTTGCGTTTGCACGCTGATCAGCAGCGTGCCGACCGTGGCCAGGACACCTCCGACCAGGACCAAGGTGTTGACCCGGCGGTGGATCCGTTGTTTGTCCAGGTCCATCAGCTCCAGCCGCCGGTCGGCCGGGATCGCGTCGATTTCTGCCTGGGTCGGCGGAGTCGGCCGGGCCGGCCGCCGACGTCGGCCTCTTAGGTGCCAGAACGGTAAGCGCCGTCTCCTCGGAGAGGGCGAAGGCAGCGCGGGCTCCCGGTCGGGAGCGTCGCCGGAATCGGCGGGGCTGGTGGAGTCGGCCATACTCCTCATACGTTTACGGCGCGCGTTTCGTCTCTGCGGAAGGGCCCTCCACTCGTGCGTCCCGTCGCAGCCGTCAGTCGCGCCTACGCCAACCTGGCCGATGAGATGGCGGTCGCCGGATAGCCCGAAGCCGAAGCGGCGGCGATCAAGGCCGAAATCGCCCACTACCTACATCAACGCCAGCGCCACCCAGGGCGCGGCCACCGTCCGGATCCTCGCAGCCGCATCGCCGGCCTACCTAGCACGACAGCACAGCGTCGGACCAGGGCGGCACGAGCTTCTCCTGGCTTCGCTCCCATCACGGAAGCCGGGGCACTTCACATGCGCAGGATCAGGGTTCACGGCCGCCATCGGCCTGCGTCGGCGGGGCCGGTGGCCGACCGGCTCGCGGAGCACTAGTAGTCGAGCCAGAGTCCGTAGCCGTGCCGGCAGGTCATTTCCAACCAGTCGAGACAATGGACGACGTTGTCGGCGGCCAATTGTTCGTTTGTAAACTCGTCGAACGATTGGATCGGCGAGAGCCGAAGGCGGCGGCTGCTGCGCACCTGTTCATTCCAATTTCTTGCCGCGTCCGCGTAGTCCGTCCAGTTCAGAGACGGCGGTGGTGACTTGGGCTCGGTGCCCCAGTGCGGTGGGGGTGATGCCTCGGGAACGGGCAGCGCCAATATCCCTTCAATGGCTGCGAGCACTCCTGGCTTGCGCGCCCAAAGATGTGGCCGCTCCTGTGCCGACAGAGCGGACGAGCGGGCGAACTCCCACTCCTCTCTTAACGTGCGGATGGTGAGGTAGGCGTGCCATGCCGCCAGGTGCGCCCGATGCTCGCCTCTGCTCACCTCCTCGATGTGGCGTACGGACGTGTCGAGCAGGATGGGCACTTCGTCAGGTAGATGGGATCGGTGGGCGGACAGCCGCCACTCGGCCGGAATCACCTCGATTTGCGAGAACATGGCGAGGCGGCGGCAACAGCCGGGTCCGGAGTTCACTTCTATTCGGCGGAGCAGTTGCTCCCCGTTCACATGCTCGGTGGACGACTCCGCCGCTGGGCCGCCGAGGAAATCCCAAGCAGTCCAGACCGAGCCGAGTCGCATCCTGAATTCGTCCGCCTGGCCTTTGATGAGCTCGACCAGCAACGGCCGTGAATCACTCTGGCGGGGCCGCATGCGGATCCAGTCGATGCCCACGGCCGTGAATGCTACCGGCCCCGCTTTCCTCGCCTGAGCCTCATCGGGCCAGGTCAGGGTCGGGTGGGGGGTTGACGTCGGGGTGGTTCTGGTTGATTATCCAGTCAACCGACTACCGTCTACCGTTAACGAAACGGGACGGAGGGAGCAGCTCCATGCCACGCCCCCCACACCGCACGCGCAGAACCCTGGCCGGTAGCGCCCTGGCCGTAGCCCTGACCGGGCCCCTCCTCATGGGGGCCGCGGCGCCGGGCGGCGGCGGGACCGATCGGGCCTACGCGTGCCGCCAGGACATCCATCCGCAGGACGCGAACTACCCGAGCACCCACGTCGCCTCGATGGTCAAGGCGCCCAACGGCGACCTGCTGTACTCCTTCTACGCGGGCACCCAAGAAGGTGATGAGGACGTCGGGACCTACGTCTCGCGCATGCCCGTCGGATCCCGGACGTGGCAGCCCCCGGTGCTGGCGTTCGACGAGCCCGGCAAGCCCGACGGCAACGCGGTGCTGTGGGCCGAGGGCCGCACCACCTACCTGATGATCTCGACGATCATGGGCGACGAATGGGAGGAGGCCATCCTGCGGCTGCTCCGCTCCGACGACAACGGGCGGACCTGGTCGGCGCCGGAGACCGTCCGGTCCGAGTGGGGCTACCTGTTCGGCACCCGGCCGTTCACGATGTCCAACGGCGAGGTCCTCGTCCCGATCTACGACGAGCGCACCTGGGCGTCGGGCTGGTACATCCCCAAGGACGACTACCGCACCTGGGTCCAGCTCCCGGCGGACAACGCCGACTGGCCCACCTCGCCGAACGGCGCGATCCAGCCGTCCACGGTCGAGCTCGAACCCGGCCACCTGCTGACCTTCATGCGCACCAGCGACAAGGAGATCTACCGGACCGAGTCGTTCGACTACGGCCGCACGTGGTCCCCGGCAGTGAGCACCGGGCTGCCCAACCCCAACGCCCGGATCGCCCTGCTGAAGCTGCACGACGGCCGGCTGCTGCTCGCCCACAACCCTGCGGCGAGCGGCCGCGGCACTTTGCGGCTCTCGCTGTCGGACGACGGCGGCAAGACGTGGAGCGAGGGCTCGGACGTCGAGTCCGAGGACGGCACCGAGTTCTCCTACCCGTACCTGATCCAGACGCCCGACCACATGATCCACCTGTCGTACACCCACCGCCGGGAGAACATGCGGCACGTCGTGTTCAACGAGGCGTTCGTGCGCGCGGGGATCGACATCCCGTCCCGGCACGCGGCCGGGCGGACCGAGTACCGCAAGGGCAGCCTCGCCGAGGCGGCGGCCTGCCACTACGTCAACACCGGAAAGCGATGAACCAGATCTGATGAACCAGATCATGCGCAGGCCGGCCGCCCGACGGGCGGCCGGCCTGGCCCTTCCCCTCGCGCTGTGCGCCGTGCTGGCCGTCCCCGCCTCGGCGGGGGCGGGCGGCCCGGGCCGCGCCTACGCCTGCCGCCAGGACGTCCACCCCCACGACCGCGAATCGCCGGGCGAGTTCGTCCATGTCGCGTCGATCACCGAAGCGCCCAACGGCGACCTGCTGTACGCCTTCTACGGCGGGCCAGAGGAGATCGACCGCGACAAGGCGACGTTCCTGTCCCGCATGGAGCGCGGCTCCAAGACCTGGTCGACGCCGGTCCCGATCCGCAAGTCGGCGGACGCCATCGACGGCAACCCCGTCATCTGGCACGACGGACAGGGCACGATCTACCTGTTCTTCTCGACGATCGAGGGCGACGGGTGGGACGAGGCGATCCTCCAGTTCGCCACCTCACGCGACAACGGCCGCACGTGGTCGGCGGCGACCACCCTCCAGCAGGAGTGGGGCTGGAACGTCGCGAACCGCCCGCTGCGCATGTCCAACGGCGAGGTGATCCTGCCGATCTACCACGAGCGGGGCGCGTCCGGGTGGATCGTCTCCGGCGACGGGTTCAGGACGTGGCGCTCCTACCCGTCCGACCCCGCCGACTGGCCCACCCCGGGGATCCAGCCCGCGACCGTCGAACTGTCCCCCGGCCACCTGCTCGCCTTCATGCGCACCGACGCCGACCTCGTCTACCGGACCGAGTCGTTCGACTACGGGCGCACCTGGACGCCCGCACGGCCGACCGACTTCCCCAACCGGGGCGCCCGCGTCGACCTCATCAAGCTGCGCGACGGGAACCTCGTGTTCGCGATGAATCCCGTCGACGGCACCGCGCCGGAACGCTCGCCCATGCGGGTGCTCCTCTCCGAGGACGGCGGCGGCACCTGGCCCTACTCCGTCGATGTCGAAACCAACCGCGACGACCGGTACCAGTACCCCTATCTGTGGCAGTCAAAGGACGGCTACATCCACCTGGGTTACACCCACACCCGGCTGACCAAGAACATGCGCAGCGTCACCTTCAACGAGGAGTTCGTGCGCTCGGGACCCGACATCGTGTCCGACCCGGCGTCCGGGCGCCGCCAGTACCTCGGCGAACCGATCCGGACCAAGCCCGTCGAGTACCGCCACGGCGCTTTCCGGCAGCTCGACAAGTGCCATTACGTCCGTTCCGCCCGCAACTGATACCCCCTGAAACCGGCGTAGTGCGTATTGGAGCCGGGGACTGTGCCAGGCACAGTCCCCGGCTCCTTTGATCAGCGGGGGGTGCGGTAGAGGCGCACGTCGTCCAGGGCGCCTCGGAAGGGGGCCGAGCCGTCCGGGCCGCGGCCGATCGTGTCCGGTTGGGTCGGCGTGCCCAGGACGTAGGTCGGGCTATCGAAGGCGAGCTGCGGAGTCCCTATCGCGGGACGTTCGGCGCCGTCCACGAAAAGGCGCATTCGCTTCGCCGTGAAATCGATGGACGCCGTTATCTCGTGCCATTCGCCGAGGCGGACGCCCGCCGCGTCGAAGGCGACCTTCTGATAGGAGTCGGACGCGGCGCTGCGCCCGGCTATCGCGATCCGCGGACGGCCGTTGTCGTTCTCGAACGTGACCTCGAACCCGGCGGTGCCGCCATTGATGCGGGTGCCGAAGATACGGGCCTGGCGCGAATCCAGGGTGTCGGGACGCACGCGGGCCGCGAGGGTGATGCCGGTCGCGCCGGCGAGGTACGGGCTCACGGTCCGGTCGAGATCGACGTGGTCGTTGAAGCCGTCGAATCGGAGGGCGCCCGACGGGAGCCAGGCGGCGCCGTCCACGACGCCGTGGTTGGCGTAGCCGGAGGCGTCGCGGGCCACGGTGCCGTGCCGTTCGCCGAAGCCCCACGAGCCGACCAGGGCACGCGGCCCGGGAGCGGGGGTGGAGATCCTCTCCGGACGCCGGTCTCCGTTCCAGGGCTGGTAGTAGAGGCCGCCGTCCTCGGCGCCGATGAGGAGGGCGGGACGGCGGTCGCCCGCCGGGGACGAGCGGTCCCACGAGACCACGGTCGGATAGGTGGTGTGGCCGACGAGGTCGCCCTCGCCGATGCTGCCGCGGTTGCGGAACACCCACGGTTCGTCGTCGGTGCCGACGTTCTCCAGCAGCCCGACGTTCGTGGTGTCGTTGACGACCAGGTCGAGGCGGCCGTCGCGGGTCCAGTCGACCATGGTGAACGTGCGGCGGCCGCTCTTGCCGCCCACGCCGGTGTTGAGCTGCAGCGGACCGCGCGGGCCCGCCTGCGGGGTGCCGTTGTCGGTGAACCTGGACGATCCGTCCTCCCCGATGAAGATCCGCCTGCCGGGCTTGAGCAGGAGGTCCCGCCGGCGTTCGAAGAAGGCCAGGTAGCCCTCGTGGTCGAGCATCACCAGGTCGGTCAGGCCGTCACGGTTGAGGTCGGTGGCGTAGGGGGTGGTGCGCCACTGGGTGACCAGCTCCCGGCCCTTGGGGTTCCACCAGTTCCAGGCAGGTTTCGGCGGGGTGCCCGGCCAGTCGACCTCGACGGGGCGGGCGGCGGCCAGCTCCGGCGCGCGGCGGGTGCCGATGTTCTCGTACCAGACGACCTTGCCCCAGATGTCGTTGACGACCAGGTCGGGCAGGCCGTCGTGGTTCCAGTCGGCGGCGACCGGCTCGGTGTAGCCCCACTTGGCCTCGGCGGGACCCTGGATCGAGCCGTTGGGGCCCGCCTGGTGACGGATCAGCCTGCCGCCCGCCGCCAGCGGGCGCGGCCGGTCCCACCGGGGCGGGTCGCCGCCGCCCAGGTTGCGGACGAAGCTGATCCGGCCCGAGGTGTCGCCGGAGATCAGGTCCTGCCGCCCGTCGCCGTCCCAGTCGACGGCGGTGGGCGTCGACAGCGCGCCCACCTTCACCCGGCCGGCCTTCTGCTGGAAGAACCGCGGGGCCTTGAAGACGGGCGTGCCGTCCTGGACGCGGCCGGTGTGCTCGACCAGTGCGACGCGTCCGTCCTCCTGGCCGACGACCAGGTCGGGGTGGCCGTCCTTGGTCCAGTCGACGGCGCTGACGATGATCATCTGGAGGTCCATCGCCAGCGGGTCGCCGCGGTCGGTGCGCAGCTGACGGCCCTCGGTGAACGTTGTCGCCCCGCCTGCGTTGCCGTAGAAGGTGAGTTTGTCGAGGAACTCCCCCGTGACGATGTCGGGCTTGCCGTCGCCGGTGAAGTCGGCGACGGCGGGGGTCGGGTTGCCGTAGGCGTCGATCGGCTTGCCGCCGCCCTGGATCTTCACCGGGTCCGCGTAGGCGGGGTTCGCGGTGGTCCCGGTGTTGCGCAGCAGGTAGACGAAGCCGTGCAGCGGGCCGTTGGTCCAGTTGCCGTCCTCGTCGTAGGCGTCGTCCCAGCCGTACTCGCTCCAGTCCCCCACCCCGACGACGAGGTCCAGCTCGCCGTCGCCGGTGAGGTCGGAGTAGATCCACTGCTCGTTGCGCAGGTCCCCGCCGGGGACGACGGGCGTGTGCACCGGGCGCTCGGCCGGGATGGGTTCGGCGCGGGTGAGCCCGGTGCGTCCGACGTCCGGATAGGTCGCGCCCGGACGGGTGACGATCGCCCTGCCGTTCACGTGCGAGACGGCGGTGTCCTGGAGCCCCTGGCTCAGCCTGACCGGCTCGGCGAACACCGGATAGGCGACGTCGCCGGTGGTGTTCTCGAAGAACCATGTGCCGTTGTAGGGGACGTCCGGGGACGAGACGAGCAGGTCGAAGTCGCCGTCCCCGTCGGCGTCCAGCGGCATCGGCCAGGCCCACAGCCCGACGCCGAGGTCGGTGGTCTGACCGGGGGTGCCGTACCGGAGCGGTTCGAGGGAGGGCGGGTTGGCGAGCCGGGGCGGCGGGTCGGCGGCGGCCGGCGGGCCCTGCGCGAGGGCGGCGCCGAGCAGCACCGAACCGAGCAGGACGGCGGCGCGGGACGGACGACGGAATCGAGGGTGAGTGGTGTGCATGATCTCCTCCAGGTGGAGGTCAGCCGCCCATGTCGGCGGGTTCCCGCGGGTCGACGGCGGGACGCCTGCGGCGGCGGGACAGGAAGGGCCAGGCCAGGGCCAGCGCGCTGACGGCCAGCAGCGCCCCGGCGATGGGACTGGTGAGGATCTCGCCGGGGCCGCCGATCACCAGCGCGCGGCGCAGGTTCGCCTCGGCGAGCGGCCCGAGCAGGAGCCCGAGGACGAGTGGCCCGGCCGGGAAGCCGTACCGCCGCATGGCCAGGCCGACGAGCCCGGCGATCAGCATGACCAGCACGTCGCCGGGCCTGTTGTTGATCGAGTAGGTGCCGACCGCGCAGCACACCAGGATCGCGCCCCACAGGTAGTGGCGCGGCAGGTCCAGCAGCCGGACGACGCCGCGCAGCCGCAGCAGGCTGAGCGCGAACGCCAGCACGGTCGCCAGCAGCAGGATCCCGGAGACCGTGGCGATCAGGTCGGGATGGTCGCGGAACAGGGTCGGTCCTGGCGTCAGCCCCCAGATGATCATGGAGCCGAGCAGCACCGCGCTGACCGAGTCGCCGGGCAGGCCCAGCGCGAACGAGGTGATCAGCGCCCCGCCGACCTGGGCGTTGTTGGCGGTGTCGGCGGCGGCCAGGCCCTCCAGCGAGCCCTTCCCGAACTCCTCGGGACGCTTGGAGGAGCGCCGGGCCTGCGACCACGAGACGAGCCCTGCGATGTCGCCGCCCGCCGCGGGCATCGCCCCGACGACCACGCCGATCCCGCTGCCCATGGCGATCGGCTTTCGGATGAGCCTGCGCTCCTCGCGGGTCGGCGTCCAGCGGCCCATCTGGGTGACGACGGTGCTCGCGCCCTCGCGATGCGTCAGCATCTGCTCGAAGACCTCGGCGATCCCGAACAGCCCGATGATCACCGCGATGAACGGCAGGCCGGACGTCAGCGCGTCCAGGCCGAACGTCATCCGGGGATCGCCGGTGATCGGGTCGAGCCCGACGACGCCGAGCAGCAGCCCGGCCAGCCCGGCGAACAGCCCCTTGACCAGCTGCCCCTCGGCGACGCTGACCATCATGGTGAGGCCGAACACCACCAGGGCGAACATCTCGGCCGGGCCGAACCGCAGGGCCGCGTCCGCGAGCGGGTCGGCCGCGACGACGAACAGCACGATCCCGGCGAGCCCGCCGACCAGGGAGCCCACCGCCGAGACCGTCAGCGCCAGCCCCGCCTTGCCCTGCCGGGCGAGCGGGAAGCCGTCGAAGGTGGACGCGATCGAGGCGGGCGTGCCCGGAGTGTTGATCAGGATCGCGGGCACCCGGTCGCCGAAGCTGGCCGCGACGTAGATCGGCAGCAGCACCGCCAGGCCCTGCACCGGCTCCAGCGTCAGAGTGAACCCGCTGGCCAGCGCCACGGCCATCGTCACGCTGATCCCCGGGAACGTTCCCACGAGCATTCCGAGCACGGTGCCCAGCAGCATCCCGGCCAGCACGCCCGGCTCGGCGAGCGCGCCAAGGCCGTCGGCTATGGCGTTCACAGCGGCACCTCCAGCAGGTAGCCGAACAGCAGCCACAGCAGGGCCGTCACGCCGATCGGGAAGGCCAGCAGCGAGCGCCGGTTCCGGCCGCCGCCGATCGCGGCCAGCGCGGCGGCGAGCAGCGGCGTGCAGACCCGGAAGTCGAGCACTTGCCACGCCGCCCCGTAGGCCACGAACGCGGTGAGCGCCGCGACCACCTTGACGACCCCACCGGGCGCGATCTCCTCCGCCGCTTGCGCACCCTCAGCAGGCTCGGCGGGCTCGGCTTGTGGCGGGTCGACAGGGGTGCCGCGCGCGGTCGCGAGGGCGCGGGCGAGCATCGCCAGCGCGAAGACGGCCATCCCGGCCGCCAGCGCCAGCGGCCAGGCGGCCGGTCCGATGTCCTGGCTGCGCACCGCGGAGTCGATGCGTGCCGCCGAGACCAGTGCCGCCGCCGCCAGGGCCAGCGCGCCGCACGCGATCAGGATCTCCCGTGCGGCCGGACGCGCCGCACGGACGATCTTCGGGTTCCGCATCGGTCAGGACCCGGCGGACTTCAGGACCCCGCCGAACCGCGCGTACTCCTGCTCGGCGAAGGTCGCGAAGTCCTCGGCGCTCCGGTACGTCGGGACGGCGCCCGCGTTCGTGAGCGTCCGCGTGAAGCCCGGCGACTGCGCGGCCTTGCGCACCGCCTCGCGCAGCTTCTGCGCGACCGGGGCGGGCAGCCCGCCGGGCGCGCCGATCCCGCCCCAGCCGCCGACGGTGACGTCGTGGCCCTGCTCCTTGCCGGTCGGCACGTCCGGGAGCTGTTTGGACCGTTCCCCGTCGAGGACGGCGAGCGCGCGCACCCGGCCGTCCTTCAGCAGCGGGGCGACCTCGCTGACCCCGGCCACGGCCGCGTCGACCTTGCCGCCGCCCGCGGCGGCCACCGCGGGGGCGCCGCCGTCGAACGGCACCGGCTTGAAGGTGGCGCCGGCCTGCTTGCCGAGCAGCGTGGTGGCCGCCTCCCAGATGGAGCCGGGTCCGGAGTTGGCGACGCTGACCTCGCCGGGCTCGGCCTTGGCCGCCTTGACGAGGTCGTCCAGCGTCTTGTGCTCGCTCTTGCCCGGCACCACGACGACCGCCGGGACGTTCACCACCTGCCCGAGCAGGGTGTACGAGCCGGGTTTCACCTCGTAGCCGCGGTGCCCCAGCATCGACACCTCGACCGGCAGGTAGCCGATCGTGTACCCGTCGGCTTTGGCCGAGGCGAGGTACTTCATCGCGGTGGAGCCGGAGGCGCCCGGCCGGTTCTCGACCACGATGCTGCGGCCGAGGTCCTTCTCCATCTCGGTGGCCAGCGCGCGGGCGGTCATGTCGGACGCCCCGCCCGCAGCGGCGTGCACGATGAGGTGCAGGTCCTTCGTGGGGTACTTGTCGGCGTCGGCGGAGCCGCCGGACGAGCGGTCGCCCGCGCAGGCGGCCGACGCGGCGACGAGCACGCAGGCGAGGACGGTTGCTGGAGCGGCACGGCGAATGGCGGCCATGGCCGCCTCCTTCCGGGAGATGCCTCGGGATGAGGGCACGACTGGTTGAGACGTGACTGACGGGGTGGTGCCGGCGCGCCGCTCCCCCGGGACGGCGGCCGCGATGTGGGCCGGGCCCGGCGTCAGCCGGTGCCCTTGGAGCGCGCGTCGCGCATCCGGTTCTTGGCCCCGAGCAGGTGCTGCGAGAGTTCCTGGAGCGACACCTCGACGTCGCCGGAGCGCACCGCGTCCAGGAGCGCCAGGTGCGCCTCGGCGGAGGGGTGCAGGTCGGAGTCCTGGTGGTTGGTGACGCTGAGCAGGACCGAGAACGTGGGCCGGTAGTGCTCCCAGACGCTGACCAGCCGGCGGTGGCCCGACAGCTCGTAGAAGCGGCTGTGGAACTCCAGGTCGGCGGCGGCGAAGTCCTCGGCCGCGCCGCGGTCGGCGGCGTCGCGCATGGCCTCCAGCGGGCGCAGCAGCGACTCCCAGTCCTGCGGGGTGGCGCGCTGCATGCTGTGCCGGAGCGCCAGCGACTCCAGGCTCTCGCGGAGCGTGTAGAGCTCCTCGACGTCGCTCTCGTCCAGGCCGACGACGAACAGCCCCCGGCGGCGCGACTCCAGCAGGCCCTCGCCCTCCAGCCGGCGCAGCGCGTCGCGGATCGGCCCCCGGCTGATGTCGAAGTCGCGGGCGAGTTTGTCCTCCACCAGGTGCGTCCCGGGAGCGAGCTTGCCGGTGATCACCATATAGCGCAGCCGGCGCGCCACCTCCTCGCCGAGCGTGGCGGACTGGCGGAGGGACGTGATCTCGTACATGAGCGGCTCTCTCGCTTTTCGTTAACGGTCGACGGAGATCGGTTAACGAAATTCTCGCGATAGTACACGACCGTGTCAAGGCCTAAACCCGCTGTTCAGCGGGCCAGGTTGTGCACGATCTCCGCCGTCGCCTCGTACAGATGGCGGTAGTCGGGGTAGCGGCCGTCGTAGCCGGCCTGCCATGCAGGATCCACCTCCACCGTCCCTGATCGCGGGTTCCAGCCGGACGTGTCGACGCCCGCCGCCATGGCCGCCAGCCGGGCGTCGCCCAGGCTCGCCCCCACGGTCTCGGCGGGCATCACCTGCGGACGTCCGACGGCGGACGACACGATGCGCGGCCACAGCGTCCCCTGCGCGCCGCCGCCGACCGCGACCAGCCGGTCGGCCCGCGCCCCGGCATCGGCGAAGGCCTCCAGGTTGTGCCGGACGCCGAAGGCGGTGGCCTCCAGCGCGGCCCGGTACAGCTCCGCGCGCCCGTGCGCCAGGGTCAGACCGGCGATCACACCGCGGGCGCGCGGGTCGAACAGGGGCGTCCGCTCCCCCGCGAAGTAGGGGAGCATCAGCAGCCCCCGGGACCCGGCGGGCACGTCCTCCGCCTCGGCGAGCAGGGTCGGGAAGTCGGAGCCCGCCAACTCCCGCACCCAATCGGTCAGGCTGCCGGACGTCGCCATCCCCGCCGCCAGGGTGTAGGTGCCGGGGAAGGCGCCGACGGTGCCCCACAGCTTCGGATGCCGCAGGGGCGCCTCGCCGGCCGCCGTGAGGAACATCGTCGAGCCGTACATCAGCATGACGTCGCCGGGCCGGGTCGCGCCGACGCTGACCGCCTCGGCCCAGGCGTCGATCGTCCCGGTGGTGACCTGGGCGCCCTCCGGGAGGCCGGTGACCTGTGCCGCGGCGGCCTGCACGGTCCCGGCGATCTCCCCGGGCCAGGCGAGCCGGGGCAGCGGCAGGCCGGGCGCGACCGCGTCCGCCCACTCCCGGTGCCAGCCGCCCGCCGCCAGGTCGTAGAGCGGATCGCTCTGGCTGGCCGAGTGGTGGTCCAGGACGTATTCGCCGGTCAGCCGGTGCACCAGGAAGCTCGACGCCATGAACAGCTTGCGGGTGCGAGCCCACACCTCCGGCTCGTGCCGGGCCAGCCACCGCAGCTTGGGACCGACGGCCTGGCTGGTCAGCGGGGAGCCGCCGGTCTCCAGGATCTCGGCCCCGCCCAGCTCCGCGTCGAGCTCGGCGATCTCCCGCTCGGCCCGCGTGTCGATGCCGTACAGGATCGCCGGGCGCAGCGGGCGGCCGTCCGCGTCGGCGGGCAGCACGCACGGCCCGATCCCGGAGACCGCGACGCCGCGCACCGCCGACGGGTCGACCTCGGCCAGCAGCGCGCGGGCCACCGTCACGAAGTCGTCCCACCACACCGACTCGGCGTCGTGCTCGAACCATCCCGGACGCGGGCTCGCCGTGGCGTGCGCCACGGACGCGCGCGCCGCGATCCGTCCCGAAGGCTCGACCGCCACGCCCTTGGACGAGGCCGTCCCGATGTCGATCCCGACGAACAGCGGGGTCATGACCGCGTGTACTCGTCGAGTTCGATCCCCGCCAGCCGGCACACCGCGCGCAGCCGGTCGCGGACGTCGCCGGGCACCGCGTGGATGTGGTTGGCGCCGAACCGGGCGAGGAAGTCGGGCGCGTCGGCGTCGAGCCGGGCGAAGGCGTGCGGCCACTCGTAGGTGGACGCGCGCATCATCCGCTCGTTGGTCTCCTCGTCATAGGTCTCGAACTCGCCGAGCATCAGGTGCATCCGGTAGCGGCCGCCGTAGCGGGACAGCCGCGCCAGCGTCATCTGTCCCGGTGCGGCCAGATGGTGCACCGACGCGCCGCCCGCCGGGAAGAAGAACACCTCGGGGTACAGGTGGGTGCGCGCCAGGTTCTCGGCGGGGTCGTCGCTGCGCGCCGCGTACCAGGTGGCGTGCTGGCCGGAGTTGCACAGGTCCCAGACGTCCCGGTCGGCGTGGTAGTGCCGGACGTCGGCGAACAGCACGGGAACCCCGGTCAGCAGCTGCATCAGCCGCATGGTGAGGGCGCCGTCCATGTCCGACTCGGTGGCGCACACATGCGGCGCCTTGGGGCCGTCCCAGTCGTAGGGGTCGTTCAGGAACGCCTCGGCGATGTCCATGGTGGCGAAGTGCTCGGTCAGCTCGGGCTGGCCCTTGATGCCGGTGAAGTCGAGGTTGCGCTCGTCGATCAGCTCGCGCATCGCGTAGTACGCGCCGATCTGCCGCTCCAGCAGCTCGGGCGTGAGCCGGTCGCCGTCGTAGTGGACCCCCGCCGCGCGCTCCTCAAGCCAGCGGCGCGCCGCCGCGAGCCGGGCGGGCGCCACCAGCCCGGCGCGCCGGACCAGCTCCCACTGGTCGATCTCCTCGACGTCGATCCCGAACTCGCGCATCCAGGTCTCGGTGGCCGACACGGTGGTGTTCATGCCCATCGGCCGCCCGCCGATCCGGCCGAAGGTGGAGCCGCGCAGCGCGCCCAGCGCGGCGGCCGCCTCCGCCTCGGCGGTGATCTTCGCCACCAGCGCGGCGTCCGGCTCGCCCCACAGCCGGGTGTGCGGCCGGGGCAGCTGGTCGAGCGCACCGCCCGCGGCGAGCATCCCGACCATGCCCGGCTGGACGGGGTCGATGCTGGACAGCAGCAGGATCGGGGCCCGCAGCGCGTCGGCGGCGAGCATGGTGAAGTGCGGGAACGCCCACACGGCGTAGTGCAGGACGGTCAGGTCCACCCCGGCGGCGTCGACCTCCCGGGCCAGCCGGGCGGCCAGCGCGTTCGAGGTGACCGGCGCGCCCGCGGTCACCACCTCGTGCCCGGCGGCGCGCAGCGCGGCGACCAGGCGGTCCTCGGCGGCGCGGATGAAGTCGCCGATCCCGTCCTGAACGTAGGGGCGGCCGTCCGAGAGGCTCAGTACGCCGATCCGTGCCATGGGTTCCTCCTTGATGGGGTGGGGGTCAGGCGGCGTCCTCGTCGTCCCGGCCGGCGCCGTCCTTGCCGGCACCGGCCCGGCGCACCAGCCGGTCGATGGCGGCGGCGACGACCGGGCCGGGCTCCTGGACGGCCATCCGGGACGCCCCGGACGGCAGCCCGCGCAGCGCCTGCGCGTACTTCAGGCGTCCGATGCTGGGGCCGATCAGCAGCGCCGCGTCGCGGGTCGCGGCGCCGTCGGCGGGGTCCACGCCGGAGTCCCGGCCGAGCGCGGCGGCGAGCCGGACGAACGGCTCGGGCAGCGCCGCGCTGCAGCCGGAGACGATCCCGGCGCCGCCGTCGCGCACCACGCGCGCCAGGTCGGAGTCGTCGCCCGAGTAGAGGTCGAAGTCGTCGGGCACGTACGGCCGGCAGGCCCGCAGCAGCCCGGCGGCCGATCCGCTGAGCTTGGCGCCGGCCAGCCCGGGGATGGCGGCCAGTTCGGCCAGCAGGCCCGGGTCGACGGGCGTCCCCGTGCGTTCGGGATACACGTAGGCGTACACCCGCACGTCCGGTTCCACCTCCTGGACGGCGGCGGCGAGCCGGCGGAAGTGGTCGACGGTCTCGGCGGGCTCGGCCGGCAGGAAATAGGGGGTGATGGCGGCGAGGCGGCGCGCGCCCAGCCGGACGGCGGCCCGGCCGAGCCCGATCGCCCGGTGCGCGTCGGGCGCGCCGACGTGCGCGATCACGCCGTCCGGCCCGGCCGCCTCCAGCGCCGCCTCGACCAGCGACAGCCGCTCGGCGTCGTCCAGCGCGGGGAACTCCCCGGTGGTGCCGCAGACGAACAGGAGCCCGGTCGCGGCGGCGGCGAATCCGTAGATCGCGCGGGCGGCGGCCAGGTCCACCGGCCCGGCGGCCGTGAAGGGGGTGGGGACGGCGGTGATCACTTCGGGGCGGTGCGTCATCCGGGGCGCGTCCCTTCGGGGCGGGGGGCATGCCGGGCGGCGGCACGCAGTTGACCGTTAACGGTTAACTGAGATCAGTATCGAGAGGGCCCCGGACAAAAGTCAACTCATGCGAAAGGCCGGGCCGCACCGGGCCCGAGGGATCGCGGCGGGTGCTACTTGAGGCTTCCGGCGGTCACGCCGCCGACCACCCACCGGTTGAAGACCACGTAGATCACGATCATCGGCAGCGTGATGATCGACAGCGCGGAGAACAGCAGTCCGTAGTCGGTGGAGTGCCGTCCGGTGAAGGCCAGCAGCCCGGCCGGGATCGTCTTCAGCGCGTCGTCCTGGATGTAGAGCAGGGCGAGGAGGAATTCGTTCCAGCTCGTCAGGGCGGAGAAGATCGCGACGGTGGCGAGGCCCGGCTTCAGCAGCGGGACCACGATCATCAGGAAGATCCGCAGGTCCCCGGCGCCGTCGACGCGGGCGGCCTCGAACAGCTCGGCCGGCAGCGCGTCCAGATAGACCTTGAGCAGGTAGGTCGCCAGCGGCAGGCCCATCGCGGTGTAAGGGACGATGAGCGCCCACCGCGTGTCGGTCAGGCCGAGATCGGTGAACATCGTGCTCTGCGCGATGAAGTACGACTGCAGCGGGAGCAGCAGCCCCAGGGCGAGGACGGTCATCAGGGCGCCGCGACCGCGGAAGTCGAACCTGCTGAACGCGTACGCGGCCGCCGATCCCAGGACCAGGATCGCCAGCACCGCGACCGCCGTGACAACGAGGCTGTTCAGCACATACTGGCCGAGCCCGCCGACGTCCCAGGCCGTCTTCCACTGCCCGAGGTCGATGGAGTCCGGCAGCGCGAACGGGTCGGAGAAGATCTCGGAGTTCGACTTGAAGCCGGACAGCGTCATCCAGATCATCGGCAGGAAGAAGACCAGGGCGAGCAGCCCGAAGCAGACGCCGAAGAGCGAACGCGAGACGCGCCGGGCGCGGACGGCGGACGGACGGGCCACCGCCGCCGTGCCGCGCGTCCGGGACGTCGCCGCCGTTCCGTTCATGTCGCCGTCCTTCCGCTCCGGGCGCGCAGGCGCATGAAGACCAGGCCCGCGAGCACGACCACCGCGGTCATCACCACGGCCATCGCCGAGCCGTAGCCGACCTCGCCGTCGGTGAACGCGACGCGGGTGAGGTACGTCGTCGGGATCTCGGTCGCGTTGTACGGCCCGCCGTCGGTGAGGACGTAGAACAGGTCGAAGCTCTGGAACCCGCCCGTCACGCACAGCAGCAGGCACGCCTCGACCGCCCTGCGGATCATCGGGACCTTCACCTGCCAGAAGATCCGCAGCTCGCCGGCGCCGTCCAGGCGGGCCGCCTCGATCACCTCGCCGGGGACCTGCCGCAGCGCGGCGTAGAAGATCGCCATGTAGAAGCCCGCGTACACCCAGCCGGACACGACGCAGACCGCGGCCAGCGCGGTGCCGCTCTCGCCGAGCCACACGTGCTGCAACCCGTCCAGCCCGACCGCGCCGAGGACGGCGTTGACCAGGCCGAAGTCCCCGTTGTAGACGAACGACCACAGCACCGCGACGACCACCATCGGCAGCATCACCGGCGTGAACAGGGCCACCCGGAACCAGGTCGACTCGCCCCTCCGCGCCGCCAGCGCCCCCGCGAGCGCCAGGCCCGCCAGCACCTCCAGGACGATCGTGGCCGCGATGTAGATCGCCACGTGCGCGAAGGAGTCGACGAAGACCGTGTCGCGGAACGCGCGGGTGTAGTTGCCGAAGCCGACGAACTCCATCGGCCCGAAGCCGGACCACTCGGTGAAGCTGAACGCGCCGGTGGCGATCACCGGGCCGAGCACGGCGAAGGCGAACACGAGCAGGGCCGGGGCGGCGAACAGGTAGGGGGTCGCGCGATGGTTCGGCCTCAAGAGGTGCCCGCCTTGCGCGCGGCGTCGGCGAGCGCGTCCCGCGGCTCCTTCTTCCCTCCCAGGACGAGGGAGACCGCCCGGTAGAACGCCTCGGCGCGCTTGGGGTCGTAGCCGGTGTCGGGCGGCTGGACGACGGTCTTCGCGCCCGCGAGGAGGGCGCCGAGCCGGGTGGTGCGCGGGTCGACGGGCGGGCCGCCGGGGGCGGGCTCGGCCGGCGGGACGGTCCCGGCCTCGGTGAAGGCCGCGACGTTGGCGCCGGAGTACAGCAGCGCGAGGAAGTCCGCGGACTCCTTGATCTTCTTGCTCTTCGCGTTGATCACGTAGCCGGTGGCGACGCCGATCACGCTGGACTGGTCGCCCGCGCCGGGCACGGCCGGGAGGTTGACGTAGTCGATCTCCAGCTTGGGAGCCTCCTCGATCGCGGTGCTCACCAGCCAGGAGCCGACCGGGTGCATGGCCGCCTTCTCCTGGAGGAACATCTGCGCGCTCTGGGTGTCGTCGAGCGCGCTGGCGGTGTCGTTGAGGCACTTGTGGTCGCGCAGCTCCGCGACGTGGCCGAGCGCCTCGCTCCACCCGGGGTTGTCGAAGCCCGCCTTGCCCGACAGAACCTGGGTGTACGCGGCCTCGCCGACGACGCGGGAGACCAGATGCGCGGCCCAGTTGCCGACGGGCCACAGGTCCTTGTTGCCGGTGGCGATCGGGGTGATCCCCTTGGACCTCAGGGTGTCGCAGGCGGTGAGCAGCTCGGCCCAGGTTTTCGGCGGCGCCACCCCGGCGCCCGACATGAGCTTGGTGTTGTACCAGAGCACGTTGGTGACGTCGGACGCGAACGGCACCATGACGGTCTTCCCGTCGATCTTCATGAGGTTGTAGGCGGGCTCGTCGATCAGGCCCTTGAGCGGGCCGCCGGTGACGTACGGGCCGACGTCGGCGGCGAAGCCGTCCTTGACGCGGGCGGCGAGCCGGCCGCCGGCCCATTCGAAGTAGATGTCGGGGGCCTTGCGGCCGTTCAGCAGGCTCGGGAGCCCGACCGTCTGGTACAGGTCGTCGTCCTGGAAGTTGAGCTGCACGTCCATGCCGGGGTGCGCCTTCTCGTACTGCTCGGCGACGCCGTTCCAGACCCGGATCTGCGCCTCGCCCGGCGAGGCCATCGCGATCCGCAGGACGTCGTCGTCGGCCCCCTCGCCGCCGCCGTTCCCGCAGGCCGCGAGGATCATCATGGTGGAGGCTGCACCGGCCAGCAGGCCGAGGGTCCGCTTCGGTCGCTTCATGAGGACTCCTTTCGCACGCTCTAGTAAAGAATCTTTATCCGCTCTAGGCAAGAGTCTTTACCAAATTTCTCGGCGGGCGGCGTCCGTTACCCGCGCCGCACGATCGGCCCCGGCGAGCCCGCGAAGGCGGCCCTCAGCCGTTCCTCCGCACCCGATCCGTCGAGGGCCAGCTCGTCGAGGCCGTGGAGCACCGAGCCGACGATCGGCGGCTCGGCCAGGATCCGGAGGTCCGCGTCGACCCCCGACGCGCGGAACCTGGCGGCGACGCGGTCCAGCAGAAGCGGATGGGACGCGGTCAGCACCCCGCCGCCCAGCACCACCGGCACGGGCGTCCGGTCGAAGCCGAGGCGGTCCAGCGCGGCGAGGGCCATCCCGGCCACCTCGTCGCCGAGGCGTTCCACCAGGGACCTCGCGACGGCGTCGCCGCCGTCCGCGATGCCGAACAGCACGGGCACGAGCTCGTGCAGCCGTTCGCCGGGCAGCTCGCCCAGGTGGAACGCGACGCACACCGCGGCGACGTCGGGCAGGCCGAAGTGCGCGGCGACGGCCTGCCGCAGGGCGGTGCGCGGGCCTCGTCCGTCCTCGTCGCGTACCGCCCACCAGAGCACCTCCTCGCCGAGGAACTCGCCACCGCCCCAGTCGCCCGACCGGCGTCCCAGCGCGAGGTAGCGGACGTTCCGTCCATCGGGCGAGCGGGCCACGCAGTTCATCCCCGCCCCGCACACCACCGCCGCCCCGAACGGCAGGCCGGACCCGGTGCGCAGGACCGCGAACGTGTCGTTGTCGACCGTCACCTTCGGCGCCCACCCCTGGGCGGTGATCGCCCTTGTCAGGGTCTCGCGCTCCTGCGGCAGGTCGCAGTTGGCCAGGAAAGCGGTGACGTGGTCGGCGACCGGCCCGGGCGCGGCGGTGCCGACGAGTTCCGCGGCGGCGCGGACGAGGTCCGCCAGCCCGCCGATCGCCTCGTCCAGCCCGGCGCCGTGCGGCTCGAAGCCGCCGCCGCGCACCCAGGCGAGCACGTCGCCGGTCGCCGACACCAGGGCCACGTCCGTCTTGCTGTTGCCTGCGTCAATTGCGAGGACCGCGGGTCGTCGTGCGTGCCGCTTCACGCGGCCCACGGCAGATGCTCGCGGTTGGCGGCAAGCAGCCGGTCCGTCAGGCCGCGGGCCAGGTCGTACTGCCCGACCAGCGGATGGGCGAGCAGCGCCGCCTCCACCCGTGCCCGCCCGCCGTGCAGGGCCGCCGCCAGCGCGAGTTCCTCGTACGCGGTCACATGCGCCATCAGCCCGGCGAACAGCGGTTCGACCGGACGCACCGGAACCGGCACCGGTCCCGACCTGCCGACCGTCGCCGGGACCTCGATCACCGCCGACTCCGGCAGGAACGGCAGCGTCCCGCCGTTGCGCACGTTCACCACCTGCGTGTCGCCGCGGTCTTCGAGCAGCGAGGTGAGCAGCTCGACGGCGGCGGTCGAGTAGTAGGCGCCGCCGCGCTCCTCCAGCAGGGCCGGTTTCTCCGCCAGCTCCGGGTCGGCGTACATCGCGAGCAGCCGCCGTTCGATGGACAGCACCTGCTCCGCCCGGCGCGGCCCGCGCCGCTGCTCGTCCACGACCCGGTCGTGCGCGTAGTAGTAGCGCAGGTAGTAGGACGGGACGGCGCCCAGAGCCCGCATCAGCTCCAACGGCAGCTCGGTCTCCTCGACCAGCTCCCGTCCATCGCCCGCCAGCAGGGACGGCAGGACGTCGACGCCGTCCACCCACGCGGCGCGTTCCCAGGACAGGTGGTTGAGCCCGACGTGCTCCAGTTCCAGCGCGGCGGGGTCGCAGCCGTGCAGCCGGGCGAACAGCCGCTGGAAGCCCATCGCCACGTTGCACAGCCCGACGGCGCGGTGCCCGGCGGACAGGAGCGCGCGGGTGACGATGCCGACCGGGTTGGTGAAGTCGACGATCCACGCCTCGGGCGCCAGCTCGCGCACCCGTCCCGCGATCCGCAGGACGGCCGGGACGGTGCGCAGCGCCTTCGCCAGGCCGCCCGCGCCGGTCGTCTCCTGGCCGACGCAGCCGCACTCCAGCGGCCAGGTCTCGTCGCCGAGCCGGGCGCGCTGGCCGCCGACGCGGAGCTGGAGCAGCACCGCCGTCGCGCCGTCCACGGCGTCGTCGAGATCGGTGGTCCAGCGCACCCGGCCGGGGTGGCCGAGCCGGGCGAACATCCGCCGCGCGAGGCCGCCGACGAGGTCGAGGCGGTCGGCGGCGGGGTCCATCAGGACGAGCTCGCCGACGGGCAGGCCGGCCAGCCCGTCCACGAGTTCGGGGGTGTAGGTGGAGCCCCCGCCGATGACCGCGATCTTCATCGGGCGCGCGGTCAAGAGCGGACCGCCGTCGCCGCCGAGATGCGCCGCGCCGAGAAGCTCCGCCGCGCCAGCCTGGACCCCATGGCCATGGCCCCGACCAGGACGGGCGCGTCCCCGAGACCGGAGACGACCACCTTCGGCGGATGGCGGAGCAGCGCCGCCAGCTCGGTCTCGATCCGCGGCAGGATCTGCGCGCAGGCGAGCCCGATGCCGCCGCCGAGCACGACCAGGCCCACGTCCGCGACCCGGACGATCTCGGCGATCCGGACGGCCGTGCGCCGGGCCTGCTCGACCAGGATCCGCGCGGCGAGCGGGTCGCCGGCGCGGTCCGCGGCGAAGATCGCCTCGGCGGTGACGCGGCCGGGGCGGGTGCCCGCCAGCACCGAGCCGCGCGCCGCCCGGTCGGCGATCCACTCGGCGGCCCAGGCCAGCAGGGCGTCCGCGGAGGGGCTGTCGGGGGCGACGGCCGCGCCGGGGGCGGGGTTGTCCACCTCGCCCGCCGCTCCCCTGCTCCCCCGGTGCGGCCGGCCGCCCAGGATGAGCCCCGCCCCGACCCCGGCGCCGATCGACAGGAACACGAAGTCGGCGACCTCGCGCCCGGCCCCGGACGCGTGCTCGCCGATGGCGGCCAGGTTGATGTCGTTCTCCACCTCGGTCGCGACGCCGAGCGCCTCGCCCAGCTCCGACCTGATCGCCATCCCTTCGAGCGCGGCCCGGTTGCTCTCCCTGATCACGCCCTCCTCGGGGTCGACAACGCCCGGCACGCCCACCACCGCGATTTCGAGCGGCACACCTTCGCCGGTCAGCCGGTCGCGGACGGCGGCGGCCCCGGCCAGCACCGCCTCGGGGGCGGGGTCGTCGATCCGCTCGTCGTAGCGGGCCACGACGGCGCCGCTCAGGTCGCAGACGGCGCCGCGGACGAACCGCGTCCCGATGTCGAGGGCGAGGACGTGCGCGAGGGTGTCCAGCGGCTCGAAGTAGACCGCGCCGTAGTGCATCTCGCCCGCGGGCGGCTCGGTCTCCCGGACGAGCCCGGCGGCGAGCAGCAGGTCGAGCGCGTGCGCGGCGGTCGGCTTGGTCATGCCGGTCCGGCGGCTCACCTCGGCCCGGGAGAGCGGCGGGTCGGCGCGGATGGTCTCCAGGACCATCGAGGCGTTGGTCTCGCGCATCGTCGCGAGCGTCGCGTGCTGGGCCATGGCACCGGATTCTAGTAAAGACTCTTGCCCGAATGCAATAAAGAGACTTTACTGTAGTCGCCAGCCCCGCTCGCCCACCCCGGCCTCCTGGGAGGAAGCCCAGTGTCACGCACCAAGAGCGTCCTGCTCGCCGCAGTGCTCACCGTCACCCTCGGACCGGCCACCATCGGCACCAGCCCCGCGGGCGCCGACACGGTCGTCGCCCCGTTCACCCTCCAGGTCGGCAGCACGATGCCCGCACTACCCGGCAGGGCGGTCGCGCTCGCCGCCGGGCCGGGCGGGACGATCGCCGCCGCGCACACTGCGGGCGTCGCCGTCTGGGACGCCGGCCGCTGGACACAGGTGATCGGCGGGGCCGCCTACAAGGTCGCCTGGCGCGGCGACATGCTGGTCGCGCTCACGGCGAAGGGCCTGCTGACCGCGCGCCGCGACGGCGGCGGCGGGTGGCGCGCCTCGTCCGAGCGGCTCCCCCAGGGCGTGGACGCGGCGACCGCGCTCCTCGCCGGAGGGCCCGATGTGGTCCTCGTCCAGGGCGAGACGCTCTACCGGCAGCGGTCCGGCCGGGCCTGGAAACGCGAGCGTCTGCCTGGCACGGCCGTCGCGCTCGCCCGCGCCAAGGCGGGCACCCTCACCGCCGCCACCACCGGCGGCCTCTTCGAGCAGCGAGACGGGGCCTGGAAGCCGGTGACCCTGGACGGCGGCTGGTCCTCGGCCACGATCACCCACCTCGCCTACGACAGCAAGGACCGGCTCTGGTTCGCCGGCGCGCAGGGCATCGGCGTCCGCGACGGCAAGTGGAAGCTCTACGACCCGTCGAGCGGGCTGCCGCTGCTCGGCTTCACCGCCCTGGCCCCCGGCGCGGACGGCGACGTGTGGCTCGGCACGTCCCGCGGCGCGATCCGCTTCGACGGTGCGAACTGGGAGTACCGCCAGGGCCGCCGCTGGCTGCCCGACGACGCGGTCTCCGCCATCGCCGTGGACGGCAAGGCCAACGCCTACTTCGGCACGGCGGGCGCGGTCGGCCTCATCGAGGCGCGCCGCACGACGCTGGAGCAGAAGGCCGACATCTACGAGCAGGCCATCGACGCCAGGCACAAGCGGACGCAGTACGGGTTCGTCGAGGGCGTCGACCTGGAGAGGCCCGGCGACCTCAGCAGTTACAAGCAGGGCGACAGCGACAACGACGGCCTCTGGACGAGCATGTACGGCGCCGCCGAAGCGTTCCGGTTCGCCGCGTCCAAGGACCCCCGCGCGCGGGAGAACGCCCGCAAGGTGTTCGAGGCGCTGAAGTTCCTCGGCGACGTCACCCAGGGAGGGACGCACCCCGCCCCGCCCGGCTTCATCGCCCGCACGATCCGCAGCACCGCCGACCCCGACCCCAACCTGAACGACAGCCCCGAGCGCGACAAGGAGAAGCAGAAGGGCGACGCCTACTGGAAGATCTCACCCAAGCGGTGGCCGACGAGCGCCGACGGCAAGTGGTACTGGAAGAGCGACACCAGCTCCGACGAGCTGGTCGGCCACTACTTCTTCAACGCGCTCTACTACGACCTGGTCGCCAAGGACGGGGCCGAGAAGGAGGAGGTCGCGTCCGTCATCACCCGGATCACCGACCATCTCCTCGACCACGACCTGTTCCTCGTCGACCACGACGGCAAGCCCACCCGCTGGGGCTTCTTCAACCCGCGCGAGCTCAACGGCAACCCGTGGCGACGCGAGGAGCGCGGGCTCAACAGCCAGATCACGATGACGTTCCTGACGATCGCCGGCCACGTGTCCGGCGACGGCAAGTACGCGGCGGCCAAGAAGAAGCTCATCGACGAGCACGGCTACGAGATGAACACCCTGTCGCCCAAGGTGACGCCCGGGGTCGGCGGCGGCAACCAGTCCGACGACGAGATGGCGTTCATGAACTACTACCACCTGCTCAAGTACGAGGACGAGCCCGCGCTCAAGCGCTCGTGGGCGCGGTCCCTCTACGACTACTGGCAGCTGGAGCAGTACGAGCTGAACCCGTTCTTCAACTTCGTCGCCGGCGTCCACCTCAAGGGCGCGACCTGGACCGACGCCTACGGCCCCGTCGAACTCGACCCGACCGGACCGTGGCTGGCGCAGTCCGTCGACACGCTCAAGCGGTTCCCGATCAACCTGATCAACTGGAAGCAGACCAACACCGGGCGGCTCGACGTCGTCAACCTCGGCCGGCACATCCGGCCGGACGCCGACCCGGCACGGCTCGGCCTCCTGCGCGGCGGGACCGTCCTCCCCGTGGACGAGCGGACGTTCGGCCACTGGAACCACGACCCGTACTCGCTCGACCAGGGCGGATCGGGCAACAAGGAGTACGACGGCACGTCCTACCTCCTGCCCTACTGGATGGGCCGCCACCACGACTTCATCACCGAGAAGTGATCACCACCAGCGACCACCCGCGGCACGGTACGTGAAGAACTGAGAAGGGGGGCCCGTCCGGGCCGCCCTTCTCCGATACGACGCCGCCCATCTCCAAGACGACCCGGAGCAGGGCCGGTGTCAGTGCGCGGTGCGTGGCTCGGCATGTGCCTGGTCGGCGGTCGGCGCGGCGGTGGGCGCCGCCTTTTCGTGTTCGAGGATCAGCAGGGCCATGTAGCCGTGGTCGTGGCCTCGGCGTGCTCACCCAGGCGAGCGCACACGATTCGGCTTGGACGGGCCGTCAGACGCTCAGCGGGACCGGGTGGATCTCGTCGGCGCGGTGGCCTGCACGCTCGTGGACGCGCTGTACGGCGGCCGCGTCGGGAGCCTCCGAGAGGCAGAAAACCGTGCCGGACTCCGGGTCCGCCCAGGCCCGCTCGAAGGAGACGCCTTCCTCACCCTGGAGGGCCAGATCGGCCGCGTGGGCTTCCCTCAACTGGTCGCCAGATATTCCGTTCATCCCATGGTGAACGTCAATGAACTTGGACATTGCCGTCCCTCCCCCGGTTGGAAGCCCGGCTCAAAGCCGGGTTCATCACCAAGACGGACCCCACTTTCATGAACCGATCGCCGCCTCCACTGTATCGCCGCCCTGTCGCTGATCGTCTTGACCCGGCCATGCCCCTTCGCCGAGCTCATCTGATCGGCGCAGGCGGCTATGTGGCGGTGCTCGGCCGGCCGGGCAGGAGCCGTTCGAGCAACTGCGCCGCCGCGACGACGCCGACCGCGGGCGCGTGGTCTCGGCCGGCCTCCCCGGAGACCGCCACCATGGGGCTGCGGGTGCCCCCCGCTTTTAATCCGCAGGTTGTGCATCAGCGTTTCAGTGCCCAATTGTCCATGCCAGCGCTTCGGCAACACGCCGTTACGGGATCGGGAAGCGGGACGGGATGGTTAGGCGGGCGTTGGGTGGGGCGGGGGCTAGAGCCGGTCTGGGGCGGATCCCGTAGGCGGCTCGAACCAGCGCACTGCGGCTTTGCGGGTCACGCGCGTGGCCTCTCACCTCGCCCGCGGCGGACCGCGGGCGTGTGGATTGAGGTTCCCGCCCGTGCGCTTCGTGAGTGCACACGACCGGAGCGGTGGGCCGCGTGCACTTCGATGCCGGACGGACGGCTGCGCACGCTTCTACGTCACGACTCCCGGCCCGCCCGATCAAGGGTGTGCCGCGCCGGAGCAGGCTCGGCTAGGCGGCCCCACGCGGACAGCCGCTTCATCTCTACCCTCAGCCTTCGGGCGACGCGGTGCGGACGTCCGCCCCAATCGTCCTGTCACGGGGTGGTGCCTGAGGAGTGTTGGTTCGCCGCTCGGCGTGGACCGCGCTCATAGGGGGTCGACCCGGTCCCCGGATTGCCCACGAGGCGCGGTTTTCCGGCGCTGAAGGACAGGGCCGTCTGGACGACGCATATCGCCATGAGGACCAATACCGGTGTGGTCCAGGAGTCGGTGACGTCTCGCAGCACGCCGATGGTGAACGGGCCGAGGGCGGCTAGGAGATAGCCGGCGCTCTGCGCCATCGCCGACAGGGTGGCGGTCTCCGTCGCGGTGCGGGTTCGCATGCTGAACAGCGCCAGGGTCAGGGGGAACACGCCGCCGCCGATGCCGATGAGCACCGCCCAGAGCCAGGGGACCGACTCCGGGCTCAGCAGGAGGCCGGCCAGGCCGACGATCTGGACGGCGGTCATCCCCGCGCCGAGGGATCCCTGCCGCCGTAGCCGTGCCGCGAGGACCGGGACGACGAAGTACACCGGGACGCCGACGAGGAGCGCGACGGCCAGGAGCGTGCCGGCCTCGCCGGGCGCGAAGCCGGCGTCGATGTAGATGGTCGGCAGCCAGGCCATGACGACGAAGGCGAGGACGGACTGGGTCGCGAAGAGGAGGGTGACCGCCCAGGCGACGGGGCTGCGCATCATGGCCGCCGCCGGCGCGCGGGATTCGGCCGGTGCGTGGCTCCGGCGCATCTGCGGCAGCCAGATCGCCAGAGCGGCGGCGGCGAGGACGGACCAGACCGCGAGGCCGCCTCGCCAGCCGCCGGCGGCGTCGCCGATCGGCACGGTCGCGGCGGCGCCGATCGCGGCCCCGCCGGACATGGCGGCACTGTAGGCGCCGGTGACCTCGCCGACGCGGGCCGGGAACTCGATCTTGACGATCACGGGGATCAGCACGTTGCCGACGGCGATGCCGGCGCAGGCGACGAAGGTGCCGGCGAGGAGGGTGGCCTCGCCGGCGCCGACGCGGATCAGCTGCCCGGCCAGCAGCAGTCCGAGCGCGAGGCCGAGCCCGGTCTTCGCGCCCATGCGCCGGATGAGCCGGGGCGTCGCGAGGGCGACGCCGCCGAAGCACACGACCGGCAGGGTCGCGGCGGTCGACGTGGCGAGCGTGGACATCGCGAGGTCGGCGCGGGCCTGGTCGAGCACGGCTCCGAGGCTCGTCACCGCGACACGGAGGTTCACGGCGACGAGGACGACGGCGACCAGCACCAGCGCGGCGCGAGCGCGTGCCGCCCTGGTGGCGTGGCCGTACGGGTCGGACGAACGCCCCTTCGCCTCCGGGTGAGGGGGATTCGTGGTCACGTCGCGTCCCGTTCACCGATGTTGCTCGGTGCTGCGCGGAGCGCGGTGTGCGCCTGTGCGGCCTGGCGGCCTCGGGCGGATGCGTCGTCCGGGTTCATCACGCCCCGAGGGCGGGCTGCGGGGCCTGGGCGGAGATGAGCGTGCGCAGCGCGTCGACGGCGGTGGCGAACAGCGGGGCGGCGGAGGGGGCGGTGCCGGTGTCGATGGCGTCCTGGCTCCACATCATCACGACGCTCCCCGTGCGCACCTTGAGGACGGTGCCGACGATGAACACGGCGGCGGTCTCCATCTCCGAGCAGACGGCCCCGCCGCGGCGCCATGCCTCGAAACGCTCGGTCAGTGTGGACGCCAGCGGCATCCGCTCCGGTTCCGTCTCGCCGTAGTAGGAGTCCTTGGTGTGCGCGGGTCCGCACGTGTACGGGACGCCCGCGCGGTCCGCGGCCTCGCGGAGCGCGAGCACCACGTCGATGTCCGCGACCGCAGGGAACTCGACCGGCAGGTATTGCCTGGTGGTGCCCTCGTCGCGGATCGCCGCGGTGAGGACGGCCAGCTCGCCGTTGCGGGTGCCGGGCCGCATCGTGCCCGACACGCCGACCCGGATAATCGTGTCCACTCCGAGCGCGGCCAGTTCCTCCACGGCCAGGGCGGTGGACGGTCCGCCGACGCCGGTGGAGGTCACGATGACCGTCTCGCCGTCCGCCGTGCCGCGCCAGGTCTCGAACTCGCGGTTGCGGACGACGAACTCCGGAGCGTCGAGGAGCGCGGCGATCGAGGCCACCTGGTCGGGGTTGCCGGGCAGGAGGGCGTACCGCCCCACGTCCCGGCTGCGAAGGTGCAGGTGGTGGGCCAGCTTGTCGGTGTTCATCCAGATTCCTCCGTACGTCAATTGCGGCCATACAGTGTCATAACCCGGCTACGTTCGTCACTATTGACATACAGGGACGAGACACCTACGGTTCCGGCACGGCCTGACGACGAGGAGGCAACCGTGCGGCACACGCCGGTGATGGAGTCCGAGCTTCTGGCGTTCATGAACGCCCAGGAGGGCCCCGTGGGGGCGCGGGCCGCCACCCGGCACCTGCGTGGACGCGGCTTCGACGTCAGCGAGTCGACCGTCAGCCGGCTGCTCAACGACCTCGACGAGCGGGCCCTCACCCTGTCCCTGGGAAAGAAGGGGCGGATCCTCACCGAGGAGGGGAGCCGCGTCGCGGCCAACCAGCGGCTGGACAGCCGGCGGGAGTCGTCCTTCGCCGACGCCCTCGCCCTGCGCGACGTCCACGACCTGATCGACCACCTGATCGGGCGGCGGGGGATCGAGCGCGAGGCCGCGCGGGCCGCCGCGCTCCGGGCGCGTCCGGAGGAGCTCACCCGCCTCCGGGAGATGGTCGAGACCGACGGCGAGGCGCGCTGGCGGGAGCGGCTGGCCTTCCACAAGATGATCGGCCAGGCCTCGCACAACAAGCAGATCCAGGCGATCAGCACCACCCTGTTCGACGAGCGCCTCGACCTGCTCGAACGACTGCTCATCATGATCGGAATCAAGCAGGATGCACTGCTTCGGTGGGACCAGGAGCACCGCGACATCGTCGCGAGCATCTCGGACCGGGATGCGGACGGCGCCGAGCGGCTCATGGTCGTGCATCTCGACGGAATGATCCGTGAGACGGAGCACTTCGCCAACAGCGGAAACGCTCACGTCATCCACACGCTGCTCGCGGAAAACGACCTCGCGTAGAGCGCTACCCCCCTATCACCACAGCGATCACGACGACGACTCTTTCGGGAGCACGAAATGACCCACACCTGCACGCCGCCCGGCCTGGGCCGGCGCTCATTCCTCCGGGTCGCCGGGCGGGGCGCGGCCGTGGCCGCGGTCGGCTCGGCCGTCCCCTGGCTGGCCGCATGCGGCTCCAGCGCCGCCGGCGGCAACGGCTCCGGCAAGGGCCGGTTCACGGTGAAGCTCGCCTGGATTCCGAACGCGGAGTACGCGGGAATCTTCGTCGGGGCCGAGGACGGGCTCTACACCAAGCAGGGTCTCGACGTCGAGATCCTGCCGGGCGGGCCGAACTCCGCGGTCGTCCCCATGGTCACGACGGGCCGCGTCGATCTCGGCGTCGAGGCGATCCCGGAGAACGTCGCCACCGCTGTCGCCCGCGGCTCGAAGCTGAAGATCGTCGGGGCCGGGCTGCTGAAGAGCCCCGAGTCCTGGATCTCGCTCGCCGACCGCCCGGTCCGGAACCCGAAGGAAATCGAGGGAAAGAAGCTCGGCATCACCTTGGCCGGGAAGAACACGGCCCTGGTGTTCATGAAGCGCAACGGCGTCGACGTCAGCAAGGTGAAGCTGGTTCCGATCCAGTTCGATCCCGCGCCGCTCGCCGCCCGCGAGGTGGACGCGATCTGGGGATTCGCGTCCAACCAGCCCGTGTCGCTGGCACTGCGCGGGGTCAGGACGCACGTGATGCCGCTGGCCGACTTCGGGTTCAACCGTATGCAGAGCGTCTTCTTCGCGTCCCAGAAGACGCTGGACGACCCCGCCGCCCGCGAGCGCGCCCGCGAGTTCATGACGGCCAGCCGGCTGGGCTGGGAGGCCGCGCTGCGCGACCAGAAGCACGCCGCCGACGTGATCATCAAGAGGTACGGCGCGAAGCTCGGCCTGAAGCTCGACGAGCAGGCCAAGTCGCTCGCCGCCATCGCGCCGTACGTCAAGGGCGACGGGTCAGGGGCCGGGCCCAAGGGGCTGTTCTGGATGTCGGACGCGCTCATCGAGGAGACGATCACGAGCCTGACCAGCATCGGGATCAAGCTCGACCGGTCGCTGTTCACCAACGAGCTGCTCGGGGGATGAGGCCCGCCATGCCGGAGGAGAGAACGCTGCCGGACACCGAGAAGACCCGCGCCGCCTCAGCCGGCGCCCAGACCTCAGAGGGGATTCGCACGAGCGGCCTGAAGAAGACGTTCGCCGGGAAAGGGGCGCCGGTCGAGGCGCTGCGCGAGTTCTCCTTCGAGTCCCGCCGCGGCGAGTTCGTCGGGCTGCTGGGGCCGTCCGGGTGCGGCAAGTCCACGGTCCTGCGGATGCTGGCCGACCTGGAGACACCCACCGCCGGGACTGTCACGGTCCACGGCCGGACACCGCGCGAGCTGCGCGAGGGGAACGGCGTCGGCATCGCGTTCCAGGACGCGGGCCTGCTGCCGTGGCGGAGCGTGGAGGCCAACATCCGGCTCCCGCAGGAGGTGGCCGGTCGCCGCGACGGCGCCGCGGTCGCCGACCTGATCCGGCTCGTCGGCCTCAAGGGATTCGAGAAGGCGCGGCCGTCGCAGCTGTCCGGAGGCATGCGCCAGCGGGTGTCGCTGGCCCGGTCCCTGGTCACCGACCCCGAACTCCTGCTGCTGGACGAGCCGTTCGGGGCCCTGGACGACCTGACCCGGCAGCGGCTCAACTTCGAGCTGCAACGGATCTGGGCCGAACGGGGCACGACCACGGTGCTGGTCACCCATGGCATCGCCGAGGCCGTGCTGCTCTCGGACACCGTCGTCCTGATGTCACCGCGTCCTGGAACGATCCTGGACGTCGTCCGCGTCGACCTGCCCAGGCCGCGCACCCCCGAGATCCTGCAGGACACCGCGTTCCACGCGCTCTGCGACGAGCTGTCGGAGAAGCTGTTCACCAGCCGCGAGAACGGGAACGCTCCATGAACGCCGCCGCCCGGCCTCGCACCGCGCGCCTGGGCGCCCGCCCTCGCATCGCGGGTCTGCGGCACGTCGTCCCGCCGCTTCTGACGGTCGCGGTCCTGGTCATCGTGTGGCAGGTGATGTCGCTCGGCGGGCTCGGGTCGCTGGTGCCGCCGCCCGCCGACGTGCTCGCGCAGATGCGGGACGACGCCGGCTACTACGTGCCGAACGCGAGCGTCACCATGTCGTCGGCGTTGCAGGGGTACCTCTGGGGCAACGGCATAGCGATCGCGCTGGCGCTTTGCACCCTGCCGTTCCCCCGCGTCCAGGCGCTGTTCGAGCGGGTCGCGGTCGGCGCGATCGCGCTGCCGCTCATCGCCATCGCCCCGCTGCTCGCGATCGCCTTCCGCGGCAACATCCCGAGCGTGATCCTCGCCGCCCAGGCCGTGGTCTTCACCACCCTGGTCGCCGCCATCCTCGGCCTGGGCAGCGTCGACCGGACCTCGGTCGACGTGGTGCGCGCCGCCGGCGGCTCGGAGTGGACGGTGATCCGCAAGGTGCGGCTGCCCGCCGCGATCCCGAGCCTCGTCGGCGGCCTCCAGGTCGCGGCGCCCAGCGCCATCCTCGGCGCGATCATCGGGGAGTACATGGGCGGCGAGGAGGGGCTCGGCGTCGCGATGATCCAGGCCCAGGGCGCGTTCGACGTCCCCCGCGCCTGGGGCCTGGCGATCGTGACCTCGCTACTGGCCGCCGTCGCGTTCCTGGTGCTGCCGCTGGTCGTGCGGCTGATCCTGCCGTGGACCCGCTCGGCGGACACCGTCCTGGACGCGCGGGCGGCCCGCCCCGGCCGGCGCGACGCGCGCCGGACCGCCCGGCTGCTGCGCGCCGCCTTCGCCGCGGTCGGGACGCTGGCGGGCGTCGTGCTCGGCTGGTGGCTGCTCGTCCTCGTCGTCCCGGGCGGCACCGAGGTCGCGCGGGGCCCGCTGGAGGTCGCGCCCTACTTCGCCACCGGCGACACCCAGCTGGTCACCGCCTCCGGTGAGGCGGAGGCACCGCTGCCGTACATGCTGTCGTCGCTGCTGCGCACCCTCGGCGACGCCGGCGTCGGCTTCCTGGTCGGGCTGGTCCTGGCGGTGGCGATGGCGGTGGTCGCGCACGAGTTCCCGGTGATCGAGCGGGTGCTGATGCCGATCTCGATCGCCCTCCGGTCGATCCCGATCGTGGCCGCGATGCCGCTGCTCGCGCTCATGTTCGGGCGGGGGATCGTCGCCGTGACGATCCTGATCGCGGTGATGACGTTCTTCCCGATCCTCGTCAACGTCCTGCTCGCGATGAGAGCGGTCCCGCGCAGCGCCGTGGACCTGCTCACCGCCGTCGGAGCCGGGCGCAGGCACCACCTGACGAAGCTCCTCATCCCGTACGCGCTGCCGGCACTGCTGGCCTCGGTCAAGATCGCGCTGCCGCTGTCCATCGGCGCGGCCATGGTCGCGGAATGGCTCGCCACCGGCTACGGGCTGGGCGCCTCCATGACCGTCGCCGCGACCCTGTCGGACTACGACTTCGTGTGGGGCGGGGTCGCCATCGTCCTGCTGGCCTCGCTCATGGCCTACCGCCTCGCCGGTGCGCTGGAGGACATCGCGCTCAGCCGCCTCGAATAACCGCAAAGCACGACCATTCACGATCCCGGACACCGGGACGTATGAGAAGGCGAATCATGTCGAGAATCATCCTGTCCAAGGTCCGTGTGAACGGCGCCGGCGACCCGCAGGTCATCACCGTCGCCGACGGGACGATCCACGCCGTCGGCACCGAGCCGCCGGCCGACCTCGGCCCGGCCGACCACGTCGAAGACCTCACCGGGCAGATCGTCCTGCCGGGCTTCGTCGACGGCCACGCCCACGCCGACAAGAGCCTGTGGGGCGAGCCGTGGGTCCGGCGGACGTCGGAGCCGATCACCATGGAGCAGATGTTCGACGACCAGCTGCGGCAGTGGGCGGAGACCACGACCCCGGTCGTCGCCCGAGCGCGCACCTTCCTCGACATGTGCGTCGCCTACGGCTCGACGTCCATCCGGACCTTCACCGACGTGGCCCCGGAGATCGGCCTCGACGGCGTCCACGGCCTGCTCCAGGTGCGCGAAGAGATGGCCGACCTCGCGGACCTGCAGATCGTCGCGTTCCCCCAGCTCGGCATTCTGCGGAAGCCCGGCACCGCCGAACTGCTCGAACAAGCCCTGCGCGCCGGAGCCGACGCGATCGGCGGGCTCGACCCCGCCGGCGTCGACGGCGACGCGGCACGCCAGCTCGACATCGTCTTCGGCCTCGCCGAGAAGTACCAGGTACCGGTGGACTTCCACGCGCACGAGTCCGGCGAGCTCGGCATCTGGCTCATCGAGCGGATCGCCGAGCGGGTCAAGGCACTGGGCATGCAGGGCAAGGTCAGCCTCTGCGACGTGTTCAGCCTGGCCGAACCGACACCGTCGCAGTTCGAGCGGCTGGCGACGGTGCTCGCCGACGCGGACATCGCCGTCGCCGTCGGCGTCCACGGGCTCCTGCCGGTGCCCGACGTCAAGGCCCTGCACGCGATGGGCGTGCGGATGTGCCTCGGCTCCGACTCCGCCCGCAGCCGCTGGTCGCCGTGGGGCGAAGGCGACATCCTCTCCAGGGCGATGTTCATGGCCTACAAGCGCTACTGGCGCAGGGACGAAGACCTGGAGTTCGCGGTCACCATGGGCACGACCCTGGGCCGCGAGGTCCTGGGCGCCCCGCCGTGCGACCTCAAGCCCGGGGACATCGCCGATCTCGTCGTCCTCCCCGGCGAAGCGATCGGCGAGATCGTCGTCACCCCACCGCAACGAACGCTCGTCATGAAGCGCGGGAAGATCGTCGCCCGCTCCGGAACTCTGGTGCGCCCATGAACGCTTTCGCATTGGCGCGGGCTGCTGCGGATGAGTTGCGCGCTTGCGCGTCGGTGGACTCTTTCGATGTCGCGTTGGTGATGGGTTCTGGCTGGGTCCCGGCGGCCGACGCGCTCGGCTCGCCGTCTACGGATGTGCTGGTCACGGAGTTGCCGGGTTTTGCGCCTCCGGCGGCGGAGGGGCATGCGGGACGGGTGCGGGTGGTGGAGGTCGCCGGGCGCCGCGCTTTGGTGTTCCTGGGCCGGACGCACCTGTATGAGGGGCACGGCGTCGACGCGGTCGTCCATCCGGTCCGGACGGCGCTTGCGGCCGGAGTCGCGACGGTGGTGCTCACCAACGCGGCGGGCGGTCTGCGGCCCGAGCATCAGCGGGTCGGGGAGCCGGTGCTGATCTGCGACCACCTGAACCTGTCGGGCGCCAACCCGCTGACCGGCCCGAACTTCCTGGACCTGACCGAGGCCTACTCCGGGCGGCTCCGGACCCTGGCCAAGGAGGTCGATCCGACGTTGTCGGAGGGGGTGTACGCGGCGTTGCGGGGACCGACGTATGAGACGCCCGCCGAGATCCGGATGCTGCGCACGCTGGGCGCGGACCTGATCGGCATGTCGACCGTCCTGGAAACGATCGAGGCCCGGCGGGGCGGCGCGGACGTGCTGGGGATCTCCCTGGTCACCAACATCGCCGCCGGGCTGGCCGGCGAGCCCCTCGACCACGAAGAGGTCCTGGCCGCCGGCCGCGCGTCCGCCGGGCGGATCGGCGCGCTGCTGGCCACCCTGCTGGCCAAGCTGTGAGCGAAGCTGTGAACGAAGCTGTGAGCGAAGCTGTGAGCGAAGCTGTGAGCGATCTGCGCCGCGCCGCCCAGCAATGGCTCGCCCAGGACCCCGACCCCGCCACCCGCGCCGAACTCCGCGCCATCCTGGACGACGGCGACGACCAGGCCCTGGCCGACCGGTTCGGCGCCCGGCTGGAGTTCGGCACGGCCGGGCTGCGCGGCGAACTGGGCGCCGGGCCGAACCGGATGAACCGGGTGACGGTCATGCGCGCCGCCGCCGGGCTCGCCGCCTGCCTGCCGCCCGGCGGCCGGGTGATCGTCGGGTTCGACGCCCGGCACGGCTCACGACAATTCGCCGACGACACCGCAGCCGTCCTGGCCGGGGCCGGGCTGCGGCCCGAGGTGTTCACCGACCCGGTCCCCACCCCCGTCCTGGCGCATTTCACCCGCGCCCACGGCGACGTGGTCGCCGGGGTGATGGTGACCGCCAGCCACAACCCGCCCCGCGACAACGGCTACAAGGTGTACTGGGCCGACGGCGCGCAGATCGTCCCGCCCACCGACGCGCAGATCTCCGCCGCGATCGACGCCGTCGCCCGCGTGGACGACCTGCCGCTGGGCACCGGCCGGCCCGTCCACCAAAACGCAGACCTCTACCTGGACGCGGTGTCCTCGCTGCGCCTCGGCTCCCCCGACCCGAACCTGTCGATCGTCTACACACCCCTGCACGGCGTCGGCCGCGACGTCCTGCTCGCCGCGTTCGACCGCGCCGGATTCTCCGCCCCCGCCGTCGTCGCCGAGCAGGCCGAACCCGACCCCGACTTCCCCACCGTCGCCTTCCCCAACCCCGAAGAACCCGGCGCGCTCGACCTGGCCCTCGCGCTGGCGCGGGAGCGGGGAGCCGACCTGGTGATCGCCAACGACCCCGACGCCGACCGCTGCGCCGTCGCCGTCCCCAACCCCGGCCCCGACGGGGGCTGGCGGGTGCTGACCGGCGACGAGGTCGGCGGGCTGCTCGCCGAACACATCCTGCGCCACACCACCGGCCACGACCGCCTCATCGCCACCACCATCGTGTCGTCGTCGCTGCTGGCTTCGATCGCGGCCGCGCACGGCGTCCGGTTCGCCGAATCCCTCACCGGCTTCAAATGGATCATGCGCGCCGGCGGCCCGTCCGACCGGCTGGTGTTCGGCTACGAGGAGGCCCTCGGCTACAGCGTCGGCGACGACCACGGGGTCCTGGTCAACGACAAGGACGGCATCACCGCCGCCCTCGCCATCGCCGCCCTCGCCGCCCAAGCCCGCCGCAACGACCGCACCCTCCCCGACCTCCTCGACGACCAGGCCCGCCGATACGGCCTGCACACCACCGCACAACTCTCCATCCGCATGCACGACCCGTCCCAGATCACCACCACAATGACCCGCCTCCGCGCCACACCCCCCACCAACCTGGCCGGACACACGGTCGAATCCATCGACGACCTGCTCCACGCCGGAACGAACGGCCTCCCACCCACCGACGGCCTACGATTCCGCCTGGCCGGAGGCGCACGCATCGTCGTCCGCCCGTCCGGGACCGAACCCAAACTCAAGTGCTACCTAGAGGTCGTCCAACCCGTCGACGGCGACATCGCGACAGCCCGCACACGCGCCGCGGCCGAACTGGACGCCCTCCACGAAGCCGTCTCCGCGGCCCTCAGCTGACCGCCGCCACGACCACGAGCCCCTTTCCCTGTCTACGCCACGATCTGTGGAGGATCCGGTCCCCGCACGTCACGGCGTTCGGCCCGCAGCAGCTCCACAGCCCCACACTCCGCTCACCCCCGACGAGGAGGGGCGGTTCGGCAGCGGGCACCATCAGGGTCTTGTGTGGTCGGATTCGTCAATCCGACCACGCGGGTCATGGCCGCTACGTAATCGCGAAGCGGGACGGGATGGTCAGACGGGCGTTGGACGGGGCGGGGGCTAGAGCCAGTCTGCGGCGGACCCCGTTGGGGGGTACATCCCAAATGGGTGCGTTCGGCCCTTTCCGACGACGCGCGACTCCAGCTCGGCGATTCGCTGGACCTTGGGCTCAGCCGAGGTGGAAGGCGAGCAGTGCGTTGCCGTGTGCGGCGGCGAGGGTGGGGCCGTTGGCGCTGAGTTCCCACTGCCTGTTGGAGACAGGGGTTGTTACGGGGTAATTCCAGACGATGTGCCCCGTCTTGGCGTCCCAGGCATAGAGTCCCGAGCCCGTGGTGCCTGCCACGCCGAGGCAGATCAGCCCGCCGGCGACGACCAGTGGGGCAGTGTCGGGCGCGGGGGTGTTGGCGGACCAGAGACGCCTGCCGGTCCGGGCATCGAGGGCGACAAGTCGTGGGCTGTCCAGGACGTAGGCGTATCCCCCGGCGACTAGGAAGTTTCCTGCCCGGCCGCCAGGTGAGGTCGGCGTGTAGGTCCATCGCTGCCGACCGGTGGACGCGTCCAGGGCGTAGATGGTCGGCCCGTTCAAGTAGACCAGTCCATTGGCCACGGTCACGTTGAGCAAGAGCGCGTCCTTGCCGTCAGGGTCCCTTGCGGCGTTGGGGAGGTCGGCGCTCCAGACCTTCTGGCCGGTGTCGACCGACAGCGCATTGAGAGTGGTGCGAGAAGGACTGCTGAAGACCAGGTCACCGTTACCCGGCACCATGAGCATCGTCTCGCGCGGATTGGACCACCGGACCGCGCCCGTCCTGATGTCGAGCGCGATGTGTCGGCTCTCGCCTTTCTCCTTGGCCGCCTCACCAAGGAGGGTGCGGCCCTGGATGCCGTAGAGAACGGTGTACGACGCCTGCGGCCACTGGCGTATCCAGAGCCGGCGGCCGGTGGCGGGATCCAGGCCGATGATCGTTTGATCCCCGCTGAGGGCCAGCAGTTCGTTGCCCGAAATCATGAGTTCGGGGTACCGATATTTCTCCGGTGCGTTGTAGGTCCATTTGACCGTCTGGGACTCGTCCATGGCGACGACCGTGCCTTCGGAGTTGGCCGTCGTATAGATGAGCGTCTGCCCGGCGGCCATTTCGCCGGTTTGGGACCAGATCTGCCGTCCGGTGGCCAGCGAGTATCCGCGGGAATCGTCCTCGAAGACCTTGCGGGCGGTCGAGATGATCGATCGAGAGCGGACCACGAGAGTGATGTCGTCCTCGTCCTGGATTGAGGTTCGCCACAGCAATTTCGGCGGGGCGAGCCGGTGTCCCTTCGCGTCCTGGGTCGCGGTCAGTGCCGCGGCGGTTCCGCCGCCGATGGCGGCGAGCCCGGCGATGACGACCCCGCCGACCAGCAGCCGTCGCCGGGTGTGGGCGCCGGCGACCGTTCGCAGATCCAGGACGAGGGTGTCCTCCCGCTGCCGCAACTCGTCGGCCACGTCGTCCGGGAGCCAGCCGGTCGTGACCGGCTGGGCGGCCAGCAGCGTCGGCAGCAACTTCGCGGGCGGACGCCGGTCGGGATCCCGGCTGAGGCAGGCGCTCACCAGCTGCGCCAGGGATGCCGGGACGCCGCGCAGGTCGGGTTCCTCGTGCAGGGTCCGATGGATGATCGTGGGGACCGCGTCCCTGCCGAACGGCGGGCGGCCGGTGGCGGCGAAGGCCAGCACGGCGCCGTAGGCGAACACGTCGGCGGCCGGTGTGAGCCGTGTTCCGTGGATCTGCTCGGGGGACATGTAGCCGGGAGAGCCGATGAACTGGCCCTCCGCGGTGAGCGTGGCGGTGTCGGCGGCCTTGCTGATGCCGAAGTCGATGACCTTGGGGCCTTCCTTGGCGAGCAGGATGTTGGCCGGTTTGAGGTCGCGGTGCAGCAGGCCCGCCTCGTGGATGGCGATCAGGGCCTCGCCCAGTCCGGCGCCGAGGGTGCGCAGCAGCGGCTCGGGCATGGGCCCGTACCGCTCGATCGTCTCCTTCAGGCTGAGGCCGTTGACGTACGCGATCGCCAGCCACGGGACGGTGCCGTCGGGTTCGGCCTCGACGACCGGGCTGGTGAACGCGCCGCTGACCCTCTGGGCGGCCCCGACCTCACCCCGGAATCTGGCGCGGAAATCGGGATCTCCGGCGAGCTCGGGTCGCAGGACCTTGATGGCCACCGCCCGTCCCGCCGGGGACGCGCCCAGATAGACCACCCCCATGCCGCCCTCGCCCAGGCGCCGCAGCAGACGGTACCGCCCGATGCGATCGGGATCGCCGGGCTCCAGCGCCGCCGCCGTCATCGCCCCGCCTGGAAGCGGTAGAGCCGCTTGTGGTCGGTCGCGAAGACCGACGAACCGGACACCGCGACTTCCCAGCCGCGCTGCGTGTCCGCCGGCCCGTGGTGCGCCCACAGTTTCCGGCCATCGGTCCCGGCGACGAGAATGCCCTGGGACGGGCCTGCCGGGTCGTTGAAGGCGGCCGCGACGAGCCCGCCGGTCGCCGCGACGAGCCCGCCGGTCGCCGCGACGAGCCCGCCGGTCGCCGCGACGAGCCCGCCGGTCGCCGCGACGAGGCCGTCGGTCGCCGCGATGTGTCCCCGGTCGTCGGCGAACGGTTCTGGACCGGCCAGCGTCCACCGGGCGGCGCCGGTCGCCTGGTCGTAGGCCTGGAGAACCTCGTCCTTGAAGATCACGTTGGCGCCTGCGGGAATGACTGTGTCGAATTGCTTGTCGGTGTCTCGCGACCACACGGGCCTCCCGGTGGCGGTGTCGACCGCCTGGAGGGTGTCGCCGAAGTTGCCGAACACCCGACCGCCGGCAACCGAGATGTCCAGGCTCGCCCTGTCCCGGTCGCCGCCGCTCTCGGGCCAGGCGCGGACCCAGCGCTCGCGGCCCGAGACGGGGTCGAGCGCGGTGAGGGAAGGCTCGGTACTGAGGTAGAGGCTGGACTGGTCGACCGCCCCGGAGGTCAACCCTTCGCCGGAGCGGTGCCACCGAATCTCGCCGCTGGTCAGATCCAGCGCCCAGACGTCCCTACTCGAACGCACGATGACCGTGTCGCCGACCACACCGATGACGGACGAGGGGTTGACGTCGCGCGGCCTCGGTAGGTTCGTGGCCCTGCCGGTCGGAGCATCGACCATCGTGATCGTCTGGTCCTCGAAGTCGCCGACCACGCCGCCGAGGACGACGAACGTCGATCCGCGGGCGAGGTTGCCCGAATACTCGGCGTTGGCTTTGTCCTTCGTCCACAGTTGCCGCCCGGAGCCGGCATCCACCCCGTACATCTCCTGTTCGCCGCCCCACAGCACGACACCGTCCGCCACCAGCACCATCGACGTCCCGGTGACAGGCCGAGGCGGGGTGAACCTCCACGCGGGCGGGGGCGCCGCGGCGAGGGCGGTGGCGCGGGGAGCGGGCCTGGCGGGCTTGGATCTCCCGCGGGTCAGCACCCAGCCCGTCGTCCCCGCGCCGATGCCGGCTAGGGCGACCGCACCAGCCAGTCCCAGGAACCGGCGTCGCCCGACCCTGCCCGCCTCCGTGTCATCGACCCGCAGCGGCGGTGGGGGCGTGACCGGCTCCGACGCCGCCCTGGTCGCCTCGGCCTCCCTGGCCGCCACCTCCTGACGCAGCGCGGGTGAGTTCAGTGCCTGGGGATCGGCGGGGGTCAGTGCGGCGAGCACGGACTCCAGGGCAGGACGTTCGGCCGGATCCTTGGCCAGGCAGGCGGCCAGCAGTTCACGCAATGACGCGGGCACGCCGTCGAGGCACGGCTCTTCGTACATGACCTCATAGAGCACTCTGGACGGGTCCCGCTCGCCGAACGGCTTGGCCCCCGAGGCCGCGTAGACCAGCACACCCGCCAGCGAGAACACGTCCGCCGCGGGCCCGGCGTCCCTGCTTCCGGCGATCTGCTCGGGAGCCATGTAGGCCAGCGTGCCGATCATGGCGCCGGTGCGGGTGAGCCGCGTGTCGTCGGTGACCTTGGCGATCCCGAAGTCGATGATCTTGGGACCGTCCTCGGCCAGCAGGATGTTGCCGGGCTTCAGATCGCGGTGCACCAGGCCGACCCCGTGGATCGCTCGCAGCGCTTCCGCCAGTCCCGCGCCCAGAGCCCGGACGGCGGACTCGGGCAACGTTCCGACGCTCGCGAGGGCCTCGCCCAGCGTGGGCGCGGGGACGTAGCCGGCGGCGAACCAGGGCTGTGGCGCGTCGGCGTCTGAGTCCAGCACCGGGGCCGTGTAAAACCCACTCACCTTGCTCGCGGCAGCGACCTCGCGACGAAATCGCTCCCGGAAGGCCGCGTCGTCGGCGAACTCCCGCCGGATGAGCTTCAGTGCGGCCAGCCGGGCGCCCGGCGATCGGGCGAGAAAGACGACCCCCATCCCGCCCGCGCCGAGCCGGGCGAGAATCCGGTACGGCCCGACCCACACAGGGTCCCCCGGTTGCAACGCCCGCACGCCCACCCCCACTCCAAATGAACATATGTATCTATACGTTCACGAGAACACACACAACCCGACGCACCTCAACCCTCCCACCTCACTCGCTCCCCCGGCCCTGGTGGAGCAGACGGGACGCCCAACCCAACAACGGTGCGCCCTGACCGCAAACATCACCACCGGCCCCGCCACCGCGAACACGCTGGCCGACTACCAGGGCGCCCTGGTAGCCGTCACCCACGACCGCCGGATGCGGTCCCGGTTCACCGGATCGCACCTCGAACTGCGCAACGGCCGCATCACCACGCACCAGGCGTCGCCCTGACCCCCTGCTGCGGCCGAGCACAGAAGTCCCGCGCCGGACCGAACCCCCCACGCGGGCCCTCGACCACCTGATCCAAACGAGAGACTGAAAAGGGACCCGCGATTTGGCCGCGACTGAGGCCGACCCCGCACGCGCTGAGACCTCGCGCGTCTCGGCCGCGCAACACCACCAGTGAGCTTTGTCCACGGATGCAGACGGAGGTTCCGGGAAGGCGACGCTGCCTGTTTTCTAGAGCGCGTTCTCACGCGGGACGGCTTGAATCAGTCCATGACATGGCAGCGGTGATCACCGAGGCTCTGTGACGGACGATCGTCTGACGAGGGTCGGACAACATAACAGCAACTTTCCCTAAAGACCCACCTGCACGAGGCGGGCGAATTTTAATGGGAGGTATGGACGCAGGACAGGTCTGGGCCTACCGGGAACGACCACGTAGTTCGGATTGTCCGTTTGAGCGGGTCGAGTACCTGGAGCCGGCTCAAAAGGGGAACAAATATTTGATTCGCTTCCTGGATCGTGACGGACGCGAGGCGTGGGTTTCGGGAGGACGTTTGATCGTTCTCTGGGACGATCGCGGAGCCTGGCTGGACCGGGAGCGCCGGTGGGACGCAGTCGTGAGCGTATCCGCGCATGCCTATGAGACTCCCCAGTACGATGCCGTGTCATCACTGCTGAGCGAGGAGTTCATCGATGGGGTTGAGCTCGGGTTTTCACAGAATGAGTTGTGCACGGTTCTGATCTCGGATCTGTCGGCGGTATGTGCGCGCCTGGACATGAATCCCGATGAGCTACGACAGGAGCCCCTCGCCTTCACTGAGGAGGACGGTCTGTTCGTTGGACCCTGGTCGCTCGCCGTGAAGATCGCTAGACGTGTCGCAGAGCTCAACGGCGAAGCCGTGATGCAGCAGGTCATCGAGGAGGAGCAGCGGATTGAGCTGGAGTCGGTTCACGGCTGGACGTACACGGTCGGACGCGAACGCGAGGAGCACTGGGTACCGCCGGAACGTCTGAAGGATCTGCACGCAAAGCAGCTCATGGCTGTGAACATCGTGCGGGAATGGTGCGGTAAGGAGGTCATCGAGCGGCTAGACGAGCTGGAAGCCCTACGGGAGGAAGTACGCCGTCTCGGACTGCTCGTCGAGCGTGCCATCGCCGAACTGCGTCAATGCGGGCAGACCACTATCGCCGCCACCATGGAAAGCGACCTTGGCGTGCCAGTATCCAGGTTGGTACTTCGGAGGCGTAAGAAGAAGTAGGACGACTGGCGGGCTCGCTGCGAGGAGGCCGGTACTCTTTTCTGGGGCCGAAGGGGTTCCAATCCCCCAGGTAGGCGCGCAGGTCGTCCGGGTCTGGGTCAGGATGAAAGCGCGTAGCGAAAGCTGGTAGATCGAGAGTCGGATCGAGTCGGTCCGCTTGTGCCCTTGCCCAGCTCACCCATTCCCTGGCCGCGTCCGGCATGTCGCCAGCTGCGGCAGCGTGGTCGAGCTCGTCGCAGAATTCACGGATCTGTCCGGCGCACAGCCACCCCCACAGCGCGTCACCGAAGTTCTTCCGGCGCAGTTCCTCGGTCGCGAGCTCGCGGGCATGATCCATTGCCGATTCCCAATCGGCTTTGGCCTTCGCCTGCTTGCGCTCCTCGTCCGCCTGCCGCTTCCGGTGCTCGACGAGCCATTCCTGATGCTGACGCGCCCGCTCCCGTGCCTGCACATCAGCCAGCTCTGCCTGCCGCTCGGCTTCGTCTATGAGCTCGGTGAGCTTCTTCTCGACCTTGGCTCGGCCGTGATCCACCCACTCCCGGGCTTCGGGGGTACGCGGTGACAGCTCGATGCGCAGGCGTCCGGACGGAACCGAGTCGTACTCGGGAGGCTTGATCCGTTGCCAGTCGTAGGCGTGGCGCAGGCGAGGATCGCCAGCCGGCAGGCGCCGCGGGACCTCGTCCACGTCCTCGGAGATCTTGATGACGAATGAGTGCTCACGAACCCGGAGAGACAACTGCCGGCTCTTTCGAGAGACCGCCATCGCGTGTCCACGACGTTCTGCCCGCCGGGCGAGAACCCTCACAAGATCGACGGCACGTTCTCGCGCCGCATCGCCGACCTTGAGGAGTTGATGATCCTCCCTGAGCAGTTCGAGCAGGGCGCCCCCGGTGGCCTCGTCGCGGGCACGCAACCGGATGCGGTTCCAATCGGTCGCGGCCGCCGGCCCCTCATCGCTCAGCTTGATGATCAGCGGCCCCACGTCCCTCCCCGTATGAAAGAGCTGCTTACCCTCCGGCACCAGCCCTCGTCGCTTAGCCGCGTTGATCGCCTTCCGATAGCGAGCACGTGTCTCATCGTCCGGTTGCTCAATGCGGATCGTCCCGCCTTCGACCCGGCCAAGCTCCGCGATCAGGTCCGCGGCGGCGTCCATCGCAGGACCACGCTTCGGCACGACGGCAATCCGGTCGTTCGGATCTGGGCGATCAGGGTGATGGCCATGCTGGAGATAGAACCTCCCGGCCTCGGTGATCTCGACACACCAGACGCCGTCGCGCCGAGACGTCTTCACCAACCCGCGATTCTGCAGCGCATACACGGTCGTCCCCAGCTCAGAGCGCTTGGCGCTCACCTCATCCGCGTCATCCCCCACGCGCTGCAACACCGACAACTGCCTGGCGTTCAACGCCGCCCAACGCTGCATGCTTGCAGGTCATCGCACTCCACCTGCCCACGCAAGCCGAATGACTGATTCAGCAGGTGACCTCGCGGAAACACCTAGCAGCACCGCACGACGATCATGGCCACAGCGTGTCCACCTACCCCTACACGCTGAGCACTCCAAGGGGAACCGCGCAATTCAGGACGGGACACCACACCGAGCCCTTGCCTAGTCGGGCAGGGGCACTCCAGCAACACACACATCCATCCGGCTACGGCATCGGGAAGCGGGGCGCAACGGTTAGGCGGGCGCCGAGTGAGGTGGGAACGAGTGCCCGTCTGCGGCGGACCCCGTAGGCGGCTCGGCCAGCGTATTGAGGTTCTACGGACGCTCGTGACCCCTCACTCGCCCGCGGTGAAGGTGAGCGAGACCGGACGCGAGACCCTGTGCCGTCCGATCCGAACTGGTCGATGACCAACTGCTGGACTGGTCGCTTACCTGCTCTGCGATGAGGGCGCTCTCCCACGTGCCGGCCTTGTCCACGCGTCGTGCGACCTGCCTCAAGGCCGCAGGAGCGCGGAAACCACACCCCGGGGCGGTGTCTGCCTGTGCAAAAGGCAGGCGACGGTTATCTCGCGGCGACGAGAGCGGCCCTCCCGGTTCCACCGATTCCCGACCCCAAACCAGCAGGGCGAAGTGTTCCCCCGGCCGCTACAAGAGCGAAACGACTCCACCGCCCTTCGTCTACGGCCACATGCCAGACCAGGAGCCCGGCGCCAGGCTTGCCCAGTCGGACCGCAGGCTGATGAACAATCAACGGCGGGCTCGTCCGCCTACCTTCAGCCGGTTGACGGCCCGTCCCTCATCCGTCTTCGGCGATCCGGCGGTCAACCTCGCCGACCCGTCATCCAAGGCCGCGACCATAGGCGAGGGCCGCCCGGCTCGACCCCGTCCGCTGTCATGCGCTCCGGAATTGCAGTACGCGCGGTGTCGAATACGCCAGCTCCTATATCGTGCAAGGGATCCTCCACGGATAATGGCGAACACGGGATGAGCGGGTCCTGGAACGCCGATGCTCACCCTGCGGATTAAAGTTCGGAGCGCTCGTATCAGAGCAATGCTCTCAGTGTCGGGCTGTACCACTCTGCGTGTGTCCAGGATCATGCCCGTGCCGCTACATCCCACTCCATGACAGTGTTAGGTCATTTCGGCCTTGATTTGGCCGTTGATGCCCTCCGTGCTTCTGCCATCTGACGCTCGAACGTGGCCCGGGGAGCCCGTCGTTGGCGCTGTGCCTTCTGCGGCTGTTGCCGAAGTCGGCGGTCCAGGTCGAGGTCTTGATGCGTGCCTAGGCTCGGGTGGCCAAGTGATGCTGGGTTGTACGAATTCGACCTTCAAGGTGGAGCTGAACGGCTCGGCGACGGCGTTGTTCAGCGCCACGTGGTGGCGCGTGCCAGCCGACGGTGGCACGGAGCCTTGGAGAATGGAGCCTCCGCTAACTGTCGTGATCGTCTGGCTCGGCGGCACGAGCAGGCGAATACCACGCTTGTTCTGCGGACGGTCTGCAAGGCAGGCATAACCGCTACTGTAGGCATGCGGCGGCACCGCGTTCCGATAATACCCGCATTGTTTAGCTACGTGCGTGTGGGGTTTGCCGGTGGGCGGGAAGTTACTTGAGTCTCCGGGCTCGCTAGCCAGGAGATTTCCCGCTGAATTCTCGATTAGTTTTGCAGTTCCGTTCCGGCTGGGCGGGAAATCCTCGGAGTCGTCCGACAACGGTAGAAGGGCGGCGGCGAGGTGCAGACGGTAGGGGCGGGCGAGGCTCGGCAGCGGCGGTCAGCCGATACCCAGCAGCGTCTTCAGGAAGTCGCGTGTTTGGGCCGGGTCCAGGGCCCGGGCCCAGACCTGGTCGAAGGCCGACAGATACGGTCCGACCTCCTCGGCGGTCTCGATCATGCGGCCGCCTGTGAAGAGTTCGGTGTACACGACGCGCGGGTCGCTAATGAACTCGAAGATCTGGAACGGGAAGCCCATGGCTTGGTACGGGCCCTCGGCGAACGGCATCACCCGCAGTTCCAGCAGTTCGCGGTCGGATTCGGCGATGAGCCGGTCGAGTTGCCGTCTCATGACCTCGGGGTCGCCCACCGGACGGCGGAGGGCCGCCTCGTCCAGGACGATGTCGAGTTGCGCCCCCTCTGCCCGGGCGAGGATCTGCTGCCGCTGTTGGAACAGTTCGGTGCGGCGTTCCAGGACGTCGGCCTCCAGGTCGGTCCAAGACCGCAGGAACGCGCGGGTGTAGTCGGGTGTCTGGATGAGCGGGGTGACGGCGCTGTTGTCGTATACGCAGATCCTGGTCGCGTCCTCCTCCAGGCTCAGCAGATTTTCCGTGCTCTCGTCCAGGATGCCTGCGAAGGACGACCACCAGCCTTTCCGGCGCGCCTCGCGGACCATGGCCAGCAGCGACTCGCGGCGCTCGTCCTCCACCTCGTAGAGGTCGAGGAGCTCGCGCGCGTCCTGGATGCGCACCGCGACCAGGTTGTTCTCGATACGGCTGATCTTGGCCGGCGAGCACTCCAGATGCTCGGCCACCTCTTCCAGGGTCTTTCCGGAGATGCCGCGCAGCCGCTGCAGTTCGGCAGCCAGCCTGCGGCGCTGCATCACCGGGCTTCTGCCTTGTGTCATCCCAGCCTCATTCCCACCGAAACATTGATCGACTTTACTGCCTGCAATTTGCGTTTACTAGCCCCAGGGGGTATCGGGCTGACGCTCGAAGGACAGCATTCGATCACTTGGAGGATACGTGCGTAGGCGCGGGACGTCGTCACCGGGCTTCCGTGCGGTCACGAGAACCCTTCGGGATCTGGAGCGCGTCTTTGCGATGCTCGCGCCCATCCTGCTGTCCGCGGGCTGGTCGGGACCGGCGCTGACGGCCTTCGCGCTCGCCTTCCTCTGCTGGCTTCCGCGGCCGCTGGGCCGACTGCGCGACGCCCTCTGGCCGCCGCGCCGGGGACGGCACATCCGAGAACGGATGCTCCGGAAAAACCGGTAGGACTGTCCTGATTTGCGGTATCCGAGGCGTGCGTGCATACTGCAAACTTGCAGATTGCAAGAGGGGGTTGCATGGGCATCCAGGATCGACGGAGGCTTGGCGCGTATCTGCGCCGACTCCGGGAGAACACGGTCCTCACACCCGACAAGGCCGCCGCCGCGCTCGGTTGGCCGGCGCTTCGGGTCGAGCGTCTGGAGGCGGGTCTGGCGACCGTCCGGCGCCCGGACTTCAGGGAACTGCTGAGCCTGTACGGCGCCGGGGAGGAGCCGCCGCTCGGCCTGCTGGAGGGTACCCGCGGCTGGTGGACGGCCTATTCCGACGAGATCGACGTCGACCACGAGACGCTGCTCATCCTCGAGGAGAGCGCCACCCGGATCCGGAGCTACAGCGCCGGGCTGATCCCCGGGCTGCTCCAAACGCGCGGATATGCCGCCGGGCTGATGAGCACGCGGCATGATCAGCCCTGGTCGCGGATGGAGGTGCTGGTCGAGCTCAGAGTGGAACGCGCCCGCGTGCTGCGCACCGGATCGCTGGACATGCAGGCTGTGATCGACGAGGCGGCCCTGCGCCGTCCGGTGGGCGTTCCCGTCGTGATGCGCCGCCAGTACGAGCATCTGATCTCCATGGCGCGGCAGCCGGGCGTGACGATTCTCGTGCGACCGCTCGCGGCGGAGTACTTCAGCGAGGCACGATTCACTTTCCACATATTCGACCTCCCCACCAGTTCGGTGACGACCGAATCGGCCGTGCAATTGGAGGAGTTCGACCGGGAACACTTCGAGTGGAGCCCTGCGGAGACCGTCCGCTATCGGAGTGTGTATTCGCGCGCGGAGCGCGGTGCGCTCGGCCAGGACGCCTCGATCGAATTCATCGCCAAGCTGGCGTCGGACGTATGAGCGGGAACGCCGAACCGGGCGCCAGGACCCGGATGGGGTCCGGCGCCCGGCCGATCCTCGCTCAGCCGCGCAGCCTCGCGATGAGGCGTCGCGCGGACGGCAGGTCGAGGCGGATCATTCCGCCGTCCGGATTCTTCGAGTCTCGCACGAGAAGCAGCCGTCCCGCGGCCGCGAGCTCCACGCAGGCGGCATTGGTGCTGCCGCTGTACGAGCTCTTCCGGAAGACCAGCCGGAACTCGCTCTTGGAAAGGTACATCTGTTCACTCCTTGCCCGGCAGGTCCGACGCCCGCCGACAAGGCGATCGTCAAATTCGACACCGGGAACGCGGCTGTGCAGCGCACTGTCAGACGCACTGGAAATTTCGCTTCCGCGGGTGCGATAAAGAGGAGAATATGCCACCGGATCTGCCGGCCCCCATGCCGGACGTCACAGTCACCGTGTTCAATTCCATCGAGCTGCGCCGAGCCGGAAGGGCGGTGCCCCTGGGCGGGCCCACGCACCGCGCGGTGTTCGGCCACCTCGTGATTTTGGAGGGCACCTGGATCTCCCGCGGTGAACTCGTCGGCCGGGTGTGGGCCGGACGGGAAGAGCCGCTCAGCGCGGACGACGACCTGCAACGCAAGGCCGGGGACCTCCGCAAGGTTCTCGACGAGGCGGGGCTGGGCGGCGACCTGCTGACCGCGGTCAGCCGCGGCTACCGGCTCACGCTGCCTCGCGTCGCTGACTTCCAACTCTTCCGCGACCTACGCGAACAGGCCGCCGGACTGGCCCGGCAGGACAAGGGACGGGCGGCCGACCTGATGCAGCGCGCGCTCGACCTGGTCGAGGGCACTGCGCTGCCCGGGGTCGACGGGGCCAAGGCCGAGTCCTTCCGGCAGCGCATGGCCGAGGAGCGGGGCGAGGCCCGGCGGCTGATCGAACGGTGGTCGCTCCAGGACGGCAGGCATCGGCAGCGGCTCCCGCTGCTCAAGCAGGCGCTCGCGGAGAACCCGTTCGACCAGGAGATGGCCGGATACCTGATGTACGCGCTGGCGGGGCTGGGCCGGAACATGGACGCTCTGAATTTCTACAACGAGACGTGCGCGCGCCTCCGAAAGGAGGGACTATCCGTCGACCCTCGGCTGACCGAAGCCTTGACCGGGATCCGGAACGGCGCCGTCGAATACGGCGTCCCCGCGCCACGGGAGCCAATCGAGGGGGATAGCGGCGAGTCAGAGTCCGAGGAGCCGACGGAATCGAAAGCGCAGCGGAACGCCGACCAGGCGGCGCCAGAGGCGAGCCACCATTACGAATTCCATCGGATCGACATCAGCGAGGGCGGAAGCGCGCAGTTCGGCCTGATCAACAACATGAAACAGTGACCTACGATCCCCGACAGCACCGACGGACGGTCGATCCGTGAATGAAGAGAATGCAAAAGATGAAGAGCCCGCAAACGAGCCGACCCCGCCGCCCCCCGAATCGGCATCGGACGACGAGAGGAAACAGGAACGGGAGCGGCCGACCGAGCGTTCCGAGGAACCCCGCGCCGGTCATCATTTCGCCCAGCAGGCCAATCAGCGATTCCATACGGCGATAAACAACCAAGGAACGGTTTTCCTTGGCATCGCCAACGACATGCCGGACAGCGCACGTTTCAAGGCGGTCACCGGGGAACTGACCGAGGCGGAGATCCGCGCCGTGTCGCGGAGCCCGGTGCGGTCCATGACCCACACCGAAGCGGTCGACGCGATCCGCGCGGACCGGGTCGTGGCGCTCCACGGCCCGCCTGGCAGCGGCAAGGAGCACGGCGGCACGGCCGTGCTCGCCGAACTCGGCCCGAAGAAGATCTTCGTGCTGACCCCCGGGCCAAAGTTGGACGAACTGGCGTCCCGCACGTACCAGAAGGGCTGCGGCTACCTCGTAGAGGCGGTAGAAGAGGGAAATGACCGACGGTACGCGGCCGACGCCTGGCGGCGGACCCGCACCCGGCTGACCGAGTGCGAGGCGTGGCTGCTGACCGTCACGTCCGACGAGGAGCGGCCGGAGACGGGCGCGGCCGAGGCGATGCGGCATCTGCGCTGGAGCCGCCCGGACGTGCGTGAAATCGTGGCCTCCCACGACTTGGACGCGGCGACCGTCGACGCAGTCCTCGCGGAACTGCCGGACGACCCGGCGATCGGCAGCGTCGTCCAGGTGGCCGGGCTCGTCGCCGGCGGCCGTGAGCCGGCCGCCGCCGTGCGGGAGGCGTTCGGCCTGGCCGCCCGCGCCGCCGTGCAGAGCTTCTTCGACCGCAAGCCGCCGCGCGACGAGGTCTGCGCGACCACCGTGCTGGCCATGACCCAGGGCCTGCGGTGGCGCGATCACGGCCGGTACCTGATGAGGTTCGAGAACGTCCTCGCCGAGTACATCCCGCGGCCGCGGCCCGGGGAGGAGTCGCCCGACCTCATCCCCGACCTGCGCGCCGCCATCGTCCGCGGGGACGGCCTGGTCACCCTTGACCGGGTCGTCAGGAACGGAGTGGCGAGCAAGCAGCTGAGGTTCAAGGACCCGTCCTACCGCGCGCACGTCCTGCGGCATCTGTGGGAGAACTACGACGAGCGGTTCTTGTCCGCCGTGCTCGAGTGGGTGCACGAGATCGTCGCCGACGACGAGGTGCGATTCCACCTGGCGATCGGGCTGGCGACGCTGGCGCGCGAGGCGTACGACGAGGTCGAGTTCGACTACCTGCGGCCCTGGGCGGAGGACCGGTGCGGCTGGCAGGGCCAGCAGGCGGCGATCTGGGTGCTGTCCGTCATGAGCACCGACCTGGAGTTGTCCAAGGCGGCGCTGCACACCGCCACGAACTGGGTGAGCTACGGCTCGTGGCCGCAGCGCTGGACGGGCGCGGTCGCCTTCACCGGCCAGCTCGGCGTCCGCTACCCGGAGGAGGCGGCCCGCCGCCTGTGGCAGCTGATCGCGCAGCGCGGCCCGATCAGCGGGGCGGTCGCGCAGAGCATGGGGCAGCTGGTCGCGACGCTTGTCCTCGCCGAGGGCAAGGCAGGCAAGGTCCTCGGCCTGCTGGACCGGAAACTCGATCAGCTGAGCGTGACCGGCAAGGACGCGTCGAAGTACCGGCTCGCCATGCGGGCAGTGCTCGCCGTCCTGTCCACGAAGGTGCCGGGAGGCAAGCCCGCGATCGTGATGCTGCTGCTGGCGAGGCCCGATCTTCGTCCCCTGATCTGCCGGATCTGGGCCACTGCGCTGCGGTTCACGCCCGCGCGGCGCGGTGCGCTGCGCTCGCTGGGCCAGGCGTTGCAGAGCCTGGAGCGGTTCAGCCTGGACGCCGAGCGCGAGGCGACGGCCCTCGGCAACGCGCTCCGGCTGGAGCTCATCGGGGACGAGCGGCGAAAACTCCGCCAGGACCTCCCGATCGTTATGGCGCACGGCCGGTCCGGCCGCGCCCACCCGTCCCCGCTCACGAAGATCCTGCTCGCCGCGCTGGACGCGGCGGCCCACCCGCACGGGAAGTGACGCATGGCCATTTCGTATCCCATCATCGAGCAGCGTCCGCTGGCCGAGGCACGCAAGCAGGGGCGGCCGGGTTTCCGCCGGTACGTCCGCGCGCCGGAGGAGTTGCCGGCGCTGCAACCTCACCAGGTGTACGTGCTCCAGATCGGCGACCGGTTCGAGGTCCGGCGCAGCCGCCGGGTGGACGATCCCGACGTCATCGCCGCCTCCAGCGTCAGCGTGGTGGACATGGCGCACGGGGCGGCGGTCCCGGTGGAGTTGCCGGTCGCCTCCCAGGACGCGCAGACGTTCGTCGTGATCGTCACGTTCGAATGCACCGTCGTGGACGCGGTCCGCGTCGTTCAGAGCGGTTGCGACATCACCGCGTCCCTGGAGAAGTATCTGCGCGAGCACAGCGAGATCTTCGAGCTGGGGCTCAAACGCCGGCTGGCGGACTGGAAGGAGTTCCGGCTCGACGTCACCGCGCAGATCAAGGCGTACGCGCAGTTCGTCCCGCCCACCGTGATCGGCGTGCAGGTGGCGCTCAAGGCGGTGGACGTCGTGACGCCGCGTCCGATCACCGAGCTGCAGAGCACCATGAACGCGGACGAGGGCGAGCAGGTCCGGGCGAAACGGCAGGCGGGTTACGCCCAGGAGATGGAGGAGCAGAAGCTCGCCTTCGAGACGTGGATGCAGGAACGGCGCAAGGAGTTCGAGCGCCGGATGGCCGAGCAGCGGGCAGTGTTCGTGCGCGACCAGCTCGACCTGGACTACCAGTCCATCGGCAATGACCCGGTGCGCGCCGCGCTCTACGCGCACGGCAAGGACGACCTGTCGTCCGAACAGGTCGCCGACAAGATCGGCGAGGTCGAGCGGCAGGCGGAGGAGCACCGCGAGAAACTTCGCCTGGAACAGCGCTCCGACAGCCGGCAGGCCATCGAGCAGAGCCGCGAGGACAGCCTGCGACACGAGTTCTGGGCCCGCGAGGACGCCGTGCGCGCCGAAGAGGAGAACCGCAAGGAACGGGCGATGTTGCAGGCGTGGGAGCGGGAGGACAGGCGGGAGCGGGACGCGCGCGAGCACGAGGACCGGCTCCGAGCGCTCGACGCCCGGCTTGGCCTGCTCCGCGAGATCGCCAAGCACGGCTACCTCGACCAGATCAACATCGACGTGGAGAACCTGATCGGCAGCATCCAGGCCGACACTGGCGCACGGCCGCTCCCGTCCGGCCAGTCGCAGCTCACTGTGGGCGAGCAGCCGGCCCGGGACGGCGACGACGACACGAGCATCGAGGACCTCACCGAAGATGACGACGACTCCTGACGCGCCCGTCGCGCAGAAACCCGCAGCGGAATCCGCGGAGGAGCCTGAAGGCTTCGTCGGTGAGGGCGACTTCGAGACGCTCCGTCCGGTCTCCGCGAGCCAGGGGCGCCTTCGCAAGGTTCGCGACCTGATCGGGGTCACGGACGACGTTCTCGCCTGGACGCCCGAGGAGCGCACCCGGCTCACCTGGCAAGGGTTGATCGTCGGGTTCACCGCGTGCATGGCGGCCGTGTCCATGGGCTTCTTCCTCACCCGGGTCTTCGGCACGGCCGCCGTGCTCCCCGTGGCCCTGTTCTGGGGAATGCTGATCTTCGCGCTGGACTCGTGGCTGATCTCCTCGGCGCATGGCGCGACGAGCGGCCTGAAGAAGCTCGGCCTGTTCGTCCCGCGGCTGCTGCTCGCCGCACTCATCGCACTGGTGATCGCCGAGCCGCTGGTGCTGCGCGTCTTCCACGCGGAGATCCGGCAGCAGGCCCTGGAGGACCGGCAGCAGGAGATCGTCGCCTACGAGAGCTTGCTGACGCGGTGCAACCCGTCGACGGGCGCGCCGAACGACGACCCTGACTGCGCCGGAAACCTGCTGAGCGTCGCTGGATCTCCCGCCGCCGCGCAGGAGGAGCTGGCGCTGAAGAGAAAGCAGCGTAACGAGCTGGTCGAACGCCAAATCAAGCCGATCGAGACGAAGCTCGACGACCTGGAGCGGCGCGCCCGTCAGGAGTGCGACGGGACCGGCGGCACCCGCCGCTACGGCAACGGCGTGAACTGCAAGAAGAACCGGAAGACGTTCGACGATTACACGCGGACCAGCGGCATCGACCACCTCCGACGGCAGCTCGTCGACCTCAACAAGGAGATCGACGGGGTGTCCGGGAGGGTGGGCACGGGTGTCGCGACGTACGAGCAGAACTTGAAGGCGCGCATCGCGCGACAGGTCGCAGAGAGAAGAACCAGCGCGACCGACATCGGGGTGCTCCAGGAGGTCAAGGCCCTGCACCAGATCGCACGCAAGGACCACAACGCCGCCGCGGCGCTGTGGGTGCTGCGCCTGCTGCTCATCGTCGTGGAATGCGCGCCCGTGATGACCAAGCTGCTGGACGGCACCGGCAAGTACGACAAGCTCGTGGCAGAGCGCCTCGCCGCCAACGACCGCGTGCACAAGCGGTGGGTGGACGCCCTGACCAGCGTCCAGTTGAGCCGCATCGAGTTGAAAGAGGCCGAGGCCAAGGAAGTGATCGCCGGGCACCTGGAGAGGGTGAAGGACCTGGAGCGGCAACGCATGCTTTCGGCACACCGTCAGCGAGACGAGGACGACGCGGCAGAGAAGTCCAAGCTCAAGGAGCAGATCAACGCTTACGCGGCCCAGATCCGGGGCACGGCCTGACACCATCACGTAGCTCGCGCCACGATGCCCGGGGCAAGCCTCGGACTCCGCTCACCAGCGACGAGGACCTGGCGCGGTTCGGCACCGGTGGGATCTTGTGTTACGGAATCGGAAAGCGGGACGCAACGGTAGGCGCACGCCGTGGTGGCTTGGGCCCTCAATTGCCATTCAGCATCGAATGATCGAATCGGCTACAATGAACATTATCTTCTCATCGGAAGAACGAGCTTGGCTGGCAGGTCAAAGTCCTCTGCGAGCACCTCGAGCGGGTTCTGAGTATTCGCCGAAACAAGGACATAAACGCCCGGCCTAGGGTAATCATAGTGATGCTCCAGTGCATACCACATACCCGAGCTTTCACTGTAAGCAGCCCCGTAGGCAACAGGGCCGGGAGCTTCCCACTCTTCGTTCTCCTCGAACAGGACCCCCCATTTATCCGAGAAGTCACGCCAGGGAATGGTGATAAGCGCAACCATCTTCCAGTCAAAGCTTGGCAGTTCCCGATTGGCTCTTGGAGTGACACCCACTAGACGTCCTCCCCGATAACGTTACCCACCGAGGTCAAATCTTGAGATTATTACATCTATCTGAGCGAATTCTCCATCCAGCGATTCGGTGACTCCGTCGTTTCCCGCGTGCCATTGAACGTATGCTAGGCCAGGTTTGGCTCTTCCCGCCCTGTCCCATGCCCACTCCGAGGGAGTCGCCTCCGTGTAAAACTCGACCCCTGCCCGGCCCTCCGGCAATGGGCCCTCGTACGCTTGAACCGCTGGTCGGGATCCCCCACGTGCCGTCCTCCCCCACACCTGGCCACTGTCAACAATCTCTTGAATTCCCTCCGTTGTCTGCGACCTGGAAACTACTCTGTGGTAGGGGCCCGATATCTTGCAAGGGTCGATGTTGTGAACAAGAACAGGCTTCGAGCCTGCTTGTACATAGTAGGTGTGGTCGGCGTCGACGGTGAGGTTGTGGACGCGTTGATGCTGGGTCCAGGTCTTGGTCGTCGTGAGTTGGACGTGCGTCCCGGCACTGGTGCGGAGCCACATGCCGGGCTGGAGTTTGCCCGCCTCGATCCATTTGCCACCTACGGGTACCCAGAAGGGATGGTTGTCGGTGGCGATCAGTACGCCGGTCTTACCACCGTGTTTGCCATCGGTGTCGACGGTGAGCTGAACCAAATGTTTGGCACCGGTGCTGGTGATGGTGGTGAGCACGGGCTGCGCAGAGGTCGTTCCGGTGGCGGTGTCGATGGCTTGGACCTTGTCGCCGACCTTGATCTTGTCGATCGGTTTGGATGATCCGTCAGCCATGAGGACGGTGGTTCCGGGCACAAAACTGTTGCCGCGGCAGCCCGCTCCCCTCGAGGCGGGAGCATCGTCCGCTGCTCTTCCGGGCTTCTTTGCGGCCGCCGGCTTCGGCTTCGCGGCGGGATTGCCACGGCCTGGCGAGCCGCCCTTTGTCCTACCGACGATCTTTTCAACGATCTTGGGGGCGACTTTCCTGACCAGGGGGCTCACGACTCCGGCGACTTTGATGCCGGTTACCGTCATGCCGACTTCTATTGCTGCGCCGGTCGCGGCTGCTTTGAAGCCGCCGATGAGGGTTCGTTGGTCGGCTGGTGTGTTCTGGTGGTAGCTGACCGCGCCGTAGACCCATCCGCCGATGGCGGCGCAGCCGACGACCGCGGTGCCGCCCGTCGCGGCGGCGCAGGCTGCACCTACCGCGATTCCGGCGATGGTCGCCTGGTGCTTCTTCACGAAGCCGCCGACCTTGCCGACTTTGCATTTCCAGCCGCAGTGTTTCTTGACCGGTGCCGGGAACTCCGGCACGGAACCATTGCAGCCGACCCAGCAGCCGGCGCCTGGCGCGGATGGCGGCGCGCGGTAGACGCCTCCACCTCCGCCTCTCCTGAACGCGCTGCGGTGCTGATTGGCGATATCGCCGCGTTCCTGGAAGCCGGCGTTGCCGCCGGGGGTGAAGCCGCCGTCGCGGTATTGGCCGGTGGGGTCGGCGTGGTCGATGGGGTTGTTGCCGGCGTAGGAGTAGCCGTTGGCGGTGAGGGGGTCGCCGCCGCCGGTGACGGGGTCGGCGCTGAGGAAGCGTCCGGTGACGGGGTCGTATTCGCGGGCGCCGAGGTGGGTGAGGCCGGTGCTGGTGTCCTTGGTGCCGCCGACGTAGCCCTTGTCGAGAATGGCGGGCCAGGTGCCGAGCGGACTGCTGCGTTCGGTGCCGAAGGGCGCGAAGCGGCGGTGGCTCCAGGTGTTCTGGTCGACGGCGTTGACGGTGGTGTCGGCGCTGCCCTGGTAGTCGGGGATGAGGAACTGGACGGTGGAGCTGGAGGTGCCGGTGCGGTAGGCGACCGTCTGCCCGGCGTGGCTGTAGTAGCGGACGGCGCTGACGGTTCCGCTGGTGGAGGCCTTTACCTCTTGGCTGGCCAGGTAGAGGGTCTTGCCGTTGGCGTCCCTGCGGATCAGGCGGTTGCCCGCGGCGTCGTAGACGAAGCTGGCCAGTTCCTTGCCGGCGTCGTCGGTGACCTTGGACAGGTTGCCTTCGGCGTCCCAGTGGAATTTCTGGCCTGGACGGGCGGTGGTGTTACCGGCCTGGTCGTAGGTGTACAGGTCGGTGACGCTGTTGCCGCCTTGTGTTTCGGTGAGCGACTTCAGCGCGTGGGGGCTGTCGATGCCGCTGTTTCCGAGCGGGGCGGGGTAGGTGTAGGTGCGGGTTTTGTCTGCGGTGGGTCCGCCGGTGAATGCGTGCTGGGTCTCTTTGGTGCGGTTGCCGACCTTGTCCCCGTGGTTGCCGGACGGGTCGTACTGGTAGCTCGTCCAATATGGGGCGGGACCGCCGATGGTCCCGGCGGCGGGCGCGGCGGAGCAGTCGGTGTTAGTGGTGGACCACGCCTCGGTCAGGCGTTGGGCGTAGTCGTAGGTGAAGCACTGCCGGTCGGCGGGTTTGTCTGCCGCGTTGGTCAGGATGGATCTGATCGAACCGGCGTCGGTGTAGTCGTACTTGGTCTCCAGGTCGTAGGCGGCCGACGAGGACTGCCGCTTGACGGTGGAGCGCGTGAGCCGGTTGGTGGCGGGGTCGCGGTCGAACGTCTGCCAGATGAACTTGTCCGACACCGAGGCCATGGCGAGCTGGGTGATGTCGCCGTGGCCGTCGTAGACGGTGCCGGCGACGTAGGTGGCCAGGCCGTGGGTCCATTCGGGCAGGCCGTCGTCGTTGTATTCGGTGGTGACGCTCTCGGCGGGCAGGCCGGTGCTGCCGCCGACCGCGGGATAGGACGTGGTGAGCGGGGAGCCGTTGAAGTTGTAGGACTGGGTGGTGGTGTAGGTCCCGGCGAGCGCGCCCTCGGACGCCGGGATGGTGACGGTCGTGCCCTTGGCCTGGTAGAGCCCGTCATAGCCGGTGACGGCGGTGGTGTACTTGTCGGCGCCGATGTGGCGGGTGGCGGTGGCGGGCAGCCCTTTGGCGTAGGGGACGGTGTCGTAGGTCATGGAGGTCAGCGGCGTGGTGCCGTTCTTGACCTCCAGTGGGCGGCCGAGCCTGTCGTAATTGAGGCTCAGCGTGGTGCCGCGGGCGTCCGTGCTGGTGCGGACCTGGTCGAAGAAGTCGTAGGTGACGGTCGAGGTGCCCTTGTCCGGGGTGGCGCTGGTGACCGGACGGCCCTGCACGTCATAGGTGGTCTTCCAGACGTTGCCCGCGGCGTCCCGGGCTTCGGAGGGACGCCCCGCGCCGTCATAGGTCATGGTGGACGCGAGGTAGGCGCCGGCCAGGTCGGTGGTCTTGTACTGGCGGCTCTCCACCGTCCGGCCGAGGGCGTCGGTGAGGGACGCCGACGGCATCGCCCCTGAGGGCGGGATGACCGTGGTGCGCTCGCCCTCGTACTGGTTGGTGGTGGTCCACTTCTTGGTGGAATGGCTGTAGAGCGTCGTGGTCAGGACGCGTTCGGCGCCGTCGTAGGTGCTGAGGGTCTGGCTGGGGACCTGGTTGTCGTCGGCGGTGGTCAGGACGCCGGACGGGTCGCCGGTGAGCAGGTAGGCGGCATTGGTCTTGAAGACCAGGCCGCGGCTGTCGTACTTGGTGTCGGTGACCGTCCGCCCGCCGCCCGCGGCCTCGTTCTGCGACTGGCGGGGACGCAGCAGGCCGTCGAGCAGGTCGACGGAGGTCTCGTAGGTCACCGGGTCGGTCTTGGTGAGTGTCTTGGTGGTGACCGAGACGGGGTTGCCGTCGCTGGGGAAGGCGTAGGCGTAGGTGGTCGACGGCCGGTCCGGGTTGGTTCGGCGGGTGTTGTTCGGCAGCCAGGCCCGCACCAGGCGGCCCAGCCCGTCGTACTCGCCCTCACCGACTCGTCCGTTGGGGTCGGTGACCTTGGTGGGCGTGCCGCGGGCGGGGTTGTACTCGGTGGTGGTGGTGAACCCGGCCGGGGCGGCGCCGCCGACGCTGATCGGTGGGGTGGTGAGGGTGCTGGATTTCAGCCAGCCCTCGGGGGCGTGGGTGTAGGCGGAGGTGGTGGTGCGGTCGTCGTCGGGGGTGGCGGGGTCGCCGACCTGTGTGGTGTTCAGGACGCGTCCGTAGCCGTCGTAGCCGGTAGTGACGGCGGGCGTCATGGTGGAGCGGCCGTCCGCGACACCGGTGGTCTTCTCCACGCGGGTGGCGTCGCCGACGGTGGGATACGCGCCGTAGGCCTTGCCGTCGTAGATGATCTTCGTGTCGGAGATCATGTCGGCGGCGACCAGGTTGGGTTCGTGGCTGGCTGCGTCGTCGCAGTCGACCGACACCGACAGGGTGCGGATCGGCAGCGTCTGGATCGCGCCGGCCGGGGCGGCGCCGCTGGGGAAGACCGCGCGGGAGCAGGTGTCGTCGGCGGCGGTGGTGACGTCGCCTTCGTTGTCGACGGCGACGGTCCGGCCCAGAGCGTCGTAGTCGAAGACCGTTTCGGTGGTGAAATCGGTGCCGTCCGCCTTGCGGGAACGGCCCTTGGTCCATGCGGGCTGGACGCGTCCGCCGTCGACGGTGATGTCGTCGTCGGAGTTGGTGTCGCGGAAAGTGCGGCTGACGGTCTTGGTCCACATGGGCCGCGACACGCTCGCCCCGATTTCGGCGGCGTCGGTGAACGCCCCGTTGAAAGTGCGGCTCTCCAGGACGGAGCCGGCAAGCACGTCGATATCGCCGATCCCGCCGAGCAGATTCTTGGAGTCGGTGACCGTGACGCTTTGGCGGGGGTTGCCCTTGCCCTGGTAGTTGCCGTCCATTCCGCGGGCATAGGTGGTCTCGGTACGCGACTGCTGTTCGCCGTTCAGGCCGTCGCCCACGACTGTGCGGACCTTGGCGTAGCCGCGCCACTGCGACCAGGTTCGCCACTTGTCCTTGGTCATCCCGTCGTCCTCGGCGTACCGCCAGGCGGCGCCACCAAGGTAGGAGTAGTTGGTGATCTGCGACCGGGATTGGCCGGTGTTGTCGGCCTCGATGATGTAGTCGGCGACGTATTTGTGGTACCAGTCGTTGATCAGCTTCCCGTCGGGCTGCTGCCATTTCACCGGGAAGCAGCGGCTGGTGTTGTTCTTGGGATCGGGCATGTTCCCGGCCGAGTAGACGCAGTCCCCGGCCGGGGTGGGTGTGAGGTACGGATCGGAGTAGCCGATGCTGGTGGTGCCGCCGGTGCCGTTGTCGATGCCGACCAGGCGTGGCCGGTCGTAGCCGGGCAGGGCGTCGACGCCGGTGCCGGACCGTCCGGTGATCACGCGGTTGGTCATGAGCTGGCCGAACAGCGTGATGCGCGGGGCCTTGGTTTCGGCGCCGTCGTGGCCGGTCTGGTCCATGGTGTGCAGCCAGAGCGCACCGTTCTGATAAGTCTGTCCCAGGTCCCAGGTGTCGACGATCTTGTAGCCGGGGTCCTCGGTGCCAGTCGCCTGATCGTCGCGGAGCTTGGTGCTGACCTTGGTGAGGCGCTTGCGGTTGAAGAAGGTCGGTGAGGTCTTTCCGTATCCGCAGGTCTCGCCGTTGTCGCAGATGCGGTCGTCGGGCAGGTCGGTGCGGTCGGCGACGGTGAAGCGGACGCGGGCGGTCGCCGGCGTGGCGTAGCTTGAGCCCTTGCGCTGGCCATAGTCGATACGACTCAGGTAGCCGCCGGACTCGTACCGGGTGCCGCCGCTGGTCTGCAGGTAGCGGGTGTAGTTGTTGGTCTCTGTCTCGTAGAAGTAGGTGATGGTGCTGTTGTGCGGGTCGACGACGTGGTCGAGGTTCCACCGCCACGCCTGCTGGCACCAGGCGTCCTTGAACGTGCTGTCGTAGCAGGGCTCGCCACTGCCGTCGCCGAAGACCGGCACCGTCCAGGTCGAGCCGGTCTCCTTCTTGCCGGTGCTCCAGTCGTCGGGGCGGTTGACGCCGAAGTAGTACTGGACGCCGTCCAGGTCGGTCAGCTTCCAGTACTCGCCGTCGTTGTCGCCGTTGGTGGCGCCGGTGAGCCGTTCGATGGTGGAGCCGTCGTCCACGCGGGGACGCCAGGTCTGGGCGGTGCTGTCGTACAGCAGCTCGGTGGAACGGCCGTTAAGGGACAGGACGGCGTTCTGGCGTCCCCAGCACAGGTCACCGGAGGCGTGGCCGGCATCGATGCATGGCTTGTACTTGCGTTCGACGAAACCGGGCCAGTAGTCGAAGCCGTCGCCGATCCAGGACGCCTGGGAGTTGTCGGCGGCGGTCTTGCCGTCCACCGCCCCGGAACTGTAGGCGACGGTGACCTCGGGCATCAGCTCACCCGGAACCGGCGGAAGCCGCACCGGATAGCTCCAGGAGAACTCGCCGGTGTTGCTGCCCGCGTTCCAGTTGGACGCCGGGGACAGGCTGGTCGCGCCCCAGTCGCCCGACGGACCGGACGGGCCGGCCTCGGCGGCCAGCACGGTCGCGCTCTCGGCGGGGGCCGCGCCGGCCTGTGCGGTTTCGGCGGCCACGGGCACGTCGGCCGACAGTGTCGCGGTCTTGGCGTCGTTGACGGTGGGCAGGACGGTGCGCCGACCGCATTGCGGCTGTTCGGGGGTGGTCAAGGCGCACGCCGGCAGTTTCACCAGGCGTAGCCGGGACGCCCAGTCCCCGCCGTGGGCGTTCTTGAACTTCGCGTAGCTGAGCCCGACCCTGACGTTTCCGGCTTGCGGCGCCGTCACCGACATGACCGCTTCGGCGCGTACGGCTTTTGCGGTCTTGCGGTCGGCCAATGTCACCTGGACGCGCGGCGGAACCGCCGAGGCAGCCGCTCCCCCGCCCTTGCGCGTGGCGGGTGTGCCTGCCCAGACCGGTAGCTTGCCGGCTCGGGCCCATCCGCCGACGGGCCGACCGTCCTTGCTGTTGCCGGTGGTCAGAGCCGACAGGTCCGCGGTGCCCTCGCCCGGCTCCGGCCAGACCGGCGCGGCGGGCTTGGACGTGACCGGCGTGCCGGCCGTGCCGGGCAGCTTGCCCGTCCGGGCCTTGACGGCCTTGCCCTTGATACGAGGAGTCTTCTGGGTGGCGGGACGGCGATCGGCGCCGTCCTCGGAAAGGCTGGGCCGCGCCGCGGCCGCCGCCTCGCCGGCCACTCCGGCCAGCAGGGCCAGGGCGAGCACGACCGCGACGGCACCGATGAGCCCGTGTGCCCGGCCGAGCGCACGCAACACACCTTTCACTGACGCCTCATTTCTGTGGAAGGCACCACGGCTGCCACGGCCCTGCCAAGGGCCGGGGCCGGTATCAGGGGGTTCGGTCGGTCAGCGGACGTCGACGTAGTCGGTGGCCTGCGCGGGGAAGTCGGTCTTGTTCGTCTCGGGGGTGGCGTAGGGGTTGAGGTAGTAGGCCATCCAGGTGGCGTCGGCCGGGGTCTTGCACTTCATCAGGAACCATCCGGCCGAGTCGGTCGCGTCGCCGCCGTTGGTGCAGGACGGCGTCCGCAAGGTGCTCTGCCCCGCGAGCCGGTACTTCGCGCTCACCCACGTGCCCTTGATCGACTGCCAGCCGCTTGAGGACGACCACCGCATCAATCGGCCCTTGAGCGTCAGGTACTGCCCCTTGGTCGCCGGTTCGGGGGAGGCGTTGAAACTGGAGATCCCGGTCTGGTGGTACACGCGGAACGCATAGCCCGAGTCGACCTTGGTGTAGTTGGCGTCACCGGCGTAGCTGGTGCGCAGCCACCCTTCCGTCCACGCGGTCGCCCCGATCTTCACCCGCCCGGCGGCGTCGGTGACGCCCGAGCCGACCTGCTTCCACCCCGTCGTCGGGTAGCCGGACATCCCCTTGGGCGCCCACCACAGCGTGACCGGCCGTCCGGAAAGCGCCTCGCCGCGCACCGCCTTCAGCGTCCGCCGGACCTCGAAGGTCTTGCCGCGCAGCGGATAGACCGGGTTGGTCTCCCGATCCCCCAGGGCGTGGTCGATGTGCAGCCGGCTGATCCAGCCGAGCACCCGCGCCGAGGTCTCGGCGACCTCGCCGTAGCCCGCCACGCGCGCGATGATGTTCCCCGGCCCCGGGTAGAACGTCGCGCTGAACCGGCCACCGGCCTGCACCGTCGCCGTCACCTGCAGTTCCCCGTCCGGGCTGTCGAAGTCGACGACCAGGCCCGCGGGAGCCGCCACCCAACCGGCGCCGCGATCCTGCTGCACCTGCCCGGTCACCGTGACGTCGGCGTCCCAGTTCTCCACCGCCACCGGATCGACCACGATCCGCTGCGGAATCATCGCCTCCGCCTGCACAGGGGAGGCGACCAGCGCCACCACCAGCATCCCGCCGCCCACCACGACCGGCACTGCAGTCCTCATGCTCGCACTCAATTCCTTTGCCTTCATTGAGCGATGACCTTGTCGGCGCTCTTTATGGGACTCATCTGGCCGCGCGGCCTCTTGCCGCGGCGGCTTTTCGTTGCGCCCTCGTCACTGGTATTCCAGCTTCCAGATGTGACGAGTAGGAATCGGTTCCACCGGATTGGCCTGGACCGCACGCGCGTCCCCCGGCGCCCCCAGGTCGCGGGCGTCGACGACCAGGCCGCTGTGCTTGGCGATCAACCGGTAGCCGAGGTTGCCGTCGTCGGCGACGCCGACGACCTTCCAGAGTTGATGCGCCGCACCCGGCTCACAGGTGCCCTGCTGGACGGGCGCGTCGGCCTGGGTCTGCGCACCGGCGACTTCCAGGCAACGGACCGCGGACGGGTCACCGTTCATCGTGTTGACGTTCGTGAGCATGAAGTAGCCGTCGCCGTAATCAGCGAACCGCCATTTCTGCCAAGGCCCGCCATTGCACTCCCACGGCATCACGACGGCGCCATCGGCAATGGAGCCACCCGCGACGTCCAGACATTTCTGAGTGCTCTGGACAAGCAGCCGGTGGGTCATCCCGCCGAGGTGATGGCGCTTGAGTGCGGTGATGTTCCACAGCTGTTCACCGGCTACCGGATCCGTGCAGGACCACTGCGAAACGTTCGCTCCAGGGGCCAGCGAGCCCGCGTCGACGGCCAGGCACTTGTCGCTCCGCCGTGACTTCAACCAGTATCCGCCGGCCTTCTTCTCTGGCTTCCACTGCTGGCCCGTGCTGCCGTTGCACTCGTACTGCCATACGTTGCGCCCGTCGGCGGTGCCCGAACCGTCCGTGCCGTCCACATCCAGGCACTTACCGCTGTTGGAACTGGTCAGCGTGTAGTAGCCGTCTCCGACATCGGTGAACTGCCAGTCCTGCGCGGGGTGCGCATTGCAGTTCCACTGCTGCACGTTCGTGCCGTTGTCCACTCCGGCGCCCGCGACGTCCAGGCAGTGACCGGAGTTGGCGTTCACCAGACGCAGCGTCTTCCCGGCGAACTCGTGGTTCTGCACCGACTCGGCATAGATCGCGTTGAGGACGGTCCCATCCGGGTGCGCCAGCGGCCACAGCTGGGAGTCGTCGACCCAGCCGTTCCAGAACGCGCTCCTGCTCGACGCGCCCGACGCGCCCGGCGTCGCACCGACCAGCAGGGCTCCGGAACCGGCGGCCGGCGTCCAGGTCGTGGCGGCCGTCTTCACCTCCGCCGGCATCACCCGCGTGGTCGAGCAGTTCCACGGTTCATCGGGATCGCACACCTCGCGCTCGCCCTCGGCCTGAGTACGCAGCCAGAGCTCTTGCTTGATCGGGTCGTAGCCGCCCATCAGCGAAACCCAGTGAGCGTTCCATGGCTGCCCGTCCCCGGCCTGCGCCATATCGCGCGTGACGGCCGTCAGCACAGTGCCGTCGCCCTTGCGATGCCGGAACGTCCACCTGCCGCCCAGCCACCCGAGTTCGAACACCGTCCCGTCGGCGGCAGCCTGGCTGATCGCCACCTGGTCGCCCTGGACGGCGGCGAGCTTCAGCCAGGTCGAGAACATGAACCGCTGGCTGGTGTCCACCAGTGTGACCGGGTTGCCCTGAACGTCCGTCCAGGGCGCCACTTCACCGAACTGCGTCGAGCCGTTGAGGCGCACCGCACGGTCGGTGGGTGAACCTGTACCGAGGTTGCCCGCCTCACCGAACGCCGGGCCGCCGCTGAAGACCAGATCGGCGTTCGGGTTCACCGAGCCGCTCGGTCCGACCGCGCGCGCCGTGTTCCCGGTGGGTTCGTCCATCGCCCAGGCCGCGTTCCGCGGCGGCTGCTCCACACCGAACTCATACTTCTTCGCCGCGCTCGGATTACCGGCCCGGTCATAGGACGTCACTTCAACCCATTGGGGCCCGAACCGCTTCGGCGTCCACGAAAGCGTCGATGATTCACCCGGCGCAACCGCTTTCGTCCCTGCAGTGCCGTCGGCGAACCTGTAGTCGAACTTCACGACATCACCCGAGCCGGCGGGCGCGAAAGTGAAGTTACCCGGTACGTACTTCCGCGCGACCGCGTCATAGCCCGAAGTCGTTCCCGCAGGATATTCGGGCGATGACACCACCGGCGTATTCGGTCGGCGGGCATCCACCGTGTATTCACACCATCCCGACCACGGCCCGTACAAGCTGGTGTCGTCCATTCCGCGGACACGCCACATCCAGCTCGTCCCGCCGTCAGGGGTGGCCGGGACGTCATCACCCTTGTCGACCGTCAACGACGCATGCAGGTAGCCGTCCGCGCCGGCATGCTGGAACGTACCGGCCGAAGGCACATAACGCTTCGAGCTCTCCGCCGGCCTACCAAGAGGCGCCAGCTCGTACTCCGCTGCCAGCGGCTGCCCGTCGAACCCGCCCGCATTGTCGCCGTCATAATCGGTGACAAGCGCATTGGCGGTCCGGTCTTTGGATGCCCCAAACCACGGCCGCCCACTACCGGTCACGCATCCGTACTTGGTCGTCCCGCCGTTCTTCATGTGGACGTCCTTGACCGGCATGGGATACCGGGAGAACTTCACCGTCAGCCGCGGATCGACGTCCATCACCTTCCAGGTGTGGGTGTCGTTGTAATCCGCGTCCGGGAACAGCCCGATCGTGAAGAAGTCCCACCGGCGGTCCGTCGCCCACTGGACGAGACGAGTGAGATGGGAATGAGTGAACGTCACATCGTTCGACGACCCGCCGTCCCCGCACTCAGGGCGCCCCACATTGACCGACGCGGTCGCAAGCCCGTTCGTGGTCCATCCTGAACCCTCGGGGATGAACGCACCCGGACGCGAGTTGTACGTCGTGGTCGGGTAGATGTGCTCGACGTTGTACAAGCGGACATCGCGCGCCGTACACGACCACGCGTGCAGCACATCAAACGTGATCGCGGCCGAGTTGACCTCGACCTGTACGCTCCCCGACCATTCGTGCAACGGCGTGGAATCCATCCGGATATAGGAACGCTTGTTGGTGTTGTCCTCGATTTCACGTCCCGTGGGCAACCGATCCGGCTTCCAATACGACTGGTTCGGAAACACCTGATCGACATAGGCCCAGCCAGATCCCTTGGCGCTGCCCCCGTCGCTGTCGCCTTCCCTGTGCCCCGTCCAGGTCTGCCAGGACGGGTCCAGGACGATCGGGAACTTGGCGTCGGCGGCCGTGAGCAGGTCATGATCGGGGGTCAAGGTGAGCACCCCGTCGCCCGTCGCCACCGCCATCGGCGCCACACTCGCCTTCGGAGCCGGCCCCGCCGCGACCTCCTCGGTACTCGCAGACTCGGACGACGCCTCCGCCGCGTTCGTCTGCCCCTCCCACATCAACGGCTCCGGCGCGGTGAAGACCTCGTTGCCGACCTCGTCCACGGCCGCGAGCCGGTTACCGGACAACTCCTTCAGCTGGACGCCCGAACCCCGGACCCCGAACTCGACCGTGGCCAGTCCCGGATCACTCGCCGCCTCCGGCGTCTTCACCACCACGTAGTGGGACCACCCGGTCGGCGTCGAACGCACCACCAGGTCCACACCCGCGCCGCCGCCGTCCACGAAAGTCGCGCTCGGCCCGTCCAGCACAGGCGCCGGGAGCCTGGCTCCGGGCCAGGTCAGCGTCAGGCTCTTCCCGTCCTTGACCATCGTGGCCAGCACGTCGTCGCCGCCGGCGCCGAACGTCACCCCGTTGACCGACATCCGCGACGCGTACCCGCCGGCCGTCCGCTCCAGCGTCAGGTCGGCGTCATGGAAGACACCGTCCCGCTTCACACGAACAGGGACCGGCGACGTCTCCAACTCGAACTGGCCGTCAGGCAGAGCGGTCAGCTTCCTGGTCTCCGACGTCCGCTCGGCGACCTCGACCTGACTACCGGTCTGCCTCGCCTTCGCCGCCGCGGCGTCCATCGGCGTCGGCGCCGGTGAACTCGGCTCATCCGCATACGCCGAGGTCAGGGGCGCCGACAACAGCGAGGCCACCAGCACCGACGACAGCAGCCCGGCAAGAGAGCGCCGACACAATCCGTCAACAACCGATGACCGAAACGAGAAGCCCCGAACGCGCAATATGACCTCGCAAGTTAAGCCCCCATCGAAAGCGCCCTAAACATAAGCGGGAGATCACCCGTCGGGAAGATGACTGCACCGGGGGATTTTTGTGATCTAGATCACAAACACGCTACGTAAACCCCTCTCTCACCCCAGGCGTCTGTCGGGCGATAGTGCTTTTGCGTGTTGCCAGTTGCGAAACAAGGTGCTCGATCGGGCACCCGCACGCGCCTGTTCGTAAGTACGGAAGTACGGCCCTGCTAACCTGTCGCCCCGCTCTCTTTGAACACGCAGGGGTCGTCACATGGCCGATCAGATGACTCATCCACGTACCGCATACCGAATCGCCCGCGACTGGCTCACAGCCTTCGCCGCCACCCTCGCAACCGCCATGGCGGCACGCCTAATGACGGCCGGAGAATTCGGCCCTGTCTGCGGCCCAATAGCCTTCGCGGCACTTCTGGCAACCGTCCTTGTCAGCATAAGGTTCATCAAGCACCACTACAAAAAATAAAGCCTATGTCCGGAGACTGCCGACGCCTTGCCACTCTGCTGGCAGGTGGCTGAGGAAGGCGCTTCCATAGTGGACTCTTCACCTCGAACCGTACGCGCCGTGGACCTTGCCATCAGCCGTATCGCCAGCTCTGTGAAAAGGTCGGCGACCACAAAGATCGTGATCATGACCACGAAGCAAGGAGCCAGCTCGGCTATGGCGAAGGTGAACGGGATAGAGGCGACGGGCCTCTTCGATGAATTCCTTCGATAACCACAGCAGTTCCGGTTCGGGCGGAACCCGGGGTCGCTGCAGCCGCCCCTGGGGTGGGAGGGCTCGGGGTGGCGCATGGCCGGTGTCCGGTATCTGGGGCATCGGGCCCGGCCAGGTCGCGGCGTGGTGCGCGATGGCCTCCTTGGCTGGCAGTGCGCGAAGGCCTCAGCTGTCAGTAGTCCATTGCCATGACGTGGGCAAAGGGTGAGCGTCGATCGGTGTGTCGCCGAGCGAGCGATTCGCGTTGCGGCGTCAACTTTTCGTGCGGGGTCATGGCAGGCCCCGAAGCGGCGCCGTAGGAGGCGACAGCGTCCATCGGAGGGCAGTCTCGTGCGCATCATCGTGGTTGGAGGTGCCGGAACCATCGGCACGGCCGACGTCGAATTCCTCTGGGCTGGACGTGACTTCGTGGTGGCCGTAGGGCCTTTCGAGGGGCGAGATCGTGTCCGCCTTGCAGCGCAGCGGCGAGGGCATCCGGTTGCCTGCGTGACGGTCCTTCGGTCAAACGCGTGGACAGGGGGGTTCCACCGATGACACTCGACGACAGGACGATCTCACTACGGGCCCAGAACCCATCGGCACGAGGATCGATGTCTCGCCTCCTGCGCCGTCCGGCGCGGCCACTGCTCGTCGCGATACTCGCGGTCTTCCTGGCCGGAGCATCGCTGGCGCCGGGAATTGCGCTAGCCGCAAAAGCCGGTGACCGCAGCACGACGGTCTGCTTCGTCGCCCGCGACCACCCAGACCGCGAACGTACGATCCGCGTGCCGACGCACGCCGTGCCGAAGCTCCTGCGCGCCTCGCTGTCGTATGTCGGGCCGTGCGCGGAGTACGGCCATTCGAAATCACTCGGTGACGGCGCGCTGCGCACGTACACACAGCGTGTACGCAGCCGTCCGCTGGTGATGGGCGTGACGTTCCCGGCCTCGACGTTGCGGAACCTGCCCGTCCCGGTGAGCGACGGCAAGCACTGCTTCGACAAGGACGGCAACGGCGCGCTCGACCTGCACACCGAGTGCGCCGTCGGGCATGAACGCGTGCTCGACCTGCCCCGCGGGTTCCGCAGCGCCATTGACACGCCGTTCAAATGGTCGCTGACGAACTGGAATCCCAAAGGGCACATGCCGACCGGCGTCTACGACGTGCCGCACTTCGACTTTCACTTCTACATCCAGCCGCTCGCCGAACGGAACCAGATCCGCCCCGGCCCGTGCCCGATGCTCACCAACTGCGACGACTACAAGCGCGCGAAACTGCCGGTGCCCGAGCGTTACCGCCCACCGGACTTCAGCGATGTCGATGCCGTCGAGCCCGCGATGGGCAACCACCTGATCGACCTGACCGGCCCGGAGTTCAACGGCCGGCCGTTCACGCACACATGGATCTACGGCCAGTACGACGCCGAGATCACGTTCTACGAAACGATGATCACCAAGGCCTGGTTCGACGGCCAGCGCGCCGGCACGACCGGCGACATCTGCGTGCCGTTCAAGCAGCCGCGCGAGTGGCGACTGGCCGGCTGGTACCCGACGAGCTACTGCATCGCCTACCGCGAAAACCGCGACGACTACACCGTCGCCCTGACCAACTTCCGCTACCGCGGACAGAGCCGATAGTCGGACAAGCTCCCGTCATCGAACAGGAGCGTGACGTCCGCGGGCCGGATCAAGGAACGGAACCAAGGAACGCACGGCAGTGTGGGTTGTGGTCTGGGCCGCTCAGATGATGACCGTTCCGCCGCTCACCGACAGGGTCTGTCCCGTCACGTAGCCCGCGCCGGGGCCGCGGAAGTAGGCGATGGCCGACGCGAGACCCTTGACGGGCCCGCGACCGGCTCGGCGTCGACGAGACCGTGTCGCTCGATCGCCTCGACGGCGCGATGGCTGCCTCCCGGGGGTCCGTTGGGCGTGGCCGTCCTTGCGGGCGCGTTGTCGGGTTCGAGTTGGGAGGATCCTCGGTTGAACGTCGTCGCGGGGCGTTAAGGGGCCGCAATTTCGAATATGCGCGGCTGGGCGGGCGGTGGCACGATCGAAACACCGAAACCCTTGGTCGAAAGGAATGTTCATGTCCGCAGTCACTGATCCCGTTGTCGGCTCCTACGAAACCAAGGTGTCAATTCGGGAGGAGGACGCGGGCGCCATTGTCGCGATCGTCAAGAAGCTGGCCTCCTCGTGGGCGGAGGGCGACGCCGCCGCCCTGTCGGAGCTGTACGCCGTGGACGCGCTCGTGGCGCTCCCCGGCGATGTCTTCCTCAGAGGGCGGAGCGAGATTCGCGACTGGATGGCGGACGCGCTCGACGGGAAGTGGAAGGGCACCCAGGTGCTCGGCGTTCCGCTCGAGATCAGGTACCTCACCGACGACACGATCGTGATGTTCTCGCAGGGCGGGGCCTACAAGCCCGGTGAGTCCGAGGTGTCGGTCGACGACGCGATCCGCGGGCTCTGGGTTTTCGCCAAGAAGAACGGTGAATGGACCATCAGCGCCTACGAGAACACCCCGGTGCGCGCCACCATCCCGCTCGCCCAGGCAGGTCGTTGACCCGATTCCGACGTACCCGGTCACCGGACATCGAGGGGCCGGGTACGGCGGTCGGCGGCGCCGTGGCGGTTCCGGAGCGTCGCGGCATTACCGCAATCTGGAAGATGCGATCGGCGAGGGGTGGATGCGACACTGACCGGCGCCTCTGCGGTCAGCACTCGACGAACTCTGGAGATCCGGTGGGTCGTATCTACTCGTCAACGTACGTGTCGCTCGACGGTGTCATGGAGTCGCCCGACTCGTGGAACCACCCGTACTTCAGCCAGGAGATGGCGGATCTCCTCGCCGCCGAGCTGGAAACCGCGCAGGGCATGCTGCTGGGCCGATCGACCTACGAGATGTTCGCGTCCTTCTTCCCGCACCAGTCGAGTGACGTGCCCTTCGCGGACCTGAACAACAACATGCGCAAGTTCGTGGTCTCGACCACCCTGGACGACGCCGAATGGAACAACACCACGCTGATCAAGCAGGACGTTCCGGAGACCCTCCGCGAGCTCAAGAAGGACCGTGACGGCGACCTGCACGTCAGCGGTAGCGCGACCCTGGTGCGGTACCTGTTGGACCAGGACCTCCTCGACGAGGTCCGTCTTGTGGTCTCACCCGTGCTGGTCGGAACGGGCCGGCGACTCTTCATGGAAAAGGCGTCACACAAGGCGCTGGAACTCATCGAAAGCAAGCCTCTGCCGCACGGTGTGCTGTCGCTCGTCTACCGGCCCGTTGTCCAATAGCAATCAGGGCACTGCGGCCTTGACGATCGAGAGGTGTGATGCCGCGTGTTGGTTCGAGAGCTGGCCGTAGAAGGTGCCCTGGCGTTCACGCCGAATGTGTTCAAGGATCATCGCGGCTCTTTCACTTCTCCGTACCAGGACGCGGAGTTCGTCCAGCGTGTGGGCGGTCCTCCGTTTCCCGTCAGGCAGGTGAGTCACAGCCGCTCTGCTCGCGGAGTGCTCCGAGGAGTCCACTACACCGCCACTCCGCCCGGCATGGCGAAGTATGTCTTCTGTCCGTCCGGGCAGATTCAGGACTTTGTCGTCGATCTGCGTGTGGGATCGCCGACGTTCGGCCGCTGGGACACGGTCCGGCTGGACGCCGAGAACGGTTCTGCCCTGTACGTTCCCGTGGGCGTCGGGCACGCGTTCGTGGCCCTGCAAGACGACTCCGTGACCGTGTATCTGATGTCCCAGGGTTTCGTCCCGAAGAACGATTTGGCCGTTGCCGCACTGGATCCGGGGATCGGCCTGCCCTTGCCGAAGAATGTCGAGCCGATCCAGTCCGGCAGAGACTCGTCCGCCCCGACGCTGGAGCAGGCCCTGTCCAAGGGCCTGCTCCCGGAGTACGAAGCCTGCATGGACGGAACCGGACTGCCGCTGTGAGCGCCGGCGAGCGTGATCTGTAGTCGCGTCCGGGGCCTGGGTCATGCCCGGCGAAGCGGCTCCCACCAGTCGCGGTGAGTCGCATACCACTGGACCGTCTCGGCGATGCCGTCATCGAAGCCGATCGCGGGGGTGTAGCCCAAGGCGCGGAGCCTTTGGTCGGACAGGGAATAGCGACGGTCGTGGGCCTTCCGGTCCGCCACCGGCTTCACCCGCTCCCAACCGGCGCCGAACACTTCCAGCAACCGCTGGGTGAGCTGTTTGTTCGTCATCTCCTTCGTTCCCGCGACGTGGTAGGTCTCGCCTGGCTCGCCGCGTTCGGCGGCCAGCGCTATGCCACGGCAATGGTCAGCGACGTGTATCCAGTCCCGGATGTTGCCGCCGTCTCCGTAGAGGGGCACTTCCTTCCCGTCCAGGAGATTGGTGATGAACAGCGGGATGATTTTCTCCGGGTATTGGTACGGGCCGTAGGTGTTGCTGCCACGGGTGACGCTCACCGGGACCCCATGCGTCCGGAAGTACGATAAAGCGACCAGGTCACCGCCCGCCTTTGCCGCCGCATAAGGCGAGTTCGGGTCCAGCCGGGTGCCCTCCACCCATGAGCCGGACTCGATGCTGCCATAGACCTCATCGGTGGAGACATGAACGACGCGGGGCGTCCCGGCGTGCAGGCATGCGTCCATCAGGGTCTGCACCCCGAGCACGTTGGCGCGCACGAATTCGCTGCCGTCGGCGATGGATCGATCGACATGTGACTCCGCCGCGAAATTGACCACGAGGTCGTGCCCGGGAACGACCTGCTTCATGAGCTCGGCGTCACAGATGTCTCCATGGACGAACTCGTACTCCCCCTTCATCGGGGCCAGGTTGTCCATGTTTCCGGCGTAGGTGAGCTTGTCCAGCACGGTCACCTCGGCCGCGGTTTCGGTGACGAGCGTCCGGACGTAGTGCGAGCCGATGAAGCCGGCTCCTCCGGTCACCAGAACGCGCTTCCACATACCGGTCCGGTTGTTCGTCATTGGTGGATACCGCATTCTGTCTTGCCCATTCCGGCCCAGCGTCCGCCGCGCGGGTCCTCGCCGGGCGCGACCGGACGGGTGCACGGCGCGCAGCCGATCGAGGGGTAGCCGTCGTCGTGCAGCGGGTTGACGAGCACCCCGTTGTCCTTGAGGTAGTCGTCCAGGTCGGCCTGCGTCCAGGTCAGGACCGGGTTGACCTTGACCATGCCGCGGCGCCGGTCCCACTCGACCACACGGCGCTCGCGGCGGCCGGCGGTCTCGTCCCGGCGGATGCCGCTGAACCAGGCCAGGTAGCCCTTCAGCGCGCGGCCGAGCGGCTCGACCTTCCGCAGGTGGCAGCACAGGTCGGGGTTGCGCCCGTACAGGCGGGGGCCGAGCGCGGCCTCCTGCTCCGCGACCGTGCGGGACGGCTCCACGTTGATCACGTTCACCGGGTAGACGGCCTGGACCGCGTCGCGGGTCCCGATCGTCTCGGCGAAGTGGTAGCCGGTGTCGACGAACAGCACGTCGATACCGGGAATCACCTTCGACACCAGATGGATCAGCGCCGCGTCCGACATGGACGAGGTGAGGCAGATGCGGTCGCCGAACGTCGCCGCGGCCCAGCGGATCACCTCGGCGGGCGGGGCGTCCTCGAACGCGGCGGCGGCGGACTCGACGATGCCTTCGAGGTCCGGCGTCGGACTGTCGGTCTCAAGCAGAGTCACTGGATGCTCTCCTACTTCAGGTCGGCGTCGTCGGCGCGCCGCACCCAGGCGGCGAACGTCTCGCCGCCGGCGCGCTGCTCGTCGTACTTGCGGACGACCCGCTCGATGTAGTCGGTGAGGCCCGCCGAGGTGGTCTTCAGCCCGCGGACCTTCTTGCCGAACGAGACGCCGACCCGGCCGCCGAGATGGATCTGGAAGCCCTCGACCTGGTCACCGTTCTCGTCCACGACGAGCTGGCCCTTCAAGCCGATGTCGGCGACCTGGACGCGGGCGCACGCGTTCGGGCAGCCGTTGACGTTGACGGTCAGCGGCTGGTCGAAGCCGGGAAGCCGCTTCTCCAGCTCGCCGATCAGGTCCATCGCACGCTGCTTGGTCTCGACGATCGCCAGCTTGCAGTACTCGATGCCGGTGCAGGCCATCGTCTGCCGCCGGAACGTGGACGGGTGCACCTGCAGGTCGTGCTCGGCGAGCGCGGCGGCGAGGGCCTCGGTGTTCTCCGCGGGCACGTCGAGGATGACCATCTTCTGCTCGGCGGTGGTGCGGACCCGGCCGGAGCCGTACCGCTCGGCGAGCTCGGCGACGGCGCCCAGCAGGACGCCGTTGAGGCGGCCCACGCGCGGCGCGAACCCGACGTAGAAGGAGCCGTCCCGCTGCGGGTGGATCCCGACGTGGTCGCGGCGAGGGAGCGGGGCGGCGGGCTCGGGGCCGTCGGGCAGCGTGTACCCGAGGTAGTCCCGCTCCAGCACCTCGCGGAACTTCGCCGGGCCCCAGTCGTTCATCAGGAACTTGATCCGGGCGCGGTGCCGCAGCCGCCGGTACCCGTGGTCCCGGAAGATCGAGATGATGCCCTTCCAGACCTCGTGGGCCCGCGCGGGCTCGACGAAGACGCCGAGGCTCTTGGCGAACATCGGGTTGGTGGACAGCCCGCCGCCGACGAGCGCCTGGTAACCGGCCGCCCCGGCCTCGTTCACCACGCCGACGAACGCCACGTCGTTGATCTCGTGGACGGTGCAGTGCGCGGCGCAGCCGCTCATCGCCGTCTTGAACTTGCGCGGCAGGTTGGAGAACTCGGGCCGCCCGATGTAGCGGTCGCAGACGTCGCGGATCTGCACGGACGCGTCGATGACCTCGTCGGCGGCGATCCCGGCCAGCGGGCAGCCGATGATGACGCGCGGGGTGTCCCCGCAGGCCTCCATGGTGGACAGGCCGACCGCTTCGAGCGCCGCCCAGATCGCCGGGACGTCCTCGATGGCGATCCAGTGGTACTGGATGTTCTGCCGGTCGGTCACGTCGGCGGTGCCGCGGGCGTACCTGGTCGCGATGTCGGAGAGCACGCGCAGCTGCGCGGCGTCGAGCCGGCCGCCGTCGATCCGGACCCGCATCATGAAGTAGCGGTCTTCGAGTTCCTCGTCCTCCAGCGTGCCGGTCCTGCCGCCGTCGATCCCCGGCTTGCGCTGGGTGTAGAGCCCGTACCAGCGGAACCGGCCGCGCAGGTCGGCCGGGTCGATCGAGTCGAAGCCCGCCTTGGCGTAGACGTCGATGATGCGGCGGCGGACGTTCAGCCCGTCGTCGTCCTTCTTGTTCTCCTCGTTCTTGTTGAGCGGCTCCCGGTGGCCGAGGGCCCACTGGCCCTCGTTCGCGGGCTGCTTCCGCGCCTCCGAGATCATGCCCGGCACCCGACGAACATGCCGCAGTACAGGACGTCCTCGACATATTCCACCTGGCAGCCTGCGTCGGCGAACGCCTGCAGATACTGCTGCCGCGTCCATATGCCGAAGGAATGCGACTCGGTGAAAGACTGGATGCCGTTCCCGTCGGCGACCGTGTAGTGGATTTCCATGTGAGCCCGGTCGTCCCGCCGTTCGGTGCGCGAGACCCTCGCCACCGTGCGTCCGTCCTCCTGGACGACGTCCCCCGCGACATGGCCATCGAGGAACTTCTCGGCGAACCACCACGGTTCGACGACCAGCACTCCGTCCGGCGTCAGATGGGCGGCCATGCGCCGCAGCGCCGCCGAAAGCGCGTCCAGGGACGGGAGGTACCCGACGGCGGTGTAGAGCGACACCACCGCGTCGAATGATCTGCCAAGGTCGAACGTGCACATGTCACCGACGTGGAACGTCGTGTGCGGCGCCTTGTCCCGGGCGATCGAGATCATCGGCTCGGAGAGGTCGACGCCCTCGGCATGATCGAAGAGTTCGCCGAACGCGACCATGTGCTCGCCGGTTCCGCAGCCCACGTCGAGCAGCGAACGGGCGCCGGGGTTGCGCGCGCGGACGGTCTCGGCCACCAGTTCGGCCTCCGCGTGGTAGTCCTTGCCGCGGCCGGTCTGGTAGATGAGGTCCCAGACCCGGGCGAGCTGGTCACCGAACACGGCCGTCGTCTCCCGCCACGCTCGCGACCGGCGCGACCGGCGCGACCGGCCCGACCGGCGCCGCCGAGGGGCTCCACGACGCCGCGAACTCCTTGATCGAGGCCACGACGTAGTCGATCATCTCGTCGGTCAGTCCCGGATAGACCCCGACCCAGAACGACTGCTCGGTGATGACGTCGCTGTTGGAAAGCTCCCCCACGACCCGGTAGGACCTGTCCGCGTACGCGGGCTGCCGGGTCAGGTTCCCCGCGAACAGCTGCCGCGTCCCGATCCTCCGGGCCTCAAGGAAGTCGACGAGCTCCCCGCGTCCGAACGGCGCCTTCGGATCGACCGTGATCGCGAAACCGAACCAGCTCGGGTCGCTGCGCGGGGTCGCCTCGGGCATGAGCAGATGCGGCAGGCCGTCCAGCCCTTCGCGCAGCCGGCGCCAGTTGCGCCGGCGGGCCGCTCCGAAGTCGTCGAGCTTGGACATCTGGCTCATGCCCAAGGCGGCCTGGAGGTCGGTGGTCTTGAGGTTGTAACCGACGTGCGAGTAGATGTACTTGTGGTCGTAGCCGGCCGGAAGCGTGCCCATCTGGTAGCCGAAGCGTTTCCGGCAGGTGTTGCTCTCCCCCGGCGCGCACCAGCAGTCGCGCCCCCAGTCACGGAGCGACTCGACGATCCGGGCCAGCACCAGGTTGGACGTCAGGACGCAGCCGCCCTCACCCATGGTGAGGTGGTGCGCCGGATAGAAGCTCACCGTGGACAGCTCGCCGAAGGTGCCGGTCAGTTCCCCGTCGTAAAACGACCCGAGCGCGTCGCAGTTGTCCTCGATCAGGAACAGGTCGTTCTCGAAGGCCAGCCGGGACATCTCGCTGACCTCGAACGGGTTGCCCAGCGTGTGCGCCAGGAAGATCGCCCGCGTCCTCGGCCCGATCGCGGCCGCGACCCGCTCCGCCGTGGTGTTGTAGCCGCGCAGCTCCACGTCCACGAAGACCGGGACGAGGCCGTTCTGCAGGAGGGGGTTCACCGTGGTCGGGAACCCGGCCGCGACCGTGATCACCTCGTCCCCCGGCCGGAGCCGCTGGTCCTCCAGCAGGGGCGAGGTCAGCGCGGAGACGGCGAGAAGGTTGGCGGACGAACCCGAGTTGGTCAGATGCGCCTTGCGCCGGCCGAGCTTCCGCGCGAGGGCGGACTCGAACATCTGGGCGTGCTTCCCGGCCGCGATGCTCATGTCCAGGGCGGCCTCGACCAGCGCGACCCGGTCGACGGCTTCCAGCACCGCGCCCGAGGGCCAGATCTCGGTGACCCCCGGCACGAACCTCGCTTCCGTCCGCTTCTCCTGGTGGTAGTCCCAGACCGCGTCCAGAACCGCGGTCCTCCGATCGTCACTCATTTCCGACCTTCCTTCCGCCGCTGTGGCGGCTCATGATGACCCCGTCGTCGAGCACGGATCCCGGTCGCCGCGTGCGGGGGACGAGCGAGTGCAGCCGTGCCGCCTCCGTCCATGAGCTCGACACGGGAACCTCGATCCGGCAGTGGTCGCCGACCACGAGGCCGTGCGAGCTGTTGCTGCGGACGTTGCGGGTCACCGTGGCCCGCCGCCCGATGAGCGAGCCGGACAGTCCCGGGACGTCGGAGATGGACGCGCCGTCGAGGACGACCGAGTCGGCGAGGCGGGTGGCGCGCAGCGTGCAGTCCCGCCCGATCGAGGTGCCGGGGCCGATGCGGCTGTCCTCGATCAGCGTGCCGGAGCCTATGATCACCGGCCCCTCGATGCGGGACCGCACGACGCGGGCGCCGGGGTCGACGACGACCGGGCCGCTGACGACGCTCGCCGCGTCGACCTCGCCGGCGATGTTCGGACGCAGCTTCCTGAGCAGCCAGAGGTTCCCCGCGAGGACGTCCTCGGCCCGTCCGATGTCCTTCCAGTAGCCGGTGTACTCCATGGCCGTGACGTGCGCCCCCTCGGTGACCAGCCACTGGACGGCGTCGGTGATCTCGAGTTCGCCGCGGGCGCTGGGCGCGATCGCCGCGACCGCCCTGTGGATCGCGGCGGTGAAGAAGTAGACCCCGATGAGCGCGAAGTCGCTGCGCGGGTGCGCGGGCTTCTCCGTCAGCCGCAGGATTGAGCCGTCGTGGTCGAGTTCGACGACCCCGAACCGGCGGGGGTCGTCCACCCGGTGCGTCACGACCTGCGCCGCCGGACGCTCGGCCGTGAACCGCCGCGCTTCGGCGACGATCCCGTCGGGAAGGAAGTTGTCGCCGAGGTACATCACGAAGTCGTCGTCGCCGAGGAAGCCGCCGGCGAGCCGCACGCAGTGCGCCAGGCCCAGGGGTTCGGCCTGGTGGAGGTAGGTGATGCGCGCGCCGAGGCGCGAGCCGTCCCCGATCTCGCGGTTGATCTCCGCGGCGCTGTCGCCGACGACCACGGCGATCTCGGTCACGCCCAGATCCCGGATGTTCCTGAGCACGTGTTCGAGGATCGGAATGTTGGCGACGGGGATGAGCTGTTTGGGCAATGAATGGCTCACCGGCCGCAGCCGGGTGCCGGAACCCCCCGCCAGCACCAGTGCCTTCATGGGTATCTCCTCATCGGAATTATGGGCACAGATTTGCCATTCCCGAGGTCGGTGTCACCACCGTAGCACTCCTTACAAAAAGGCCACTTCTCGCAGAATGCGCGGGCGGCGGACAAGAGCGCAATTTAGAAGATGCGCCAGGTAGCCGAACGCTGGAAGTGTGGATTCAGCTCATGTCCGGGAGTCGCGAACAGACGGTTGGTGATCACATGCTGGTGCTTGGCCTGACGGGAAACTTCGGGACCGCGGACGCGGATCTGGTGCCCGGCATGCCGGACTACTACTTCCATGACGCGGCGGCCTGCCTCGTCCAGGACGGGGTCACGGTCGCGGCGGTCGAGGAGGAGCGCCTCAACAGGATCAAGAAGACGACGAAATTTCCGGTCAACGCCATCAGGGCCTGTCTCGACAAAGCCCGCGTACCGATTTCCGAGCTGGACGCCGTCGGCTATTACTTCGAGCAGGGATTCACCGATCACGCGCTGAATATGTGGTACGCGGAAAATCCGCTGGTGCCGGCTCGCTACTCCCGCGAACTCATCCAGGACCGGCTCCGCGGAGAGTTCGGCTGGGCGCCCGCCGACTCCGGCCTCCTGTACACCGCGCACCACGAATCCCACGCCACCTCGTGCTTCCTCCAATCCGGAATGGCGGAGGCGCTCGTCGTCGTAATGGACGCCCGCGGCGAGGACCGATCGGGAACCGTGTTCCGGGGAGAACGCGGCCGCCTGGAACCCCTGGCGACGTACTCCATTCCGAAATCGCTCGGAACGCTGTACGAGAACGCGATCCAGCTGGTCGGGTACCGGTTCGGTGACGAGTACAAGGTCATGGGTCTGGCTCCCTACGGCGACCCGAACACCTACTCCGAACTCTTCGAGAGCCTCTATCTCCTGCGGGAGGACGGGGACTACGAGCTCAACCCCGCCGCCCCCGAGGCCAGCCTGGTGGCCCCGACGTTCTTCGAGAGCGGCTTCCTTCCCCGCCGCAAGGGAGAGAAGTTCACCCAGCAGCACATGGACTTCGCGGCCGGTCTCCAGCGCACGCTGGAGACGGTCGTCCTGCACGTGCTCACGCACTGGGCCCGCGCCACCGGCCTGCCGAACCTGTGCTTCACCGGCGGCGTCGCCCAGAACAGCAGCCTCAACGGCGTGATCCTCCGGTCCGGGCTGTTCGACGAGGTGTTCGTGCATCCCGCCTCGCACGACGGCGGCTGCGCCGAAGGCGCCGCCTTGGCCGCGGCACGCGAACTCGGGGCCGACCACGCCGAGCGGCCGCGGCTGCGCAGCGCCAGCGTCGGGCCCGACCTCGGGGAGAAGTCCGGGATCGAGGAGACGCTCAAGTCCTGGAGCAGCCTGATCGAGTTCGAGGAATGCCCGGACGTCGTCGAGACGACGGCCGGGCTGCTCGCCGAGGGCCTGGTGCTGGGCTGGGGATACGGGCCCTCGGAGTACGGGCCCCGGGCGCTCGGGAACCGCAGCATCGTCGCCGACGCCCGTCCGGCGGAGAACCGCCACAAGATCAATGCGATGGTGAAGAAGCGGGAGGGATACCGTCCCTTCGCTCCGGTGGTCACTCCCGAGGCCGCCGAGACGTACTTCGACCTGCCGGGCACCAGGGCGAACTACGACTTCATGTCCTTCGTGGTCGACGTCCGCGCGGAGCGCAGAGCCGAACTCGGCGCCGTCACCCATGTCGACGGCACGGCCCGCATCCAGATCGTCGATCCGGTCACCAACGAGAGGTTCCACCGGCTGGTCCGCAGGTTCGGGGAGCTCACGGGAACCCCGGTGCTGCTGAACACCTCGTTCAACAACAACGCCGAGCCCATCGTGCAGACGGTCGAGGACATCCTGACCTGCTTCCTCACCACCGACCTCGACGCCCTGGTGGTGGAGGACTTCCTGATCCGCCGGCGGCCCGCGGGCTCGGCGGACGTCGACGGGTTCGTCGTCGGGCTCCGGCCGGTCACCAGGCTGGTCAAGAGCACCAGGCCGGACCCGGCCGGCCTTCCCCAGGTGATCCGGGAGATCTACCTGGACTACTCCACCGGGCCGCGCGCCGAGGTGTCGGCGGACCTCTTCGCCCTGCTGGAGAACGCCGACGGGACGACCACGCTCGCCGGGCTCGCGAGCCGGCGCGGCGTGGCCCTCACCGATCAGATCAAGACCGAGCTCATGACCCTGTGGCAGACGCGGTTCTTCACTCTTCGTCCGGGGCTCGGCTGATCCCCTGGTGGGCCGCGACGGCATCAGCATTCGTAACAGGAGGAGGCGAACATGGTGGATCGATCCGACGTCGTCGTGGTGGGCGGCGGGGTGATGGGCGCGTGCCTGGCTCTGCATCTGCTCGAGGCGGGAGTACGTGACGTACGGCTACTGGAACGGGACGGTCTCTTCCAGGGCACCAGCGGCGCGGGGGGCGGCTTCCTCGCGCCGTGGACCACCATCTCGCCGCTGCACGGCGCGGAGTCCGAGGCCCTGCCGCTCGAGCGCTACGCCCTGGACTTCTACCGCGGCCTGCACGAATCGGGCTACGACATCGACTACCGCCGCAACGGCGTGCTGTGGATCGCCGCCAGCGAGGCCGCGTGGGACCAGACCCAGGAGCTCATGTGGCTCGCGGCCGATCCGGACAGCGTCCCCGTCGAGCCGCGCCGCCTGCCGGAGCTCACCGGCGGCGTCGTCTCCGCTGCCGGGGTGCACGGCGCGCAGCTCATGCCCTGCGGCGCCCAGGTGACCACCATCAAGGTCGCGAAGGCGCTGGAGGACCGCATCACCAAGCTCGGGGGGATCGTCGACACGCGGCGGCCGGTGACCGAGATCCGGGTGAGCGGCGGCCGGGTCACCGGGGTGGCGACGCCGAGCGGGCCCGTGGACGCGCCCGTCGTGGTGACGGCCGCGGGCGCCTGGAACAACGAGCTGCTCCAGCCGCTGGGCCTGTTCCTGCCGACGGTTCCGCAGGTGACGTCGCGCATCACCACCGAACCGCTCGGGCTTCCCGAGACGCTGCCGGTGATGATGCTGCAGGGGCTGAAGCCGGACGAACCCGGCGGCGGGACGGTCCTGTGGGTGCGGTGGCACGACGGCGGGCTGCTGTGGGGCGGCATGTACATGACGTACCCGCGGAACATCCTGGTCGGCGCCCCCGTGCCGGACCGGCTCGACGAGCTGCCGACCGACGGCGTCCTGGAGAACCTCCGGGTGGCCGAGGCGGCCGCCTTCCTGCCCGCGCTGTCGGGCAAGGCGAGCATCTCCGTCAAGCACGGCGCGCCCTGCTACACCCCGGATGACAAGGCGCTCGTCGGCCCGATGCCGCAGGTCGACGGCCTGTACGTGATGGGCGGCGACAACGAGCTCGGCGTCACACACGCGCCCGGACTCGGCAAGGCGCTGGCCGACACCATCGCGCACGGCCGGAGCGACCTGGCCGACCTGGCGCCCTGGCGCCCCGACCGGTTCGGCGACAGGTTCCCCGACCAGGCGGCGACGTTCGTCGCGGTCGCCGAGTCCGTCGGCATGCTGCTGATCGGCGACGAGTACCAGCCGGCCGCGTCCTCCGGCCAGGGATCCGCGTGATGATCAACGTGTTCCAGCCGGAACTGCGTGAGCGGGAGCTCGCCGCGGTCGCGGAGGTCTTCGACAGCAACTGGGTGGGGAAGGGGTCGCGGACGGCCGAGTTCGAGGCGGCGTTCGCCGGCCATCTCGGGGTCGCGGCCGAGCGGGTGATGTCGGTCAACTCCTGCACGGAGGGGCTGTTCATCGCGGCGGCGCTGTCGGGCGCGGGGCCCGGCGACGAGGTCGTCCTGCCGACGGTGAGCTTCGTCGGGGCCGGCAACGCCGTCGCCTCGCTCGGGGCGACGCCGGTCTTCTGCGACGTCGATCCCCGGACCCTGAACCCGACCCTGGACGACGTCACCGCCGTCGTCACGCCGCGTACCAAGGCCATGATCCTGCTGCACTACGGCGGCCATCCCGGCGCGGTGGCGGAGATCGCGGAGTTCTGCCGCGAACGCGGGATCTTCCTGATCGAGGACGCCGCCTGCGCGGTCGCCTCCACGGTGGACGGCCGCGCGTGCGGCGTGTTCGGCGACGTCGGGGTGTGGAGCTTCGACGCCATGAAGATCGTGGTCGCCGGGGACGGCGGGATGCTGACCGCCCGCGACCCGGACCTGGTCGCGCGGGCGCGCAAGCTCGCCTACTTCGGGCTGGAGCAGTTCAGCGGCTTCTCCCAGGCCAAGCAGTACGACACCCGGTGGTGGGAGTTCCAGGTCTCCTCCTTCTCCCGGCGTTCGATCATGAATGACATCCTGTCGGCGATCGGCCTGGTGCAGCTGGACCGGCTCGCCGAGTTCGTCTCCCGCCGCGGCGCGATCACCGCCCGCTACGACCGGGCGTTGGCCGACGTCGACGGGCTGCGGCTTCCGCCGCCGCTACCGGCGGGGCACTCCAGCTCCCACTACCTCTACTGGGTGCAGATGGATCCCGCGATCCGGGACGGCGTCGCCCACGACCTGTACGAGCGGGGCGTCTACACCACGTTCCGCTACGCGGCGCTGCATCAGGTCGCCGCGTACGGGTCTCGGGCCCGCCTGCCGAAGGCGGAACGCGCGGTGGCCGAAACGCTGTGCCTGCCCCTCCACCAGTCGCTCAGCGAGGAGGACGTCGACCAGGTGACGGCGGAGCTCCGCGCCGCGATCCACCGGCGTTCGCCGGATCTCGCCGGACGAGCCAGATGACGGAGCAGAGCCAGGCCACCGCGGTCTACGGCCGGGACGTCAGCGAGGTCTACGACGAGTTCTACGAGGGCCGCGGGCAGGACTTCGCGTCGCAGTCCGAGACGGTGGCCAGGATCGTCGGCGAACGGAAGCCCGGCGCTCGATCGATCCTGGACGTCGCCTGCGGGACCGGCCGGCACCTGCACCGGCTGGCGAGCCACTTTCCCGAGGTCGGCGGGGTGGAACTGTCGGCTCACATGTGCACGCTGGCGAGGAGCAGGGTGCCGGAGGCGTCGATCGTCCAGGGGGACATGCGCGACTTTCGGGTCAGCCGTTCCTTCGCCGCGGTCTGCTGCCTGACCAGCTCGATCGCCTACATGCCGACGGAACACGACCTGCGGGCCGCCGTCGCGACCATGGCGGGCCACCTGGTTCCCGGCGGCGTCCTGGTCATCGATCCCGGATGGTCTCCCGACACGTTCCTCGACGGTTACGTGGCGCACGACGTCGTGCGCGGCGAGGACCGCACGGTGGCACGGCTGTCGCACTCCCGGAGAACCGGTGTCTCCGTCCGCCATGAGGCCCACTACCTCGTCGCGGACGCGTCCGGCATCAGGCACTTCACCCACGTGCAGCCGCTGACGCTGTTCAGCCCCGCGCAGTACCTCGGGGCGCTGGAGCGGGCGGGCTGCGCCGCCGCGCACCTCACGGACGAGGCCGCGTTCGCCGACCGCGGCCTGTTCGTCGGTGTCCGTGGCGGGTGACGCGGCCGGCATCACAAAGGTGGGCGCTGAGGAGAATCTCCTCAGCGCCCACCTTTTCGTTCGCCTACTTCGTGACGGCCTCGCGCGATGCGCTGCTGGGCGCGGCGCCGGCCGGACGCCACATGTTGCGCGCCACGCGGAGCATCACGCTGGGCCGCATGAGCGCCTGCGGCGTGTCGATGAGACCCGCCGCGCGGATGAACGCGGTGGTGAGCGCGGAATCGTGCACCGCGGCGGCGTGCAGCCGCGCGATGTAGGCGTTGGCCATCCGGATCTTCGGTGTACGGCGCCCCTCGACCTCGGGGTACCCGAGATCGGCGCCGGACGAGAAGTCCCAGGGCGCGTTGATGTCCCGCGCGATGTCGTTGAAGAACCGCCGCGGCCGGGGCAGGCCGTCCTGCTCCAAGTGCCGCCGGAGCGTGAGCATCTCCAGCGCGGCCGTGGTCATTCCCTGACCGTAGACCGGGTTGAAGCTGGACGCCGCGTCGCCCATCACGAGCAGCCCCTCCGGGAAGCGGGCCATCCTCTCGTAGCGGCGGCGCACGCTCGCCGGGAAGCGGAAGCTCACCGCTTCGTCGAGCGGTTCGGCGTCGCACACCGCCTGGTAGATGTCCGGCACCGGGAGCGTCCGGGTGAACTCCAGGAACCCGTCCGGATCCGTCGGCGGGTAGTCCCCGAGGATGCCGGTGAGCGACAGCTCGATCCGGCCGCCGCCGCCCGGGAGCTTGTAGAAGAACGCCCCGCGCGGGTGGGACGGCGTCGCCACCGGAATGATCGCGAGGTCACCTCCGAAGGGATCGGACTTCAGCTGGAAATGGCGCGTCGTGTAGGCGAGGCCGATCTTCACCTTCTCCTCGGGAGGACGCTCGTAGCCGAGTTCCTCGAGCCAGACGGGAGTCCTGGACGCCCGGCCGGTGGCGTCGATCACCAGGTCCGCGCTCAGCGTCTCCGCCGAGTCGCCGTGAACCCGCGCCCCGGTGACCCGCCGCCCGTCGGACGACGCCACCAGCCCGACGATGTCGCGCCGCTCGCGGAAGCTCACGTTCGGCAGAGCCTCCACCCTCTTGCGGATGTGGTACTCCAGGACCGGCCTCGTGGCGGGCACGCAGGCCAGCCCGGCGTGGGCCGGCCGCAGCCGCTGCCCGTTGAGGATCCACCGGATGTCGCCGTTGAAGTCCCCGGTCTCCACCCCCGCCTCGATGAGCTCCTCGGTGAGCCCGGGGAACTCGTTCTGCAGGATCTGCTGGCCGCGGGCCAGCAGCCCGTGCGCGTGGCGGCCGTGCGGGACGCCGCGGCGGGGACCGCGCACGCCGCTCAGCTCGTCGCGGTCCACCACCAGCACTTCCGAGAACGTCTCGGAGAGGGTCTTCGCCGCCAGCAGGCCGGCCATGCTCCCTCCCAGGACCAGGGCGACGTCCCTGCCGCGCTCACCCATCATCGCGCGTTCCTCTCGCACATCCGGGTCAGAGGTACATCGTGTTGGGCGGCTGGCCGCACAGGATCCGGCCGTACAGCTCGAAATTGGTGTCGGGATGCATGAGGGCGTGCTGGTTGAGCGCCTGGAGATCGCGCAGGATGCGCTGGACCGGTTCGGTGTTGTAGATCGAGGAGCCGCCGCTGGCGGTGCTCAGGACGTCCACCGCCTCCTTCGTGAGGCTGAACACCCGGCCCAGGGCCGCGCGGGCGCCGACCCGCTCCTCCAGCGACCAGGGCTCGCCCTCGGCGGACTTCGCGTCCAGCTTCGCGGCCAGCCGGTCGGCGTGGAACCCCGCCTCGTCGATCTTCAGGCTGGCCTCCGCGACCTGGAGATGGGTCAGCGGCGCCTCGGCCTGGCGGGCGTAGTCGGTGTAGGTGATCTTCCGCTCCGGAAGCCGTTCGAGGAAGCCCGCCAGGCCGGCCTTCGCGAGGCCGATGGCGGCCCCGGTGAAGGTCCCGCAGCCGGTCGCCATCATCGGCGCGCGGTAGACCGCGGCGTCCGCGTTCGCCTTGGAGGCGAACTGCTCCTGCAGCACCAGCGGCATGGGGTAGACGCGGTGCCCGGGGACGAAGAGGTCCGTCGCGACCGTGGTCACGCTGCCCGTTCCCCTGAGTCCGGACGTGTGCCAGTCGTCGACGATCTCCAGGTCCGGCATCGGGACGAGGGCCATGACCGGCCACTGGGTTCCGTCCGGGGCGGGTCCCATCGCGATGATCACCTGCCAGTGGGCGTGCAGGGCGCCGCTGATGAACCGCCACCGGCCGTTCACCGTGAAGCCGCCGTCCCGGGGCTCCGCCGTGGCGCTGGGGCTCAGCACCCCGCACACGCGGACGTCGGGGGTGACGAACACCTCGTCCTGCGCCTCGTCGGGGAACAGGCATGCCAGCCAGGTGCTCATCGCGTAGACGGCGGTGTTCCACGCGGCCGAGCCGTCGCCCATGCCGATCTCGCTGATGACGTCCAGCACCGTGCGAGCGTCACTCTCGTACCCGCCGTAACGGCGCGGCACCCTCATTTTGAAGACGCCGGCCTCGGCCATCGCGTTGACCGTCTCGTGGTGCAGCCGCCGGTTCTCCTCATGCCACGCCGAATGGGAGGCGAGAACGGGGGCCAGCTTTGCCGCCCGGCCGACGAGTTCTGACTTCGAAGGGATTTCGGTGCCGAGCATCGTGCCTCCTGTAAGAGTGGCGGGCAGGAATTCACCGTGCCGTTCTGGCCTTCTCAGTCTCACGTTCGCGCGAACCCGGACGCATCTCCGTGATTGCGCATCGATTACCTTCCGTCGAGGGGGCCGGTGACCGCGGTGATCGTTCCGTTCGGCAGCCAGCTGTTGTTGACGTGGGCGCCATGCCCGCCTCCGGAACGGGGGGCCGGGACGCCTTCTCCGGATTGAGCGCCATGCCCATGAGCGCCGGAGCGGGCCACTTGGTCGTCCTTTTCTTCTGCAGGGCCCTCAACTGAGCCGATCGGGGTTCCCGGGATGGAAAGTATCGAGGCGGCGTACAACTGCCGGGCGGTCCGTTCCGGGCCGGGCCCGCCGGACCAGCCATAGAAGCCCGCGGCGGTCGCGGGTTCACCCGGGAACCGGGCCTCCTGGGCGGCGACATAAGCGCGGCCTCTCGCATGGGCCGGGTCGAACTCCAGTGGTAGAAGCTGACCTGCCGGTGATTCGAGCAGCCGCGCGTTGAGCAGCCATGGGGCGAGATAGGTGCCCTGCGCGGTGAGCCGCCCGGCGCCGACGTCCCGCACCGCCCGGTCGGCGCGCGCCCACCCCGATACGACGATCAGCGGACGGCGGCGCCCGGGAGGCGCGACGTCCAGCCGGCGCCGGGCCGCCTCCGCGCGCACCGTCGCCGCCGCCTGGACCCCGCGCGGCGACAGATCGCTGATCAGCCCGATGTCCTTGACGCCCCGGCCGGCGATGAAACCGACGATGTTCCTGAGCGCGTCCGCGTCGGCCGCGGTGAGGCGGTCGGCGGGACACGACTCCAGCCGGGTGGAACGGCCGGCGATCGCCCGTCCCAGGGCCAGGCTCGCGCACTCCGGCCCGTCCGCGCCGCGGAGATCGGCCCCGCCGCGCCCGCTCCCGGTGTCGAGCGGAAGCCCCGCGGTGTCGCCGCGGTGCCGGATCCAGACCCGGTTCTGACCGGAGGTCAGCCATACCCGCGCCCACGAGTGCCTGGTTCCCGGTTCGGTGGTTCCCGGGGAGAGCGCGGACCTGTCGGTCCCGGCCGACGCCCCGTCCGTCCCTATGTGCACCAGATTCCACCCGGGCCGGTTCGGCGCCACGAGGACCGGGACCCGGGCGTCGCCGAGGGACACGTCGGCGAGGACGGGCGCGCCGGGAGCGGAGGCGCCGGGCAGCGGGATCGCGGTGAGCGCCGAACCGGCCATCACCACGGCGGCCAGGCTCACGGGCTGCGTCCGTACCAGCCCGCCGAGCCTGTGCGGCACACGCCATACCGCCATCACGACCGCGGCGCCGCCGAACAGGACGAGCGCCTTGGTGACGACGAGGACACCGAACCACGAACCGAAGTTCCGGCTCGGGTAGAGGCCGGCCAGCTGAGCCTGCGTCAGGCCGGTCACGGCCAGAACGATGGCGGACGCCAGTATCGGCGGCGTCAGCGCTCGGACAGCCTGGCGGCGATGCTCCGGCCCGGCGGTCACGAGCAGGAGCACCGCACCGATCCAGAGCGCCGCGGCGAACGAGTGGACCAGCGCCGAACCGAAATGGATCGCGGACTGCACGGCCGACCCGGTCAGCCCGCCATGCTCGGACGACGACGCGGCGTACCCCGCCATGGCGAGTGCGACCACCGCTCCGGCAGCTCCGGCCAGGCGGGTTCGCGTCGCCAGCGCGGGCAGCATGAGCGTCGCCAGCGCCGACACGACGATCACCGGCCGCGTCTCGTCCACCAGGACGGCCAGAACCTGGCCGGCGGCCACCAGTACCGCCAGGGCCAGGAGGAGAGGCCGCCTCCGCCGGCCCGGTGCGCCCGCGACCGAATGGAGCATCGCCATTCCCGCCACAGCCATGATCGGGTAGAGGGCCAGGGCGCGCACGGCGGCGGCCACGCCCGACATGACGAGCAGGACGAGCACGGTGAACAGGACGAGCAGGACGAGCAGGGCGGCGCCCGCGACGACGAGGACGGGCACCGGGCGGCTCGTTCGCCACCCGGTGCCCGTCCGCCGTATTCCGTCCAGTCGAGTCACCGGCCCGCGTCCGCGAGGCCGGGGAGCACGTCACGGTCGGCGGCCACGAACAGCACGCCGTGCGGCCGGGCGGCGCCGCGGGAACCGTGCGGCCAGACCTGGCGGTTGAAGTCGACGCACGGTTTGCGCGTGTTCTCGTCGCGGAACGTCCGGTCCAGCGACAGCCCGCCGCCGGGACCGACGTTGATCATGCAGACCTGGTGGTTGCCGTCGCTGTAGGTGTCCTTCACGAAGTAGTTGGACACGGCCAGCCGGCGGATCTTCTCGGTCTCCAGGTACTTGCCGCCCGGGCCGGGACGGAGGTTGTCCATCGCGGCCCAGTGCGGCCCGCCGGAGGTGAGGTCGGTGACCGGCAGGGCGCTCACGAGCGCGGGGCAGTCCGGTTCGGCGCCTCCCGCGCCCACCTCCTGGAACGTGTCGATGCTGCACTTCGGCTCCGGGCCGGACGCCAGCAGCTTCTTGATGTCGAGGACGTACACCATGCCCTCGTTCTTGTTCGCGGCCGGTGAGTCCGGGCCGGCCTTGAGGACGGTGTGGAACAGGTAGCGGTCGTCGGGGCTGACCATCAGCCAGCTTCCGCCGTCAGAGCTCGCCTTCGGCGTGTTCGTGGGGAACAGCGACTTGAACGCGGTGGTGTCGTCGAAGACCTCCCGCCACCGCGGCTTCTTGGCGGTGATGTCCGGGGTGTAGAAGACGGCTCCGCCGCTCATCGTCGAGGCGAACGCGCCACGGTTCCGCGGCTTGTTGGTGGCGACGGTCTCCATCACCATGTACGACTCGATGCCGATGCCGAACTTCCCGGGGTCGTTGCGCGGGCCGACGGGCACCCGGGTCACGTTGACGAGTTCGGGATTGTTGCGGTTCTTGACGTCGAAGGTGCGGACGGTCTCCCGCGCGACCCGCGGCGGTGGCGGCGTCTCCGGGTTGAGCATGTTGCGGACTTCGGCGAAGTCGCTGGTGACCACCCGGTTGAGATCTTCGCGCACCGCGATGCCGTGCGGGTTGGCGCACGAGGCCTTCGGCAGCGCGGGGATGTTCAGGCAGTAGCTCGGTTCCGCCTTCGCCATCGCGGCGGGTGCTTCCGCAAGTACACGTCCCTTCTGGTCCAGGCGCACCACTTCACCGGGCGTACCGCCATATCCGTTGCCGTACCGGACCTCACCGTTGGTGTAGGTGCACGGGCCGGTGACGTCAGGGCCGCCCATGTACGTCGCGTAGGCGGTGCCGTCCTTGAGTACCGAGTAGGCGTCCGGGGCCGATCCGCAGGGCGTGTCGTGCGGCAACGTGATACCCGACAGGCCGACTAGGGGCAGCCGAGCGACGTCGAACACATAGGTCGTGTCAGAAAGGAGGCCCCCCGCATAGACTTTCTGTCCCTTGTGCCACACATATTGCATATGGTGCGGCTCGTTGCCGAACTTCGAGTCGATGGTGACCGTGTTGACCACTTTGCCGTAGCTGGACGAGCCGCGAGTGACGTCGATGACGGCGAGGAAGTCCGGATTCGGGGAGTCCCCGGCGCCTTTCTGGTCAGCGCCTCCCCAGGCCAGCAGCCATTCGCGGGGACGGTCGCCGTTGCCGGCGGCCTTGCGGTCGAGATGATTGGTGACGGAGTACGGCTTGCCGTCGGTTCCCTTCACGCTCGATCGGATCGTGGCGATGCGCTGCTCCCCCGCGGTGCTCGGCGTCGGCGCCGCCAGAAGCGCGGCGGTGATCAGTGTCGGAAGCAGGACGGCGACCGTTCGGTGCCGTCGGCGCAGCAGTAGCCGTAAATTGGTCAATGGAGCTCCTCGACTCGGGCTGACTCAACGGCGGGGCTTCTCGGCGGCGCGGTACTGCAGGGTCAATTTCTCGAGCACCGGGACGATGTCGTTCGGTGTCGGCATGGCCAGCGTCTCCTTGCGGAGCCGCTCCGCGTTCACCGTGAACTGGGGGTCTTCGAGCACACGCACGAGCGCGTCGCGCAGAACGTCGGCGGAGAGCTGGTCGGAGTCGCACACATAGGCCCCCGCCTTCTGTTCCTCCAACCCATTGGCCATGGCCACCGGGCCGTACCATTTCTCGCTCCACCAGGTGCTCGGAACCAGGAGCTGCGGCACGCCGTGCTCCACCGCGCCCGCGAACGTCCCGGCGCCGCCGTGGTGGATGATCGCCGAGCAGCTCGGCAGCAGCACGTTCAGCGGGACGAACGGGATGGCGCGCAGGTTGGCCGGCAGGCTCGGCAGCGCGACGAGCTGCTTGGGGTCCAGCGTCGCGACCACTTCGACGTCGAGATCGGCCACGGCCTCGATGAGCGCGTTGGCCGACGCCTCCACCCGGCCCGCGTCGCGGTGCGAATTGCCCAGCGTGATGCACACCCGCGGCCGTTCCGGCTTCTCGTACAGCCATCTGGGAGCCATGGAGGGACCGTTGAACGCCAGATGCCGCATCGGGACGTAGTTCACGCCGGACGGGTGCCACGTCCAAGAAGGCATCGGGTCGATCGTCCAGTCGCCGACCGCGATGTCCTCGCCGAAAGTGCAGTCGTACCGGTCGAGCTTCGGCCGCAACCAGTCCCGGAGCGGATCCTCACCGGTCTCCCGATACCGCTCCAGAACGTGCGACCGCAGCTGCCCTACCCCGTCCGTGGCCAGGACCAGGCGGGCGTGGGCCGCGCCGGCCGCCCGCGCGGCCACCGGGCCGGCGTAGGTCAGCATGTCCCAGATCACCAGGTCCGGCTCCCAGTCGCGGGCGAAGCCCACCAGGTCGTCGAACATCGTGTCGGGGTTGATGACCGGAAAGAGGTTCGCGACGAGCGAGGCGAACTCGCCGGCCGGGTCGTCGCGCGCGTAGTCGAGCTGATGCTGCCGGACGATCGGCCCGGACACCGGCTCGGCGGCCACCGCCTGCGTCGGGTCCGCCTCGTTCATCTGGGCCGTCACCTCGGCCTCTTGCAGCCCGCCGACCGCCACACCGGTCAGGCCGGTCGCGGTGATGTCCTCGACCAGATCGGGCTGGCTGACGACGCACACCTCGTGGCCGGCGGTCCGCAGCGCCCAGGCGAGCGGAGCCATCACATAGGTATGGGACTTGTTCGCGACGGTGAGGAACAGGACGCGCATGGAAAGTCCTTCACTGGGTTTCGGTGGTCATCGCAAAAGGCGGGTGAACGCTCGGATGTCGCTGACCAGGGCGGCCGGCTGCTCAATGGCGGCGAAGTGCCCACCACGTTCGAACTCGGTCCAGTGGGCGAGCGTTGGGAGTACACGCTCAGCAAAAGCGCGGATGGGTCTTGAGGCGTCCGCTGGAAAGGCCGCCACCCCGACCGGCATGGTGAGATTCCATGGCCCGCCCCAGGTCCGCATGAAATCCGCGGTGTCATGCGCGGACTCGTAGTAGAAATGGGCGCTGGATCCGGCGGTGCGAGTGAGCCAGTAGATCGTCACGTTCGTCAGCAGCGTTTCGCGATCCACCGCCTCTTCCGGCACCTTCTCCGAGTCGCTCCATTCCTTGAACTTCTCGACCATCCACCCCAGCTGCCCGACCGGCGAGTCGGTCAGCGCATAGGACAGGGTCTGCGGACGCGTCGACTGGATCTGGCGCCAGCCCGCGCCGTCCTCCGCGAACGCCGCCATGTGCGCCAGCCGCGCCTGGTCCGCCTCGTCGAGACCGGAGAGCAGGGCGGGATCGTCGGGAGGGATCGTCACCAGCATGTTGACGTGGACGCCGGCGATGAGCTCCGGATCCGCGAGCCCGAGCTCCAGGGAGATGACACTGCCCCAGTCCCCGCCCTGCGCGACACACCGCTCGTAGCCCAGCCGACGCAGCAGCTCCGCCCAGGCGCGAGCCACCCGGCGAACGTCCCAGCCGGGTTCGGCCACGGGCCCCGAGAACCCGTACCCGGGAATCGACGGGATGACCAGGTGGAACGCCTCGGCCGGGTCGCCACCGTGGGCCCGCGGGTCGGTGAGCGGCCCGATCACCTTCTCGAACTCGGCGATCGATCCGGGCCAGCCGTGGGTGACGATCAGCGGCGTCGCGTCCGGCTCGGGCGAACGGACATGCAGGAAATGGACGTTCACGCCGTCGATCTCGGTGCTGAATTGAGGAATCCGATTCAGTCGTTCCTCCGCAGCGCGCCAGTCATAATCGTGCTGCCAGTAGGCCGACAGTTCCTTGAGGTATTCCAGCGGAACGCCGCGCTCCCAGCCTGCGCCCGGCGCTGCCGGAGGCCATCGTGTCGCGGCCAGTCTGCGGACAAGATCGTCAAGGTCTTCTTGTGGAACCTCGATGCGGAAGGAACGCATGCAAGTACCCTTTCTATCGCCTGCAAGGTCCCACTCCGCCGCCTTATGGTGCATCTTCCAGATTGCGCTGGCCGTCCCGCCGGGATCGGAGCCGTCCGCGAAGACGGCGGCGGGCGCCGACGGCGCCGTTGTAGGCTGGACGAAGTGCGAGGCAGGGATGTTCTTCAAGTGAGGCCCACGTCATGACGCACCAAGTGAAGGAGAGCGCGGACCCCGCCGAGGCACGATCGGGCGGCGGCGCCGCGTTCGCCGAACTCGCCAACAGGTACCGGCCGGAGCTGCAACTGCACTGCTACCGGATGCTCGGTTCCCTGGAAGACGCGGAAGACCTCGTCCAGGAGACGTTGCTGCGCGCCTGGCGCAAACGCATGAGCTTCGAGGGCCGGTCCGCGCTCCGCACCTGGCTGTACCGGATCGCGACGAACCTGTGCCTCGACTACCTCGAACGCATGCCGCCGGCCCGGCAGAAGGCGACGGCGGCCGACCCGGGCGGGGCGACGCCGCCGGCGACCTCCATCCGCTGGCTGCAGCCGTTTCCCGACCAGATCCTGGACGACCTCGTCTCGTCCGAGGCGACGCCGGACATGGTGGTCGTGGCCAAGGAGACGATCGAGCTGGCCTTCATGGTCGCCATCCAGCACCTGCCGCCCCGCCAGCGCGCGGTGCTGATCCTGCGGGACGTGCTGGGCTGGTCGGCCAAGGACACGGCGGCCCAGCTGGGCGGCACCGTGGCCTCGGTCAACAGCGCGCTGCAGCGGGCCCGGCCGGTGCTCAAGCGCCGCCTGCCCGAACACCGGCTGGAGTGGCAGGGGACGACGGACGTCAGCGAGGACGAACGGCAGGTCCTCCAGCGCTACATGGCCGCGATCGAGAGGGCCGACAGCGCCGCGCTGGCGGCCGTCCTGCGCAAGGACGCCCGCGCCGGGCAGCGCGCCGGGGCCGGCGGGCACACCGGGCCGGAGCCGCTGTGGGTCGAGGGCCGCGACGCGATCATCACGGCCTGGGCGCCGCTCCTGCAGCACACGCACGACGCCGAACTCCGGCTCAGGCCGACCCGGTCCAACCGCCAGCCGGCCGTGGCGACCTACCTGCGGATGTCCGGCGACGACCGTCTCGAGGCCTTCGCGCTCACCGTCCTGCGCATCGACGGCGGCGGTGTGGCCGAGGTCGCCACCTTCGCGCCCGACACCTTCCCCGCCTTCGGTCTCCCGTCGACGCTCTAACGCTCTGACCTGCAAGGAGATGAGTTTTTGACGGATCTCCCGTCTCAGTAGTGACGGCTTCTTCACACCACTGACGCGGCAAGGAGATCCACAACGTGACAAGCGAAGCTTTGCCGCCACCGGCCAAGGCCGGGAGGCGCGAATGGATGGGGCTCGCCGTGCTGGCGCTGCCCACACTCCTTCTGGCCATCGATCTGAGCGTGCTGTATCTCGCGCTCCCCCGCCTGAGCGCGGATCTCGAGCCCAGCAGCGTCCAGCAGCTCTGGATCACCGACATCTACGGGTTCATGGTCGCCGGTTTCCTCGTCACCATGGGAACCCTCGGAGACCGGATCGGCCGCCGGCGGCTGCTGATGATCGGCGCCGCGGCGTTCGGCGTCGCGTCGGTGGTGGCCGCATTCTCCGTCAGCCCCGGCATGCTCATCGGGGCCCGGGTCGCGCTGGGAGTCGCCGGCGCCACGCTGGCGCCGTCGACGCTCGCCCTGATCAGCACGATGTTCCGCGACCCCAAGGAGATGGGCGTCGCGATGGCGGCCTGGATGAGCTGCTTCGTCGGAGGCAACGCGCTCGGGCCGATCGTCGGCGGGGTGCTGCTCAACTACTTCTGGTGGGGCTCGGTCTTCCTGCTGGCCGTCCCGTTCATGCTGCTGCTCCTGCTGGCCGGGCCGGCCCTGCTGCCCGAATTCCGGAACCCGAACCCGGGCCGGATCGACCCGTTCAGCGTCGTGCTGTCCCTCGGGGCGATCCTGCTGACCATCTACGGCCTCAAGGAGACCGCCAGGGAGGGCTGGGAGCCGCTGGCGGCCGCGGCCATCGTGGTCGGGGTGGTCCTCGGCGTGGTGTTCGTGATCCGCCAGCGCGGGCTGAGCGTCCCCCTGCTGGATCTGGCGCTCTTCCGGAACCGCTCGTTCAGCACGGTGCTGATCATGATGCTGGTCGGCGGCGTGTTCCTCGGCGGACTCACGCTGATGGTCACCCAGTACCTGCAGCTGGTCCAGGAACTCACCCCGATGCGCGCGGCGCTGTACCTGCTGCCGTCCATCGTGGTGATGACCCTCGCCTCGTTCGCGGGGCCCAGCCTCGCCCAGCGCATCAGGCCCGGCAACGTCCTCGCGATCGGGCTGCTCCTGTCCGCCGTGGGGTACGCGCTGCTCACCCAGCTCGACAGCACCAGCTCGCTGGGCTTCGTGGTCGTCGCCTGGGCGGTGGCCCTCGGCGGCACGGGCTTGCCGGCGGGCCTCGGCATGGGCCTCGTCATGGGTTCGGTCCCGCCCGAGAAGGCAGGGTCCGCGTCGGCGACGCAGCAGACGACGACAGAGTTCAGCCTGGCGCTCGGCATCGCCCTGGTGGGAAGCATCGGGACCGCCGTCTACCACAACCGGATGGCCGACGCCGTCACGGCCACCATCCCGGAGTCCGCCCGCGACACCCTCAACGGCGCACTGGCCGTGGCCGGGCAATTCCCCGAGATCCTGGCGCCCGCCCGCAGCGCCTACACCACGGGCCTGAACGTGGCCGCCGGCATCGGCGTCGTCATCACGGTCGCGCTCGCCGCCCTCGTCGCCGTCGCGCTCAAGGGCATACCTCCGCAGGGCAAGCCCCAACAGACCGAAGACGAGGCCGACGCGCCGGAGGAGGCCTCGAAACGCGAACCACAGGCGCAGTGACCAACAAAGGAGGACATCAGAATGGCATCCGAATCTCCTGCCCTTCCCAAGGTCGTCTCACGAGAGGAATGGCTGGCGGCCCGGACCGAGTTCCTGGCCAAGGAAAAGGAGCTCACCCGGGCCCGCGACAAGCTCTCCGCTGAGCGGCGGGAGCTGCCGATGGTCGAGATCCGCGAGGACTACGTCTTCGAAGGGCCGGACGGCAAGGCCACGCTCGTCGACCTTTTCGAGGGGCGCCGGCAGCTCATCGTCCATCACGCCATGTTCGACCCGTCGTGGGACGACGGGTGCCCGAGCTGCCGTTTCTCGATCCGCGACTTCGGGCATCTGCCTCATCTGCACGAAAAGGACACGACGCTCTGCGTGGTGTCCCGGGCGCCGTACGAGAAAATCGCGGCCTATAAGGAGAGGATGGGGTGGACCCTGCCCTACTACTCCTCCTGGGGCAGCGACTTCAACTACGACTTCGACGTGACGCTCGACGAGAACGTCCGCCCCGTCGTCTACAACTACCGGAGCAAGGAGGACCATCTCGCGGCCGGAATGCCCTGGTACACAAGCGGCGAACTTCCGGGCGTGAGCGTGTTCCTCCACGAGGGCGACGCGGTGTACCACACCTACTCGACCTATTCTCGCGGAGTCGACAACCTGCTTTTCACCCTGAACTACCTCGACCTGACCCCGCTGGGCAGACAGTAACGGCCGCCCGACGCTTCGGACCACCTCGATCAGTCCCATGGAGGACATCATGAGCAGGACCGCCGTCATCCGCTACGAGACCCTTCCCGAGGCGGCCGACGAGAACCACAAGGCCGTCGCGAAGGTATTCGACCAACTCGCAAAGGAGAACCCCGAAGGCCTGCGCTACACCTCATTCCGGTTGGCGGACGGCGTCAGTTTCGTCCACATCGTCGTCATGGAAGGCGACGACGACCCGCTTTCCGGCCTGTCGGCCTTCCAGGAATTCCAGAACGGCATCAAGGAACGCCTAGCCGGAACACCGGTACGCGGCGAAGCGACGATGATCGGCTCCTACCGTTTCCTTTCGGACTGACCCAGGACGTCCTCGACAGAACGAATCACGCATCCCGACGCACGCGCCGGGGCCGGTCATCCACACGTCCACGCTCAGGACTCTGGAAACGGCCCCGGTGCACCAGATCGGCACGAACCCACCGATCGACTGCCCCGGAGGCACCGTTAGGTGGTTGAGGCCCATTCCTTGAGCGCGTCGCGGTTCTTGAAGTCGGCGACGTTCTTGTCGAGCGGCTCCGAGGTGTATTGATGGAAGAGCCATTTGTCCTTGATGAGCGGGTCACCGGCCTCGCGGTAGTCGGCGATCCATAGCCCGTCGGCCTTGTAATCGCCGGTGCTCTCCCTGGTCCACAGGTCGCGATTGACGTACAGGATCAGCTTGTGGGCGGGACGCAGCTTCTTCACCTCGCGCAGGAACTTGTCCTTCTGGGCGCTGGTGGCACGCCGTCCCTTCGGGTCGGTCTCCCAGTCCAGAGCCAGGATGTCGCCGTCCTCGGCGCCGCAGTGCTCGACGAAGTACCGGGCCTGCGCCGTGATCCGGGCCGGACTCAGACCCCGCCGACCGAGCAGGAAGTGGTAGAACCCCACCACACAGCCGTCTCGGCGAGCCTGCGCGGCCTGCCGCTCCCGGCGCGGGTTGGTGTAGGAGCGTCCTTCGGTCGCCTTGACGATCACGAAGTCCAACCCTTCGGACTCGAAGGAGGGGTTGTGGGATGAGACGTCGACGCCGTGAAGCACGACGGCCCCCTTTCGGCTCTCACACCGACCCCTGCACCGCTTCTTCCTCCACCACCGACGCCGCCTACACGCCGCCGGGCAACAAATCCGTTCATCCAGGCCACACCGCCATAGCGCCAACTCCTGGCCACCCCGAACAACCACCACTCGGCACCACCTCCCGTCCCGGACGAGCTGCCCGGATCTCCACGGTGTCGTTGGTAGGGAAGCGCCGCCAGGAGTGGCCAGACATGTTCACATGCGCTGGTATGATTCTCGCACCGCCAGTGACGCATGTCCTGAATCGCGGCGGGTCGCCCAGCGAGGAGCGAAAGTCATGACCGCCAAGTATGAGGCGTCCGCCGGCATGGGCAGGTTCACTGCGGTCGAGCGTACGAGCCCGACCCAGCAGGTGCGCGAGCAGCTGCTGGAGGCCATCGAGCGCGGCGACATCCCCGCGGGGGCCATGCTGCCCTCCGAGCGCGTGCTGTGCGAGACGTTCGGCGTCAGCCGGGTCAGCGTGCGGGAGGCGCTGGCCGGCCTGGAGGCCATGAAGATCATCGAGATCCGGCACGGTCGGGGCGCGTTCGTCCGCAAGAGCATCAACGAGCAGTACGCCGAGCCGTTCGCCAAGTACCTGGAGCTGCACCGCGACGAGCTCATCGAGCTGAACAAGGTCCGCGGCGCCCTCGACGAGCTCGCCGCGGCCGAGGTCGCCGAGCACGCGACCGACCAGGGGCTGGCCGAGATCGAACAGGCCCAGGAGGTCTTCCGGGCGGCGGCCGCGCAGGACGCGCCGAACCTGGCCGAAGTGTCGCGGCTGGACGTGGAGTTCCACCTGTCCATCGCGCGCGCGACCGGCGGAGAGCTGCTGCCGCGCCTGCTCGGTGAGCTCAACGAGGTCATGACCGAGTCGCGTCCGGCCACCTTCTCGCGCGAGGGCCAGCTCACCCGCTCGATCCGCGACCACCAGGCCATCGTGACCGCGCTGAAGAGCCGAGACGCGAACCGCGCGCGCAAGGCCATGCAGAAGCACATGCTGGCAATCCGCGAATGGTACGAGGACCTCCCCGGCAAGAGCTGAGCCCCGTACCGCCCGCTCCCCTTCCTCCGCCGCTCCTCTTCCCTCGGGTCGGTGCGCGCCATCGGCCGGTTTGCCAGTCGCGTCACCCGCCGGTTACGCAGCGCCCGCCATCCGCCCGCTTCGCAGTACGCACCACCCCGCCCGCCGATCTCGCAACGCATGCCGTCGGCCGTTGCGCAGCGCACGCCACCCGCCGAATTCAATGTTCACGCCGTCGGCCGGCATCGCGGTGCGCGCCATCCCGCTGGCCTCGCCGTACGCGTCGTCGCCGGATTCGCTGAGCGCGCCGCCCACCCGCTTCGCAGCGCACGCTACCGCCACCGGTCTCGGCGTTCACGCCATCGGCCGGGGTCCGTGGAGCGCGTTGTTCGCTGGCTTCGCAGCACGCGCCACTGCCGGATTCGCAGAGCGTGGAAGCCGTCGCTTTGGCGTTCGCGCAGTCGGTTGGTTTCGCATAGCACCATCCGTCGGTTTCGCAGTGCGCGGCACCTGCCGGATTCGTAAATGGGCAGCCTCGGCCGGTTTCAGAGTTCGCGCCGTCGGCCGGGTTCTCAGAGCGCGCGCCACCTGGACTCTCATGGCGCGGTATCGCTACGCGGTGCACGGCACTGGGCAGGTGCGATATTCGCTCCGCCGCCGGATTCGCGATGCGCGGTATCCGCCAGTCGCGGTGTGCGGTATGGGGCGGAGGTACACGTTCACGCCATTGGCCGGGGTTCGCTTGCTGCGCACCGGGCGGGGGCGGCGTTCGCGTTGGCGGGCGGGCTCGCGGGGTGTGGCAGCGGCTGGTTTCGCAATGCGCGCCATCAGACGATTCCGCAACGCGCGGCGGCTGCCGGGATTCGCAGGGCACCAGGGGGTGGTGTTCGCGTGGTCGGGTGGTTCGTGGAGTGTGGCGGCGGCTGGTTCGCGGTGTGTGGCAGTGGGTGGGGCGGGCTGTTCGTCGGGTGGTTTTGTGGGTGGGTGGGGCGGTGGGGTGCGTTGGTGGGGTTGCTTTGCAGGTGAGCGGCATGGGGTGACCGTTGTCACCTGGGTGCTTGGCCGGTAAGGTCTGCACATGTATTACATGTGACCAGTCTTGACCGGCGGGCTGGATCGCTCCTACGTTGCAGGCTCGCCGGGTCGCGGGAACGGGACAAGCGAGACGGGCAGGTACATGACGGACACTCAACACGTCGAAGCGGAGCTTGCCAAGAGGTACCGGCAGCCGAAGGGGGTCGAGCAGTTCGGGGCCGAGGTGGTTCCGGACGAGCTGCGGACCGTCCGGTGGTGGGACATCTTCGCCATGGTCCTGAACTTCGTCGTCAATCCCGGGACCATCGTGATCAGCGGTGCGCTGGTGGCCGCCGGGATGTCGCTGTGGGAGGCGACGCTCACCGGTTTCCTCAGCATCGTGGTCGGCTTCAGCGTCTACCTGGTCGCCGCCACGGTCGGGGTGGACTACGGGATCCCGGGCCTGGTGAGCATGCGGGCGGTGTTCGGTACCCGCGGCGCGGCCGTGACGTCGGTGCTGCGAGCGGTGTCCAGCGTGTACTGGTTCGCCTTCCAGACGGTCGCCGGCGGGGTGGGGATCGCGGCGGTGCTGCGTTCCCTGTTCGATCGGGAGATCTCGCAGACGTTGATCATCGTCTGCTTCGCCGTCTTCCAGATCCTGGTGGCCACGGTCGGCTACGGGTCGCTGAAGGTGCTGTCCCGGGTGGCCTTCCTGCTCAAGATCGCCTTCTCCGTGGTCATCGTCGTGATGCTGATGACCTATCCCAAGGAGAGCTTCCACCCCGACGCGGTGTTCTCCTTCGCCGGGACGGGACACGGGAAGGCCGCGCTGATCGCCCTGTGGACCACCAGCATGGCCGCGGCGTGGTTCTCCAACTTCACCGACTCGGCGGACTTCTGCCGCTATTCGCGCACCCGGGTCGACATGTGGATCGGCACCTTCCTGGCGGCGGTGGTCGGCCAGCTGATCTGCTCGTTCCTGGGCGGGTACGCCGTCGCGGCGGTGCTCGGCAAGAGCGAGAACGCCTTCGATGTGATCGTGACGGCGACGCAGGGCGCGGTCTGGCTGCTGGTGCTGATCCTGGTCTACATCGTCCTGGACAACTGGACGATCAACGTGCAGAACCTCTACACGGCGGGGCTGGCGATCACCACGCTCTTCTCCCGCGTCGGACGGTTCTGGGGGACCCTGGTCGTGGGCGTGATCGGGCTGGGCGCCTCGCTGGCACCCGGCCTGATCAGCGGATACACGGGGTACATGGAGAATCTGGCGAACCTGTTCGCGCCGATGGCCGGTGTCTTCGTCGCACACTACGTCGTCCTGCTGAAGACACGGCTGGACGTGCCCGCCCTGTTCCGTCCTGACTCGCGTTATGCGTATTGGCGGGGCTTCAACTGGGTCGCCCTGTTCTGGGTCGTTGTCGGGTACTTCATCAATAGGGCGGTGCCGACGCAGTATCTGAACATCGTCGTGACGGCGGTGACGGTCGGCGCGCTCTACCTGGCCTCTATGGCGGTGGCCCGGCGGCGGTGGCGGGTCGCGGCGGTCGGGTGCGAGCCCGTCCATCTGCGGGCGGGGGCGACGGTCGAGGGTCCGGCGCCGGCGGATCAGGCCCGTGAACCGGCCGGGCAGGGTGGCTGAAAGCCCCCATCGGCTCAGGTTCGGCGGCCGTTGCCGAAGATCGGGAGCAGGGGGTCTATCTGGACGGTGGCGAAGACGCCGGCGCGGGTGAACGGGTCGGCGGCGATGAACGCCTCTGCCGACTGCCGGTCTGGAACGTCCAGGACGAAGAGCTGGCCGCATCGGGTCGTGCCGTCCGGGTCCAGGAGGGGGCCGGAGAGTTCGATCAGGTCGGCGCGTTCGTCCACGTAGCGGCGGTGCTCGTCCAGGACGGACCGGCGCAGCGGGGCCGATTCCGGCACGTCCCGGCAGAGGACGACGTAGCGGACGGGCATCAGGCGGTGAACGCGGCGTCGATGGCGATCTCGGCGCCGGAGATGTACCGGCTGCCGTCCCCGGCCAGGAACAGGACCAGGTCCGCGATCTCGTCGGCGGTGCCGAGCCGGCCGGACGGGATGAGCCCGGCGAGCCGCGCCCGGTTCTCCGCGCCGCCCTCGATCATCGGGGTGTCGATGACGCCGGGGCAGATCGCGTTGACCCGGATGCCGGCGGAAGCGAGTTCCCAGGCGGCGGCGCGCGTCATGCCGCGGACGGCCCACTTGCTCGCGGCGTAGGCGAACGGCATGCCGCCGCCCTTGAGGCCCGCGGTGGAGCAGGTGTTGATGATCGAACCGCCGCCGGACTCCCGCATCAGCGGCGCCGCCGCGTGCATGCCCAGGTAGACGCCCGTCTGGTTGATCTCGACGACCCGGCGGTACTGCTCGGGGGACGTGTCGGCCAGGCCCGCGTGGAGCCAGACCCCGGCGTTGTTCACCAGGATGTCGACGCGGCCGTAGTCGGATCGGACGGTCGCCATGAGGTCAGACCAGGCCGCCTCGTCGGTGACGTCCAGGGGTAGGAAGCGGCCTGGGGTGGCGAGTTCGGCGCCCACCTTCTCCCCGGAGCCGCCTGGCAGGTCGGTCACGATGACGGTGGCGCCGTGGGACGCCAGCAGCCGCGCCTCGGCCGCGCCCTGGCCGGAGTACGAACCGGCTCCGGTGACGATGGCGATCTTCCCGTCCAGTCCGGAACGGTCCATATCAGGCTCCTTCAGGCGTGGCCCGGCGCGGGGCGGCGGGGAAGTACTCGTCGGCGGCCGCGACCGCGGTCTCGGGACGGCCGTCGCTGGGGACGGTCTCGAAGGTGATCGTCCCGTCCCAGCCGAGCCGGTCCAGGACGGCGCGGAGGTGCCCGAAGTCGACCTCGCCGGTGCCAGGCTCGTGCCGTCCCGGGACGCCGGCGACGTCGAACCGGGCCATCCAGGGCGCGGCGGCCTCCAGGTGGTCGGTGAGGCGGCCGCCGCACAGCTGCTGGTGGAAGACGTCGAACGCGACGCCGACCACCGGGTCCGCGATCTCGCGGGCGATCGTGACCACCGCCGGGACGTCGCCCCACAGGTAGCCGGGCAGGAACACGGTGTTGAGGTGCTCCAGGACGAGCGTCACCCCGCTGCCGCGCGCGAGATCGGCCGCGGCCGACACCGCCTCGACGCAGGCGCCGTGCAGGACCTCGGCGGGGAGCGGCGGCGACGGGACGACGCGTCCTTCGCTGATCGCGTTCGAGAAGATGTGCAGTTGGCGGGCGCCCGCGGCGACGGCGGCGTCCAGGGAGCGGGCGATCTCGTCCAGCACCGCCGTGCGCCCGGACGGGTCGCACAGCGGATGGTCCCGGTTGCCGAAGAAGCCGTTCACGCCGATGCCCGCTGTGCGGCAGGCGGCGGCTACGGCGTCTAGGTCGGAGGTCCGGCGGTCCCAGAGGTCGACCAGGTCGAACCCGGCGGCCCCGGCCGCACGCGCCCGTTCGGCGTACGGGCGGTCCCGCCACATCATCTCGATGGACACGGAGCGCAGCACGCCGCACCTCTCATTCGGAAACGTTCAGGCACCGCCACGGCCCTTCTCATTCGGGGACGTTCACGCACAGGCCGCGGCCCTGCTCGGAGTCGTCGCAGCGGCCGTCGGCGTAGACCTGGCGGCCGCGTGAGAACGTCATGACCGGCCAGCCCTTCAGCTTGTGGCCCTCCCACAGGCAGGTGCCCTTGCCGTCGTGGACGACGGGACGCTCCTCGTCCAGGTCGACCACGACCAGGTCGGCGTCCGCGCCGATCTGGATGGCGCCCTTGCGCGGGAGCAGCCCGAACCGGCGGGCCGGGTTGTAGGAGTTCATCCGCACCAGGTCGCTGAGCGGCAGGCCGCGCTCGTGCACGCCGTGGTGCAGCATCAGCGGCAGTTCCCAGGCGAAGGAGACGACGCCCGGCTTCTCCGTCCACAGGTCGCCGCCGTTCTTGCGGAACGGGACGTGGTCGGTGCCGATCGTGCCGATCGTGCCGCCGAGCAGGGCGCGCCACAGGCCGTCCTGCTCGTGCCGGTCGCGCAGCGGCGGGGAGATCTTGGCGCGGGCGTCGAGGTCGGGGTCGTAGGCGGTGCGGGTCAGGTAGTGCGGGCAGGTCTCGACGGTCACGTCCACGCCGCGGGCGCGGGCCTGCGCGGCGATCTCCGGGCCGCGTCCGACGGACGTGTGCACGATGTAGAGCGGGCAGCCGGTCAGCTCGGCGAGCTTGATGACCCGGACGATGGCCTCCTCCTCGACGAAGGACGGGCGCGACTCGGTGTAGGCGCCCAGGTCCTGCCGTCCGGTGGCCTTCATCTCCTCCTTGAGCATGGCCGCGAGCTCGGTGTTCTCGCAGTGCACCGAGACGACGCCGCGGGGAAGCTTGGCCGCCTCGCGCATCGCCCCGTACACCCAGGCGTCGGTGGACGAGCGGATCCCGATCGGGTTGCCCGGCTCGTAGCCCATGTGGCACTTGAACGACTGGACGCCGGTCTCGGCCGCGACCCGTGGAATGTCCGGGATGTGGTCCTCGCGCTGGATCCCCCAGTGGAACCCGAAGTCGATGGTCGACCGCGCCTCGCCGCGCGCCCGCCGCTCCTTGTAGAAGTCGACGTAGCCGCCGTTGGGGTTGCGCGTGAAAAGCAGCACGGTGGTCACGCCGCCGCTCGCGGCCGCGGCCGTCTCGGTGCGCATGTCGTCGTCGTAGTCGTAGTCGACGCCCAGGTGGCAGTGCGGGTCGATCACGCCGGGCATCAGGACGCGCCCGTCGAGGTCGATCTCCCGCGCGCCCGCGGGGAGGTCGCCGTCGGCGCCGACCGCGACGATGCGTCCGTCGCGCACCGCCACGCCGCCGTGGAACTCGCCGGTGTGGGTGACGACGCGTCCGCCGCGCAGAACGAGATCAGCTTTCACGATGTGCCCTCCTCGATCTCGGCGATCCGCCGGGAGATCCCCGACCACTGGCTGGCGCCGACCGTCACGGGGGCGCGGCGGCCCAGGCCGCGCGCCCAGACCGCCCGGTGCCCGAGGTCCCGCGCGGCGTCCAGGTCGATGCCGCCGGGCGGCGCGGCCAGGTCCATGACGAGGCTCGCCGGGGGCAGCGCCGCCAGGACCTTCCGGTCGACCACCCGCGTCGGGACGGTCGAGAACAGCATCGACAGCCCGGCGGCCCGCTCTGGCAGTTCGGAGAGCGGGTGCGGGACGCAGCCCGCGGAGAGCGCGTCGGCGCGCTGCACCGGGTTGCGGGCGAACAGGTGCACCCGCGCGCCGAGCAGGACGAGCGTCCGCGCGAGCAGGCGGCCGATGTTGCCGTGGCCGACCACGCCGACGTCGGCGGCGTGGATCGTCACGTCGGTCTCGGCGATGGCGAGCTGCAGCGCGCCCTCCACGATGGCCGGGCCGCGCAGCAGCATCAGCTCGGTGTCGTCCTCGTACTCGACGAGCGCGACGCTGTTCTCGGCGGCGGCCTTGCGCAGCCGCTCGTCCGACTGGCCGAGGATGATCTTCGCCCCGGGCGCGAGCCGGGACAGCAGCGCGGCGTCGGGCAGGATCGGCTCGGGGGACGCGGGCGCGAACAGGACGCCGTCGGACGCGATCCCCGGAATGGGGAACAGCGCGTAGTCGGCGCCGTCCAGGGCCTCGGCGGCCGACGCAGTGTGGACGACGCCCGCGATCCCGCCGTCCGGCCAAGGGAATCCGTAGGCGCGGACGGTCGCGCCGGTGGCGGCGGCGAGCCTGGCGATCTCTCGTTCGCGCTCGTCGCCGCCGACGACCGCGATCACTCGATGTGACAGTTCCATGTGTCCTCTCAGGCTCAAGGGTTCAGGCTCGTACGACGGCTAGGACGTCGGCTGTGTCGAGCCCTGTGAGGCCCAGGCGGGCGGCGTTCAGGCCCTCGGCCGACGGGTCGTCGCCGGTCGCGGTCGCGCCCAGCGTGAGCAGGGCGTTCGCGGTCGGGACGGGTACGCCTGCGATCCCGGCCAGGACGGTGAAGGGCAGCAGCCCGTACGGGAGGTCCTCCCGGTAGTAGCGGTGCGCGAACGAGCCGGGTGCTGCGATCTCTCGGTTGGCCGTCCCGCCGCGTACCGCGCCGACCACGTCGCCGCGTTCCGCCGCGACCGGGTCAGCCGTGCCGATCGCGGTCATCTCCGCGAGCAGTCCCGGTAGTGCGTGACCGAATGCGTGGCCCACGGCGCGGCGTTCGCCGTCGAGTGCCTCCAGGACGCGGGCGACGCCGGGCGTCATGCCCTCGACGTAGAACGTGAAGCCGCCGCGCGTCGCCTCGACCCAGGCGGCCCCCAGCACCGCGCCCGGCGGATGTAGCACCAGGTTCACGTTGGACAGGCTGGACGCGAGGACGTCCTGCACCGCCGTCGCACCCCGGAAGAGCCGCAGCGCGTGGTCGAGCGCCTCGTCCCCTCCCGGCAGGCATGCGGCTCGGACCGTTCCGGCCCGTCCGGTGGTGACCACGGTTCCGGAGCGGACGCGCGCCACATAGGTCAGCGTGGAGAACTCGGCCAGCGGCGGGAGCTTCGTCCCGTGCTCGGCGAAGACGGCGCGGGCGTGCAGCGCTCCCCCGGTGTGCCCGGGGTTGAGCACGACCGGGACCTGGACGGGCAGGCGGGCCAGGTCCGCGAACAGCGCCCGGTGCGCGATGCTCGGCAGGCAGACGACCGCGGCCTCGGCGCCGCGCAGCGCATCGGCCAGATCGGTCGTCATGACCTCCGGGACGGCCTCGCCCGTCCCGAACACCCCGGCGTACGCGACGGCCCCGCGCTCGACGTGCGGCGCCAGCGTCATCGGGTTGCGGTTCCACAGGCGCACGTCATGCCCGGCCAGGGTGAGCTCGACGGCGGCCGAGAGCCCGCCCGCCCCGGCCCCGAGCACCGCGACCCTCATACCCGGTACTTGTCGATCTTCGCGCGGTCGACCTCGATGCCGAGGCCGGGGCCGTCCGGCGTCATGACCTGGCCGTCGGCGAACCGGAACGGCTCGGTGATCAGGTCGTCGAGGTAGTAGATCCCGGCGATGTCCGGGCCGTCCGACCCGGCGGGCCTGGACACCGGGCACACGCTCGGCAGCGTGGCGATGCGGAGCGCGGCGCCCAGCTGGAGGTTGGCGGCGTTGCCGATGCCGGTCTCGATGGAGCCGCCGATGTCGCAGTACATGCCGAGGTCCTCGGCGATCTCGGCCTGCCGCCGCGCCCGGTAGAGGCCGCCGGGCTTGGTGACGTAGCAGGAGAAGCAGGCGGCCGCGTCGAGGTCGTGCAGTTCCAGGATGTCGTGGACGGTCCAGGCCGACTCGTCCGCCATGACCGGGCTGTCGATCCGGGACGCCACCCGCGCCAGGTCGCGCGCGCCCGCCAACGGCTGCTCGCAGAGCAGGATGCCGTGCTCCTCCTGCCGCCGCGTCACCTCGATCGCCTGGTGGACGGACGCGTACCCCTCGTTCCCGTCCACCCGGATCTTGACGTCGTCGCCGAGGCGGCGGCGCAGCTCGCGCACCAGCGTGACGTCGCGTTCGGGGTCCAGGCCGGTCTTGCACTTGATGGTCCGCGCGCCCTCGGCGACGGCCTGCTCGGCCTCGGCGTAGCAGCGGTCCAGGTCCATGATGCCGAGCGAGTGCGCGACCTCGATGCCGTCGCGGTGCCGTCCGCCGAGCAGGGTGGAGACGGGGACGCCGAGCGCCTTGCCCGCCGCGTCGTAGCAGGCGACGTCGATGGCGGCCTTGGCGTACGGGTGGCCCTTGACCACCTTGCCCATGCGGGCGTGCAGCACGCCGGGCTCGGCGGGGTCGAGGCCGGTGACCGCGTGCCGCAGGTGGTCCAGGACGATGTGCCGGACGGTCTCCGGCGTCTCCCCGTAGTACCGCATGTGCGCGCCGCCCCAGGTGCCGCCGGCGGGCGCCTCGCCCCAGCCGGTGACGCCCTCGTCGGTGGTCAGCTCGACGATGGCGTGGTGCCCGATGGGCGTGTTCATCTTCGAGGCCCAGTTGTGGTCCCGGCGGGCGGGCAGCCGCACCAGGTGGACCTGGATGTCGTTGATCTTCAAGGGGTCTCCCCGGGGTCAGGGCGTGGACGGTTCGACTTCGGCGAGCTCGATCTCATGGCCGTCGGGGTCGGCGACGTAGACGGTGTGTCCGTACGGGCCGGGACCCGGGCCGCGCACGATGCGGTGCCCGGCGGCGCGGGCGCGTTCGGCGATCCCGTCGACGTCGCGCGCGGAGAAGCACAGGTGCTGCAGCGTGCCGCCCGCGCCGGTGCCGCCCTCGGTGAGGCCGAGCCCCTGGTGGGTGACGACCAGGCGGCGCCCGTCGCGGAAGTCCTCCCGCTTGCGGACGGTGAAGCCCAGGACGTTCGTGTAGAAGTCGACGGAGGCGTCCAGGTCGACCGCCTCCAGCAGCAGGTGATGGACCTGCAAGGCGCGCGGCGTCGCCGCCCGCTCCAGCCAGGACGCCACATCGTCGCTGGTCGCCAGGACGCCGAGATACTGCGCCCACACGGCTTCGGCGGTGGCCGTCCACTCGGGCCGGACGGCGGCGATCCCGTCGGTGACCGCGACGACGTCGTAGTCGCGCAGGTACGCCTCGCGCAGCGTCGTCTCCACGCAGGCATTGGCGGTGACGCCCGCGACGAACAGGCCCTGCACGCCGAGCATGTCCAGCAGCGACTGCAGCCGGGTCTCGTAGAACGCGCCGAACCTGTGCTTGGTCACGACGTAGGTGGGGTCGTCAGCGAGGTCGGACAGCTCGTCGACGAATGCGGCGTCCCAGGTGCCCGACAGCGCGGACACGCGCTTGCGCTTGCTGGTGTGGGACGGCAGCACCTTGCGGGCCCGCGCGGAATCGGCTTCGAGGTGGACCTGCTTCGTCCAGATCACCGGCAGCCCCGCCGCGCGGAACGCCTCCGCCAGCCGCCTGACCGGCTCGATCGTGGCCTGGGCGGGCTTGACGTCCACGCCCGACACGCCCAGCGTGCCCTCGTCGTGGACGAAGGCGTTCTGCATGTCGATCAGGAGCAGCGCCGTGTTCTCCGGGATGAGCGCGTCCAGCACGTTCTCGTCGCTCATGCGTCGGTCCTGTCGGTGCCGAGGACGCCCGCGCGGGCCCAGTTCTCCTTCGGGTACTCCTGGATGGCCACGTGCAGCCCGTCCGGGCGCGCCCCCGCGTGCTCGACCATGGCGTCGGTGATGGCCTTGGCCAGCGCGCGTTTCTGGTCGACGGTGCGCCCCTCCCACAGGTGCACGGTGACGAACGGCATCGGCGTTCTCCTTCAGGTGTCGCGGTGATTGCGTGCGGGTCGGGCTCGGGTCGGGCGGTTACCAGAGGGTCGGGCTGGAATCGAAGTTCAGGTGCTTGGTCTCGGTGAACTCGGCGATCCCCTCGACGCCCTGCTGGCGGCCCAGCCCCGACTTCTTGAACCCGCCGACCTCGGCCTCGCCGTAGAAGTGGTGGTAGGTGTTGATCCACACGGTGCCCGCGCTGACCGCGCGTCCGACCCGCCAGGCGCGGTCGAGGTTGGTGGTCCAGATCCCGGCAGCGAGCCCGAACTCGGTGTCCTCGGCCAGCGTGATCGCCTCGTCCTCGTCCGCGAAGCCCTGGACGGTCAGCACCGGCCCGAAGATCTCCTCCTGGACGAGCCGCGAGTCGCGGGCCAGCCCGCCGACCAGCGTCGGCGCGACGAACGCGCCCTCGGGCAGGCCGCCGGGCAGCGCCGCCTCCGCCAGGATGTCGCCCTCCTTGCGGCCGAGCTCGATGTAGTCGTTCACCTCGCGCTGCTGGCCGCGCGACACCACAGGCCCGATCTGGGTGGACGGGTCCAGCGGGTCGCCGAGCCGCAGGGCACGGGTCCGTTCGGCAAGCCGTCCGACGAACTCCTCGCGCACTGACTCTTCGACAAGGAGCCGGCTGCCGGCGGTGCAGATCTGACCGGTGGTGGTGAAGACCGCGTTGAGGGCGCCTTCGACGGCCTTGTCCATGCGGGCGTCGGCGAAGACGATGTTGGGCGACTTGCCGCCCAGCTCCAGCGAGACCTTGCGCAGGTCGTCGGCGGCGCGCTTCATCACGCCCACGCCGGTGCCGGTCTCGCCGGTGAAGGCGATCATGTGCACGTCGGGATGGCCGACGAGCGCGTCGCCGGTGACGCCGCCCGACCCGACCGCGCAGCCGAGGATCCCGGCCGGCAGGTCGGGGTCGGCGGCGAGCGGCGCCAGCGCCTCGACGGTGACGGCCGGGGTGAGGCTGGCGGGCTTGACGACGCAGGCGTTGCCGGCGGCCAGGGCCGGGGCGAGGGCCCGGACCAGCAGGACGAGCGGCCAGTTCCAGGGCGTGATGATCCCGACGACGCCGATCGGCTCGCGCAGCACCACGCCGTGGGCGTGGTCGCCGAGCGCGATCGAGCGGCCGTAGAGGGTGCGGGCCATGCCCGCGTAGAACTCGACCATTTCGGCGGAGCTCAGCACTTCGTTGCGGGCCTCGCCGATCGTCTTGCCCTGCTCGCGGGTGAGCAGGACGGCGAGCCTGTCCGCGTTGGCGCGCAGCGCCTCGGCGTAGCGGAACAGGACCCGGGCGCGGATCGCGCCGTCGTTGCGCCACCGGGCGGTGCGGAACGCGTGGCGGGCGCGTCCGACCAGCTCCTCGACGTCGGCGGGCGTGGACGTGGCCAGCACCGCGACCGTCTCGCCGGTCGTCGGGTCGGTGGTGACCAGTTCCGGGCCGCCGGCGCGGAAGAAGGAGTGGTCCGCGGCGGGGAGCCGAAGCGGTGTCCAGTCCGGGCGATGAGGGGTTTCGGACATGGGCTGATCCCTTCCGGGCGGATTCAGGACCGTCCGTAACGGCTTTGTTAACGATGCCTTGGGGGGTTGCCAACGTGTGGTTGCTGACCTACACAATGCATATCACACATCAGGCCAGTGGTACATGTCCTACCAGTTGCGATGGAGACGTCCGATGTCTCCCCTGCACCCTGGCCGGAGAGAGGAAGCATGGCCTTCCCACGCCCCCGCAAGCCGTCGCCCCACCCGACCACCCCGAACCGAACCCCACCGACCCGAACCTCACGGCACCGAACCCCACGGAACCGACAGGCCGTTCCGCCTCGCCGGAAGGTGACCGCCGCCGTCGTGCTGCTGGCGGTCCTGGCGCCGGTCGCCGCGGGCTGCGCTCGCGAGGGGACGGGGTCCGGGCCGGTGACGATCCTCGCCAACTGGTTCCCCCAGGCCGAGCTGGGCGGCTACTTCCACGCGGCGGAGCAGAAGCCCGGCGAGGGGTCCAAGGAGCGGCCGATCAAGGTGCTGCCCGGCGGACCTGGCATCCAGACGATCCCCCAGGTCGCCGCGGGCAAGGCCGTCTTCGGGGTGGCGACCGGCGCGGACGACCTGCTCGTCGCGCGCCGCGAGGGCCTGCCGATCGTGGCGGTGTTCGCCCCGTTCCGGGCCAACATCACCTGCCTGACCGCGCACGCGAGCGCGGGGCTCAAGGGCTTCGCCGACCTGGACGGACGGCGGGTGGCCAAGGTGCAGAGCCGCCCCTGGTGGGAGTACCTCAAACGGCACTACAAGCTGGACCGCGTCCAGGAGATCAACTACACCGGCTCGCTGGCGGCGTTCAAGAAGGACAAGACGCTCGTCCAGCAGTGCTACGTGACGTCCGAGCCGTTCTACCTCAAGCGCGACGGCGTCCCGGTCACCACGCTGTCGATCTCCGACCAGGGCGGCTACGCCGCGTACAGCAACGTGCTGTTCACCACCGAGGAGACCATCAAGCGCGACCCCGACCTGGTCCGGTCGGTGGTGGCGCGGGTCGCGCGCGGCTGGGGCGCCTTCGGCGCCGACCCCGCGATCGGCAAGCAGGCGATCATCGCCGCCAACAAGGACACCGACCCCGGCGTCGTCGACTTCGCCGCGCAGGTGATGCGGTCCGGGCGCTGGGTCTCCTCCCCTCCCGGCTCGATGACCGAGGCGCAGTGGCTGCGGATCCGTGACCAGGTCGCCGAGGCCGGGCTCGTCCCGCGCTCCACCGACGTGAAGGGGGCCTTCACGACCCAGTTCCTCCCGTCCCAGTGACGGCGCGTCCGATGTCCCACCCGTAACAGGAGATCAACTCCAGAAAGGCGGTGTACGGCTCATGGCCCATCAGGAGGCATCCCCGCCCCCGGCCGAGGTGTCCGCAGCCGCACGGCTCCGCGTGCGCGCGGTGGCCAAGACCTTCCCGAACGGGACCGAGGCGCTCGCCCCGGTCGATCTCGACATGGCCGAGGGCGAGTTCGTGAGCCTGCTCGGCCCGTCCGGCTGCGGGAAGTCGACCCTGCTGCGCATCATCGCCGGGCTGACCGAGCCCAGCGCGGGAACGGTCGAACTCCCCGACGAGCACCGCAGGGCGTTCGTGTTCCAGGACCCCACGCTGCTGCCGTGGCGGACCGTCGAACGCAACGCCCGGCTGCTCCTCGAACTGGAAGGCGTCCCGAAGGAGGAGAGGGTCGAACGAGCCGCGGCGGCGCTGAAGATGGTCGGCCTCGCCGGCTTCGAGAGGTCCTACCCGCGCAACCTGTCCGGCGGCATGCGGATGCGGCTGTCGCTGGCCAGGGCGCTCGCGCTGCGCCCGAAGTTCTTCCTGATGGACGAGCCGTTCTCGGCGCTCGACGAGATCACCCGCGAGACCCTCCAGGACGAGCTGCTGCGCATCTGGGGCGCCGAGGGGTTCACCTCGGTCTTCGTCACCCACAACCTGTACGAGGCGATCTACCTCTCGCACCGGGTGGTCGTGATGTCGCCGCGCCCCGGCCGGGTCGAGCGGATCTTCGAGATCCCCTTCGAGTTCCCCCGCTCCCCCACCCTGCGCGAAACCCCGGAGTTCTCGGCGCTCGGCGCCGAGGTCGCCGCCTGCCTGAGGGAGGTCTCCCGTTGAACAGCAAGATCCTGCGCACCGCAGGCCCGCCGGCGCTGGTCTTCGTCCTGGTCATCGGCGGCTGGTGGCTGTTGTCGGCGACCGTGTACGGCTCGACGAACTACCTGCTGCCGCGTCCGAACGCGGTGTACCAGGCCGCCGTCGACAACGCCGGGACGCTGCTGTCCGGCCTGCGGATCACGTTCGTGGAGGCGGCGGCCGGGTTCCTGCTCGCCATCGTCGTCGGGATGGTCGGCGCGATCGTGATGAGCCTGGCCAAGCCGCTGGAGCGCAGCTTCTACCCGTACGCGGTGCTGCTGCAGACCGTCCCGATCGTCGCGGTGGCGCCGGTGATCGTGCTGTGGTTCGGCTACAACCAGACCTCGGTGATCGTGATCTCGTTCATGATCTCGGTGTTCCCGATCCTCAGCAACACGCTGCTGGGGCTGCTGTCGGCCGACCGCAACCACCTCGACCTGTTCCGCATGCACACCGCGACCCGCCGGGTGCAGTTCCTCAAGCTGCGGCTGCCCGGCGCGCTGCCCAACATCTTCGCCGGGCTGCGCGTCTCGGCCGGGCTGTCGGTGATCGGCGCGATCGTCGGCGAGTTCATCATCGGCTCCGGCGGCCAGGAGGGCGGCCTCGGCGTGAAGGTCATCTTCGCGCAGTCCCGGCTGGCGACCGCGCTGCTGTTCGCGGAGGTGCTGGCGGCGACGCTGCTGGGCTTCGCGTTCTTCCTCACCGTGTCCGTCCTCGGCAACCGGCTGCTGCGCTCCTGGCACGAGTCCGCCATGCGCGACGACGCCTGAGCCGACACCCGAAAGGCACTTTCCATGAAGAGAATCGGCATCAAGGCCGTCGCCGCGGTGGCGCTGCTCGCCGCGTCCGCCGGATGCGCCGGGCAGGCAGCGGGCGGCGCCGGCACCAAGGACCCCGTCATCCTGACCAACTGGTTCGCCCAGGCGGAGCAGGGCGGCTACTGGCAGGCCGCCGCCGAGCAGCCCGCCAAGAGCGATGGCGTCACCATCAACGTCAAGCAGGGCGGGCCGAGCATCCAGACGATCCCGCAGGTCACGTCCGGGCAGGCCACGTTCGGCGTGGGCAACGCCGACGAGGTGCTGGTCGCCCGCAAGAACGGCCTGCCCATCGTCGCGGTCGCCGCGGGCTTCGACACCAACCTGCAGTGCATGATGTTCCACAAGCCGGCGGGCATCAGGACGTTCAAGGACCTGAACGGCCACATGGTCGCCCGCACGCCCAGCCCCTACTGGGACTTCCTCAAGCACCAGTACGGCCTGAGCAAGGTCAAGGAGATCAACAACACCGGTTCGCTCGCCGACTACAAGCGGCAGCAGGGCTTCGTCCAGCAGTGCTTCGTCACGTCCGAGCCGTACACGGCGCGCAAGGAGGGCGTGAAGGACTTCGCGATGCTCAGCGTCGCCAAGGACGGCGGTTACAACCCGTACGGGAACCTGCTCTTCACCACCGAACGCGTGATCAACGAGAACCCGGAGCTGGTGAAGCAGGTGGTCGCGGCGGTCGTCCAGGGCTGGAAGAACTTCAACTCCGACCCGAGCAAGGCGAAGGCGCTCGTCCAGAAGACCAACCCGGACAGCGTCCCGGACGCGTTCGACTTCGCCGCCAAGACGATCCGGGAGGGCGGCTACCTGGGCGGCAAGCCCGGCTCGATGACCGACGAGCGGTGGAAGACCCTGCGCGACCAGCTCGGCGCGGCCGGCGTCGTGCCGAAGGACTTCGACTACGGCAAGGCGTTCAGCACGAAGTACCTGCCCGAGGGATGAGCCCCGGCGGCCCCGGCGGCCCGAAGGAGGATCGCCGGGGCCGCCGGAACCATCCGCGTCAGGGGACCGGCCGGCTCAGAAGGCGCCCATGTTGGCTCCGCCGTTGACCAGCAGGGTCTGGCCGGAGACGATCCGCGCGCCCGGCCCGCACAGGTAGCAGATGGCCTGGGCGATGTCCTCGCTGGTGATCGGCTCGGTCAGGCACTGGCCGCCGACGACCTCGTCCCAGCCGTCCGGCCCGAGCGCCGCAAGGACGTCCGGGGTCTGGACGGCGCCTGGCGCGACGGCGTTCACCGCGACCCCGGACGGCCCGAGTTCACGGGCCAGCGCCCGCGTCATGCCCACGATCGCCGCCTTGGCGGTCACGTAGTGCAGGAAGTTCGCCATCCCGAACACGGCGGTGTCGGAGCTGAGGTTCACGATGCGCCCGCGCCGCGCGTCCCGCATCGGGGACGCGACCGCCTTCGCGCACAGGAAGGCCGAACGGACGTTGCTCTCCACCACCCGGTCCCACGTCGCCGCGCCGATCTCCCAGAACGGCACCCGGTCCACCCCGACGTGCAGGCCCGCGTTGTTCACCAGGACGTCGACGCGCCCGTACCTGGACAGCACCTCGCCGATCGCCCCGTCCACCTGCGCCTCGTCGCACAGGTCGGCGACCGCGCCGAACCCCGCCCCGGTCTCCTCGACCGCGGCGGACGGATCGGCCACGTCCAGCAAAGCCACGGTCGCGCCCAGCTCGGCCAGGCGCCGGGCCGTGCACCGGCCCAGCGCGCCCGCGCCGCCGGTGACCACCGCGACCTGTCCCTCGAAATCCGTCATGACCATTCCTTTCGAACAATTGGAGAATCCGCTGATGGAGGCGCCTGCCGACCCCGGCTACGACCCGTTCTCGGACGCCCAGCTGGACGACCCCTACGGTTTCTTCGCGCTCGCCCGCGAGACGGCCCCGGTGTTCTATTCCGGGCTGATCGACCACTGGGTGGTCACGGGGCGCGACGACATCCTGTCGATCTTCATGGCGCCCGATTCGTACTCGGCGGGCAACACGATCCAGCCGATCACCGAGCTGAGCGAGGGCGCCCGGCGCGTCCTGGACGAGGGCGGCTGGGGGCTCGTCCCCGCGCTCGGCAACAACGACCGGCCGGACCACACCCGGTTCCGCCGGAACGTCGGCAAGGCGTTCACGCCCCGCCGGGTGGCGCGGCTCGAACCGTTCATCACGGCGAGCGCGCACGCCGCCCTCGACGGGCTCCGTCCCGGCGACGATCTCGTCGGCGCGTTCCTGGAGGACCTGCCGGCGCGGGTCATCCTGCACCTGCTCGGCATCCCGGAGGACGGCGTCGCGACCGTCCGGGAGGGGGCGCGCAACCGGGTGCGCTTCATCTGGGGACGCCTCACCCCCGCCGAACAGGAGGAGCTGGCCGCCGCGATGGTGCGGTTCTGGGACTACCTGCGGGCGTTCGTGGACGACCGCCTGGCCGCGCCGCGCGACGACCTGACCAGCGCGCTGCTCGCGGTCCGCGACGGCGACGACGGCGTGTTCACGCTGGACGAGATCTGCAGCGTGCTGTTCGCGTTCCTGACCGCCGGGCACGAGACCACCTCCAGCCTGCTGACGAACGGGGTGCGGCGGCTGCTGGAGCAGCCGGGGACCTGGCGGGCGCTGCACGCCGACCCGGACCTGGTGGACGGCGCCGTGGAGGAGGTCCTGCGGTTCGACAGCTCGGTCGTCGCGTGGCGGCGGCGGGCGCTGCGGGACGTCACCGTCGGCGGCGTCGAGATCCCGTCCGGGGCGCAGGTCCTGCTGCTGCTCGGCGCCGCCAACCACGACCCCGGGACGTTCGAGGCCCCGGAGTCGTTCGACATCCGCCGGGAGAACGCCTCGGACCACCTCAGCTTCGGCCGCGGAATCCATTTCTGCCTGGGCGCGCCGCTGGCGCGGCTGGAGGCCCGGACGGTGCTGAAGGTCCTCACCGAGCGCCTTCCCGATGCCCGGCTGGTCGATCCTCAGCGGTTCGACTTCGTCCCGAACATCGCGTTCCGCGCGCCCCGACGGCTCCTCGTCGAATGGTGATCAAGGACGCCAGGAGAGCAGCTCGATCAGCGCGCCCCAGGGAGTGGTGATGAACGCGTTGGACATCCCGGGGGTGGGCCCGTCCTCGAACGTGACGGGCCGCCCCACGACCCCGACACCCGGAACGGCCGCGAGCGCAGCCAGCGCCCCAGCCAGGTCGTCCACCTCGATGCCAAGGTGGGTGCCCCCCGGCAGATCCGCGCGAGGAGGCATTCCTGTCGCCTCCGGCGACCACCATTGGATCAGCTCGACCCTGGCGCCGCCGATGTCGAGCATGGCCAGCGTGAACGCGGCGTCGTCCGGCGCTCCGAGGCGGCCGGCGCCGCCGTCCACGCGCGGCAGGCGGAACACCTCCCGCGCCGCGAAGTGGACGGTGAGGAACGCCACGGCGGCGTCCAGGTCGGGGACGGACATGCCGACGTGGTCCAAGGTCTTCTTGTCAGCCATCGGCGATCTCCAGGTCGGCGGCCCAGATCGGGCGTCCTTCCAGGCCGTCCTTCACCGCGGTCAGGAACCGGGCGGCGTCGGCGCCGTCCACCAGCCGGTGGTCGTAGGTCAGGCACAGGTAGGCCATGTCGCGGATCTCGACGCGCTCGTCCGCCCCGGCGCCGACGGCGACGGGACGGCGCTCGACCTTGCCGACCGCGAGGATCCCGGTCTCGGGGGCGTTGAGGATCGGGGTGTCCAGCAGGGAGCCGCGCGATCCGGTGTTGGTGATGGTGAACGTCCCGCCCTGGACGTCGGACGGGCGCAGCTTCCGGTCGCGGGCGCGCAGGGCGACGTCGGCGATGCCGCGCGCCAGGCCCGCGACCGTCAGCAGATGGGCGTCCTTGACGTTGGGCACCATGAGCCCGCTGCCGGTGTCGACCGCGAAGCCGAGGTTGACGCGGCGGTGGTAGGCGGCGGTGCCCTCGTCCACGTCGATGGTCGCGTTCAGCATCCGGTGCTCGGGCAGCGCGCGGCACACGGCCGCGGCGACCACCGCGAGCGGGGACAGCGACACGCCGTGCACGGCGCGGAACCGCTCCCCGTGCGCGGCACGCGCCGCCATCACCGGCCCGAAATCGACTTCGAGCGCGCTCGTGAGCTGCGCGGATCCGGCCAGACTCTGCTGCATCCGGGCGGCGATGACCTTGCGGACCCGGCTGAGCTTCTCGACTTCGACGTCCTCGGTGGCGGTCTCGGTGGACATCACGCCTCGATCCTGAAGAGCTCGTCGGTGTCGGTGACGTCCGACAGGAGGCGGCAGCCGTCGTCCTCGACGGCGACCATGTCCTTGATCTGCATGCCGAAGCCGTGTCCGCTGCGGTAGACGAGCGGCTCCATGCCGAGGACCATGCCCGCCCGCAGCGGCTCCTCCCCGTACGGGCCGAGGTAGGGACGCTCGTGCAGGTTGACGCCGATGCTGTGCCCGACGAAGCCGATCGGCGGCATGCCGAGCTGCTCGAACTCGGCGAGGAACGTCGCGTACACGTCCCGGGCGACGGCGCCGGGACGGATCGACTCCCGGACGAGGTACTTGCACCTGACCAGGTTCTGGTAGATCCGCTCGGCCTCGGGCGGCGGGTCGCCCACCACGGCGGTGCGGCAGACGCCCGCCTGGTAGCCGTCCAGGACGGAGAAGATCTCGACGCGGCAGACGTCGCCGGGCTTGAGGACGCGGGCGGTCGGCCCGACGTTGGGCAGCTGGCTGCGCTCCCCGGTCGCCACGATCATCAGCTTGAACTGCTGCGCGCCCTGCTCGTAGACGGAGCGGGTGAGGGCGGCGGCGATGTCCATCTCGGTGTCGCCCGCGCGGACCGCGCGCAGCGAGTCGCCGATGGCCTGGTCGGAGATGCGCGACAGCCGGGTCAGGAGTTCCCGTTCCCGGGGCGTCTTGACCTGCCGGGCCTGGGCGATGAGGTCGTCGGCGGCCCGCAGCGCGGTGCCCGGCAGCGCGCGGGTGAGGGCGCCGTGGTCGGTCACCGAGAGGTAGCCGAGCTCGATGCCGACCGTCCCGCCGGCGAGGCCGAGGTCGCGGAGCAGGCCGGCCAGCGCGCCCATCGGGTCGCCGGTGAACTCGGCCCAGACGCGCACCTCCAGATCGGGGCGGGCGGCGCGGACCGTCGACTCCTCCATGTCGACGCAGACCATCGCCTCGCGGGCGTCGGCGGTGACGACGTGGGCGGCGTGCCGCCAGCGCATCAGCGGCTGGGACGGGACGACGAACCCGGCGGCGTAGGCGACGTTCTCCGGGGACAGGCAGACGACGGCGTCCAGCCCCGCCTCCGCCGCGCGCTCCGCGAGCCCGCGGGCGATCTGATCGGACGCGGCCGAACCGGCCATGTGCACCCTCCCTCTGGAGCAACTGGTATTACGACAGATATGATATGACTGATGAGTTCCACGTCAAGAGCGCACGTCAAGGAGCCCGGATGACCAGACCCGACGCCGCGGCGGGACGCAGCACGCTGATCGAGCACCTGGATTTCGCAATGACCGTGGACGCCGGCGACCGCGTCCTGCACGACGCCGCCCTGCTGCTGGACGGCGACCGCATCGTGGACATCGGCCCCACCGAGGACGTCCTGGCCCGGCTCGGAGACACCGCGGTCGGCGAGCGCATCGACGGCCGCGGCCGCGGCGTCATCCCGGGCCTGATCGACACCCACGTCCACCTGTCGGAGACGCTGAGCCGGGCGGTCTTCCCGGACGTGCTGTCCACCCGGGCGTGGGTGTTCCACTGGGCCAAGCCGTTCTACGCCCACGTGGACGACCAGGACGAGGCGGTCAGCGTGCGCCTCGGCGCGACCGAGATGCTCCGCTCGGGGACCACCTGCTTCCTCGACATGGGCGCCCAGAACGACGCGGGGCTCACCGCGCGCGCCGCCGGTGAGATCGGCATCCGCGGGATCGTCGGCCGGCACGCCGCCGACCGCAAGCCCGAGGCGATCCCGCCCGGCTGGTCGCAGGAGATGGTCGACCACCACTTCTTCCCCGACCACAAGGTCGCCCTGGAGGCGTTGGAAGACTCGGTTCGGCAATGGAACGGGCACGCGGGCGGCCGCATCCGCTGCTGGGTCAACATCGAGGGCAAGGAGCCGTGCAGCCTTGAGCTGCACGTCGGCGCCCGCGACCTGGCCGAACGGCTCGGGGTCGGGACGACTTACCACATCGCGTCCTCCATCGAGGAGTCGCGGGTGAGCGAGAAGAAGTACGGGCGCTGGCCGGTGACGCGGGTGGCCGAGGGCGGCGGGCTCGGCTCCAACCTCGTCCTCGCGCACGCGGTCGCGCTCACGGACGCGGAGGTCGCGCGGCTCGCCGAGCACGGCACGTCGGTGGCGTTCTGCCCGTCCACCTCGCTCAAGCTGGCCAAGGGCGCGACCGCCATCGGCAAGTACCCCGAGATGATCGAGGCGGGCGTCTCGGTGGGCCTCGGGACGGACGGCGTCTCGGCGGCGGGCAACCTCAACCTGCACCGCCAGGTCCATCTGGTCGCCGGGCTGTTCAAGGACGCCCGGCTCGACCCGACGCTCGTCGGCGCGCGCAAGGCGCTGCGGATGGCGACCATCGACGGCGCCGAGGCCCTGGGCTGGGCCGACGAGATCGGCTCCCTGGAGCCCGGCAAGCAGGCCGACTTCGTCCTGTTCGACCTCGGCCACCACGAGTGGACGCCGTACTCCGACCCGCTCCAGGCCCTGGTCTGGTCGGCCAGCGCGGCCAGCATCGCCGAGACCTGGGTGGCCGGACGCCGCCTCTACGACGGCGCCCGCGTCACGACGGTGGACGAGCCCGCCCTGCGCGCCGAGGCCCGCGAGCGCGCCGCCTCGATCGTCCGGAAGGCGGGCCTGAACGACGACGTCCCGGTCACCACCACGCTCTACGACTGATCCGGCGGACAGGAAGGAGGGGCACCCCGGTGGGGTGCCCCTCCTGGTCATGTTGGGAGCCGGTCAGGTCGGGGCGCGGAAGTCGGCGATCCAGCGGCGGACGCGGGCCACGTGTTCGTCGGCGCGAAGGCCCGCTTCCGCGGGGTCGCCGGCGAGGACGGCGTCGACGATCGCCTGGTGCTCGACCACCGAGCGGGACGCCTGCCCCGGCCGAGCCAGGGTGATCAGCCGCGACTCGGTGAGCAGCCCGTGCAGGTCGGTGAGCAGGACGGGCAGCAGCCCGCCCGCCCCGGCCTGCGCCACCGACACGTGGAACGCGACGTCCAGCTCGGCGATGCGGTCGAACTCGGGGCGGGGGGCGGCGGCCGCGTCCAGGAAGGCACGGTGCGCCTCGACCATCCGCTCCACCCGCTCGGGCGGGCCGTTCACGGCGGCCTCCTGCGCGGCGAGCCGGTCGAGCGCGCCGCGTACGGCGAGCAGCTCGACCAGCTGGCCGCGGTGGAGCTCCAGGTAGCGGCCGAACGAATCCTCGTAGCGCGCGGCGGAACCGTCCCGGACGAACGTCCCGCGCCCGTGCCGGACGCTGACCAGCCCCATCGCCTCCAGCCCGGCGATGGCCTCGCGGACGCTGACGCGGCTGACCCCGAACACCTCGCACAGCTCCCGCTCGGACGGCAGGACCGAGCCCGGCGCGAGCTCGCCCTGCCGGATGCCGCGCAGGAGCTGCTCCCGGATCTGATGGGTGGCGCTCACCCACGTCCCGGCCCGGAAACCGGGCACGACCTGTGCCTTTCGCGGCGGCGTCACGAACCCGCGGCGAAGGAGTCGTAGTCGGCCTGGTCGCCGGCGATCACCATCACCGGCGCGCCGACCGCGACCTCGTCGCCGGGGGCGGCCAGCGCCTTGGCGAAGACGCCGTCCACCGGGGCCTCCAGCTCGACCTCGATCTTGTCGGTCTCGACCACGGCCAGCACCTGGCCCTCGGTCACCGCCTGGCCGGGCTCGATCTGCCATTCGGAGATGACGCCCTCCTCCATCGACAGCCCCCACTTGGGCATCGGGTAGGTCTCGGCCATCAGCGGTCTCCTTCCTTGGCGGGTTCCTTGGCGGGTTCCTTGTCGAGCAGCCGGCGGACGGACGCGGCGATCCGGTCCGCGCCGGGCAGCGTGTGGTTCTCCAGCACGGGCGCGTACGGGACGGGGGTGTTGAGCGCCCCCACCCGGACGATCGGCGCGCGCAGCAGTTCGTGGCATTCGTCCGCCGCCCAGGCCGCGATCTCGGCGCCGAAGCCGCCGCGGGTCGGGGCCTCGTGCGCGATCACCAGCCGTCCGGTCTTGGCGATCGAGGCGCGCAGTCCCGCCCGGTCGAAGGGGACGAGCGTGCGCGGGTCGAACACCTCGCAGGAGATGCCCTCCTCCGCCAGCGTCTCGGCGGCGGCGGACGCGTGCTCGCGCGTCTTGAGGTAGGACACGACCGTGACGTCCGTGCCCTCGCGGTGCACCTTGCCCGTCCCGAACGGGATCGGCTCGACCTCGACCACGTCCCCGGCCGGGCCGCCCCGGCCGCCGTACTGCTGCTTGTGCTCGAAGAAGATCACCGGGTCGGGGTCCCGGATGGCCTGCCTGAGCAGGCCCTTGGCGTCGTGCGGCGTTGAGGGCGCCACGACCTTGAGACCTGGGACGTTGACGAACCACGACTCCAGCGACTGCGAGTGCTGCGCGGCCGTCGAGCCGGACGTGCCGGTGACCATCCGGACGACCATCGGCGCGGACAGCCGCCCGCCGGTCATGTAGTGCGTCTTCGCCGCCTGGTTGACGATCATGTCCATCGCCAGCGTGACGAAGTCGCCGAACATGATCTCGGCGATCGGGCGGGCGCCGACCAGCGCCGCGCCGACCGCGGCGCCGACGATGGCCTCCTCCGAGATCGGGGTGTCCCAGAGCCGGTCCGCGCCGAACTGGTCCCACAGGCCCTTGGTGACGCCGAACACGCCGCCTGGCTCGCCGACGTCCTCGCCGATGAGGAAGACGGACGGGTCGCGCTCCATCTCCTCGCCGATGGCCTGCCGGATCGCGTCCGCGTAGGTGAACTTGGTCATCGCAGGGCCGCCCCTCCGAGCGAGTCGACGTACACGTGGTCCAGGGCGTCCTCGGGCTGGGGATGCTCCTGCTCGGCCGCCCAGGCGATGGCGTCGTCGAGCCGCTTCTCGACGGCGTCGCGCACGGCCGTGACATCTTCCTCGGCGAGCTTCGCGGCCAGCAGGTCGATCGGGTCGCGCGCCATCCAGTGCGCGACCTCGTCCTTGGGCCGGTAGCGGGCCATGTCGCCCTCGAAGTGGCCGCGGTGCCGGTAGGTCTTGGCCTCGATCAGGGTCGGGCCGTCCCCGGCGCGGGCGCGGGCGGCGGCCTCGGCGGTGGCGTCGCGGACGGCGTCGACGTCGTTGCCGTCCACCACGACCCCGGGCATGCCGTAGGACGCGGCGCGGTCGGCCACGTCGGTGATCACCTGGTGGCGGTCCTGCCGGGTGAACTCGCCGTAGAGGTTGTTCTCGCAGACGAACAGCACCGGCAGCTTCCACAGCGCGGCCAGGTTCAGCGACTCGTGGAAGGCGCCCTCGTTGGACGCGCCGTCCCCGAAGAAGGTGACCGCGAGGCCGTCCGAGCCGCGCCGCTTGAGCTGCAGCGCCGCGCCGGTGGCGAGCGGGATGCCGCCCGCCACGATGCCGTTGGCGCCGAGGAAGCCCAGCTCCACGTCGATCATGTGCAGCGAGCCGCCCTTGCCGCGGTTGTAGCCGGCGGTGCGGCCGAACAGCTCGGCGTACATCCGGGCCGGGTCCGCGCCGCGGGCGAGCATGTGGCCGTGCCCGCGGTGGGTGGACGTCAGCACGTCGTCCGGGCCGAGGGCCGCGCAGACGCCGGCCGCCACCGCCTCCTGGCCGATGTAGGGGTGCAGGAAGCCGGGGATGAGGCCCCCCGCCCGCTGCCGCGCCGCCTTCTCCTCGAATCTGCGGATGAGGATCATGCGTTCGAGGAGGTCGAGGGCCCCCTCCCGGGTCGCTTGCGTCATGGCGTCCTTCCGTCGGGTCCGTCCGGCAGGTTCGTCCGGCAACTGGTAATACATGTTATGACTGATATGAAGCAGTTGTCACGGAGTCGGGGTCAGCCGGCCGAGAAGCCGCCGTCCGCCATGACCGCCGCGCCCAGGACGTAGGACGACTCGTCCGAGAGCAGGAACGCGACCACCGCCGCGATCTCCGCCGGGTCGGCGTAGCGGCCGATCGGATGGCCCTCCTTGAAGTGGTCGGGGCCGGTCCGCGCGGCGTCGATCGCCGCGAGCATCGGCGTCTCCACCCCGCCGGGGCAGACGCAGTTGGCCCGGATGCCGCGGTCCGCGTACTCGACGGCGACCGAGCGGGTGAGCTGGAGCACCGCCCCCTTGGCGGCGGCGTAGGCGGCCAGCCGCGGTGCCGCACAGACCGACGCCGTCGAGCCGAACGTCACGATGCGGCCGCCGCCCTGGGCGAGCATCCCGGGCAGGACGGACTTCATCGCCAGGAAGGTGCCGACCGCGCTCACGTCCAGGACGTTGCGGAACGTGGCGAGGTCGAGCTCGTGCGTCGGGGCGGACGCCTGGATGCCCGCCATCGCGACCAGGCCGTCCACGCCGCCGAGTTCGTCCGTCGCGGCGGCGGTCGCGCGTGCCATGTCCGCCTCATCGGTGACGTCGGCGGCGATCGCGCATGCCAGGCCGTCCGGGTCCGGGGCCTTGAGGTCGACGCCCGCGACCGTGGCCCCCTCGTCGCCCAACCGGCGCACGACGGCGCGGCCGATGGCGCCGCCCGCCCCCGTGACCAGGATCTTCGCTCCGCCGAGACCGCGCATTACTTGCCTCCACACATCAGTCCAGTTACTGTCAACATGTCATACATCTTGCCAGTTGAGCCAGGGATGATCGACCACGTGCTACTGGAACGGGCCACCACCCGCGAGGGCGGGACGACCGACGTCCTGATCGCCGGCGGGCGCGTCGCCGCGCTCGGCGCGGACGCCGCCGCCGACCCTCGCGCCGCCGACGCCGACCGTCTCGACCTGGCCGGATACCTGCTGCTGCCGTCCGCGGCGGAGCCGCACGCCCATCTCGACAAGGCGCTGCTGGCCCGCCGCGCGCCCAACCCGTCCGGCGACCTGGACGGAGCGGTCACCGCGATCCGCTCGGCCTACGCGACGATGGACGAGGACGACCTCCGCTCCCGCGCCACCGAGGCCCTGCAGACCGCGCTGGCCCACGGATACACCGCCGTGCGCTCGCACGCGGACGTCGGCGAGGGCATCGGCGTCCGGTCCGTCCGCGCGCTGGCGAACCTGCGCGAGCACGCCGCCGCCGGGCTGGTCGACCTCCAGATCGTCGCGCTGACCGCCGCGCCCGTCGCCGGAGCGGCCGGACGCCACCACCGGCGCCTGCTCGCCGAGGCCATCGAACTCGGCGCCGACGTCGTCGGCGGAGCCCCGGCCCTGGACCCGAACCCCCACGCGGCCGTCCGCACCCTGGTCGCGGCCGCGGACGAGGCCGGACTGCCCCTCGACCTGCACCTCGACGAGACCACCGACCCGGACATGCTCACCCTGCGCCGGTTCGCCGACGAGGTCGCCCGCCGCGGCCTCCACGGACGCGCCACGGCCTCCCACTGCGTCAGCCTCGGCCAGCAGGACCCCGCGACCTGCCGCGAGGTGAGCCGCGCGCTGGCCGACGCGGGCATCGCCGTCGTGACGCTCCCCCAGACCAACCTCTACCTCCAGGGCCGCGCCGAGCCCACGCGCACACCGCGCGGGCTGACCGCCGTGGCGTCCCTGCGCGAAGCCGGAGTCGTCGTCGCGGGCGGCGGCGACAACTGGCGCGACCCGTTCAACCCGCTCGGCCGCATCGACCCGTTCGAGACGGCGTCGCTCCTGGTCGCCGCAGCGCACCTGCCCGTCGCCGACGCGTGGGAGTCGGTCACCGCGCACGCCCGCGCCGCCCTCGGGCTCCCGCCCGTCGCGCTGGACGTCGGCAGCCCCGCCGACCTCCTCGCGATCCGGGCGGCGGACCTGGACGAGGCCGTCGCCGCCGCGAGCGAGGACCGGATCGTCCTGCGCGGCGGCGGGGTCGTGGCTCGCACGCGCGTCACCCGAGAGATCGTCCCCGCACTGGAAGGGCAGCTCACGTGACCACCGGACGAAAGCCGCTGCGCATCGAGGCGCGCAATGCCGAGGTCCCGATCGAGCGCAAGCCGGAGTGGCTGCGCGTCCGCGCCCACGCGGGACCGCAGTACCGGGAGCTGGACCAGTTGGTGACCTCCGCAGGGCTGCACACCGTTTGCCAGGAGGCCGCTTGCCCCAACATCTCCGAATGCTGGGAGGACAGGGAGGCCACGTTCCTGATCGGCGGCGACCAGTGCACCCGGCGCTGCGACTTCTGCCAGATCGACACCGGCAAGCCCGCCCCGCTGGACCGGGACGAGCCGCGCCGCGTCGCCGAGTCGGTCGCGACGATGGGCCTGAAATACGCCACCGTGACCGGCGTCGCCCGCGACGACCTGGACGACGGCGGCGCGTGGTTGTACGCGGAGACCGTCCGGCGGATCCATGCCGCCGTTCCCGGCTGCGGCGTCGAGCTGTTGATCCCGGACTTCAACGCCGACCGCGAGCAGCTCGCCGAGGTGTTCTCGTCCCGGCCGGAGGTGCTGGCGCACAACGTGGAGACGGTGCCGCGGATCTTCAAGCGGATCCGTCCGGCCTTCCGCTACAAGCGGTCCCTGGACGTCATCACCGCCGCCCGCGCCGACGGCCTGGTCACCAAGTCCAACCTGATCCTGGGCATGGGTGAGACCCGCGCCGAGGTGTCGCAGGCGCTACGAGATCTGCGCCAGGCGGGATGCGACCTGATCACCATCACCCAGTACCTGCGTCCCAGCCCTCGTCATCACCCTGTGGAGCGCTGGGTGAAGCCAGAGGAATTCGTGGAACTGTCGTCCGAGGCCAAGGAAATCGGCTTCGCCGGTGTGATGTCAGGCCCGTTGGTCCGCTCCAGCTACCGCGCCGGCCACCTCTACAAACAGGCCGTGGAAAACAAGTCGCAGCAGGTGCGGGGCCAGGTAGAGGCGGACGTGGCGGGGTAGACGTCCGAAGTCGGTGATGTGATGTCGAGGCGGCGAGGTCGGCTCCGACCTTCTCGTGACGGCACCGGAGGGGTGCCGATGGATCGAAGGAGGACTCCGATGTCCGAGGTTCGCGTTCACAACTTCTCGATCTCGCTCGACGGCTTCGCCACCGGCGAGGGCCAGGCCGCGAACGCCCCGTTCGGGCACGCGGGCGAGCGCCTGCACGAGTGGATGTTCGCCACCCGGTTCTGGTACGAGATGGGCGGCGCGCAGGGCGGCAGCACCGGCGCCGACCACGCGTTCGCCGCGATGCACGGGCACGGCTTCGGCGCCGAGATCATGGGCGCCGGCAAGTTCGGCCCGCCCGGATGGCAGGACGACCCCGGCTACAAGGGCCCGTGGGGCGCGAACCCGCCGTTCCACACTCCGGTCTTCGTGCTCACCCACCGGCCGCGTCCGTCCATCGAGATGGAAGGCGGCACCACCTTCCACTTCCTGGACGCCTCACCCGCCGACGCGCTCCAGACGGCCCGCGAGGCGGCCGGCGGCCTGGACGTCCGCCTCGGCGGCGGCCCCTCGGTGGTGCGCGACTTCCTCACCGAGGGTCTGGTCGACCACATGCACCTCGTCCAGGTCCCGATCGTGCTCGGCCGCGGCGTCCGCCTCTGGGACGGCCTGGAGTCGCTGGAGGAGGCGTACGACATCGAGGCCGTCTCCACACCGAGCGGCGTCACCCACCTGACCTTCACCGCCAAACGCCGCTGACCGCTCCGCCGGGCGGACTCATGTGGCCCTCGTGGGTGCTCCATTCGTCTCGTAGGTGCAGAGGAGGTGAAGGGCGGTGAATTTGGTGGGGAGGGGTGGGAAGAGGAAGGCGCCGGACGGACGCGGGCTTACTGGGAGGTCCGTTTCCAGGACGCCGTGGTACAGGCAGGGCCAGTCGGCGCTCGTCACGCAGTCGACCGGGATGCCGGAGCAGGTGCACGGTTCGTCCGGGCCGTGGGCGTGGTGGGGGAAGAACAGGGCGGGCAGGACGGACGCGCAGCCCGGGTCGTCCAGTTCGATGAACAGCTCGATCCGCGTGACGCTGAGGTCGCACCCGCCGGGGACGTACGGGAACAGCTCGCGGGTCAAGCGCAGCGGCCAGCGGCTTTCCGGGGTCTGGAGGCGGTACCAGTCGTCGGGGAGGTCCCGGCGGACGTCGATGAGCCGCAGCCCAGAGCCGGGGAGCCGGTGCGCGGCGGCGGCGCGGGCGGCGGCGCGCAGGACGTCGCCGCCCTCCCGCGCGGTGTAGTTGACGAGCATGACCAGGTCGCTGAGGCTGCCGAGCGGGAAGCGGTTGTCCTCGGGCGGCAGTTCGACCCGCCAGCGGCTGACCGCGCCGCGGAACTCGAACGGCAGGTAGCGCTCGTCGCGGAAGTTCAGCTCGAACATGCCGGAGTCGTTCTGGCCGCTGGACGTGGCGATGGCCTCGGTCGCGTCGTGGGCGTGGACGATGCGGGGGTCGTCCGGGCCGGGGCCGTAACCGGCGGTCGGATCGCAGGCCGACCCGCAGCTCGCGCAGCCGCCGGTCGCGCAGGGGCAGGTGCGGGGCGTTCCGCCGGCCGGGCAGCGGCAGGGGCCGGGCGCGGACGGGGCAGATGGGGCGTTGCAGCAGCGGGCGGGTGCGTCGCGCAGGGACGGGTCGACGCGCGTCTGGCTGCTCAGCAGCGTCAGCCGGCAGTTGATGCTGGTGAAGGGGCCCACCACGCACGGGATCGTCAGGGTGACGTTCTTGATCCGCCGCATGTAGTGGCCGGGATGGTCGAGGTCGAGCAGCCATTCCGGGATCTCGATCTCGCAGTAGCCGGTCTGCTGGAGCTGCAGGAACGCCATCGGGAAGTCGGCGCGCAGGGAAAGGTGCCGGGTCAGCTCGTACTCGCGGCAGTTCTCCTCGATGTAGGCGGTCTCGATGCGGCGCAGCGCCAGGTGCAGGCGTTCCCCGGCGAGGAGGCCGTCGCGGAGCGAGTCCCAGGCGGACGAGGGCAGGGCGGGGGCCGGGGTGCCGGGACCGCGCTCGTGGACGAAGGCCCGCCGTGCCCGCCGGGCGAGCCTCAGCGCGAGGTCGTACAGCTGGCGGTGCAGCGCGGCGGTCTCGCGTTGCAGGTGCAGGTACAGCTCGGCGCTGGAGAACCGGTCGCGCAGGTAGTCCTGGACCTCGCGGCCGTGCTCGATCTGCCGCCGCTGGACGTTCAGGTCGCGCAGCGCCGCGTCGCGGTGCCGTTCGGCTGCGAGGATCTGCCGTTCGATCTGCTGCAGCTCGACGCCGATCACCTGGACCTGGTGCCGCCATTCGTCGTCGCGGCGCTGCCAGCCGCCCTCGGTGAGGCTGAGGCCGCCGGTCGTGCCGGCGTTCTCCGCGACCGAGCTCAGGATCCGGGCGGCCGTGCTGAAGCCCGCCGCGAGCTTGTTGCCCAGCGGGAACTGGTTGAACTGGAGCGGGGTGCCCGCGAAGCCGGCGACGCCCAGCCAGAAGTCGGGCGACAGGCCGATGCCCTGGGCGATGCCCTCGGACACGTTGCCCGCGATCCGGGAGGCGGTCGACACCACGGTCATGGCCTCGTACCCGATCTCGCCCGCGTTGTTGCCCGCGCGGAGCAGCGCCTGGTGGTACGCCAGCCTCGTCAGCGCCCCCTGCTTGGTCTTCTGCAGCGCCTGCACCTGCCAGTCGGCCTCCCGCCACTGGAACTGCCGCGTCCGCAGGCCCAGCTCGGCGAGCTGCCGCTCGTGCGTCGCGCGCAGCGAGGCGAGGGCCTCGGCGTCGCCCTTCTCGTAGGCGGCCAGCAGGCTCGCGCCGAGCCCGCGGACCTCCCCGGCCAGTTCCAGCGCCTTGCCGACGAGGAAGGTGAACCGGTACGGGCCGACCGGACCATGGCAGGACGTCCCGTCGCAGCCGTCCGCGCAGACGTCCGCGGCGTCGGCGGGCACGTCCGGGCCTCGGTGCAGCCGGTGGGCGTCGATGTCGTGCCGGACGAGCGCCAGCCGGTCGCCCGCCCGTTCGTAGAGGGCGAGGAGGCGCGGGTTCAGCGGGGCGGGACGGGCGAAGAAGTCCGCGAGCTCGGCGGGGTCGTCGTCGGGCCCGGCGGCGATCCGCCTCGGCGGGCGGCCGAGCAGGCGGGCCAGGACGTCGAGCAGGACGCGGGCCTGCCGCGCCCCCTCCAGGTCGCCCCGCGCGAACGCGGCGTCCGCGGCCTGGGCGAGGGTCTCGGCGTAGGACAGGACGACGTCCTGACGCCGCGCCACGTCGGTGCCGAACGAGGACGTCCGCCACGTGTTGTCGGACTCCAGCGGACGGTGGGCGACGTTGTACCAGGCCAGCGCCGCCTCGTGGCGGCAGTGGGCGCGCAGCGCGCCCGCGACGGCCGCCGCGACCGGGAACGGCGACAGCGGCAGGAGCAGCGCGCCCGGCGGCCTCATCGTGAAGTACGGGTATGCGGCCATCGCGCCGGGGTAGGTGACGTCCGGCGGGTCGGGGGCCGTGACCAGGGGCAGGACGACCGCGTCGTCCGGCGGCATGTCGTAGCGGAATCCCGGCGCCGTGGGGTCGGAGTGGCCGGTCGGCGGCTCCGCGTCCGGGACGGTGAAGCGGAGCGAGTCGCCCGTGCGTCCCTCGAACACCAGCCGCAGCGCGCCGTGGCCGGACCGCAGGCGCACCGCCTCGGCGCTCCTTCGCGGCGGCTCGAACCGGCCGTTGCGGACGCGGCACCAGAACAGGTGCGCGCCGTCGTCCGGCGGCCAGGCGAGGAGGCCGGGCAGCTTGTCGGGACGATGCCAGTCGGAGGTCTGGTCGGCGGGCCCCTCCGGGGTCGAGACCACGACACCGGCGTCGGCGTCCTGGACCGCGTCGGCGTCGTCGTACAGCGCGGCGCCCGCCAGCCAGAAGTAGTACTCGTCGACGCCGTCCTCGGGACGGTCTTCGCCGCAGTCCCGGCAGCAGCCGGCGGCATGCCCGAACGGAGCGAGATGCGCCGACGCGGGCGGGATCCCCGCGGCCGCGATCCGGACGAACGGGACCCCGAGCGAGATCGCCGCCGTAAGCCACAGCGGCAGCTTCCGCACGTGGAGATCGACTGCCCTATCACCTTCGCCGTTGCCGTTTCCGTTGGTCGCTGCGGGCAGGGCGATCGGGGCCAGCCAGGACGGTTGCGCGGGCGGGGCCGGGGTGCCGAGGAGCCCGAGGCCCTCCGGCGCGGGGGACAGCAGCCGCTCGGCGGCGAGGGTCCCGTCCTGGAGCAGGGTGAGGGCGGGGTGCTCCGGCGGACGGGTTCCGCGCCACCAGGCCAGGCCGCCGGGAACCGGGACGGTGAGCGAGTCCTCGCGGAGCCGCGCGTCCAGCATGCGGAACGCCTCCGACCGGCGGGCTTCGTGCAGGTCGTCCCACTCGATCCAGTTCTCCGGGTATGCCTCGCGCTGCGCGCACACACGCCATTGCGCGAACGTCGCGAACCGGTTCCGCCACAGTTTGCGCAGCGCATAGGGAATGGGCAGCGACGGCTCGGCGCCGAGCAACGCGCGCTGCATGAGCGCCTGGACGGCCGCGACGCCGTCCTCGATCCGGGTCACCCGCTGGACGAGGCCCGCCTGGACGTCCTGAAGGAGGAGGTCCGACAGGTCCCCGGGGGTGGCGGCGAACCGTCCCGGACCGCTCAAGTAGGCCAGTAGCGCCCGCCGGGCCCGCTCGCGCAGACCGTCGTTGAGTTTCCGCAGGTCGGTGTAGCGGCGCGGCTGCCCGTTCTCGATGTAGGCGTCCTCGACGAACCGGATGAGGTCGGCGGCGCCGGAGAGCGGCGGCGTCCCGACCGGGGCGCCGGGTTCGTCGGCCGCCCACAGGTAGGGGTGGGCGGCGCCGATGTCGCGCGGGACGAGGTGACCCGTGATCCGGTGTAGCAGCCGCGAGCCGAGCCAGGCGCGGATCGCCCAGCGCTCGTCCTCCAGGTCGTGCGGGCCAAGCCGGTACGGGTCGGGCGGGACGTCGAAGTAGGCGCTGACGAGGGGCGCGTGCCGGGCGTCCACGCCGAGGTGCCGCAGGAGGTTGACGGGGTCGTCCGGCTGCTGCTCGGACACTTCGGCGAACAGCAGCCAGGCCGGGCGCTCGCGCGCCGCCCCGGTGTCGTGCCGCAGGTCGGCGTAGTCGTAGAGGCGCTCCCAGACGTCGAAGAGCGCGGCCTGGCGCGGACGCCCCGGGTCGCTGCGCTGGTCGTCCACGACGTTGGTCAGGTACGGGTCGCCGACGGGCAGCAGGTCGGGCGAGAGCCAGGCGCGGTGGGTGCCGAAGGACGCGGCCCCGGTGCGGAGATGGGACGTGCCCGCGAACGTCTCGGCATGCGCGAGCAGGTATCCCAGCTCGGACTGCCGGTAGCCGGGCACCGGCTGCGCGGACAGCCCGAACCGGTGCGCCACGAGCAGCGCCTTGAAGGCCCGCTGGTAGGTGCGCCGGATGTCGCGCAGGCTGCTGACGTAGAGGCCGTTCAGCCAGGCGGCGGCGTTCTCCCCCGGCCGGATGACGGACAGCGCCCGCCCGCCCGCGGCCGTTTCATCGGTCGGGTCGCGGACGACGCCGTCGCCGAGCGTCGTGGGCTTCGCGGGACGGAACAGCCGGTCGAACGGGAGGGTGGCGACGGCGTCGCCGGTGTCGGGCCCGGCGTAGCCGAACCGGAATCCGGTGCGGGCGGGCTCGGTGTCGGCGCGTCCGGTGAACGCCGGCTCGACCTGCCGGGCCTCGATCGTGATCTCGTACACGCCGCGCCGCAGCCGCAGCGGCCCGGACACGTGGCCCGGCGCCTCGTCGCCCGGCATCCCGTGGTTGAGGACGGCCCAGGTGCGCTGCCCCCGGCGCAGGACGACCCGCCAGCGCCGCCCCTCGCACCAATCCCCATGCTCGTCATGCCGGTCGTGGTCGTGGTCGTGGTCATCGGCGTGGCCGGACGTCTCGCCGGCGTTGAAGCGGTAGACGCCTTCGTGCTCCACCAGCAGCATGCCGTGCCAGCGCACCGCGAACGGCTCGGCCCCGCCGAGCGGCTCGCCCGTCGCGTCCAGGAGTGCGAGACCATTTCGGACGCTGACGTACCGCTCCTGCTCCTCCGTCAGCTCCAGGTCCATCGCCGGGAGGACGGTCGGCACGGGCGCGTTCAACGCGTTCCGGACGTCCCCGAACGCGCTCAGCGGCCCGCGCACTTCCCGCCACCGCAGAGCGCCGCGCGGAACGTCCGGACGGTACGTGCCGACGATGCCGGTCCCGCGCAGGCCGAGCAGCGCGGCGAAGGCGCCCGCGCCAGGCCGCCAAGGCCAGGTGACGTCCGGCGGGGCGCCCGAGTCGTCCTCCCACGGGGTCAACCCGAAGTTCTCGTCCGCCCAGAGCCCGCGCAGGATCAGCCACGCGGCGTCCGTCGTCGGATCGGGGTCGCCGGGGTCGGCGCCGGTCGCGGCGAGGACGTGCCTGGCCAGGTGCTCGGCGATGATCCGGCAGCGCCGCACGAACAGCGCGTACGCCTTCTGGAACAGGGCGAACCGGGAGTCGTCGTCCCCTTCCTGGACGAGCGACTCGATGGCCTGCACCGGGTTCTCGAACAGCGCGGCGAACGGCGCCCACGCGGCCCGGGGCGCGAAGTACAGGTCGCGGACGGCGCGGCGCTCGACCGGGTTGAGCGGACGCAGCCGCAGCAGCCGGCCGAGGACGTCGGTGTCCCGCAGCGGCAGCAGGCAGTACAGCTCCTCGGCGGCGCGGTCGTAGGCGAAGCCGCCTTCCGGCGGGCCGCCCGCCCACATGTCCGGGGAGGTGTCGGCGGCGGGCAGCGGCACCGCGAACCGCGTCTCGGCCGCGCTCACGGGGATCCCCCGGCGGCGCAGCTCGGCGGCGAAGAAGCGGCGGCCGAGCAGGTCAAGGGGATCGGGCGCGGCGGTGGGCGCGGTGTATCCGAAGTCGTTGCGGAGCGAGGCGGCGATCCACGTCCAGGTCCAGGAGGCGGCCTCCTCGCCGGGCGCTTCGATGTCGCCGAGCGCGGCGCGCAGCGTCCAGAGCGAGTGCGGGCCCTGGCCGTCGAACGGCTCGGTGTCACCGAGTCCGAGGGGATCGTCGGCGGCCTCGTTGCGGTCCTGCAGCGGGAACGGGTCGTCGCCGCCGAGATGGCCGTCCGTGGTGAACAGGAACAGCAGCTCGCCGACCGTGAACGGGGACAGGTAGATCTTCAGCAGCGCCTCGGCGAACCGCAGCGTGGCGGCGGGCCGGGCGTGCCAGGTGTCGGACGGCGTGTCCGGGTCGAAGCCGCACAGCACCGACAGCGGGGTCAGGTTCGCGCCGATGATCTTGATGAGTTCGGGGGTGGTCTCCAGGGCGGGGTTCGTCCGTCCGGCGGTCTCCTCGACGCCGTCCAGGAGGAGGGCGGCCGCGTGCGTCCACTCGGCGTGGGTGGCGCTGTCCACCCACAGGGCGAGGAGCGGGATCCGGCCCAGCGGGCCCGCCTCGTCGCCGCCGCCGAGCGGCAGCCGGAGGTCGTCGCACAGCATGAGCAGGGCGGCGAGCTGGCGCGGGAAGTCCGGGTTCACGGCTCCCTCAGCGGTGAACAGGGACAGGACGGCGTCGATGTCGGCGAGCGTCCGGAACGACAGGCCGCCGCCGCAGCGGCCGCGCAGGGCCCGCCACAACCGCACGACCAGCGCGAGCCGGACGAGCGCGGCGGAGCGGTCGGCGTCGCCGCGCTCGCCGAGGAAGCGCACCCGGTACCCCTCCGGATGGCACGGCGGGCAGTCCGGCATCCGCCCGTTCCCGTTCCCGTCGCCGTCGCCTCCACGCCGGCCACGGGGGATCTCCACCAGGTCGAACGGGACGATCTCGCTCCGCTGCAGCTCGGCCAGGTCGCAGTACTCCAGGCCGGTCCGCGCGAGCAGTTCGGGGAGCAGCACGGCGGTCTTCGACCAGTGCGTCCTGCCGACGCGGGCCTCCGTGAACCCGTACAGCCGCCACGCCGCCGGCACGCCTTCGGACGGCTCCTCCCCGGGCGTCCGGGTGAAGAACATCGCGTACTCGTGCGCGCTCAGGCACAGGTATTCCAGCGCCGTCTCCAGCCGGACGGGATACCGCCACCGGTACGCCGCGAACCCGTCCGGCTCGTGGGCCGGGTCGAGCGCGAACTCGGTGATCCGCTTGCGGAACCGGCGCATGATCTCGTACCGGCTCGTGCCCGCCGCCCGGAGGTAGGAGCGGACGGTGTCGAGCGCCTGGTCGTAGGGCAGCGGCGGCGACCCGGCGTCGTCGCGCAGCGCGGCGTAGGCGGCGGGCAGCGGCGCGGACGGCGCGGAGTGCTCCGGGACGGCCGCGAGCAGCGTGGCCGGGTCGTGCGCGTCCGGGCCGGTGAGGGGGTGCCCGCCGACCTCGTCCGATGCCGTGTCGAAGACGGCGCCGGACGGCGTCCCGCCGCTCGCCACCGCGGCGGCGAGATGCTCCAGGCTCTCGTTGACGAGGTCGACGGACGGGACCGGCGTCGCGTGGTTCGCCTCCGTGGCGTGCAGGTCGCCGAGCGGTCCGCGGCGCTCCTCCAGCAGCCCGCCGAGCGTCTCCTCCTCCGCCGGGAACGGCTCCGCGCAGGTGCTCGCCGCCGACAGCCGCAGCAGCTCGCTCAGGTACGCCACCAGCCCGAACGGGGACAGGTGCTCGGGCGGCAGGCAGTCGGTGAGCGTCCCCGGGTTGACGGGCGCGAACCCTTCGCCCTCTCCCGGCGACGCGGACGCCGACCCGCCCGCGGCCTCCTGGATCTGCACCGCGTAGGAGTGCCCGATCGTCCCTTCCAGGGCCTGCTGGAAGTCGTCGGGGCTGAGCGCGGTCACCGCCTCGACCGTCGTGAACCCGCGCGCGTACAGGGCCTCCATCAGCGAGAACCGCAGCTCGGCGGCAGCCTCGCCAGGCCCCGCGAACGCGGTCAGGACGTGCAGCGCGTCGATCGCGTCGAGCGCCGCGAGCAGCCATGTCCGGGCGTGCGGGTCGCCGGGGAACACGTCCAGGACGGCCGACCGCGTCGCGTCGGGGTCGCGCGGGGTGCCCGGCGTGTACGTGCCGCCGCCGTGCGCCGCGTACCGCGCCTCGAACGCGGCGAAGATGTCGGGATTCGGCCGCTCCAGCGTGGACGGGGCCCCCGCCGCAGGCGTCGTCGTCGACGCCGGGGAGAACGGGACGGTGAAGAACTGCCGCAGATGCCGGAGGAACGCGTCGACCCTGTCCTCGGGGGTGCTGGCCGTCCCGACCTCGGTGAACGGCGGCAGCAGGTCGAGGCGCGGCGGCGCGCCCGGCGGCAGGAACAGCCCGCGCCACCGCTCGTCGGTGACGGCCCGCAGCCCGGCCGCCGTCGTCACCCCGAGTTCGGCGGTGATCGCGGTGATGAGCGGCGCGAAGCCGCCGGTGACGGCGTGCAGCAGCAGGCTGAGGTAGGCGGCGGCGCCGGGCCCGGACGCGGTCGCCGGTCCCCAGAAGTCCGCGTCGATGGTGGGCGTCGGCCCGGCGTGCGCCAGCCAGGCGTCGACGAGCGGACGGACGGACGCGTTCAGCGCGACGGGCGGAGCGGGCGCCGCGGCCTGCCCGATCGCGCGCAGCCGCCGCGCCGCCTGCGCCGGGACGAGCGCGGCCGTGGACCCGGCCGTCGCGGCGGGCGCCTCCGCGGCCCCGACCGTGCCCGCCTCGATCGCGGTCTCGATCGTCACCAGCACCTTGGCCTCGGTGTCGGCGCTCGCCATCGCGAACCGCTGCGGCACGTCCACCTGCGGCGGGAGTTGCGCGCCGAGCGCGTAGAAGTACGCGGCCGGGACGACGAACGGCGGATTCAGCGCGGCGCCCGCCGGGTCGCCGGTGAGCAGCACGGACGCGTGCTTGAGCGTCGTCCCGTCGCCGGTGCCGGACGGCAGCGGGAACGTCAGCAGGGCGCGGCGCGACCCGTCCACCGGCCCCTGCGCCGGGCCGGGACCGGTGAGGTTCTCGCCCGCGCTGAGCCGCTCGCACACCATCGCGGCCCAGGCCGCGTAGATGTACCCGGTCAGCCGCAGCGCGTTCCCGTCGTGCGTCGCGTAGTAGCCCTCGATCTCGGCTTCGAAGCGGCGCCGGTCGTTGTCGGCGTCCTCGGGCTTGACCAGCGGGTCGGGCTGCGGGGTGGTGTACATCTGGGCGAGCGGGCGCGGCTCGGGCGGCGGCGGGTAGATCGCCCGGTCCCATTCGATCTCCGCGGCGACGTGCCGCGCCTGCGCCGCGCTGAGCGTGGTGCGCTGCGCGATCGTCCGGCCGTCCGCGGGGTCGAGGGCGAGGACCGCGTTGACGGCTCCGACCAGGGACGCGAAGTCCGGCGGGGCGCCGTCCGGCGGCAACTCCAGGTGCGCGCCCGCGCCGGACGCGACGGCGGGCAGCACCGCGTACGCGCTCGGCGCCAGCTCCACCACGTCCGTCAGCAGGGTGGGCAGCGCCCCGACGGTGACGACGGACGCGTTGAAGTCGATCCGCCGGTCGGCGACCTGCCTGCCGTTCCGGGTGAGCTTCAGCCGCAGGTCGAACGCGGTGCCCGTCGGGTATTCGGGGTGGCCGGCGGGCGGGTTCGCGACGATCACCGCGGTGGCCGCCGCCGCGGGCTCGCGCGTCGTCGGCGGGCTCGGCGGGATGCCGGTGTCCACGAAATGCTGGACGATCGCCGTGGTGGTGAGGTCGACGGTGAGGTCGGCGACCGACGTCGAGGTGAACACCCCGCTCGCCGCGCCGAGGGGGACGCCGTCGACGGTCGAGCCGAAGCCGAGGTCGAACGCCTCGACGGTCAGCCCCGCCAGCGCGGCGGTGAAGCCCGCGCCGTCGACCGGCCGGGTGGGGCGCAGCCTCACGATGATGAGAGTGGGCATGGGCCTCGTCCTTTCCCCTACTTCCAGTACGACTTGATGAATCCGCCGACCGCGCCCGCCGTGGCCCCCACGGCGGCGCCGACGGCGGTGCCCACGCCGGGCACGATGGAACCGACGACCGCGCCGATCGCGGCGCCCGTCGCGGCGCCCGCGAGGGTGCCGGCGGCGACGCCCGCCTCGCGGCTGCCGGTGGCCTCGGTGACGGCGCCCTCGACCTTCCCGCCGACGTAGCCGCCGGCGACGAGACCGCCCGCGGCGATGCCGGTGACCGGGTTCGCCGACAGGGCGAGCGCGCCGCTCGTCACGTTCACCGCCGCGTCGGCCTTCTCGGCGGTCGTCTGCGCGGTCGCGGCCTGGTGCACGCCCGCCGCCAGCGCCAGCGGCCCCGCGACACGTCCGACGACGCGCAGCGCCGGAGCCGCCGCCCGCAGCACCCGCGCCGCGCCGCTCGCGGCCTTGGACGCCCCACCGGCCACCTTCGACGCCGCCGTGGCCTTGCCCGCGACCCCGGCGCCGGTTTGCGCCGCCGCCTCGGCCGCCGGGGCCGCGGCCGCCGCGGTCTCGCCTGCGCCGGCCGCCGCCTGCGCCGCCTTCGCGGCGGGGGCCTCGACCTTGGCGGCGGTCTGGCCCGCCGCCTGCGCGGTCGCCCCCGCCCCGGTCTCCGCGGTGGCCGCGACGGGCACCGGGCCCGGCGCGGTCCGGCCGTTGACCGTCACCAGCTCGACGCCGTGGACGCCGTACTTCTGGTTGATCACACCGCCGCCGTACTTGATGTCGCCGATCTTCTCGGCGACCTGGGCGGTGAACTGCTCGCCGACCGCGAGCGACTTGCCTTCCTGGACGGCCACGAGGTCGAGGTTGTGCGCGCCCTTCGGCCCGCCGGGCCCGAGGCCGATCGCGGCGACCTCGCCGGCGACCACGCGGACCTCGGAGTAGACGCGCTCGACGCCGAGCAGCGGGGACTGGGCCGCCTTCAGCCGTCCGAGGACCTCGGTGGCCTTGGCATGGGCCGCGGTCCCGAACGGGCTCGCGCCACGCTTCGTGAAGTCCAGCGCGCGCTCCGCGCCGGTCTCGAATCCCGCCTGGTTGCGGACGAAGGTGAACAGGTCGTCGATGCTGTTGCCGCCGGGCGGCGTCCCCTGGCGGCCGGACGGGTCGGTCAGCCGAACCGGGTTGGCCGCGACGTAGACGTAGGGGGACGGCGAATCCTGCGTCCCGGCCGGGTCGGGGCTGACCCAGCGGGCGAGCCACGGCGCGTAGAACCGGGCGCCGTGGTACTGGAGGCCGCTTTCCCGGTCGCGTTCCCGTCCGGTGAACCGGTACCGCTTCGGGGCGGCCCGCGCGCCCTTGGACACGGTCTCGTACGCCGTGCTGCCGTACGGGTGGAACTCCTCCACGGTGAGGACGCGCCCCAGCTGATCGAGTTCCAGCGTCGGGGAGCCGAGATGGTCGTCGAGCTGGTGCCGGACGAGCAGTTCCGGCCCCCTGTCGTCGCCGCGGGTGCGCTTCTCGATGAGCGCGACGCGGCGGTCCTCGTCCAGGACGTGCAAGGTCGTCCGCTCCAGCGTCACCTCGCCGTCGGGCGCGTACTCGCGGAACACCTCGAACGGGCCGAGGTAGAGGCGCTCGCGGACCCGGATCCGCTCACCGTCGGGGCCTGGCCGGTCGGTGACCTTCCGCACCCGCGTTCCTGCGGAGTCGTAGGACGACCAGGTGGCCTCGGGCAGCGTTCCGTCCCTTGGCGGACGGTGCGCGGTGACGTGCAGGCGGTCTTCGGCGTCCCAGCTCAGGAAGGCGAGGCCGGGCAGCGTTGTGACATTGCCCTGCGGGTCGTGGTCGAGGCGCACCCCGTCGACGTCGCCGAGCCTGTTGCCCGTGACGCCGGGTTCGAGGAGGCTCTCCTGGTCGTAGCGGTAGGTCCGCGTCCAGCCGGGAGTGGCGGAGTCGGCGACCGCGTGCACGATCTGGAGGAGGTTCCCGACCGGGTCGTACTCGTACCGCTCGGTGTAGCGGCTCATCGCGCCGCCGTCGTGGGGGTGGAGCGGCGGCGGGCCGTTCCGGTGCGGGCCGGGCGGGCGGACGCCCCGCGGGCGGACGCCGTCGGCCTGCGCGAGGTGCTCGCGTCCGGTCGCCTCCGCGAGCCGGTACAGGGCGTCGTAGCGGTACCGCCCGCCCGGCCGGACGACCCGGTTGCGGAAGAACAGCGTCTGCTGCGACTCGTCGCGGATGGACGTCACGTTCCCGGACGGGTCGTACACGTGCCGCAGGTCCTGGAGCCGGTCGCCGTCCCGTTCGGTGACGACGCCGCGCAGGAGGAACGTGAACGGGTCGTAGGCGTAGCCGGTGCGCGCCCCGTTCCCGTGCTCGACGGCGATCCGCTGCCCGCGCGCGTTGTAGTCCATGCCGGTGACGACGGGGATGGGATCTTCTTCGCGGGCGGGCCGCGCGTCGAGTCGTTCGAGGAACCCCGCCGGGTTGTAGGACGCGGTGATCGTCCCGCCGTCCGGCGCGGTGATCCGTACCGGGCGGCCCTGCGCGTCGAACGCGACCCGTCCGGTGTACCGCTCGGGTTCGAGCTCGACCGGGCCCGCCCAGTCCGGCGCCTCGCGGAAGTCCCGGGCGAGTTGCCGGGTCGCTTCAGCGAGGTTGCCTTCGGGGTCGTAGCGGTCATGGGTGACGACGCCGGAACCGTCGAACGTCCGGTGGACCTGGGTGCGGAGGTTGCGGGCGGCGGCGTCCGGCACGCCCTCGCCGTACTCGACGCGCTGGTGCTCGCGCTCGCCGTCGATGCCGGGACCGGCCACGAACGACCGGACGGGACGGTGCAGCGCGTCGTACTCGGTGCGGAACACGAACCCGCGCGCCGTCCACGACGTGCAGGACGTCCCGAGGACGTCCCGCAGGACGAGCCCGGGCCCGCTGTCGATGCTCGCCCGCCGGATCAGCCCGCCCGCCATGTCGTAGCCGATCCGCTGGACCGCGCGGTCGAGCGGATCGCGGATCTCCCGGGGCCGGCCCTGGACGTCCAGCCGGACGAGCGTCCGGTGGTGGCGGTCGCCTCCCGCGGCGTCGGCACCCCGGTCGTGGCGGACGGTCAGGAACGAGCGGCCGAGCGAATCCGACCAGGCGCGGGCCGGGGTGCCGGCGTGGGCGAGGGTCTGCGCGGCGGCGCTCCGCTCATCCGCGCCGAGTTCGCCGGTGACGCGCACCTCGTACCAGGTCCGCCAGGGCGTTCCGGCGGCGGCGAGCCCGTCGAGGTAGCGGCCGACGAGACCGCGGACGTCGGGGTCGGCGTCCGGGCGGAGCGCGATCGTGTCGTTGGCGTCCCAGGTGGTGAGCCGCCACGGATCGAAGACGACCTTGCCGTAGCCGCCGTCGGGACGCAGCGTCGCCACGGCCCTGCCGACCGGGTCGTAGAACACGACGGCGCTCACCCCGGCGACGCGGGCGAACTCGAACTCGTGGGTGGCGCTGAAGAACGGCTCGTAGCGGCGGACGGGGAGGCCCTTGTTGTTGTAGATCGTCCATCCGGTGCCGCTCCAGCGGGGACGGCCGTCCGCGTCCGGCTCGGCCTGGGCCTTGTGCTGCGCCTCCCGTCCGGCGCCGTCGGAGTAGGTGATCAGCTGCTGGAGGGCGGGAGGCCGGCCGGGAGGCCCGCCCGGAGGCCCGCCGGGCGTTGCGCCAGGGGGCTCGCCGGGCGGATGCGCGGCGACGTGGTCGATGCGGCTCAGGAGCGCCGTCGCGGGTGGACGGGACTCCGCATTTGCTTGCCCGCGCGAGCGGTAATACGCGTTCGGGTCGTAGAGGGCGCGGCTGGTCGCGCGTCCGAGCAGCCGTTGCGCGAGGCCGGGCTGGTGCGGGTCGGCGAAGTAGGCGAGCAGGTCGGCGTCGCTGGGGTCGGGGTCGAGCCCCTCGACGGTGTCGCCGAGATCGTCGCGGGCGTCGCCCGGCTTGCCGCGGACGGCGGTGGCGGTGAGACGTCCGAGCGCGTCGTAGGCGGCCTCGGTCAGGTTGCCGTTGGCGTCGCAGGTGACCTTGGGCTGGAGCACCCGGTAGTCGTAGCCGCCCGGCAGGACGCGGCCGTAGTCACCGTCCCGCTCCGGCCGCGGCTCCGGCTCCGGCTCCCGATCCCGCTCCCGCCTTCCGACGCTGACGACGTTGCCGACCGCGTCCGTGGACGAGACGACGAGCAGGTCGTACCGGTCGTACTGGAGCCGGGTCGTGGCGCCGAACGGGTCGACGAAGGCGTGCGGAAGGTAGAAGCGTGCGGCGGGCGGGCTTCCGTCGTCGGGTGTGAAAAGGACCCGTCCGGACGGCGCCCACCAGGCTCCCTCCTCCCGCACATACCCGGCCTCCATGAGCCTGGCCGCGTCCACACGGTCGCCGTATTCGGCGTCGAGGAGATCGTCGGTGAGCACCTGCCGGACGGTCTCGTACGGCAGCGCGAGCGGTTCGAGCACACCGAACGGCAGCGGACCGCTCAGGTCATCACGCCAGAACACCGACCGCTGCCGCTCCAGCAACCGCCGCGCCGGACCGCCTGCGCCGTCGTCCCGGTCGTCCCACGCGGTGACGGGCAGGTCGGCGGTGACGCGGTCGAGCGCGTCCCGCAACTCGCCCTCACCGAACCCTCCGCCGGACGCCTCGCCGGACGGACGGAGCCCGAGCCCGACGACCTCGGTGATTCGTTTTTCGCAAGGCAGCGGCGTCCGGTAGTCGGCGTCGGCGTTGGCGTCGATCGCGTGCGTGTACCGGTTCTCGGTGACCAGAACGCGGATGCGCGCCTGCTCGGCGCGGTCGGCGTCCGTGAGCACGGGGTCGGGATCGGGGTGCCGCCGCCCATACGCCACCTCGACCGAGCGCAGCACGTCGCCATACTCGTTCACGTCGAGGACGAACTCGTCCCGGACGCGGGGATCGGCGACCTCGCGACCGTCCACCACATACCTGGCCCGCTCGTGCTGCTCCTCATGGGAACCGATCTGGTAGGACGTGAAGACGGCGGGACGATAGCCGTCCTCGCGCAGGGATCCGTGCCCGGACTGCCGCAACTCGACCGTGTACGCGTGCTCGGCGACGGTGTAGGGGCGCGCGCTCTGGGGTGTGCCGTCGAGGCCGTACGTCTCCTGGCGGAGCAGGCGTCCGCGGAGCACTCGCGCGGCCTGCCGCTCCTCGTCCGGGGTCAGCTCCGCCGGAACAGGCGTGCCTCCCGGCTCACGCGCCAGAACCCGCGCCGGCTGCCCTGGCTCCCCGGTGTGGAACCACGAACGGATGAGGACGGGGGCGAGGAACGCCGCCGGATCCCGATTGGTCGCGTCCGCATGGCGCTCCCCGGACGGGTTCAGCGCGCCGATCTCCTCCGTGTCCCACTGCTCGACCATGCCGAACCCGCCGAATTCACGCTCGACGCCGTCGAAATGGCCGTCGTGGTAGGCGTACCGGGTGGTGAACACGTTCCGGGACACGGCGTCGCGCGTCTCAACCCGCTCCACGACATGGACCGGGAAAGGAACCCTCGTCGGCCACGGACGGCCCGCCGCGCGGTCAGCCGCATAGAACGCGGTCGACGTCGAGTACCCGACCGACGTCTCCAACCCGAGGTTGTTGCGCATTCCAGTGAGCAGGTAGGGCTTGCCCGCGCGCATCAGCTCGACGTACCGCAGCGGCGAGGACGCATCGCCAGGCAGAGGCGATGACCAGACCAGGCACAGCGTCCCGGTGCCGAGCAGGTCGATGGCGCTCACCTGGACCGCCGAGTCGATGCGCGGGAACCGGACGTCCAGCTCCCCGGCCGCCGACCAGCCGTTGCCGGACTGGTTGGCGTACATGTGGACGCCGTCCGCACCCAGGTAGATCAGGTCGCTCGCGCCCGACCCGTCCACGTCGGCGAGGATCACCCGCCGGGCGTTGAACTCGTCGGGATCGGCAGGCCGGGGGGCGCCGTCCATCACGATCCGGTGCCCGAAGCGTCCGTGCCCAAGGCTCGGCCAGTAACTGACCTCTCCCAGCCGCACCCGAACCAGGTCGGCCAGCCCATCGCCCGTCATGTCGGCGAACTGGACGGTCTCGGCAACGTCGCCTGAACGAACCCACGCGTCGGCGTCAGCGGCCGCACGCGGAGGCGGGGTGGTGCGGCCGGGCTCGTCGAAACCGTCCTCGCCCAGCGACCTGTACCAGGTGAGGTCGTCGTCGCCGAGGACGAGGACGTCGGCGCGGCCGTCGCCGCTGAGGTCGACCAGCCGGGTCCTCGCGTCCTGCCAGTCCAGGACGGGACGCGAGCCGAACGGCCGCCATTCCGTCCAGGCGCCGTCCGCGCGCTCGCTGAACCCCGGGACCGGCCCGTCGAAGGCGACCAGGTCGAGATTGCCGTCCCCGTCGAGGTCGAGGAGTTCCCACCGTCCGCCGCTCAGCCCGGACGGCACGGGCCGCGTCCCGACCACGCGCATCGGCCCGAACCGGCCGGACGCGAGGTTGGCCTTGTAGAACATGGCCCCGGCCTGCTCGGTCAGGATGCCCGGCAGCCCTTCGCCGTCGAGGTCGGCCCAGCGGTAGGCCGGGGAGGTGAGCCCCGCGGGCAGGTTCTCGGCGGACGCGTCGTCCAGCCGGCGCACCTCATGCCCGAACTCAGCGGCCGCGTACGTGAACTCGACCGGCGGCATGGCGCGCGACACCAGCGACCCGTCATCCCCGCGCCGGAACCCGCGACGCGTCACCGACGCCAGGGCGGCCAGCCCGGACGGCCGCTGCACGTCATAAGCGAGGTCCAGCGACTGGACGAGGCAGTCGGCGCCGGTTCCGGGCTCGTCCGGGAAGTGGTGCAGCAGCAAGATGCGCCGGCAGAGCCGGTACGTGCGGACCTCGAACCCGGACCGGTAGGACGAGAACGGGTCGGAGCGGCACGTCCAGGAACGTTCCTCCGCGCCGCCGGCGCCGTGCTCCCCGTAGTCGAGGACGATCTCGAACATCCAGTCGGTGGGAGGCGGGCCGAAGGGCGGGCCCGCGCCGTCCACCGACAGCGGCGTCACGTTGCCGTACCGGACGCGCTTCAGGTGGCGGGCCGCGGTTCGGGCGCCTGGTTCGCGGCCGTGCTCGTGGGGCGCGGTCAGGTCGGCGCCGGCCGCGTCCTCCGCCTTGTACTCGTAGCGGATCGCGTTGCCGTGGCCGTCGACGCTCACACAGGCCAGCCAGGTGAAGACGCGGGTGGGCTCGGACGGGTCGGCGATCCGCTCACCGGCCGTCCCACCGAAGAAAGTGGTGACGTTGTCACGGCTGGTAACCCGCCAGTGCGCGCCGCCGCCGGATTCGCCCGCCTCGTCCGTCCAGCGCTCGATGCGGGAGAACGCGGAGTCGTTCCTCGGCCGATACCGGCGGACAGCGTAACGGCGGTCGGCGCACCGCACCCGCCGCGTGCCGCCGACCGGGACGAGGTCGTCGCCGCCGAGAAGCTGGAAGGTGTCCTCGTCGGCGGGCGACCCGGCGTCGCGGTAGCGGGGGACGCCCCGGTCGGTCCGCCGGGTGATCGCGGGGACGTCGAGGTGCCAGCCGAGCCCGAAGACGCCGCCGCCCGTCCCCGAGTCATAAACGAGCGCCATCGACGGCGCGAATCCCCTGCGCGCAGGGCTGGCCGGGATCGGCACGGTCAGCGTGCCGATCCCGTTGGCGGGGTTGGCGGCGAAGGTCTCGCCGATGTCGCGGATCGCCCCGCCGCCCTTCGGCATGGAGATCACCGGAGCCCGCGGCGGCCCGGGCCGGTCGGACGCCTCATCCGGCGCGGCGGCGGCAACGCCGAACCCGTCCGCACCGAACCCGCTCGGCTCGCCCCCGTTCGGACTTGCCTGCCATGGCATCATCGCCGCCCCCGTGGACAGGCGCCGCACCGCGGCCTATTCGCAGGCCGTGACGACGCACTTTTGACCAGCTGCAAAACAGCTAAGCAGAGACCTTGTAAGTTGTCGCCGCCTCCCCTCGAAACGACGGCGGCCGAATATGGCCATTAACCAATGAAGATCGAGAGAGACAAAAGCGAAAAACCGCGCAAATCCTTCCACCGCTAAACCGGGATGAATCAAGAGAAGCCCGAGGTCAGAGCCCGATCAACACACACCGCAACGCGACCAAAATGAACAAAACCAGCGGCACTGGGAATGTGATCTAGAGCATCTGCCAGTACGTCGCGAGTGCATTTGCATTGGACGATGCAAAATCGTCGCCGCGACCGTCCAAGACCATCGCTAGAAGTATTTGCGCATGCTCGCCGTCCGGCAAATGACCTTGAATCCGCAGCCGAACAGAAAGCCGCAACGACTGCATCGATCAGGCGTTCAGGCGTTGCGGAGACGGGCGGCCTGATCCTGCAGAGCCGTGATCATCGCCTGCGCTTGGGCGGACGGACGGGGCGAGGTCACGGCGACGGTCGCGCGGCCTGTCCAGTGGCTGTCGGTGACGGCCACGGCCCGCAGGCCCGCAGGCAGGGCCGGCAGAGCCTGGACGGGTATGACCGTGATCCCGAGCCCGGCCGCGACCAGACCAAGACGCGTAGACCAGCTGCGCGCGGTGTGCGCGATACGTGGATCGGACAAGGTCGGCCAGGCCCCGAACTGCGGCTCGCTCGACGCCCCGTCCCCGGCGATCCAGTCCTCCTGGGCGAGGTCCGCCACAGTCACAGCCGCGTGACGCGCGAACCGGTGCGTCTCCGGGACCGCCACCAGCAGCTCACCTTGGAGCACAGTCGTCTGCCGGAGTCCGCTCAGGTCGTAGTCCGGCAGGCCGTGGCCGACCCCGATGACCGCCACCTCCAACCGGCCCGTCCGCAACCGGCGGAGCAGGGCGGGCGTCGCGGCCTCGTCCAGCATCACGGCGAGACCCGGATGGCCGGACGTCACCTGCGCGATCGCTCGCGGCACCAACGCCATCGCCGCCGTGGGGTATGCGCCGACGGTGAGGCGTCCCGCGAGCCGGTCACGCAGGCCGGCGAGTTCCAGCTCCGTCGCCGCCAGATCGGCGAGGACCTCCGTCGCCCGCCGGACGAGCACCTGGCCCGCCGGGGTGAGCGCCACGCCCCGCCGGCTGCGGTCGAAGATCGGAGCTCCGGCCGCCGCCTCCATCGCGGCGACCTGGCGGGAGACGGCCGACTGCGTGTAGCCGAGCGTCTCGGCGGCCCGAGTGAACGATCCCGAGGCGGCGACCTGGTGAACGACGCGAAGCCCAGTGAGAGTGAACTCGGCCATGCCCGGACCCTAGCATGCGTTTTCCTCATGAAAACGGTGCCAAACCATCGTTGGACAGCATGGATATACGAAGGCAGGCTGGAGCCATGACGCAGCAACTCACCAGGGACGAACTCGTGGCACGCCTGATCCGCGCCGGCGAACTAGAGGTATCGGGCGACGATCCAGCCGAGGCCGCGACCTACTTCGACACGGAGAAGTTCCGCTTCCACGGACCGGACGGCTTCGAGTCCGACTTCGACGGCCTCAACGCCTACTTCGCGGCGGTGCGCGACGCCTTCGACGACCGGTCGATCCGTCGCGGCATCATGGTGGCGGAAGGCGACTACCTGGCCTGCCAGACCTGGATCGAAGGCACCTTCGTCCGCGAGTTCACCCAGTCACCGTCCGGCCCCCTGCCCCCCAACGGCGAACGCGTCGTCTTCGACCTGATCAACATCTTCCGCTTCGACAACGAGGGCCGCCTAGCCGAGGAATGGGTCCGCACCGACAACCGAGCCCTCCTACGCCAACTAACCGCCAAACCGTCCTGACCACCCCCCTCAGACAGAAGGTGTTCAGGACGGGCGGGCGGGCTCGCGAGCGAGTGCGGCGATGAGCCCCTGGGGGTCTTCGAGGATCTCGATCGTGGCCTGGTCGACGAGGAAGTATTGGCCGCCGTCCTCGCGAGGGTTGGTGTAGGCGGCGGTCGCGACCAGCCGGTGGAAGTCCGCCACGACCGCGATCGGGTAGCCCTGGTCGAAGACCTCGCCGTGCGCGGCCGTGGCGACCGTCCCGGCCTCGTACCAGGTGATGAAGTACTGCGCCGGCGCGGTCTTGAAGACGCGCAGCGTCTTTTCCGTCTGCTGCACACCGGTGAAGTCGCCGGACATGCCGGTCCACACCATGGTCGACTCGTCCGCGTAGTGCTGTTGCAGCACGTTGCCGGATCCGTAGTGGAAGTTGGCGCGCACGCCGACGAGGTCATGGCTGACGGGATGAGTGCCGGGCACGGGGAAGAAGCGCATGTCGAGCGCCATGCGGGTGACCTCCTTGAGGCGGATCGGGGTAGCGGTCACGGGACGTGGCTCGCGCCCAGGACCTTGTCCTCCGGTGCGATGACGACCATATCGTTTGCTACCAAACAATATGGTCGTCCAGCGTATCGGCGCCAGACCGGGTCAGCGAGAAATGCCGGCCCGGGTGCGCCCGAGGAGGAGTGACGATCCACCCGGCCAGCCGCATGGCGCGGGGGCTCGATGCGCCATGCGGCCGTCCAGCACAATCTCCGGGTACGCCCACCCGGGCCCTGCCATCGATAGAACCAAGTCGTGGCAGAGGCCCGCGGGCGACCATCGGAGATTGGCCGGCCGGGGTGGGTCAGCGGACCTCGACGAAGGTGTTGGTGACCCGGTCTTGGGGGCAGTATGTGCTGGACGTTTCGCCGACTGGCTTCCACGGCCCGTAGCCGATGATGGTCCCGACGCCCGGAATGTGATGGGTGTAGAAGCAGACGATCCGGTGCTCTCCCGTGCCGCCGATGCAGGAGCTGAACGCAGTGCTGAGGTTGCGGCCGACGCTGCACTGCGACGGGATGGCCGCGGCGGGCCCCGCCATCGCCGGGACGGCCGTCAACGCACCAAGGGCGACAACCGAGGTGGCGGCGGCTTTGCGCGAGAAGAACTTCACAGATCCTCCTTGACATGCATGAGGGGTTGCTCGCTCACCATTCGTCCGAGACGGCTCTGCGGATGTCGACTCGCCCAATCGGTTCGGCGTCCTTGTCGGTGCCCGGGCTTACCGTGTGTCCAGGTGTTCCGGAAATCGAAGGAGCGGTTATGGCGGAGTCGGAGCCGGTCGCCGAGCAATTGTCCAGCCCCGGCGGCAGTCCGCTGACGTCTCTCACCTGGAGCGACGCACGAGCACGGATAGCCGGAGGCGATGACTATCTGGTGGCGACGTCCGGCCCGAACGGGCGCGTGCACGTCGTCCCGGTCCTAGCGGTCTGGCTGGACGGCACTCTTTGCTTCAACACCCACCGAGCGGCCCGCAAGGCCCGCTACCTCGCGCACAACGACAGTTGCGCCGTCACTGTGCCAGCTCAGGACGTCGACCTGGTAATCGAAGGAACCGCGCACGTCATCCGAGACTCCGACCGGCTGCAACAGGTCGCAGACCTATTCCCCACCAAATACCCGTGGTGGCACCCATTCGTCCAGGACGGAAAGTTCTACGCCCCCGACGACACCGCCCTGGCCGACCCCCGGCACGTTTTCGCCGTCGAGCCAACGGTGGTCTTCGCCTTCGGCAAGGAAAAAGGCTTCACCGCAACCCGCTGGCGTTTCTAGCTCACTTCTAGCTTGCCTTTAGTCTGCCTCTAGTTCGCTTCCAGTTCGCTTCTAGCCGCCAGTCCTCCCGCCACAGCCCGTTGACCATGATGGTTACAGCGGTGACCAATATTGGTCACCAAACGATTACCAATAGTGATTGATGATCTTGATGGGGGATGCGTACGCTCGCGGCATGGCGATTCCGACCGAACCGATCGGTAGCATTCCCAGGCCGTCCCAACTGCTGACCATGATGAGCGCGTACGCGTCCGGGGAGGTGAGCGATGCCGAGCTGGCCGACGCGCATGACGTGGCGGTGGCCGATACCGTCCGGCGGCTTGAGGCGGTGGGTTCGCCGGTCGTGACGGATGGCGAGCAGTCCAAGCCCAGCTTCGCCACCTATCCGATCGCCGGGCTCGCCGGTCTGGCGCCCGACGGCGTGGTCATTCCGTTCGCGGATGGGCACCAGCGGCAATTGCCCGTCCTGACCAAGGGGCCGTTCCGGTACCAGGCGCGTGCCGCTCAGTACTTCACGGCTGCGGCGCCACATGCGACGGTGCCCGTCAAGCAGGCCGTGATCGCGCCGTCCGCCCTCAGCCTGCTCTACCCGCAGGCGGGCATCGCCGGGTACTCGCGCGAGCAGTTCCTGGCGGATCTGGCAGACGAGGCCGAGGCCGACATCCGGGGGCCGCTGGAGGCCGGGGCGCATGTGGTCCAGCTCGACTTCACCGAGGGACGGCTTTCGCTGAAGCTCGATCCGAGCGGTGGCGTGCTGGACGACTTCATCGCGCTCAACAACCGCGTCCTGGAGCGCTTCACCGACGACGAACGCGCCCGGATCGGCGTGCACACCTGTCCGGGCGGCGACCAGGACTCCACCCACAGCCTGGACGTCGACTACGCCGACCTGCTGCCCAAACTCTTCCGCCTCAAGGCCGGCAACTTCTACGTCCAGCTAGCGAGCGAGGCCGATCCGGAGAGGGTCCTGAGCGCCATCGCGGAGCACCTGCCCGCCGACACCCGGGTCTTCGTCGGGGTCACCGACCCGATCGACCCGCGCGTGGAGACGGCCGAGGAAGTCCGCGACCGGGTGCTGACCGCGGCCCGTCACCTGCCGGTCGACCGCCTGGGGACGTGCGACGACTGCGGCTTCTCACCCTTCGCCGACGACACGTCCACCTCCCGCGAGATCGCCTTCGCCAAGATCGCCGCACGGGTCGAGGGCACCGCCCTAGCCGCGAAACAACTCGGCCTAGCGCCCTAGACGTAGTGCGCCTGGCGTAGTGCGCCACCTGCGATGCGCCAGGCGCGGGGCGCCCCAGTGCGCGGTGCGCCAGGCGTGGTGTACCACCTGCGATGCGCCAGACGCGGTGCGCCACCTGCGGTGCGCCCAGGGCGCGGTGCGCCAGACGCGGTACGCCACCTGCAGTGTGCCAGGCGTGGCGCGCCAGGGCGCGGTGCGCGCAAGGCGTGAAGCGCCACGTGCGGTGCGCTAGGGCCTGGCGTGCCACGGGCGGTGCCACGGGCGTGGTGCGCCAGGCGGGGGGACGCCAGGCGGGGGGCGCTAGGCCGCTGAGCGGGTGGCGAGTCGTAGCAGTTCGGCGGTGCACATCATGAGTCTGCGCGCTGGAAGGTGCCGCACGTAGTGGTCCAGGTCGGCGCCCAGGGCGAACACGTGTACCGGAACCCCGGCGTCTCGGCCGGACTCGACGGCCTCGCGCAGGGCCGCCAGGACGGCCGGATGCCGGGTCTGGTACGTGGAGGAGACCAAATGGTTGCCCCGGTCGGCGGCCAGATAGAACTGGATCAGGTCCTTGGTGCCGACGAACAATTCACTGGCCCCGGCGGCGCAGAAAGCGGCCGCTGAATGGACGGCGGCCGGCGTCTCGACGAAAACTCCGAGCAGCGTTTCGTCGTTCAAGTCGAGGTGCCGCCGCAGCCGCAGGAACTCGTCCCGGTCGTTGATGAACGGGACGGCGAAACTCAGTAATCGGTGCGCGTCCGGGCCGAGGCGCTCCCGTACGTGGGCGCGAAGGGCCCGGAAGGCATGCGGGTAATGGCGTTCGTGCAGCAGCCATCTGGCGCCGTGGAGGCCGAGTTCGGGGTTCGGCTCGTCCTCCACGTGAGCGCCGGTCGTGATCTGCGCGGCGTCGTCCGAGCGGAGGTCGAGCAATCGCATGATCAGGCGCTGGCCGGGGAGGAGTTCGTCCACCATCGAGCACAGTTCCGAGGCAACCGCGGCGCCGTAGCGTTCGGCCTCGGCGGGTCCCGCTCGAAGTGAGTCGATCGGGCTCAGGGCGGCGGCGAAGCAGACGAACTCCTCGCGGATGAAATACGAGTTCGCATGCTCGACGCGCGGTGCGAGGGTGTTCGCGGATCGGATGTCCGTGGCGTCGGCGATGACCACGCAGATCGACTCAATGTCGCCGAATGCGGCGGCCCGGAGTTCCACCGGGTGCGTCGCGGGAACAGCATCGCCGAGGACGACCGACTCGCGGTCGAGCAGAACGGTGACCTCGCCCGCGAGCGCGTCCAGATCGGACGGATCGATCCGGAGGACGGGGATTCCGCGCGACCGGCAAAGGGACTGCATATGGCCCGTCCGCCCGCCTCTCGCGCAGATCACCGCGGAACACGTGACGATTGTCTCGTAGAGTTCAGGGCTGAGCCTGTCGACCACCAGAATAGTGCCATCGATCGGCTTGCCGTTACGATTGCACGACCCGCGAATGCATCGTTTATCTGAGTCGACGAGCAAGACCGCTGGTATTTCCCGAGGGCTCACGGACGTCCTTCCTCACCAGTTTCCGGTCGACCTCACAGGGAGCGACGCGCCTCGACCTGGTCAGCGGGCCACCGCAGGTTCGGGCTGCCTTTGGAGGCGGAACCCGCGGTGGTCCCCGTCCGGGCAGGGCACATGATCAGAGGCTGCCAGCCACCGAGAACGCCGGGCACCTTCTCAAGTGCCAAGCTGGCTCCAATTAGCCCAACCCCGAGGGCCGAGGGCGACGAAACCAACGCCGGATCCGAGACCGTGCCCGAGGACGGGCCCTCCCGGCCGCCGACCCGGCCCCTGCCCGGCCTCGCCGGATCGCCGGATCGCCGGATCGCTTCCGCATGATCACGACCGTGCTCGGCCCCGGCGCAATCGCGATCAGCGCGGCCGATGCGGCTCCGACAGCCCGACGGCCGAGGCGGCCCGGCCGCTCCAGGGGCTCCGGTGACTCCAGCGGCTCCGCCGAGCCTTGCCGCTCAGGCGACTCCAGCGGCTTCGGTGGGTCTTGCGGCTGAGGCGACGCCGGCTACTTCGGCGGCGCCGGTTCATCGAGGCCGAGCCGGTCACGGAGATCGCGGGGCGTAACGGACAGGTCGTTGAGTTTTGTCATGGCGGCCCTGTTGACGGCGAACCGCAGCGCAGCGTCCGATATAGGAGCCTTGCCGCGGACGGCTTCAAGGCTCTCTTCGAGCCGGGCCGTTATCGCCTCGCGGTCGTCACGACGCCGGGCTGCCATTCGGTGCACGTCCAGCATGACCGACCGGTCAAACGCCTCCCGCCCCTCCGCGTCCGTCATGGAAACGGCCACGTCGCCGGCCTGCTCGTCGTAGCAGGATTCGAGCCGGTGCAGCACGGTCGCGGCGACGCCGACCGAATGGTTCTTGATCGCGGCGAGGTTGAACGCGAACGCGCCCAGCCGGCCGTACCGGACGATCTCATCGCCCTCCCGGGGGCCGCCGACCACGGAGATCGGAGCCGAGCGGGCCCCGGACGGTCCGAGGAGGACGCCGTGGACGTCCACCTCGACACCGCGTCCGGTGCGCCGGTGCCGCACGGCGATCTTCTTCTGGAGCAGGTTCGTCCAGAGCGCCGAACCGGCTCGCGCGTAGTCCGGCTCCCGCCCGAAGTTCGAGATCACCAGGTCCGCTTCGATCGTCCGCGCCGCCTCCGACCCGGACACCGACAGCTCCAGGGTGCCGGACGCGGTGCCGACGATCTTGTCGATCTTCCCGGTGGTGAGGACGAGCTGCCCGCCGTCCGCCATCGCGGCCTCGACGAACTCGGTGATGTGGCCGACGGCGCCCACCCGCAGCGTGGCCAGCAGGCTCCCGTAGCCGTCGAGGAGCGCGCAGAGGTCGGACGTCGGGACACGTGCCAGGACGTCCGGCAGATGCGGTTCCCAGGACTTTGCGACTCGTTCCGTCACCACCGCGTGCGGCATGGCTGGATGTTCTCGGGCGACGGTGGCGCATGCCTGTTCCCACTCGTCCTTGAAACGCCGGACGAGTTCGTCGCGGCTCTCATAGCCGCCGGGGATCAGCCGTGGGGGCGGGAGGCTGATGACGCGGTGCCGGTGATCCGGAGGGTAGGTGCGGAGCGTGAGGCCCGAACGCGAGATCATGTGGATCGGCCCGCTGTGTCCGCGGCGCAGGAGGAGCGAGGCCGAGTCGTACGCGCTCAGCAACGTGCCGACGATGGCGACAACGCCGTCCTGCCGGAGGCCGAGGATCCGCTCGATCCCCTCCTCGGAGTAGGGGTGCCGGACGAACGAGGGGTGGTGTGCCACCTCAGCCGCGAACGGAAGGTCCCGTTCTTCGAGACCCGTGGCGAGAACGACATGGTCGGCTTGAAGCACCACCCGCCCCGACCCATCAGCGGTGACCACGTCGGCGAGTCCGGTCCCTCCGGTAACGACCCCGGTGGCGGCAGCCTCGCCAGCGGCGATCGCGGCCCCAGTGACAGCGGTTTCGCTGGCGGCGGTCTTGGTGTCGGTGTCGGGGGCGGTGGTTTGGCCGCAGACGGTTTTGGTTTTGGCGGCGGGTTTGGAGGTTGGGGGGGTTTGCGGTGGGGAGCAGTTTTTGATGGTGACGCGGGCGCGGTGGCCGGTGTCGAGTGCGATGTCGACCACTTCGCCGTTGGCTTCTAGCAGCGTCACGCCGTCCGAAGCCTCGCGGGCGGCGTCGGCGAGGCGGGCGGCGAGGTAGTCGGCGTAGATCCGGCGGGGGGCGGGTCCGGACTCGGTGAAGGTGAAAGCACTCCATTCCGCGGGCCAGCCGGTCCGGTCGGCCTCATTGTTGGCCCAGGACACGAAGTCGTCGACGTCCTCCCGGAACATCGACATGCGGCCGGCTTGGATGTTGAAGACGTGGTTCCAGTGATTGCCCGCCCGGTGATAGGCCACGCCCGCGCTCCGATATTCGGGACGCCGCTCGATCACCACCACCTGTAAAGGTTCCCGGGCGAACTGTAAGAGGCGGATGGCGGTGGCCGTGCCGCCCAGGCCGGCTCCGACAATGACTACCCTTCGGGGCCCTGAAAAGCCCACCGTGGCTACTCCCCCATGCGCCGGACGGTCCACGACAAGGTCTACCGCCGCCCGAGCGTATCCGGGAACACCGTTCGGCTCAACGGCACAACGGCTCTACGAACAGGCGACGCGGGATCCGGTTCGGGAATGTGACGAATCGTTCCGCGGACGTTAGTCAAGGGGATATCCAGACAGGCCATTTCGTCTACTACGGCTCCTGTCCGCGTCCGGGAAAGCGGTCTGGTGGCGGAAAAGTGTCGTCTTGTGGACGTGGCGTGCCCGAGCGGCTGCTGAGACCGTGGTCAGCCTGGCTGGACGGAGCCGAACGAACACAGGAGGTCGCGGTGCAGCGGAGGTCGGCAGGGGCGCGGGTTCGACGGTTGCGGGCGCGGCGCGCGCTCACCCAGGAGCAACTGGCCGAGGCGGCCGGGGTGGCCATCCGCACCGTGCAGCGCGCGGAGGACGGGTCGATGTCGGCCGAGACGACGGCGGCCCTGGCCGCCGCGCTGGAGGTGCCGGTCGAGACGCTCACCGCCGCCTCGGAAAGCGGCGACTACCCGCAGATCACGCCGATGGTGTACTACGCCGACGTCCGCAGCCTGGACTGGCTGGTGAAGGTGTTCGGTCTGACCGAGCGGACGCGGTACGTCGCGCCGGACGGGCGGATCCAGCACGCCGAGCTGTGCCTGGGCGAGGGGGTCATCATGGCGATCGGCCCGTCCGAGGCGGGCGGCTCGACGACGCCCGCGGCGCTGGGCGGCGCGTCCACGCAAAGCCTGTACGTGATGGTCGACGACGTCGACGCGCACTGCGAACACGCCCGCCAGCACGGCGCCGAGATCATCACCGGGCCGGAGAACGCACACGGACACCGCCGCTACCTGACCGCCGACCCAGAAGGCCACCACTGGCAGTTCTGGACCGTCCTGCCATGACCCGCGCAGGCATGGGCCCCGGCCAGCGAAAGATCCTCGACATCTCCTACACCGCCGCCAAAGGCGATCAGACCAACTGCTCACCGCGCTAGCCGAGACGACACCGGAACCTGGCCGGCTCCTGGACGTCGGGTGCGGCTCTGGCAACTTCGCCGAATATCTGGCGGGGCTGGGTTTCCAGGTCACCGCTATCGATCTGCATTCTGAGGCGATCAGCATGGCGCGGGCCAGATCGGCCGGGTCGCGGACGCCTTTCACCGTCGTGCAAGGCGATGTGCTGGTCCTGCGCCCGGACGAGCCGTTCGACGTCGTATTCGACTCAGGCTGCCTGCACAATATGAATCGTTCCGGGCTGAGGACTTACCGCGCCCGGCTGATCGAGTCGTGGCTGCGTCCCGGCGGCGAATTCCTGCTGGAGCACTGGACCAAACGGCATCCGATGGACTGGCGACCAATCGGTCCGCGCCGCCGGTCCGGATTGGCCGAGTTCTTCTCTCCTGAGCTGAAATTGGTGGACGCATATCCCAACGACCTGGTCGTCCCTCTACCACTAGGCCCCCGGGTAGCCGCAACGCTCTATCGCTTCCGCCGCACCAGATGAACGGGCCCGGCCCCCTGGCCGCCCGCTCCCGCCGCCCCCGCCCGCCGACCGCCCCGGCCCGGCCCTGGGAGCCGCTTGATGAAACCCCTCGGCAGCGATGGACGCCTCCCCGCGTGTCGGTACATCGACGACCGCGCGTCCGCCGAGGCGCTCATTACTCGGCGGGACGGGCTGTCGATGACCGCCTACAACAGCCGGTCGATCGCCACGGGCGCTGTCCTGTGCCGCGGCGGGGCTTTGCGGTGGACCGCGGCTTTCCGGGCTTCCCCTTCCCGATGGCTTGAACTGTCAGACGCCGCTGGTAGACCTGGTGGGGTGACTGTCGAGGAGTTCTTGGACGTCGTCCTCGGGCTGCCGGAGGTGGCCCAGAACGACGGACATCCGGAGCTGACCGGATTCCGCGTGCGCGGGAAGGGCTTCTGCTACCTGAACGAGGCCGACGAGACCATCATGCTCAAGGCCACGCGCGAAGAGCAGGAGGCCCTCGTCGCCGAAGCCCCGGAGGTCTATTCGCCGTCCTGGGCAGGTGGACGTTTCGCCTGGGTCGAGATCAAGCTCGCGATGGTCGACCCCGTCGAGCTGGCCGAACTCGTCACCGAGGGTTGGCGGCTGTCGGCGCCAAAACGCCTTGCCGGCACTATCCAGCCACAGCGCCCGCCCGCGCCGCCCGATCATCCGTAGACAAGCCGGCGACGTCCCTCTGTGTGGTGCCGCGTGACGCCTCTAGGTGTCGTCGCGAGCTGGCTATTCGGCGTGGGTTACGCGGATTTTGGATTGGCCGTGTGGGAGTTCTTCCCAGTCGTCCATGAAGCGGGCGACGAAACCGTGCCTCTCGGCGAGGGAGATCAGCGTTTCGGTGCGGTAGTAGAAATCCTCGCGGAGGACGTGATGCTCGGTTCCCTCAGTGCGGTCGAAGGTGAAATCGAAGAAGCCGTCGGGTGCGAGGACGCGGCCGACGTTGGCGAGGCATTCGTCGATCACCTCGATGGGCGAATGGCTGAACACGCTGTGCGCGTGCACGACGGAGAAGTGCTTGGACGGGAGGAACTGCAACTTCAGATCGTTGACCAGCGTCAAGTGCGGAAGTTTCTCACGCAGATCCTGACGGACGAGTGTGTGCTGCGCGGCGAGCAGGATGTCCGGCGAGATGTCGATGCCGTAGTAGTTCCCGGCGTCGAGATAGTCGATGAACCGCCATCCGGCCCGCAGGTTGCCGCAGCCGATCTCCAGGATCCGGTCGTCGGGCTTGAGGCCGTGTTTGCGCAGGTAGTCGAACTGCATCTGGCCGAGCGCCAGCCAGCGTTCGTGGCTGCGGCTCCCGACTGCGGCCTCCGGGTTCTTGGCCGTGTCGGATTTCATCACGGCCCGGTAGTAGGCGACGTGGTCGCGGCTGGAAAACCGGAATTTGAGGTCCCTGGCCACCCTCGCCAGGTATGCCTTGATCCGATCTGGGTTCTGTGCCGCATAACGCACTTTGTACGTCAGGCTCGCGCGATTTCTGCGTGTCGGTGGGAGCGGTTCGGTCATCGGCGTCGTCCCCTGTTGCGCACTTAGCGGGCCGGTTCGCCGCCCGCTCCATGTCCGGCGCCTCGGAAGGGCACCGGCTGGTGAGGGCCCCTACCCTGATCACCAGCCGATAAGCCGGCGTCCGAGACGCGGCTGCCGCCCACCCCGTGCGCGACCGATGAGTTTCGCGTCACCGGATCGTCTGCATAGTGACAGCGTCCCTTCCGCGACCGCGGGAAGCCCGAGACGAGATGACGAGGAGCGTGCGCGCACCATGATCGAGGAGAACGTGAGCGCCACCCTGGTTTTCGCCGTGCCCGCCGCGAGGGTGTTCGCCGTGCTGGCGGACCCGACGACGCATTCCGCGATCGACGGCACCGGCTGGGTTCAGGAATCCGCCGACCAGTCGCCGCTGACCGAGGTGGGACAGGTATTCCGGATGGACATGTACCACCCGAACCACCCCGACGGCGGCTACCGGACGGCCAACAAGGTCCACATACTCGACCCTCCCCACGCCATCGGCTGGATGACGGGGACCGAGAGCGACGACGGCCGCCTGGAGTTCGGCGGCTGGTTCTGGCGTTACGACCTCGCGCCGCTCGGCCCGTCCGAGACCGAGGTGACGCTCACTTACGACTGGTCTGCGGTGCCGCAGTCCATCCGGGAGTACCTCAAGTTCCCGCCGTTCGGCCCGGAGCACCTCATCAACTCGCTGCGCCATCTGGCCGACCTCGCCGCACCGACGTCCAAGGACTGACCACCTCTACCCACCAGGTGCCGGACGGCCAGCCGTGACCGCCCGGCCATCCCTGAGACGGGCTGAGCGTCGGCTAGCTAATGTGCAGGTCGGCGGTGTATTCGGCGAAGTGGGAGTCGACCTGTTCGAAGGTCAGTCCGAAATCTTCCAGCGCGTACCGATGCGCCGGCTTGGCGGCTCCGGTGGCGCTCTCGCGGTGCAGATCCGTCATCGCCGTTCGGGCGGCGTCACTGAACGGCAGCCCGAAATGGCGGTAGACGCCCTCTACCGTCCCGATCGGGTCGCGGACGAAGTCGTCATAGTGGACGTCCACGAACTGCGCCGGATCATGCCGAACCCGCTCGCTCCGGAATCGGTCGAGGCCGCGGCCCCACAGTTCGAGCTGGTCGCGGCCGATCGTCGCGCCGGCGAAAACGTCCGACCACCCCGCGGTGGCGTGCGCGGCGAGGCTGCACATGGACGCCATCGCGGTGCGCGGCGCCCGATGCGTCTGGACGATCAGCGCGTCCGGATAGACCTCCAACAGCGCGTCCAGCGCGAACAGATGGCTGGGGTTCTTCAGCACCCAGCGCCGCCTCACATCGTTCATGCCGATGAGCTGCAGGTTGCGGCGATGCCTGCGGTATGCGGGCGTCCAGTCCTGTTCGGCGAGCCAGGACGAGTAAGAAGGCACATGCGCCAGGCACTCGAAGGAGATCGACTGCATGGTCTGCCGCAGAAGCTGCCAGCACTCCTCGACCGTGTCCGCCGAGATGTAGTGGACGCCCATGAACTCGGGGTTCTCGACGTGGTGCCTGCGATATCCGGCGTCGATCGCCTTGAAGACCGGGTCGTCCGCCCAAGTCTCGCGCGGTGGGCGCGGCTGCGGCACCTCGGCCAGCCAGAGGTCCAGGCCCTGGTGGGCGGGATCGGCGGTGAGCAGTCGGTGCAGCGCCGTTGTGCCGGTACGCGGCAGTCCGGTGACGAAGATCGGACGTCCGACCGGGACGTCCGCGTGCCCAGGATGCTGCCGCCACGCCGCCTCGGAGAACTGCCGGGCGACCAGGGCGCCGCGCAGCATCGCCCGCTGCGCCTTGTTTCCGAGCGGAGTCAGCCCGGCGTCCTCGGCATAGGACTTCAGCAACACCGTCAACCCGGCCAGGTACGCGTCGTCGCCGAAGTCGTCCAGCCCCGTGATCTTGGCGGCCGAGGCGTGGAGATCCTCGACCGTGCCTACGCTGTCGCGTCCTGAGGTCATCGGCGCCTTCCCCGGGTGCTCGGTGCTGCTGGTCAGTGGTGCCATTCGCCGGAGTTGACGTCCAGGCACTGGCCGGTGACCGCGCGGGCCAGCGGCGACAGCATGAACACCACGGCGTCGGCGACCTCGTCCGGTTCGGGCAGCTTGCGCAGGTCGGTGGTCGCGGCGTTCTCGTCGTACACCTGCTGCGCCGGGACGCCCCGCTTCTTGGCGAGATGCTCGAAATACCACTTGAGGTTGTCGGCCCAGATGTAGCCGGGCGCGATCGTGTTGACCCGGACACCGCGCGGCCCCAGCTCCGTCGACAGGTTCTGCGCCATCGCGAGCAGCGCCGCCTTAGCCATCTTGTACGCACCGAACGTCCGCCGCGAGTGCCGCAGCACCGCCGAGTTGATCATGACGACGGAGCCGCGGCTCTCTTCGAGGACGGGGACGAACAGGCGAGTCAGACGCAGCGCGGCCAGCACGTTCGTCTCGAAACCAGCTCGCACCGCGTCGAGGTCGACCTTCATGAGATCGGTCAACGGCGGTGTCGCGAACGCGTTGTTGACCAGCCCGTCCGCGCGCCCGAACGCGGCGCGGGTCGCATCCACCAGGCGCTCGCAGGCCACCGGGTCGGTGATGTCGGTGGCGACGACGACGGCCCGCCGACCAAGGTCTTCAACCTCTTCGGCGACGTCGGCGAGCCGAGCTTCATTGCGCGCGGCGAGAACAACGTCCGCCCCGGCCTTGGCGCACTGAACCGCCAGACCACGCCCCAGACCGGGCCCGACCCCAGAGATGACAACGACCTTCCCAGCCAACAGCCCACCCCCGACCGGCCCGACCCCCGACGACACGGCGGCTGACGACCCGACCCCGGCCGATCCAACGCCCGGAGGCCGGACACTCGGCGATCCAACACCCGAAGGTCCAGCGCCCGGAGGCCCAACGCGCCGCGAACCAGCTGTCGGCGACCCGACGCCCGGCGATCCGACGCCCGGCGACCAAAGGCCCGGCCATCCGACGCCCGGCGACCAAAGGCCCGGCGATTCAACGCCCGGCGGCCCAGCGGTCGGAGGCCCGACACCTGGTGACCCAACGCCCGGCAGCGCAACGCCCGGCTGCCCGACGTCCGGCGACTCGACGGCTGACGGTCCAGTGGAAGGCGATCCAGTAGTCGGAGGCCCGGCAACCGGCGACCCAACGCCCAAAGAGCCGGCGTTCGGCGGCGCGACGGCTGACGGTCCGGCTTCCAGCGGGTCGGGGGACGGCGATGCAGCGGCAGGCGGTCCGGTGGTCGGCGATTCGACAGGTGGAGGTAGGGCGGACGGAGGTTCTGCGGTGGGTGGTGGTTCGGTGGGCATTAGCCGAGCATCCGGCGGGCGATGGCGGCCTGGCGGGCTGCGATTCGTTGTGTCCACTCGTGTTCGGCGAGGCGCTGTCGGTCGTAGTGGGGAAGGCGGCGCGGCAGTTCGTCGAATGGCATCACCTCGGCGGTCGGGCCGTCGGCGGGTGTGAGGTCGCGGGTGAGGCGTTGCCAGCGGAACTGCAGGTAGCCGCGGCGATGTCCGGTGCGTTCGATCCAGTTGACGAGGCCCGGGTCCCGTTCGCTGACGATGTAGCGGATCATGCCGTCCGCGTCCACGCGGGCCTGGTCGGCGGTGAGGCTCGTCTGGTGGTTGATGTAGTCGAGCGAGATGTACCACATGCTGCCGAGCTGGAATCCCTGGTAGGGCGCCACGTCGGAGTCGGCGGCCGGGGCAGTGATCACTAGGACCTCGTCGCCGTCCAGGTCGTAGTGGCCGACGGACGAGAACTGCGTAGCCAGGCCGCCGGGTGTGGGACGCGGCTCCGTGAGCGTGTTGACCGGCAGCTTCAGGTAGTGCCACTCGGGAAAGGCCAGGAAGGTCCGCAGTCTGGCCAGGAGCATTTTGCCCGCGACCTCGAACCGCCTGGCCATCCGGTCGGACGGTACGGGCGGCGGCGACGTCCCGAGCGTGTCGGCGCGATGGATGCGGATCTCACCTGGCCGTTCGTTGTCCCAGTCGCTGAACACCTCGCGGACGATCAGCATCGCCGAGCCCGGCGGCAGCGCGACGTACCCGGGTCCTTGGCTCGGTTTCGGGGGGCCGAAGCGGAGCTGGAACGTCCCGTCCGCTGCGATGTCCAGCTCGCGGTCGTCGAAGGCGGTGAGGCTGTCGGGCGACTGGGTGGGCGAGTAGTCGCCGTTCATGACCTGAAAGCTCAGGTCGGCGGTCGTACCGCGCCTCCCGGTGACCACGTATTCGGCGTCGTCTCGCACGTAGGCGTGGAAGTAGAGCGTGTCGGGGTTGTCGAGGCCCAGCTTCGTGTAGGGACCGGTGGAGGACGCGAAGTACGGGTGTTCGTGCTGGTAGGCGCCCACCATGTGCAAGGACGCCTTGATGCTGCCCGCCAGGTAGTCGAGCCCCTCCGCCAGGTCTTGATCGGACTTGACGTGCGGCGCGCCGCGGATGATCCGCTCCGCCTCGACGACCGCTTCAGCGAACGACTTCGTAACCGAGTCGGCATCCCGACTCTCGATGAGGTCGGGGTCGGTGTGCGTGGTTCTGCCTGCGGCTGGGTCGATGGCCACCGGGCACTCCTGGGATCAGGGACGAGATGCGGCGCACGGCATCGGAAGCGAAACGCTAGAACTCGTTCTATATCGAGTCAATGGCGCTGTCCCGGTCAATGGGAGGTGGTGAACTTCAGGCTCGGCGCGTCGTCCAGGGAGACCGTGTACTCGTACGTCCGCCGGTGGCCCGTCCGTTCGACCCGCCATTGTCCGTCCGCGCCGCGCCGGTACGTGTCGTGGTAGAACGCGGCGCCCCGGATGAGCAGGCGGTGCTCCGGAATGATGATCGTGTCGTCCAGCGACCAGATGCCGGTCGCCCGGTCGCCGTCCACATCGATCTCCGGGCAGCCTGCCGTGTGCGTGGAGATCTTGTCGGGGCCGAGGTTCGCCCGCATGTAGTCGATGATCGCGTCCCGGCCGTCCAGACTGAGGGTCTTGCCGAGCAGCGGGGTGTCGTACTCGGCGACGGCGTCTTCGGTGAACACCTCGGTGAACTCGTCCCACAACTTCAGGTCGACGCACCTCAAGTACCGATACTTCAACCGACGGATCTCTTCCAGCGCTACCAGGTCCATGTCCCCCACCCTGCTAGCCCCAGCCTCATAAGACAAGAACAGGTTCTAACTCTTGCCACCGACCATCGGGCCGCTCCTCGATCCGCGGCCAGTCCGCGGCACCCCGCTACAACGGACGCGGCCGGTGCCATGACTTGGTGCACGTGAACGTCAGGAAACCCGCCCGGATCCCCTCGATAGCAGTCAGCCTGTTCAAGAATCGGCGGGACGGGGCGCGACGTGCGTCGCCTGGGTTTATGCCGATCCACTTCTCAGAAGCTCTTCCTCCCTTTCGGGTAGCTCAGAGGCATCATTTCTGGGACGCGCAGATACTGGGGCTGCGTCTGCAGGTCATGGCGTTGCCGTCCACCTCGGTTGGCGTGATGGCGCAGGTGAGGGCGACCAGCCGCGATTGCGTCAGCGTGACGGCGAGTAATGCGCCTCACACTGAATGTGTCAGTTCTGAAGGACGGCTTGGGCTGTGCCGAGGCGTGCCGAGGCCCCGTCCGGCGCCGGCGCGTCCAATGTCGGCGCTGCAGATGTCCGCGCGGTGGTGGCCTGGTGAGCAGCCCTCCTCTGCAGGAGCCGTTCATCGAACATTTGGGCTGTGGCCAAGTTTTGGACCGGTTGATTATGATCTTCCAAGCGACCTAGCAGGGGGAGGGCTCTCGATGGCGGGGATCCCGGGTAGTGAGCTGGAACATCTGCTCAACGAGGCACGGGCCGCGTTGGGGACGGTGAGCGGAAGCGGCGGTGAGCGTCCCGGCGGCGCGTCCGCCAAAGGGCACGGCGAGGCGGCGGACGGGCTGATCCGGGTGACCGTGTCGGCGGACGGCGAGGTCGAGGGCATCGAGCTGGCACCCCGGGCGATGCGGATGTCGTCCGAGGAGATCGGCGAGCATGTCGCGGCGGCGGTGAACGGCGCGTTCCAGGAGCTCCGGGCCGATCCGGCGGGGCTGCCCGCCGGCGCGGAGACCGAGGCGCTCAGCGCCCGGGCGCGCGAACTTCAGGACATGAGCATGCGTCAAATGCGACAGATGACTCAGTCGATAGCAGACTTGATGGCTCAGCTTCACGGGGGACGGCGATGACCGACGGCTTCCAGGTATCACCCGATCAGCTCAGCTCGTCCGCCGAACGTCTCGGGCAGGTCGCGGACGAGTTCAACCAGCAGGTGCAGCAGTTCCAGTCGCAGATCACCGGTTATGGCGAGCCGTGGGGCGGTGACGATCTCGGAATGCTCATCGGACTCGCGCACACCGCTTGTTTCGAGGCGGCGATGGATTGTTTCAAGGAGAACGCCAAGGAGCTGGAGGAGCGCGTCAAGGCGCTCGAAGCGGTGGCGAAGAACTACACGACGATGGAGCAGTCGAACGTCCAAGCGGTGAATTCCGTCAGCAAGGCATTGGGGTAGGTGGGTAGGGCATGGGCCTGCAATTGCCCGGTGAGCTCATCAGCCTGCTCGGAATGCTCGGCTACACGTGGCCAGAGGCCGACGAGACGAAGCTGATGGAAATGGGCGGCACGTGGATGTCGTTCGGCGGAACGCTCCAGTCGACGTCGTCCGGCGCGGACTCGGTGGCGCAGGGCGTCTGGACGACCAACAAGGGCGAGGACTTCGAGGCGTTCCAGAAGGACTGGACGGACGACGAGGCCGCGTCCGCGAACATCCGGGACGCCGCGACCGACTGCATGCTGGTCGGCGCCGGGCTGCTGATCGCCGGCGTCGTCGTGCTGGTGCTGAAGATCAACGTGATCGTCCAGCTCATCATCCTCGCCATCCAGATCGCGCAGGCCATCGCCACCGCGGCGGTCACCTTCGGCGCCTCGCTGGCCGAGATCCCGATCTTCAAGATGATCACCGGCGCGATCATCGACCAGTTGCTCGGCATGGCGGTGGAGGCGTTGCTCAATGGCTAGGCGCAACCGGGGCGGAAGCAGCGGCGGCAGGGGAAATCCGGCGGGCGCGAAGGTCATCTCGAAGGTGCTGTCGGAGACCCGGACGTTCCGCAGCCGGAGCGGCCGGACCCGCGAATACGAGCTGATCCATCCGAACAAGTCCCGCGAGGGCGAGCTGTCCAAGAAGTACAACATGAAGGACCGGAAGGACGGCGACAAAGGCCAGACCGGTCCGAACGTCAGAACCCGCAAAGTCGACCGTGACAGCAACGACATGGCCCGCGCGGTGGACGACGCCCGCCGCCATAACGGCGACGGCTCGGGACGTAACTACGCCGCCTTCCGCTACATCGACAAGGACGGCAACGAGCGCATCATGGTCGCCCGCAGCGACGGGCGGCACTCGGAGAAGCGCGCGGGCATGGAGATCCTGGAGCGCGGCGGAAAGCTCAAGGAGGTCTACACCGAACGCCAGCCATGCGACATTCCAGGCGCCTGGTGCGAGGAATGGATCCCCAGATACTTCGGCAACAAGCTCGACGTAACCTACAGCTATCCTTACGACAATGACATACCCGGTTCCAAGTCCAGCGCGAACTCGGCGGTCAAGAAATACGCCGGGGGACTCCTGACGTGACCACCCATTTCATGAACGAGCTTCCGGGGGACGGGGATGAGCGGCGGATTCCGTGACGCGGCCGACTGGGCGGGCCTGACCCACGCCTACGGCGCCGCGACGAACCTGCCGGACACGTTGGAGCAGGTCGGGTCGGACGACCCGGCGGTGGTCGAACGCGCCTTGTACGACTTGTCCGGCAGCATCTACCACCAGGGCTGGGTATATCCGGCGACGGTCCCAGCGGTCGGCGTCCTGTACGAGCTCGTCTCGCACCCGGGCACGCATCTCCGTCCGCGCATCCTCGGGCTGCTCTCGGAGATCGCCGGGGCCGTCTGGGACCTGGAGGACCACGACGAGGACGAGTACGGCGAACCCGACCTCGCGACCGTCCTGGAATGGGCGCGGGCCGCGCGCGCCGCCGTCGAAACGGGCGTCCCGACACTGATGAGCCTGCTGGACGACGGCGATCCGGCCGTCCGGGCCGCAGCTCCGTTCGTCCTCGCCGACTTCCCCGAGCACGACCCCGACCCGGTCCCGCGCCTCCGGCAGGCCGCCGACGCGGAGGGCGACGCGGGCGCCGCCGCGAGCATGATCCTCGCCGTCGCCGACATCTGCACCGATCGGGACGAACCGCCGCTCGACTGGCTCCGCGGCCACGCGGCCGACACGCGACGCGAGGTCCGGGCGGCGGCCGCGGTGGCGCTGCTGTGGTGCGGCGCGGACGACCTGGACGACGACGGCCTGCAGGCGATCACCGCGGAGATCCAGGCGGACGAGTCGGCGCTGGACGGGCAGCTGTGGGTCCTCGACGGCGGCCGCACCGGCTTCCTGACCTCCGCACTCGACCAGGTTCCGGCTCCGCAGATCAGCCTGGCCCGCGCCGCCCTCGCCACCGACACCGACGTTGGTGCGGCCGACGCTGAGAGGCGCGTCCAGGCCGTCCATCGCGCGGGCCAGATCATGCGCACGTGGCGAGCGGGCCCCGCCGGGCTCCTCCCGCCGCTCGCCGACCTCCTCACGGACGACGACGCCGAGGTTGTCAAGGAGGCCGTCTGGGAGATCAAACAGGGCGGCCCGGACATCGCCCTCGTCGCCGACCGCCTCCTCCCCCTCCTCGACGGCGACGTCCAGGATCACCCGCAAGACCTGATCGCGGGCAGCGCGCTGGAGGCTCTCGGCCGGGCGGGTGACGCGCGCTGCGTCCCCGCGCTGGCCGCTGACCTGGACGAACCGCGCCTGTCGTTCAACCCCGGCCCAGCGATCGCCGGCATGAAGGAGCACGCCGACGCGCTCCTCGAACCCGTCCGCGCGTTCCTGGACGAGCCGAAGAAGGGCACCGGCTTCGCGGGCAACCACCTGATGAACGTCCTGGCGGGGCTCGCCGAGTGGGGCGACCGCGCGCAACCCCTGCTGCCGGACATGATCTCCCTGCTCGAACGGCGCAAGGCCGTCCCGCATGTCGCTCGGGCGCTCGCCGCGCTGGGCCCGGCCGCCGCGGACGCCGTCCCCGTGCTGCGCCGCTACCTCGGCCGCAAGCACGGCCCGCAGGCCAGCCAGAACGCGGCATGGGCGATCTGGCAGATCACCGGCGACGGCGAGGAGCCGCTCCGCTTCCTGACCAGCGCGATCCGCAACGGGCTGGACGACGAGGACATCGAGCGCCTCTTCGCCCTCGGCTCCGCCGCCCGACCCGCGCTTCCCCTCCTGGACGAGGCCATGCCCGGGGCCGCGGCCGTGATCCAGCGCGTGACCGGCGACACCGAGCGGACACTCCCGCACCTGGTGGACGCCGTGGCCGCGACCCCCACCGGGATGCTCGCGGTGCGGTGCCTCGGCGAGATCGGCGCGGACGCGTCCGCCGCCGTCCCCGACATCAGGGAGATCGCGGAGAGTCCCCGGGTGCTGGCGGGCGGCGCGAGCACCGACGTCCTCGCCACCGACCGCGCCTACCAGGCCGTCGCCGCCGAGGCGCTGGCGCGGATCACGGGCGAGGAGGGTGACGTCCGATGACGGACGCGATCATGGCGCGCTTCGGCCCCGAGGGGGTGCGGCGCATCCCGTCCGCCGAACTGCCCGGGGCGGACGCGGGCGGGCTCATGATGCCGGCCGACGCGGCCCGCGCGCTGGCGGATCCGGGGCTGCCGCTCCAGGTCGGCCCCTACTTCACCGCCTCAACGGGCGAACCGCTGGCCCTGGCCGAATACGCGGCGACCATCGGCTACCCCGACGCCGTCCCCAACGGCGCTCCCGAACCCACACTCACCCCAGCCCCAGGCCCCCCACTAGACGCCACACTCAGCACCACACCTAGCACCGCACTTGGCGCCGCACCTGGCATCGGGCCTAGCGCCGCACCTGGCACCACATTTAGCGCCGTACCTGGCGACGCATCTGCCAATGGACCAGGCGCGACACCTGGCACCCCGTCCGACAGGACGTCAGCCGGGACGTCCGACCGGACGTCCAACGGGACGTCCGACGCCGCCGGTTGGTGCCGGATCGGCACCGACCAGGGCGCCGAGATCTGCGTGACCGGGGCAGGCGATGTCCGGGCCGTGTTCGTCACCGCGGCCGCCACGCCGATGATCGTCAACGGCAGCGTCCCAGCGTTCATCGGCTCCCTCCTGGCCCTCGACCGGTACCTGCCGCTGCTCGCGTCCCCCGGCGACCGGAACCCCGCCGAGATCTTCCGTGAGCTGCGCCAGTCGCTGCTGAAGATCGACGAACCGGCGCTCGCGGACGACGAGGCATGGTGGCCGCGCGTCCTGGAGCAGATCCGGCACGCGCTCAGCTTCCCCTTCGCCGCCGCCATCGAGTACGAGGAGGCCGGCGGCGACAAACACATCGAAACAGAACAGGCCCGGGTCGGCCTGCCGCACCCCGAGCGCCTCCTCTGGGACCGCCTGGACGCGCGCGGCATCGCACCAGCCCAGGTCACGCGCGTCTACACCGAGCTGGAGCCCTGCTTCCTGCCGGGGAACTACTGCCAGCTGCGGCTCAGCCGTTTCCGCAACGCGGAGTTCACCTACAGCTTCGACTACGGCGGGACGGCGGACGAGCGCGAACGGGGCCTGCTCGAACTCATGCAGCAGGCGGCACAGGAAACCTGACGGAGCGGATCACAGTGTCGACACCGGTCGAGATGAACCAGGCGCCGTCGATCGGCGCGGGCCGGGCACCGGCGGCCGCGGCCGTCCGGGCGTGGCTCACCGACGTCCTTCGTCCCCGGCTCTGCGTCGTGACCGGCGCGCCCGGCACCGGCAAGAGCCACCTCACCGCCTGGACGGCCCTCGCCGACACGGGCCCGGTCCGCGCCGTGCACGCCATGATCAGCGCGCGGGGCATGACGCCGCACGCGCTGGCCTGGGCACTGGCGGAGCAGCTGTCGGTCGCGGGCGGGTCCCCGGAGGTCGTCGTCGCGGGCATCGCGGCGGACCGCCGTCCCGCCACCGTCGTGATCGGCGAGCTGGACGAGGCGGGCCCCGCCTGCGACGGCTCCGCCGCCCCCGCGATCATCACCGACCTGCTCGACCCGCTGCTGGAGTCGCAGCACGTCAGGCTGCTCGTGGAAGGACGTCCCGAGATCCTTTCGGCGTTCACCGTCCCGGCCGAGGTCGTCCACCTGGACAATCCGGAACTGACCGACCGGGAGGGGTTCACGGCATGGCTCCGGCAACACCACCCGAACACGGTCAACGCCGAAGCGCTGTTCCCCAACGTGGGCCTGGCCGAACTCGCCCTGTCGGCGGACGCGTCGGAGAACGTCCCCGAACGGTGGCTAGACCGTGTACCACCCGAAGCCGTCCCCGCCCTGGAGGTCCTCGCCTCCGCGTACGGACTCATCGACGCCGTCCATTGGACGGCACTGACGGCCGCGCTGACCGGCGACCTGGAGCGGGCCCGCGCATCGGTCAACCTCGCCGCACCCCTCGTCACGCGCGTGGACAACGGTTTCCAGATCGGTCTGCGTCCACTCCGGGAGGCACTCCTACGCCGCCGGACGCCGGAACTCCACGCGCAGATCGAGCACGCAATCGGCGGCGCCCTCTACACGCAAGTCCCGAAGGACCCGACCGGCGGCGCTCCGCTCTGGGCCCAGAGCCCGCCCTACATAACCACCTATCTCCTGCGCCACGCGGCCGTCACCGGAGTGGCCGACCGCCTCATCGCGGACGCCGGACAACTCGTCCACGCCGATCCGCGAGCCGCGACCGCCGTCCTCGAAACCCTGGACTCCGCACCCCAGTGGCCGGTGTGGCGCGCCGCCGGCCCCGGACTCCTCTCCACCTCCGACCCGGCCGAACGCGCGTCCCTCCTCCAACTGTCGGCAATGCTTCTCGGGGACGACTCCCTCGCCGCCCAATTCGCGCCGCACACGTCCACCGCCTGGGAACCCACCTGGTCCAACACCCGCCCCAAGCCCCCAGCGTCACCCAAGCCCGACCACACCCAAACCCCGACCGCCCACACCGACCCCTCGCTCAACCACACCGAAGGCCCAACAGCACACACCAAAGCCGACGAAACCTCACCTAGCCGCACAGAAGACCACCCAACCAACCACAGCGCAGGGACGACGGCCCGCACCGAAGCCTCGTCCACCCCCACCGAAGCCCCATCCACCCACGCCCAAGCCCCATCCACCCACGGCGCCGGAACCTGGTCCGCCCACGCTCAAACCCCGTCCACCCACGGCGCGGGAGCCTGGACGGGCCCAGTGTCCGCACTCACCCGCCGCGACAACACACTCCTGGTCGCCGCAGCCGACGGCACCCTGCACACCCTCGACGGCTCGTCCGGGAAGCCCATCGGCCGCATCGCCGGCGGCGTGCCGGAAATCTGGGGCCTGGTCTGGTTCCCGGACGGCACCGTCCTGCACCTGGACGCCCACCGCGCCGTTCGGGCGAGCGCCGTCACCAAGTCCGAGAGCCGCGCCGACCGCATCAGCGGCCTGCTCAACCAGGCAACCGACACCGGCGCCGCGCAGGTCAGCGCGGGCGCGGTACGCGACACCCTCAAGAAGTGGCGCGGCCTGACGGCCCTCGGCACCGCCGGCACCACCCACCTCATCGCCGGCGACGCATCCGGACAAGTGCACGTATGGGAGCCCACTGCCCCCCAGCACGTCCGATCTCAACACCTCCACGACGGCCCGGTGACCGCCGTGACCGGCATGCAGGGCGACAGCGGCCGTCTCAGCCTGATCAGCGGCGGCGCGGACGGCACGGTGCGCCTATGGGCGATAGACGACCCCCCAGTGGACGAACCACTCATTCGCCGCAACACAGGCGTCACTGCCACCGCCTTCGCGCGGCTCCCACTCGGCCCCGTCGCCGCCATCGCCTGGACCGACGGCCACATCAGGATCTGGGACATGCTCACCGGCGACGAACGCGTCATGAACCTGGGCCTGACGGTCAACGCCCTGGCCCTGACCCCCGAAGGCCTCCTCGCCGTCGCCGGCCCGCACGGGACGGCGACGCTCCGCCTGCACAGGATCAGCGACCGCCCCGGACCTTCGACAGCGCCTCAGTGATCGCCTGGTCGAACACCGCCATCTGACGCAGACCCTCGGTCTGGATGTCCTCGGCCTGCTTGGCGAGCGTCGTCGCGTTCACCGCGTCGCCCGCCGCCTCCGCGGTCTTGCTCCGCAGGTCCTTGAGCGCCGCGTTCACGGCCGTCACCAGATGCCCGCCGAGTTCCTCCGGAGTCATCCGCATCGCCCGAGGATTGACCTCCACACCCTTAATACGTCCACCCGCGGCCGCGGTCGCCTTGACCTTCCCCTCCGCCGCCTCCCCAACCCCCTCGACAACTTGGACGCCCCCAGCACCCGCGCCACCCCCAACCTCAGCACCCACGCCCACGCCGCCCGCGCCTGCACCACCCCGCCGCATCGACTCCAGCGCCTTCCGCGCCTCCGCCAACGTCCGCTCGAACTCGACTGGCTCCACCCCGAGGCCGCCTTTCCTTCCACCGTCAACACGACGAGCCTATGCGCCACGACTGACAGACTGAAGCCATGACGGACGACCTGGGAACCCGCCTAACGGAGCACTTCGGCCCCGAGGCCCTACTACATATCGACACCGCGAACGCGTCACTGCCGACCGCATCCGGCGCCGCCCTCGCCAACGGCCTCCCAGCCCAAGTAGGTCCCTACTTCTCCGCCACACAGGACGAACCGCTACTCCTCAGCGACTACGCGGCCTCAATAGACGCCGATCACACCCCACCAGAGTCAGCTTCATGGTTCCGCCTTGGCACCGACCAAGGCGCCGAGATCTGCGTAACCCCCACCGGCACCGTCAAGGCCGTCTTCGTAGTAACGAACGTCGCACCCCTACACGTAAACACCGACGTCCCGTCCTTCCTCGAATCTCTCCTAACCCTGGACAAATCCCTACCTCTCCTCCGCTCCCCCGGACAGCAAGACCCGGTGGCCGTGTTCCGCGACCTCCGCTCCCGCCTCCTCCAAATCGACGCCCCCGCCCTGGACGACGACGAATCCTGGTGGTCCCGCGTCCTAGAACTGATCCGCCATGCCCTGAGCTTCCCCGCCTCAGTGGCCTTCGAGGTCGAAGAGAATGACGGACGCAAACACATCGAAACCCAAGAAACCCAGGTAGGCGTAGAGCACCCCGAACACCTTCTCTGGCATCGCCTGTCATCCGACGGCGTCCGCCCCGAACAAATCACACGCGTCTACACCGAACTAGAACCTTGCTTCATGCCGGGCAACTACTGCGCAATGTGGCTCAACCAGTTCCCCAACGCCGAGTTCACCTACAGCTACGACTATGGCGCGACAGCCGAAGAACGCGAAGCCGGAATGCTCGAACTAATAAACCACGCCGCCGCCACCTAACGGTCAATCAAAAGACGTCAACCGCTTGGCCACAACCTCCGCCAACGCCACCACCTGCGCCTTCTCCTCCTCCCCCGGCTGGTCATGGGTACGCGCCGAAACGTCCACAACCACATTGGAGATCCGGAACTTGGCGTGAATGTCGAACACCTCGATCCGAGCGAGCACAATCACATAGGACGCCCGATCAACCGTCAGGTATCCCTTCTCTCCAACACCAACGCCCACCACCCCGTACCCACCCCGCCGCACCCGATTCTCATACCAATTACTCAGATCTTCCACAGCACGCTCCGGCCCAGTCTGATCCGTCGTCGCATGCGCCGTCTTGACGAAGACGCGCACAGTCCGGAACGGCCGGTCCACCCCCGGCGGGACACTGCTCCACTTGCACTCTGACCGAGCGTCCCCACCCCACCCGAAAAGCCCTTCGGGCTTGGAGTCCCCAGGCTCCCGTGCCCCACTCGCAACCAACGACGCCAACACCTTGGCATCAGGCATGATCGCGCACGCGTCCACGTCCTCGAACCGCCCATCCGAGTTGAACAACCCAACCTGCCAACCCACCGCAACCCCACACCCACCCACCAAGACAACACAGCCAGCCACCACCCCAAGCAACCCCCACCGACGAAGCCCGAACAACCCCACCCCACCCACACCCCCACCCTGACACACCACCCACCCCCAAACCCCCCAATCCCAAACTCCACCAACACACCCAGCTCGCCACCCAACCCGGAGGACACAACACCAAGCCGCCAACGCTCCCCAAAACACCGAGCAACGACCGCACGACGTGCAACAACCTCACCAGGCTCCATACCCACACGCATACCGAGAGCCAAGCCCCCAACTCTCACACTCACACAAAGAACGCAACTGCAATCGGTCACCGCCCACGCCCACCAACCAATGAACGCTCCAGCAGGACGACCGCCCCGCGCCCCAGCCAGCCCGCACCCTCCAGCCCGCCATGGCCGGCACCGGACTGGCGCCTCCCGATCACGGACTGGTGAGACGGCCGGCAAAGTAGTAGAAAACCTAGGGTGACTGCACTCCTAAGCGGGGACTTCGACGGCCGTCTACGCCAAGCCGCGATGGATTGGCTCGACCATCGCTCCACCCCAGAGAACCCCGTCGTGCAACGTCAAGAACTTCTCGACTTCGTGTTCGAAGGCCAGCGCTTCCCGCTGATCGACAATCAACTCGGCATTCGCAAGCCAAGCGGATGGACCGCCGCCTTGTCGATATTGACGACCTACACCTCAGATGGCGCACGCGCTCCTTACGAAGACGCCCTCGGTGCAGACGGCTTTCTTCGATACAAGTACCAAGGCAACCCCCAACACTACACAAATAAGGGATTGCGAGAAGCCCACGCGCTGAAAGTACCTCTTATCTGGTTCTTCGGCGTACGGCCGGGTGTCTACCTTCCGTTCTACCCAGTCTGGATAATCGCAGACGAGCCCCATCTGTCTCAGGTTGCCGTCGGCCTCGACCAATCGCAGGTCACTCTCGCACACGACGCAGCATCCCTCAGCCCGTTAGAACGCAGATACTCCGAACGAATCAGCCGGCAACGCTTGCATCAGCCACTCTTTCGTCAAAGAGTGATTTACGCGTACGACAGCAGTTGCGCAATGTGTCGCCTCCGGCACATCTCACTGCTCGACGCTGCACACATAGTCCCCGACCGGGACGAGCGTGGCATACCCGCTGTGTCGAACGGACTCGCGCTTTGCAAGATCCACCACGCCGCCTACGACGAGAACATCCTAGGCATCCGTCCTGATCTGACAATTCAGGTGCGCAGCGATATTTTGCAAGAGGTCGATGGCCCTATGCTCCAACATGGCCTCCAAGCCATGAATAACGCGAGAATCGCTCTGCCCAGGAGACGAGTAGATCGACCCAACATGGAAGCAATTGAGGAGCGTTACGAGAGGTTCCGTGCAGCAGGCTAGGGCGGCGGGCACCCAATCCCGCCCACCACCCCTCGTGACGATTTGTCGTGTTTATTACGGTCTGCTCGAAGGTCGCGTGGCCGGTGTTGGCCTCTTTGGTGGTGCGGGGGATGGGGGCGGGGTCAGGCTTGGGGTGACGGTGTTGAAAGGGCGGCTGGGTGGTGGGTGGCCGTCTGCCAGAGGGAGTGGGTGATGTTCGTGGTGGAGAATTCGGGTGACGAGGTTGTTGGGCAGGATGCTGCGGGCGAAGGGCCGGCGAGTGAATGGTCCTGGTTGGGGCGTGGGGTTGCCTTGTTCACGCCGGTGTTCGCCATCGCGGCCGGGTGGTTGGCGGGGACTGTGGCGCAGCTCGTTCCTGGAGCTGAGCTCAACCAGGATCAGGTGACCGCGTTCATGGTGGCGGCCACTACTGCGTCGCTCGGGGCCGGGTGGAAGTGGCTTCAGGGGTGGCAGCAGCATGAGAGGGCGGTGGCGGACGGTAAGGCCGCGCCTGTCAGGAGCAGCCGGCGGCGGAGGTCGCGACCTCGTAAGTGAGATCCGTGTCGGCTGGTGGTTGAGGAGTGGTCATTTGGTGTTCATCTGGTGATGTTGTTGCGGGAGTAGGCATGCCTGTGTGCGTGCTGTTCTGGCGGTCTTGTTGAGTGTCGTGCTCGTGGGATGTTCGGCTGCGAGGGCGTCCGTTTCGGGGGACGATCTCCTCGTGGTCGGGGTCAAGGCCGACCAGCCTGGGCTCGGGTTCAGGGAAGGCGGTGTCTTCCGCGGGTTCGAGGTCGATGTGGGGACGTACATCGCCCGGCATATCGGGGCCTCGCGGGTGGAATTCCGGGAGGTCAGGTCGGATGACCGGGAGCAGAAGCTGAAGCGGCGCGATATCGATCTCGTGCTCGCCTCGTACTCGATTACGCCTGATCGGGCCAAGCTCGTCACGTTCGGCGGGCCCTACTATGTGGCGCACCAGGACATCATGGTGCGGCGTGGGGAGAACCGGATTCGGAGTGTGCGGGATCTGGCGGGGCAGCGGATGTGTCAGGCCAGCGGATCGGTTTCCACGGAGCGGGTCGTCAAGGGGCTGAGCATTGCGGCGAAGCTCGTCCCGGGGTCTTCTTACAGCGACTGTGTGGCGAAATTGCGCGGTGGGGTTGTTGACGCTGTTTCCACTGGGGATTTGGTGTTGGCCGGGTTCGCGGCGCAGGATCTGGAGATTGTGAACGCGCCGTTCACCGACGAGCGCTACGGGGTCGGGCTGCGGAAGGGCGACGTCGACGGGTGCGAGGCGGTGAACCGGGCCCTCACGACCATGTACCAGGACGGGACCGCCGGTGAGTTGCTGCGCAAGTGGTTCGGGAAGAGCGGGATCGAGCTGGTCGAAGAGGTGCCGCAGTTCGAGGGCTGCTCATAATGTCGGTGCCGCTGCCTAGAGTGGGCGGGTGGCTGAGGACAGGGTTGTTTGGGACGAGCTCTTGGCGGCCGGCTTCCTGCATGCGCTGCGGGAGGCGCACCGGGACGCGACGCTGGCCGTCCTGGGGTCCTTAAGCCGGGCGGCGGGGTTCACGGAGCGGTCGTACGGGGTCAGCGCGTTCGACGTGCTGGCGACGTGGATCGACCGGGTCTTCGAGGACGAGCCGCAGGTCGTCCGGGACGATCTGAACGGCTCGCCCGGGTGGCGCTACGGGCCGTGCCGGGTGCTGCTGAAGCGGCACGAGTTCGGGAACGTGCGCGGGATTCGCTGGGATCGCGACAGTCCCACCAAGCAGGCCGTGGCGCGGCAGGGATATGCCGAGGATCCGCAGCTGGAGCTGCCGCTCGGGATCCAGCGCGACACGCCCGGGGTGGTGACATTGGTGCTCGCGCACAGTGCCACCGACGAGCCGCTGGAAATGGAGCTTTTCCTGGGGCGGCCCAGGTGGAACGCGGACGGAGGGGCGGCCTGGCACTGGGTGAAGGAGCTGGACGACGCCATTGGGCCCGATCCACGTCGTAAGCTCGTCGAGCGGACGATGCCGTTGTGGGACGACGGGGAAGCCGATGTCCCGATGCGGCTCCGTGGGGAGACGAAATCGGCCTAGCAAAGGGTGGCGCGGGTGCTGTTCGACTGCGAGCGGCTGACGCTTGCCCGGCGGCTCAGGGGGTTCCGTAAGAATCAGGTCGCGCAGGCGGTCGGGACGACGCCGAAGGCGATCGGACGGTACGAGGCCGGTGTGCAGACGCCCGAGGAGCCGATGGTGCGGCGTCTGGCGATCGCGCTCGGTGTCCCCGTGGAGTTCTTTCAGGGCGGGCGAAGCCGCGCCTCGCTGGACGGGGCGCATTTCAGGTCGCTCAGGTCGACCAGTCAAATCGAGCGCGATCAGGCGCTCGCCTATGGACGAATCGCCACCGATGTGGTGGGCGCGCTAGAAGACCTCATCGATTTCCCCGAGGTCGATCTGCCGGAATACGCGGTGTCGCCGGACGAGATCGCCGGAAGCGGGCCGGTAGAAGCGGCCAGGGTCGCGAGAAAAGCCCTGGTCGGGGTGCCGGGGCCGGTTCCGCATGTGGTGAGGCTGCTCGAAGGGCACGGAGTGATCGTGCTCGTCCTGCCGGGGGCGGCGGAGCGGGTCGACGCGTTCAGCGTGGGCGTCCATCCGCGGCCGATGGTGTTCTTCAATCCGGCCAAGGGCGATTACTGGCGCAACCGTTTCGACGCCGCCCACGAGCTGGGGCATTTGGTGATGCACGCCGATGCCGAACCCGGGGAGAAAATCGTCGAGGATCAGGCGCACCGATTCGCGGCGGAATTCCTCATGCCGGAGGATGACATCGGCGGCGAATTGCCGCCGATCGCGGACTGGGAACGGCTGGCCGAACTGAAGGCGGCGTGGGGTGTCAGCATGGCGGCGCTGCTTTATCGGGCGCGCACATTGGGCGTCATGAAAGAGGCCGCGTACCGGAACGCGATGAGTGTGCTGGGCTCGCGGGGATGGCGGCGTCAGGAACCGGGGCCGGCGAAGGCCCTTGAGCAGCCGACAATGCTGACCCGGGCGATCGAGATCGTCGCTGCGGCGGGCACCGACCGCGATCGCGTCGCGGAGCGGGCGCGGGTGACGAGAGCCGATCTCGATCTGCTGGTTCCGCCGCGCTAGCGCCCGGAAAGTGGAACGATCCTGCCTGGTCGTTCACAGACAATGATGTGATTTGTACACCAGGTCGGCGGTTACATACCTCTGACCGGAGGTCGCCTGCGCGTCCATCTTGCCTGTGAGACGCTCCGAGAGTTGTCGTGACGTACGAGACGCTGGAGATCTTGTGCTTGACAATCGGCAGGACGCCGCCCGCGCGGCAGGCCCGACGGCGTTGCGCATGCAGATCGGCGCGCGGCTGCGGCGGTTACGGGAAGAGAAGGGCATCGGGCGGGCGGAGGCGGGGGCGGCGATCCGCGGGTCGGCGTCCAAGATGTGCCGGCTTGAGCTCGGCCGCCACGGATTCAAGGTGCGGGACGTCCTCGACCTGCTCGACCTCTACGGCCTGGACGACGAGAACGAAAGGAAGGGCCTCGTCGAACTCGTCCAGGAGGCGAAGAAGCCGGGCTGGTGGCAGAGCTACGGCGATGTGGTGCCGACCTGGTTCGAGCAGTACGTCGGCCTGGAGCAGTCGGCGGCGACGATCCGCGGCTACGAGGTGCAGTACGTCCCGGGGCTCCTGCAGACGGTCGAGTACGCGCGGGCGGTCATCGGGCTGGAACACCACCACGCGGCGTACGACGAGCTCGACCGGCGGCTCAGGGTGCGGATGACCAGGCAGGACATCCTGCTCCGTCCCGTCGCGCCGGTCAGGTTCTGGACGGTGATCGACGAGGCGGCGCTGCGCAGGCCGATCGGCGGAAACGCGACGATGCGCGCGCAGATCGAGCACCTGATCGCCGTGGCGGAGCGCATGCCCAACGTGAAGGTGCAGCTCCTGCCGTTTTCGGCGGGCGGTCATCTCGCGCTCGGCGGCCCGATCACGGTCATCCGGTTCGCGGAGCACGACCTGGACGACGTCGTCTACCTCGAACAGCTCACCGGCGCCCGCTATCCGGAGGGCAGGGAAGCCGACCGCTACAAGGAGATCATGGATTCGCTGGTCATCCGCGCCGCCCCTCCCGCCCGCACCGTCGCGCTCCTCAAGGACATGCTGAACGACTTCTGACGTCCCGACCCGAGGCCCCGATCGAACAGGTGTTTGACTTGGCGGGTACAGTGAAGGCATGTTCCAAGCCTCGCTGCTGGACGAAACGGACGAGCGCGGTCCGCGTCCACTGAGTTCGGCGCGGCGGACACGGCTGTCGCAAGGCGCCTGGGTGGACGTCCTGCCCGGCTGGATTCCGGGGGCGGACGCGCTGTTCGAGCGCCTGCACACGTCCGTCCCGTGGCGCGCGGAGAGCCGACGCATGTACGACCGCGTCGTGGACGTGCCGCGCCTGCTGGCGTTCTACGACGAAGGCGACGTCCTGCCCGATCCCGTCCTGGACGAAGCAAAGGCCGCGCTCGATCGCCACTACGCGGACGAGCTCGGCGAGCCGTTCCGCACCGCCGGACTGTGCCTCTACCGGGACGGACGCGACAGCGTGGCATGGCACGGCGACAAGATCGGCCGCGGCGCCACGGAAGACACGATGGTCGCGATCCTGTCGGTCGGGACGCCGCGAAGCCTGCTGCTACGCCCGCGCGGCGGCGGCCGGACGATCCGCCACGAACTCGGACACGGCGATCTCATCGTGATGGGAGGGAACTGCCAGCGCACCTGGGAACACGCGATCCCGAAGAGCCCCCGCGCAACCGGCCCGCGAATCAGCATCCAATTCCGCCCCCGCAACGTCCGCTAACACCCCACAAGCCCCCGACCAAGCGACCCCAGACGAGCCATCGCCGACCGAGCCACAGCCAAGCGAAACGCGTCTCGCCGAAGCGCTCGCGGCGGGGCAGGGCCGAACGGCGCACGACGATGGCGGGAATGTCGGACGGGCCGGGGCCGACGTCACCGACACCAACCTGGCCCCGCCCGCTGACCCAGCCGTGGCGGGTGCGGACGTACTGCGCCAGCGCGACCGCCAGCGGGCTTATGTGCGGCGTCGACGCCGTGATGCATCTGACGTGGCTGTTCCATCCCACGGCGGCCCGGCGGGCCTGTGCACGTCGAGGTCCTGCCAGTGCCCGGCGAAGCCGGCGGTAGCCCACACGGCGGCCAGCGCGGCCCGCCCCCCCGCGGCACCCGGACGGTGCCCGGCGAAGCGCCGCCCGGCGGGGCGCGGCCTGGGCGAGACGCAGTCCGGGCGAGGCACGGCCCGGCTTGACGCGGTTCGGCGGGGCACAGATCGGTGAGACATGGCGCGGCCAGGCACGACCGGCGAGAGCTGGCTTGGCCGGACACGGCGGGTGGGGCGCGGCTCGGCCGGGCACGGCCCGCGGGTCGCGAGCGCGCGAGGCGCGGGGGGTGGGGTGAGGGCGGGTGGGGCGGCGGCGTTGGGGTCGTTGGAGGGTGGTGGCAGCGTGCGATCATGGCGGTGGGTCGCTGGGAGGCGGGGACTCTACGGCGTTGTGCGCATGTTCGGACGGCGCGGGGCGGGAGGAGGGCGGCGTGACGGTCTCGCTCGTTACCGGGGCGAACCGGGGCATCGGCCTTGAGGTGTGCAGGCAGCTTGTGGAACGCGGCTACGACGTCCTGCTCGGCGCGCGGTCTCCGGAGGCGGTCGAACGCGCGGCGAAGGAGGTCGGTGCGACACCGCTGCGCCTGGACGTCACCTCGTCCGCCGACATCGACCAGGCCGCTGCCGAGATCGGGCACCTGGACGTCCTGGTCAACAACGCCGCGATCACCTACGACACGTGGCAGCGGGCGTCGACCGCCGACCTGTCCGTCGTCCGGGAGGCGGCCGAGACAAACCTCTACGGTCCGTGGCGGCTGACGCAGGCGCTCCTTCCCCAGCTGCGCCACGGCGGCCACGGACGGATCGTGAACGTGTCCAGCGAAGTCGCGTCGCTGACCGGCATGGGCGGCGGCACGCCCGCGTACACCGCGTCCAAGGTCACGCTCAACGCGCTGACCCGCATGCTCGCCGCCGAGCTCCGCGCGGACGGCATCCTCGTGAACGCGGTCTGCCCCGGTTGGGTCGCGACCGATATGGGCGGCCCCGGCGGACGCCCCGTCGCCGAGGGCGCGGCGGGCATCGTATGGGCCGCGACGCTGCCCGACGACGGCCCGACCGGCGGATTCTTCCGCGACGGCCGTCCCGTCCCCTGGTGAAAGGCACTCCGATGATCTTGGTTACCGGCGCCACCGGCAATATCGGCTCCGAGCTCGTCGAGCTTCTCGCGTCGTCCGGCGAGCCCGTTCGCGCCCTCGTCCGCCGACCGCCGCCCGTGCCGGTGGACGGCGTGGAACACGTCACCGGCGACCTCGACGACCCCGCCTCACTCGCTCCGGCACTGGACGGCGTCCGAGGCGTCTTCCTTCTACCCGGCTACCGCGACATGCCGGGTGTGCTCGCGGAGGCCCGGCGCGCCGGGGTCGAGCGCGTCGTCCAGCTTTCGGGCGCATCGGCGGCCAGCGGCGACATGACCAACGCCGTCACCCGCTACATGATCGTCACCGAGCGCGCGCTGCACGACTCGGGCCTCCCGTGGACGGTCCTGCGTCCGAGCGCCTTCATGTCGAACGCGCTGCGCTGGCTCCCGCAGCTGAACGCCGGTGACACGCTCCGGCTGCCGTTCGCGAACGTCCGCGCCGCTGCCGTCGATCCGCGCGACATCGCCGCCGTCGCCGCGAAAGCCCTGCTGGACGACGACGGTCACGAGGGAAAGACGTACTACCCGACCGGCCCCGAATCGCTCCTGCCCGCCGAGCAAGTCGCCATCTTGGGTGACGTCCTAGGCCGTGACCTGCGCTTCGAGGCCCAACCCAATGACGAGTCCCGCGCCGAGATGACGGGCCAGATGCCCGCCGAGTATGTCGACGCGTTCTTCGACTTCTATGTAAATGGCTCCTTGGACGAGTCGATCGTCCGCTCGACCGTCCAGGACGTCACGGGCACCCCAGCGCGGACCTTCCGCCAGTGGGCCGAAACCCACGCCTCCGCCTTCGCATGACCACCCCCGACCCAAGCCGTCCGCGCAAACCGGCCTACCCGACCAAGCCGGTCGATCCGGTCGATCCGGTCAGGCCGGTTGTGACGTTTGGTGCGATCAGGGCGGCGACGCGGTCGCTCCTCGCCACGGCGGAGAGGCTCGATGACGACGACGTCCGCGCGCCGTCGCTGCTGCCCGGCTGGACACGCGGCCACGTCCTCACGCACGTCGCCAGGAACGCCGACGGCGGCACCCGCCTGCTCACCTGGGCCCGGACGGGTGTCGATTCCTACGAGTACCCGAGCATGGAGGCCCGCGCCGCCGAGATCGAGGCAGGTGCCGGATGTCCCGCCGCCGCGCTCGTCGCGGACGTGCGGGACAGCGCCCAGCGGTTCGCCGACGCCTACGCGCTGATGCCGGACGAGGCGTGGGCGCGGACCGTCCAGTGGACGTCGGGCGCACGCCACCCGGCCGCCCGCGCCGCCGACGCACGGCTCACCGAGGTGCTCGTCCACCATGTCGATCTCGACGCGGACTTCACGCCACGCGACTGGCCCGCGGCATTCACGTCGCGGACGCTCGACGGCGTCGCCGCCTCCTTCGCCCGCCGTGACGACGCCCCGCGCCTGCGGCTGCACGCCACCGACACCGGCCGCGACCTCGACACCGGCCGTGACCTCGGCGACGGCAGCGACCTCGGCGGCGACGGGGACGTGATCGTCACGGGGTCGGAGGCATCCCTGCTCGCCTGGCTGATGGGCCGCTCCCGCGGCGACGACCTCACCGGGGCCGAAGGCGTGACACTTCCCTTCCTCTACTGACCCCATCGGCTTACGACACCGTCGGAGAGACCGGCGACGGCCGGGGTTTGCGCAGCGGAACGCCCTTCTCGGAGAAGATGTCCTGCATCGCTCGCCCGATTGCGGGACGGACGCTGCATCCGCGGACGCGCGGCGCGGCCCGCTGACCGCCAGCCGCCAGCCCCCGACCGCCGACCGCCGACCGCCGACCGCCGACTCCAGGAACACCGGCCGCACCGGCTCGTGGCACCGGTGGCGGCCGGGTTTGCGCAGCTTGGACGGCCTTTCCGGGAAGGACGTCCTTGCGTCGCTCGTCCGGGTATGCGGGACGGACGAACGATGGCCACCTCGCTGAGAGCGGGGCAGGAACGTCGGCTTGGAGACGGGCGGCGCCGGTGTTGTTTCGGGGCGCCGATGGCGGTTCGGCGGTCCGTCGGCGGTCGCGCTACGGGCGGTTCCGCTGCGGGCGGTTCCGGCTCCGCGGCAGAGTGATCAGGGACGGTTCAGGTCCGATTCAGGGTTCGGTCAGGGTCGTGGAACCATCCCGAGTTCGCAGTGTTGTCAAGAATAGCCAGTCAAGGCTTCCGGTAATCGCCAGGTTCGACAATTCCTGCGATAGGCGCGAAAAAGAGTCGCGCGACTCAACGTCCGTCCAGATCTCCACTATGGATCGCGCTCAGCAGCGCATTCCACTGGGCGGAATCGAGGGCGATGACGCCCGCTGAGCGGTCCCGCGAGTCCCGGACCAGCACGGACGGCCCCAGTGTCGCCACCTCCACACATTCATTCTGGCTCTGGCTCCGGCTGGCCTTGCGCCAGTTCAGCGCCGTACCGCGAATCGATCGGCACACCATCCAGCAACCCTCCATCCATTGCCGGCGGGTGCCGTCTCGCCGACCGATCGGACAAGAACACCCGCTCGGCGAGCACCAAGCAGGGCACGACAAACCACGACCTTGTGGATATTTTCCCGATCACGAGTGTAAACGGTTCGAGTTATCCCGCCTACAAGGGAACACAAGATCACTCTGCGTGCTATGAAGGCCACTCGCCTTGTGGGTGCCCGATGCGGCCGTCACCTCCGGTCGAGTCCGAGTCGAGTTGCGATGCTGGTGTCAGGCCGTAGGGCCGCGGTGCTGCGGAGAGCCACGGTGCTGGAGTCGGACCGTCCAGCCACGGTGTGCCGGCGTCGGGCCGTCAGTCCATGAGGTCTTCGGCGGCCTGCCGGAGCAGCGCGATCGATTTCTCGGCCGGCAGCGCCTGCTCCAGCAGGAGCTCGAAGGTGTCTCGGTATTCGGGGATCTTGTCGTCGTCACCGGTGAGCATCAGGCTGGCGCCCGTCCGGCCCTCCAGGTAGAGGATGTCGTCCAGGTCGCCGTCGAACTCCAGGAGGCTGAACGGCCCTTCGAGGCCGAGGTGCGCGCCCGCGTTGAACGGGATGACCCGGACGGTCAGCCGATCGTCGCGCTCGGCGGTGTCGGCGACGTGGGTGAGCTGCGCGGGCATGATCGCGGGATCGACCCCGATGCCGACATGGCGGCGGACCACCGCCTCGTCGATGATGTAGTGCTGGCGTGGCGGGTTCTGCCGCTTGGCGAGTTCCTGCTGCCGCTGGATGCGCAGCTTCGCGCCGAGGGCCCTGCCCTGCTCGGACACCTTGCCCGTGGCGAGCACACCGGCGTATTCGGGCGTCTGGATCAGCCCCGGGATGACCGACCCGTGGAACTGGCGGATGTAGGCCGCCCCCGCCGAGTAGCCCACGTAGTTCAGGAAGTTCGGGTCGAACTCGCCCCGGTACGTGTTCCACCACGCGGGCTCGCGCGCGCCGCGGGCCAGCGACTGGAGCCGCTCCTGCCGTCCCTCCGAGGTCACGTCGTACACCCTGAGCAGGGCCTGCAGGTCCGTCCGGGTGATGGCGTTCTTTCCCCCCTCGACCCTGATGAGCTTCGACGGGGACCATTCGAGCTGCCGCGCCACCTGGTCCTGCGTCAGTTTCTTCTCTTTGCGCAGGCGGACGAGTTCGGCGCGCAGCAATGCGCTCTGGACGATCGGCCCCTGGTCACTGGTCATCTCAATCGCTCACTCTATGTAGTAGATGCCACCAGCCCACATGCAACCTGGCAACCCGGCATGTAGCGCGATACATCACGCCAGGGCGCTACCTGACCGGCCCGCGAGAACCCACCCCCGAGGGTCAGACCCGTCATATCGCTCGAAACTCGGCGATGAAGCTGCCAGACTGCTGCATGACTGTAGACTATGTTGTAATGTGCTAGGTAGCAAAGTAGCAGACGCCGACCTGCCACCCGACGTGTTGCTACCTAAGAACAGGGTAAGACGTTGACGCAGGGTGAGAACTCGGACGAACGCGCGGCCCGTCCGGGAGCTTCCCCATCGGCGGACACGGGGACGTACGCCGACGCGACGAGACGCCGGACTTGCGCCGGACGGGGAGGACGCTACGAAACGCCGGAAATTTCGGAAATACCAGAAAAGAAAATAGAGTCGCCCGCCGCCTCCCGCCGATCACCGGTTGCGAGCCCAGACGATCGAGGGAAAGCGGAGAGCGACTCCTCGAGACCGCGCGAGATCGGTCGGCCGGTCATGTCGGACCTTCTTGCGAAGCCGCCAGAAGATCCGGGCTGACCTGCTGAAACGTTCTCTGCGGACTCACCCAGTCTAACCGCGATCATGCGGTTCGGGCTAGTAGGTGAATGCGACTCGGTCCCCCTGAGCGAGCCGATGCCGGGCCCATCCCAGGCAGCCGGACGTGCGGCATCCGAAGTCGCGATTCGAGACATGGGGTTCTCGTCATGTCAAGACATCTGATACTTCCCCCGACCATTGACATCCATCACCCCACGAAACCGCCATTCGCCGACCGACCGACCGTCTGGCTGGTGCGCTGATGGACGACTACGCCCGCCAGCACGACCCCGACCAGATCGTCCCGTCCGAAACCGGCCCCGCCGACGTCCCGTGGCCGGCGCACGACCAGCCCGAGAACGAGCGCCGGGACGTCGAGCACCACCTCCCCTGCACTCCCGTCCGGTCGGTCTCGCCGCCGCCGAGGCAGGGTTTCTGGGGGTTCCTCACCGAGATCGAGCAGCAGGACCTCCTCGCGTGCGTGGACGAAGTCGTCTATCCGGTGGGCACCGTGCTCTGGTTCGAGGGCCAGACCGCGGACCAGGCCGTCGTGATCCAGTCCGGCTCGATCCGGGTCTCGGTGAACCGGGGCGGGCGCGAACGCATCATCGCGTTCCGCGGCCCCGGCGACATCGTCGGCGAGCGGGCGGCCCTGCTGCTGCGCCGCCGGTCCGCGACCATCGTCGCCATGGACATCGTCCGCGGACTGCGCATCACCACGAAACAGTTCGCGACCTACCTGAGCGACCACCCCCGCGTGGTCGCCGTCCTGGAACGCGAGTTGTACGACCGGCTGACCGAGCAGTCGGGCCCGATGCCCGAGTCGCCGTCCCAGTACCCGACGGCCGGCCAGTACACAACGACCGACCAATACGCGGTAACCGACCAATACGCTACGACCGACCAGTATCCGACGGCCGACCAGTACCGGCCTAACGCGCCGCACGACCCCGCCGTCCAGTACGGCTTCCTCGCGCCGCAGCTGTCCGCCGCACCGGAAGGGCCCGTCCCAACACAGTTGCCCGGCGCGCAAGGGCCGGGCACGCCACAGGCGCCCGTCACGCAGAACGGGGCGCAGAGGTTCGCGACCGTGCCGATCCCGCGCACCGCGCCGCAGGCTGATCACGTCCAGTACACGGCGGTGGTGAACGGCAGCGCGGCCTACCTGACGCGCTCACCGAACGCCACGCCCGTGTCGGCGATGACGTCCGACCCCGCCCCGTTCGAGGACGAGCCGACGCAGCCCATGACCGTCTCCCCGTCCAAGCACGCCGGAGCGTCGTGGGCGGGCCAGAACTGCACGATCGTCTTCACCGACATCGCGGGCTTCAGCCAGACGCACCGCAACGACCTCGACCGCCTCGACATGCGCCGCGCCATGTACGCGCTGCTCCGCGAGGCGTTCCGGGAATCGGCGGTGCCCTGGGCCGCCTGCCACATCGAGGACCGCGGCGACGGCGCACTGATCGTCGTCCCGCCCGAGGTGCCGACCGCCGCCGTCATCAACATGATCGACTCGCTGGCGGTGCGGCTGCGCCACCACAACCAGCGGTCGAGCGACGCCGTCCGCATCCAGCTCCGGGTCGCGGTGCATGTCGGTCCCGTGATGCCCGACCCGCCTGGAATGTCCGGCTGGGCGCTGATCCGCACCGCCCGCCTCCTGGACGCGCGCCCCCTCAAGGACCGCCTCGCCGCGACCGGCGCCGACCTCGGCTTCATCGCGTCCACGTTCGTCTACGAGTCCGTCATCGCCCACGGCCCCGGCTACGTGAACCCCGACGAGTACGAGCCCATCAGCTGCACGGTGAAGAAGCTCAAGACCGAAGGCTGGATCCACCTGCGCGGCGTCCCCGCGCACACCGCGATCTGACCTGCCGACGGCCCGTTCCCGCGCGGGCCCCTCCAGCCCCCCGCTACCGACCCCGCGTGCACCGCATACGCGGGGTTTTCCGCTTTGCCACACCTTTCCCGGCCATCCATCGCAGGCCACGCACGACCAGGTCGTTGGGGGGTCAGGTGTTCTGGCTGCTGCGGTCTCTGGGGATTCGGAGGACGAAGCGGGCGCCCTTGGTGCTGTCCTCGATGGTGAGCGTCCCGCCGTGGAGCCGGGCGATCTCGCGGGCGATGGGAAGGCCGAGGCCGGTGCCGGCCGGGTCGCGGGACTTGCTGGCCTCCAGGCGGGCGAAACGCTGGAAGACGAGGTCGCGGTCCTGCTCGGCGATGCCCGCGCCGTCGTCCGAGACCTCCAGGACGGCGACCGAATCCTCACGGCGGACGGTGATGTCGACCTGCGTCTCGGCGTGGCGCTCGGCGTTGTCCAGCAGGTTCGTCAGCAGCCGGACGAGCCGGAGCCGGTCGCCGAGCACCGTCACGCCCTCCTGGATGTGCGGGACGATCCGCTTCGTCCGGTCGGACCTCGCAACCTCGATCGTGACGAGCGCGCCGAGGTCGACGAGCTCGGTGTCCTGCCAGGCGGCGGCGTCCAGGCGGGCGAGCTGCAGCAGGTCCGTCACGATCGCCTGCAGGCGCTCCAGGCTCTGCAGGACGGCCCGTCCCGTCTTCGGCCAGTCGGTCTGGTCCGGATACAGCAGGGCCTCCTCGATCTGGGCGCGCGCGGCGGCGATGGGGCTGCGCAGGTCATGGGACGCGTCCGAGGTGAAACTCCGCTGCCGTGCCAGGGCGCTGTCGAGACGGTCGAGGGTCGCGTTCGCCGCCTCCGCCAGCAGCCTGATCTCGTCCCGGTTCTCCGGCACCGTCACGCGCCGTCCCGACTCGCCGGCGGTGATCTCCGCGAGTTCGAGGCGGATCGCGTCCACCGGGGCGAGCGTCTGGTCGACCGTCCCCCACGCGCGCAGGGACACGAGCAGGACGGCCAGGAGCGACACGCACACCATGAACAGGAGCAGGCTCGGGCTGACGTACCAGGGGACGGTGGGGATCGCCGAATAGACGATCCAGTCCCCGTTCGGCTGGTAGATGCGGACCGCGACCACCCACATGCAGCCGTTGAACCCACGCGGCGGGCACAGGGCCTGGGTGGAATAGATGTCCGTCTCCGCCGGTCGGAACCGGGCGATCGGCAGGCCGCTCAACGCGTTGCCGGTCCCCGCGATCACGCTGTGCCGGCTGTCCACGACTTGCAGGACGACGTCGTCCGGCGCGGAGAGCCCGCCCTGCATCGCCGGTTCCCGCCTGATCTCGTAGGCGACCCGCAGCGCCGCGGCGGTGGCCTTGTTGCGCTTGGAGTCGGCCGCCTGGCCGCGCACTCCGACGACGATCAGGGTGATCAGGATGACGCAGATCAGCGCGGTGACCGCTCCGGCTATCACGGTCATCCGCACCCGTATGGACCATATGCGCCGTCCGTTCACCCGACCTCCCGCAGGTGAGGTAATCACCGTCCAGACCGGAATCAGTCCTCTGAACAGCCGCAGAGCGCCCAAGAGAGGCCAAAGAAATGGTGTGCCGTGCCGGTGGCCTGCCCCGGCCAGTCCAGAAGCCCTGGCGCTGGACAAGCGCGCTGTTAGCATCGCGGGTTATGGAGCTGCGCCAGCTTGAGTACTTCGTGGCGGTGACGGAAGAGGCCGGCTTCACCAAGGCCGCGACCCGGCTGCACGTCGCTCAGCCGGGCGTGAGCGCCCAGATCAGGCAGCTCGAACGGGAACTCGGCCAGCCGCTGTTCGACCGGTCCGGGCGGACCGTCCGGCTGACCGAGGTCGGCGAGGCCGTCCTGCCCTACGCGCGGGCGGCGCTCGCGGCGGTCGAGGGGGCGCGGCTGTCGGTGGACGAGCTGACGGGCCTGCTGCGCGGGCATGTCACGATCGGCACCGTCGACTGGATCCAGTCCCTCGACCTTCCGGGCATGCTCGCCGGTTTCCACCGAGACCATCCGAACGTGGAGATCACGGTCGTCCAGGAGAAGGCCGACACCCTGACCGGCGGCCTGCGGGACGGACGGATCGATCTCGCGTTCCTCAGCATGGGCTCCGAACCGCCCGAGGGAATCACGACCCGCGTCGTCATCGAGCAGGACCTTTACGCGGCCGTCGGGCACGGGCATCCGCTGACCCGGCGGTCCACGATCGCGTTGCGCGCCCTGGCCGGCGAGGACCTGATCTGCCTGCCGAAGGGCACCGGGCTGCGGACCGTCCTGGACGTGGCGTGCGCCGACGCCGGTCTCCGCCCGCGCGTCGCGTTCGAGGCGGGTGAGCCGCCCGTGCTCGCGCAGTTGGCCGCGCAGGGGCTGGGCGTGGCCGTCCTGCCCGAGTCCGCCGCCCGCGCCCGGCCGGACGACCTGCACGCGATGCCGATCGTCCGGCCCCGGCTCACCGGCCGGATAGCGCTCGCCTGGCGCACCGAGGGCCCGCGCAGCCCCGCCGCCCGCGCCCTGATCACCCGCGCCCGCGACCACCTGACCCCAACCCCGCCACCCAGCTCAGACAGCTGAGCAGGCGAACAGGCTAGGCCGCTGAGCGAGTGGCAGACCAGGCCACTGACTGAGCGAGTGGCAGACCAGGCCACTGAGCGTGCGGTGGGTTAGGCGAGTGGGTTAGGCGGCTGAGCGGGTGGGGGCGGTGGTCTCGGTCAGGACGCGGTGCAGGACGTCCGGCTTGTTGGTGATGACGCCGTCCACGCCGAGTTGGACGGCCTTCTTCATGTCGCCGCTGTCGTCGACCGTCCAGGTGAGCAGGTCCATGCGGGACGCGTGCACCTGCTTCACGTAGGACGCGGACAGGTCGCGATAGGTCGGGTTGATCTGGTCGGCGTAGGAGGCCAGTTCGGGCAGTTCCTCGGCTTTCGGTGTGCCGAGCAGCCCGATCGGAACGTTGGGCAGCACCGAGTGGAAGCGGCGCATCGACTCCCAGTCGAACGACTGGACGGCGAGGCGGCGCTCCGCCGGGTCGGGCCGCAGCCAGGACGGCGAACGCTCCAGGGCCGCGGCGACGCGCTTCTCGATGCCCGGGTAGAGGTTGGGGCTCTTGATCTCCACCAGGAGCCCGAGACCCCGGTCGCGCATGACGCTCAGCGTCTGGTCCAGCGTCGGGACGCGTTCACCCTTGTACTTCGTGCCGAACCAGGACCCCGCGTCCAGCTTCCGGATCTCGGCGAGGGTGAAGTCGGAGACCTTCCAGGGCCCGCGGCCGGGGTACAACTGCTCGACGTTCGTCGTCCGGGCGAGCGTGGTGTCGTGCATGATCACGAGCTTGTGGTCCTTGGACTCCTGGACGTCGAGCTCGAACACGTCCGCGCGCTGGGACACGGCCAACGTGAACGCCGCGATCGTGTTCTCCGGCGCATACGCGGACGCGCCACGATGCGCGACATTCGTGACATCAGCGGCATACGCGGCGGCGCCGTGCGGGGCGGCGCCGTGCGCGGTGCCAGCGCGCGGGTGGGGTTCCGGGGCGCCGGACCGCGAGGACGAACCTGGGCCGGTGTCCGCGGCGGCGGGCATCACCGGGACGATGATCGCCGTCGAAGCGGTGACGGCGATGAGCGCGAGACGATTCCGTCGGTGCATCTTCACCTCTCGGGAGCCTTTCGGGAGCCTTCGGGGGCTTTTCGGGGCCAGGAGGTCACGAACTTCGGACCTTGGACCACGGGGCAGGGAGTGCGGAACCTCGGAGCCGAGGCCTTTCGCTCCCAACCCTCGGACGATCCGGTGACACGGGAGTTACGGGCCGGTAGCAGACCGTGTACAGCCGGGGACGATACGCATCGTCGCCTATCCGGCACGGTCCGGACACGACTTTTTGATCAGAAATGGACGGCGCCGCCCGGGCCGGATTCCGGCTCGTCGGGCTTGTCGTCCGTCCGCGCGCCCCTGGCCGCCTTCGACAGGATCAGCGCCCCGAGCAGGAGCTTCCGGCTCCGCCGCAGCGGACGCGGCACCCGGACACGGCGGATGAACGCCCGCCCCGCGGGCGTCCCCGCCTCCACCGGTTCCCCTGGACCGTCCGTCCCGGACGACGACCTCGGCAGCGGAATCACCGACGTGCGTGCGCGAGGCGTCCCCAGCCGGGTCTGACGGCTCCGGCCGCGCAGCGTCACCGACCGTCCGAGGTCCCATTCGTCCGCCTCAGCGAGATGCGCCAGATCCAGGACGGTCGCCGACGCCAGCACCCTCCCGCGCGTCCCCTTCGCCAGGTCGCTGAGCCGGGCCGCCTCGTTCACCGGGTCGCCGATCACCGTGTACTCGAACCGCTCCTCCGCGCCGATGTACCCGGCGACGACCGGGCCCGCGGACACGCCGATCCCCGCGTCCAGCATCGGCACCTCGGCCCGCAGCCGCCGCGCCAGCTCCCGGGCGGCGCCGAGCGCCCCGCCCGCCGAGTCCTCCAGCTGCGTCGGCGCGCCGAAGATCGCGAGGGCCGCGTCGCCCTCGAACTTGTTGATCCAGCCGCCGTGCCCCGCGACCACCGTCACCACGACGCCGAAGAACCGGTTCAGGAGCCCGACGACCTCGTCCGGGCTCCGCGTGTCCGCCAGCTTCGTGGAGCCGGTGAGGTCGACGAACAGCACCGCCACCTCGCGGGTCTCCCCGCCGAGCGTGATGTCGCCGCGCTCCAGCGCGAGGTCGGCGACCTCCTCCCCCACGTGCCGTCCGAACAGGTCGCGCAGCCGCTCATGCTCACGGAGCCCGGCCACCATGTGGTTGAAGCCGGCCTGCAGCTGCCCGACCTCGCTCGCGTCGTACACGTCGACCTCCGCGCCGAGGTCGCCGCGCTCCACCTGCGCCATGCCCTTGCGGACGGCCCGGATCGGATCGGCGATCGCCTGTGTCGCCATATAAGTGACATAGACGCCGGCGACGAGCGCGGCGCCGCCGAGCCCGAGGATCGTGATGGCGAGCTGGTCGACGTTGATGTCCGGCGCGGCCAGCGCGGCGACGGCGACGCAGATCAGCCCGAACACCGGGATGGCCGTCCCCAGCGCCCACGCGAGCATCACCCGCGTCGTGACCCCCGGCAGCCGGATCTTCCGTGGACGCTCCGCCGCCAGCACCAGCGCCGCCGCCGGACGCAGCAGCCGCTCCGACAACAGATAGACGATCGTGCAGGTCGTGGCGGCACCCAGCAAGCACGTCAGGCCGGTCTTCACCGCCAGCCGTCCGGTGAACAGCACGAGATCGAGCACCGCCCAGCCCAGCGCCCCGATCACCCACAACGCACCGATGAGAAGGGTCAACCGCAACGGTCCAAGGAGCACCGCGCGCCGCTGCTGCCGATCGGGCGTCCCTCCGTCCCGCACAAGCGAGACGACAGGCCGCCACAGCCACAACCCCCAGAACAGCGCCACCGGCACCGCGACCACCGGATAGCTGAAGAACGCGACCGCGTTCACCAGATGTGCGTAGTCGCGATCGTCCAGCGGCGGATCCGGCACGACGAACGTCGCGAACAGCAGCACCACCACGGAGCCGACCGCGTTGGCGACGCCGACCACCACGAGCAGGACCCAGCGCACGCGGATCTCGAGCATGCTCGTCACGTGCGCCTCCGGAGGGATGGAACCGCCCAGAGGGATCATCCCACGGCAGTGCCCGTCAGGCGCTCGTACCCTCCGTCTCCACGGCGACCTTCACACCGACCGCGTCCTGCGAGGCGCGCCGCACGAACGGCCACCCGGCCACGACCAGCACGGCCCACGCCGCCATCACGTACAGCGCGATCCGCGTATCGGCCTCCCACGCGATCGTCACCGTGACGAACACGAAGAACGCCAGCACCGCCCAGCTGCTGAACGGCGCCCACGGCATCCGGTAGGACGACTTCGCCAGCACGCCGGCCTTCGCCTTCCGCCGGTAGATCATGTGCGAGACGAGGATGACCGTCCACACCGCGAGCGCGCCGCCGGTCGACACCGACGTGATGTACTCGAACGCCTTCTCCGGCACCACCGCGTTGATCACGACCCCGACGCCCATCACCAGCGCCGAGATCACGACGGTCAGCACGGGAACACCCCGTCCGTTCAGCCGCGACAGCAGCCTCGGCCCATCGCCGTTCACGCCGGCCGTCCGCAGCATCCGGGACGTCGAATACAGCCCGCCCGCGTTGCAGGACGAAAGCGCCGCCGTCAGCACCACGAAGTTCACGATGTCCCCGCCGCCCGGAATGCCGATCTTGTCGAACGCCAGGACGAAGGGACTCGCGCCGCCCTTGAACGCCGTCCACGGCACCACCGCGAGGATGACCAGCAGCGACCCGAGGTAGAACAGCGCGAACCGCACCGGCAGCGCATTGATCGCCCGCGGGATGTTCCGCTCGGGATCCTTCGCCTCGCTCGCCGTCACACCCACGAGCTCGACGCCGAGATACGCGAACATCACCATCTGCAACGTCATGATCGTCGCGCTGTATCCCTCGGGGAAGACACCCCCGTGATCCCACAGGTTCGACGCCGCCGCCGTCTCCCCGGCGTCGCTGAACCCGAAGACCAGCACCCCGAGCCCCACCATGATCATCATCACGATCGCCGCGACCTTGATCATGGCGAACCAGAACTCCAGCTCGCCGAAGAGCTTCACCGAGATCAGGTTCACCACGAACAGGATCAGCAGCGCCACCAGCGCCGTCTGCCACTGCTCGACCCCGGGCCACCACTTCTGGATGTACGTGCCGGCCGCGGTCAGCTCCGCCATGCCGGTCGTGACCCAGATGATCCAGTACGTCCAGGTCGTGGCGTATCCCCAGAACGGCCCCAGGAACTCCCGGGCATACCCGGCGAACCCTCCCTCCGCCCGCCGGTACGTCAGCAACTCGCCGAGCGCCCGCATGACGAAGAACAACGCCAGCCCCGCGACGGCGTACGTGAGGATCAGGCTCGGCCCGGCCTTGGCGATGTTCTCCCCGGCCCCCAGGAACAACCCGGTCCCGATCGTCCCGCCGATCGCCAGCATCTGGATCTGGCGCGTCCCCAACCCTCGCTGATAACTCTCCGCACCTTGGTCTGGGAGCTTTGCGACCACGCGGCCTCCTCACATCCGTGGCCGCCCCTCCCGGAGCGGCGCAACCCTCCGGTCACGCACCGCTGCGCAACCCAGACAGACTAGGAACCCCCGCCGCATAACGCGAAACGAACCCCACAAACCTGTATCGCCCTGATTTCCCTCCGTGACGCTCTTTCCCCTTCCAGCCCGCGGTTAACGAGTTGGCGACCACCTCGGCCATCGCGTATGCTCTCGGACGTCGCCAAGCGTCAAGCACCCTCCGAAGCCGCTAAGCTCGGAGCAGCAAGGTCCTGTGGAGCAGCTAGGAGTGCTCGCCACCCTGTCAAGGTGGAGGCCGCGGGTTCAAATCCCGTCAGGACCGCCCAGACGTGCACCAGCACGTCCCGGGCAGGTAGCTCAGTCGGTACGAGCGTCCGCCTGAAAAGCGGAAGGTCGGCGGTTCGACCCCGCCCCTGCCCACCACCAAGCCTCTGACCAGCCAAACACGGTCAGAGGCGCTCTCATTTTCGGCTCTAATACCGCCTCAGGCGGATGTACGGCGCTCGAACACCTTCCGCCTATCGGCGGATCGACGGCGAGCGAGCGGTCCTGGATCTGCCGCGTCGGCTGGGCCTGGGAGTTTGCTCGAACGGTGGCGTCGGTGAGGCCGCGTCGATGATGATCATCGGGTCGCCATGGCTCGCCGCGGCACCGGCGCTCCGGATCTGGATCAGGCAGAGCGCGATGACCGCCACCACCACGAGCGCCAGCGCGACTGCGTTCCACCGGCCGAACGAGTCTCCGTACAAGAAAGATGGCCGGCAGCGACCACACCAGACTGGGCGCTGCGAGGGCGCGGGCGCCCCATGACCCGCATGATGACATCGGCCGTGAGCGACGCCTCGCCCTGCGCCACGGCCGGGCTTTGTCAGCACCTGGCGCAGCTGCATGACGATGCCGGCGGCGGCCCCGGCAAGGCCGATCAGCACGTGGAGCCCACCGGGTTCGGTGAGGTCCTTGATGAGAACGCCGTCGCTGGCGCGGTTGCGGACTACAGCTTGTCCCATGACCTTGGAGACCGGGTCGAGCGAAAGGTTGAACTGGCTCTGCCCGCCGGGCCGTTTCAGGTAAACACCAGCTGCCGTGCCACGCGCAGGGCGACGTCCTGCCCGTGTTGTCGGCGACCAGCGCGAGCGCCGGGTCCGGGCACGCGCTCAGCCTGGCGCCCGTCCACACGTCGCCGTCGCGGATGAAGACCGGGGCGGCGCCACCGCGGTGTCGGGTACTCGGCGGCGAGTTGGTCGGCGATGGACCAGTCCGTCATAGCCGGCCCCCGAGCGGCCGGTTCGTGGCAGAGTGGCGGGGATGCCTGGCGCGCGGTACGGGATGGATGCGCCCTACGGGTTCGGCTTCGTGGGCCTGGTCGTGCTGGGGTTCTGGGTAACCGGGCTGGTGATGGCGGCCACCGCCGATCTGGCCGCCGCGCTGCCCGCGCTGGTCTCCGGCACCCTGCTGGCGGGATGCCTGGCACTGAGCCTGCACACCACGCTGCGCGGCAAGTTCCTGGTCTGGCGGGACGTGCTGGACGAGCTGGACCTGCGTGGCGACGAACGGCTGCTCGACCTCGGCTGCGGACGCGGCGCCGTCCTGTTAGCCGCCGCCCGGCACCTCCCGCAGGGCCGGGCGGTCGGCGTGGACCTGTGGCGCGGACGCCACCAGTCCGGCAACACCCCGGCGGCGACCCTGCGCAACGCCCGCGCCGAAGGCGTCGGCGACCGCGTTCACGTGCAAGGGGGCGACCTGCGCAGACTCCCGTACGCGGAGGCAAGTTTCGACCTGGTCGTGTCCAGCCTGACAGTGCACACCATCTTCGGCGCGGACGCCCGCGCCCAAGCGATCGCCGAGGCGTACCGGGTGCTGCGGCCGGGCGGCCGCCTGCTGATCGCCGACCTGGCGCGGACCCCCCGCGAGTACGCTGCGGTGCTGGCCCGGCTGGACGCCCAGGACATCCGCGTGCGCGGCCTCGGCTGGCGCGCGTGGTGGGGCAGTCCGTGGGTCCCGACCCGCCTGCTCACCGCTCGCAAACCAGCAACCCCCTGAACACACCTACCGGCACAGTCCAGCCCCCATGGTCGCCTGGCGTTCGACGAGCACCATCGATTACGGTGAGTAGCCAGACCGCCGGTCGCGACGTGGCCTCGGTCGCGTGCTCTCAGCTCGTGATCGCGAATACTGCCGCCGCAGTAACCGCAATCGGCAATTTCTCGTGGTGCCGGGAATCCGGCAGAATCAGCGCCAGCGCATGCGGGGATTCGGTGACTTTGCAGATACGAGATAGGGCTCAGTGGTCAGGTTCGTCGGTCCTGGCGTCTGACGTCGGTCCCAGCGGGATGGACTGGTGGGCCAGGGCTTGATCGACGATCTCCGCTGCGCTGAGATCTTCGGATTCCGGGTAGAAGATGCGGTCGGAAATGTTCGGGTCGCCGGAGAAGCGTTCCAGCGCTTCGGTCCAGCGGTCCGCTTCCTCTTCGTCTCCTTCGCCGCGCTGGAGCCGATCCACCAGTTCGATCATCTGCTCGCGTGTCAACTGCTCCGCCATGAAGAGTCCTCCCTCGCGGTCACTCGTCCAAGATCTAACGGAACTGGCGGGGCGGCGCGCGGTGCGGCGGCCGTAGTCGCACCGGAACGAACCGGCGTCCGGCCTCCGGTGCCCGAGCCCGCCGCGCCGCGCCGCGCCGAGCAGAGATCCTCGTCCGGGGTGACCGCGCCTCTGCACACCCATGCTGAGGCGTTGACCCATTTTGCGCGGTGACCTGATCATCGCCCCGTCCGGGGTCTGCGGGCGCTACCTGCAGCGGACCGGGTGAGCGCCGTATCACCGCCGGGCCCGCCCTGCGAGGCGGGGTGATCCACAGCTGATCGGCCGCCACGGCTGGGATTGCCGAACAGGCAACCCGCTCGGGCAGGCGCCTAGGAGTCGACGGCCTGGGCGGTGAGGAACTCCTCCCAGGTGTGGCTGCCGACGGGGGCGTCCAGGCTGAGGTTGGCTCCCGATCGGTAGGCCTTGCCGATCTTGCCGGGGACGCGGATCGGGAGCCTCATCCGGCGTTTGCCCACCGCGGCCAGGTAGCCGCGCTGGAGCTCCTCCAAGGTGTAGACGCGCGGTCCGACCAGGTCGGAGACGCGCCCCGCCGGAGCGCCCAGAGTCAGCTCGGCCAGCCGGACCGCCACATCGCCGGACGCGACCGGCTGCCAGCGGATCCCGCCGGGAGCCGGCAGGACCGGCGCCTTGGCCATCGCCCGCACGGTCTTCAGCGCCAGCTCGTGGAACTGTGCGGCACGCAGGATCGTGTACGGGATTCCGGAGGCGGCCACGATCTTCTCTGCCGCCGCCTTGCGGGCGAAGTAGCCGACCGGCACGGCGTCGGCGCCGACGACCGAGATCAGCACCAGGTGTTCGACGGAGCCGGCGCGTTGGGCGGCCTGGACCAGATTGCGGGTGCTGACGTCATCGCCCTTGGGACCTCCGGCCAGGTGCAGCACGGTCGACACGCCGCTGAGCGCCGCGTCCAGGCCCTTGCCCGTCATCAGGTCGACCGCCACGTACCGCACGCCGTCCGCGGGTTCGCGGTCATGCCGGCTCAGCACCCGGACCGTGCACCCGGCCCGCCGCAGGATCGGAACCACCTGCGCGCCCAAGAGCCCCGTGCCGCCGGTGACCAGAATGGTGGAGGACATCGGTTGATCTCCCTCTTGTAGGTTGACGGTGTAACAGGGCTACGACCCGGCACAGTGCAGGAACGTGACACGGTGACCCAAGATTCTTCGGCGTTGGACGGATTCGAGGCCGAGCGTCCCCGGCTGCGGGCACTGGCCTACCGGATGCTCGGGTCCGCCGCCGAGGCCGACGACGCCGTCCAGGAGGCGTGGCTGCGGTACGACCGCGCCGACCTGGCACAGGTGCAGAACCTGGCGGCCTGGCTTACCACCGTGGTCACCCGGGTCTGCCTCAACCTGCTGCGGGCGCGGCAGACCCGGCGTGAGGAGTCGCTGGAGAGCTTCACCTCCGACTGGCTCGGCGCGGCAGACCACGACCGCGTCCCGCAGGAGGAGGCCGAGCTGGCCGACTCGATCGGGCTGGCGCTACTGGTCGTCCTCGACCGGCTGAGCCCGGCGGAGCGGGTCTCGTTCGTCCTGCACGACATGTTCGACGTGGGCTTCGGCGACATCGCGCACATGATGGAGCGCAACACCGCGGCGGTTCGGCAACTGGCCAGCCGGGCCCGCGCCAAGGTCCGGGGCGGCGGCGGAACGAGGACTGCGGACGCGGCCCGCCGTCATCAAGCGGTCCAGGCGTACCTGACAGCGACCCGGACCGGAGATTTCGAGGCGCTGCTGACGCTGCTCGATCCCCAGGTCGAGTTGCGCGCCGATCCGGAGGTCACCGGCGCCGCCGGACCTCTCACCCTCCAAGGCGCCCTGGTCGTGGCCAAGAGCGCCCTCGCCGCGGGCCCCCGCGCCCGCTTCACCGTCCCGGCCCTGGTGGACGGCGGCCCGGCGCTGGTCATGGCCCCGCTCGGCCAGCTCTGCCTGGTCATCCAGTTCACCTTCACCGGCTCCACGATCACCGCCATCGACATCACCGCCGCCCCAAGCCGCCTCCGCGCCCTCGACATCACCCTGGACTGACGCCCGGCGCCCCGACCTGGCAACGACCGTCCAGCGGGGGGGGTGAGATCGGGCGACGACCGGTGGTTTGAGTGGCGGGCACTGAACCTGCTGGGTCTCTGGTCGGCCTTGCGCCACCCATGAGCCAGTGACAACGGTGGTCGGCGAGCCCATGACCGGCGGTCTTGAAGCAGACTGCGAAACGGCGGGGCCGAAGGGGTTTGGCGGCCTGACGGCCTTGGCGGCCAGAAGGGCTTGGCGGCCAGAAGGGCTTGGCGGCTAGAAGGGGAAGTCCCTCTGCGCATCACTGCTCTGACCGACGGACGGGGCCGAGCCAACCGGGGCCGTCCTTGCGAGCGTGGTGGGCCGGGCCGCCACCCTCGCGGGCGGAATGGCCGCGGCGCGGGAGCGGACACGCGGGCCGGCCTCCACGGGGCTGGATCGGGGGAGCCACGACCAGGCTGCCGTTGGGCGCGATCACCAGCGCGACGTACGGGCCGATCGGCAGGTACTCGTCCCGCCGAGCAAGGCGCATCACCCTCGGCTGCGCGAGCATGGACTTCTACAACACCACCGGCTGCCACCTGCCGTCATCCCGCGCCCGAGCGTCGCGGCCGTGGCGTCACCCGCGACGCCCTCGCCACCCAGATTCGGATGTAACTGACCGGATCGGCTACACACCTGGTCAATGTCCCTGCTCCCGCGGCGGAGCAGGATCCTCGAGTGGTGGTGGCAGTGGCGCAGGCTGACCGCTCAGGCTGTGGTGTGGTGACCCGGCGATCGTCCTCTGGACGGGCTCAGTCGCTGAGCGGGAAGACCTCGCCGCGTTAACGGCCCGGTTCCCGTCCGAGCCACGAGGTACTGTCCGCGCCATGGATGTGACGACGCCGATGTACAGCTTTCCGGAAAAGGGCCAGAAGGAACTCGGGGTTCGGCCGCAGTTGGCAAGCTGGGATGCCGCCGGGTCCTCCAGCCAGGTGCGGCTGGAGGAGTTTCTCAGCGAAGCCGTGAAGGTTTGCGACCCTCAGTTCGGTCGGCTTGCCGGATTGGCCGCGTTGCGACTGGACGTGGGGCTGCCCGAAACCACGCCTCTGCTGGACCAGCACGACCTGGACAACTATCTGTTCCCGCTCGTCACCCGGCTGAGCAGGAGCGGCCGGACGTTCGTGTCGGTTTGGGGCACCAAACGGCACAGCTCCGCCTCTCATCTCGCCGTAGTCGCCGCGGTGCCAGCCTCGCCCGACACTGCCTGGCCTCACGTTTTCGACGTCCGCACCACTGCGTCCGCTGGTACAGCGGCTTTCAAAGAGCAGATCGATGAGCAGCTTGCCAGGGCCCTCCCTTTGCCGGACGGGCCCCTGCGGCTGCACATCGGCTTCGTCGTCGGCCCCCGTCGGCAATGGCCGAATCTGTGGAAACCGACGATCGACGCTCTCGGCAAGGTTCTCGGCAGGACAGCGCCCGACCGTCCGTGGCATCCTCGCGACGGCCGCATCGTGCAACTCGGACTCAGCACTCGCACTGACCCGAGCCTTGGGAACAACGTGGTTTTGCGCATCCATGCCGGACCAGCGAGCGGCTCAACCGCCCCATAGCCGGGTTTCGTCCGCGAAGGACCGCGACGTGCTCGCGCCTTAACGCGCGAAACTGAACGAACTAGAAGGCTGGTTTGCCTTCTGCGACGAATGCGACGAACTCGAATCGTAAGCCGCAACTAGGTCGGCGGTGAGCCCACCGAACGCGGCATGAGCCGCGGTCCCGAGTCTGCGGCGGGGTGCGCATCAAGGCCGGGTCGGCGGTCATCGGGTCAGAAGGATGCCGATCGCGATCACAAGCGCCAGCGCCATGAGGGGCACGAGAGTGACGATCGCGAGTTGGAGCAGGCAGCCCCGCTGCTTCACGGTGCCGGGAGCTCCGATGGTGCCCGCGAGGTACAGGGCCGCAGGGCCACGGTATTCCAGCTCAGATGGCTGCTCAGGAGTGAGGACCGCGGCGGCGACGCCGACCTGACCGCCTCCCTGCGACACGGCGACGTGCACCGGCCTGTCCGCCGGGATCTCGAAGGCCGCCCTCCCCCAACGCTGGTGGTAGTGGGCACCGTCGATACCGACGGTGACTCCGGCCTTGGCGACTACCCCGCGGCGCGTGTGGAGATGCAGAACCCGCGTGGGGCCGTCGTGGTGACCGGCGTATGGGATGGGCGTCTCGCTCATGCTCGCCATCGTTACCACGAGGCACTGCCGCCGAACCAGCCAGCCCGCGCTCGCCATCATCGGCACACCCCGCCTGATGCCAGTTGGACAGCTCTCGCTTGCTGCTGCCGTCTGGTGTGGTGTCGTACTTCATGGCGGGCGCTCGTCGGCCGACGCGGAATGGTGGGGCTGTTTCGGCGCAGGTTGACGGCTTCCGGGGGCGTTGGTCGGCGTGGACAGCACGAAGGACGCGCGTGAGGGTGCTGGCCGTAACAGGCACCGTATTTGCAGCCGTGGGCGGTTTTCGTTTGTGTGAGAGGCCGGTGGGTCAGGTCAGGTCAGGTCCTGCGTAGGTAGCGGTCGGCCTCGGTTAGGAATGCGTGAGTGACGGCATCGCGTCCGTCACTCTGTCTGCCCTGCTGCCGCTTTACCGCCTCCCGGACGCCTGCTTGCAGCAGCAACTCCAGTCCCAGCAGCGTTCGCACAAGCGTGGTGTCGATGGTCGGTTCGGCCTCCAGCCACGCCGCCAGCGCTGCCTCGACCCGGTCCGGGCCGGCGATGCGTGCGCACCAGCGGGCCGCGTCGAATGCGGCGTGCCCTCGGTAGGCGCTGGGGTCCAGCAGGCACAGCGTGCCGTTGCGGGCGCGCATGACGTTGCCCAGCCCCAGATCGCCGTGCAGCAGCGTCACCGGTCCGCGTCCATAGAGTGAGGCGGCCTCCCGCCAGTGGCTTGGCAGTTTGTAGCCGTGTGCGATGAGGGCGGCGACCGACGCTTCCAGGTACGTGGTGAGGGTGGGAGCGAGCGGACGGGCCCAGCTCACGCCGGAGCCGTCGAGGGCGTGCGCCTGCGCCATCACGTCGGCGACCTTCCGCGTCAGCGAGATCAGTGCGTGGGTGTCGTCCAGGTCGCCCCGGCTGAAGGTGGCGCCGTCGACCCGCGTCATCAGTAGCCAGGTGGACGGATCGTCGCCGCTCTCCACCACCACCGGGGCGGGCAGGCCGTGGCGTGCCCATAGCCGCAGCGCCTGAGCCTCACCGGGCCGCTGCTTGCCGTAGACCTTCAGAACCATGTCGCCCCGATCGGGCGACGAGAACGCCAGGACCAGTTGCGGACGTGCCGAATTGTCGGTCAGGACGCCGCCGAACGACCCAAGATCGAGCGTGCGGCACAACGATTCCGCGAGGTCGGCCGCCGACCGGATCTGCTTGCGATCGTCCGCGTCCAGGCCGCCGCTCAGCGCCACCCGCCGGTCCACCTGCGCGATCTGCTCCCGGAGCGCCGCGACGAGCCCGATGGGGCTCCCCGCATCCGCCGTCGGTCCTGCTTTCCGCGCCTTCACGTCACCACGATATTCGTGACGGCGGCGAACCGACCGGGAGCTGGCCGCGTCCGAACTTCGGAGTACCGGTCCCTGTTTCGCCCCGGGGCGGAGACGACTTTGCGCGAAGGCACCAGCGAGTCACCCGACGACACCGGCGAGCCGGACATTCCGTCTCCAGGTCGGCTGCGTCGGGCGAGCCAGGTCCACGGGGTCTCCTCTCTCGGCGGAGCCGTGATCGGCTTGGGCACGCTCGCGGGAATCGCGGCTCAAGGGCTGTCGGGGGCAGGGCCGTTCGCGCTCAGCGTGTTCAGCGCAGTGGTCGCGGGCGGCAGCACCTACCTGGGCATCGCACAGCATCGGCGCCGCCGGACCCGGCAGGCGACGCCGGATCCCGCACGCCCGGTGCGGTCGCTGTGCGTGTTCGTCCATCCGGCCGATGCGACCTACGGTGGGTGGATCGGCGCCTGCCTGCGGACGGTCGCACGTACCCGCGTGGAGACCTGCGGCGTGCCTGACCCGCCCGCACTTGCCCTGACCCGCCTGCCCACCTGGACGATCTGCGTGCTGTCGGCGACTTGGGAGGCATTGCCGGCGCCCGCCCTCGGCCAGGTCCAGCCGGACGCCGACAGGCTCATCGCGGTGCGCGTCGAGGACTGCGAAACGCCGTCGGAACTGGCCGGCGCCGTCGTCCTCGACATGGCCCACCTTGACGAGGGAACCGCTTGCACGCTGTTGCTCCGCGAGCTGACCGCACTCGGTGTGCTGGCTGAGCACGACCTGCCCGACACGCCTGCGCTGCCGTCTGAGGACGGCACTCCGTTCCCCCGTGGTGGCCCGACGATCAGCAACCTCGGGGCTCACGATCCGGCCCTTGTCGGGCGTGACGCGCTGATCCGGGACTTGCGCGCCCGATTCCTGCGCCAGGGCGAGGACGACCACGGCGTGTCCGTCGCCGCCGTCCTCGGGATGGGTGGCGTCGGCAAGTCCAGCCTCGCTGTCAGCTACGCCCACCGCTACCGCCGCCACTACGACATCATCTGGTGGATCACCGCGGACCGGCCCACCTCCCTGCGGGCCGGGCTGGTGCGACTCGCCTTGGAGCTCGGCGTCCCGGAACAGGCGGACACCGACCTTCTCATCGCCGAACTGCGCCGGGCGCTGCGCGAGCGGGGCCCGTGGTTGCTGATCTACGACAACGCCGACTCGGTCGAGGACCTGCGGCGGCTCTGGCCGAGCGCGGACGGCGGGCACGTCCTGATCACTTCCCGGCTGGCGGACTGGTTCGGTTTGGTTCCCGCCGGAGCCCTCGTGGAGATCCCGCCGCTGTCCGACGACCAGGCCGTCCACATGCTGTGCCATGGCACCGGCGATGACGACCGGGAGTCGGCTCGCGGGGTCGCGCAGTTGCTCGGGCAGCTCCCGCTCGCGCTGAGCCACGCCGTCGCCTATGTCCGGCAGGCGGCGACCGATCTCGCCGCCTACCGGCAGCTGCTGGAGGACTCCCTGGAGGACGTGCTCACCCGGTTCCAACCGGCCGACAACGTCCAGCCGGCCGCGATGACCTGGAACCTGACGCTGCGCCGCGTCACCGAACAAGATCCGATCACGCTCGATCTCATGCGGCTGTGGGCGATGCTGGCGCCCGAAGGGCTGTCGCGTGATCTCGCGGGGGAAGGAATCGACGACCTGCCCGGCCATCTCGCGCCGGTAGCCCAAGATCCCGTCGCGTACGACCTCGCCGTCCAGCGCCTGCGCCGCTATTCGCTGATCCGAGGCAGGGCGGGCACCGCCGAGGTGCATCGGCTCGTCCAGAGCGTGGTCCGCCGCGACATGGGTCCCGCCCTCTCCGCGTGCTGGCTGGGGATCGCCGCGGGGTTCTTAGACCATCTGTTTCCCGAGAATGTTGCGGATCGCCTCCAGTGGCCCACCTGCTCGCGGCTGCTGCCCCATGTAATGGCGCTGCACAGTAACGTCCACCGACTCGAACGAGTCTCGCCCGGGACCTCGATAGAGGCCGATACAGAAATTGCGCTGGGGCGGCTGCTGCATCACACCGGCCGTTACCTCGTCGAACGGTCGAGCTACGACGAGGCATTGAAGCCACTGTCGACCGCCCTGAAGCTGCGTGAAAACGCCCACGGGCAGCGCAGCACTGAAGTAGCCGAAACCCAGTTGTGCCTCGGCATCACCCTGTACCGGCGAGCCGACATCGTCGGCGCACGGCAGGCGGTCACGACCGCCCTGCAGATCCAGACGCAGCTCGACGGCCCCGACAGCGCCGCCCTCTACAGGTTCCTGCTCTGGAAATGCATGGTGTTCATCGAGTTCTCGGAGCTGGACGAGGCGTTCGAGGCGGCGGAACGCGGACGGCACGTGCTGATCACCGCGGGCGACGCCGAAGACGCCCGCCTCACCGAGATCGACGGCGCGCGCGGCATGGTCATGTGGCGTCTGGGCCGTTTCCGGGACGCGGTCCAGACGCTGGGAGACGTCGTCGACGGCTCCCGTCGGCTGTTCGGCGAGAACGACGACCAGACGCTGGCGGCGGAGGGGAACCTGGCGTTCGTCCAAACCGACCTCGGACGCGTCGTGGACGACCGCGAGCTGCTGCGCAATGCCGCCCGGCGCCTGACTGACATCAGCGACACACTGGCCGGTCGTCTCGGCGACACCCACTTCACGGTGATGGAGCATCGAAAGACGCTGGCGAGCGCCCTGTGCTGGCTCGGCGACCTGGAGGCGGCCCGGCGCATCTTCGAGCCTGTCGTGGCCACGTACCGCGACACCCTGGGGCATCATCCGAGCACCGTCGCCGCAGAGAGGCTCTACGCCGTGGTGCTGGCGAGGCAAGGCGAAACAGAGCGCGCTCAACGGCTGCTGCGCGACGGCGAGCGCCTCTACGAGAGCATCTACGGCGCGGATCATCCCTACGTGGCGGAGATCCTCGTCGATTACGGCCCGGTCCTGGCTGCGGCGGGCCACGCCGACCAGGCGCGCGACGTCCTGCTCCGCGCGCGACGGATCGTCGAGCGAACGTACGGCTCCGATCACCCTAAGCTCGTGCAGGTGTTCACCGAGCTTTCGGCGATCCCCGGCGTCACCACCGACGAGGCCGAACGCCTGCGCGGGCTGGCCGCCTCGATCAAAGCCCGGATGTGAGGAAGGCGCGCCATCAACACTTCACAGTTCGCTGAGCTCTTCCTTGACCGGCACGTGCGCGCGCAGCTGTCGCCCGACCAGCTCGGAGACCCCCGGCAGCGAGTCGAGGAACGCTTCAGTACCTCACGTCAAAAGCTCGGAGACCTGCACACCGTTTGGTACACGGATTCGGCCGGACGGCAATGCGAGTGGGACGATTTCGAAGCGGTGGCCCACACGGTGCGGCTGGCGTCCGAGAACCTCAAGCGATGGGACCGCGACCGCGCTGACCGGCTCGACCTTCTCATTCGCCGTTTCCATACGGAAACGGAGCCCGTCCAACTCGTCGTGCCTGCTCTGGCGGTGGACGGCGAGCGTGCCCTGATTCTCGACGGCACCCATCGTGCCGTCGCCGCCTACCACGCTGGCGTATCGGTCACCGCACTGGTTTATGCGTTGCGCGTTCCCCTGGCACCGAAGACGCTCCCCGACCTCGTTCACTACCTGTAGAAGCCCACTCTCGGCAGAGAGCACTCCGGGCTGGCTGATCGGGACCGTTTCGCGGTTCGATAGCCTTCGTATGTCCAGAAGCCGGTGTCTGGGAGTGTCCAGGATGGCTGACGCCGAAGATGTTCGCCGGTTGGCGTCCGCGCTGCCTCACGTGGTTGAGATCGACAGCGACGGCTTCGATTTCCGGGTCGGCGGCAAAGGGTTCGTCTGGTCCTATCCCGAGCGCAGGCCGGGCAAGCCGCGCGTCATCCGGACCGACGTCGCCGTACTGTACGTCGGCGACGAGGCGGAGAAGCAGGCTTTGCTGCTCGGTGAGCCGGAACGCTTCTTCACCACACCCGCCTACGACGGGATGCCTCTGGTCATGCTGTGGCTGGACAAAGTAGACCGCGACCGTCTGGAAGAGCTCATCACCGACGCCTGGCGCATGCGTGCGCCGGACACGATCGCCGGCGACCTCGACACCGCGGCCGATTAGCCCCCCCCGGCCGGCCGGGGCCGAGACAGGGGTCTCCCGCCTCTGCGCCTGGCCCTCTGGCATCCCTGGGGTCGCGGACGTTCAGCGGGTCAGGGCGGTTTCGCGTTGCACTCGCGACAGCTTCTCGGGATTGCGGACGAAGTAGAAGCCGGTGACGAGGCCGTTCTCGACCCGCATCGTCACAACGGTGTCGATCTTTCCGTCCAGCCGGATGATGAGGCCCGGCCGGCCGTTGACCTGGACCGGCTCGAACGAGGTCTCGGCGCGGAGCGTCCCGAGCCCGGCGGCCATCAGGCGGCTCACCTTGCCGGCCCCCACGATCGGGCGCGGCACGGTGCGGCGGATGCCGCCGCCGTCGCTCAGGGCGACGACGTCCGGGGCGAGGATGTCGAGCAGGTCCTTCAGGTCGCCGGTTTCGACCGCCCGCTGGAAGGCCCGGAGCGCGGCCCGGGTCTGGTCCGGGGAGACGACGTCGCGCGGCCGGCGCGCGGCGACGTGCGCCCGTGCCCGGTGGGCGATCTGGCGGACCGCGGCGGGGTTCTTGTCGACGGCTCCGGCGATCTCGTCGTAGCCGAGGTCGAAGACCTCGCGCAGCACGAACACCGCGCGCTCGGTCGGCGCCAGCGTCTCCAGCACCAGCATCATCGCCGTCGAGACGCTGTCGGCCAGCTCGGCGTCGGCGGCCACGTCGGGTGCGGTGAGCAGCGGCTCGGGCAGCCATGAGCCGACGTAGGACTCCTTGCGGCGGACGAGTGTCCGCAGCCGGCCCAGTGCCTGCCGGGCGGCGATCCGGACCAGGTAGGCCCGCTGGTCCCGCACCGTGTCGAGATCGACGCCCACCCACCGCAGCCAGGTCTCCTGGAGGACGTCCTCGGCGTCGGCGGCCGAGCCGAGCATCTCGTAGGCGACGGTGAAGAGCAGGTTGCGGTGAGTGATGAACGTCTTGGTGGCGGCGTCCATGCGGTCCCCTGGACCGTGTCGACTCTTCGCCGATTGGTGCGTGTTCGTCCTTGTTCGTGCCATGCGTACTAGACGACGCCTCCACGCACTGTGTGACATCCCCGGCGGCGTCCGGCCGGTGGCGCAGGTCACATGGCCGCGCTGTCACAGGGGCCGGGTCGGCGGCATCTCGTGGGTGTCAGGACGCCGCGCGAACGGTCCGCGCGGCACGCGACTCGACGAGTGAGGACGAAGTCATGGCAACCACGAAGGCGCAGGGCCCGGCGGTCGCCCCGAGCCGCTGGGCCGCGCTGTTCTTCATCGGCCTGGCCCAGCTCATGATCATTCTGGACGCCACCGTCGTGAACATCGCGCTGCCGTCGCTGCAGCGGGATCTGGGGATCTCCGACGGCGACCGGCAGTGGGTCATCACCGCCTACACGCTGGCGTTCGGCAGCCTGCTGCTGCTCGGCGGCCGGATCGCCGACTACACCGGCCGCAAGCGGACCTTCCTGATCGCGCTGATCGGATTCGCCGGCGCGTCGGCGCTCGGCGGCGCGGCGGGCAACTTCGAGATGCTGCTGCTCGCCCGTGCCCTGCAGGGCGGGTTCGGCGCGCTGCTCGGCCCGTCCGCGCTGTCGCTGCTGACCGTGACGTTCACCGAGCCGAAGGACCGCGCGAAGGCGTTCGGCGTCTGGGGCGCCATCGCCGGTGCGGGCGGCGCGGTCGGGCTGCTGGCCGGCGGGGCGCTGACCGACTACCTGGACTGGCGCTGGTGCCTGTACGTCAACATCCCGATCGCCGTGGTCGCGGCGATCGGCGGGTACGCGGTGCTGGCCGAATCGCGGCACGAGGGCAGGGCCCGGTTCGACGTCCCCGGCGTGCTGCTGGTCACCGGCGGGCTGGTCGCGGTCGTGTACGCCACCAGCCTCGCCGAGTCCGACGGCTGGGGCTCGGCGACGGTCATCGGCCTGTTCGCCGCCGGCGTGGTGCTGCTCGCGGCGTTCTGCGTCGTCGAGAGCCGGGTGGCGCATCCGCTGCTGCCGCTGCGCGTGATCGCCAGCCGCACCCGCGGCGGTGCCTACCTGGCCGTGGGCCTGACCGTCGTCGGCATGTTCGGCGCGTTCCTCTTCCTCACCTACTACATGCAGGTCGTCAAGGGATATTCGCCGATCAGGACGGGCGTGGCCTTCCTCCCGATGGCCACGGCGGTCCTGATCTCGGCCGGCGGGCTCACGACCCGGCTGCTGCCCAAGGTCCCGCCGCGGGTGCTGATCGTCCCCGGCATGCTCATCGGCGCGGTCTCCATGCTGTGGATGCTCACCCTGGAACCCGGCACCTCCTACGCCGGCGGCCTGCTGGTCGTGCAGCTCCTGTTCGGCCTCGGAGCGGGCCTGGTCATGCCGGTGGCCATCAACTACGCCACCCACGGCGTCGACCAGGGCGACTCGGGCGTGGCCTCGGCCGGCATCAACACCGCGCAGCAGATCGGCGGCTCGATCGGGACCGCGCTGCTCAACACCATCGCCACCAACGCGACCGTGGACTACCTGGCCTCACACGGCAGGAGCCCGGCCAACGCCCAGCAGGCGGTGGTGGAGGGCTTCTCGACGGCGAGCGTCTGGGCCGCGGGGATCCTCGTGGCCGGCGCGCTGATCGTCGCCGTCCTGATGAACACCCCGAACCCCAAGGCCCAGGCCGCCGCCGAGAGCACGGGAAGCGGCGCGGACGCCGAGGGTACCGAGCCGCTGCTCGCACACTGATCGACACCGCCGCGGCGGTCACCGCGAAGCGGTCTGGGCCGCGGCGGTCACCGCGAAGGGGGCTGGCGGATCGCCGTCTGGGCGGCGTAGACGATGATGTTGTCGCGGTAGCTGCGCCTGCTCTGGTCGAACGAGCCGCCGCAGGTGACCAGCCGGAGCCCGGCGTGGTCGAGCGGGCCGTAGACGCGGTCGGTGGGGAACCGCTCCTTGGAGACGCGTTCCACGGACTCGACGGTGAAGACGGCGGTCCGGCCGTCCTCGCGGGTCACCTCGATGCGGTGTCCGGGCCGGAGCCGTCCCATCTCGTAGAAGACCGCGGCCCCCTTCGCCGAGTCGACATGGCCGAGGATGACGGCCGCGCCGCGTTCTCCCGGGGTGGGGCCGCCGCCGTACCAACCCGCCTCGTCCGGACGATCGGCCGGCGGCACCTGGACGGAGCCGTCACCCGCCAGCCCCAGCCGGGCCAGCGGAGCCCGGACCCCGATCGAGGGAACGGCCACCTGGACGGGCGCCGAGCGATCGAGCACCGGCCCGCCATGTTCGGCGGCCCGGGGCGTCGCCGCCCACGCGGGCGGCTGCGGCGGGCCGTCCGCGCCGCGCAGCCCCAGCCAGACCAGAGCGAGTCCGGCGGCCAACAGGGCGACCGTCAGCGTCGCCAACCCGCGCATTTCTCGTTCACCCGCCCACTGACAGTTGTCATTCCTGAGAAAGGCTCCGGTGGCGGTCGCCGAAAGGGACCGGCCACCGGAATTCCCGTCGTTACGCGGCGTTGCCGCGCCGGCGGACCGCCATCGCGCCGACGCCGAACCCGCCGAGCAGCAGGACGCCCCCACCGGCGAGCAGCGCGGCGTCGGCACCGCCCGTGCCGCCCCCGAACCCGGTCCCGGCGCCTCCCTTCGGGGCGGACGTCGTCTTCGGGTGCGCCTTGCCGTCCACGACCACGATCTCGCCGACCGACCTATGGGCGCCGCACCTGACCAGGACGGTGTACGTGCCCGGGTAGGTGTCCTTCTTGATGGTCGCCAGGCCGGCCCGCCCGTCGACCTCCTCGGCGCCGTTCAGCGGGACGGCCCCGCCCACGAACGCCAGCGAGCCGGCCGTCCCCTCGACGGTGCACTTCTTGCCGACGACGGTGATCTTGTCGCCGGGCCGGGCCTGCTTCGGCTGAACGACCACGTCGCCGGGATCGGCCATCGCGGGCGCGGCGAGCCCCACCGTCACGGCGCCGACGACGAGACCGAAGACGGCAGCTTTTCCGAGTCGCATTTCCACTCCATTGCGACACGGTGGCTTACTCGACTTTCAGCTCGTGAACCCGTGTCCCTTTACGCCTTCATACGATGAGCCCACCACCCATTTGGTTCAAGATTTTCCGGCCCAACATCGAACAGGCATGATCACAATTCCAGCCAAAAAAGTTGTCGTGATAGTCGTCACACCCGCCGCGCGCGCCGGCGTCCCGCTGCCGCAGCGGATCTGAGCGATCACCAGCCGGCCTGCCGGCGGCCCGTACAGGCCCCGCTGTAAACCGGAGTGCGCATCCGTACGTCTTGTTTTCGGATGTTGATCTTGGGTTTCTCCTCCTGCAGAGGTGATGGCGTGAAAAGTCATGTCCGTATCACCGCCTCGGTCGCATTGACCCTGACGGTAAACATGTTCGCGGTCCTTCCCGGGGCGAGCACGGCCGTCGCTGGAACGACCTTCACGAACCACGCACCGCGACCGTACGAAGTTACCTCCAACCGTTCAAAGGCACCGTTCGCGGTCGCGCCGCGTCGCCTGGACGTCCCATTGACCTGGTCCAAAACCACGGTCGAGCCGGGCAGCCGCGCCATCACCTACCGCAACAACACGCGCAAGGCCGTCGAAATCCGATTGAAGGTAGAGCTGCGAGACCGTTCCGGACGGGCGGCTCCCGCCGCGCTGGCGAAGTTGTCGGCGAGCTCCCTGACCGTCCCGGCCGGGAAAGAGGCCACGGCGAACCTGGAACTGCGGCGCCACGGGGTCAAGGCCGGCGCATACCGCGGATCCGTCCAGGTCACGTCCGCCACCGGTGCGCCGCTGGGCTCCACGGCGGTCTCGGTCGACCTGCGTGCACCGGCCCCCGCCCCGGCTCCCGCGGTCGGGTCCGTCACGGCCTCCGCCGACTCCGTCATCGTCGACCTGGCCTCGCCCGGCATTCCGGATCTGACACGGCGGCATACCCTCATCTACCGCAATACCGGGCGCAAGGCCGTCAGGCTGCGGTTGTCCGCCGAAATGAACGGTCCCAACGGCGAGCCGACCAAGGCTCCCCCCGCGCTCTTCGAGTTGCCCGACCACGTGACCGTTCCCGCCCGGGGAAACGCGCGGGTGACATTGACCTTTCGGGGGGCCGGAATTCCCCACGGCCGCTATCTCGGGGCTTTGGTCGCCACGGGAACCGACGGTGCGACAAAGGTGACCACCACGCTCGTGGCCGATGTCGGCCGGGAGAAATACAATGTCGCGGTCAATCTGATCGACCGCAACGGCACCGTCCCGGCGCAGCCGACCTGGGTCTACGCCTGGAGCGTCTCGGACGGCGGCCGCTGGGAGCGCAGGATCGAGAACGGCAGCGGCGTCTTCGAACTGCCGCCCGGCACCTACGACGTCACCACCGCCATCCGCACCGGCGCGGGCGAAACCCTGATCAACCATCGGGTCACCGTCGATGACTGGGACCTCGACCTCGGGATGGACGCCCGGGAGGGCAAGCCGGTCGAGCTCAGTCCGCAGGGCATCGGTGTTCCCGGCACGGTCGAGGCCTGGTATGACACGCCGTGGTACCGGTTCATCGCCGACGGCCCCGAAGGCTCGGTCTTCGCCGTCTGGCGCGGTCCCGACCAGGTCGAGGAGAACGTCGGCTTCCAGGTCACGGGATGGGGCAAGCGTGACGCGACCGGCGGGCCGGGCGCGGCCTACATACTGAGCCGGTACTTCGCGGGCCGGATCCCGTCCGCGACGGTGTGGCATCCGAGCCCGAGCGAGCTCAGCGTCACCCGCAATCACCTCCGTTCGGTGAATCTCTCCGGGACCGGCGGCCTCAACGTGACGGGCGGTTACGTCGACGAGATGCGGATGGACGTGGCCTTCCCGCAGACCGTCACCACCTACATCGAGCCCGGACTGACCTACAGCCGAGAGCTGGGCTACGGAATCGCCTACGAGAACTCGGCGGAGATCGCCGACTACCGGACCGAAGCGGAACAGGGGGAACGTGACGACGTCTGGAACGGCGCCGTCCTCACCACGGGTGCCTTCGGCGTGGGAGCGACACCGCGGCGCAGCTCGGGCGGCCAGCTCTCGATAGTCGTCCCCGTCGGTTACGTCGACTCGTCCGGCCGGACGGGTTCGGTGGACCGTACGACCAATGAGCTCGCCCTCGCCGCCGACGGCCAGGTGATCGCCACCGGTAGCGGGCAGTTGTACGCCTCCGTTCCGCCCGAGTCCAAGCGTTACACCCTCACCTGGAACCGCACCGCCAACCCCGAGATCGCCAGGTTCTCCACCGCGACCAAGACCGAGTGGACGTTCGAGTCGCACCACATCGATTGGGAGGATCAGACCCTGCCGCTGCACCTGCTGCGGCTCGCGGTTCCCGGCCTGGACGACGCCAACGCCGCGGCGCCCGGCACCCAGCTGCGAATCCCGGTGAAGGTGCAGCCGGTCCAGGATCTGCCGGCGCCCGAGATCACCTCGATGTCGGTCGAGACGTCCGGTGACGACGGGCAGACTTGGCAGGCCGCCTCGTCCGGCGAGGAAGACGGCACCTGGATCGCGACCGTGAGCAACCCGGACGCCCCCGGGTTCGTCTCCCTGCGGATCAAGGCGACCGATGCCGACGGCAACACCGTGACCCAGACGTTCATTCGCGCCTACGAGGTGCGGTCCTGATGCGAGCGCCAAGCTCGCCGTGAACCCAGCCACGCCCCGGCCACCCCAGAACTGGGGGTGGCCGTGGCTGGCCATGGGGGGGTTGGGGGTGCTGGGGGCGGTGCATGCTGGGGCGTCTGCGTGACAACGTTCGGGGGGAGATGTCCGGTGGCCATCAGTTTCGAGAAGGTGCAGTCGACCGCGCCCGGCTTGGTCGATCTCTACAAGGCGGCGAAGGTCAACCTTGATAAGCGGGGGCTCGGGGGTGAGCGGGCGGCCGTTTATCTGGTGCTTGACCGGTCTGGTTCGATGCGCCGCTACTACAAGGACGGGACCGTCCAGCATCTGGCGGAGCAGGCCCTCGCATTGTCGGCGCACCTGGACGATGACGGGGTGGTGCCGGTGGTGTTCTTCGACAAGGTCGCGCATCCGGCGGTGGAGGTCGGGCTTACGCATTACCAGGGGCGGATCAACGAGGAGCACGAGCGCCTCGGGCATATGGGGACGACGAATTACGCCGCGGCGATGCAGGCGGTCATCGACCATTACCGGGAGGCGGCGTCGGCGGCGCCTGCGTTCGTCGTCTTCCAGACGGACGGGTCGCCCGACTCGCGGACCGCGGCGGAGAGGGTGCTGTGTGACGCCTCGACGCTTCCCATCTTCTGGCAGTTCATCGGGTTCGGGGACGACGAGTTCAAGTTCCTGCGGAAGCTCGACGACCTTCCCGTTCCGCGCAAGCGGGCGGTCGACAATGCGGCCTTCTTCCCGGCCGGGTCGGATCCGCGCGGCATCGCCGATGACGACCTTTATCGCTCCCTGATGGACGAGTTTCCGGGCTGGCTCAACGCCGTCCGGACGGCCGGCATTCTGCGCTGACCGGGGCTGAGCAGATCAGGGCGGGGCGGGGCGGCCGTCAGTCCGGCCGGTCGTCTGAAGGCCGCTCGATGTCCTCGGACGGTTCTTTGAGGGTGCGGTAGCGGTCGAGGATGCGTTCCAGCTCGCGCCGTTCCCGTTTGGTGGGGCGGCCCGCGCCGCGGTCGCGGCGGCCCACCGGGATGAGCGCCTCGCGCGGCGGCGGGGGCGGGCTCTTGTCGATCAGGCATTCCTGCGCGGCGGGCGCCCCGACGCGCTTGCGGATGATCCGCTGCACGATGACGATGCGTTCCCGTCCGTCATGGCGGAGCCGGATCTCGTCGCCGGGCTTCACGGCCGTGGACGGTTTCGCGCGCTCGTCGTTCACGCGGACATGGCCCGCGCGGCAGGCGGTCGTCGCCATCGAGCGGGTCTTCAGCAGGCGCACGGACCAGAGCCACAGATCGACCCGCACCGTCCCCTCGTCGCCCATGCGTCCATGATGTCACTGCGGCGCGGGTGCGCGGTTGGCGGTGATCCACGCGTCGGCGCGCTCCCACTGGGTGTAGAGCCAGTCGGTGCGGGCGTCGCGGTCGGACGGGACGTCCTCGGCGGGGATCCGCCACCAGCGGGCGCGGACGGGCTCTGTCAGCGGGACGCGCCGCCAGATGTCGCCGGCCGTGGCCATGTGGTCGAGCCCGATGTGCGCGACGAACACGACGTCGGCGGACGGGGCGGACTCCAGCGCCGCCAGCACGCCGCCGGGGCGCGGCGGCATCAGGTTCCGCATCGCGGCGGCGCGTTCCGCCTCGTCCTTCCGGTGCAGCTGGGTCAGGCGGCGGATCGCGCGGTGGCGGCGCTCCGGGGTGAAGTTTCCGCCCTCGGGGAAGATCAGGAGCGCGTCCCGGGGGCCGAGGTCCTGGGCGAGCCGGCCGATGTCCTCGACGGCGCCGCCGCCCGGCGTGACGAACACGTTCGGCAGGCGGTTCGCGGCGATGTCGATGCACGGGTCGAGCTGGAGCTGCGCCTTCATGACGACGCGCGGGCGCCGTTGGTAGTCGGTCAGCAGGTGGTGGACGAGGAGCAGCGCGTCACCCGGGCCGGCATGGCGGCTGAGGACGATCAGCGGACGGTCGCCCCCATCCCCTCTGTCGCGGGGGCCTTCGATTTCGGTGCGGAGGCCCAGATGCCGCTCGGCGACCGAGTACAGGGCGGCGACGTAGCGGCGGATGATGTCGTAGTGCCGGTCGTCGTGGGCGCGTCCCCGGCACCACAGCCACCCGCATTCCAGGACGGCGGCCGACTCCCGCGTCCCCCACGCCAGCGCGAACCGCACCAGCCGGGCGGCCCGCCTGCGCTCGCGTCCCAGCACCCACGAAACCCCGTAGGCGACCGGGAACACGACGACGATCAGCAGGGTGAGGACGAACAGGAGCGGCGTGAACACCAGGCGGCGGACGAGGAGGGGTGGCAGCATCTCACGCTCGTTCTTTGAGGTACGTCAATGATGCCTGGTAGGCGCGCTCGATGTGCGCGGCGATTCCCGACATGTTCCGGTACCGCATCTGCGCGAGGTCGACGCCTGCGCGCTGTGCCCCGGCGCCCGCCGGGAGGACGTGCACGGTCAGGCCGTCCGGGAGGGCGGCCATCTCCTCGAAGAAGCGGTGCCGCCGCGCGATCTCGAACGCGACCATGCCGACCTCCCAGGGGCGGCGCGGCGGCCGCAGGTCCCGTTCGATGCGGCCGACGTGCAGGACGTAGATGGTGGTGGCGCCGAGCATCACGGCACGTCCGACCGGGATGCTGTGCACGAGCCCGCCGTCGAAGTAGTGCCGGTCGCCGACGCGGACGGGCGGCAGCAGCCCCGGCGCGGCGGACGAGGCCAGCATCGCCGGGATGAGGGGCCCTTCGGTGAACCAGTGCGCCATCGCGGTCTCGATTCCGGCGGCGACGCACTGGAACGGGACGGTCAGCTCCTCGAACGTCCGGACGGGCAGCAGTTCGTCCAGCATCCGGCGCAGCGGCTCGTTGGAGTGCAGGTGGGTGCCGGAGCGGGCGAGCGTCCAGAGCCGTCCCCACATGCGGGCGCCGAACACGTTGCGGACGGAGTCGTCCGACCAAAGGCTCGTGAGCCGCTCCACTGCCGCCGCCCCCGGCCCGGCCGCGACGAACGCGCCGTTCAGGGCGCCGATGGACGTCCCGACGACCAGGTCGGGACGGACGCCGGTCTCCTCCAGCGCCCGCAGCATCCCGACCTCGTGCGCGCCGAGCACACCGCCGCCGCCGAGCACGAACGCCACCCGCGGTTCCGGTTCCACCCGTCCACGGCCTCCTTCCAAGGGACGCTGACCATCCGTCCGCCCGCGAAAAGTCGGACGGACGGCCCGCGTCAATGATCGCCGGTCAGCGGGTGCGGGTTCCGATCCGGGTTCGGAGGCCGTGGCCGTAGGGAAACAGCGGGTTGTAGTCACGGTCGCCGATGTTGATGGGCTCTTGGTCCTCGCCGCGCGGCCAGGTCACCGGGAGGCGGCCGGTGAAGGGGCGCTTCCCGAACAGGACGTCGGCGACGCCCGCGCCCTCGCTGCCGGGCAGCCAGGACATGACGAACGCGTCCATCGCGGGAAGCCGGTCGGTGACGATCTGCGGGCGTCCGGCCACGTCGAGGACGACGCATGTCCGGATCGCGGCGCAGACCCTGTCGACGTTCGCCTTGTCGGCGTCCGACAGGTTCAGAGTGTGCCCGTTGCCGACGTCGCCGAGGCCCTCCGCGTACGGCTTCTCGCCGACCACGACGACGCCGACGTCATGGCCCGCCATCGGCGCCGACGCGTCCGCGCTGTAGGTGACGCGGGACGAGTTCTGCCTGATCCCGTCCAGGATCGTCGTGCCGGGGATGATGTCGCCGGACGATCCCTGCCACGTGACCGTCCAGCCGCCGGCCTGGTTGCCGATGTCGTCGGCGCTGGCGCCCGCGACGTAGATCTCCCCGTTCCGCTCCAGCGGGAGCGCACGCCCGGAGTTCTTCAGCAGCACCTGCGACTCGGCGACGGCCCGGCGCGCGACCGCGCGGTGCTCCGCCGAGCCGATCGTCCCGGCGTGCCGGCGGTCGGTGTACGGGTTCTCGAAGAGGCCGAGCTCGAACTTGGCCTTCAGGATGCGGCGGACGGCGTCGTCGATGCGGGACGTCTTCACCCGCCCGGCCTCGACTTCCGCGAGCATCGTCTGCACGAACTGCGGGGCCGTGTACGGCTCCATGAACATGTCCATGCCGGCGTTGACGGTCGTGCGGACCTGCGTGGCGTAGTCGCCCGGGATCTGCTGGACGGCCGCCCAGTCACTGATCAGGAAGCCGTCGAACCCGGTCTTCCGCTTGAGGACGTCGGTCAGCAGTTCCTTGCTCGCGCTCATCTTCACCGGGTTGCCGACGCCGTCCTCCTTCCAGTCGATGCTGGAGAACGACGGCATGATGCTGCCGACGCCGTACTTCCGCACCGCCGTCACGTACGGCGCCAGGTCGATCTTCGCGAACGTCCGGCGGTCGGTGATGGTGACGCCCTGGTCGATGGTGAACGTCCCGGTGGTGGACGTGCCGAACACGGTGTCGCCGTCCCCGGCGTAGTGCTTGGCGGTCGCGAGGACGTGCCGGGGGCTCGCCAGGTCGCGCTTGTCGCGTCCCTGGAATCCCTCGATGCCGGTCTCCATCTGGATGACGAGGGACGGGTCCTCGCCGTAGCTCTCGTACGTCCGGCCCCAGCGCAGGTCACGGACGACGCAGACGCACGGCGCGAACACCCACTGCGGGCCGGTCGCCTTCGTCTCGACGGCGGTGATCTGCTGTTCCTCGCGTACCAGCGCCGGGTTGCGGGTGGCGCCCATCGCGAGGTTGTGCGGGAAAACGGTGGCGCCGACGAGGTTGTTGTGGCCGTGGACGGAGTCGATCCCGTACAGCAGCGGGATCTTCAGCCGGGTGGCGAGGGCCTTCGACTGGTAGGCGTCCACCATGTCCGCCCAGCCCTTGGGCGTGTTGTCGGCGGGGACCGAGCCGCCGCCCGACAGCAGCGACCCGAGGCCGAGCCTCGTGATCTGGTCACGGTCGCCGTCGACGGCGGCGCGCTCGGCCTGGGTCATCTGGCCGATCTTCTCTTGAAGGGTCATGCGGCGGAGCAGGTCGTCGACCCGCTTCGGCACGGGCAGCCGCGGGTCGAGATAGGCGGCGGTGGCGGTGGGCCTGTCATCGGCCGGCACGGGCTGCGCCGCGATGACGGACGGGAGTGCGGCGATGGTCGCGAGCGCGGCCAGCGATCGCCCGGTCCGGGTGGCGATGCGGGGGTGTGGCAACTCGTCCCTCCAGGTTCGCTCCGAGGACGCCGCGCGGCCCGGCGGACCGCGCGCCGGGGCTCGAGCTCACGGCACGCCCGGACGGCCGTGAACCCGCTCCCGATGTCGTCACCTGGAACCTCTACCGCACCCCGCCATCTGTCAAGAAACCTGACTATCGATTGCCGCACTCCGGCGAAACCCTGAACCAGAGCTGGCGAATCAGCGTCGGCCAGGGCAGTCGCCCAGCGCAGGCGCCCGGAGGCCAGGACGGGCGCCTGGCCGCGCCGGCGGGTGAAACGACCGGCCAGGCGCGCCGTCATCCTGGATGGCGCCAACTCGGGATCGAGAGGTCTCCCGCCACCGCGTCCACGCGGGACGGGTCACCTGGAGCGGCCGCGCTCGCCGCGTCCGGGGCCCCGCTCCGCGGACGGCTGCTCGCCGCCGCGACCCTCGTCGCGAGTGACCTCGACGCGCTCCTTGCGGAGCTCGCCGCGGACGGTCTGCTCGTCCTGCACCCGCTCGGTCCGGACCCGGACGTGCTCGACCGGGACGATCTCCTTCGCGATGACCGGGCGCTCCTCGTAGAGGATCAGGTCGAGGTCGTCCTCGGTGATGGTCACCTCGGGGCTCGGCCGGCCGTCCGCGATCGGCTCGCGGTCGACCTTGAACTCGTCGTGCGCGACGGGGACGGTGCGCTCGACCATCTCGGTCTCAATCCACTTGTGGACGTGGACGCGGCCCGCCTCGTGCCGCTCGGTGTCGATGCGCATCCGCTCCTCCGACCGGGTGATCTCGGTCATCGGGGTCTCCGCGCCCTCACGCGCCGCCTGCGGCGGCATGGCCTGCTCGCGGCCGCGCTCGTCCTCCCGGCCGCGGTCGCGCTTGCTCTTGTCGGGACGGACGGCCATCCCGGCCGCGCCGGCCATTCCGGCGGTTCCGGCGGCACCCGCCATGCCCTCGGAACCCGCGCCGCGCTCGGTGCCGGACGGGCCCTGCGCACCGGCCTCGCCCTTCGCACCGGCCTCGCCCTCCGCACCGGCCTTGCCCTCCGAACCGGCCTTCCCCTCGGTCTCGCCCTCGGCGCCGGCCATGCGGCGGTCTTCGGACGTGCCCTGCGAGGTGTCCGCGTCGCCGCCGGTGCGGCGTCCGGCCGGGGGACGCACGCCGTAGTGGCGGTAGAGGTCCACGATCTGGCCGTGCGACAGATGCTCGTCAGCGTCCACGTTCGGTGCGCCCTTGATGGTCTCCTTGTCGTACGGGACCTGCAGCATGCCCTCGGCCTTCCGCGCCCCGGACAAAGGGAGGAAGCTCTCCCGCTTCCCGAACCAGCCGGTGTGCACGGTCACCCATTCGGGGGCGCCTGAGTCGTCGTTGAGGTAGACCTGCTTGATCGTGCCGACCTTCGTCCCGTGGGTGTCGGTCACGCTCATGCCCATCAGTTCCCGCACCTGTGTCTGCGTCTGCACGTTGAACACCTCTGCTTCCGTGAACGCTGCCGGACGGCGGGGGGTGAGGGGAGGCGTGCCCGCCACGCGGTAGCGGTGAATCTCGGCCGGACGCCGGCGACCCGGCGTCTTGTTCTGTTCATCCCGAGTTGCCGGATTACTCCCTGCTTTTCCATGCAGACCACCGATAAACCCATTTACCAGATAATAGGCGGCGATTTACTAAAGCCTTACGGCGCCGCGTCGCGCACCGCCTCCGGCGTTTCCGGCGACAAATTCGCCGTACCGCCCGATATGGAATGAAGCCTTTCGCCTTATGGTGATCATTTTAGTGCGCCGCGGTTTCCCTTTTCCCGGCTCGCGCAAGACTCCGGAGGGACGCTCCCACACATCGGAGAACTGACATGCACGGATTCTCACGCGCCGCCAAGGCGGGGGCGGCGCCGGCCGCGCTGTCCGCCGCCCTCACCTGCGCGGTGACGGCCGGAGCGGTGGCCGCCGGAGCGATGACCGCCGGGCCGGCAGCCGCAGCGCCGGGCACCGCCGCGGCGGCCGTCCGGGCGGCGCGGCCGCCCGCCTGGTGCAAGGCCGGCGGGACGCTGTCCGCCCGCGCGATGCCGCAGCGGATCAGGATCGCCGACTGCGACCTGCGCGGACGGGCCGTCCGCGGCCCGAACGGGCTCACCGCGGTCGTCCCCGCCGACGGCACCTCGCTGGTCGCGCACTCGCTGCGCACCGGCGGCGGGTCCGGGCTGCGCATCCTGGTCGACGACCGCGCCGGCGAGATCACCATCACCACGCGCGGCGGACGGGTGCCGGAGGGCAGGCCCCGCACGTCCGCGGCCCCGCAGGACCCGTGCACGGACGGCACGCACCGTCCCGAACCGAGCAAATGGCCGAAGGGCGGCGCCGTCCAATGGCGATACCACGCGGGGACGACCGGGCTGCCGAGGTCCAGCGTGGCCAAGGGCGTCGCCAATATGGCCCACGCCAATACCGACTGCACCGGCGGACGCCGTTACACGCCCGCGCCGGACATCGGCGAGCGCTATTCCGGGGAGTCGGACAACGGCCCCAACATCACGACGGACGCGACCTGCGGTGAACGGGACAGCGTCAACACGTTCGGCGGGAAGGCGATGACGGGCGCGGAGGGCGACGTCCTCGCGGCCACCTGCATCTGGTTCATCGGGACGAGAACCGTCGAGACGGACATGGCGCTGCAGGAGCACGGGAAGCGCTGGTGGTCGGACGGTACGTGCACGCCCGGAAGCTATTCGGTCGAGGCGGTCGTGACGCACGAGGCGGGCCACGTCTTCGGGCTGGCGCACGTCGAGGGGGCGGACCACGCCAAACTCACGATGGCGCCCGTCGTCGCGGCCTGCGACAACGGCCCCGCCACCCTCGGCAAGGGCGACTACGACGGCCTCATCGCCCTCTACGGAACCGGCTGACACGAAGCGGGCCGCGAACGCTGAAAGGCGGTGGACGCTGAGCTTCGAGCACTCGGCTCAGCGTCCCGCCTGCCGCGCGGTGGTCAGCCGCCGCGCTTCGACGTGCGGACGAGCTTGCCGACGACGACGAGGCGCCGCCGGTCCGAGCCCTTCGGGGTGCAGGTGATGAGCGTGAGGTACTCGCCGTCCGGCGCGCTGAACGGCTTGAACGGCACCGGCTCCAGCACCCGCCGGTCCCTCGGCTTGATCACGTGCATGCTCCGCATCCGGTAGGTGTAGGACGTGCGGCCGACGCGCAGGACGATCCGGTCGCCGCGCCGCATCAGGTCGAGCTGGTTGAACGGGCGGAGCCAGGTGGTGCGGTGGCCGAGCAGGACCGTGTTGCCGTCCCGTCCGGGCAGGCCCGTCCCCGGGTAGTGCCCGACGCCGCGCCGCAGCACCGGCTCGCCGACGCCCTCCCTGACCTCGGCCTTCAGGCCCATCCGTTTGATCCTGAGGTGCGCGATCACCGCGCCTTTCCGCGGACGCGCCACAGCGGACACGGCCGCCGCGCCTGCATGCGCTTGCGCGCGCGCCTGCGTTCGCCCGCGTTCCAGTGCCTGCGCCTGCGGGACGCCCGCAACGGGCAGGCCGCAGCAGACGGCGATGGCCGCCGCCGAGACCGACTTCCGATCGAGCATGGGTTCACTTCCATCGATTCCGGGTTTCTGGTGGCAAAGGGAAGGGGGCGGCACGTCTGCCGCCCCCTCCCGCTGGGCGCCGGCCGCGGATCGTCACCCGCGCCGACGCCGATTCAGTTCAGTGCGCCGATTCCGCTCAGCGCCGCCGGTTCGGTTCGGCGCCGCCGATACGGCTCAGCGCTGCCGATTCGGCTCAGCGCCGCCGGTTCAGTTCAGGACTGGGGAGCCGACCTTGACCGGCACCCCGTCCTTCGTCGGCAGCTTCGGTCCGATCTGGCCCGGCTTCACGTCCACCCCGGGAACGTCGACGGTCTTCTTGAGCGAGCCGAGGAACTGCTGGACGGCGGGCAGCTTGTCCGCCTTCCGGTAGTCGTTCGCCGGGGCGGCGGCGGGCCGCGCCATCCGGTACCTGGAGTTGGCCGTCTGCGCCTGCTTGGCCTTGTACGCGGCGGCCGACTGCGCCTGCCTGGCCTTGTACGCGGCAGCGGACTCCGCCTGCTGGCCCTGCGACCGCAGGGTCGACGGCAGCTTCTTGTGCCCGGCGGCGGGCCGGTGCTTGGACGGCTTGTACGGCTTCTTCGGGGTCCGGAGCGTGGGCGGCAGCGGCTTCGGCTTGTCGCCGCCCCCGACCGTCGCCCCGCCCTTGCACTGCGCCTGCGCCAGCCCGAGCACCGCGATCGCGTTGCCGCACACGTTCACCGGGATGCTGATCGGCGCGTACACCTGGTTGCCGCCCAGGATGCTGAAGTTGCCCGAGGTCTTCATCTTCGGGTCGCCGGTGGCCTTGCGCTCGACGGACGCGCCGCCCTTGCACTGCGCCCGCGACAGCCCGAGGACCGAGACGGAGTTGCCGCACACGTTCACCGGGATGCTGATCGGCGCGTACACCTGGTTGCCGCCCAGGACGCTGAAGTTGCCGGAGGTCTCCATCCCTCCGCCCCCGCCGCGGTGACGGTCCCAGCCGCTGCCGCGGTTCTCCTGGCCGGCCGCGGCCCGGTAGCCGGAGCCCTCCCGGTGGTGCGACCCGCCGGACTTGACGCTGGCGCCGCCCTTGCACTGCGCCTTGGCCAGCCCGATGATCGCGATGGCGTTGCCGCAGACGTCCACGGGGAGGCTGACCGGCGCCTTCACCTGGTTGCCGCCGCCGATCGAGAAGTTCCCGGACGTCTCCATGCCGTCCCCGCCGCCGCGGCGGGCGCCGTCGACCTCGGCGCCGCCCTTCGACTGGGCCTGCGCCGCCCCGATCACGCCGGCGGCGTTGCCGCTCGCGTCGATCGGGACGGAGATCGGGGCCTTCACCTGGTTTCCGCCCAGCACGCTGAAGTTGCCGGACGTCGTATCGGCCACGGCCCCGGATCCGAAGGCCGCGCCGACGGCGACGGCGCCCGCGGCCACCAGGGCGGCGCGGCCGGTGTTCCTTGCCCACATGCGCATGTGCTTCTCCTGTCGTGTTTCGCGATTCGGTGAATCGGTGGTGATCGCTGCGCGGCACCGTCCGGGTGAGCGCAGCCCGCAACCGGCCGGGCAAGGCCGTTGCTGATCGAGGAAAGATCGTTGGAAGTGGCCGGGATCATGGGAACCGGCCGGGACGGGCGGCGCGCGGGCGTGCGCGCGGGGCCGTCCGGGAACGTCCCGGTCAGGGACGGAGGGTCCTAGTCAGGGACGACGGAGGGGCCGCCGGGCGCGGACACGTCCGTCAGCGCCGTGCGGTGGAAGGTGCTCGGCTCGACGCCGGGCGGGACCGCCGGGGAGCGGCCGTTCCGCAGCTCGGCGACGGGCGCGAGCTGGTGTCCGCTGGAGGAGCCGCTCCACGGCTCGTCCTGCTCCACGGGCGGCAGCGGTGCGTGCCGCTCGCCCTGGCATCCGGCGCAGTGGCCCGCGTCCCGGTCGCCGGTTTCATCGGCGGACGTGTCGGGCACGCCCGCCGCGCCGTGGCCGCCGGGACGCGCGCTCGCGGCCTCGCCGGACGCCGCCTTCGCGCGGCCGTGCTCCGGCCGCTCGGCGTCCTGCGGCTTCAGGGCTCCGTCCAGGACGGGGGTCGACTTCGCGACGCCGCCGGCGAGGTCGCGCACGATGGGCGCGCGCCGGACGTCCGGTATCCGCACCCGCGGCACCCCGGCCGCGTCGGTCAGGTCCCGCACCTTGCGGACGGCCCGGTCCTTGCGGTCGAACACCTCGTGCCGCCGCTTCTGCAGGTACCGGACGGGGTCGTCCTCGATCTCCTGGACGGGGCCGCGGAGGTCGGCGAAGTCGTCGTCCCGCCAGGTCCGCAGGATGCGGTCCGGACGGTCACCGGACTCCCAGGCGCCGTCCGGCACCTCGCCCGGCCGCGACCCGAGCCCTTTCAGCGGACGGTCGCCGATCTCCTGCACGCGGCTGGACAGCCCGTCCCACGAATCCCGGTGGTCGGCGGTGGCGGCGCCCTCGCCCGAAGCGGTCGAAGCGCTCGCGGCGCTCGGCTGCGCCGCGGAGGCGGGCCCGCCGAGGGCGGAGAGCGCCATCCAGCCGGCGAACGCGAAACCGGCGACGGCGATAAGGCGGACAAGGACGGGAACCAAGGCACGGCGCGGCCGACCCAGGGGGCGAACCGCCCCGCTTCGGATCGGTGCGGACTCCATTGCCGGTCCCTTCCTTGTCGTGGTTCGGTCGGCACGAACGTAGCACCGCGGAACACGCGATCAAGGAGCCGATGTTTTTCTCCCGGCGTGTCTCCGGATCATTTACCGCGCCATTAATTTCGCTTTTATCGCGCGCGACGATGCCCGTATTGCCGGGCTTTTGGGAATTGCTGGCGGATCGCGGCGCGGCACCGGTCGTTCGGGCGGCGCGGCACCGGTCGTTCATCCGAGGTTCGCGAGACGGATGGCGGGCGGTATCGGGTGCGCTACATTCGGTGAACCGGTTAATCGCGACGGCCGCCCGACGGAGGAGATTGCGATGCCCCACCCCTCGTCCGCGATCATGCGCCTGCGGCCCGCGCGCCGCCGTTCCGCGCCGCGCCGGTTCGTCACCCGCAGGGACGTCCACCTCATCGTGCTGCCCGGCGATCTCGCAGGTCAGGGCGCACGCTCGCGGGGCGCGCGGTCCTCCGTCTGGACGCTGTACGCGCGCTGGGAGTGGTCCATGGCCACCGCCCGCGCCGAGCGCGCCCGCCGCCGCGCCCGTCCGCCCTGGAGCTAGCGGAACCCCGGACCCGTCCACCGCGCCCCACCGCCCCGGCCCGCCGCCCCGGCCGGAGGAAAATCCTTCACCCCGCCCCTTCTCTACTCCGCCAGGGCTCCGCTTCGGGGGTTGGGGCGGCGGGTGAGCGGGCGCATGGCGGGCGTGCTGCGGATGATGTGGTGCGCGATCCGGCGGGCGGCGAAGTCGGCGCCGTGGACGAACCGCATCACCGGCCCGAACGTGGCCGCCGCCGCGAGGCCCGCGAAGTAGAGCCCGGGCGCGGACGCCTCGAAGTCGCGGCTGAGGACGGGAGCCCCGAACCGGGTCGTGACGCGGCGGCGCAGGTCGGACGAGAGCAGCGTGAGCCGGTCGACGTCCGGGACGAACCCGGTGGCGGCGATGACGTGGTCCACCTCCGTCACGAGGCGGCGGCCGGCGCGGTCGGTGGTGGTGACGGCGACGCCGCCGTCCTGCTCGGCGGCCTTCCCCAGGAACCGGCCGGTCGAGACGCGGACGCGCCGGTCCAGCCGGTCGCGCAGCCACCACGCGCCCGCCGGCGGGAGCGTCTCCCTGACGATCCGCTGCCGCGTCCCCTCCGGCAGGTACCGGACGAGACCGGGACGTTCCGCCCACACCCACGTCCGGTATCCGGCGCCGAGCCCGGACCGGGGCCCGCCGATCAGCTTGGTCCGCAGGGAGCGCGTCTGCTCGGGCACCGCGTTCCAGTCGATCTCGCGCCTGCGGGCGAGAACGTGCGGGTACGCGCCCGCGTCGGCCAGCAGCACCGCCGTCTCCAGCGCGGACTGCCCGGCGCCGACCACGGCGACCTCCTGGCCCGCGAACATGCCGAAGTCCCGGTGGGCGGTGCTGTGCGAGACGAGCCAGGACGGCAGCCCGGCGAGCTCGTCCGGGATGTGGGCGAACGGCCCGACGCCGACGGCGACCACGACCGCGCGCGCCGCGATCGTCTCGCCCGTGGACAGCGTGACGGTGTAGCCGCTCGCGCCGCCTCGCTCGACGTTCAGGACCTGCGCGTCCTCGGTGCCGGGGATCACCACGGACGCGAACCAGCGGCCGTACTCGACGAACGTGTCGAGCGGGATCGGCTCGCCGACCCGCCAGTCCGGGTGCCGGTCGGTGAAGCCCATCCCCCGGTGCGGCGCCCCCAGGTTGGACGCGAACGGCTCGGATTTCAGGAACATGCCGAGCGGCATGTTCTCCGCCCAGAACCGCATCGGCTTCCCGATGATCCGCACGTCGAGGCCGAGGTTCTGCAGGTAGGCGGCCGTGGACAGGCCGTAGGGTCCGGCGCCGGCGATGACGACGTCGCAGGCCGAGTCGTTCATGATCGTTCCCCCGTCTGAATGTGGATTACCTGGTGCGGAGCCGTCCGACGGCGCGGAGCACGCTCTGCCGTCCCATCGCGAGGAACGGCGGCAGGTCGTCGCCGGCGTACCAGGCGAACTCGTCGGCCTCGCGCAACGGACGGAGGGTTTCGGGGAGGGCGCGCGGCGGGCGGGTGACCGACTGCTGGAGGTAGTGGTTCTCGACCAGCAGGTTGCGGCCGAACGCCGGGCGGACCGCCGGGACGCGCCGTCCGGACTGCGCGAGATGCAGGACGCGGACGAGATCGAGCCCGTTCCGGTCGGTGAAGAGCCGGAACTGCGCCCCGAGCCGCGGGTTGAAGTCGAGCAGGTGGTAGCCGCCGCCGTCCGGGTCGAGCCGGAAGTCGAGGTCGACGAGCCCGCGGCAGCCGAGCAGCCGGACGATCCGTACCGCGAGCCGTCCGAGCTCGGGGTTGTCGACCCATTCGCCGGAGACCGTGTGCCCGGCCTGCGGCGGATGCGCGAGGTGCTTGCGGCCGACCCCGCCGAACAGGCAGTCGAGCGACTCGTCGAAGTAGCCCTGGAAGAACCAGTCGCCGCCGCCCGGCGTGATGCGCCGCTGCAGGATGAGCGGGCCCGCCTCGCCGTCCGGGTCGCGGACGCGGCTCGCGGCGAACAGCCGGTGCAGCTCGCCGAGGGTCCGGACGAGCGTGGTGCTGCGCAGCCCGGGTCCGCACCGCCACGGCCGCGCCCACTTGGCGATCAGCGGCAGGCCCCAGTCGCGGGCCGCGTCGTCCACGTCCTGGACGGACGCGGGCGTCCGGCTGGGCGGGCATTGGATGCCGTAGCGGGCGCACGCCTCCAGCAGCAGCCCCTTGTCGGCGACGCCGCGGGGGACGTCCGGGTCCTGGTGGGGGAAGGCGAAGCGGGGGGCCAGCGCGTCCGCGTGCTCGGCGACGAAGATCGCTCCGGCGTCGTCCAGCGGGACGAGCAGGGCCCGGCCGCCGACGCGCTCGCCGATCGCGCGCAGGTGGCTCAGCAGCGCGGCCGGGCGCGCGGCCGGCGGCGCCCACGGATGCCCGCGGTGCAGGTAGCGGGAGCGGGACGACGGGTTGCCGCGCCCCTCCAGGATCGCGTGCACCGGCACCCCGGCGCGGCCGAGGCTGCGGATCGCCCCGAGCGTCCCGTGGTGGAAATGGTTGCGGTCGGTGCGCAGCAGCAGGGCGGGCAGGCCGGTGTCGAGTCGCGTCCCGGACGGGACGTGCGTGTCGAAGAACATCCGTTCAGCGGACCCGTTCCAGCGAATGGCGGGGCACCGCGACCCTCCTTGCCGTGCCGATTCTCTTCGTCGTCAAAATGGAACGATACGCTTGCGAGCGGCCGATATCCATTTACCCGGGCGCCCATTCGGATACCGGCGAAAGGACGCTTCCTTTCTGTCCGCTATTCAGCCGCGCTGGTTAAAATGTGCGATCGAGGACGCGTTCGGCATCGGACATTCCACCGAAGACGTCCAGAACGTCGGCCGGGGTCTCGTCGGGGACGCCGGGGAGCCCGGCGACGTCGCGGGTGACGGCGGCGAGCAGCGCGACCGTCCGGGAGACGTCGTAGGCGGCGGAGACGGCGGCCGCCGCGCGGCCCTCGCTCTCGGCGATGCCCGGGTAGAGGAGGCGGCGGGCGACCTCGTCCGCGAGCGCGGCGGGATCGTCCGCGGGCACGAGCGCTCCGATCCCGGGACGGACGACCTCGGCGATGCCGGGAATGTCCGTCCCGACGAGGGGCCGCCCGGTGGCGAGGGCCTCCAGCGCGGTCAGCGGCAGCCCCTCCCACCTGGACGGCAGGACGACGACGTTCGACGCCGCCAGCCAGTCCCGCGGATCCCGCACGGCCGGGACGAACAGCACGCCCGCCGCCCGCTCGCGGCGGAGCGCGTCCAGGTCCTCGCCGTCCCCGACGATGGCGAGCCGCGCGGACGGGCACCGCGCGATGACGCCCGGCCACGCCGCGACCAGGACGTCCTGCCCCTTCTGCCTGGTCAGCCGGCCGACGCAGACGGCGAGCGGGACCCCGGCGGGCAGGCCGAGCCGGGTCCGCGCGCCCAGCCTGGCGATGGCGTCGGCGGGCCCGAACCGGCGGCGGTCCACGCCGTTGCGGACGAGCCGGTACGGCCCGCGCACGCCCGCGCGCATCCCCTCCCGCAGCTCTCCGACCCCGACGCAGACCAGCGCGTCGCTCCAGCGGGCGGCGAGCCGTTCCCAGCGGCGGCTGAGGGCGTCCTGCCGTCCGGTCGCGGCGAGCCAGGACCAGCCGTGCGGCTGGAAGATCGTGGGCGTGCCGTGCGGGCGGCGCAGCAGCCGTCCCGCCAGGCCCGCCTTCGCGGAGTGCAGGTGGACGACGTCGGGCCCGAAGCTCTTCACCAGGCGGCGGAGGCCGAGGGACTCCAGCGGCGTCCGCGGGCCGGGGCCGCGTCCGGCGGGCCAGTTGAACCAGGGCACGCCCGCCGCGGCGCACCGCGCGGGCAGGTCGCCGCCCGCCGGGCACGCGACCGCCACCTCCCAGCCGCGTTTGCGCTGGTCGCTGACTACCTGACCGACGTAGACGGCGACACCGCCCGCGTTCGGCTGACTGACGTGCAGCACCCGGACCGGCGTGGAACCGCCTGGCGTGGAACCACCCGGCGTGGAACCGCCCGGCGCCGCCACGCCGTAAGGGTCATGCATGCGCGGCAGACCGTCGGCGGGCGGCGCGGGTCGTCACGAACCCTCCTCGACGCGCTCGGCAGGCGTCCCGCCCGGGACGACGGCCTCCGGCCCGGACGCATCGCGCAGATCCGCGCCCCCGTCCGGACGCCGCCGCGCGCTCAGCACGGCCGCGCTCAACCCGGCGAGCAGCACCCCCGACGCCGCGCCGACCGCGACGCCGAGCGGCAGGTTCGGCGACGACGGCGTGGCAGGCGGCGCCGCATGGCCAATCGGCGCGACGCGGACGCCGGTGTCGGCCCGGTGGGACGTCCCGTACCGGACGAGCGCGTCGGCGGCGCCGTTGGCGAAAGCGGCGGCCTCGCGCGACGTCCGCCCGCTCCCGGCCAGCTTGATCACCGGCGTGTCCGGCGACGTGGACGCCCGGACGTGCTCGCGCGTGGAGCCGGGCGGCGCGTCCGGCAGCGGAAGCTCGGAGTAGCGGAGCGTCTCCTCAAGTGGCGCGAGCCGTCCGTAAAGCTGCGCGAAGCTCAACGCCGCCGGACCGGCCCGGTCGGGCCCGACGTCGTCCACGACCAGGACGAACGCATTCGCCGTGTAGGTGGCGGGCGCGTAAAGGCCGTATCCGAGCCCGCCGAGCACCCCGGCCAGGACGAACGCAATGGACGGCCCGCACCACCGGGGCAGCGCAGCAACCGGTCTTCGCCTGCGCCCCATACCGGGCGGTCTCTGCTCGGCGTCACGTTGCGGCATCTTGAGCCCTTTCTCGCATCGGAATGACCCCGCTGCCCAGCGGCTCCGGACGGTAGAGCCGGGTGAGCTCGGCGGCCTGCTCGGCGATGGCGTACCGCCCGGTGACGACCGGCGGCACGCGCGTCCTGTCCCTGGGCGCGTGGACGGCGCGGCGGATCTCCTCGGCCCAGACCCGCGCGTCGGACGGCAGCCGCCGAGCCTCCACGACCGCCTCCCCGGGCGGAAGATCGTCGAGGGCCGGGCACGTCGTGTAGAGGACGGGCAGCCCGGCGGCCAGCGCCTCCACGACGCCGAGCCCGAACGTCTCCTGGACGGACGGCGCCGCGAGCACGTCCATCGCGGCGAGCGCACCCGCCACGTCCGACGTCCCGCCCGCGAAATGAACGGCGACCCCCGCGTCGCGGGCAAGCTGTTGGAGCGTTCCGCGCAGCGGCCCCGCCCCGACGAGCAGCAGCCGGACGCCGTCCAGCCGCGCCACCGCCTCGATCAGCAGGTCGAACCGCTTCGTCGGGACGAGCCGTCCGACGGCCCCGACGACCGGCTCGTCCGGGCCGATGCCGAGGCGCCGCCGCGTCGAGGCGCGGCGCGCGGCGTCGAACGCGAACTCGGCGGCGTCGAGCCCGTTCGGGATCACGACGATCCGTCCCGGCCGGACGCCCCAGCCGCGCAGCCGGGCCGCGACGGTCGGCGACACGGCGACGGTCGCCGTCCCGAGCCGTTCGGTCGCCCGGTACAGCGCCCGGACGCCGCGCGTCACGGCACGTCCCTCGATATGCCCGTCGCCCAGCGAATGCTCGGTGGCGACGATCCGAGGCGTCCCGGCCATCCATGCGGCGACGCGGCCGTAGACGCACGCCCGGTAAAGATGCGTGTGGACGACGTCGTACCGCCCCCGCCGGATCAGCCGCGCGAGCCTGGGCAGCGCCGCGAAATCCCGGTTCCCGCGCATGCCGATCTCATGGACGGGCACGCCCGCGCGCCGGATCTCCGCCCCGACCGCGCCCGCCCGCGTCAGCGTCGCGACCTCGCACTCCACAGGCAGGTGGCGGAGCAGCAGCGCGAGCTGGCGCTCCGCCCCGCCGTGCTCCAACCCGGTGATGATGTGCAGTACGCGGGTCACACGCGGCTCCGGCGGCGCAGCTCGTGCCGGACGACTTTGGCCCGCATCCGCAGCGGCCCGTCCCGGTCGCCGACGTAGGTGCGGGGCAGCGCGTGCCGGCTGGGCTCGTCCGGTGTGATGTCGCAGGCGTAGTCGTATCCGGCGGCGCGCACCGCGTCGATCTCGCGGGACGTGGCGTGCCCGTACGGGTAGGCGAACCCGGTGACCGGCCCGTCCACCAGCTCCTCCAGGGCCGCCCGGCTCTCCTCCAGCTCCTCGCGCAGCTCGGTGTCGTCCGTCCGGGGCAACGAGACGTGGTGCCGCCCGTGCGACGCGACCTCGATACCCGCGCCCGCGACCGTGCGGATCTGGTCGGCGGTCATGAGGGGTTTGCGCGGCCCGTCGTCCCAGGCGTTGTAGGTTCCGATCCGTCCGGACACGATGAACGCCGTCGCGCCGAACCCGTACCGCAGCAGCGCCGGGACTGCCCGCGTCGCGAAGTCGGCGTAGCCGTCGTCGAACGTGAGCCCGACGAGGCCGCGGCCCCGTCCGGCGGCGTGCGCGTCCAGCAGCTCGCGCATGCCGACGCCGCGCAGGTCCCGCGCCCGCAGCCAGGCGAGCTGCCGCTCGAACCGCGCGGGCGACACCGTCACCAGGTGCGGGTCCTCATCGAAGTGATCGACCGAGTGGTACATCAGCACCAGCGGCGCCGGCCGGATCTCCTCCGCCGGGCGCGCGGGCGCCGGTTCGGTCACTCGTGCAGGTTCGGTCGGATGGCTCACTGGTCTCCCCCGATTCGATACGGCCGCGCCAGGAGGCGACGAGGCCGGGTCCCGCCAGGACGATCAGAACGGCGAACGCCGCCGCGGTCGCCAGCCCCCCGGCGGCGAGCTGGACGATCTCCGGCACGCGTCCACCGGTCGCGCCCGCGACGGCGAACGCGGCCGCGCAGGCCCCGGCGGCGGCGAGCACGAGCCGCGCCACGTCGGCGGCGATCCGCCGGAGCGCGACCGGCGCGACGCCCGCGCGCAGCCCGGCCAGCAGCAGGACGGCGGCGAGCGTGATCCCGGCGGCGTTCGCGGCGGCCAGCGCGACCGTCCCGGCGGACGCGGCGAACGCGCCCCCGATCGCGGCGGTCACCGCGAGTCCCCCGAACAGCACGGCCGCGGGCCGCCACGTCGGCCTGCGCTGCGCGAAGAACGCCCGCGCGGCGAGCCCGACCGCCATCTGCCCCCAGAGTCCGAGGGCGTAGACGCGCATGACGGACGCGGTGCTGCGCGTGTCCGCCGCCGTGAACGCGCCGTGCTCGAACAGCACCTTGGTCACGACGGGCGCGAAGGCGATGAGGAACGCGGTCGCGGCCAGCACCATCGCGCTCGCGACGGCGAGATCCTGCTGGATGCGGCGCGCGACGAGCCCGGTGTCGCCGTCCGCCGACGCGCGGGCGAGCCGCGGGAACGTCACCGTGACGATCATCAGCGACAGGATCATCGGCACCTGCGCGACCTTCTGCGCGTAGTTGAGGTGCGAGATCGACCCGGCGGCCAGCTCCGACCCGAAGAACCGCTCGACGAACACCTGCGCCTGCCGCGTCACCGTGTACACGACGACCGGCGCGGCGGCCGCGAGCCCCATCCAGACATCGGCGTCCTGCACGCCGCCCGCCACGCGGGGCCGGGATTCACGCAGGCACCGGACGAAGGCGGGCCCCTGAATCGCGATCATCAGAACGCTGCCGCACGCGACGCCGATCGCCGCGCTCGTGACGCCGACGGCCCCCGAAAGCCCCGCGATCAGCGCGAGGATGCCCACGTTGTACGCCAGATAGATCGCGGCGGGCGGCCCGAATCTGTGGTGGGCGCGCAATGTCGCGCTCATGAATCCCGCGACGCCGAACGTCACCACGGTGATCGCCGTCAGCCGGACGCACTCGATCGCCGGGCCGCGCTCGGTGAGGCCGGGGGCGAGCGCGTCCACCAGCACCGGCGCGGCCACGACGATCGCGACCGTGACCATCGACAGGCCGAGGATCATGCGCGGCAGCGTCGTCCCGACCAGCGGACGCAGCCCGCCGCCGCGCGCGAGGAGCCGGGTGACCGCGGGGATCATGAGGAGGGCCATGGCGTCCTCGATGAGCAGCGGCGAGACGGTCTCGGGGATCGTCCACGCGACGAGGAACGCGTCCGTGCTGCCGCTGGCGCCGAACAGGTGCGCCATCTGCAGGTCGCGGAGGAACCCGAGCCCGGTCCCGGCGGCGATCAACACGCCGGACAACATGGCGGCCCGTCCAACGGACGACCCGGCGAAGTTCCCGGCGGACGCCCTTGCAGAGGTCGTGGCGGAGGTCATTCGCGCACCGCCCCAAAAGCGCGGGACGCGACGACCCCGAGAACAATCGCCGCCAGCGCGCACGTAGGCCCGCCCAAGTCGGCGTACAGGAAATTGACCAGCAGGAACGTCATCAGCCCAACGCTCGCGAACCAGAACGGGTCGCGAGCACTGCGCCGCCTCCACAGCCCAGCAACGACGACACCGATCAAAGCCGCGAACCCCGCGAAACCCACAGCGCCCTGTTCAGACAGGAACAGCAGATACTCGCTGTGCGGCGACAGAAGCGGCTGCCGCGAGTACCCATGGACGGGGTCATCGGTCTCGCTACCGGAAGACAGTTCGATCCCGGCATAAGCGTCCCGAAAAGCCGGGAAGTTCTTCAGGCCGACGCCCGTGCCGGGATTGTCCTCCCAGATCCGGACGGCCGCCGCCCACAAGCTGTACCGGTCGTCCACCGACTGGTCGGGGTCGCTGACAGAACCGACCAGGGTCTTGGACCGCTCGACAACGACCTGCGACCCGCCACCCACACCCCCGCCAACGACCAAGACGAGCAGGAGCGAGGCGCAGCAGGCCAGCACCTTGACCGCCGTCCACCGGTCGAAAAGCACCAGGGTGAGGACAGCAGCAACACCCAACGCGATCCACGTACCGCGACTCAGCGAAAAGGCCAGCGCAACACCCAACACCCCAAGCCCGCCCAACGCAGCACAGGCCGCGACAAGGCCCCGCCTAGGCGCGAACAACGCGAAAGCCGTCAGCGTCAGGAACGCCATCCCGACGACGACGGACATCCCCATCACGTTGCCCGCACCGAACGTCCCGACAGCCCGGATGTACGCGCCGCCCATCGACGCGCCGTTCCCGGTGACCGACTGCCAGATCCCGTACCCGGCCTCCCAGAACCCGAGGACGAGCACCGACGAGCACACGATCGCGAAGTCGCGACGGTCCCGCACGAGCAGCAGGACGGCCAGCGGCACCAGCACGAAGATCTGCACGTCCCGGACGAACCCGGGCAGGCTGGACGCGATATCGGCGGAGCACACCGTGCTGATCCCGAGCCCCGCCACCAGCGGCCCGAACGCGAGCAGCGCCGCGCGCGGCATCGCGACCCGCCCCACGACCAGCAGCAACGTCGCCACCAGCACCAGCAGAACACCGGCGACGTCCCCGGCGGTGACCTCCATCCCGTCGCCGACCACCTCCGCGCCGGGCGGGATCCCGACGCTGATCACGGCGGCGGCGACCAGCCAGCAAGGCCGCCCGACCAGCCGACGAGCACCCCCCGGACGAGCGCCCGCCGGACGGGCGTCGAGGGGCGGGGCGGCGGGCGCCGTCATCCCGCGTCCCGGAAGATCATCGCCCGGACGGTCAGCAGCAGGATCTTGAGGTCGCCGCTGAACGACCAGTGGTCGATGTAGTGGTTGTCGAGCCTGGCCCGCAGCTCGATGGACGTGTCCCCCCGGAACCCGTGGATCTGCGCCCACCCCGTCATCCCGGCCGGAACGCGATGCCGCAGCATGTACCCGGGACAGGTCCGGGAGAACTGCTCCACAAAATGCGGCCGCTCCGGACGCGGCCCCACAAGACTCATGTCGCCACGAATGACATTCCACAGTTGCGGAAGCTCGTCCAAGGACGTGGCCCGCAGAAACCGCCCCACCCGCCCGATCCGCTCGTCGTCCCGGACAGTCCAGCGGGTGTCCGACTCGCGCTCGTCCACCTTCCGCAACGTCCGGAACTTCAGCAGGACGAACTCCTCACCGCCGAGCCCGATCCGCCGCTGCCGGAACACCACGCCCGGCCCGCCCTCCAGCCGCACCGCCGCCGCGCACACCGCGATCACCGGCAGCGCCGCGCACAAGATCACCGAACCGACGACGAGATCGAGCAGCCGCTTCGCACACCGCGCGGACGGCTCGCGAAGCCGCCAGTCGACACGCGCGCACGGCAGCCCGGCGAGATGCTCCCGCCGCGCCACCGCGACCGGGACGACGTCCGACGGCGGCTGGACGAGGAGCGTCTCGCACGGCAGCCCGAACGAGATGCGCAGCACGGTGCCCAGCTGGTTCGGGTGGACGTCCTCCGCGATCACGACCAGCGTGTCGACCCCGTGCCGCTCGACAAGCGAAGGCAGATCAGAAGTCTCCCCGAGAACAGGCACCGCACCAGGCCCGCCGGAAAGCCCCTCCGCGGAAAGCCCGTCCGCCGGGAGCCCTGCCGCCGGGAGCCCCGCCGTCACCTGCCCGACCGCCGCGAGCCCGAGTTCCCCCCGTTCCCGCAGGATCCCGGCCAGATGCGCGGCCATCCCGCCCGTCCCGACGATCAGCGCCGGACGCGCCCGCGTCCGATGGCACCGGTACGTCCTCATCGCCGCGTTGGCGAACGCCCGCGCACCGAGCGCCGACGTCCCGGCAATGGCGGCAATCCACATCCACGCGACAACGGCGTCACCCGCCACGTCCACGCTCACCACCACCGCGAACGCCCCCACAACCAGCGCCCGCACGACGATCGGCGACGCATCGGCGAGAAGCGAAGGGCTGCGACGCGTCCGATAGAGCCCGCCGCAGGCGTTGAACACGATCACCATCACGGCCGCCGCACCGGGCAACGCGGCACCCGAAGCCGGCAACACAAAGAACACGGCGGCCGCCATGGCCCAGCCGTCCACCACCGCGAGCCACACCGGATACAGGACGGCGAGAATTCGCGCCCCCGTGACGCCGCGCCGATACGGAACGGCCGGAGCGAGCACGGCCGGGCCGTCGACGGAAATGAGATCCGCAGGGGCGCCCGAGTCGATGGAAGGACTCAGCCCCTGGGCTCTCATCGCGCGTCCCTTCACAGACAAGAACTCACCGGGAGGTGACCTGACGGGGCCGTCGCGGGCGGCCACGACCCAGCATCGCAGCGCGTCCCGACACGGATCGCCGCTTTTAACCGCCGCCACCACAATCTTGAATAGAAGATCAAGACCGGGCGGATCACCTGCGAGAACGTCCCCAAGAATGCTCATCGGCACGTCAAAGCGAACGCCAATCTGGAACCAATTCCAGCGCATTTCCTGCTTGGCCCGATTGAGCCATTTTCATCCGCCCGCGTCCAGGAGACGGCGGCGCCCGGGCACGCAGCCCGGCCCCGCCCCGGCCGTGAAAAGATCTGAAAACCGCCCACCGGAGGCGAACCTTCGCGGGACCATGGACGTTACAAGTGATCGGACGCCGAGAACCCGCCGCCCGCGACCGCGCGGTCCGGCGACGCGAGGGCCGTTCCGTAAGCGATCTTGTTGCCGTCCCGCCGTGGCGCGGGCCCGGCGGGCTGATGAGGGAGAGCGGTGCGAGGTAAGGCGTTGGCGATGGCCCTGGTCCTGGGCCTGGCGGCGGCATGCGGCGGCGGCGACGGAGGCGGCGGGACGACCGCGAAGGGCGGCGACGACGGCTCCCCGAAGGTGACGATCGCCCCCGCGAACGGCGACGCCAAGGCCCGTCCGGACGGCGGCGTGACGGTCACCGCGGCGGGCGGCACGCTCGGCCAGGTCTCCGTCAAGCTGAAGGGCGCGGACGTCCCCGGCACCCTCTCCGCCGACAAGACGAAATGGCGTTCCACGTGGACGCTGCGGCCGGGCGGCAGCTACCAGGTGTCGGCCACCGCGACGTCCCCGAAGGGCAAGTCCACCACCGCCACCAGCGCGTTCCGCGCCAGCCGCGCCACCGCCGCGACCCGCGTGAACAACGTCGTCCCGAGCCAGAACGAGACGGTCGGCACCGGAATGCCGGTCTTCGTCCAGTTCAACAAGGCCGTCCCCGAGAAGGCCAAGGCGGCGATCGAGCGCAGCATCGAGATCTCGTCGTCCACCCCGACCGAGGGCGCCTGGCGCTGGCTGGCGCCCGGCGAATCCTTCAACGGCCTCCCCTCCGTCGTCTTCCGCCCGAAGCGCCCATGGAAGCCGCGCCAGAAGGTGACGGTCACCGTCCACTACGCGGGCCTGAAGATCGGCGACGACGTCTTCGGCGACCGCGACGTGACGCGCACGTTCCAGATCGGCGACTCGCACACCGTCAACATCAACGCCAAGACGCACCGCGCCGTCGTCAAGAAGAACGGACGCACCGTCCGGACGTGGGGCGTCAGCCTCGGCAGCGGCGGCGACGTGCAGAAGGACGGCGTCGACACGCTGCTCACGACCAGCGGCGTCCACCTCACGATGGACCGCAGCCGAATCGAGCGCATGCGCCCGCCGGGCAAGAAGAAGGGCGACCCCGGCTGGTACGACGAGAAGGTCCCGTGGGCCACCCGCATTTCCAACAGCGGCGAGTACATCCACCAGAACATGGACGACCCGTCCTGCCTGGGGCGGCGCAACTGCAGCCACGGCTGCGTCCGCTCGCCCGGCGAGGACGCCAGATGGTTCTACGGCTGGTCGTACCGCGGCGACATCGTCACCATCACCGGCACCAAGCGCAGCCTCGCCTGGTGGAACGGCTGGGGCTACTGGCAACTCCCCTTCGCCAAATGGACGAGCGGCAGCGCCCTGGGCAAAACGGTCACCACAACCGCGCACCCCTGACGTTCCACAGTTTCATCCAGGACGGATGGCACAGTAGATAACGCTGTGTCACCATCCGGATGGACCCATGGCCTCGAAGATCGTCCTGCATATCGGCTTGCAGAAATCAGGAACGACGTTCCTGCAACACATGCTGCACGCAAACCAGAAGGAACTGGCCGAAGCAGGCACCTGCTACCCCGTCCCCCGCGACTGGACGCGCGGCAAACGAACCGTGCCCAACCACGAATGGTCGACCTACGGCCTCCTGGGCACCGAATACCCCTGGGTGTCGGACACACGCGCAGCCAAGGAATCAACGTCCTGGCAGGACGTCCTCAACCAGACAAAAACGTGGCCCGGCACGGTGATCCTCTCCGCCGAGGCCCTCTCCGTCATCCGGACGCCCGCCATCCGCCACCTCCTGACCTGCCTGGACGCCGACGACATAGAAGTCGTCATCACAGCCCGGAGCCTGGACCGCGCCCTACCGTCCCTATGGCAGCAGCACATCCGCAACGGCAACAGCACCAGCTTCAACGACTACCTGGAAACCCTCGCCCGCCACCGGAAAAAGAACCTGGAAGACGACCCGTCCGCCCACATCTGGCGAGCATTCACCCTAAACAAACTGGTACAACGCTGGACAAAATCAAGCGCAACCAAAATCTCCCTAGTAACCACACCCGGCACCCCTCCGCACCTCCTCTGGCAACGCTTCACTCAAGCAATCAACATCCCCGCCCTAGCCCAAGCGCCCCTAACCAAAGAATCCCACACCGGCCTAACGGCCCCAGAAACCCTAATCCTCGCATCCCTCAACGCCACCCTGAATTCCCCCAAAAGAGAAGCAGACCGAATAAGACAAACCATCACCGAAAGATTCCAAACCCGCCACCACCGCGGCGGAAAAGTCAGCATCCCACCCAATTGGCACCCCCGCCTAACCGAATGGACAGAAGAAGACCTAACCGCCCTCCAAGCAACACCCGCCCACCTCATAGGCGACATCAACGACCTACGCCCCACCACCGACCAGTCGAACCCACCAACCCCCGAAGAGACCGCCCAGGCGGGCGCAGAAGCAGCACTCGCCCTGGCCCGCCTCACACCACACCCGTCTACCCTCCACCGAACAGCCCGCCGCCTCCGCCGCCTACTGCCCTGACTCACCAGGTGGACGGGTAAATGCGGTGCCTCAACAGCAAGTCGACCTGCTCGGCCGCCGCCTTGGCGTCTCCACACGGGTAGAGGTAGCCGGCCGTCCCCCGCCGGACGTCGTGGTAGGCCCAGATCCACCCGGAGTACAGCCGCACCCCGATCACCACCCCGACGTCCTCGGCGACGCCGCTCGCGTAGACCCAGAGCAGGGGCCGGGGGGATTCGCGCCCGTACAGCTTCACGCACCGCCACCCGTGCACCTTGACCGCGAGCGCCAGCACGTCCAGATACCGCATGGACGTCCGCCGCCCCCGCCACGTCCGGAACCGGATCAGCACGCGACCGCCGCCCACACCCACTTCCCGACGGGCGCGGTCTCCCTGACCCCGCAGTCGGACGCCAGCCCCAGAACGATCTGAAGCCCCCGTCCACCCTCCTCATGCCCCGGCTCCAGCGCGCACGCGTCGGGCTCGATGTCGTCCAACGTCATCTCCACGACCGGCCGGACGACGGGCAAGTCCTCGCCCGAGTCCCACACCGCCAGCACGACGGCGCGCACCTCCCGCGTGAACCGAACCCGAATCTCCAGATCCGGCGTGCTCCGCACCGCATTCGCGACGATCTCACCAGCGATCAAAAGCACATCGCCCGCGACCCGCTCCAGCCCCCATTCGGCAAGCCGGAATTCGATCAACGACCGCACCATCCCCGGCACCGTCCGCGAAGCCCGACAAGAAATGTCCAACTCGCCCGACTTGGCAACCTTGGCCACCATTTCTCCTGCCTCCTTTCTTTCGCGTTTCCAGGACAAGACTGCCTCCGGCTGCCATATGTTGACTACGGGAATTCACCAAGCTCAACACCGAAAGGAGAAGGATGCGCACCCGGACGGGATTCGACCCGGACAACAATCTCTGGGACTTCATAGCCGCTGAGCTGCGAAGACATCGCCTTGAACGCGACCTGTCACTCGCCGCTGTGGGCGACATCATCGAACGAGACCGCTCACTAGTCGCACGTGTTGAATCGGGGGACACCAAACTCCAGGCGGCCCACGCAATCAAGATCGACAGCACATGGGAACTGGGAGGCTTCTTCCGACGCCTGGTGAACTTCGCCAAGGCCGGACACGACGTCGAGTGGTTCAAGAAGCACCTGGATCTTGAATCCAGGTCCTCGGAACTCCGCATCTGGGCGCTCGGCTGGGTTCCCGGCCTCTTTCAGACCGAGGGCTACATCCGGGCCATGTTCGAGGCGGCAGGCGTGGAAGACGCAGAGGAAGGGATCAAGTCCCGCCTCAAACGCCAGGAGTGCCTCCTCCGCAAGCCCCGCCCCCGAGTGTGGGTAATCCTCGACCAGGGCGTCATAGAACAACCGGTCGGCTCGACAACGATCATGCGCGAGCAAATCGCCCACCTTGTGGAGATGGCCAAACTCCCCCACATCACCATCAGGCTCGTCCCGAGAAGTGCGGGCGCGCACCCAGGTCGCGATGGCTCTTTCAAGATCATGACTGCGGACAACTCGGACACGGTCTACGCCGCCGCTCACGGGGGCGGGCGACTTGTCCAGGATGCGACCGATATAGCCTCATACCGGGTGTGGTACGACCTCATCGGGGACGTGGCACTACCCAAGGACGAATCGTTGAACGTGCTCATCAAGATGATGGAGCGGTTTTCATGATCACATGGCGGAAGTCCAGCCACAGCGAGAGCACCTCGACCCAGTCCGACTGCGTAGAGGTCGCCGATCTAGGCACGTCCATCGGCATCAGGGACAGCAAAGCCCCGGAAGCCCCCCACATCACCCTCACCCCCGAAGCCTTCGCCGCACTCCTCACGCAGGCGAAGCGAGACGACCTGCCTATTTAGGAGGAGGCGTGAGCTCATTCACCTGGCGCAAGAGCAGCCACAGCACCCAGGGCACCTCCGAGCAGTGCGTGGAACTAGCGCAACTCCCCAACGGCATCGCCCTCCGAGACAGCAAGGCCCCCAACGTCGGCCACCTCACCCTCACCCCCCGCGCCTTCGCCGCCCTCCTCATCCAGGCGAAGCGCGACGAGCTGCGCGACTGAGGAGAGCAATGACCAGGTGGCGGAAGTCCAGCCACAGCGGGAGCACCTCGACTCAGTCCGACTGCGTTGAGGTTGCCGCCGTAGGAACGTCCATCGGCATCCGAGACAGCAAGACCCCAGACGCTGGCCACCTCACCCTCACGCCCCGCGCCTTCGCCACCTTTCTCGTCCGGGCGAAGCGGGACTAGTTGAGCCTCTGACCTCGCCCTTCGACCCCCACCGTCCCGGCTCCGACGGTTGGACGGAGGTGCAAGCCTGCTCACTTCCAGGGCTCCTCGATCCCCTCGGCGTCCAAGCCGGAACAGCGAAGGCGGCCGGAGCGACGGCGATCGCCAACGGTCTCGCCGGGCAAACATGGAGTGGTAGGGCACTGGGCGCCGAACACCTCATTTGCTCCCTCAGCGCCGACCTGGCCGCCAAGGTCCTAGCCCCACCGCAGGCACCGGAGTCATAGTGTCGGGTTCATGTTCGTGATGCGTCCTGCGTCGAGGAGCGATCGGTCTCAGGTTGCCAGGGTGGTGGAGGCTCGGTGCGACTGGCTGGAGCGGCGCGGCCTCGAGAGCTGGCGAGACGCGCTTGATGACTTGGTCGCCCAGTGCGACAACCCCGATGGGGACGTGTGGCTTCTGGAGGACGACGACCACGGAGTCGTCGGGCAGATGCTCGTGCAGGACCAGGGGCCGCCATGGGGGTGGACGGACGAGGAACGCGCCGAGCCTGCCTTGTATCTGTCAGGGTCGATCACTCTCCCCGGCCTTCGTGACCGAAAGCCGGGGACATTGATGGCGTGGTGGGCAGTGGACCAGGCCGCGCGGCTCGGTGTGCCGTGGGTGCGGCGGCACTGCCACTTTGAGGAGGTGGCTCGCTACAACCGGTCGCAGGGGTTCGAGCTGGTACGCACTGAGCAGCGGACGAACGCCCGATTGTTCATGATGGCGCGGCGGGCCGAGCGGCTCGATCTGTCGGAGTGGTTCAGGGCAGGAATGCCTGTGCTGCCTGGTCGAGAGTGATGACCTCGATCAACTTGGAGTAGGGCTCCTCGGTGTAAGGCCCGGTCTCCAGGTCGACGACGGAGGCTTTGAGGCCGTCGGGGTCGATGAGCCCGGCTTCGATGAGCGGTGATCCTTCGTCCAGGATGCGGCGCAGCAGCGGCACCCCATGGAGAGTGAGGGATTCCTCGACCAGTTCGGCGAAGCTCTCGCGTTCTTTGGGATTGCAGGCGTCGTGGCTGAGCCCGAAGGTGGCCAGGTGCCGGCGCTGGAGTTGTTTGAGGTCGCGCCAGAAGTATGGGAGCCGATCACCCAGCTCGACGAGCGCCGGGTGCATGAACGGATGCACCGGCCACAGCCCGGCGCGCAGTAGCGGCGGTGCGACGCACTCGGCGGCAAGGAGGGTGATGCCGCCGGCCATGGCAGGCGGCGCGATGCCGTCGTCGCCGTACTCGATCGCGGCGCATGCTCGGGCTCCGAGCCAGGGCAGTTCATAGTTGTCGGCCTTGTCGGCGGCGGCCTGGGCGGACTCGGCCGACCCGACGGCGACCATCTCGTCTCCGCCCAGCCCGGTCACCACGGTATGTGCACCGAGCGCGGCGATCTGCGTGTTGAGGTCGGTGAAATGCTCATACAGCGGCTCGTCGTAAGGACTGACCAGCTTCCCGCGCACCCGGGCGTCGGCGGGCGCGAACATCAATCGGTCCTGGGTGTCCAGCCGAAGGTCGTGCGGGCCGAACGGGACCTTGGTGAGGATCTCGGCGCGGCGCCGGATCTGTTGCCGGCGGCCAGGCCCGACGATGATGAGCGTGGCGGTGTTGACCTGCCCTGGCCAGCGGTCGGCGACGCGGGTGCCGATCGAGCCGGAGTCCAGCCCGCCCGTCAAGTGGCAAACGGTTTCGGCAGGAGCGAGTGGGCGGGCGGCCAACGCGGCGTCGATCCCGTTGGTGAACGCGGCCAGCACGTCGGCACCGTCGGCCAGGTCGCGGGGTTGGGCGTGTAAGACCGGGTCGGGGTAGCCGATGACCAGGTCACCGCCGAAGGTGGCTGTGGCCCGTTCGGTCAGCCGCCAGATCCCGCCGAACGCGGTGTCGATGGAATACCGGGGCCTGTAGATCAGCAGCCGGGTCGCCTCCCTGGGATTGAGCCCGGCGGCGAACGGCTGCAGGTCCGCGATATCCCACGAGCCGTGCAGGGTCCCGGACCGGTGGGCCAGGAAGAGCGGCGTGGACCGAACCGCTCCGGCGGTGATCCGCACTGGCCGATGCGCCGCGGTTTCGATCAGCACGTGGTCGACCGGCCACCGCCGGGCCTGGGCGGTGATCTCCTCCAGTTCGCCCGCTGTGACAGGCAAGGGCACCGGCGATGTCACCGGGCGCCCGGGCACGCGTTCCCGGACGATGATCACGGTGCGGGTGCCGTCGGTGGCGGCGACCTGCTCGACCAGCCGATGTGCGTGCGGCGTCACTCGGCTGCCGCCGTCGCCGGTCACATACGAGGTGCCGTCCCACCTCCACGCCGGAGAAGTGTCGGGGTCGATCCGTTCCGGGTCGATCCGCAGTTTCAGCACAACCGTCTCTCCTTCGCCGCTAGGCCGAAGGGCAGGGCCCGGCCCGGTGACCGGGCCCTGCCATCTGCCTGGTGCTTCAGGTCGCCGTCGTGTCGTAGGTCCTGGCGCCGTCGGAGGAGCCGGACTTCTTCTTGTAGTCGTTGCGCACCGGCGGGGTCTGCACGATGTAGCGATCGTCTCCGGTGAACAGGTGGCCGATGCTCAGCGGCGGGTCGTCGGGCGCCTGGAACACCTCCAGCGAGGAGGCCTTGTTGGAGTCCAGGACGGTGGCGGCCATGTGCGAGTCCTTCCTTGTCGGGCGCGGCTCTGGTGGGCTTGCTCGTTCCAGCAAAGACCGAGATTGCGCCGGGAAGTCACACAGAAGTTGCACAGCCGTCCGCGCGGATGGCGGCGGCTCTGGCTGCCTTGGTAACCGACGCCTACCCTTGAAGCCGACCAGCCCAGAGCCCAAGCCGCGCGCCGGGAAGGGATTCACCAATGGCCACCGAGAACGCCTCCGAAGATGGCACCGGGACCAACATCGCGCTGCTACGCAAGGCCGCCGGACTCACCCAGGACCAGCTCGCCCAGCGCGCGAACGTGTCCAAGAGCCTGTTGTCCAAGGTCGAGATCGGTGACCGCCCGGCGTCCCACGGACTGGTCGCCTCCGTCGCCCGGGCGCTGCGGGTGCCGATCGAACGCGTACACGGCCAGCCCTACGATGCCGCTGAGAACGCGACCCACGCGCCGATCGACGAACTCCGCGCGGTGCTGCGCAGGTACGATCTTCCGCCCGGCGACGAGGTCGAGCCGCGCCCGTTGACCACGTTGCGGGCGGAGGTGATCACGGTCGCCGAGCTGCGCCGCAGTGGCCACTACGCCCGTCTGGGCGAACGTCTGCCCGATCTGCTCACCGAACTCACCGCGGTCGCCCTCACCGCCTCCGGTGACGACCGCCGCGCCGCGTTCGGGTTGTTGACCTCGGGGTACTACGCTGCGCACGGCCTGGCCTACCGGCTCGGCTACGGCGACCTGGCCGAGAGCATCGAGCACAAGCTCGGCTGGGCTGCCGAGCGCGCCGAGGACCCGCTCGCGGTCGGGCTCGCGGCGTGGACCCGGGTGAACTCCTTCCAGGCGGCCGGGAACTACGACCACGGCCTGCAGATCCTCGACCGTGCCCGCGCCGACCTGGCCCATCACACCGATCTGCCCGGTCCGGCCGCGCTCACGCTGACCGGGAGCATGCATCTGCGGGCGGTCACGCTGGCCTCGCGCGGCGGCGACGCCGCCACCGTCCGTGACCACCTGAACGTCGCCCACCGCCTGGCCGACGAGGTGGGCGGTGACGACCGGATCCACTACCATCTGACGTTCGGCCAGGTCAACACCCATATCCACGCCGTCGCCGCTCATATCGAACTCGGCGAGGTCGACCAGGCCGTCACGCTCGCGGATAACTTCGTCCCGCCGAATTCGGTACCGCCAACCCGGGCCGGGCACCACTTCATCGACCTGGCGCGCGCTCACCTCATGGCCGGGGACCGCGCCGCGACCTTGCGGGCCCTCCAGCAGGCCCGCCGAAGGGCGCCAGAGCAGACGAGGTATCACCCGATGGTGCGCGAGACCACTCGCGTGCTGGTCAGCCTGCACCGCAGGTCCAACCGCGATCTCACCCGGTTCGCCTCCTGGCTCGGCCTCACAGCCTGAACACCCTCTAAGCCGGACCCGTCGTCAGGCCGCGTTCCGGGTCTTGTCAGCCACGCCCGTGTGGTGCCGACGGAGGCCTCGGTGCCCTCGTGCTGGCCTGCATGACCGCGCTTTTTGTCGCGGTAGTTGGGGACCGCCACACAGAGGCGTGGCACGAGGCGCTCCAGCGGAGTGAGGTGTACCTTCCGATGAGCCTCGCGTTCGCGGACTCGATGATCCACCACCGGCCCGTGATGGACGACGACATCCGGTCCGGAGCCGCACTCGCCCGCACGATCCCGTACCTGAAGGCCACCGGCATGTACGTCGACCCCGAGTTCTGGGACGACGAGTCCGGCTCCTCCTGCTGCCCGCCTGAGTGCAACGACCAGAGCGGTCGCGAGCTCCTGGGGAGTTGGGACGACCTGATGCCCAACGGGCCGCTGACCATCAAGTTCTGATCCGAAGGAACATCATGCGTGGCGACTGGACGGACCTGCCCGGCGAGCTACGGGCCGAAATCGAGGCCGAGACCGGCCCGATCAGCTCCATTGAGCCCGCTCCCACAGGCAACCACGCGGACATCGCCTCTACGCTGCACAGTCCGGAGGGCCTCACCTTCGTCAAGGCCGCTCGGAAGCTGGCGGACAGAGACGGTCCGGAGGTCATGTCGCTGCGCCGCGAGGCAGCTGTCAACCCTTACGTCTCGGAGTTCGCTCCCCGGCTTCGGTTCCAGGCCGAGGTCGGGGAGTGGGTCGCCATCGGGTTCGAGCACGTGAGCGGTCGACGTGCCGACTTCACGCCGAATTCTCCGGACTTGGCCGTCCTCGCCAAGACCATCCAAGCGGTGCAGGCCACCCCGTGCCCCGACGTGGTTCGGATGGCGGTCGAACGGCGCTGGCAGTCCGTTGCCGAAGACGTCTCCCCCATGGCCGGCTCCGCCCTGCTCCACACCGACCTCAACGAGGACAACCTGATCATCACGTCCGAGGGACGTGCCTACGTGGTCGACTGGGCGTTCGTATCCCGTGGCCAAGCTTGGGTGGAGCTAGGTCTCCTGATCCCTTGGTTGCTCAAAGCCGGTCACAGCCCACGAGAAGCGAGCGAGTGGGTTTCTCAGTTCGCCCCTTGGTCCGACGCAGAGCCGACGCATCTCGACCTGTTCTCGAAGGTCTTCGCCGAGAAATGGCGAACGCACAGTGAGACCAATTCCGCCGCCTGGGTCGCCGAACACGCGGCACTCACCAAGCAATGGGCGACATACCGGCTGGGAGCAAGACAGTGACCGCCTGGACGCAGTTCCATCCCACCGAACCCATGACCGCACCCGGTGGCGAGACCGTGAACATCGACGTCGAGATCGTGCCGCTCATCGCCGCCCGAGGCGTGGGGTGAGCCCGGCTCATCGTGCGAGCCGAGCAAGGACCGAAGCTCCTCAACTGCCTGGAAAACCTAAACGGCGAGGACGCTCTGCAGCCTGCCTGGCCTACGGACGGCGCCCAGGAAGGCTGAGAAGGATGCAGTACGCCACCCTCACCCTGACTTTCGACCTGGCTGCCGAGGAGCAGTCGGACGAAGCGTCACTCTAAGTGTGTGTTCGAGAAGGGTCGCGTGAGCTAAACTGACCGCCGCCTCCGCCGGGTGATCCGTGGCTGTTTGAGGCAAATTGGCATGGGGTGACGGACCACAGGGAGACAGCGGTATGTCTCAATCGGGCGATGGCCCGCCTGCGGTGCCGCCCGTGACCGCCCGGCAGCAGGTGGGGTGGCCGACAACGCCACCTCCGCACCGAACGCTTCGCCCTGGTGACCCGACCGCCGTGGGTCCTTATCGCCTGGAGGCGGTCCTCGGCGAGGGCGGGATGGGACGCGTCTGGCTGGGGCGCACCCTCGCGGGCAGTGCGGTGGCGGTCAAGCTCGTGCACCGTGAGTACGCAGCCGACCCTGCTTTTCGCAAACGCTTTGCACAAGAGGTGGCCACGGCCAGACGGGTCCAGGGCCTTTACACCGTCCCCGTGGTCGACGCCGACGTCCAGGCCGACGAGCCGTGGCTGGCCACCGCATACATTCCTGGTCCCTCGCTGCAGTACGCCGTCACCGAACACGGGCCGCTACCCGTCGAGGTGACCCTGGCCCTGATCGCCAGGGTGGCCGAGGCTCTGCAGTCGATCCACGACGCCGGCGTCATCCACCGCGACTTCAAGCCCTCCAACGTCATCCTCACAACCGACGGCCCCAAGGTCATCGACTTCGGCATCGCTCGCGCCGCCGACGCCACATCGGTCACCGAGACCGGCGTCCAGCCCGGCACACCCGCCTACATGGCACCCGAGCAAATCCTCGGGCACGCCCTTACTCCGGCGGCCGATGTCTTCGCACTCGGCGTTCTGGCGCATTTCGCCGCCACCGGCGAGTTGGCCTTTGGCGGCGGAGCGGCACCGGCGGTCATCCACCGGATCGTGGAAGGCGAGCCCAACCTCGATGGCTGCCCCGAGCCCATCCGCGCCATCGCCACAGCCTGCTTGACCAAGGACCCGCAGGAGCGTCCCACTCCCGCCGAGATAATCCAATGGCGCCGCCAGGACTCCGTATCCGAAAGCGGCGGTCGCACCGCCCCGTCCCTACCGCCGCCCCCGTCCGGCATCGGCACGCCACCGCCGGCGGACGCCCCCACCGAGGTCATGCCGCCGAGCCTCAGCCGGCGACACTCGCTGCTGATCGCCGGAGCCGTCGGTGCAGCCGGGCTCGGCGGCCTCTACGGCCTCTTCCGCGCGGCAAATTCCACATCACCACCGCCACGACCACAACCACGGCCACCCCAGGGCGACCCCCTCGGCGACAACGAGAGCTATACCCCTACCAACGTCACGGGTGTGGCATTTAGCCCCGACGGCAAGACACTGGCTTGCAGCACTGAGCAAGTAATCACACTGTGGGACGTCCTCGGCCGGCGACAACTCGCCACTCTCGCCAAGGGGGTCTACTCCGGGATCTCGGGTCTGGCGTTCAGCCTCGACGGCCGCTCCCTCGCCACCGCCGGGGAAGAGCAGGTGACTTTGTGGGACGTGGCCAGGCGTAAGGCGGTCGGCACCCTCCGCGGCCGCGTCGATCGTGTGGCGTTCGGTCGCGACGGCCGTACCCTCGCCGCCGCCTACGGCCAGGAGGATTCGGTGACGCTGTGGGACGTCGCCAGGCGCCGGCGGATCGTCACCCTGAGTGGTCGCGAGATTCGTGAGAAGGACGACCGGTTCGCCGTCGGAACCGTGGCGTTCAGCCCCGACGGCCGCACTCTGTCCGCCGCCTTCGGGAACCCAGAGATCGAGAACTCGGTAACGCTGTGGGACCTGGCCGGACGCCGACAGATCGCCACCCTCACCGGCCGCGACAGCGGGTCGTTCAGCCCTGACAGTCGCATTCTCGCCGTCGCCTCCCGCGAGAAGGATGCGGTGATGCTTTGGGACCTGGCCCACCACCGGCAGCTCACCACTCTCGTGGACCGAGACCGCATTGCGGGCCCCTTCCAGACAGTGACCTTCAGTCCCGACGGCAAAACACTGGCTGCGAGCGGCGCCAATGCCTACCGGGCGACACTGACACTGTGGGATGTGGCCGACCGTCGGCCGATCACCACCTGGGACCTCAGCACCGACTCCCGCGAGCACCCCAACGGCAGCGTCCAGAGCATGGCGTTCAGCCCCGACGGCCGCACCCTCGCCACCGGCAGCAATTCCGGGCTGTATCTGTGGGACGTGGCGCAAGCCCTGGGCAATTGACTGCCGTTGCAGAAAATCTTGCTATTGGTACCCGAGGGAGCGTGGGCCTTGGCGGATGGCAGGGCACCCGCCACGGGCGGCCGTCCTTGGTGATGTCGCGGCCAGCACGGTGAGCTGCTTGGAGGTCGACGGGCCCACGCCTCCACGCCTCATCGTGTCGTCGTCGCCGAGAAGGTGGTCATCTTTGCGCGATGGGGCCCACCAGCATTGGGCGGCGGAGCATTTCCGGCGTGAGCGGCATCCCGGTTACTTTTGCCGCCAGGGCGAAGCCCCTTGGCACGGCGGTGCTGTAGTTGACCTCCCAGGCGGCGTCCCGGGCGGCGTCATCGTCCGGCTCGTCCAGGCCCATGTCCAACTCCCGCATGAAGCCGTTGAGCCGGTCAGGGTCGGAGCCGTAACGATCGTGGGGATGCCGCAACCGGTAGCCGGTGACGAGCGTGCCATCGATCGCGTACTCGAAGCTGTGCTCGGCGGCATAGTCGTGCCGGGTGACCGCCAGCACCTCGCAACCCCGCGACAGTTCGGTCACCACCTGGTGGTCGGTGGCAAACCAGCCGTGGGGCTCAATGGCCACCCACCACTCACCGGCCGGGAAGACGCCCACGTAGCCGCCGCCATACCCGCCTGCCGTCCGGTCGACGAACTCGTGGGTCTTCTCGCTGAGTCCGCTGAAGTCCGACTCGTGGCCGGAGTCCTCGCCGCGACTGAAGCGGCGCACCACTTCCGTCACGTCCAGCCCGCGGAAGAAGGCCACGCTGAAGGTCACACCCAGCCAGCCGCCTCCCTCCCCTTCGCGCACGTTGAGCCACTGGAACGGGGCTAGGACGTCGGTTGCCGTCATGCGGGCCATCGTGGCAGGCCCCACTGACAGTCACTCTGGGCAAGATCGGGGCCTAGCCGATCCGGCAACCCAGCCAGGGGATATTCCTTGACACGAATATTCTTCCTGATGAATACTTCCGGGCCATGGACGCAACACTCCTCGCCGCGCTGGCCGACCCCGCTCGCTGGCGGCTCGTCTGCCTGCTGGCCGAGCGGCCTCGGCCGGTCGGCGTCCTGGCCCAGCTCGCCGACGCGCGCCAACCCCAGACGACCAAGCACCTCCAGACCCTCGAACGCGCCGGCGTCGTCACGTCCCAGCGAAACGGCCAGCGCCGCCTCTACACGCTCCGTCCCGGCCCACTGCGGGACCTGGCGGCCACGCTCAACCAGCTCGCCGACACCGCGGATCGGCCCGGCGGCCCGCTCGAGGCCCACGACCGCCACGCGGCCAGCATCGACGCGGAACGGCGCGCCGCGGAGGAGCCGGGCTGGGCCGACGGCCGCTCCTTCGGATTCCGCCGGACGCTGGCGGGACGCCCCGAGCCCGTCTGGCAACACCTGACCGAGCCCTCCCTGCTCGCCCGATGGTGGACGCCCACCGACCTGCGCGTCTCCGAACTCGTCTTCCAAGCGCAACCGGGCGGACGGATCGTCCTGGAATACCGCGACGCCGAGGACGCCGACGGCTCGGACATCGTCGTCGGACGCGCCGAAGGAGTCGTCGAGGAGATGCACCCCCAAGAGCGCCTCACCTACCGGATGTCCCCGCTGCTTCCCAACGGCGATCCGGCCTTCACAGCCCACGTCGCCTTCGCCCTGCAGCCCACCGACACCGGCACCGGCACCGGCACGCAACTCGACGTGCACTGGCAGCTCGACGGCAGCACCGTCGAGTCCGCCGACTTCATCGCCGGCATCGAGATCGGCTTCGGCCAGAGCCTCGACAAACTCGCCGAAACCCTCACCGCCGACTCACCCCGCACCGACACAAGGAGCCTCCCGTGGGACGACTGATCATCAACGTCGCAATGACCGTCAACGGCGCCTTCGAGGCACCGGCAGCCGAACCGCAGGGCGGCTGGCTGGTCACCGACCCCCACAGCATGCAGGCCGGGCTTGAGATGTGGCAGGCCGCCGACGCCATGGTGCTCGGACGCAGGACCTACCAGGGACTGGCCGCCGCCTGGCCCCAACTCGCCAACGTCCCCGGCTTCGAGGCGTACGCGGCCCGGATGAACGGCATGCCCAAATACGTCGCGTCCCGGTCCCTAACTGGGCCGCTGGAATGGAACGCCACCCTGCTCGAAGGCGACCTCGCCACCACCATGAGCCGCCTCAAGGACGAACACGACGGCAACCTGATCGTCCCCTGCGCCGGGGAGTTCGCCCGCGACCTCATCGCCCACGATCTCGTCGACGAGTTCTGGTTCAACGTCAGCCCCTACCTGTGGGCGACCGGACCACGGATCTTCGACGACATCGGCCCCGTCCGCCTTGAACTCGTCAGCACCACGACCTTCCCCTCAGGCATGGTCCGCCTCTGCTACCAGCCCACCCCAGCCCCCACACCACCCACCAGCTAGCTTCGGACACCGCCCCGACACAACGCCGCTCGCCGCTACACCCACACCGGAACAGAACCGCACGTAATCCGACCAAGCGCCCGCCGCCGCTCCTGGTCCTCGCCTGGCTCCGCGTCCGCGCTCTCCACCCAGTCCTGGCCGCACGGCTGAAACCCTCCGTGCACTCCGAAGTCTCCGCGGGGTCCTCCGGATCCCCCAGGCCCTCCGTGGATGTGCCACCGACCTGTACTTCGGACGACTTTCGAGACGCCCCGACCTGGGCACCTACCAAGATCGCAACCGTCCCGCCTTCGAGCGTGTTCGGGACGCGAGACGCCCGGTCCCGCGCGGCGCGGTACGGACTGCTTTGCGATCTATGATTCCCGAATGTCTGGCGAGCGCGTGTCCCAGGAGTCGGGCAGCCCGGTTGCGATGCTTCGGGAGTACCGGTTCGCGATGCCCGATGAAGATCACGGGCGTCTGCTGGCGGCCGATCTCGCCGATCGTGGGCATCGCTGGGTGCGGATGCGGCCGATGTACCTCCCGCATCTGGACCCCGCGAACCGGTTGTTCGGCAAGCCCGAGTTTTCGCGGCCAGAGCTGGAGGGCTGGTGGCAGGTCAGCTCGGTGGTCGACGAACTCGCCACCGAGGACGCCACCGAAAGCCACCAGCGCGAGTGTGAAGAAGTCGCGGTCGCGGCGCTCGCAAGGAGCCACCTCGGGTTCTGCGAAGGCGGGTCCATCGCCCACCGTGAAACGATGCTGCGTCTCCTGGACCTCGACGGCCTGCTCCACGACCTGCCTCAAGAACAGGCCCACGAACGGCGTGTCGCCGTCGCGCGGTCCTTTCCCACCCCGCAGGACATCGCGGCGCCTACCGTCGCGGCAGCGGCACCCATCACCAGAGGGCTGCCATCGCTGCTGGACACAGTCCGCGCGGTCGCGCGCCGACTGGAAACCGACGGCGCAGCCACTCAGATGATCAGCTGGTGGCTGACCGACGAAGCAGCACAGTTCGAAGACGACCAGGAACTGCTCTTCGAACTCTCTGACGCCGTCCTGCACCAAGGCACATGCTCCCCGCACACCGCGGAACAGATTCCCTTTCTGACCGGGATCATCGAACACGAACAGGTCGCGGCGCCCTTTCGAGCGTTCCTTCTGCTCCTGCTCACCGAGGCCGGAACCGTCGGACGCCGGCTCGCGGCGCAAGACGCCGACAGGCGATCCGCACTCGGACTCGGCTCCGTCCAGAGTCCGGACGAGACGGCAGCTCAGAATGCCGTCGAAGCCGTCGCCCCCGCACTGCTACGACGCTGGCCAGGTGAGTGCGAAGCCGTCCAGAGCGGGCTGGCCTTCCTCGCCGCAGCCTTCCCCGACAGGGCGCAAACCGCCGGAATCATCCAGCCGATCGCCGAGCTGGCCGCCACCAGTTCCGAGCACCACCGGACCGCGATGCTCCACCTCGCGCACGCCCTGGCATCAGCCGACGAAGCGGCACTCCACGCCACCTACTCCGCGGCGATCGCCAGCACATCCATCAGGCTCACAAGCATCCCGTCCCCCACCGCACCGGCCACCGCCGCCAGCCTGGACGTCCTGCACCGGATGCTCCAACTGGAGACCGCCCTCGTCCTCAAGCTCAGCGCATGATCACGGTCGATGTCGTCCTCGAAGCCGAGCCGCTGGACGACTTCACAGCCTGGCCGATCTCCGACCTCTCCGGCCGGCGGTACCTGGAGCTCTCGGGGACGATGACGCGGCTGGAAGTCGGAACCGCGATCGCGGTAATCCTCGCCTACAACAACGTTCCCCTCGACAAGGTCATGGACGCCGCGCTGCTGGATCACCATCTCGCCGAAGCCGAAATGCTGATTGCCCCAGGTGGTCTTCGGTTCCACGACACCGCCACGGGCGCGGAGTTCGTACCAGGCTGCTGTTTCGGACTGGAAAACTGGCGCGATTGGCAGGCTGCTGCCGATGGCCACGACATCTTCCTCGGCCACAGCCCGGACTCCCGTCTCGAACACCACAACGGATACATCAGACTCTGGCAGGACGCCAGGTCACCGAAACCCACTCTCGACCTCGACTCCAAGCGGCTCACCGAGCTTCTCGCCACAAGCGAGCGAAACCTTCAGGATTTCCTCAGCGCGACCCGAAACTGGGCCGATACCGCCCTTCCACACCTGGCCACGAGCCTCGTCGCCACCCTTGACGAGCACCTCCACATCAACCCACGGAACTAGCCTGTGCCGCCCTCTACGGAGCCGAGCCCCATCGACGGCCGCCCTAGTGTTCGCCGAACCGCTCCAGCAGACCCGCCACAGTCCTGCAGACCTCTCTCAAGCGGATGACGGGGGTCGTGACAGGACCGAATCCTGCTGACATGAATGTCAGGAGCGGCTGTCACAATCGCCCCCGTGAGCAGCACGTCCCTTCACATCCGCCAGATCCTGCTTCCGCAGCAGATCGGCGCCGACCTGACCCGTGAATTGGTCGAATGCTGGGTGGCCGTCAGCAACGACGGAGGCGCCGTCGGCTTCCCCTTCCCGCCCGTCACCGCCGCCGACGTCAACCCGGCCGCCCACAGGCTCATCTCTGACCTGGACCCGCAGCTCAGCCGCCTCGTCATCGGCATGGTCGACGGTGCCCTGGCGGGCTGGCTCAACATCCGCCGCGACCCTCATCCGCTGGTGGCCCATTGGGGCACCGTGCATCACGTCCAGTCCCACCCTGAGCACCGCGGCCGCGGAATCGGGGCCACGCTGATGAACCACGCCCGCCAGATCGCCCGTGACGAGATGAACCTGGAGCAGCTCCATCTCGCCGCACGGTCCGGCATTGGCTTGGAGGACTTTTACGGCCGCCTCGGCTACACGGAGATCGGCCGCCGCCGAGGCGCGTACCGGCTGACGCCCGAAGACGACCGCGACGAGATCCTCATGGCCCTCGCCCCACTATGACCTCAACCGCGCTGAGCGTCCGATCCTCAAGCGGATCATTTCGACGACATCGGCCGCCTGCAGCATGGTGGGCGTGGCGCAGAAGTCCTGGCGCTATGCGGAGTGGGGCGTGAACGGCACCGCCCCTAAGCGGGGACGCAAGTTTTGTGCGAAGTGCTCTAGGTCGCTACGGCGGACGGGGTGGAGGTGAGGGTGTTCCAGGCGGCCATGGCGCAGGTGATGATCGCTTCTAGGTCGTTGCGGGTGGCGCCGTCGCGGGCCTGGACGGATAGGCCCTGCACCACCGTGGTGTAGTAGCGGGCGATGGCGTCGAGGGTGGCGGGCGTTGCGGTGAGGTCGCCGTCGGTGACGCCGCGGACGAGCCGGTCTTTGACGGCGCTGAGCATGCCGCGCCGCAGTTCGGCCAGGAACTCCCGAATCTCGTGGTTTTCTTCGGCGCCGGTGGGCGCGGCCAGGATGAGCATGCAGTAGTGCGGCGCGTCCGGACGGGTGATCTCGTCGGCCGTGGCGCGCAGCATGGCATGGATCGCGGCACGCGTGGACGGGTGTTCGCGCAGCGCGTTCCTGGGACGTCCGCCCGAGGTGATGCCGTAGAGCGCCATGACCTTGCGGAACAGCTCCTGCTTGCTGCCGAAGCAGGCGTAGATGCTGGCCGAGGCGATTCCCATGGCCTGGGCGAGGTCGTTGAGCGAGGTGCCCTCGTAGCCCCGCTCCCAGAACAGGTCCAGCGCCGTGCGCAGGGCGACGTCGGGGTCGAACGTGCGCGGCCTGCCGCGAGCAGCCATCGAGCGTCCCTCCGAGATTTCTTTGTCGTTCGATCAACTTTACCTTGACCTGCGCTCCGGCGCCATGACACGATTTGTTGGCTGTTCGATAAACAAATAGGAGGCGGCCGCTGTGAGCATCCCGTCCACCATGCGCGCCCTGCGGCAGACGTCGCTGGACGGCCCGCAGGACCTGCGCCTGATCTCCGACGCGCCGGTACCGAGCCCCGGGCCCGGCGAGATCCTGATCCGGGTCGCCGCCGCCGGCGTCAACTACGTCGACATCTCGCAGGCCCGCGGGACGTTCGCGGGCGGCCCGCAACCGCCGTATCTGGCGGGCATCGAGGGCGCCGGTGAGGTCGCCGCTGTCGGAGACGGGGTGTCCGATCTGGAGCCCGGCGCCCACGTCATCGGCGTCGGCATCGGAGGCGGCGCCTTCGCCGAGTACATGGTGCTGCCCGCGGCCGCCGCGCTTCCCGTCCCGGCGGGATGGACGGACGAGCAGGCGCTGGGCCTGGTCGTGAACTGGCCGACCGCGCTGGCGGCACTCAAACCTTTGGGCGGCGTCACCGCAGGCCAGACCGTGCTGATCCACGCAGCGGCCGGAGCGACGGGCCAGGCCGCCGTGAAGATGGCCAAGCACTACGGCGCGACGGTGATCGCCACGGCCTCGCCGGGCAAGCACGATGTCGTCCGAGGTCTGGGCGCCGACCACGTCCTCGACTCCCGCGACGCCGACCTCACCGCCGCGGTCCTGGCTCTCACGGAAGGCGCGGGCGCCGACCTGGTGCTGGAATCGGCCGGAGGCCCTGCCCTGGACGCCAGCCTGGCCGCGGCCAAACGGGTCACCGGACGGGTCGTCGTCTACGGCCTGGCCGGGGGCGAAGCCGCGATCACCAACTGGGACCTGGTCTACAAGCACCAGATCCACGTCATCGGCCTGAACATCGGCATCCTGATCCAGGCCGCTCCGCAGATCTTCGGCGAGGTCATGGGCCAGTTGTTCGGCCTCCTCGCCGCCGGAGTGCTCGGCCCCGGCCAGCCCACCGCGTACGACCTGGCCGAAGGCCCCAAGGCACTCACCGAACTGGAAGCGCGAGCCACCGTAGGCAAACTCGCACTGTTCCCCTGAACGGACCGAGCTTCAGCAGGTTCGCTCGTATTCGACCTGATCGACGGGGTTGCCATCGCCGTAGTCGAAAGGACGCGTGGCACCAGACTCAACGAACCCGCACTTGGTGTAGAAACGGCGAGATTGCGGGGTGTCGCGCAGCGTCCACAGGTGTACGCGAGCGAATCCGTCGTCCCTGAGTCGGTGCAGTGTTTCGGTCATCAGCGTGGCGGCGGTGCCGCTGCCCCAGCCGTCGGGGTGGCAGTAGAAGGCGAAGAGCTCTGCGAGACCCGGCCGGGTCGGGGACGGGCGCGTGAACGACAGCGCCAAGGGGCGGCCGTCCAACTCGGCGAGCAGGATCGTCCCCGTCCCCTCCGCGATCCGCTCGTGCCACCGAGTGCGTCTGCTCTCGGCGGCCTGCGCGGCGAACTCCGTCTGGAAGAAGGGCGCGTGGGACGCCTCCCAGGACGCGGCATGGATCTCTCCGAGCGCGTCCCCGTCCTCCGGCCGGGCGGGACGAACCTCGATCATTCGGCCAATCTATCCACCGGGCGGACCGGCACCGGGGGTGCCCGGGGTGGCCGGAATCATGGTCCCGCCGGGTCGCATCCGACGAGTTCGGCCGATCGGTTCCACACGCGGCGCTGCAGCATCTGGTCGCGCCGGGTCCGGGTGGCGGGCAGGAGGTGAAGGCCCGGGATGGAGCTGTGGAAGCGACCGCCACGGCCGTCGAACTCGGGATCGGCGGCGAGGCGGACGGCCGACTCGGCGCCCTGGGCCGGGGTGCTGAGCAGCGGGGTCCTGACCAGCGGCGTGCGGCCGACGATGCGCGCCGCCCGATCCATCAGCGGGACGTCGCGCACGATGTTGGACGCGACCGGGCCCGGGCACATGGCGTTCACGGTCACCTCGCGCTGCCGGGCAGCCAGTTCCTGGGCGAACAGGATGTTGTAGAGCTTGGTGCGGCCATAGGCGCGGATGGATTCGTACCAGGGGTAGTCGACGGGGTCGGCCAGATGTTCGACGTCCACCCGGTAGGCGATGCGGTACATCTCAGACGCCACCATGACGACCCGTCCGCACGCGGCCTGCAGTGGTTCGAGGAGGAGATTCGTCAGCAGGAACGGACCGAGGTGGTTGGTGGCGACCATGCGGTCGAACCCGTCGCAGGTGGTGCGCGGGCGGAGGTCGTGGGTTCCGGCGTTGTTGACCAGGACGTCGACGGCCGCGTACCGGTCCCGGAGTTCACCCGCCACCCGCCGGACGTCCGACATGACGGACAGGTCGGCGAGAAAGGGCTCGATGACGGCTCCGGGAGCGCTGGCTCGGAGTTCGGCCAGCGTGACCCTGGTCTTGCCGGGGTCGCGGCAGATGATCGCGACACGGTGGCCACGGCGGGCCAGCGCCCGCGCGATCTCCTTGCCGATCCCGGACGTCGCGCCCGTCACCAGGCTGATCGTCTCGTTCACGAGCCCGCGCCCCGATCCGCCGGCGCCGGCATCGTCGCCGCCGGACGGTCGTCAGTGATCATCAGTCCTCCCAGCGGTGATCGATCGTGCGTCCGGAGGAGCTCGCCGGTGCCGGGGCTCAGGGCCACTGGAGCAGCGACAACTCACAGCTCAGGCCAGGCCCGAAGGCCATGAGGACACCCCGGGTGCCCTTGGGCACGTCGGCGGTGTTCACCCGTTGGAGGACGTGGAGGATCGACGCGCCGACCATGTTGCCGGTGCGGGCCAGGACGTCGTACGAGACCTGGAAGGCGTCGGCGTCGATGGCGAGCCCGCGCGCGACGTGGTCGAGGACCTTGGCGCTGCCGGGATGGCAGAGCCACACTCCGATGTCGGCGGTGCCCAGGCCGTGGCGTGCCAGGAGGGTGCCGACCGCTGCCGGCGCCGCCTCCTCGAAAGCGTCCCCGATGCCGGGCTCCAGGAAGGTGCGCAGGCCGTGCTCTTCGACGAGCCAGCCCACCATGTGCCGGGTTCCGGGGATGAAGGAGCTGTAGGTGTCCAAGATGCGTGGACCTGCCCGGTGGGCGGCGGCGGCACGGCGTGCTCCGGCCATCACGATCACCCCGCAGCCGTCGCCGAACAGCGAGCACTCCACGATCTTGGTCAAGGTCATCGGTGCGGTGCCGAGCAGGATCGAGGGCAGGTCGCAGACGACGCCGACCGCCAGGTGATCGGGGTGACCGCGCATGTGGTCGTGTATCCGCCCGATCAGCGCGGCACCGCCCGCGCAGCCGGCGGGCGGCATGCCGATGCGCTGCACGTCGGTGCGCAGCCCCAGGGCGGTGGCGATCTCGACGTCCACGTGGGGAGCGCTCAGCGTGGTGTAGGTCGTGGTCGCCAGCAGGTCGACCTGGTCCGGGGGCGTCGCGAGGTCGCCGAGAGCGTCGCGGATCGCCGTCACGCTCTGCTCGATCACCGCCTGCCGCTGTTGTGCCAGCGCCCGGGTGGAGGAGCGACGTCCGAGCTGTTCCAGCGGGAGGGTGGTGTGGCGTGTGCGGACGCCGGAGTTGGTGAAGATCCGCCGGATCAGCCCGTCGCTGCAGGGTGGACGTTCGGTCGCGGAGATCAGGCGTTTGACCGCCGCGATGGCTTCGGCGTTGTCGTACTGGTGCGGCGGTAGGTCGACGCGTGCATGAAGGATCTGGCTCTGGCCGCGCGCATACATGGAGGTCCTCTACTGGCGGGTCTTCACGGGAGGCATCGGACGCTCATGGCCGAGGGACGACCGCATGGCGTTTGGCAGAGGTCGGTGGCGTTGGCAGAGGTCGGATGTCGGCGGGCAGCGGGCAGCGGGCGGCGGGCGGCGGCAAGGCGGCTTGGCCGGACGGTCGGACGGTCGGACGGTCGGACGGTCGGCGGGGTCAAAGAAGGTGGGACGTCTGGCGGCGGGCCAGGCCGTCGCAGGCGGCCTGGGCGTGGCGAGCGGACCTGACCAGGCGGTGCAGCTGGACGGGAATCGCCGGGGAGACTCCGGCCAAGCGGGTGAACTGCCGTACGTACCAGGGCGCGACCACGACCTCCGCGGTGTCGTCGCGGATGGCCTGGCAGACGGCGTCGGCGACCTGCTGGGCCGTGCAGGTCGGGAAGTAGGAGGGCAGCGGCGACGGCAGCCGGGTGACCATGCCGGCGTCGCGGACGAAGATGGGGCAGATGACCGAGACGCCGACGCCGCGAGGGGCCAGATCGGCGCGGATCGAGTGGGCGAAGCCGCGCAGCCCGTGCTTGGTGGCGCAGTAGAGGGCCATCCGGGGGACGGCGATCCGGCCGCCCAGCGCGCTCATGAACACCAGGTGCCCGGCGCCCCGGGCGGTCATCTGCTCGACGGCGAGGCGCGCCATCCTCATGGGGGCGCGCAGGTTGACGTCCAGGACCGTGTCGATGTCGTCGAGGGTGTAGTGGGTCAGCGGACCGGGGGCCGTGACGCCGGCGTTGGCGATCAGGATGTCGATGGGCCCGGCCTGCCTCATCAGCTGGGCGATGTCGTCGTCGTCCGTGATGTCGGCGGTGATGACCTGGCCGTTCAGCTCGGCGGCGAGCTCGGCGAGGACGGCGGTGTCGCGGCCGGTCAGCACGGTGCGGGCGTCCTGGGCGGCGAGGGTGCGGGCGATGGCCTGTCCGAGTCCTCCCGTCGCGCCGGTAATCAGAGCGGTCTTTCCGGTCAGTCGCATGGGTCTGTCCTTTACGCGCTGTAGACGGTTCATTACCACCTCTATAGTCACACATAGTAGTCAATTGAATGCATGGCGCATTGGTGGTGCGAAGTCCTGACAGGAGTGGCCGCCGCGAGCGGGTGCCCTTCCGGGACGGTTAGCGCCGCGTCGATGCGCCACGCGGCCCGGGCGGATGGAGGGGTGGACCTAATGGCGACACTTGACGGGGCGTCCGCGGCGCTCGCGGGGCCGGGTCGTCCGGTGCCCGGCCCGAGCCGGTGGAATCCGCGGGCCTGGCACGCCTTCCTGCTCCGTGTCGAGCAGTTCGACTGGGCCTTCGACCGCTACGGCGACGTCTTCACCCTGTGGACGCCGGGCGTCGGACGGGTGGCCGTCCTGCGCGACGCCGAGATGATCGCCGCCGCGCTGGCCGCCGAACCGGGTCTGGCGTCGTTCAACGCACGGCCGACCGCCGTCCTGTGGGGGCCGCGGTCGGTGTTCACCCAGGAGGGGGCGGAGCATCAGCGGCTGCGCAAGCTGATGCTGCCCGGCCTGGGTGTCAAGGCGATCCGGCGGCACCGCGCCGACGTCGCCGCGGTGGCCGGGGCGATGGTGGACGCCTTCCCCGCGCCCGGAACGCCGTTCGCGTTGCTCCCCCGCGTGCAGGACGCGGTGCTGCGGGCGATGCTGCGCATGCTCTTCAGCCTGGACGACCAGGCGATGCGGGCATGGACGCCGCCGGTCGCCGCACTGATGCGCGTGGGGGCGTCGGAGCAGACGACCGTCCGGTTCGCGCTGCGGCGGGCCGGGGCGATGCGAGTGTGGCCTGCGTTCTACCGGGCTCGGGCGCGCTGCGGCGGGCTCGTCCGGCAGGAGATCGCTCGCCGCCGGCGCGAGCAGTGCGGCGACGACATCCTCGGCACCCTGATGCGGGCGCGCACGCCCGAGGGCGCCGGGCTGACCGACGCCGCGCTGGTCGACCAGGCCATCAGCTTCATGTTCGCCGGTCAGATCACCAGCAGCCTGGGGCTCGCCTGGGCGGTGGAGCGGCTGGTCCGGAACCCGCGGGCCCTGGACCGGCTGACGGACGAGGCGGTCGCGGGCGAGAGCGACGCTTACGCCACCGCGGTGGCGTCCGAGGCGATGCGGCAGCGTCCGCCCACCGGCGTGATCCCCCTCGGGACGGTGCGGGAGCCGCTCAGCCTGGGCGGGTACCGGATCGAGGCGGGCACCGGGCTCGTGGTGGCACCCCGTCCGCTGCACCACAACCCGCGATATTTCACCGACCCGCACGTGTTCCGGCCTGAGCGTTTCCTGGGCGACCGCCTGGTCCGGCACAGCTGGATGCCGTTCGGCGCCGGCGCGCGGCTTTGCGTCGGGCGGCACCTGGCACTGCTGCAGATCACCACGTTCCTGCAGGTCCTGGCCCGCCGCGTGGCGCTGCGGGCGGTCGAGACGCGCGATGAGCCGATCCGCCGGATCGTCTTCAGCCTGCATCCCGGAAACGGATGCCTGGTCACCGCCGAGCCGCGCGGCCCCGCCGGCCGTCTCCCGCCCAAGCCGGGCGAACACCCCGAGCCACGCGAACACCCCGGGCCGCGCGAGCACCCCGGAGCGGGCGAACACCCCGGGGCGCCGCCCGACGGGAGTTGCGGGCGGGCATCACCCGGGGGGGCACCGAGAAAGTGTTCCCGACCCGATTCTCGGCCGGATGCTCAGACGGATTCTCGGACGGACGGCAGAGGCGGAGAGAGCGCATGAACCCGCCATACGCCCGGGTCACCACGGTCTCGGCGTACCTGCCCGACACCCTGTTGAGCACCCCCGACCTCGAAGAGCGACTCGCCGCACGCAACCCGCACCTGCGCATCCCCCGGGGCGTCATCGAGCGCGTCACCGGTGTGCGCTTCCGGCACCTGGCGCCCGCGGGCATGATGGCCTCGGACCTGGCCGTGGCGGCGGCCGGCGACTTGCTGGACCGGGCCGGACGGCGGCCCACCGACCCCGACCTGATCATCTACGCGGGCGTCGGGCTCGACGCGATCGAGCCGGCCACGGCCCACATGGTGGCGGCCAAGCTCGGCGCCCGCTGCCCCGTCTTCGACGTCCGCAACGCCTGCAACGGCGTGCTGAACGCCATCGAGCTGGCCGAAGCGCTGATCGTCACCGGACGCTGCGGCACCGTCCTGATCGCCTGCGGGGAAGTGGCGAGCACGGCCATCCGCTGGGAGCTGGCTTCAGCCGCCGACTTCACCGCCGCTATCCCGTCCTACACCGTGTCCGACTCCGGCGCCGCGCTTCTGGTCGAGGCCGACACCACACCCGGAATTCTCGGCCACCACGCCCTGGCCGTCTCCAGCGCCCACACGGCCGCCGTCGTCCCGCTGGTCCGCACGGGCGCAGGCGGTTGGCAGGTCGGCCCCTTCACCGTCGATTCCCTGCGGCTGGCGGCCGCGATCAGAAACATCGGCCCCGCCGTCTGGGAGAAGCCGCTCGCCGAACACGGGGTCGGCTGGGACGACCTGGCCGCGATCTGCCTGCACCAGACCTCCTTGCCCGCTCTGCAGACCTTCTGCCAGTACGCCGACGTCCCGCTGGACAAGGTCGAGATCACCATCACCGACCACGGCAACCTGGTGGCCGCCACGCTGCCGGCGCAGCTCGCCGCCGCCACCGCCGCGGGCCGGGTCCGGTCCGGCGACCTCGTCGCGCTGATCGGCCTGGCCAGCGGGATCAGCGGCGGCTCCCTGCTACTGCGCTGGTGACCCGGAACCGCCTGGTGCCGCGCCCACCGCCGCCCAACTCCGCCGCACTCCTCCGCCGCACTCCTCCGCCGCACGCCTCCGCCGCCCGAACCCGTTCACGCAGAAAAGGGAGAGGACCGTCCGTGGAGTCCGTACCAGCGAACTATGTCGATCGCACCATGCTCGTCCTTCACCGGCTGGACGAGCCGAACTGGTACATCGGAGCCGGAATATGCTACGCCGGGGCCCTTCCTTCCCACGAACATTTCCGCCGGTTCGTGCTCGCCGCGATCGACGCCGCTCCCGTCCTCCGCTATCGCCGCATCGGCCCGATACGCAAAGCGAAATGGGTCCCGGACGACGCAATCGACGTCGATCAGCACATTGAGTACCATCGCCTGCCACCGGGAGGCGACCCCTACAACGCCGCCATGCGGGCGATCCGGTACACCTCCCTGCCGATGGACCGGCCGCTCTGGAAAGTTCACCTCCTCCACGGCTACAAGACCGGCGAGTACACGCTGTGCTACCAGGCCAGTCACGCCTTCCAGGACGGCATGAGCGCCATGGCGACGCTGCGGGCGGTCATGACCGGCGTCCCCCTTCGGCCGCCCCCGGTCACCCGGTACCCGGGACGATCCACGCTTTGCGGCGTCCTGCGGACCCTGCCTGAGCTGCGTCCTTACCCATCAGACCCGCGCTGGCGGCCACCGGCGGACACCACGGGCGCCGTGCTGTTCCGCGTCGTCCACCTGGATCTGGACACCGTGCAGGAAATCGCGACCCGCACCGATTGCGGCCCCGCTCAGGTCACGCTGGCCGCGGTCACTGGCGCGATGCACCATTGGAACCCCCGCCGCAAGGGCGGGCCGCACCGGCGGCCCCGCACTTTCAACGTCTTCATGCCGACCAGCTTCGGCGACGGACGCCGAAACGGCGGCCTTGGAACTCACTCCGGCATAATGCCCCTCGTATTGCCGGGCGACGAACCGTCCCCATATCGGCGGCTCCTCGCCATACGAGAAGCCGTATCCCTCAAAAACGTCATCAGCCTGCGCAGGAACCAGGCATTCGTCGATGGGCTCGGCTTCCCACCGGCCCGGATCGTCGAATCGGTGATGCGGCTGACCGATCCCATGGCCTCGATAATGACGCGAGGACACATAGCGTTCACCATGCTCCCCGCCAACTCCTTCGAGATACCCGACGCGATCGACTTGTTCATCGTCCCGCCGCTGCCCTGGAGAATCGGCGCCTATTTCAACGCGGTGCACAGCAGCACCGGCATCACCATCGGCTGCGGGATGAACGGCGATCTTCCCGACGTCGATCAGGTGCCCGATCTCATCCAGGACGCGCTCACCGAACTACACGACGCGACCGTGCAGCTAGCGCGGCGTTGAAGCCTCGTCCGGCACTGATCGGCGAACCGATCGATAGGGAGGACGCCTTGGAAATCCCACACCGCACTCCACTGCCATCAGACCCGCCGCTGGACCCGGCCATTGACGGGCCGGCCACCACACCGCCCCTGCCGGGCAGCGCACCCGCGGACGAGACGTCCGACACGTTCGATCCGCTCGGCGACGCAGCCGCCGGCCTTCCGCAAGCCCTGCCCGGCGGAAGCCTGCTGGCACTGCCCCTGGCCATCGCCGCACACCTGATCGACAACCTGCACCACAGCCTGTTGGACACGGTCGGCTTCGCCAGGATCCGCCTCGCCGAGGTCCTCGTCGGCCGAAGCCTTTCCCACCTGCCCGGCGTGCCCGCCACCGACCAGCTACGACAAGCCACCCAGTCCCTGCCCGGGCCCGCCGCCGACCGCTGACCGGCACATCCCGACTACGGCGACCGCGGGCGCGCTGGAGCCCTGGACCGGCGTAGTCGAGGGCATCGGCGTAGCCGCCGCCCCCCTCCGCTCAGCGATGCTCCCGACCCCGGCGGAGCGTCCGGACCTTGGCGCGGCCGCACCGGGTGCCCGTAGGTGTTCCTTGGGGCGATCGGCCCAAGAAACCGCCCCGGGGCCGGACGTCCACTCCCGGGGACGGGGTCACGTGGCGGGGCGGTCGTCGGGGAGGCGGCGGCGCAGGTGAGGGTGGTCGATGGGGGGTGGGTTGTAGGACGCGTCCAGCGTGCCGATGTCGGTGCCGGGAGGGACGATGGCGTCGATGCGGTCGAGGACCTCGTCGGTCAGGACCGTCTTGGCGCCCGCGAGGAGGTCGTCGAGCTGCTCCATGGTGCGGGGGCCGATGATCGCGGACGTGACGCCGGGATGGGCGATCGCGAACGCCATCGCCAGGTGCGTCAGCGACATCCCGGCGTCCTGCGCAAGGGGAATGAGCTGCTCGACGGCGTCGAGGCGGCGCTCGTCGGTCAGGTGCTTGAAGCCGAAACCGGCCCGGTGGCTGTCGTTCTGCTGCCCCTTGCGGTAGCGGCCGGTGAGCAGGCCCTGCGCGAGTGGGCTCCACACCAGGGTGCCCATGCCGTAGCGCTCGCAGACCGGCAGCACTTCGCGCTCGATGCCGCGGTTGAGGATCGAGTACGGCGGCTGCTCACTGCGGAACCGCGACAGGCCGCGCCGCTCGGCGACCCACTGCGCCTCGACGATGTCCGAGGCCGGGAAAGTGGAGCTCCCGATGGCCCGCACCTTGCCCGCGCGCATCAGGTCGCTGAGGACGGAGAGGGTCTCCTCCACGTCGGTGTCCGGGGCAGGCCGGTGGACCTGGAAGAGGTCGACGTGATCGGTCTGCAGACGGCGGAGCGAGTCGTCCAGTGCGCGGACGAGCCAGCGCCGCGAATTGCCCCGGCGGTTGGGGTCGTCCCCCATCGGGAGGTGCGCCTTCGTGGCGAGGACGACGTCGTCCCGGCGGCCCTTGAGCGCCTTGCCGACGATCTCCTCGGACTCGCCGTGCGAGTAGAAGTCGGCGGTGTCGACGAAGTTGATGCCCGCGTCCAGCGCCCTGTGGATGATGCGGGCGGAGTCGCCGTGATCGGGGTTGCCGGCCGCTCCGAACATCATCGCGCCCAGGCAGTAGGGGCTGACCTTGATGCCGGTTCGACCCAACGTGCGGTACTTCATGATTCTCCTCAAGCGATCACCGATGCCTCACCCCCGCAACGCGCTAGGCTGAGGCAAACGGAACAATGTTCCGCATACGACAATACGGAACATTGTTCCGGTTAGCAACCGAGCGGCCGGACCGGCGGCCGGTGGAGGGTGGGCAGATGGTGGACGGTGAGGGGGCGCAGCGGCGGGTTCGGGCGGACGCGCAGCGGAGCATCGACGCGCTGTTGACCGCGGCCGCCGAGGTTTTCGCCGCGTCCGGCGTGGACGCCCCCGTCCGGCAGATCACCGCCAAGGCGGGCGTGGGCGCCGGGACGCTCTACCGGCACTTCCCGCAGCGCTCGGATCTCATCGCCGCCGTCTTCCGGCACGAAGTCGACTCGTGCGCGGACGCCGCCCCCGCCCTCGCCGACCAGCACGAACCCCTCGAAGCGCTCACCCGGTGGCTGCTGCGCTTCGCGGAGTTCATCGGCACGAAACGCGGGCTCAGCGCCGCCCTCCACTCCGGGGACCCGGCCTACGACAGCCTGCCGTCCTACTTCTCGCAGCGCTTCGAGCCCGTCCTCGGCGCGCTCCTCGCCGCCGCGGCGGAGGCGGGCGAGATCCGCGCCGACGCCGATCCGGAAGACCTGCTGCGCGCCGTCGCCAACCTGACCCTGCCCGTCCAGGACGACGACGGACACACCCAGCGCATGATCGCCCTGCTCATCGACGGTCTCCGCTACGGCGTCCACCCCAAGGAGACCCGGACCCGCCCCCGGACCAGCGGCTGAGCCGACCGCACCGGACGCCCGGCCGTCACAGCGGATGCCGAGCTTGATGACGGCGCCGTTGGGTCAGGACGGGGAGTAGAGCCAGGGGTTGCGCAGGTCGTGGAAGGTGGGCTCGTCCACGTAATGCGACATCTCATCGTCCCGCCACGCCTTGAGGTCGGGCGGCATCGGCCTGCGCTCGCCGTCGCGCGCGTCCTCCTCGGTGGTGAAATAGACCGCGATGGTGCAGCCGCCGTCCGGGTGGACGATGAAGAGCCCGCCGATGGTGTCCGGACGCGCCTCCGCCATGGCGCGTCCTTCCTCGTCCGTCCAGAACGGGCGCAGCGCCTCCCGGTCGCGGACGCGCGTCTGGATCATCTGGACGAACTCGGCCGTGTCCGACCCGCCGGCCCCGAACGACTCGACGTCGGTGCAGTCCTGAACGGTGAGCTCGCCGTCGAGCAGCTCGGACGTGGACTCCCACCATTCGCGCTGCGCGCGCCGTTTGTCGTTGCGGTGCGCCGCCCGAGTCGACTTGAAGCGCGCCAGCCACACGAACTCGCCGTCCTCGGTCACTCCGGCGGTCGTGCCCAGCCATCCCCGGGAGCCGGGGGCCAGTTCCCGGTACCAGCGGTCGACGGCCTCGCGCAGCCCGGCGGGGTCCCGGGCCCTCCCCCGCACGAGCTGAACGTGCATCTTGTCCTGGAATGGCATGCCCGCCCCCGCACGTACCTCTGCCCTGTCCAGGCCGAACGTCACCGGAGCGCCCGGCCAAGCCGCCCGGACACTCCTACCCTGTGTCGCCCCGTCCTCACACTGCGAAACCATGCGGGTTCTGGGGCGCGGGCGACCGGATCGTGCATGAATGGCCCGCTCCACAAACGTGGTTCGCAAGGGGGGAGGTGCAAATCAGGGCATTTCACTAGGATGCCCCCGTGCGCGAAGATCAGGGTGTCCCGGACGACGGCGTGCTGACCGCGCCGCTCCGGCTGGCGGACGACGGTCCGGCCGACCGGCCGGCCGAAGAGCCGACCGGCGGGCCGGCCGACGAGCCGGCCACCGGACCGGCTGACATGCCGATCGGCGGGCCGGCGAACGTACTGGCCGCCGGGTCGGCGAACGTACTGACCGGCGAGTCGGTCGGCGGGTCAGCCGGCATGCCGCTCGGCGGGTCGGTCGGCATGCCGCTTGGCGGGCGGGTCAGCGAGGGCGAGTCCGCGAGGCCGTCCGCCGGCAAGCGCGGTAGGACCGCCGAGGTCGATCCGGCCCCCGTTCGAGCGTTCGGCAAGGACGTCGAGCGTCTCGCCGAGTTGGTCGGACGTCTCGCCGCGACCGCGTCCACGCTGGGTGAACGGCTGGACGGCGAGGTGCGCGGCGTGCTCGGCAGCGCGGAGAAGGCGCTGGCCGAGGCGAGCGGCGCCCGCGCGGAGGCCGCCGATGCCGACGACCGCACCCGGCGGGCCGAAGCGCAGGCGGAGGCGGCGTTGAAGGAGGCCGCCGACGCGAAGGAGGAGCTGCAGAAGGTATCCGCGGCGGCGAAGGCCAGCGTCATGGCGGCCCAGGAGAGCGAGGCCAACGCCTGGAAGGAGGCCGGCGCGTCGCAGCAGGCCCGCGCCACCTCCACCAACGAGGCCGCGCATGCCGAGGGTCTCCGCAAGCGCGCGGAGGCGGCGTGGAGCACCGAGCATCAGGCGCGCACGGACGCCGAACGGGAACGCGACGACCTCGCCGTCCGGCTGACCAACGAGCAGACCGCGCTGGCCACCGCGCGGACGGAGCTCGCGAACACGCGCGCCGACCTCACCGAAGCGCGCGACAAACTGGAGACCGCCGTCGAGACCGAGCGGCAGTTGCGGGCTGAGCTGTCCGCCGCGAAGGGCGAGATCGCGGGACTCACCGTCGAGCGCGACTCCGTCGTGGCACGCGCCACCGAGCTGGCCACGCGGGTCGACCGCGCCGAGGAGCGGGCCGACGCCGCCGAGATCCGTGCCGAGCGGGCCGAGCAGCGCGCGGACACCGCCGAGATCCGCATCGACCGCGACGCCACCACCGTCCGCGCCTTGCAGGACACCCTCCGCGCGGCCCTGGACCTGCCGTCCATGGAGGAACTGGCCGACGGGCGTGGGGTGCGGGTGGGCGAGTCCGGCGCGGTCATCGCCAAGCCCGGCGCGCTGATCGGCGTCGACCAGGTCCCGGACGTGATGGACGGGGAACTGGCGGCGCGGTTCGCGCGGGCGATCCTGGCCGTGCGGGTTCACCAGGCCACGCGACCGTCCGTCCACGACGACCTGGAACCCGCGTCGGACGCCACCGAAGACGACGATGACGCCGGGGGCGGCGGCGAAGAGGTCGCCACCGAAGACTGAACCTCCGGACGGACGCGAGCGCCCGCCCCCCGACGATCCGGCAACGAATTCCCCGCAGAACGGTAGGGGTTTTCGCATGCAGAAGCAGGCGCAGGACGCGATCGACCAGCTCGTCGAATCCGGAGCCGAGACGGGCATCCAGGTCGCCGTCTACCGGCAGGGCGAGCCGCTGGTGGACGCCGTCGCGGGCGCGGCCGACCCGGATGCAGGACGTCCAATGACGTCCGATACGCCCGTGTACGGAACGTCCGCCGGGAAGGCGCTCACCTAACACCCCCGCCCCGAATGGCACCCACCACCGAAGCGCAGGCCGTTATTGGAGGGTGGGTCATTATTGGAGGGCGGCGGGGGCGCCTTGGGGGACGGCGGGGCGGTCCGGGAGGACGCGGTCGACGCGCTCGTAGGGCGCGCCCAACTCAGGGCGTGTGTCTTTCTCACCGCGGTTGGGCCAGAAGGCCATTGCGCGCTCGGCCATCGCCGTGATGGTGAGGGACGGGTTGACGCCCAGGTTCGCCGTTACCGCCGACCCGTCCACGATGTGCAGGCCAGGGTGGCCGTGGACGCGGTGGTACGGGTCGATCACTCCCGTTTCCGGAGTTTCCCCGATGACGCAACCGCCGATGAAGTGCGCGGTTGTTGGAATGTTGAACAAGTCGAACCACGTGCCGCCCGGGGTGGCGTCGAGTTCCTCGGCGAGCATCCGGACGGCGTCGTGCGCGACCGGGATCCAGGTCGGGTTGGGTTCGCCGTCGCCCTGCCTCGCGATGAGTTTCCGGCGTCCGAGGCGGCCGCGCTTCTCGCCGACGGTGATGGAGTTGTCGGCGGTCTGCATGACCAGGGCGATGACGGTGCGTTTCGCCCAGTCCTTGAGCGACAACCCGCGCAGGATGATGGTCGGGTGCCGGACGGCCTGCCCGAGGAACTTCAGCCACCGGGGCGGTCCGCCGCCGTCCACCAGCAGGGTGCGGATGACGCCCATCGCATTGTTTCCGGCGCCATACCGGGTCGGTTCGATGTGAGTCTTCTCGTCAGGGTGGAAGGACGAGGTGATGGCGAGTCCGGTGCTGTGGTCGACGTCCTTCTTGCGGTGCCAGACGGTCATGCGCTCGACGCCGAGCAGCGCCTCGGAATTGGTGCGGGTGAGTTCGCCGAGGCGGGACGACAAATGCGGGAGCCGTCCGGCGGCGCGCATCCGGTGGAGGAGCCGCTGTGTCCCGTACGTCCCGGCGGCGAGGACGACATGCTCCGCCGTCAGAGTTTTCCGGCGTTTCCGGAGCGGCCCGGTGTGTTCGGTGCCGACCTCGTAACCGCCGCCGTCGCGGGGCGTGACGGCGGTGACGGTGGTGTCGGGCACGACCCGGACACCCGCCTGCTCCGCCAGATACAGATAGTTCTTCGTCAGCATGTTCTTCGCGCCGACCTTGCACCCGATCATGCAGGAGCCGCAGCCGGTGCACGTCGTCCGGCGCGGGCCGGCGCCGCCGAAGTACGGGTCGGCGGCGTCCTCTCCCGGCCGCTCGCCGAAGAAGACGCCGACCGGGGTGGCGTGGTAGGTGTCGCCGACGCCCATCCGGTCCGCGACGCGCTTCATCGCCTCGTCGGCGGGTGTGACCAGCGGGTTGACGGTGACGCCGAGCATCCGGCGGGCCTGGTCGTAGTGCGGCTTCAGCTCGTCCTGCCAGTCGGTGATGTGGCCCCACTGGCGGTCGGTGAAGAACGGCCGCGGCGGCTCGTACAGCGTGTTCGCGTACACCAGCGAGCCGCCGCCGACACCCGCGCCCGCCAGCACCAGCACGCCCGCCTTGCCCCCGACCAGGTGGACGCGCTGGATGCCGCGCATCCCGAGCCGCGGCGCCCACACGTATTTCCGGAGTCTCCAGGACGTCTTCGGAAGTGTCTCCTCGTCGAAGCGGCGTCCGGCCTCCAGCACGGCGACCCGGTACCCCTTCTCGGCCAGCCGCAGCGCCGTCACGCTGCCGCCGAAGCCCGAGCCCACCACGATCACGTCGAAGTCGTAGGCGTCACCGGACACTGCACACCACCTTCGTCGCGGAGATCACGAAGCCCCCGAGTGTGGACCCTCCGTTCCGTCGCGCGCCATGCACACGGAGCAACGATTTGAGAACGCGTTTATCACCCGAGTGACAATCGGACGCGCGACCCCGAGTTCTCTGTACGCCGCCGATGCCAACAGTGCTGACGAGGCGGGTCACGAGCGGGCGGGGAGCGGCAGCGTTGTCGTCCGATCGATCACCGGTTCCAGGCAGACGGTGCGGCTGCAGGCGCCGTACGAGACGACGATCTCCGCTGTGTCGCCCGTCCGGCGGACGGGGAGCGAGATCGTGACCGGCCCGTCGGGGTAGACCGGGAGCCGCGCACCCAGCGACGGCAATTCCAGCTGGCGGACGGCTTCGTCCGCGCTCGGCACGCCCTTGGCCTCCAGGCCCGCACGGACGTTCACCTCCGTGGGAATGCCGAGGCCCCCCGGCGGCAGCTCAAGGCCGTAGATGTGAAAGCCGGGCCGAGTCGGACGGAACGTCACTTGCACCAAGTCCGCAGAGATATCAATGGTGACGTCGACATCACCCGCCGTGAACCGGGCGACCGCCGGGCTTCGACCCGAGCCGCACCCGCCCAGCAGCAAGACCGCGGCAAGAAGAAGGAGGATGAGGGCTGTCCATTTCACCGCCAGCGCCTGAGAAATGCGGCGACGTTCTCGTGCCGCAGTTCGCCGTTGGCGGAGGCGGGGTACAGGCCCTCATTGCCGGCGGTCCGCACTTTGCCGTTCGGGGAGAGAACGATCAGGGCGGGAATCCCGGTCTTCCTGAGTTCCAATCCGTACTTCCTGGCCAGCTCCAGATGCCGATCCATCCGGCCGACATCGATGGTGACGACGTGATAATTAGCGAGAAGAGGCCGGACGGCCCTGTGGCGGAAGGCACGCTGGAGCACCGCACATTCGGCGCACCACCGTGCGCCGAAATCAAGGAGCAGAGGAAGACCGTCCGCCTTGGCCTTCGCGAACGCGGCCGCAATCTCGGCGCCCGCCTCGCCCTTCGGATCGTACGCGCGCGGCATTGGCGCCAGCGGTGTCGCCGGGAACTCGGGATCCGGTGCCGTCGTGGGAACGACGTCGGCGCGCTCAGACCCGCTGCGCGCCTCGACCATTCCGCAGGCGGTGGCGGCCAGCAGCACGATCGCCACGAAGAGAGGCAGTTTGGGGGCGGGCATGACGAACTCTCCCAGTGATCAGTGGAAAGTAAAGCGAGAGTAGCGCCGCCGCGCCCGCCCGGCTGTTCAAGGCCAACTCCGGTCACCCCCTCCGATCGGCTGCACAGGGTCCGTCATTGGCTGTGGAACGTCGCCGGATGCCGATGGTCGGCGGAGCAACCGAAGAAGCCGCCGTGGCTGTAGCGGCCGATCTGCAAACCGGTCGGTTCCAGGGCGGCCCAGTAGGCGTCGCCGGAGGTGACGATGTCCAGCGCGGCGTCCTCGATGGGCCGCCAGCGGGGCGGGCCGCCGTCATGGTCGGACGCGCCACCGCTCCATTCGGAACTGTCCAGCTGCAGGATCAGGTGAGCGGGCGCACCGCACTCCGCGCACGTCGGCGGGTCACCCATGTCGGTGACGTTCCAGGCCATGCCACCGCCGACCTTGCAGCCGGACGCGGTCGACAGACCGTACTGGTACGCGAAATAGCCGGCCTCCCATTCATCGATCGCATCTTGGATCTCCGTCGGGAGCTCATCCGAGTCCGGGTATTCGGTGACCGGCTCGGGGTCGAGCACGCAGGGGATCGGCACCAGCCATTCCTCCTCGACCGTGTAGGGCGCCGGCGGGTCGGCGAGGACCTCGGTGACGTCGTCCGCGCGTCGCCACCGCACGCTGATCGTGTGGTTGAGCCACAACCCGTCGTGGTTGGGGCACCAGAGGATCTGCAATAGGTCGGTCCCTTGCGGGAACGGGTATGCGGGGACATCGGCCGCGTATATCTGCGCGATCGGCACCATCGCGACCGGCCGTTCATGGCCGTTGAACGCCTCGTCGCAGAAGGGCCAGGGCTCGTTCGCGGGCCACCGAATCGGCCCTCCGATGCTGCTGTCGTCCGGCCCTGGCGCGCCTCTCCGAGGATGCAGCCGGACGGCGGTGCGGGCATACGCGGCAAGTTCGGGAATGCCGACGGTGATGTCCACGATGGGCGGCGGAGTCGTGTGCGTCACACGTGCATCCTCCTACCCGCCGCCGACAGAACCCGCGTCAGATAGGGACATGCTCGCGGAGGGCGCTCACGCCGAGGTCCTGGCGAATAGCGTTACGCAGGACGTGGAGCCGGTCACTGAAAGTCAAGAATTCAGACTCGTAGTCGGCGGAGGACTGGCCTTCGCCTTTTCGGATGCGGTCGCGGAGGTTGCGGAGGGCCGCGGAGGTTTCGACCGCGGCTTGGACGACCTGTTCTGGCGCGATGAGCACCAGGTGTTCTTGAGCCTGGTTCACGCCGGCACTCCGAAAGGCCGCCCTTGCCGCGAGGTCCCGGGTGGTATCGGGAGGAAAGTCTCCTAGCGAGACCGCTCGCATCGCCTGGTTCGCCTCGTGTAGCGCATTCAGGTAGCCGACATAGATCTCGCGCCGGACGGTGAGCCATTGGCTGCTCTGCTCCCGCCGCCAGCGGAGGCGGTCGCCGACGAGCACTGATCCGAGGCCGATGACGGCTCCGAGAACCGTGGAGAGCACTGGGATCCAGGACACAGCGCGGAGTCTAAGGCGACCCGGTCGGTGTCGGTAGGTACACCTTGGATTCGGGTTTTGGGCCCAATGCCGCCGATCCTGATTGCCGGAAGAGTTGATCAGGTCAGCGAAATCTTCCGAGGAGGAATCCCATGGCCCGTGGACGTGCAGCAGCCGCAGTTTCCGTCGTCATTGCTGGGACGGCGCTGGTCACGACCGTCGCCGCCGGGGCGTCCAGTGCGAGTGCCGTTGGGCCGTCAGGGCTCGATCGGAAGGTGCAGGGTGCGGCGGAGCGGCTTGTCGCGGACGGGGCGCCCGGTGTGATCGTGATGACGCGGCGCGGCGGACGCGTCTCGCATGTGACGGCGGGGGTGTCCGACAAGGCGACCGGCGCGCCGATGGACCACCGACTGCTGTTCCGGATCGCGAGCGTGACCAAGTCGTTCACCTCGACGGTCGTCCTGCAACTGGACGCCGAGCGTCGGCTCTCCCTGGACGACACGGTGGAGAAATGGCTGCCGGGCGTCGTCCAGGGCAACGGCAACGACGGGTCGAAGATCACCATTCGGCAGCTGCTGGCGCAGACCGGCGGGCTGAACGAGTACGTCCAGGACCCGCGGATCATGAGCGACCCGGCCCGCGTCTGGACGCCCGCCGAACTGGTCGCGATCGCGATGGAGAAGCCGCCCGTCCACGCTCCCGGCCAGGGCTGGAACTACGCCAACACCAACTACGTCCTCGCCGGGATGATCATCGAGAAGGCCACGGGGCGGACGGCGGGTGACGAGTTCCAGCGCCGTGTCTTCGGGCCGCTGCGGCTGCGGCATACGTCGTATCCGACCACGTCACCGGCGTTCCCCGGCCCGTATGTGCACGGCTACTACCTCCAGCACGGGGACGTCAGCACGCTGATCAGCCCGTCCAGCGCGCGGACGTCCGGCGGCATCGTGTCCACCGTGGACGACGTCGCGAGGTTCCACCGGGCCCTGTTCACAGGCCGGCTGCTGCCCGCCGAGCAGATGCGGGAGCTGCGGACTGTCCGGCCGGTGAACGACGAAGGCGTCGTGGAGGACTACGGACTCGGCGTCGCGCGGATCAAGTTCTCCTGCGGGTACGCGTGGGGTCACGACGGCGGCTTCCCCGGATACCGCACCTGGACGTACACCAGCGCGGACGGACGCCGCCAAGCCGTCATCACCTACAACGCGTCCGCGCTGGAGAACGGCGAGAAGTTCCGCGCGGACCTCGGCAGGCTGGCGGAGACGGCCTTCTGCGCCTGAATCGCAGGGCGAGCGCGGTCAGCGGGGCGGGGACTGGATGTTGCCAATGCCGAGTGTGTTCTGGGCGGGCATCAGGCCGGTCTCCAGGACCTTGACCAGGATCGGCATCGTGAGTTCCGCGAGGCGGCTCGACTTCTCGGCGCCCAGCGTCCGCCACGGCTCGTAGGCCAGGTCGTCGGTGGTCCGTTCGACGGAGTTGCGCAGCTCACGGCCCTGGTCGGTGGCGGTCCCGTCCGGGTGGACGAGTCCGCGGGACGCGAGACGGTCGCGGGCGGCGGACCATTCGGCGTCCGTCCAGCCCCGGCTCGCGAACGTCGCCACGGGCGCGGCGCCGACCGCGGCGAACGAGACGAGCGCCTCGACCGGGTCGAGCCCGGCGGTGAGCAGCGCGGCCACGTGTCCGTCGCCGCGCTGCTCGCGGAGGATGCCGATGGCGTGCCAGAGGACGAGGTGCGGCTGGTCCGGCCAGGGCAGGCCGGCGTTGGCGGCGGCTAGCGGGCGTCCGGCGGTGCTCGCGGCCCCGGCGGCGGTGCGGGCCAGATCGGCGGCCTCGGCGAGATCGGGGGCCTGGAGGATCTCGTCGCCTAGCAGGGCCCGGTACATCCGGTCGACGGCGCGGGTGCGGGCCGCTAGGACGCGGTCGGGCGCCGCGATCGTCCAGGCCGCGGGGATGTGCTCGGCGATCATCCGCGGGCTGAAGCTGTAGAAGGCGGACGAGACCTGCTCGGTGCTCGCCGCGCCGAGCGGTGCGGCACGCCAGGCGAAATAGCTCGGCCAGCGGTCGTCCACCTTGTAGCCGAGGGCCTCGGCTTCGGCGAACACTTCGGGCGAGTACCAGAACAGGGCGTGCACGGCTTCGAGCTGATGCCACATCTGCCGTGCCAGGCCGGGATCGTCCGCCATCGGCCGTCTCCTTCGTCTCCCAATCGCCAATCTTGACACTGTCAAGACTACTCGACGGGAGGTTCGCGTGAGGTGTGAGGGATGTCCCATTCCGCCGGGTCAGGACGGGTCGGCGGCGTCCGCGGCGTCTGGGCGGGGCTGCAGTCGGCGGCGGACGACCTTGCCGGTCGCGTTGCGCGGAAGGGCGTCGACGAAATGCACGTCGCGGGGCACGGCGAAGCGCGCGAGACGGTCGCGGACGTGGTCGCGGACGGTGCCGGCGTCGAGCGTCTCGCCGTCGCGGACGACGACGAACGCGGCCGGGCGCCGGCCGAACCGATCGTCCGGGACGCCGACGACCGCGGCCTCCCTGACCTGCGGAAGCGCCTCCACGACCTCCTCGATCGCGCGCGGGAACACGTTCTCCCCACCCGAGACGATCATGTCGTCGTCGCGGCCGTGCACGTAGAGGCGGCCGTCCTCGTCCAGGTGGCCGACGTCGCCGAGGCTCATCAGGCCGTCCCGCATCTCCTTGGCGGCGCCGCCGGTGTAGCCGGCGAAGGGCAGTTCGTTGGCGGCGAAGATCCGTCCGGTGGTTCCGGGCGGGACGGGCGCGCCCGCCTCGTCCAGGATCGCGACCGTCGTGCCGGGCGGCGGCGTGCCCGCGGTGCCGGGACGGGCGCGCAGGTCGGCGGGCGTGGCGATGGTCACCCACGACGCCTCCGTCGACCCGTACAGGTTGTAGAGGACGTCGCCGAACTCGTCCATGAACGCGGTCGCGAGCGTCGCGGGCAGCGCCGAGCCGCTGACGGCCGCGATCCGCATCGTGGACGTGTCGCGCTTGCGGCGCGCTTCGTCCGGTACGTCCATGATGCGCTGGAGCATGACCGGGACGGCGACCAGCGCCGTCGCCCCGGTCTCCTCGATCGTCCGCAGCGTCTGCTCCGGGTCGAACCGGGGCCGCAGGACGATCGTGGCGCGCAGCGAGATCGCCGTCTGCAGCATCGCGTATCCCCAGGTGTGGAACAGCGGCGCGTCGATGAGCATCCGCTCGTGCACCCGGTACGGGATGCGGGACAGGATCGACGTCAGCGGCGACAGCCCCGGACGCGCCCGCCGGTCCGCGCCCTTCGGGCGCCCGGTCGTGCCCGAGCTGAGGACGATCGTCCGCCCCGCCTTCACCGGCGGTCCGACCCGCGCGCCGGACGCCGTGCCGATGAGGTTCTCCAGCTCGGGGCCGGTCCTGATGGTCTGGACGCCCGCCGGCACCCCCGTGAGGAACTCGGCGAACTCCTCGTCCGCGATGACCGTCTCGACGCCCTGCTGCTCGATCACGGTCAGGAGCTGCTCGGCGCTCATCCCCGTGTTCAGCAGGACAAGGTCGGAACCGCTCTTGCTGCAGGCGACGAGCGTCTCGACCATCCCCCGATGGTTACGGCACAGCACCCCGACCCGCCGCCCCTCGCCCGCCCCACGCAGCTCGCCTACCCCACGCTCGGACGGCTCGCCCGCCCGGCTGAGCGCTGCGGCGAGCCGGTCGGTGCGGGCGTCGACTTCCCTGTACGTCAGCTCCCCGTCCTGGTCGGCGATCGCGACGACATCCGGATCGCGGGCCGCGGCGGACGCGACCGTCCCGCCGAGCAGGGTGCCCCAGCGGCGCAGCGCGCCCAGCTGCCGGACGACCTTCAGCGGCGGCCCGGGACGCCACAGCCCGCTCCGCGCGAACATGCCGCCCGCCCGCGCGGCCGACACCGCCCGCTGCCCGACCCCCGACGATCCCGCCATCTACCGCTCCCGGCCCTGCCAGCTCCCGGTCCTGGACGTTCCCAGCCCTGCCTCGAACTCCCCTTTTCCGACCATACGGACAAACCTCCTCCCCCTCTCCTCCCCCAACCCACCTCTTCGGCCTTCGCCTTGTCAGAAACCTGACAACCCCGGCCGCGCACGGTGCGCAAGTTTTCCCGCCGGGCAGCATTTGAAGCTTGGGTACGCTGGTCCGACCATGGCGACGACCGGCGGACTGCGCGAGCGCAAGAAGGAGACGACGCGCCGCGCCCTGCACGACGCCGCGATGCGCCTGACCGCCGAGCACGGGCTGGACGACGTCACCGTCGAGGCCATCGCCGACGCCGCCGGCGTCTCCCGCCGCACCTTCTCCAACTACTTCGGCGGCAAGGAGGAGGCGCTCCTGTACGGCGCCGAACGGCGGATGCGCGCCCTGCTGGAGGCGTTCGAGTCACGCCCGCGCGGCGAGCCGTCCTGGACCGCCCTGCGCGCCGCGCTCGACGAGCAGGCCGACGCCGACGAGACGCCGTGCGCCATGCTGTGCGCCGAGCAGGCCCGGCTTGCCCGCGAGCACCCGTCCGTCCTGGCCCGGCTGCTCGCCCACTACGCCGAGTTCGAGCGCGACTTCGCCGACCTGATCGCCGCGCGCGAGGATTTGCCGCCCGGCGGCGTCCGTCCCCGCGTCCTCGCCGGCGCCTTCATGACGGCCCTCCGCATCGCCACTTTGGCCGAAATCGACGAACGCCCGGCCCGTCCGCTGGCCGAGACCGCCGACGAGACCCTCACGGAAATGGCCCGCCCCTTCCACTGACCGACCGGTGACCGATCGGGGCGTTAGGCGGGCCGTCGGTCCCGGTGATTACCTTTTCGGCTCGTACCGCAGCGCCACCGCGCCCGAACCGAACTCCTGCCTGCCCACGAGCTTCAGGTCGACGCTCTTCGACAGGCCCGCGAACAGCGTCGGTCCGTGGCCCACCAGCCTGGGATGCACCACGAACTCGTACTCGTCGATCAATCCCAGTTCCGCCAGCGCCAGCGGGAGCTTCACGCCTCCCACGTACAGTCCCTTACCCGGCTCCTGCTTGAGCTGCTGAACGGCCTTCCCCAGATCGCCGCGCAAGAGTTCGGCGTTCCAGTCGACTCGCTCCAGGGTGCTCGATACGACATATTTCTTTGCCGCGTCGATCGTCTGGACGAAGGGGACCATCCAAGGTTCCATCCAATCGGGCCTGACCCCCGTCCGCGCCGGGGCCCGAAACGCGGCCTCCATCATTTCGTAGGTCACCCGGCCAAAGATGAGAGCGTCGGCCTGGGCCAGGATCTCGGTCGAGTGACGATGCAATTCTTCGTCCGTGGACCCTTCACTGTGATCGCAGCACCCGTCCAACGTGACATTGATGGAATATCTAAGAGGACGCATTGCGCCAGCGTACCGCCGATGGACCAGAAAGGTCTTTGGGCGCGGCCAGCTCGTCGCCGAGCGGGCTGCGGTGATACAGAACCCGCCGCCCTTGGCGGGCTCGGGTGACCAGACCGGCCGCGTGCAGCACGCGCAAATGCTGCGATACCGCGCTCGGCGTCACCCTCAGCCGATGGGCGAGTTCAACCGTCGCCAGCGGTTCGTCCAGAAGGCGAAGCAGTTTGGCTTTCGGTCCGCCGACCAGCGCGGCGAGCGCGGTCGCGTCGGGCACTGGCGCTGGGGCCCAAAGCGTGGCCACCGCGCGGCAGGGGTAGGCGAGCAGCGGCGGTTCGTCCGCCCTGACCGGGGGCGCGGGCTGGTGGGCGAACACCGAAGGGATCAGCAGCAGTCCCCTCCCGGACGACGCCACACGATGCTCGACGATCGTCTTGTCGATCGTGAGCACTCCGTCCCGCCAGCGCAGGTTGGGGTGCATGTCGGAGAACAGCAGGCGTGCGCCGCCCAGGGCCAGGCGTCGTGCGCGGTAGGTCATGTCCGCCTCCAGCACCAGGCGCATCTGCGGCCAGACCGGTTCGACGGCCAGCCGCCAGTACCGGAGCAGGACGGCGCAGATCGCGTCGCCGAGCCGGGCCACGGCCGCGTCGTCCCCGCCGACCGCACGCAGCGCCTCGGGAACGGGACCCGGCGCGTGGACGCCGATCAGGTCGCGGCGCACCACGTCGGGACGGCTGCGGCGGGCGACGGCCAGTTCGTCCTCGAAGGCGGGGGCGAACGCCGCCGGCGGGGGCGTCAGGAAGTCGGGGAGGGCGAGACGCCGTCCGACCAGGGACATCAGCAGCGACGCGTCGAGGCCACCGAGCCGGCCGACCACCGACCTGCGCCACGGCAGATGCAGCGCCGACAGGCCGGGATCGCGCAGCACCCGCAGGCTGAGCACGGCCTCTTGCAGTGGCGAGACGGCGAAGCGCGCGTCGGCGAGGTCCTCGACGTCGAGCACGAAGCTGACCATTAAGCCACAAGCTACCTTCATTGGCAGCGGGCCACCGCCGCCGTGGACTGTCGGCATGACACATGAAGCCCCTGGTGGACGCCCGGTGCTGCCGCCCGGCATGCAGGCCCAGCTCGATTCGTCCTCGTACATGGGAGTGCCGACGTTCGGGCTGCGCCCCCACCTGACCGAGCCGGAGCAGCTGGACGAGTGGCGTCCCGACGTCGCCGTGATCGGCGCGCCGTGGGACGACAACACCACCAACCGTCCCGGCGCCCGGTTCGGCCCCCGGGCGCTGCGCGCGAACGCCTACGACCCCGGCGGCTACCACCTGGACCTGGAGATCGAGATCTTCGACCACCTCACCGTGGTCGACTACGGCGACGCGATCGTCTCGCCCGGCATGTGGGAGCCGTCCCGAGCGGCGATCCACCAGCGGGTGCTGGACGTCGCCAGCCGCGGCATCGTCCCCGTGGTGATCGGCGGCGACCATTCGGTGACGTGGCCGAGCGGAACGGCGGTCGCCGCCCACCACGACCGGATCGGCATGGTCCATTTCGACGCGCATGCCGACACCGCCGACATCCTGCGCGGCAACCTCGCCAGCCACGGGACGCCGATGCGGCGCCTGATCGAGTCCGGAGCGATCGCGGGCAGGGATTTCGTCCAGGTGGGCCTGCGCGGCTACTGGCCCCCGGCCGACGTGCAGGCGTGGATGCGCGAACAAGGCATGCGCCACCACACCATGCAGGAGATCTGGGAGCGCGGGATCAAGGCCGTGATGGACGACGCCATCGCCGAGGCGAGCGACGGCGCCGACGGGATCTACCTCTCGATCGACATCGACGTCCTGGATCCCGGCTTCGCACCCGGCACCGGAACACCGGAGCCCGGCGGCCTCGCGCCGGTCGACCTCCTCCGGGCCGTCCGCCAGGTCGCGCTGCAGACCAACGTGGTGGCCATGGACGTAACGGAGGTCTGCCCGCCCTACGACCACGCAGACCTGACGGTCAACAACGCCCACCGCCTGATCTGGGAGACCCTCGCCGCCCTGGCCCACAAGAACCGGGCCTGACCGGCTGGACGGCTCCTAGTGTTCGATGGCGGTATGACCGACCTGAGCAGTGACGTGCTGCACTACACCGCCTTCGCGACCGACCCCGGAGGAGGCAACCCGGCCGGGATCGTCCTGGACGCCTCCGAGCTGGACGACGCGGCCATGCTCGCGATCGCCGCCGACCTGGGCTATTCGGAGTCCGCCTTCCTCACTCCGCCACCAGACGGGCTCGGCGAGCCGGGGAGAGCATTCACCCTCCGCTATTTCAGCCCCAAAGCCGAGGTCCCGTTCTGCGGCCACGCCACCGTCGCCACTGCGGTCGCCCTGGCGGAGCGGGTCGGCGCGGGTGCTCTCACGTTCGCCACCAAGAGCGGCACGGTCCCCGTCGAGGTCGCCGAGGTCGACGGCGTTCTCCACGCGACCCTCACCAGCGTCGAGCCGTACCTGGAAGAGGCAGCCGACGTCGCCCAGGTCCTGGACATCCTGCGCTGGGGCAAGGACGACCTCGATCCCGCCCTTCCGCCCCGCTTCGCCTACGCGGGAGCCCGCCACCTGGTCCTCGCGGCCGCCACCCGCGAACGCCTGGCCGCTCTCGACTACGACTTCGACCGCTTGGCCGAGTACATGACCAGGCATGATCTGACCACCGTCCAGCTGGTGTGGCGCGCGTCGCGGCACGTGTTCCACGTCCGCGACCCGTTCCCGGTCGGCGGCGTGGTGGAGGACCCCGCCACCGGCGCCGCAGCGGCCGCGTTCGGCGCCTACCTCCGGGAGCTGGGCGAAATCGCCTCCCCCGCCACGCTCACACTCCACCAGGGCGAGGACATGGGCCGCCCCGGACTCCTCACGGTAGAACTCCGCAACGACGACCCCCGCATCCACGTCACAGGCGCCGCAGTCCGGATCCCCGGCTAGGGCACCAGAGGCTAAGTCAGGGGCGCGGGATGTTGCGGAGGTTGCTTCGGGCCAGGTCGAGCATCTTGCCTACGCCGCCCGTGAGGACGGTCTTTCCTGCTGCCAAGGCGAAGCCTTTTACCTGTTGCGGGGTGATGTGGGGTGGGATGGATAGGGCGTTCGGGTCGGTGACGACGTCCAGGAGGTAGGGGCCGGGGGCGGCTAGGGCGCGTTCCATTACTGTGCGGACGTCTGAGGGGCGCTCTACGCGGGCCGATTCGATGCCCGCGGCTTCGGCGATTGCGGCGTAGTCGACGGGCTCGTGGTCGGTTTCGTAGGACGGGAGGCCGTCCACCAGCATTTCCAGGCGCACCATGCCTAGGGACGCGTTGTTGAACACGATGATTTTCACAGGGACGCGGTGCAGTTTGACCGTGAGGAGTTCGCCGAGCAGCATTCCTAGGCCGCCGTCGCCGGAGACGGAGATGACCTGGCGGCCGGGCGCGCCGTACTGGGCGCCGATGGCATGTGGGAGTGCGTTCGCCATGGAGCCGTGGACGAACGAGCCCATCACGCGGCGGCGGCCATTGGGGGTTATGTAGCGGGCTACCCAGACGTTGCACATGCCGGTGTCCACGGTGAATATCGCGTCGTCGGCGGCTAGATCGTCCAGGACGCTCGCGACGTATTCAGGGTGGATCGGGGTGTGCTTCTCGATGTCGCGCGTGTAGGCGGAGACGACGTTCTCCAGGGCGCGGGCGTGCCGGTGCAGCATCTCGTTCAGGTACGTCTGGTCGCGCTTCTGCTGGACCTTGTCCAGGACGAGACGCAACGTCTCGCCAATGTCGCCATGTACCGCCAGGTCAAGCGGGGTCCGGCGGCCCAGTCTGGACGGGTCGTCGTCGATCTGGATGGTGTTCTTGCCCGGCAGGAACGGGTCGTATGGGAAGTCGGTGCCGAGGAGGAGCACCAGGTCTGCCTCCTGCATGGCCTCGTAGCAGGCGCCGTAGCCGAGCAAGCCGCTCATGCCCACGTCGAATGGGTTGTCGAACTGGATCCATTCCTTGCCGCGCAGTGCGTGGCCCACGGGTGAGAGTAGTTTGTGGGCGAGCTGCATCACCTCGGAATGGGCGTCCTTGACGCCGGACCCGCAGAACAGCATGACCTTGCGCGCCCGATTGAGCGCACCCGCGAGCTGCCCCACCTGTTCTGACGGCGGCCGGACGATCCCCTTCCGGATGAGGAAGTCGTGCTCGCCTGTCGCGTTCGCGGCGTCCTTGCTGGCGGTGTCACCGGGCAGGGTCAGGACGGCGACGCCGCCGAGCCCGACCGCGTGCTGGATCGCCGTGCGGAGAATGCGCGGCATCTGTGCGGGCGTGCTGATCGCCTCGCAGTAGTGGCTGCAGTCGACGAAGAGCCGTTCGGGATGCGTCTCCTGGAAATAGCCGCTGCCGATCTGGACGCTCGGGATCTGCGACGCCAGCGCCAGCACGGGCGCCCCCGAGCGGTGCGCGTCGTACAGGCCCTGGATGAGGTGGGTGTTGCCGGGGCCGCAGCTTCCCGCGCAGACGGCCAGCCGTCCCGTGGTCTGCGCTTCGGCCGCGGCGGCGAACGCGCCCGCCTCCTCGTTGCGGACGTGCACCCAGTCGATGCCGCCCGTGCGGCGCACGGCGTCCACGACCGGGTTCAGGCTGTCGCCCACCACCCCGTAGATCCGCCGGACTCCGGCCTGCCGCAACACCTCGATGAACTGGTCGGCGACCGTCGCCATCGTCCCTCCCCCACCACGCTCCCCAAAGGAGATTCCCGATGATCTCCGGCTGACACCCGGGACCGGCTGACCCGGCTGACACCCGCCCGGCTGACACCCGGGCCCAGCCAGGGTTAAATGGTCAAACCATGAATCATATTGAGGGGGTGGCGGGGGTGAACGGCAACGGCGAGCAGCTCGACTTCTGGTCGTTCGTCGACCTCGCCGGGCACCGGCTCGCGGACGAGTTCGGCTTCCCGCACCGGCTCGCGACCCGGCTGCTGCTGACGCTGAACCGGGCCTCGGCGATCGTCACCTACGACCTGGAGTCCACCGTCCACCGGCCGCGCGGGCACTCGTGGGCGGCGTTCCGGCTGCTGTTCGTCACCTGGCTGGCGGGGCCGCTGGAGCCCGGACGGGCCGCGACGCTCGCCGGCATGAGCCGGGCCGCGGTGTCGAACCTGGCGAAGACGCTCGTCGCGGACGGGATGCTCGCCCGCACGCCGGGCGAGCGCGACGGCCGGTCGGTCATCCTGACGCTGACCGAGCACGGGCACCGGGCCATGCTGGAGATCTTCGCCGTGCAGAACGAGCGGGAGCGGCAGTGGGCGGACGTGCTCACCGAGACCGAGCAGCAGATGCTCGTCATGCTGCTGGACAAGCTCATCGCGGGCCGCGAGCAGTTCGACGCCCGCGAGCGAAGTTAGCGACGCCCGCGAGCGAAGCCGGCAACAGCGAAATCCGCAATGGGGGCGTCGCCGACGTTAGGCCCTTCCCTCCTCGGGAGAAGAGTCGTAGTGTCGGCACAAACTAGTTAATGCGTTAACCATCGGAGGCGAGGACCATGGCCCACTACCGCCGGGTCGGCCACGTGCCGCCGAAACGCCACACCCAGCACCGTCACATGGAGCACGGGGACGGCGAAGGGCGGCTCTACTTCGAGGAACTGATGGGCGAGGAGGGGTTCTCGTCGGACTCGTCCCTCCTGTACCACCGGGAGATCCCGTCCGCGATCGTCGACTCGCAGGTCTGGGAGACCCCGGACGGGACGACGACCCCCAACCATCCGCTCAAGCCGCGCCATCTCAAGCTGCACGACCTGTTCCCCAAGGAGACGTGGTCCGAGACGGACGTCGTCACCGGACGCCGGCTGATCCTCGGCAACAGTGACGTGAGGCTGTCGTACGTCGTGTCCGCCGCCGACTCGCCGCTGTACCGCAACGCGACCGGCGACGAGATCGTCTACGTCGAGTCCGGCACCGCGACGGTCGAGACGATCTTCGGGACGCTGGCGGCGAAGCAGGGCGACTACGTCATCATCCCGACGTCCACCACGCACCGCTGGCTCCCGACCGGCGACCAGCCGCTCCGCGCGTACGCCATCGAGGCCAGGGGCCACATCGCGCCGCCGAAGCGCTACCTGTCGCGCTTCGGGCAGTTCCTGGAGAACGCCCCCTACTGCGAGCGCGACCTGCACGGACCCGACGAGCCGCTCCAGTCGGACGCGACCGGCGTCGAGGTCCTCGTCAAGCACCGCGGCTCGCGCGGCATCACCGGCACGCGGATGACCTACGCGCGGCACCCGTTCGACGTCGTCGGCTGGGACGGCTGCCTGTACCCGTTCACGTTCAGCGTCCACGACTTCGAGCCGATCACCGGACGCGTGCACCAGCCGCCGCCCGTCCACCAGGTGTTCGAGGGCCACAACTTCGTCGTGTGCAACTTCGTGCCGCGCAAGGTCGACTACCACCCGCTGTCGATCCCGGTGCCCTACTACCACTCCAACGTCGACTCCGACGAGATCATGTTCTACTGCGGCGGCGACTACGAGGCGCGCAAGGGCTCCGGCATCGGGCAGGGGTCGGTGTCGGTCCATCCCGGCGGGCTCGCGCACGGCCCGCAGCCCGGCTCGTACGAGCGCAGCATCGGCGTCGAGTTCTTCGACGAGCTGGCCGTCATGGTCGACACCTTCCACCCGCTGGAGCTCGGCGAGGGCGGCCTGGCCTGCGAGGACGACGCGTACGCGTGGACGTGGGCGAGGCGGCAGTGACGACCGTCCCCGCCTTCGCCGCCGGGCTGTGCGACGACGCGGCCGTGTTCCCGCCGGGGCTCGCGCCGCTCGACGTCGCGGTCCCGGCCCACCGCGCCCACCGCTCCGCCCCGTACGCGGAACTCGTCGGCCCGCTCATCCTCCCGGCGAGCGCGCTCGACGCCCTCGACCCGCTCCTCCCCGACGCCAACACCGGCTCCGGGCCCCGCACCGGCAGCGGCGCCGCCGTCCCGCCGCTGGACCTGTCGATCACGGCGCCCAACGGGCCGTGCGAGGCCGCGAAGGCCCTGGCCAGAGCGGCCGAGCTGCCCGTCGACCTGCGCGGGCTCGAAGTCGCCGTCCCGGCCGGGATGGAGTCGGACGAGTTCTTCCGCGTGCTCGGCACCGTCGACGTGCCCGTGTACGTGGAGGTGCCGCGGGACGAGCGCCGCCCGTCGATCATCGCCGCCGTCGCCGAACTCGGGCATCGCGCGAAGTTCCGCACCGGCGGCGTGAAGCCGCACCTGTACCCGAGCCCGGACGAGCTGGCCGCCGCGATCAAGGCCGTGGTGGACGGCGGAGTCCCGTTCAAGGCGACCGCGGGGCTGCACCATCCCGTCCGCAACACCGACCCGGAGACCGGCTTCCACCAGCACGGATTCCTCAACCTGCTGCTCGCGACCGACGCCGCCGCGGAGGGCCGTCCGGTGGACGAGCTGTCCGCAATCCTGGCCGACCGGGACGCGGCGTCCATCGCGTCCCGCGTGGCGGGTCTCGGCGAGAAGCGGGCGGCCGCCGCCCGCGCCCGCTTCCTGTCGTTCGGGACGTGCAGCATCACCGACCCGCTGAACGAACTCGCGGCCCTGGGGCTGCTCGCGCCCGTCCTTCAGGAGACGACCCGATGACCCGAATCGCGATACCCGAAGACTCACTTTTCGGGCTCGCCAACCTCCCCTACGGCGTGTTCTCGACGCCGGGCGAGGCCCCGCGCGTGGGCGTCCGCGTGGCCGATCACGTCGTCGGCCTCACGCTCGTCGACGACGTGTTCGCCGCGCCGTCCCTGAACCCGTTCATGGCGCAGGGCCATGCGCGCTGGGTGGAGGTCCGGCGGCAGATCATCGACCTGGTCTCGGACGACGTCGACCCCGCGGCCGTCCACCCGGCCGGCGCGGTGACGATGCACATGCCGTTCGAGGTCGCCGACTACGTCGACTTCTACGCGTCCGAGCACCACGCGTCCAACCTCGGGCGTCTGTTCCGGCCGGACTCCGAGCCGCTCATGCCGAACTGGAAGCACCTCCCGGTCGGCTACCACGGCCGCGCCGGGACGGTCGTCCCGTCCGGGACGGACATCGTCCGGCCCAGCGGCCAGCGCAAGGCCCCGGCAGACGCCGCGCCCACCTACGGGGCGAGCCGGCGTCTGGACATCGAGGCCGAGGTGGGCTTCGTCGTCGGCACCGGCTCGCCGATCGGCGCCCAGGTCAGCGCGGACGATTTCGACCAGCACGTCTTCGGCGTCGTCCTCGTCAACGACTGGTCGGCACGCGACATCCAGGCTTGGGAGTACGTGCCGCTGGGCCCGTTCCTAGGGAAGAGTTTCGCGACGTCCATCTCGCCTTGGGTCGTCCCACTCCTCGCCTTGGAAGCCGCCCGTGTCGCCACTCCGCCCCAAGACCCGGAGCCTCTCCCGTACCTGCGGGAGAAGAATCCCTGGGGGCTGGACCTCGAACTGACCGTCTCCTGGAACGGGCAGGTCGTGTCCCGGCCGCCCTACCGGGAGATGTACTGGTCGCCTGCGCAGATGCTCGCGCACATGACGGTGAACGGCGCGGCGTCCCGCACCGGCGACCTGTTCGCGTCCGGGACGGTCTCCGGCCCGGACCGGGACCAGCGCGGCGCGTTCATCGAACTCACCTGGGGCGGCAAGGAACCGATCGAGGTCAACGGCGAACCCCGCACCTTCCTGGAGGACGGCGACGAGGTCGTCATCACCGCGAACGCCCCGGGCGCCGCCGGCATCCGCATCGGCTTCGGCGAGGTCACCGGCCGGATCCTCCCCGCCCGCTGACCCGCCCGCTGACCCGCCCGCTCAGAGGACCTTTACGAACCAGACGACGTTCGACCGCGTCCGACCTTGGGGGACCCTAGGGGAGGACGTGCATGACCGTTCTGATCGTTTTCATGCTGCTCATGGCGGTCGTGATGTTCGCGTTGGGCTGCGTGGACCAGCGGAAGCTCTACTGGAAGGCCGACGCCTGGCAGTATCGGAACCCGGGGGCGAACGAGCCGTCCGACGCCGCGCTCGGCGTGCGGCGCGCCAGCTTCTTCATCGGCGCCGTCGTCCTGCTAGTCGGCGCGGGCATCCTCAAGGCCGCCGACAACTCGACGGTCTACTCCACCTCGCAGGTGCGTTCGGTCGCGCAGGCGGCGGCGTCCAAGCTGGACGAGGACTCGACGTCGGGGATCGGCTCGTCGTTCAGCGCGACGTCCGACGTCTACGAGGCCGTGAACGAGGAGGGCGGCGGCAACGTGAAGATCCGCTCCGCGGGCGACGACGAGTACGAGCTGACGAACCGCAAGGGCGAGAACCCCGTCTGCCTCACCGTCTCGGTCGAGAACGACCTGAACCTCGGCGGGGACGAGCCGTGGAGCCACTCGATCACCACGTCCGTCGACGACGGCCCCTGCTGAGGGGCCGCCGCCTGGACGTCAGGAAGCAGGGGAATCAGGGCCGGACGGCGATCGCGTCGATCTCGAACAGCATGTCGGGAAGCGCGAGCGCGGCGACGCCGGTGAGCGTCTGCGTCGGCGGCCGCTCGCCCCAGATCTCGCCGATCTGCTCCGTGAGAATCGCCAGCTTGTCACCGTCGTACCCGACGATGTACGTGCGCAGCTGCACGACGTGCTCGAAGCCCAGGCCCGCCGACGCGAGGGCGATGCGCAGATTGTCGAGGGATTTGCGTACCTGGTCGGCGAAGTCGGCCGAGGCGATCCGCCCCGTGATGTCGTTGGCGCCCTGTCCCGCGATGAAGACCAGGTCGCCGGACGTCTCGGCGACATGGCTGTAGCCGGAGCCGACCGGGTCGTACAGGCCGGGCGGGTTGCTGATGGTGTGCGGCATGACCGTGCCTCTCAGTAGGTGGCGGCGGGGTTGCGGACGATGACGTTGATCCGGTTCCAGGCGTTGATCGCGGCGATCGTCATGACCAGGCCGGCGAGGGACTCCTCGTCGTAGTAGTCGGCGGCCGCGTCCCAGACGTCGTCCGGCACCCCGGCGGGGTTGTCGCCGATCCGCGTCGCCGCCTCGGCGAGCGCCAGCGCCGCCCGCTCCTCGTCGGTGTAGAACGGCGCCTCGCGCCAGGCCGCCACCGACCAGAGCCGCTCGTCGGTCTCGCCCGCCTTCTTGGCGTCGCGGGCGTGCATGTTCACGCAGAACGCGCAGCCGTTGATCTGGCTGACCCGCAGCCTGACCAGCTCCAGGGTGCTGTGCGGGACGCCGCTGCCGTTGATGTACGACTCCAGCGCCAGCATGGCCTTGTAGCCCGCGGGGGCGGACTTCACGACGCTCATCCGTGCCTGCATGATGATGCTCCAAACCTAGATGTTGAATATCCAGAATTAATCGACGACGGAACGAACCGGGTGGCTCGGGTCGGGATCAGGCCCGCAGGTTCGCGAACCGGTTGCGGGTGGCGCCGGGCGTGGCCGGATGGCGTTTCTCCACCGTCGCCCTGATGTCGGCGATGGTCTGCGCGGCCAGTTCCCTGCGCCAGGCCAGCTCCGCCTGCCGCATGGACTGCGAGACGACGCACACGGTCCGGTAGTCGACGTCCTCGCGGCCGCCTGGCCCGTGCCGGAGGATCCCCTCGCAGCGGAACGCGTCCTCCGTCCCCTCGATCGCGGTCACCACGTCCAGCAGCGTGATGTCCTCGGCGGCGCGCGCGAGCCGGAAGCCGCCCCGCGGCCCGGGGGTGGACGTGAGGATGCCCGCCCGTGCCAGCGCCTGCAATTGCTTGTTCAGGTAGGCCGCGGGCAGCCGGTAGAACTCCGCCAGCCGGGCCGCCGTCACGGCCTCGCCGGACTCCAGCCAGGTCAGGTTGACGCAGCTGTGGAGCGCCCACTCGACTCCCTCGCTCATCCGCATAATCTGGATAGTAAACGTCCAGGATCCAGATCGCAACACAACGGGCATTAGAGTCTGGCTTGTGACGCCCGAGAGCCCCAGCTTCCGCACCGCGACGCCCGCCGACGTCCCCGACCTCGTCGCCCTCATCCAGTCCGCCTACCGCGGCGACGCCAGCCGCGCCGGCTGGACGACCGAGGCCGACCTCCTCGGCGGCCAGCGCACGGACCCCGACATGGTCGCGGCCGTGGTGAACGACGCGGCCGGCCGCATGCTCGTCGCCGAGACGGACGGCGGCGTCCTGGCCGCGTGCTGCCAGCTGGAGAACCGCGGCGGCCACGCCTACTTCGGCACGTTCGCCGTGCGCCCCGACATGCAGGGCACCGGGCTCGGCAAGCAGGTGCTCGCCGAGGCCGAGCGGCTGGCCCGCGACGAGTGGGACGCGGCGGAGATGCACATGACGGTGATCAGCGCCCGCGAGGAGCTGATCGCCTGGTACGTCCGCCGCGGCTACGTCCGGACGGGCGAGCGGTCACCGTTCCCGTACGGCGACGAGCGCTTCGGCCTGCCCAAACGCGACAACCTGGAGTTCGAGCTCCTCGTCAAGAAACTCCCCTGACGCCCGTGGTTACGTAGTATCTGCGCCAGCTGATCACCGTCGCTGAGCGGCTCCCACCGGAGGCGGAAATGCACAGAACGCTGGCACGCTTCAGGACGCTCTTCGTCATTCTCGGGCTGGCGATGGCGTTGACCGCGCCGTTGCACGGCGTGGGCCTGCTGTCGGTGGCGGGGTTCGTCCTGATCGTCGCCGGGGTCGTGCTGGTGTTCGTGCCCGGCGGCGTCCAGGGGCGGGAACCCGTCGTCCTGCGGTGCCCGGTGGACGGACGGTGGGTGCCGGTCAACAGCCCAGCCGACAGGGTCCCCAGCCACGGGACGCACGAGCTGGGCCAGACGTACGCGATCGACCTCGTCCACGCGCCCGATCCGGAACGGGATTGGCGACCGCTGCAGCGGTGGCCGCTCGCGTCACGCCCGGAGACCTTCCCCGCGTTCGGACGGGACGTCCTCGCCCCCGCCGACGGCGTCGTCGTCCAGGCGAGCGGCATGCAGCGCGACCACTGGAGCCGCAACTCCTGGCCCGCGTTCATCTACCTGCTGATCGAGGGGATGCTGTTCCGCCAACTGCTGTCCCTGCTGACCTTGTCTGCGGGACGGTTCATCGTCGGCAATTCCATCGTGCTGGACCTCGGCGACGGCGTGTACGCGGTGTTCGCGCACCTGCGGCACGGATCGGTGCGGGTCAGAAAGGGCGACCGTGTACGGGCTGGTGACGTGCTCGGCGAGGTCGGCAACTCGGGCAACTCGTCCGAGCCGCACCTGCATTTCCACCTCATGGACCGCCCGCGCCCGCTGGCAGCCGCCGGCCTGCCGTTCGCCTTCCGCTACGAAAACGACGGCTACGAAAGCGACGGCGAAACCCGAACCGGCGTGCCAGGCGGCCGCGAACCGTTCATCCCCGTAACGGACGAACCGGCCTCCGCCTAGCGCCAATTCACTGCGACGGTGGGCGTCTCCCCCGCCAGATACGCGACGACGAAGCAGGGATGAGGCGGAAGGCGATGAAGGCCGGGAGATCCTCCAGCTTCGCGTGGTCCTCGGGATACCGATCGGCCATTTCGGGAAGCGGGCGAGGCTCCAGAAGCTCCTCGATGAGAAACCCGGCCTCGCGGAACTCGCCGCAGATCGCGGTCAGCGGACGCCGCCAGGTCCGGATCGGCCAGTCCCGCTCGGGGCTCAGCGATTCCTCCACGGGTTCTTCGGTGAAATAGGAGCCGCCCAGGCGGGCCCACCCCGTCGTCGGATGCTCGGTCGACAGGACGAGCGCGCCGGACGGCGCCAGTATTCGGTGGAACTCGCGGAGAAGCGCCACCCGGTCATCGATGTAGTGCAGGGCCAGGGCGAAGACGATCAGGTCGGCGGAGCCGTCCGGGACCCAGGTCAGCGGCTCGGACAGGTCGTGGACGCGCAGGTCCGCGCGGTCTCCGCAGCGGTCGCGGGCCAGGTCGACGAAGGTGGGGCTCACGTCGCAGCCGGTGACGCGGGCGCCGCGGTCCAGCAGTTCGCGGGCGTACAGGCCGGGACCGCAGGCCGCGTCGAACACGGCGAGACCTGCGACGTCCCCGGCGAGGCCGAGCACGGCGGGACGGTCGTAGAGGGCGTTGTAGGCGCTGTTCTCGGCATGGACGGCGTACTCGTGGGCGAAGCGCTCGTACATGCCAACGATCGTCCCAGAGGAATCAACCGAACGTGTCAGGAATTCGTCCAGTCTCTGTCAGATCGCAGGGAAGCGCATCGGCTCACGATTCCGCGACGGACGCCCCAGAAGCGCCGCCGTCCGCCGCGGGCGCGCGGTGGGTGTCGCGGTGGGCGTCGCGGGACTCCTCGGCGATGCGGTCCAGCTGCGCGACGCGCTCCTCGTCCCGGGTGAGGTTCTCCCCGGTGGACGGGTCGAAGATGTGGATCCTGGACGTGTCGATCCACAGCTCCGCCTCGCGGCCCGGCTTGATCTCGCTGGACGCGTCCAGCGCCACCACGGCCTGCGTGCGGAGCTGGTCGCTGTCCAGCTCGCGGGACAGGTCGCGGAGCTGCGCGGTCAGATCGGCGGGCGCCTCGTACGGGACGTACGCGTACAGCTCGTTGCCGAGCCATTCGGTCACGTCCACCCGCGAGCGGACGATGCTGCCCTTCGCCCTCTTCTCCTCGCCGACCAGCGACGCGTCCTCGAAATGCTCCGGGCGGATCCCGACGAGCACGACATCGCGGTCGCCGACGGCCGCGACCTTGCGCTCGTCGTGCACCTCGAAGCGCCCGAGCGGGGTTTCGAGGAACGAGCCGTCCACGGACGCGGGCAGGAAGTTCATCGACGGCGACCCGATGAACCCCGCCACGAACAGGTTGACGGGCTCCTCGTACAGCTCGCGCGGGCTCCCGACCTGCTGCAGGACGCCCATGCGCAGCACCGCGACACGGTCGCCGAGCGTCATCGCCTCCGTCTGGTCGTGCGTGACGTACACGGTCGTGACGCCGAGGCGCTTCTGCAGCCGCGAGATCTCGGTGCGCATCTGGCCGCGGAGCTTCGCGTCCAGGTTCGACAGCGGCTCGTCGAACAGGAACGCGTCCGCCTGCCGGACGATCGCGCGCCCCATCGCGACCCGCTGCCGCTGCCCGCCGGACAGGTTCGCCGGTTTCCGGCCGAGATGGTCGGTCAGCTCCAGCAGCTCGGCGGTCTCCTTGACGCGGCGGCGCACCTCCTCGTCCGGCTTCTTCGCGAGCCGCAGCGGGAACGCGATGTTCTCGAACACGGTGAGGTGCGGGTACAGCGCGTAGTTCTGGAAGACCATCGACAGGTTCCGCTCGCGCGGCGCGACCTTGTTGACGACCCGCTCGCCGATGATCATCTCGCCGGACGTGATGTCCTCCAGCCCGACGATCATCCGCAGCAGCGTCGACTTCCCGCAGCCGGACGGGCCGACCAGGATCATGAACTCGCCGTCCCGCACGTCCAGGGACACGTCGTTCACGGCCGGGAAGCCGTCGCCGTACTTCTTGACTATGTTCTTCATGGTGATGGCGGCCATGACTCTCCCTTGAACTCAGCCCTTGACGGCGCCGGACGTCAGCCCGGCCACGATGCGGCGCTGGAACGCCAGGACGACGATGACGACCGGGACCGTGACGACCACGGCGGCCGCGCAGATCGCGGTCGTGGGCTGCTCGAAGTAGGACTCCCCGGTGAAGAACGCCAGCGCCGCCGGCACGGGCCTCGCCCGGTCGGTCGAGGTCAGCGAGATCCCGAAGACGAAGTCGTTCCAGCAGAAGAAGAAGGTCAGGATCGCGGCGGTGAACACCCCGGGCGCCGCCAGCGGGACGATCACCTTCCGGAACGCCTGCCAGGACGTGGCGCCGTCCACCTGCGCGGCCTGCTCCATCTCCCACGGGATCTCGCGGAAGAACGCCGACAGCGTCCAGATCGCCAGCGGCAGCGCGAACGAGATGTACGGGATGATCAGGCCCGGCCAGGTGTCGTACAGGCCGATGTTGCGCCACAGGTCGAACAGCGGCCCGACCAGCGACACGACCGGGAACATCGCGATCGCCAGCGCGAACGACAGGATCAGCTTCTTGCCGGGGAATTCCAGCCGCGCGATCGCGTACGCCACCAGCGTCGCGAACACGACCCCGACGAACGTGGCGATCAGCGAGATGCCGATCGAGTTGATCAGCGCCGAGGTGAACAGGTCGGTCTTGAAGACCGTCTCGTAGTTGTCCCAGGTCCAGTCCTGGGGGAAGAAGCCCTGGACGTTGCCGATCTCGCTGGGCGTCTTGAACGACAGCATCACGATCCACAGGATCGGGAACGCCGTCCACACCAGGATCAGCAGCGACGCGACGATCCACAGCGTCCTCGAGCGCGCCGACTCCATCAGCGATCACCCCTCACTTGGGAGAGATCCACGCGGAACCCCTTGATGAACACCGCCGCGATCAGCACCACCGACAGGAACAGCAGCACGCCGACCGCGTTGCCGAGGCCGAGCGCCGTCCGGGTGATGATCTGCTGGTAGGTGAGGAACGACAGCACCTGGGTCTTCTCCTGGCCCGCCGTCATGATGAACACGTTGTCGAAGATCCGCCACGCGTCCAGGGTGCGGAACAGCACCGCGACGAGGATGGCGGCCTTCATGTTCGGGATCGTGACGCGTTTCAGCCGCTGCCAGGCCGTGGCGCCGTCCACCGTCGCCGCCTCCCCCAGATCGCGCGGCACCTGCGCGAGCCCGGCGAGCAGCAGCAGCGACACGAACGGCGTCGTCTTCCAGATCTCCGACAGGATGATCACGGACAGCGCGGCCCAGCGGTCGGAGAACCAGGCGAAGTCGCCCAGCCCGAACCACGAGTTGACGAACCCGGACTGGACGTCGAACGCGTACTTCCACGCGAACGCCGAGATGACCGTGACGATGCCGTAGGGCAGCAGGATCGCGGTCCGGACCGTCCGGCGTCCGAACACGGCCCGGTGCATCACCATCGCGAGCCCGAACCCGATCACCAACTCCACCCCGACCGTGATCACCGTGATGATCAGGGTGGTGACGACCGTCTGCCAGAACAGGGGGTCGGTCAGCGCGGTCGCGTAGTTGCCGAGGCCGACGAAGCGCCGGTCGTCCGGCGCGGTGAGCCGGTAGCTGAACAGCGACTGGTACAGGGCGCTGCCCAGCGGATACGCGGTGACCAGCAGCATCACGACCACCGCGGGCGCGGACAGCAGCAGCCCCAGCCTGCGCTCGCCCCGCTCCCGGTCGGTGATCTCCGCGCGCGCAGGGGGCCGCCCGCTCTTCGGCGCCGTTTCGACGGATGTCATCCGAACACCTCCGTTAGAGCCGTTGGGGCCGTTGGGGCCAGTAGGCCCGTTTGGGCCGTTTGGGCGGCCTCAGAGCAGGGCCTTGTCACGCAGGACCTCGCGGATGAACCTGGCGGACTCGCGCGGCGTCGTGTTCGGGTTCACCGACGCGGGCGGGTGCCAGCGGTTCTGGATGGCCCCGGACACGTCCGCGTAGTAGGGCGTGGCCGGACGGGGCGCCGCGGCGGCGATGGAGTCCCGCATCAGCGGCGCCATCGGGAACTCCTTGAGGATGTCCGGATCGTCGAAGATCGCGGGACGGGCGGCGACGTTGCCTTCGTCGAGCATGTACCGCTTCATGTTCGCCGGCGACGTGATGCAGTTGACCGCCTCGACGGCCAGGTCGTTCCGGTGCTTCCCGTACGCGCTGACCCCGATCTCGATACCGCCGAACGGAGGCTTGCTCTCCTGCTGCGGGTTCACCCGCGGATAGCGCGCCCACCCCAGGTCGCCGACGATGTTCTTGTCGATCGCGCCCGCCTCGGCGTCGCCCTTCTCCGCGCGCCAGACGTAGCCCCAGTTGAGCAGGAAGCCGCCGCGCGGGCCGTTGATCGTGGCCCGGGACTGCTCCTCGATGTCGGTGGACAGCGTCGGCCCGGCGGCGGTCGACCTCGCCAGCTTCCCGATGATCCCCGCGGCCTGCTTGCCCGCAGGCGAGTCGATCTCGATGGCGGCCTCGTCGCCCTTCTCCGCGTCGCTGATGATCCGGCCCCCGGCGGACGCGATGAGCGCGTTGATCCACACCATGTAGCCCTCGTACCGGTTGCCCTGCACGCCGATCGTGGTGTTGGTGCGGACGGCCGCGTCGATCAGCTTGTCCCAGGTGAAGTCGGGCGCGTTCGGGTCGATGCCCGCCTTCTGCGCGACTGACTTCCGGTACCAGAGGAGCTGGGTGTTCGCCCAGAACGGCGCCGCGTAGAGCTTGTCCTCCCAGGTGGAGCTCTGCACCGCGGAGTCGAAGACGCCCTCGGTCAGCGGCCCCGCCTCGCTCGCGGTGAACGGACGGAGGAACCCGGCGTTCGCGGCCTCCGCCACGAAGACCGGGTCGAGGCTCATCAGGTCGACGCCGGTGTCCTTGGCCGCGAGCCGCCTGATCAGCTGCTCGCGCTGCTGGGTCGCGTCGCTGGGGAGCAGCGAGGTCTTGATCCGGTACTTGCCGCCCGCCGCCTTCGTGCACGCCGCGGCGATCGTCGCCTGCCCGCCGTTGTCCGGGTTGACGTACCAGTTCAGGGCGGGGATCCCGCCGCCGCCCCCGCAGGCCGTCAGCCCCCCGGCCAGCAGCCCCAGCGCGACCCCGGCTCGCAGCGACGCCGCGCGCTTCACTCGACCGACTCGTGCGACTCGTCCGACCATCGGGCCTCCCGAAGCCTCCCACCTGGAGCGACACTTCGCCGGGCCGCGTCCGTGGCGGTTCGAACTCCATTCGATCACCGGATTCCGTGACTGTCGAGATCCAAAGAGTGATCTGAAGAGACCGTGTCCCGCGCGTAACAATCTCTTCATCGGACACGACAGGCGCTCTTATCACACGCGCACAGCTTGATCAACTCTCGTGACCCCGGGGGACCCCGGGGCCGCTCTATTCTGCTCTCCGCCGTGCGACCTCAGCCGGGATCGTAGATGTAGCCCTGATAAACGACGCCCTTGATCGTCGTGCGGATCAGGTGAAAGTGCGCGGGCGGCAGTGCGCAAAAGCCGCTGCAGACGACTTCGCGGAAGATCTGTTTGGAGACGATCAGCGCGACGTCCCGTTCCGGGTGGACGGTCAGGTACCGGCGCAGCGGGCGGGCGTCGAGCAGCCGGCTCACGACCACCGGCGCGTCCCCGGCCGGTCCGAAGAAGGTCTGCGGTCCCATGATCAAAGCGCCGTGGTGGAGCGCGAGCCGCACCCGCAGGCGCCGATCCGGGGCGGCTTTGCGGTTCGTCTCGGCGAGGGCGCGTTCGAGGGCGGGGGCGTACCTGCCGACGACCGTGACGATGTCGTCGTCGCCCGGTAAGACGTCCAGTTCGCCGTCGCCGCTGACCTGCTGCATCCACCGTCCCCGGTCAAGCCCGGCCTCGTCCGCGGCGACCTCCATCGCGGCCAGCAGATCCGTTTGCGCCTGGAACTGCATGAGTGGTGATCGGACGCTGTAGCCCATGATGTCGATGGCCAGCACCGGGCGAAAGAGCAGCCGACCGGACGAGCCGGAATTCCCAGACGAGCCGGAATTCCCGGAACCGCGGCCGTCGTACACCGATGGCGCCGGTGCTGGAACAACTGTCATGAGGCCCACCCCGAATGGTCCTGTAAGATCGGCTGGACTCGGCCGATTCGCCCTCAGGATCGCATCTCGAAAGGCCGCCTGAAAGCCATTAACCGCAGGTCAGAGAGCAGAATGCCACCTGGCAGCAGGCCACCCGGCGCACCGCCACGGAGCACTTTGTGACCCGCCTATTCCCGGGTCGGGCAAACACGCTGGTAATGAATTTCAGCCGCCGAGCCACAAGACGTTCTGCCACCTGGCACGGTGGCAGAACGCGGACACCTATCCGTCTGGCCATATCTATGTTCGCGGCATGCAGGAAGGCGCGGAGGGATCGCGGACCCCGACCGACCCGCGTCCCCTCCGCGCCTTCGCCTGTGGGGGCGGCTAGCGCGACGGGTGGTGCTCAGTAACCTCCACCCGACCCGTAGCCGTTGCCGTAGCCGCCATTGCCGTTCCCATTGCCGTTGCCGTTCCCGTAGCCGCCGTTGCCGTTTCCGTTGCCGTTTCCGCTCCCCGCGCCAGCGCCGGCGCCTGAGCCGGTGACGGCGGCCCGCTTGCCCTCCGGCGTGGTGGCCCACCAGACGCCGCCGACGCCCTGGCCCTTCACGTCACCGGGCTGCTCGTCCTTCTCGTAGTAGTACATGGGCCAGCCGTTGATGGTGAGCTGGCACTTGCCGTCGTCCTTGCGCTCGATGAAGTCGACCAGCTTCCGGTCGACGCCTTCGAGCTTGACCTTCTTCCAGTTGGTGAAGACGACCACCGGCCACGCCTTCTTGCACGCGCCGAAGCAGTTCGTGGTCGGCGGCTTGTCGGTGTCCTTGTCGAAGCGGTACATCGTGCGGCCCTTGCCGTCCGTCAGGATGAGGCCGAGCTTCGGGTCGGTCCTGGCCTTGACGATCGTCCAGCCCTTCCAGCGGTCGTCGTCCGCCGCCTTCTTCGGCGCGGCCTTCGTCCCGGTCGGGGACGCGGCGTACCAGGTCCCGCCCACGCCCTGGCCCTTCACGTCGCCGAGGCCCTCGTCCTTGGCGTACCGGTACAGCGGCCATCCGCCGAGCGTGACCTGCCACTGGCCGTCCGGCCGTTTGACCTTGCCGACCAGCGACTGCTTCACGCCGTCGACCTCCGGCTCCGCCCCGGTCGCCATGACCGGCGGCCACGCCTTGGCGCACGCGTCCGCGCACGTGGACGCGGGCGGACGGGCCGTGTCGTTGTCGAACCGGTACAGCGTCCTGCCGTCTCCGTCGGTGACGACCTTGCCGAGCCGCGTGAAGTTGGCGACCTCCAGCGCGGTGGGCTCGGGCGCCGGTGGCGCGGACGGTTCCGCCGAGGGGTCGGCGGGAGCCCGCCCCTGGGTGCCCGCGGCGGCGTTCTGCTGTTTCCCGCCGTTCTCCTGCCCGCATGCGGTGAGCACCAGCCCGGACGCGGTCAGGGCGGCTGCAGCGGGAATCACCCAACGTGGGATCTTCATTGTGGTCTGTCCTCCGTGTCGTCTGGGTCCCGGCTCCGGTTCCTGGTCCCGTACGCCGATCGCGGTCGAGCCGCCGCACCGCTCGCCCGGATCGAGGAGCAGTACGGTGAATCCCTCGGAACGGGTTCAACCACCCGGAACCGGCAGCCCGCGAGCCGGGTCAGAAGCACAGTTGGTTCCATCGACGGTTCGCGAGGCAGGCAGCAGTGACCACCGGCGACGACTCCCCCGCGGACGCCCCGATCAACCTGAGCAAGGAGCCGGCGCCGACGCGGCCGGCGGGCTCGGCGAGTCCGGCGGGCTCGGCGAGTCCGGCGGGTCCGGCGGGTCCGGCGTGGATCGTGATCCCGGCGCGCGTGGTCGCGCTGATCGTGCTGGTGCCGCTGCGGCTGGTCCACGACGTGGTCGTCCTGATCGCCCGGGGCGTCCGGGCGGTGTGGAACGGCCTGATGCGGGCGCCGGGGTGGCTGGCCCGGCTCGTCGGCCGGATGCTGCGCGGGCTCGGCCTCGCGCTGTACCGCTGGCTGCTCGTCCCGTTCGGACGGCTCCTCGACCTCCTCATCGTCCGGCCGCTGCGGTGGCTCGCCGTCGTCGTGATCCTCGGCTTCCTGCGCTGGTTCGGGCGCGGCACCGGCCGCGTGGCCCGCTGGATCTACCGCTGGCTGATCGCCCCGGTCGGACGCTTCTTCGCCCTGATCGGACGCGGCCTGGCCTGGCTCCTCGCTCTGCTCTTCCTCAAACCGCTCAAACTGCTGGGACGCGGCCTGGCCTGGCTCGCCTCCCTCCTCGTCCAGGGGCTCGTCCTGCTGGTCAAGGGCATCGGGCTGCTGATCGGCGTGCTCGTGATCATGCCGCTGGTGCTGCTGTGGCGGTACGTCCTGCGTCCGCCGCTGGCCGGCCTCGCCTGGCTCGCCCGGATCGTCTGGCGCGGGCTCGCCTGGCTGGGACGCGGCACCCTGTCCATACTCGGCGCGCTCGGCGGGCTGCTCGCGGCCGGGTGGCGCGCGTTCGCGGCGGCCCTCGCGTGGTCGTGGCGGCTGATCGGCCGGTGCCTGGCGTGGCTGGCGCGCGTCCTGATCGTCCTGCCCGCCCGGACGGTGTGGCGGTACGTGCTGGCCCCGATCATCGCCGGATTCGTCGGGACGTGGCGGCTCGCGGCCCGCGTCCTGCGGTGGCTCTGGCGGACGCTCGTCGTCGTCCCGACCCGGGTCCTGATCGTCGCGCCCGCCCGCTGGGTCGGGACGAGCGTGCTCCGCCCGATCGGCCGCGGCGTCCGCGAGACCTGGCGGGTCGGCGTGCGAGAGCCGGTCCGGGCCGCCCGCCGGACGATGCGCGAAGCGGGCCGGGACGTCCGCCTCCAGCTCCGCCGCACCTTCCGCGGACACTGACCGTCCCCGCGCCCCGCCCGGCTGAGATACTGGCGGACGATGTACCGACTCCTGTTCGCACTGGTCATCTCCCGGGTCCCGGCGGAGACCGTCCACCACCTGACGTTGCGCGGGCTCCGCGCGCTCCAGGCCGTGCCCGGGGCCGCGCCGCTGCTGCGGCGGCTGCTCGCGCCCCGCGATCCGGCGCTGGCCGTGCGGGCGCTCGGGCTGGACTTCCCGTCCCCGCTCGGCCTCGCCGCCGGATTCGACAAGGACGCCGTCGCCTACGAGGCGCTCGGCGCGTTCGGGTTCGGCCATGTCGAGATCGGCACGGTGACGGGACGCCCGCAGCCCGGCAACCCGCGCCCGCGGCTGTTCCGCCTCGTCCCCGACCGGGCGGTCATCAACCGGATGGGCTTCAACAACGAGGGCTCGGAGGCCGCCGCGCGCCATCTCGCCGGGCGCTCCGGCCGGACGATCGTCGGGGCCAACATCGGCAAGACCAAGACCGTCCCGGAGGACGCGGCCGCCGCCGACTACGTGACGAGCACCGAGCGCCTCGCTCCGCACGCGGACTACCTCGTCGTCAACGTCAGCTCCCCCAACACCCCCGGCCTGCGGAACCTCCAGGCCGTCGAGCACCTCCGCCCGCTGCTGACCGCCGTGCGCGAGGCGGCGGACCGGTCGTCCGACCGCCGCGTCCCGCTCCTCGTCAAGATCGCGCCGGACCTGGCGGACGACGACGTCGACGCGGTCGCCGACCTCGCCGTCGACCTCGGCCTGGACGGCATCATCGCGACCAACACCACCATCGCCCGGGACGCCCTGCTCAGCCCGCCCGCCCTGGTGAAGGAGACCGGCGGGCTGTCCGGCGCGCCGCTGAAGGACCGCTCGCTGGACGTCCTGCGCCGCCTCCGCGCCCGCACCGGCGACCGGCTGGTGCTGATCTCGGTCGGCGGCGTCGAGAACGCCGACGACGTGTGGGAACGCGTCCGCGCGGGCGCCACCCTCGTCCAGGCGTACACGGGAATGATCTACGGCGGCCCGTTCTGGGCACACCGCGTCAACCGCGCCCTGTCCCGCCGCCTCCGCGAAAGCGCGTTCCGCACCCTCCCCGAAGCCCGCCGCTGACCCGCTAGACCACCGTGAAGCTGATTCGCTAGACCACCGTGAAGAAGCCGTCGGCGATCAGCGCGGGCAGGACGGCGTCGGCGTGCGCGCGGACTTGGGCCGGGTCCATGCCGGTGAGCTGCGCGATGGCGTCCAGCAGTGGATCGAGGGGCAGCGAGCCGTCGCAGACGCCTGCGAGGCCGGCCTCGACCGTCCCGACGGCGGCGGCGCGGCGGAGCCGGACGGTCTGGCGCAGCACGATCCGCTCGGGGTCCTCGGCGCCGGGCGGGCCGATCTGCTCCTGGACGAGACTGGCCGCCGCCCGCACCGTCTGTCCACAGGCTGTGGAAAACTCGTCCGCCTTGACGAAGCCGTCAAGGACGTCCGGGACGTACGCGCCGACCGGCTGATCGACGGCGTGCCGCACCTCCTCCACCCGGACGACGCCGCCCTCAGCACGCCTCAGCGTGATCCACCCGAACCCGATCCCGGTGACGCCGTTCCGCTCGAAGTGGTCGAGCCAAGCCTCATACCGGACGCGGTATTCCGGCGTTCCCGCCTCGCAGGAATCCCGTAGCCACAACTCAGCGTATTCCGCCGGATCCTGGACGTCCCGCTGGACGATCCACGCGTCGCACCCGTCCACCCAAGAGCCGACGCGCTCCTCCCAGGGAACGCCCTCGACATGCAGCCAATTCGCCAGGACCTGGCAGTATCCGCCCTCATCGAGGTGCTTCGGGGCCGCCGCCACCAGCCGCCGGCAGAAGTCGTCGCCCGGCAGGCCGGACTCCCGATACGTGAACCGGCGGTCCCCTGGCGGCGCGACGACGAACGGCGGATTCGACACGATCAAATCGAACCGGCGCCCCTGAACGGGCTCCAGCAGTGACCCCTCAAGAAGCTCCGCCTCACCCGCCACCGTTCCAGAAAGCGCGAAGCTCATCCGGGCAAGATCAAGAGCACGCGGATTGACGTCGGTGGCCGTGATGCGCGCGCCAGGATTCCGGCTCGCCACATGCACCGCCTGGACGCCGCAACCCGTCCCGACATCGAGCACGTTATCCACAGCCCTGTGGACAACCAGCCGCGCCAGGCTCCCGGACGCACCGCCCGCACCCACCACATGATCCGCCGCCGGAACGCCCCCCGCCCCCGGCCGGACCTTGAGATCGGACACGACATACCCGACATGCCCGCCGCCATCGTCAACCGCTTCGACCGGCTCGACGCGCAGCCGGGCTCGCATCTCCCCGCCGGACGCGTCCACCAAGCCCGCGGCGACGAGTTCGTCCGCCTGGATCGCCGCCGCCTCCACCGGCACCTGCAACCAGAACAGCCGCGTCAGGGCCTCCAGCGGTGAGCCGCCGCCGGTCGCCCGCAGCGCCGGGACGATCTCGTCCCGCGCGAGCGCCCCGCCCGCGACAGGCCCGAGCAGCTCCCGCACACCCGCGACCGTGTATCCGGCCCCGGTCAGCAGTTCACGCACACGAAGAAGATCAGCCACCCGCCCATCCTGCCGCTCCCGATGCCGGGACGCCGGGTCAGCCGAGGTACGTCTCGAAACCCTTGGCCAGCGATTCGGCGATGCGCTGGCGGAACGGCGCGCTGGACAGCTTGGACGCGTCGCCCCTGTTCCGCATGTTGCCGCACTCGATGAACACCTTCGGGACGGTCGACAGGTTGAGACCGCCGAGGTCCTTGCGCCGGTCGATGGCGTTCTCGCCGAGGTAGTTGGAGTACGGGATGCCGGTGCCCGCGCGGTAGGAGTCGCGCAGCGCCTTGCCCAGCTTTGCGGACCGCGGCACGATCGCGGCGTTCCCGCCGACGGCGACCGGCTCGATGATGTGGAAGCCATGCCCGGACGCGGACGTCCCGTCCGCGTGGATCGACACGGCCGCGTCGGCCTTGAGCCGGTTGCCGATCGCGGCGCGCTCGGTGATGCACGGGCCGACGCCCTTGTCGTCCTTGCGGGTCAGCGCGACCTTGGCGCCCCTCGCGCGCAGGAGTTTCGCGAGCCGGTTGGAGACGTCCCAGGTGAAGGCGTGCTCGCCGTACCCGGCCGCGGTGCTGGTGCCGGTCGTGTCGCACGCCTTGGTGCCGTTGCCGATCTTGACCTGTTTGTTGATCTGGGCCGGATTGCGGGCGTTCCCGCCGTTGTGCCCGGGATCGATGACGATCACCTTGCCGTCCAGCGCGGACGGCCCGCCGCCGGACGCCGGGTCCTTCCCGTCCTCCGGGGCGCCCGAGGCCCGCCCGCCGGCCGTCGGCGGATTCACCGTCCCGCCGTCCCCCCCGGACGGTTCCGCGGAGGCGTTGCACGCGACGAGCGCGCCAAGGCACAGCGCGAGACCGGCGGCCGTGAGACCGCCTCGATGAATGCGCACCGGCCGTTTCCTCCGTGATGACTTCGTTACCGACCCTGACAGTCTGCACACCGGTGAGGGTTCGTCAAACGAAGTCCAGGAAACCCGGCGGATTCGGCGGCGGGTTCAGGCGAGCGGGTCGTCCTTGCCGAGCAGCGCGGCGAGCGCGCGCGCCTCGTCGGCGTCCAGGCCCAGGACCACGCGGGGACGCCCCCACGGGTGGTCGATCGAATGGGCGACGTAGCTGGCCACGGACTCCGAGACCTGCTCGGCCAGCCCCCGCGCGTGCCGCCATTCCGACCACGCGCGTTCCAATTCGCTCGCCGCGCGCTGCGCGCACGACACCAGTTCCGGATCACGCACGACTGAACCCCCTCGTGGACTTTCCCGTGTCCGTCCGGCGGCGTTCCCGTCCGGGCGGCCTCCCCTCAAGGCCACCCGGACCCGCCCGCCGGACGGTGAGTCCATTAACCCGCCGGCGGCGCGTCGCGGGCCGGCGAATGCGGCAGACTTGGCCGGCCCCTTACCTACCGCACACCGGCTCTTACCCGGCGCACGCGGACACACCTCCTCACCGCCGTGTACGGACCCGCCTCCCCGCCCCACCCGCCCGGCGCGCGGGCGCGCCTTCCCGCCGATCCGGCCCCCCGCGGGCATGCCGAAGGACCGGCCGTCGCCGTCGTGCCGGGCGGGCATGCCGGGCACGCGCATGGCCGGGTACGGCCACGGCGGCCGCGTGGGGTGGGTCGGACCTCGGGAGCTATTCGAAGGCGGGGGGACGGTCCCTGTGACCGGGGCTCACAGGGTGGGAGCGGGCCCCGTCGTCGAACGGACCACCAGGTGCGGGACGACCAGGTTCTGCCGGGCCACGCGGGCGGGGTCGCCGATGCGCGCGGTCAGCATCTCGGCGGCCACCCGTCCCATGTCCCGGCGGGGCTGGTCCACGCTGGTCAGCGAGATGTGCCGGATCGCCGCGAGGTGGGTGTTGTCGTAGCCCACGATCGACAGCTGCGCCGGCACCCGCATCTCCAGCTCGTCCGCCGCCGACAGCGCCCCGGTCGCGACCAGGTCGTTCGGCGCGAAGATGGCGGTCGGGCGCGGATCGCGGCGCAGCAGCGCGCGGGCCGCGCGGTAGCCGCCGTCCTCGGTGAAGTCGCCCGGCTCGACGACGATCTCGTCGGCGAGCCCGTGCCGGTGCATCGCCTTCTCGTACCCGTCGCGGCGGTAGCGCGCCGTGGTGGAGCGCGCCCCTTCGATGTGCGCGATCCGCCGGTGCCCGAGTTCGACGAGATGGTCGACGGCGAGGCTCGCGCCGAGCTCGTCGTCGTCCACGACGATGTCGACGCCGACGACGTCGCGTTCACCGACGACCACGACCGGGACGCTGGCCGCGGCCTCCTTGAGCGACTCGGGGACGACGCTGAGCAGCACCAGCCCGTCCACCCGCATCTCCAGGAAGGCCTCGACCGCCTCCGCCTCGAACAGCGGGTCCCAGCGGCCGCTGCCGACGAGCATCCGCAGGCCCGCGCCGTGCAGGCTCTCCTGGAGCCCGTCAAGGAACTCGGCGAAGAACGGGTTGTGCAGATCGGCGACGATCGCGCCGATCAGCCTGGTGCGTCCTTCGACGAGGCTGCGCGCCACGGCGTTCGGGCGGTAGCCCAGCTCGCGCGCGGCCTGCAGGACGGCCTGTCTCCGCCGTTCGCTCACGTGCGGTGACCCTCGCATCACGAGGGAGACGAGGGATTTGGAGACGCCGGCGCGCTCGGCGACGTTGCGGATCGTCGGTTTCGGCGCGGGCACGGCTCTACCCTCGTCGCGTCTGGCGGGAGAAGGCTCGGTGCGCGGCCTGGGCACCGCGCTCTGTTCCCGCATGTTCTGCGGGGGATTCGCCTGATCAGCTGACATGGCACTCCGTCCAGGGGGACCTGTGGGACCTGCCTCGACGGCGCGCGGCGGGGTGTGTAACGCGCCGTCCTCCACTCGAGGGGGAGTTGCCATGATGCCGCGCCTTTCCCCCATACCGCCGCAACAGTGAGTAACGGGCATCCGACAATGGTGGTTCGGGCCTGTGGTGTTCTGTCTCACAGCGCCGCCGGACGGTGATCAAGGCCGGTGAAAAGCCCGTTCCACCCCTATTGGCGGGGACATGGGGCCGTCCGGGCTCGGATACGCTGCCCAGGTGGGAGATCGAGCGGTGGCCGGCAAGGCGCGAAGCCGGCAGAGCGGTGGCCGCGGCCGCCGCAGGCTCAGCGTCGACGAACGGCGGGACGAGCTGATCGAGGCGGCGCTGCAGCTGTTCAGCACGCGTTCGCCCGAGGACATCTCGATCGACGACGTCGCGGCCAAGGCGGGCGCCTCCCGCGCGCTGGTCTACCACTACTTCGGCGGCAAGAACGAGCTGTACATCGCGGCGCTCGGCAGCGCCGCGAAGAAGCTGTCTGTGCTGCTGGAACCGCCGACCGAGGGCAAGCCGCTCGAACGGCTGCGCATCTCGCTGCGGCGCTATTTCGACTTCGTGGAGAGCCACGCGGCCGGTTACACCGCGTTGCTGCGCGGAGGCCCGGCCGACCGTTCCGGCGAGGCGGGCGAGATCGTGGACGGCATCCGGCAGCTCCTGCTGGACCGGATCCTGCACTCGCTGGACGTCGAGACCCCGCAGCCGATCCTGCGCATCACGCTCCGCGCCTGGATGGCCGCGGTCGAGACCGCCGGCCTGGACTGGCTGGAGAAGCGCGACGTGCCGCGTCCGCAGCTCGAGGGCCTACTGATCGACCATCTGGTGGTCATGTTCCACGCGGCCGGACGGCACGACCCGGGCACCGGCAGGCTGTTCGACCGGCTGGCCCAGGAAGAGATGGGCTGACCCCCACGCCCGGACGGACTGCCCGTCCCGGACGGCTTCGCTCTTGGACGCTTTACCCAAAAGTGACGGGCAACGTCCTAAATGGAGACTCTGTCCTCATGTGGACAAAAAGTCACCCATGTCCCAAATTCCTCGCACGTCAGCGAGGCTTTTCGGTCGCCGTCGCCGTGCGGTCCGGTGCCCCGACCCGGCCGACCCGGGCCGAGCCGGCCACCCGTTGCCCTTGGGGCGGGCACTAGACGCGCCCGGACCCCAAGGGCAACCGGGTGAGCACAGCGACAACGGCCATCCCCCCAAAGCCATGACCGATCCCGGCCGCCGGAATCGACCGGCACCGGCATCGACCATCGCGATGCGCGTGCGAAGCGGGGCTCACGCGGGGCGAGAACCCGATCGCACGCAGCGGCGGCGAACCGCCCTCTACTCCGAACGCTGCTGCGGAATTCCCGCGAGCAGCGCCCGCACCTCCGCCTCGCGGTAGCGGCGGTGCCCCCCGAGCGTCCGGATGGACGTGAGCTTCCCCGCCTTCGCCCACCGCGTGACGGTCTTGGGGTCGACGCGGAACATCGTCGCCACCTCCGCCGGCGTCAGCAGGGGCTCGGCCTCTGGCGTACGTGCTGACATGTTTGCGGCCTCTCCTCCGTGGACCGATGACAGCGATCCTGCGATTGATCCTCGCGTGGTCACTGATGTCCCCTATGGCCCGAAAGAGCCACTATGACATCACAACGTGTAACCTTGCCACCACTCAGCGCAACAAGCAAGTTCCTGGCGGTAGTTGCGTGCAAACATCCCCGCGAGTGCGGGGTGCGGCGCGTATCCGATGGCCAGCGGGTCACGCTGCGTGATTCTAGCGATACGTATAGTCGTATCGCGCGCGGATTCGGGAAATTTGTTTTAGTTCGCCGCCTCAAGGGCCCGGATGGGCCTCCAGCGGGCGAGCAGCCGCTTGTACATCGCCACGGTCAGCTCGACCTCGCCGCGCTCCATCCCGGCGAGCGCCACGGTCATCTCGGCCACGGACTCGTCCAGGCTGAGGGTGCGGTCGTCCAGCAGATGGACGAGCCCGCCGTAGTCGAGCTCGACGAGCGCGCGGGGATGGAAGCCGTCCAGCCATCGGCCGAGCGTGTCCAGCCGTCCGGCGGACAGGAGGTAGACGTCGCCCGTCCCGTCGCCGAGGTTCTCCCGCACGACGGGCAGCGCGTCCGCCACCCTCCGGCGCGCCTCGCCCATCGAGGTGACGTAGATGAGCGTACGCGCGGGCGCGGCCGTCGCCGGGCTCTGACCTGGGGCGGGCGGTTCGGCGTGTTCCTCGGACGCGTCGTCCGCCTTGCGGTACCCGGTCCCGGGCGAGCCGAGCATCAGGCACCGCTCACCGCGCGTGAAGGGCACGAACCAGTCCAGCGGGATGTGCCAGGTGCTCGTCAGGATGTGCGGCCGGAGCGGCTTTCCCGACCGCTTCCACTGCTCGAAGTCCCCCGCCACCCGCTCCGACACCGGCGGCGGGACGAACGCGGCCGCGACCCCGGCGGCGTGCTCGTTCCGGAAGCGCTCGAAGGCCAGCCACGAGCGCAGCCGCGTCTGCCACGGGCACACGTAGATCATGTCGTCCAGGCGGCGGACGTAGGCGTCCCTGCTCTCCCGTTCAGGCGCGACGTCGGGCGGCGAGCCGACCAGCCTGAGCGTCGCGGCGCGGTGCTCGACGCCCAGCGCGTGGATCCGCCGCGGACGCCGCCGGGAGTCGGCGTAGACCGTCCACAGGGTCCGCGCGGGCTCCGGGAAGGCGGTCACCGGTTCGTAAACCCGTAGGTACGCGGCGTACGGAAGCACCATCGCATCGTGACATGAGATTCGGCCGGGCGCGGTGGCATCACGCGCCCTAGGCTGATCTTAGAGACAGAGAGGAGGGCACTACCGTGCCTAATGTCTTCGGGGCGCCCCACAAGGGCACCGAACCCCGTCACGAGCAGGTCGTCTTCTGCCAGGACGAGTCCAGCGGCCTGCGCGCCATCATCGCGATCTACTCAACCGCGCTAGGCCCGTCCCTGGGAGGCACCCGCTTCTACCCCTACGGGACCGAAGAAGAGGCCCTCGCCGACGTGCTGAACCTGTCCCGCGGCATGGCGTACAAGAACGCCCTGGCCGGGCTGGACCTCGGCGGCGGCAAGGCCGTCATCATCGGCGACCCGGCCATCGACAAGTCCGAGGCCATGCTGAGGGCGTACGGACGGTTCGTCCAGTCGCTGAACGGCAGGTACTACACCGCGTGCGACGTCGGCACGTTCAGCGAGGACATGGACGTCGTGGCTCGGGAGAGCCAGTTCGTCACCGGCCGGACGGTCGCGCACGGCGGTGCGGGCGATTCGTCCATCCTCACCGCGTTCGGCGTGTTCCAGGGCATGCGTGCCGCGGCCAAGACCGTGTGGGGGGCGCCCACACTTCGCGGCAAGCGCGTCGGCGTCGAAGGCGTCGGGAAGGTCGGCCACCGCCTGGTGGAGCACCTCCGTGAGGACGGCGCCGACGTCGTCATCTGCGATGTGAACCAGTCCGCCGTCGACCGGGTCCGGTCGGCGCATCCCGAAGTCGAGGTCGTCGCGGACACGGACGCGATGGTCCGCACCGAACTCGACGTGTACGCGCCGTGCGCGCTCGGTGGCTCCCTGAACGACGACACCGTGCCCGTACTGGCGTCCAAGGTGGTGTGCGGGGCCGCGAACAACCAGCTCGCCCACACCGGCGTGGAGAAGAGCCTCGCCGACCACGGCGTCCTGTACGCGCCCGACTACGTGGTGAACTCCGGCGGTGTGATCCAGGTCGCGGACGAGATCGGCGGCTTCAACTTCGACCGCGCCAAGGCCCGCGCCACCGGGATCTACGACACCACCCTGAAGATCTTCGCGCTGGCCGCCGACGAGGGCGTCCCGCCGGCCGTGGCCGCCGACCGCCTCGCCGAACGCCGGATGTCCGAAGTCGGGAGACTGCGCAGCATCCTGCTCTGAAACGGGCTGGAATCGGTCCCTGAAAGCCCGTCGAAACCCGCCAACCCCGCCGAACCTTTCGAACGCGTCGAACCTGCTGAGGCCGCCGTGAGGGAGCCCTAGTGCCCTCCCACGGCGGCCTTAGCGCGTACCCGTGACCTCCAGATACAGTGTTGTTATCAGCAACAGAAGCGCCGCCACGTACCGTCGATGTACCGAGCCGGGCGCAAAACGGGTACGGTTGTACCCGTGACTGACGCATGGCTCATCAGGCACCGGTTCGTGTGGTACACGCGCGCGTTGATGGGCCCACGAAAGCCCTGACCATCGAGGGGGTCGAGCCAATGGGTCGCGGCCGAGCCAAGGCCAAGCAGGTAAAGGTTGCCCGACAGCTCAAGTACAACAGCGGCAACACGGACCTCGACCGCCTGAAGAGCGAATTGGGAGTCGACGAGGCGGGGGACGACTCCTACGACGAGCTCGCCGAGAAGTACGCGGACTACGCCGAGGATTACGGCACGGAGGATCGCAAGGACGGAACCTCCGGTTGACCGGCTGACACTGCGCCACTGCCCGCGACATCGGGCAGTGGCGTTTGTCATGCCGGGCCTCTGAACGCGCCCGTGAGCCGCGTTTGACGTCCGTTGGTACCCGTGTGACCCCTGGGGCCCGCGAGGCGCTCAGAGGGGTCCTCAGCCCCGTCCACGGCGGTCGTGAGGCCGTGGGGTGGGCATCGCTGGACGGGCGTGATCCTGGGCGTGATCATCATCACGCTGGTCCGCGGTTCCGCGGTCCGCGGGTCAGACGAGGGTCGCCTTGCCGGTGCCCGCGGTGATCTCACCCAGATGCCAGGCGGGTACGCCGCGGGACGCCAGGACGCGGAGGGCCTCGTCGGCGGCGTCCGGGGAGACGATGGCGGCCATGCCGACGCCCATGTTGAACGTCTTGTCCATGTCGGGCTGGGAGACGTCCCCATGAGCCTGCAAGACGCGGAACAAGGCCGGTGTCTCCCAGGAGGCGCGGTTCAGTACGGCGTCCATGGTCGGGGGCAGTGAACGAGCCAGGTTCGCCGCTAGGCCGCCACCCGTGATGTGAGCGAACGCACGCACACCGCCGGTGTCCTTGAGTGCGAGGCAGTCCTTGGCGTAGATGCGCGTCGGAGTGAGAAGCGTCTCACCGAGGGGACGGTCAAGGTCGGCGGGCTGGGATTCGAGGTCCAGGTCGGTCGCGGCCAGGATGTGGCGGACGAGCGAGTACCCGTTGGAGTGAATCCCGGACGACGCCATCGCCAGCACTGCGTCCCCTACACGAACACGGTCAGGCCCTAGGACCTCGTCCGCTTCGACGACGCCCGTCCCAGCGCCGGCCAGGTCGAACTCGTCCGCTTCCAGTAGGCCGGGGTGTTCGGCGGTCTCGCCGCCGACGAGGGCGCAGCCGGCCAGGGCGCAGGCGTCCGCGATACCGCCGACGATGTCGGCGATCCGCTCCGGGACGACTTTCCCGCAGGCGATGTAGTCCGTCATGAACAGCGGTTCGGCGCCGCATACGGCGAGGTCGTCGATGACCATGCCGACCAGGTCGTGACCGACCGTGTCGTACACGCCGAGCCGGCGCGCCAGGTCGACCTTGGTTCCGACGCCGTCCGTGGACGTGGCCAGCAAGGGACGCTTGTAGCGCGCGAGCGCGGACGCGTCGAAAAGGCCCGCGAACCCACTGACGTCGTCCACGACTTCTGGACGCCGTGAACGCGCCACCCGGGACTTCATCAGCTCGACGGCGCGTTCACCCGCAGCTATGTCGACCCCGGCGTCCTCGTAGGACGTCATCGGGTGATTTCCAGCAGGTGCTTGCCGTGCGCGTCCTGGTCGACCGGGATGGGGTAGACGCCGTCGAAGCACGCCCGGCAGAGGTTCTCCTTGGCGATGTGCGACGCGGAGATGAGCTCGTCCAGGGAGATGTAGCCGAGCGAGTCGGCGCCGATGGAGTCGCGGATCTCCGCGACCGACAGGTTCCCGGCAATCAGCTCGGCGCGGGTGGCGAAGTCGATCCCGTAGAAGCACGGCCAGGAGACGGGCGGGCTGGAGATCCGCACGTGGACCTCGGCGGCGCCCGCGTCCCGCAGCATCCCGACGATCGCGCGCTGGGTGTTGCCGCGGACGATCGAGTCGTCCACCACGATCAGCCGCTTGCCCTCGATCGCCTCGCGCAGCGGGTTGAGCTTGAGCCGGATGCCGAGCTGGCGGATCGTCTGGGACGGCTGGATGAACGTACGGCCGACGTAGGAGTTCTTCACCAGGCCCTGGCCGTAGGGGATGCCGGACGCCTCCGCGTAGCCGATCGCGGCCGGGGTGCCGGACTCAGGCGTCGGGATGACCAGGTCGGCCTCGACGGGGTGCTCGCGGGCCAGCCGCCGTCCGACCTCCACGCGGGTGGCCTGGACGCTGCGTCCGGCGATCGACGTGTCGGGACGCGCCAGGTACACGTACTCGAACAGGCAGCCCTTCGGCCGCGGCTCGGCGAACCGCTCGGACCGCACGCCGCCGCCGTCGATCGCGACCATCTCGCCCGGCTCGATCTCGCGGACGAAGCGCGCGCCGACGATGTCGAGCCCCGCGGTCTCGGACGCCACGACCCAGCCGCGGTCCTCCAGGGCGCCGAGGACGAGCGGCCGGACGCCCTCCGGGTCGCGGGCCGCGTACAGGGTGCCCTCGTCCATGAAGACCAGGGAGTACGCGCCGCGGGTGGCGGGGAGGATCTCCCGGGCCGCCGCCAGCGGGCCGCCCTCGCCGCCCTCGCCGCCCTCGGCGAGCAGGGCGGTCAGGACCTCGGTGTCGGTCGTGGCGGTCAGCACGCCGGGCTCCAGCCGCTTGGCCAGGTCCAGGGTGTTGATCAGGTTGCCGTTGTGGACGAGCGCCAGCCCGCCCGCGTCCGACGACCGGAACGTGGGCTGCGCGTTCTCCCACGTGGGCGAGCCCGTCGTGGAGTAGCGGCAGTGGCCGACGGCGATGTGGCCGCGCAGGGTGTTCAGGACCGATTCGTCGAAGACCTGGGCGACGAGGCCCATGTCCTTGAACACGACGATGCGGGAGCCGTCGCTCACGGCGATGCCCGCGGACTCCTGCCCGCGGTGCTGAAGCGCGTACAGGCCGTAGTAGGTGAGCTTGCTCACCTCGGCCCGGGACGCCTGGTCCGCCGGGACCCAGACGCCGAAGACCCCGCACGCGTCCTGCGGGGGGCGGTCGGTGGGATCGATGTCGTGGCTCAGACGTCCGTCACGGAGAGGCACGTTCATCAGTCTAGATGCCTGATTCACCTGCTCCGATCGGCGGTATCTCCTTAACGGACCTTTACCCCGCGGAACCACGGGCATCAAGTGACGCGGGGGAATCTGGTGACCGACACGTGGAGGACCGCATGACGCTGCCCGGGTACCAGACGTATTCGCCGCCCGCCCCGCCCAAGCGGAGCACCCTGGCGAGGGCTTCTCAGGTGCTCGGAATCGTGGGCCTGGTGGGCCTCGTCCTGTGTCTGGCGGGCGTGATCCCGGCGCTCGTCGGGGTCGTCCTGGGGACGGTGTCGCTCGTCCGCCGCGATGCGGACCGGCGTCCTGCGATCGTGGGCGTCGTCTGCTCGTCCCTCGCCCTCTTCATAGGCGCGGGCATGCTTTTCGTGCTGCTGAGCAAGGCGGCCCAGTGCGGCGACGAGGCGCGCTACCCGGACGACACGTCGCGACGGGACTGCGTCGAACGCGAGTTCCCCTTCGCCCAAGCGGACAGAACCCCGTAGGTCAGTACCCCGTAGGTCAGTTGACCCGGTCGTTCTCCCGGTCGTTCTCCCGGTCGAGGGGCAGTGGGAGATGGCCGGAGAGGTCCGCGCGGGCGCCGCTGGCACGGACCCGTCCGTCCGCGACGGCGTCGTCCCAGGCCAACCGGCCCGTGGCCAGACGGATCCAAGCGGCGGCGTCCATCTCCACCACATTCGGGGGTGTTCCACGGGTATGGTGCGGGCCGTCGATGCATTGAACGGCGGCATAAGGAGGAACACGAACCTCCACCGAACGGCCGGGCGCGAGCTCGGCGAGCCGGTCAAGCAGAAACCGCACCGCTCCCATCACGACCGGCCGGGACGGTTCGGCGCTTCCTGTCTCGATACCGGCCAGCACGGTCTCCAGCGCCGCGCGTCGCAGCTCGGCGGGTTCGTCGGCGCCGGTGTACGGCGGCAGGCCGAGCGCGCCGCGCTGATCGTTCAGAACGGCGAGGGTGAGCGGTTTCCGCGACATCGCCACCGACGCTACCGGGTCGCGGCCGGTGGACCGCTCCGCCCCGCGATGGCGCCGCGGCGCCCGCGCAGACGGTAAAAAGGACCCGACGCCAGGCCAGGGGGGCCGCGGGAGTGAAGGGAACGGGGATGCCGGGGACGTGGTCCCCGGAGGACACGGAGGTTCGTCAGATGCCCGAGGCGCTGCCCCTGCAGCCGGGTGACCCGCGAAGACTCGGCGCGTTCGAGATCACGGGACGGCTCGGCGTCGGCGAGCAGGGCGCCGTCTTCCTCGGCAGGGACACGGCCGGCGGCCCCGTCGCCGTGAAGGTCCTGCACGTGCGGCTCAGCGGCGAGCCCGTCGCCAGGTCGCGGTTCGCGAACGCGTTCTCCTCCGCCAGGAAGGTCTCCGGCTTCTGCACGGCGGCGATCCTGAGCGCCGACGTGGAGGGCGACCGTCCGTACGTGGTGAGCCAGTGGGTGGACGGGCCGTCCCTCCAGCAGCTCGTGGACGAGGAGGGCCTGCGCGGCGCTGCCATCGTCGAGCGCTTGGCCGTCGGTACAGCGATCGCTCTGGCGGCCGTCCACCGGGCCGGTGCGCTACACCACAACCTGAAACCCGGGAACGTTCTCCTGGGACGGGACGGGCCGCGCCTAAGCGATTTCGGTATCGCCCATGCGTTGGAGGCCGTGAACGCGTCCTTCAGCGGACACATCACCGAGGATCCGTCCTACAAGTCACCCGAACAGCTGAGCGGCACCGGCATCGGCCAGCCCGCGGACGTTTTCGCCTGGGCGTCGACCATTCTGTTCGCCGGCACGGGCGAGCCGCCGTTCGGGGACGGTTCGCCGTCCGAGGTGATGCAGCGGATCGTCTACGACGAGGCGGACCTGTCGAGCGTCCCCGATTCGCTGCGCGAGATCATGGCCGACGCCTTCGCCAAGGATCCGGCCAACCGTCCGACGGCCAAAGACCTTCTCCGACGCCTCCTGGACGAGGACGGCCCGCTGATCGGCCGCATGCCGTCCTCGATGGTGGACGAGGGCCGCGCACTCGCCTTCGGGGCACCCCTCCCGCAGCCCGCGCCCCAGCCCGCACCACCCGCCGGGATGCCGCCCCCACCGTCGCCCATGCCGCCACGGACGCCCATGGGAGCGCCGCCACGTCCCATGGCCGCCGGTCCAGGCGCCCCAACCGCTTTCACTCCCGTCCCTGGGCCTCCCCCAGCCGCCCCGCCGACTCCGGTACAGGGAACCCCTACGCCGTCCCTCCCGCTGCTCGGAAAGCTCTCGCGCATGCGCCGCTCGCGCCAGGAACCCAGACCCGAGCCGCCCGCACCACCGGCACCCGACCTGGACCCGTCCGCCTTCGAGGAGACCGCAGCTTTCAGGGCCGTCGCCTCCGACGACCCGAACCAGACGCAGCAAGAAAGCCGTCCCCCGGACAACGCCCCCAGCCCAGCTGACCAAACGGCAGCGTTCAGCACGGTCGCCCCCAACTCGACCGCCACATTCGACACCGTCGACCCGGACGAGCACCCGAACCCCACCGAACCGACCCCGCACCTCATCCCCGGACTGGGGCAGGGCCGTGACAACGACGGACGGAACCCGTCGCCGCTCGCGTCCATCGCGAGGATGCGCCGCCCCAGCAACCACGTGCTCGGCGTCGCGCTCTCCCTGTTCATCGGGGTCGGCGTGGGCATCGCCATCATCGCGCTGGTGCTGTGGCCGCAGCTCAAGGCCGACGACGACGGGCCGCCGCCCGACAGCACGAACGCGTCCAACAACCGCCCGGTGACGACGATCCCGTCATCGTTCGCGGGGACGTGGAAGGGCACGGTCGTCAACACCAACCGCAACGTCTCGTTCCCGCTAGAGGTCACGTTCCAATCCGGTGGGACGACCGGGCGCGTGTTCTATCCGAAGGAGAAATGCACCGGCACGCTCGCACTGACGAGGGGCACGGAAAGCGCACTGAAAATGTCCCTGTCGGTCGCTAAGCCGTGCACGTCCGGGGTCGTCCAGATCACCCGGCAACCGGACGGGACGCTCCAGTACACCTGGAACCGACCAGGCACGAGTCTCGGCTACGGAGGTCGGCTGAACCGTGGGTGAGTCCCGTCCCGTACCGGTAGAAGTGACTGTGAGTCCTGTCACGTAAGATGGCTCGGCTCCCAGCAAGCGAGCAGGCTTATCGCCCTTCGCACCGCCTCACACGTCCCAGGGGTTTAATCTTGGCGAGGCACAGACGGCACTTTAAGGTTCATTGACCTACGGCCTGGACGAGAGGAGAACACGTGGAGACCCCCTCCGCACGCCCGCGCGGTGGACGGCGCGCAGCCGTGGCTCTCGTGGCCTTCGCCGCCGCGCTGCCGCTGGTCGGCACCGCCACCCCGTCCGCCGCGGCGCCGCCCGCCCTGGCCGCGCTCAACGCCTACGCCGCCGACCCCGGTGACAGCAAGAAGTTCGCCCAGCTGAACCGGCAGATCGAGAAGCTCGACAAGGAGTACGGCGGCGACCTGGCCAAGCTCAAGGACGTCCAGTACGCCGCGGAGAAGTCGCTCAAGAAGGCCAAGGACCTGCAGCAGGACCTCATCGAGGCCCGCAACCTCGTCGCCCAGCTCGCCGCGACCCAGTACATGATGAACGGCGAGGACCCCACGGTCACCTTCGTGACGGACGCGAGCCCGAGCGACCTCCTCAGCAACGCGTCCCTGGTCAGCCACCTGTCGCAGAACAAGGCCGCGAAGGTCGCGCAGATCCAGAAGCTCGTCAACGACCAACTCCAGGCCCGCAAGCAGGCCCAGGCGAAGATGGCGGAGCTGAAGAAGGAGATCAAGGACCTGCTCGGCCGGAAGGCCAAGATCAAGGCCCTGGTCAAGCAGTACAAGCCCGAGTCGCCGAGCATCGGCATGGGCGGCATCACCGCCCGCATGCTCAAGGCCAAGAACACCATCGACCTGGAGACCGGCCCGTTCCCCGTGATCGGCTGCACGCGTCCCGGCGACCCGCAGGACCACGGCAGCGGCCGCGCCTGCGACTTCATGGTGACGACCGGCGGCGCGATGGCCACCGGCAGCGCGCAGGCCCAGGGCGACCAGGCCGCCCAGTACGCGATCTCCCACGCGAGCGCCCTGGGCATCAAGTACGTCATCTGGCGCCAGCGCATCTACGACATGCGCAGCCCCGGCTGGCGCATGATGGAGAACCGCGGCGGCACCACCGCCAACCACTACGACCACGTCCACGTCTCGGTCTTCTAGACGTATCTCGCCCTGACCAGGGCCGCAGTTCACGAGACGTCCCGAGAGGGCACATCCAGGGCACTCGCGCTCGGAATCGTTCCCCAGGTGTCATCAATCGCCCGGCGCATCGGCCATGCACCCACCGCTTGGCCCACGGCACCATCGCCACGTGTGCTATCCGAACCACACAGTCGACCCAGGAAACCGGCGCTGCAGGGTGACGACCGCCGTAGATGAAAGAACCCATCACCTACTACTCGCTTCCTTGGAAGCCGCGAACGACGCCCGCTCACGCAGCTAAAACACAGGCGAACTCCGCGCCGCGCCACGTCCGCCGACCCGACCCGGCCCGGCCGGTGCGGGGTGCGCGCCGCCACCTGGTCACCACGCCTGTGAGAGGTCAGTAACCCGCGTTTGGCTGGTTTCCAGTGGCCGGACGGGCTGAAAGACGGTCATCCATGAGGCTTAGGCACGGATTGGCAGTTGGGGTACACAGGATCCGGGACAGGCGCTAGCTGTGCTTACTACTTGGAGTAGTTGTGATCATTTCTGTGCGCGCGTACAGCTAAGGACCGTGCCCCGAACAGGCGCACTTCGAGGCCACGGCAGGCGGGCATGGCAGGCAAGGTGATCTGCCCTAGCCAGGGAGCCCTCCAGGATTTACCGTGAAACGGTTGCTACGGAAGTTTCGTCTCACGTGCTCATCCCAGGAGGGTGCGATGTGGAGCTTGCTGGCCGACAGGGCAGTAGTCGTCGGGTTACAGGCAACGCAACCAGAGCCGTGGCAGTACTACACGGCAATGTTCCTCGGCACGATCATTGGCATAGCAATTGCAGTATTTGTCATTAATCGCTGGGTGGAGCCTAAAGCTCTTCGAGAGAGGGACGAATGGGAGCGCCGAGTGGCAGCGGAACAGGCGCGTCGGATCGCCGAGAGGGAGGCCATGCGGGAGTCCCAGAAAGCCTGGAAGGCCGAGCAGGAGGCTGCCGAGCGCAAAGCCGCCCAGCGGAGGGCCGCCGAACTGGAGGCCGAGCGAGCAGAAGCCGAGCGAACAGCCGAGCGCATGCGTCAGGCCCTTGACCAGGAGGCCGCCGAGATCGCGCGTCGGGCCAGGATAGACGCGCTTCGGGCTGCGGAGGACCTGGCCCGCACACATCACAAGGACAGGTATTGGCTCCCGGACTGAAGCAAGCACGGAGCAATCGCGGAACGGACGGCCCCAGTTGTGCACGGTGGGGCCGTCCGTTTGCTGGTCTGGGGGTGGCTAGTTGTGCCGGGTTGGTTGGGTCGGGCGCATGGGGGTGGTCACTGGGGGGAGTGCCATTAGGGCGGCTGCTGTGCCTAGCCCGGACCCGCCCGTGTCCAGGCCGTACCCAGGAGGACGGCGGCGGCCGTGAGCTGTCCAGGACGGCTGGGATGCATATGCGCTCCAGAGGAGGCGGGAGGTGTTTCCAGCCTTGGACGGCCGCCGTCCGGAAGGTGTTCAGCGCTCGCGGGGCCGAGAACTGTTCGAGGATTTGCGCCCTGTTCTAGCGCGAAGGGCGCCTCCGAAAGCGGAGGCGCCCTTTGTGTGGTGGGGTTAGTCGGCGTAGCTGGGGAGCATGTGTTCGTGGGACTCGCGTAGTTCGTGCAAGGGGATGCTGAACAGTTCCTGCTGGTCGCCTTCTGTGCCTCGGCCGGTGACGGTCAACGCGTCGCCGCCCGCCACCCCCAGTTGGGCGACGGGGACGCCCGCCGACTCGCAGAGGGCCGCCAGGCGGGCCTCGGCGCCCGGCATGACGACGACCATGGCGCGGGCGACGGACTCGCTGAACAGCGCGACGAACGGGTCGCCGTGCAGCGTGATCTTGGCGCCCAGGCCGCCGCGCAGGCACGACTCCACCAGGGTCTGGGACAGGCCGCCGTCCGACAGGTCGTGGACGGCGGTGACCAGCCCGTCCCGGACGGCGTTGACCAGCACGGACGCCAGCGACGCCTCCGCCTTCAGGTCCACCAGCGGCGGCAGGCCGCCCAGGTGGCCGTAGACGACGTGCGCCCATTCCGACCCGCCGAACTCCTCCCGGGTCTCGCCGAGCAGCGCGATCGTGGCGCCGTCGGTGGTGAGCGACATGTTCACGCGGCGGCGGACGTCGTCGTGGACGCCGAGGACGCCGACGACCGGGGTCGGGTTGATCGCCGTGGCGCCGGTCTGGTTGTAGAAGCTGACGTTGCCGCCGGTGACCGGGATGCCGAGGTACTGGCAGCCGTCAGCGAGGCCCTCGACCGCGCGGGCGAACTGCCACATGACGCCCGGGTCCTCCGGGGAGCCGAAGTTGAGGCAGTTGGTGACGGCGAGGGGTCGCGCGCCGGTGGCGGCGACGTTGCGGAACGCCTCGGAGAGGGCAAGCTGTGCGCCCGCGTACGGGTCGAGGCGCGTGTAGCGGCCGTTGCCGTCCAGGGACAGGGCGATGCCCAGCCCGGACTCGTCGTCGATGCGCACCACGCCCGCGTTCTCCGGCATGGCCATCACGGTGTTGCCCATGACGTAGCGGTCGTACTGGGACGTCACCCACGTCTTGCCCGCGAGGTTCGGCGACCCCGCCAGCCAAAGGACGGTACGGCGCAGCTCGTCGCCGTTGGACGGACGGGTGAGCCGCCCTGGCGTGTCGGACTGCAGGGCCCCGAGGTCCCTCGGCGGCTCCAGCGGACGCTGGTACACCGGCCCCTCGTCGGCGGCGGTGACCGGCGGGATGTCGACGATCGTCTCGCCCCGCCACGTCATGACGAGGCGTCCGGTGTCGGTGACCGTCCCGATCACGGTCGCCGGGATCTCCCAGCGGGCGCAGATGTCCATGAAGCGGTCGACCTTGCCGGGCTCGACCACCGCCATCATGCGCTCCTGCGACTCGCTCATGAGGATCTCCTCGGGGAGGAGCGTCTCGTCGCGGAGCGGGACGGAGTCGAGGTCGACGTGCATGCCGCCGGTGCCGGCCGCGGCCAGCTCCGTCGTCGCGCAGGACACGCCGGCGGCGCCGAGGTCCTGGATGCCGACGACGAGGTCCTCGCCGAACAGCTCCAGGCAGCACTCGATCAGCAGCTTCTCCATGAACGGGTCGCCCACCTGGACGGACGGCCGCTTCCGGTGCGACTCCTCGTCGAACGTCGCCGAGGCGAGCACGGACGCGCCGCCGATGCCGTCCGGGCCCGTCAGCGCGCCGAAGAGGATCACCTTGTTGCCGGGGCCCGGGGCGACGGCGCGCTTGATGTCCTCGTGCTTCATCACGCCGACGCAGAGGGCGTTGACCAGCGGGTTCTGCTCGTAGCAGGAGTCGAAGACGGTCTCGCCGCCGATGTTGGGCAGGCCGAGCGAGTTGCCGTAGCCGCCGATGCCCGCCACCACGCCGGGCAGGACGCGCTGGGTGTCGGGGGCGTCCGCCGGGCCGAAGCGCAGCGAGTCCATGACCGCGACCGGCCGCGCACCCATCGAGATGATGTCGCGGACGATCCCGCCCACGCCGGTAGCCGCGCCCTGGTAGGGCTCCACGTAGGACGGGTGGTTGTGCGACTCCACCTTGAAGGTGACCGCCCAGCCCTGGCCGATGTCGACGACACCGGCGTTCTCCCCCATGCCGACCAGCAGCTTGTCGGTCTTCGGGGCCTTCTCGCCGAACTGGCGCAGATGCACCTTGGAGCTCTTGTACGAGCAGTGCTCGCTCCACATGACCGAGTAGATCGCCAGCTCGGACGACGTCGGACGGCGGCCCAGGATGTTGCGGACGCGCTTGTACTCGTCCTCGTTCATGCCCAGCTCGGCGAACGGCTGCGGACGCTCCGGGGACGCGGCGGCGATGGCGACCGTGTCCGTCCCGGCGTAGACCGTCGCCGGCGCCTGGATGGCCGGTTGCGGGCCCGTCCCGCGGCCTATGGCGGGTTGCGGCCCGGTTCCGGCACCGATGGCGGGCTGGGGGCCCGTGCCGGGGCCTACGGCGGCCTGCGGGCCGGTGCCCGTCCCGATGGCGGGCTGGGGGCCCGTGCCGGGGCCAACGGCGGGCTGAGGGCCCGTCCCACGGCCGACTGCGGGAAGTGGGCCCGTGCCGGGGCCGACGGTGGGTTGCGGGCCGGTGCCGGGACCGACCGCGGGCTGCGGGCCTGTACCCAGGCCGGCGAAAGGCTGCGGGCTGGTGCCGTGGCCGACGGTGGGCTGAGGGCCCGTATTCGGGCCGACCGCCGACTGCGGGCCCGTCCCGGAGCCGACTGCGGACTGCGGGCTCTGGCCGGGGCCGACCGCGGGTTGCGGGCCTGTTCCGGTGCCGATGGCGTGCTGCGGGCCTGTGTTCGGGCCGACCGCGGGTTGCGGGCCGGTGCCCGTCCCGACGGCGGGCTGGGGGCCGGTGCCGGAGCCTACGGCGGGCTGAGGGCCCGTACCCGTGCCGATCACGGGCTGCGGGCTGGTGCCGGGCCCCACGGCGGGCTGAGGGCCCGTGTTCGGGCCGACCGCGGGCTGCGGGCCGGTGCCCATTCCGACCGCGGGCTGCGGGCCGGTGCCCGTCCCGACGGCGGGTTGCGGGCCGGTGCCGGAGCCGGGGCCGTGCCCGGCCGGGTTCGCGGACGGGGCGGCGGGGTTCGTGTATTCGCCCACGTCAGGAGTGGTGAGCGTCGGGTCCGCCAGGGTGGACGAAGGGTCGCTGGACGCGCGCTCCTCTGCCAGGGCGCGAGCGAACGCCTGCTCCGGCCCGCCGAGCGAACCGCCGAGCGGACCGGACGGACCGCCGAGCGGCGCTTCGAGAGGGCCGGGGGCGGGCTGGGCCGCGACGAACGCCGCCTGCACGGCCGGGTCGACCCGGATGGCCGGATCGACCTGGACGGCGGGCTCGGGCCGGACGGCCGGTTCCGGCCGGACCGGCAGCGCGGACGGGTCCGCGGGCTTGGCCTCTTCGAGCATCGCCTCGAACGCCTGGGTCACCGAGGGGTCGACCGGCTGGAGTTCGGGGTCGTCGGCGTCGGACTTGAGCTCGCCGAGCCACTCCATCGAGGGCTCGTCCGGGGACTCCCCGGTCGCTCGCGCGGGGGGCTGGGGTCGTTGCTCGCTCATGCGGTGACCAAACTCTTGACGATCGAGGTGAAGAAGCCGAGCCCGTCGGTGGACGGGCCGGTCAGGGACTCCACGGCGTGTTCGGGGTGGGGCATGAGCCCGACGACGTTGCCGGCCTCGTTGCAGATGCCGGCGATGTCGTCGAGGGAGCCGTTGGGGTTCAGGTCGACGTAGCGGGCGACGATGCGGCCGGAGTCGGCCAGTTCGGTCAGGGTCTCGCGGTCGGCGGTGTAGCGGCCGTCGCGGTTCTTGACCGGGACCACCAGCTCCTGCCCCTCCCGGTAGTCCGTGGTCCATGCGGTGTCGACGTTCTCGACGCGGAGCCGCTGGTCGCGGCACACGAAGTGCAGGCCGGCATTCGGCAGCAGCGCGCCGGGGAGCAGATGCGACTCGCACAGCACCTGGAAGCCGTTGCAGATGCCGAGGACCGGGAGGCCGGCGCCGGCGGCGGCGACCAGCTCGGTCATCAGCGGGGCGAACCGGGCGATCGCGCCGGCGCGCAGGTAGTCCCCGTAGGAGAACCCGCCGGGGAGGACGACGGCGTCGACCCCCCGCAGGTCGTGGTCGCCGTGCCACAGGGCGACCGGCTCGGCGCCGGACAGCCGCACGGCGCGTGCGGCGTCCCTGTCGTCGAGCGAACCTGGGAAGGTGATGATCCCGACCCGGGCAGCGTCCATCTCTTCTGTTCCTCCGAAATGAGGGGCGGCCGGGACGGGCGGGTCGTACCGCCGATCACCCCGATGCGCGTCGATTCTCCCCCGCGCGCGTACCAATCTACCCGGCGCTGTGCATGAGCCTGCGGTCGAGGCGCTGTACCAGGGCCCCGTCGCGCCAGGTCAGCCGCTTCCGCAGGTGGACGACGGTGCCCCTGTCGGGCGTGGAGTCGATGTCCAGATCGTCCACCAGCGCACGCATGATCTTAATGCCGCGGCCGGATTCGCTCAAAATCCCCCGTTCCTCGGGGGCCGGCCGGGGCCCGCGGCCCCGGTCCGTGATCGTGAGGGAGCAGACGCTCTCGTCCACGCGTCCGGCGACCTCGTAGTCGCCGGTGGCGCGGGAGTGCTGGACGACGTTCGTGCACGCCTCGGAGGCGGCGACCAGGACGTCGTCGACGCAGTCCGCGGAGACGCCCAGCCCCCGCAGCGCGTCTCCCACCACCCGCCGGACCACCGGGATGCTCAGCGCCTCGCACGGCAGCGAGAGCGAGATCCTCATATCCACCCGGACACCTCGTGTCCGCTCCAGGCTTGCCGACCGTTCCCCCGGTCCCGGAGCGTGCTCGACGACTCGACGCAGCTAACAGTTCCCCGGTGGAATCTTCCGTAATCGCTATAGTCGCGGGTCTTTCACAGACGCCCCGTTGGCACGATCTAAGCCCGGCCGACGCCTGGAACGCACCAATGCCTTCCGGAATCGAACGGTATTCCGCGCCATTCCACGTCAGAGGACGCGAAGCTCGTAGTTCTCGATGACGGGGTTCGCCAGCAGCGTCTCGGCGATCTTGCCGACCCGCTCCAGCGCCGCCTCGTCGGCCTCGCCCTCCAGCTCCACCTCGAACCGCTTGCCCTGCCGGACGGCGACGATCCCGTCGAACCCGAGCTGCGGCAGCTTCCGGGCGATGGCCTGACCTTGCGGGTCGAGGATCTCCGGTTTGAGCATGACGTCGACGACGACACGCGCCACGGCAGCCCCCTCACTCATCAGCAACTTTCCTTACGATCCTGAAGCGTACGGCACCATGGCCCATCACAGCCCACCTGCGTCCCCGCCGTCCTCCAGCCCCTGCCTCACCCGCACCCCCGGAGCCGCCCGATGAACATCGAGGACCTGACCCCGACGGAGCGCCGCCTCTGGGAGGCGTTCCCGAAGGGCGAATCCGTCGACCTGTCGTCCGGCGACCCCGCGTTCGACGACATCGGGCAGGCCGACCGCTGGGGGCACGACCGAGTGGTCAGGGCGGAGGTCCTCGTGGCGCTGCTCGTCGGGGCCGTGGAGCCGGAGCCGGGGCAGGTCGCGGCCGTGCGGCTCGGCGGGGCCCGCGTCACCGGCTCGCTGAACCTCGGGCACGCGGACGTCAGCGTCCCGCTGGCGCTCACCGGCTGCTCGTTCGACGAGGCGCCGCACCTGTACTGGGCGAGCATGAACAGCGTCCACATGATGCGGTGCCGGCTGCCGGGGCTGATCGCGTCCGGGACGCGGGTGGACGGGCATCTGTGGCTGGAGGGCAGCCGGATCACCGGCGGGCTGTGGCTGGACGGGGCGAACATCACCGGCATCCTGAACATGTCGGGCGTCCAGCTGAGCAATCCGGGCGGGGACGCGCTGCTCGCCGACCGCCTCACGGTCGAGGCGAACGTGTACTGCGACCAGGGGTTCACGTCTAACGGGGAGGTCCGGCTGCCCGGCGCCCGGATCGGCGGCCAGCTGATCCTGCGCGGCGCGCGGCTGAGCAACCCGTCCGGTCCCGCGCTGTACGCGAGCCGCCTGGACGTGGCCGCGAACGTGTTCTGCGACGGCGGGTTCACCGCCGAGGGCGAGGTCCGGCTGCGCGGCGCCAGCGTCGGCGGGTACCTGTCGTTCGTCGGCGCGCGGCTGTCCGCGCCGGGGCGCACCGCGCTGAACGCCGACGACCTGACCGTCGAGACCGACATCTACTGCTCGGACGGCTTCACCGCGGTGGGTGCCGTCAGCTTCTCCGGCGCCCGCGTCACCGGCCAGCTCAGCCTGCGCGACGCCCGGCTGCGGCACGACCAGGGGACGGCCCTCAGCCTGCAGCGCGTCCAGGCCGAGGAGCTGCTGCTGCGCACCGCCGAGCCGATCCAGGGCACCGCCGACCTGTCCTACGCCCGCATCAACCTGCTGCGGGACGACGCCGCGTCCTGGCCGGAGCGCCTCCAGCTCGACGGCCTGCAGTACGAGACGCTCGAACCGCCGCTGACCGCCCGCCAGCGCCTCGACTGGCTCCGCCGCGACACCGACGGCTACGCCCCGCAGCCCTACGAGCGCCTCGCCGCGACGTACCGGGCCCTTGGCCTGGACGCCGACGGACGCTACGTCCTGCTCGCCAAGGCCCGCGACCGCCGCCGGACGCAGGGCCTCTCCCGCAAGATCGTCGGCTGGATGCAGGACGGCCTGGTCGGCTACGGCTACCGTCCGTTCCGCGCGGCGAGCTGGCTGATCGGGCTGCTCGCCTTCGGGACGATCGTCTTCTCGCTCCACAAGCCGGACGTCCTCGACAGCGGCCAGAAGCCGCATTTCAACCCGTTCTTCTACACCCTGGATCTCATCCTGCCGATCGGCACGCTCGGGCAGGAGATGGCGTTCGCGCCCAAGGGCGTCTACCAGTGGATCGCCAACTTCATCGTCGCGGCTGGGCTCGTCCTCGGACTGACGGTCGCGGCGGGCGTGACCAGGGCACTCTCCCGCGAGTAGGCCCCGCGTCCACGCCCGGCCGGGTGGTGTGCGTCACGTTTGCGTCAAGGGCCAAGGGCGGGGGTAGGTGTGCCCGTGGCAGGACTTGCATGGCGGGGTGTGAGGTCTGCCACGATGGCATAAGCGGCCTTTGTCCCTTACCGGGGTCGGAGGCCGTGGACATCGGCCGACCGTGCGGCGATCCCGCGCGCCGGCCCCGAACGAGGAGTGTCATCGATGACGATCGACTCCGTGCGCGGCGCGCCTGATACCCCCGAGCTGGCCGAGCCCGAACTCGTCCAGCTGCTCACCCCCGAAGGGGAGCGCGTCGAGCATCCCGACTACCCCCTGGACCTCAGCGCCGAGGAGGTACGCGACCTCTATCGCGATCTGGTGATCGTCCGGCGGCTCGACCTTGAGTCCGTGGCGCTGACCCGGCAGGGCGAGGTGGGCCTCTGGCCCTCGCTGCTGGGGCAGGAGGCCGCGCAGATCGGGTCCGGACGCGCGCTGTCCGAGAACGACATGGTCTTCCCGACCTACCGGGAGCACGGCGTCGCCTGGTGCCGGGGCGTGGACCACCTCAACATGATCGGGTTGTTCCGCGGCGTCAGCCACGGCGGCTGGGACCCGACCGAGCACAACTTCCACCTGTACACGGTCGTGATCGGCAGCCAGACGCTGCACGCGACGGGCTACGCGATGGGCGTCCAGCGCGACGGCGTCCTCGGCACGCCGTCCGCGGCCGGGACCATCGCCTACTTCGGCGACGGGGCGACCTCGCAGGGTGACGTGCACGAGTCGTTCGTCTTCGCGTCCGTGTTCAACGCGCCGATCGTCTTCTTCTGCCAGAACAACCAGTGGGCCATTTCCGAGCCGCTTGAGAAGCAGTCGCGGATTCCGCTCTACCGCAGGGCGCAGGGCTACGGTTTCCCCGGCCTGCGGGTGGACGGCAACGACGTGTTCGCCTGCCTGGCCGTCACCAGGAAGGCCCTGGAGAACGCCCGGACGGGCCAGGGCCCGACGCTCATCGAGGCGTTCACGTACCGGATGGGCGCCCACACCACCACGGACGACCCCACGCGCTACCGGCTGAAGGCCGAAGAAGAAGCCTGGAAGCTCAAGGACCCGATCGAACGCGTCAAGGCGTATCTGGTGCGCAATGACCTCGCCGAGACGGGATTCTTTGAAAAGGTCGAGGACGAGGCCAAGCAGCTGGGCCGGGAATTGCGCGAAGGGTGTCTGTCGATGCCCGATCCGCAGCCGTTGGCGATGTTCGAGAACGTTTACGCGGAATCGCATCCGCTGATGACCGAGGAGCAGGAGCAGTTCGCCGCCTATCTGGCGTCGTTCGAGGGTTCCGGCGAGGAGGGGTCCCGATGACTACGCTCACCCTCGGAAAGGCCATGAACGAGGGCCTGCGCAAGGCCATGGAGAACGACCCGAAAGTCCTCGTCATGGGCGAGGACGTCGGGAAACTCGGCGGGGTGTTCCGCATCACCGACGGTTTGCAGAAGGACTTCGGCGAGGAACGCGTCATCGACACGCCGCTGGCCGAGTCCGGCATCGTCGGGACGGCGATCGGCCTCGCCCTGCGCGGCTACCGTCCGGTGGTGGAGATCCAGTTCGACGGGTTCGTGTTCCCCGCCGCCGACCAGATCATCACCCAGCTCGCCAAGATGCGGATGCGGTCGCTCGGGTCGCTGTCGCTGCCCGTCGTGATCCGGATCCCGTGGGGCGGCGGCATCGGCGCGGTGGAGCACCACTCGGAGTCGCCCGAGGCGTACTTCACGCACACCGCCGGGCTGCGCGTCGTGGCGTGCTCGAACCCGCTGGACGCGTTCGCGATGATCCAGCAGGCGATCGCCTCGCCCGACCCGGTGATCTTCTTCGAGCCGAAGCGCCGGTACTGGGACAAGGCCGAGGTCGACGTCGAATCCACGGCCGCCGACTGGGCGCCGCTGCACGACGCGCGGATCGTCCAGCCGGGCGAGCACGTGACCGTCCTCGCGTACGGGCCGTCGGTGAAGACGTGCCTGGAGGCCGCCGCCGCTGCCGCCGAGGAGGGCCGGACGCTGGAGGTCATCGACCTGCGCTCGCTCAACCCGCTCGACATCGGCGCCGTCGTCGATTCCGTGAACCGGACCGGACGCTGCGTCGTCGTCCACGAGGCGCCGGTGTTCAGCGGGTTCGGCGCCGAGCTGGCCGCGCGGATCACCGAGCGGTGCTTCTACCGGCTGGAGTCGCCGGTGCTGCGGGTCGGCGGGTTCTCCGCGCCGTACCCGCCGTCCCGCAACGAGGACCACTACCTGCCCGATCTCGACCGCATCCTGGACGCGGTCGACCGAACCTTCGCGTGGTGACGCCGGTGAGCCAGCCGAAGATCTTCAATCTGCCGGACGTGGGCGAGGGCCTGACGGAGGCCGAGATCGTCAAGTGGCACGTCCAGCCCGGCGACACGGTCGAGATCAACCAGACCATCGTCGAGATCGAGACCGCCAAGGCGATCGTGGAGCTGCCCTGCCCGTTCGAGGGCGTGGTGACCGAGCTGATGGTCACCGAGGGCGCGACCGTGGACGTCGGCTCCCCGATCATCTCCGTGGACGCCGGCGGCGAAGGCGGCGTCGCGACGCCGGTGTCGGAGCCTCCGGCGCAGGCCGCGGCGCTGCAGGAGACGGAGGCCGTGCCGACCGCCAGCGAGCCGGGCATGGTGTCGTCGGAGGCGCCGCCGAAGCGGACGCCCGTGCTCGTCGGGTACGGCGTCAAGGAAGGGGCGACGAAGCGGCGTCCGCGTAGGCAGGCGAACGGCGCACCGCCCCCGCCCGCCGCTCCTCCCGTCCAGCGGACGGCTCCCCCGGCACCCCCGGCGGTTCGTCCACAGGCTGTGGACAACGGGTTGCCGCTGGCGAAGCCGCCGGTCCGGAAGATGGCCAAGGACCTCGGGATCGACCTCGGGGCGATCACCGGCTCGGGCCCGCAGGGCTCGATCACCCGCGACGACGTCCTCGCCGCCCAGTCCGGCGCTGCGCCGGCCGTGCCCGCCCAGGCGGGGGCGCGCGAGGAGCGGGTGCCGGTCAAGGGCGTCCGCAAGGCGACCGCTGCCGCGATGTCCGGTTCGGCGTTCACCGCGCCGCACGTCACCGAGTTCCTCCAGGTGGACGTGACCCGCACGATGGAAACGGTGAAACGCCTCCGGGAGCTGCCCGAGTTCGCGGACGTGAAGGTCTCCCCGCTGCTGCTGGTGGCGCGGGCGCTCCTCACGGCCGTGGCGCGGAACCCGCAGGTCAACTCCACCTGGGCGGACGGCCCGTCCGGCGCGGAGATCGTCGTCAAGCGGTACGTGAACCTGGGGATCGCGGCGGCCACGGAGCGGGGGCTGATCGTCCCGAAGGTGAAGGAGGCGCAGGACCTCGACCTGCCGGGACTGGCCCGCGCGCTGCAGGAGCTGACGGACAAGGCGCGGGCGGGCAAGGCGTCCCCGGCCGACCTGTCCGACGGCACGATCACGATCACGAACGTCGGTGTGTTCGGCGTGGACTCCGGGACCCCGATCCTCACCCCGGGCGAGGCCGCGATCCTGGCGTTCGGCCAGATCCGCGACATGCCGTGGGTGCACGAGGGCGAGCTGGCGATCCGGAAGGTCACCACGCTGTCGCTGTCGTTCGACCACCGGATCGTGGACGGCGAGCTGGGGTCGCGCGTCCTCCGCGACGTCGGCGCCATGCTGGAAGACCCGGTTCGCATGCTGGCCTGGGGCTGAGCGGAGATTCGTAGGGCCGGTGCCGCGCGCGTCGTGGCACCGGCCCCTTGCGTTCAAGGGGTTCAGGGGGTTCAGGGGCGGGGCGGGTTGTCCTCGTCGTACATGCGCTCGTCCCGCTGTTTCGATTGGAACCGCGGCCCGCGCTGCTGCATGCGGGACATCATCAGCAGCTGGAGCAGGAACGTCGCCCCGCCGACAATGATCAAGATGACGCCGATGATGTGGATGTCCACCGGGTCGGTCATCGCATCCGGCTTGATCGCGAACTTCAGGATCAGCCCGAGCGTGATCGTGAAAACACTGACACCGAGACCCATCGATGACCTCCGCCAGACGATCCGTGTGCGTGCTCTTTAACTATCCGTTCGGATAGCCCGTCACACGTCGGACGATGCCCTACGAGACGGGGACCCTGTCGAATTTTCCGAAGGGGCCCGCGTCGAGGACGACGGACGTGACGTTCCCCGGCGGCGCCGGCAGGTAGACGAAGCCGCGGACGGGCTGCTTCACGGCGGTGCGGAACACGGCGCGTCCGGGGTCGACGTAGGCGCTGGGGCCGCTCGGCGTCCTGGGCCCGATGCGGACGGCGCGGTACACGTCCTTCCCGCCCGGGACCTGGATGGAGAAGGACGTGAACACGCCGCCGGGGTAGTCGGTGTGCGCGTAGGAGGCGTCCTGCGGGGTGACTCCGGGGCCCTCGTTCATGATCTCGAAGACGGCGACGATGTAGGCGCCGTCCCGGTAGAACGGCTTGACGTCCAGGCGGCGCTTCGCCGTGCCGAAGGTTCCGGAGCGGCTGGCGACCGTCTTCCCGTCCTGCGCACGGAACGCCGCCGCCGCGGGCACCGCCCCAGGCCCTGTCGCGCTCGGTCCGCCCGTCGCGCCCGGTGTGCCCGTCGCGCCCGGTGTGCCCGTCGCGCCCGGTGCACCCGGTGCACCCGGTGCACCCGATGGCGGCTGTTTGACCTGGTAGGAGATCTCGACGCGGCGGTTTCGGGCGCGGGCCCTGGCGTCGTCGGCGCCGCCCTCCCTGGCGACCGGCTCCGTCTCGCCCTTGCCGCGCGCGGTGAGGGTGAACCCGCTCCGGAGCCGCGTCTTCAGCTCCTTCATCACGGCGTCGGCGCGCTGCTGCGACAGTTTCAGGTTCTTCGGATCGTCGCCCTTGGTGTCGGTGTGCCCGGCGAGCGTCACCGGGCCGGTGGCCTTCGTCTTGATCTGCTGCGCGGCCTCGTCCAGGACGGCCTTCGCGCGGCTCGACAGCTTCGCCGAGCCGGTGCCGAACAGCACGTCGGCGTGCAGGTCGACCGTCATGTTCGAACCGCTGGACGCGATGTCCTTGATCTCGCTCTCGGTGATGTCGTACAGATCGACGGGATTGCCGCCCGCGCCGGGCCCCGGCGGCGTGCCCCCCGAAGGCGGCGTGATTCCGGTGGACGGCGTCGTCCCAGGAGGGCGCGAGGACTGGTTCGGTGGCGGCGACAGCGGCGAGGGCGCGGTCGCGGCGTACGGATCGAACCCGCTGGACGGCGTCGACGACGGCCCCGCGGCCAGCCCGCCCGGCTGCCCGAACCCCCCTGACGGCGGCGAGAACCCGGGCGGAGGCGAGAACCCAGGTGGCGGAGAGAAACCGGGCGGGGGCGAAAAGCCAGGCGGCGGTGAGAAGTTAGGCGGTGACGAAAAGCCGCCGGACGGCGCGGAGCCGCCCGGTGGCGTGGACGAGCCGCTCCCCACCGGAATCCCCGTGAACTCGCCCGCCGTCCCCGGTGTGATCACGGTGACCTTCTGGACGTCCGGCGGAAGCGCCGGATACTCGGCCGCCATCTCGCGGGTCGCGTTAGGCGCGAACGCGGCCCCGCTCGTCGACCCCGTGGGTTTGTAGAGCTTGCGCCCGACCGGGTCGAGCAGCTCGATCGCGAACGGGACGGACTTCGTGGCCGAGTCCAGCGACGTCACGGTGTAGCGCAGCACCGCCTTGGCGGCCTGCCGTTCCACGCCCTTGATCTCGACGCGCGCGTGCAGGCCGTCCGCGCTCCCGAACCAGCCCTCCTTCGCGAACCCCTGGGTGGCGGGCGACCCGTCCAGGCCGACCGTCGGCGGGTCGCTCATCTCCGCCTTGCCGGCGTCGGCGCAGCCGGCGATCAGGGCGAGCCCGGTGAAAGAGACGGCGAGAGGCAGAGCGCGCATCGGTCATCCGGTCAGGGGGAGGGCCAGGGGGAGCCGGGCGGGGACGGTCGCGCCCACAGTAGCGACACGCGGCGGGCCCCCGCCAACATCCCAGCGAGGGCCCGCCACGCGAAACGATCAGCGGCTCAGAAGGCCGCTTCGGGCAGCTCCATCACGTCCAGATCGGTGGCCTCGGCGATGGCGCGTTCCGATGCCAGCCGCGGCAGGACGGTCCGGCAGAAGAACTGCGCGGCCGCGACCTTGCCCGTGTAGAACGCCTCGTCCGAATCGGAAACGCCTCCGCCGCTGAGCGCGGTGAGCGCGATCTCGGCCTGGCGGCTGAGCAGCCAGCCGACGATGAGGTCGCCGAGCGCGAGCAGCAGCCGGGACGTGTTGAGCCCGATCTTGTACAGCTCCTTCGGGTTCTCCATCGAGCCGAGCGCCCACCCGACCATCGGGTCGATGATGCCCTGGACGTCGTCCAGCGCCCGGCCGAGCAGTGCCCGCTCGTTCTTGAGCCGGCCGTTGCCTGCATCGGAGCCGGCGAACGCCCTGATCTCCCCGACGAGCACCTTCAGCGCCTCGCCGTTGTCCCGGAGGATCTTGCGGAAGAACAGGTCCTGGCCCTGGATCGCGGTGGTGCCCTCGTACAGGGTGTCGATCTTGGAGTCGCGGATGTACTGCTCGACCGGGTAGTCCTGCAGGAAGCCGGACCCGCCGAGCGTCTGCAGCGACTCGGCGCCGAGCAGCGCGTACGCCCGCTCGGACCCGAAGCCCTTCACGATCGGCAGCAGCAGGTCGTTGACCTTCTCGGCGGTCTCGTCCTTGCGGCCCTCGAACTCGGCGATCTGCACGGCGTCCTGGTAGGACGAGGTGAGCAGCACCAGCGCCCGCATGCCCTCCGCGTACGCCTTCTGCGTCATGAGGCTGCGCCGGACGTCCGGGTGGTGCGTAATGGTCACGCGCGGGGCGGTCTTGTCGGTCATCTGCGTCATGTCCGCGCCCTGGACGCGCTCCTTCGCGTACTCCAGCGCGTTCAGGTAGCCGGTCGACAGCGTGGCGATGGCCTTCGTCCCGACCATCATCCGCGCGTACTCGATGACGAGGAACATCTGCTTGATGCCCTCGTGGACGTCCCCGACCAGGTACCCGACCGCCGGGTCCTTCTCGCCGAACGTCAACTCGCAGGTCGTGGAGACCTTCAGGCCCATCTTCTTCTCGACGTTCGTCACGTACACGCCGTTGCGCTCGCCCAGCTCCCCGGTCTCCAGGTCCACCAGGAACTTGGGGACGAGGAACATCGACAGCCCCTTGGTGCCGGGCCCCGCGCCCTCCGGACGCGCCAGCACCAGGTGGAAGATGTTCTCCGCCATGTCGTGCTCGGCCGAGGTGATGAAGCGCTTGACGCCCTCGATGTGCCACGTTCCGTCCGGCTGCTCGACGGCCTTGGCCCGGCCCGCGCCGACGTCCGACCCGGCGTCCGGCTCGGTCAGCACCATCGTGGCGCCCCACTGCCGCTCAAGGGCCAGCTCGGCGAACCGCTTCTGCTCCGGCGTGCCGATGCGCCACAGGATCTGCGCGAAACCGGGACCGGACGCGAACATGTAGACCGCCGGGTTCGCGCCGAGCACCTGCTCCGCGACCGCCCAGGTGAGGGAGCGCGGGGCGCGGCTGCCGCCGAACTCGGGCACGAGGTCGAGCCGGTACCACTCGGCGTCCATCCAGGCCTTGAAGGACTTCTTGAAACCGTCAGGCATGGCGACGGCGCCGGTCGCGGGGTCGAACACCGGCGGGTGGCGGTCGGCGTCCTCGAAGGACGCGGCGATCGGCCCCTCGGCCAGCCGCCGGACCTCGTCGAGGACGCTGCGGGCGGTGTCCTCGTCGAAGTCCTCGTACGGGCCCGAGCCGAGGAGGTCCTGGCGCCTGAACACCTCGAAGAGGTTGAACTCCAGGTCGCGGAGGTTGCTCTTGTAGTGCCCCATACGAGCCTCCGTCAAAGTCCCGCGGACCCCCGTCGACGACCGGTCCCGCTGCATGTACTGGTCAGTAACCCACCATCATGCTACCCGCTGGTAACCGATGTGGAACACCCCGGGGAGGTTCGGTGGGAAGATCGTGTGAACGATCACCCCACCCCCCGCGACAGCAGTTCACCCGCGGCAGAAAGAGGAGGTGCACATGAAACACAGGGAGGCGGAGGTCCCGAGACTGACCGTCATCGGGACCGGCTACCTCGGGGCCACGCACGCGATATGCATGGCGGCGCTCGGCTTCGAGGTCCTCGGCGTGGACGTCGACCGGCACAAGATCGGCAGGCTGGCGTCCGGCGAGGTCCCGTTCTTCGAACCCGGACTGCCCGAGCTGCTCACCAAGGCGCTCGACTCGGGCCGGCTCCGGTTCACCACCTCCTACGAGAAGGCGGCCGGCTTCGGCGACGTCCACTTCCTGTGCGTCGGGACGCCGCAGCTCCCCGGGTCCGACGCCGCCGACCTGACCTACGTCGACGCCGCCGTCCGCTCCCTGGCCCCGCTGCTGCGCCGCCGCGCCCTCATCGTCGGGAAGTCGACGGTGCCGGTCGGGACGGCGCGGCGCCTCACCGGCATCGTCGGCGACCTGGCTCCCGCGGGCGCCGACGTCGAGCTGGCGTGGAACCCCGAGTTCCTCCGCGAGGGCTTCGCCGTCGACGACACGATGCGCCCCGACCGGCTGGTGTTCGGCGTCGCGTCCGACTGGGCGTACGAGCGGCTGCACGCCGTGTTCAAGCCCGTCCTCGACCTCGGCACCCCCGTGATCCGCACGGACCTCGCCACCGCCGAGCTCGTCAAGGTCGCCGCCAACTCCTTCCTCGCCACCAAGATCTCCTACATCAACGCGATGGCGGAGGTGTGCGAGGCCGTCGGCGCCGACGTCAAGGACCTCGCCGACTCCCTCGCGCTCGACGACCGGATCGGCGGCAAGTTCCTGCGTCCCGGGCTCGGCTTCGGCGGCGGCTGCCTCCCCAAGGACATCCGGGCGTTCGCGCACCGCGCCGAGGAGATCGGCGTCGGGCAGGCCGTGTCGTTCCTGCGCCAGGTGGACGACATCAACCGGCGGCGCCGCGCCCGCACCGTCGACCTCGTCGGCGAGGTGCTCGGCGGCGAGGTCACGGGCAAGCGCATCGCCGTGTGGGGCGCCGCGTTCAAGCCCAACTCCGACGACGTCCGCGACGCTCCCGCGCTGGACGTGGCCCGCACCATGCACGGCCTCGGCGGCGACGTCCGCGTCTACGACCCGGCGGCCCTCGACAACGCCCGCCGCGCGTTCCCCGAGCTGCGGTACGGCGACAGCGCGTTCGACGTGGCCGGGAACGCCGACGTCGTCGTCCTGCTGACCGAGTGGTCGGACTTCCGCGAGGTGCGTCCGGAGGCGCTGGCGGAGGTCGTCCGGCACAAGCGGATGGTGGACGGACGGCACGCCCTCGACGCGGCGCAGTGGAGATCGGCGGGCTGGGAGTACCGGGCGCTCGGCAGATCCTGACCGCCCGGCAGATCCCGGGAATGTCCTTCGGCACAGGGCCGTTGGGGCTGGTGAGGGCCAGTGGTCCCTCCCGGACGAGGTGCGTCGTACCCGGCAGGCCAAGACGACGCGTGACAGCAGTCGTCTCGCCCACCGGGAGGGTGCACCATGGCCTGGATCCTCGTCATCGCCGCCGGTCTCTTCGAGGTCGCGATGGCCCTGTGCCTGAAGGGCAGCAAGGGCTTCACCGAACCATTGCCGTCCATCGGCTTCCTCGTCTTCGCCGTGACCAGCTTCGGCCTGCTCAGCCTGGCGCTGAAGAACCTCGACGTCGGCACCGCCTACGCGGTGTGGGTCGGGATCGGCGCGGTCGGGACGGCGACGCTGGGCATGCTCCTGCTCGGCGACCAGGTGTCCGCGCTCAAGATCGCCGCGCTGGCGTTCATCCTCGTCGGCGTCGTCGGCCTCAACCTCGCCGGAGGCGGCCACTGACGGCCGTTCATCGGCGGCCGTCAACGCGGCCATTCGCAGGTCACGAGGGCGCTCAGGAACGTAATCTCCCGTAACAGCGTCTATGGGCGTAACACGTCTATGGGACGAGGGCGCCCGGACGCATGGGACGGGAGCGCCCGGAGTGCTCGCAAACGGGAGGACGGACCTTGGTCTTCAAGAAGCTGCGGCAGGCGATGGGCATCGGCGGCCCGTCGATCGAAACGATCCTGCACGACCCGAACACCAGGCCCGGTGGCGCCGTCACCGGAGAGATCACCATCATCGGCGGCCAGCACGACTCCGACATCAAGTCGGTGAACCTCGCCCTGCGCACCAGGGTCGAGATCGAGTCGGGCGACAACGAGTACAGCTCCAACCTGGAGTACGCCAAGCTGCCGGTGGCCGGTGCATTCGAGCTGGACGACGGCGCCCGGCACAGCATCCCGTTCCAGTTCGCCATCCCGTGGGAGGCGCCGCTCACCCACATGTACGGGCAGCCGCTGCGCGGCACCACGGTCGGTCTCGCGACCGAGCTGGAGGTCCAGGGCGCGATCGACCCGGGCGACCTCGACCCGATCGCCGTGCACCCGCTGCCCGCGCAGGAGCGGATCCTCGCGGCGTTCTCCAACCTCGGTTTCCAGTTCCGCAACGCCGACTGCGAGAAGGGGCGCATCTGGGGCGTCCACCAGGAGCTGCCGTTCTACCAGGAGATCGAGTTCTATCCTCCGAGCACGTACGCGCGCGGCATCAAGCAGCTTGAGGTGACGTTCGTGTCGTACCCGCAGTCGATGGAGGTCGTGCTGGAGCTCGACAAGCGCGGCGGCGCGTTCACCGAGGGGCGCGACGCGTTCAGCCGGTTCACCGTCGACTACGCGAGCGTCGAGCAGACCAACTGGGAGCAGCAGCTCGACGGCTTCCTCAAGGACGCCGGGCGCCGCCGCGGCTTCTTCTAGACCGTCCAGCCGACTGTGGGATCCCCTCCGCGACGTTGATCGCGGAGGGGATCTCCGCGTAGAAAGAGTGTCCGTGCCCCAGCCCCCCGGACTCAACGATGCCGAACAGCGCCTCTGGGCCGCGTTCCCGACCGGCGCGACGGTCGCGCTCGGCGACGACCGTCCCGCAGGACCGCTGCCCGAGCGGATGGTCCGCGCCGAGATCATCACCCAGCTGCTGCTCGGCGCGGGCGACGCGCGTCCGGGTGCGGTCGCGGCCGTCCGCCTGCGCGGCGCCTACATCCTGGGACGCCTGGACGTGTCGGGCGGGTCCGTCGAGCACGAGCTGCTGCTGGACCAGTGCCGGCTCGTCGAGGAGCCCGACTTCTCCAACGCCGAGACCCGCCAGCTGCGGTTCAACCACTGCCGGATGCCGGGCTTCGACGGCGGCGGCCTCCGCGCGGACGGCTTCCTCAGCATGTCCGGATCGGAGATCGACGGCGAGATCCGGCTGTTCCGGGCGCAGCTCGGCGGCGGCCTCCGGCTGAACGGGACGACGATCACCGCGCCGGACCCGGAGCGGCGGGCGCTGTCCAGCGGCGGCCTCGTCGTGGACGTCGGCACGTTCATCCGGAACGCGACCATCACCGGCGGCGTCCGGTTCGTCGGGGCCCGGATGAACGGCGGGCTGTTCATGGAGGGCACGACGCTCGTCAACCCCGGCCGCCTCGCGCTGGACGCGCAGAACATGGTCGTCGAGGACACCGCCGAGTTCAGCAACGGGTTCACCGCGCTCGGCACCGTCCGGCTGCGCAGCGCCCGCTTCAACGGCATCCTGTCGTTCTCGCGGGGGCGCCTCGACTCGGGCGACCCGGCCCGGATGGCGCTGCACGCGAGCCACATGCAGGCCGACGAGCTGCTCCTGTGGACGGACGGGCAGATCAAGGGCCGGGTGTCGCTGTCGTACTCCCGGATCGCGCTGATCATGGATCATCCGTCCGTCTGGCCGGACGAGCTGTACCTGAACGGCATGACGTACGAGACGCTGCGCGGCGGCGAGTTCAAGGACCGGCTGAGCTGGGTGTCCCGCGACCGGGAGTTCCATCTCCAGCCGTACGAGCAGCTCGCGTCCTGGTACCACGGCATCGGCCACGACGACCTCGCCCGCAAGGTGCAGCTCGCCAAGCTCCGCGCCCGCCGCCGCCACCTGAACCCGGTCGGGAAGGCGTGGAACCAGCTCCTCGACTGGACAGTCGGGTACGGCTACCGCCCCTGGCTGGCGTTCGCCTGGTTCGCGGCCCTGCTCGCCACCGGGACGACGGTGTTCTCCATCGAGGAGCCCCGTCCGGTCAAGCCCGGGAACGAGCTGCCCGCGTTCCACGCCCTGATCTACACCCTCGACCTGCTGATCCCGCTCGACACGTTCGGGCAGCAGCTCTCGTACGACGCGGTGAGCTGGTCGCGGTGGGTGGCGTACGCGCTGGTCACGACGGGCTGGGTGCTCGCGACGGCCCTGATCACCGGCGCCACCCGCGTGCTGCGGCCGGCGTCCAACCCGAACTGAGCTCCGAACCCGCGGGCCGCCCCGGGCGTCCACACGGACAGGGGATCCACGAGAATGAGGCGGCATGGGCACATATCTGATCACCGGGGCGACCGGCGGCATCGGGGCGGCGGTCGCCGGGCTGCTGCGCGGGCGCGGGCATGACCTCGTCCTGACCGCCCGCTCGCCGGAGCGGCTGGGCGAGCTGGCCGGGCGGCTGCGCGGCGGCGCGCACGCCGCCACCCAGGTCATCAGCCCGGACGCGGTCGCCTCGGCGCGGCGCGACCCGTCCGTCACGACGATCCCGGTCGATCTGACGGAGCCGCTGCGGATCGAGGCGTCCCTCGCGGTGGCCGGGCTTCCCCCGCGGCTGGACGGCGTCGTCCACGCGGCGGGCATGGTGCATCTCGCGCCCGTCGCCGACATGGAGGCGGACGAGTGGATCCAGCACCTGTCGGTCAACCTGGTGTCCGCGGCGGAGCTGACGCGGCTGCTGCTGCCCGCGCTGCGCGCCGCCGAAGGCCACATCGTCTTCGTGAACTCGACCGCGGGGCTCCGCGCCAATCCGGAGTGGTCGGCGTACGCGGCGAGCAAGTTCGGCCTGCGCGCGCTGGCCGATTCGCTCCGGGCGGAGGAGCCGTCCTTGCGCGTCACGACCGTCTACCCGGGGCGGACGGCCACGGACATGCAGCGGAAGGTGCGCGCCCAGGAAGGCCACCCCTACGCCGAGGACGACTTCGCCGCCCCCGCCACAGTTGCGCGCGTCTTGGTGTCAGCTCTGGAGACGCCGCGCGACGCCGTCGTCTCCGAGGTCACCGTCAGACCGAACTAGCCCCGGTGCCCACGTCGCGGCTGGTGTCGCCGCTGGTGCCGCGGCGCAGGAACCAGGCGCCCAGCACGCCGCCGATCAGCCCGAACAGGTGCCCCTGCCACGAGATCCCGGAGTCGCCGGGGATGACGCCGAACAGCATCGTCCCGTAGACGGCGACGACGGCGACCGCGATCGCGATGTCGACCAGCCGCCGCTCGAAGATCCCGCGTCCCACCAGGTAGCCGAAGAAGCCGAAGATCAGGATGCTCGATCCGAGCGTGTTGGCGGAGCTGGTGATCCACACCCCGAGCCCGCCGACCACGATGACGATCAGGCTCGCGACCAGGAACTTCGCGATGCCGCGCGCCGCCGCGATGAACCCGAGGACGAGGAACGGGACCGTGTTGGCCATCAGGTGCCCGAACCCGCCGTGCATGAACGGCGCGGTGAAGATGTCCGGCAAGTCGTTCACGTCCCGCGGCTGGATCCCGAACCGGTCGAACCAGCCGTCGGACGCGTGGTCGAACAGCTCCAGCACCCACATCACCGCGGTCACGGAGCCGATCAGGACCGCGGACGCCAGCGCGCGCGTCCCGTGCTTGGCGAGCCCGTCGGAACTCCGCTTCTCGGGGATATAGCTCATGTCAGCCACCGTAAGTCTCGACGCCCCTGTACGGCCAACGCGCGAAACGTCCGGAACGTGCCACTGCGGGCCCCGGCGCGGGGTCGCGGGGCTAGGCGGCGGACGCGTGCTCCGGCTCGGACGCGTCGCCGCGCACGACGATGACGGGAAGGGGCCGCCGTGCGGGGGCGTCGGCCGTCCTGCGGAGGTAGCGGCGCTCCTCCGGCGTCGTCCCGCCCCAGATGCCGTCGGGCTCGCCGACGCGCAGCGCCCACCCCAGGCATTCGGCCCGCACCGGGCAGTTCGCGCAGATCGCCTTGGCGGCGTCCTCCTGGGCCTTCAGCACCGGCGCGGAGTAGCCGATCGGGAAGAACAGGTCGGGATCGGCGCCGCGGCAGATGGCGTGGTCGCTCCAGTGTTCCTCGTTCTCGATGTGGTGCATTGGATCTCCCCTGCGCGGCGACGAGACCACCGGCAGTTCGGCTCCGAGGTGGTCTCCACTCAACGTAGTACTACAAAGTGTAGTACTACAAGACGTTCGTGAACGTTGCAAGTTAGCGTCCGGATAGCCTGTGAGGCGTGCAGCGTGATCAAGAAGTGACCTTCCGCGAGGCTACGGCGGACGATCTGCCCCAGATCGTCCGGCTACTGGCCGACGATCCCCTGGGAGCCACCCGCGAAACACCGGGGGATGAGATTCCGGACGCGTACTTCACGGCCTTCACCGCCATCGAGAAGGACCCGAACAACTCCGTGATCGTCGCCGAGGTCGCCGGCGAGATCGCCGGGACGCTGCAGCTGACCTTCATCCCCGGCCTGACCTACACCGGCAGCGAGCGCGCCCAGATCGAGGGCGTCCGCGTCGCCGCCTCCCAGCGCGGCCGCGGCCTCGGCCAGGACATGCTCAACTTCGCCATCGACCGGGCCCGCGCCCGCGGCTGCCGCGTCGTCCAGCTCACCACCGACCGCCAGCGCCCCGACGCCGTGCGCTTCTACCAGAAGATCGGCTTCCGCCCGTCTCACATGGGCATGAAGTTCCATCTCACCTGAGCGCCTCGTGCCACCGGAGGGTGTCGGTGTACTGGTGCAGCCACGAGATCAGCCCGTCCGTCACCCGCCACAGGTGGACGAACTCGGCCTCGTACTCGCGCCCCGTGCCCCGCGAGGCACCCCGGTAGTGCCCGGTGACCACGACCATCCCGTCGGTCGTCTCGTGCCAGCCCTCGGCGTACGGAGCCGTGTCGTACTCGGCGAACACCGCGCCCCACACCCGCGTGAGCGCCTCGCGCGGCCCGTGGAAGGCGCCGCCGGCTCCGCAGGGCATCCCCGGCGCGATGTGCGCCTCGAACTCCGGATGCAGGACGTCGAGGATCGCGGCCCCGTCCCCGGCCTGGGCGGCGTGGTAGAAGCGCGAGACGACATCGAAGGCAGCGGGCATGCGCCCTCCTTGTGGGAGAAGACGTTCAGGATCCGACAATCCTGACATCGTCTCGCCATGACCGACGTCCCGTACGACGCCGCACTGCGCCGTACGACGCCGTCCGGCGGCTGAATGCCGGCGTCCCTCACTCAGGCCACAGGTCGTGGGTTTCCTTGCTTTTCCCGGTGCAGACCTCCGGCGGCGCTATCTGATCAGCGCGCATTCCATAGCCGGTGAGGAACCCCGTTCTCTTCGCGACGGCATGGACCCGCATGACGCTTCGATAGTCGCGGGTCAGATCGTCCGCGGTATCGATGAAGCACGCATCAACATTGGCGACAAAGGCGGCCAGGTGATCGGCGAGTGCCGGGACGCGGGTCGAGTCGTAGTCCGAGAATGCCTTCCTGCCCTCACGGGGCCGCCAGACGAAGGGCTTCCGGTCGGGGGCCGACCACAGGCACACCGCATCGGCGTATGGGCAGGCCAGGGGGTCGGGGCGCGCGGCCGGCTCGGCACGCGCGCTGGGCTCCGGGGGCGCCGCCTCGCCCGGGAAGGCCCACCGGTAGGCGGACTCGCCGATCGAGGTGAACGCGACCAGAAGGCTCGCCGCCGCGATGCAAATCGCACTGATCTCGACGGCGATCTTGAACCTGCGACCTCGCGGGCCGGCCGGAATGTCGGACTGAGGAACACCCTCTCGCTCCATACAGAAAATCGTAACTCAAGATCAATTCTTAAAGGGCGAGAAGGGATTCTTACGGCAAATATTCGGTTTATGCAATCGACGATTGCCGGCGGGCGGCGCGAGGATCTGGGGTCATGGCGCAGACCGGACGGGTGCGGACGCTGGCGCGGTGGTCGCTTCCGGCATATCGTCGGATTTGGTCGAGTCGCGGCATAGAACTCATCGCGGCCTTGCCGGTGTGGCTGGAACGGCGTGGCTCGCGTTGGCGGTGTTTCGGGGAGGCACGCCTTGGGGGGCAGACGGGGCGGCGGCGCGGCCGGTGAGGTCGGCGGCATCATCGGCCGGGGGGCCGCGAAATTCTTACGCAAGGCGCGCAGGCGGCGCGGCGGTGGTGGTGGTTCACCGCGCGGTTCCCGCCGCGCCGGGCTCGGCGGCGGGACTTCCAGGCAACCGAACAGCCCGCGTGAGATCCAGAACAAGTGGGGCATCCGGCGCAAGGACCAGAAGAAGTTCCAGGACTACGCCAACCGCAGGAACCTGCAGATCGACGTCCGCCCGGTGAATCCCGACTCGCTGAAACACCTCAGGCACGGCAATGCGATCCCGAAGCCCCAGTTCGTCAAGTCGAAGACCATCAACCAGTACGACGTGATGCTCAAGCCGGACCTCAAGGGAAAAGAGGGGCAGGTCGGATACTTCAAGCCCGATCCGCCTCCGAAGACGAAGCCCGAGGGAATGTCCGACAAGGATTGGGACGGGCTCAACGACCGTTACCGGCAGCGGCACAAGGAGTACTACGACCAGCAGGGCTCCATGGAGGAGTACGGCCGGCAGGGCAAACTCCAGGTCGGCGACGACGGCGTCGTCCGGGGCCGCGATGGCGCGGACGAGCCGCTCAAGCCGTTCGCCGGGGACAATGACCTCTATGACATCCGCCACCATCCGAGTGGCGAGCGCCTGACGCCCGAGGAATATGACCGGACCGTCCAGGAGATGATGGACAACGGCATGGGCGTCAACCACGGCGCGCACAAGTACTGGGTGCCCGAGAACGATGTCAACCAGGGCATCTACGACAAGATCGACTACAATCACTCGCCGGCAAATCCGAACATGGAACCCCTGGTGCGGTTCGCGCCGAACCAGCCGGTGTCCCTGGCACGCGGAGACGGAGCACCCTTATGAGCGGCCCGCTGGACGCCGAACGCCTCGCCGCCCGCGCCGAACTGCTCGACCTCGGCAACCGCTGGAAGCAGCGCGCCGAGCGGCTGGACGAGGACGACGCCGAGTCCGCCGACCTCGACCGTGCGCTCGCCGAGGCCCGCGAGCGCCGCAACGACCTGACGCACCGTTACCGGGAATGGCTGCCCGAGGTCCCCCTCACCCGCGATCCGCACAGCGGCGACGCCGTTCACTGGCCGCTCGATCCGGTCGACCTCGACGGCTGGTTCTGGAACTACGAGGCGCCGGTCCGCCGCCGTCCCGTCCGGCTCCCCCGGTCGTGGCTCGCGCTGACCGGTGCCATGCGGATCGCCCAGCCCGTCACCTACACGCCATTCATGTGCCAGCCAGGACCCGGCGCGCCCTACGTCGTCCCGCGCATCCTGGACGCCCCGGACGTGCGCGCCGTCATCTCCGAGGTTCCCGTCGGGCGCCACACCGGCTGGGCCATCGCCTACTTCGGGCCCCGCCCGTCCGTCCGCCTGGAGAACGACTGGGGCACGCAGCAGTACGACGTCTACGACGAGGCCGGCGAATGGAAGGGCTGGGCCGACAACATCCCCTGGCCCGCCGACTGGGACTTCGATCTCCGGCCTTGGCTCAGCTCAGGCCGCCTCCTCTGGATCGCCCCCGGCGACTCCGCCCTCACCCTCCGCCAGGGCCCGGCCTCCTGCCCCTATGTGGGCATCGAAGGTCCCCACGACCTCGCCTACATCAGAAAGGGCACGCTCGAATACCACTGACCGGCGATCAGCGGCCGGTCAGGCGCGGAGGATGGCCTGGACGACCGTCCGGGTGTCGGTGAGGTCGGGGAGGACGACCTCGGCGCCGGAGAGGCGGAGGTCGGAGGCCGGGGTGGCGCCGGTGGCCACGGCGACCACGTGGGCGCCGCCTTCGTGGCCCGCGCGGACGTCGTGCGGGGTGTCGCCGATCAGGACGGTGTTCGCCGCGGTGAAGTCCTCGCCATATTTCGCGGTCGCGCGCTGTTGCGCGAGTTTCACGAGGGGTGGACGTTCGATGCCGTCATTGCCGAAGGCGCCGGCGTCCAGGTCGAAGAAGTCGATGAGCGCGAATGCCGTCAGTTTGGCGACGGCGATCTGGCGCATGTTGCCGGTGAGCGCCGATTGGATCACGTCGGGGCGGGCGGCCAGGGTCTTCAATGCGGCGCGGGCGCCGGGCAGGACGTGGCCCCGGGTCGCGAATTCGTCCTGGCGGGCGGTGAAGGACTCCGCCAGGGCTTCGGTGAACGACGCCATCAGGTCGTGTGCGGGTTCGATACCGTTGTGGCGGAGGGTCTCGGTGGTGATGGCGAGGTCGGTGCGCCCGGCCATCGCGGCGATCTTCTCGGGCGGGCGGCCGATGAGCCGGTGGAACACCGTGCCGTAGATCTCGGAGCTGAGCCCTCCGGCGTTGATGAGGGTGTGGTCGATGTCCCAGAGAACCAGTGTGCTCACCCACGCATGCTAGGCGGACGCGGCTGACCACAAGGTTTCTGTTGTTGTTCACCTTGGCGTGGAATGCTTGTCAACTGGGTGTGCGCCGTTGCCGACGTCCTTGAGGAGCTGAGCGTGGCCGAAAGGCATCTCGAGATCGAGCAGAAGTACGACGCCGCCGCCGGGTTCGTGCTGCCGGAGCTGGACGGGCTGCCGGGTGTGGCGTCGGTCACCGAGCCCGAGGTCCATGAATTGCACGCAGGCTATTTCGACACCGCCGATCTCCGGCTCGCGGCGCACGGCATCACGCTGCGGCGCAGGCGGGGCGGGACGGACGCGGGCTGGCACCTCAAGATGCCCGCCGGGCCGGACAGCAAGCAGGAGCTGCGGGCGCCGCTGGGCCGTCCGCTGGTCGTCCCGGCGCGGCTGGCGGGGCTGGTCGCGGCGTACACGCGCGGGGAGGAACTGCGTCCGGTCGCGACGCTGGAGACCGTGCGGACCGTCGTCCGGCTGCTCGCCGAGGACGGGACGGAGCTGGCGGAGGTCGCCGACGACCTGGTCACGGGCCGGGCCGGGACGGACGGCGAGCCGGTCCGGTGGCGCGAGATCGAGGTCGAGCTGGGCAGCGGGCCCCCTGAGCTGCTGAAGGCGGCGGGCAAGCGGCTGCGGAAGGTCGGCGCGCGGAAGGCGAAGTCGTCGTCCAAGCTGGGGCGGCTGCTCGGGGACGCGGTCGTCCCGTCGGAGCCCGCGGCGGCGCGGGCGGCGGCGCGGTCGTGGATCGTGGAGGCGACGTCCAACGGGAAGGCCCCGGCGGTGACGACCGGGGAGGTCGTGCTGGCCTATCTCGCGGACCAGGTCGCGGCGGTGCTGGCGTTCGACCCGAAGGCGCGGCTGGGCGAGGACGACGCCGTCCACCGGATGCGGGTGGCGGTGCGGCGGCTGCGGAGCGCGCTGCGCAGCTACCGGACGGTCCTGGACGCCGAGCGGACGGACCCGCTGGGCCCGGAGCTGCGGTGGCTGGCCGCTGTCCTCGGCGAGGTGCGCGACCGTGAAGTGCTGCGCATGCGTTTCGCCGGGGCGCCGACATTCCTGCTGGACGACCTGGAAAGGCAGGAGCGGGCCGCCTACCGGCGCATGAACGCGACCCTTAAAGAGGCGCGGTATTTCGCTCTGCTCGATGAGCTCGATCGGCTGGTGGCCGATCCGCCGCTGGCGCGGTTGGGTGACAGAAAGGCGCGCAAAGAACTGCCCGGACTCGTCACGCGGGCGTGGGACCGGATGGCCAAGGACTACGCGTCGATCAAGACGGCGGACGATCCGGACATCGCGCGGCACGAGACGCGGAAGGCGGCCAAGCGGGCGCGGTACGCGGCGGAGCTGGCGGTTCCCGTGCTGGGTGCGGCGGCGAAGCGGGTGGTCAAGGACGCCAAGCGCATCCAGGAGGTCCTCGGCGAATACCAGGACGGCATGATCGCCATGGAGCATCTTGAGGCGGCCGGGAAACGCACCAGGATTCCGGCTGAGGCGTTCGCGTTGGGCGTTCTCTACGGAAAGGAAGAATGCGAGGCGGAGGCGGCGCGGGATCGGCTGCCGACTACCTGGTCGCAGACGCTGGGGCCAGCGTTCTAGGGCTGTGGCGTTCCAGGGCCGCCATTGAACCGGGGGTCAGGTGCGCCACCCAGAATTCCGCCTTGCGCAGGCTCGGGTCGTCCGGGACTTTCTCCCCCATCTCCTTGCACAGCCCGGTGACGAGTTCGGAGACGACCTCGCCGTGGGTGCTCACGATGGTCGGGACGCCGTCCGCGACCAGGGCGAGGAGCCGTTCGACGGCCCGTCCCGGGCTGGTGGCGCCGACCGTGAACGCCGCCTCGGTGCTGATCGGCTTGCGGACGAGCCGCGCGTACGGCAGGACGCTTTCCAGGCAGCGCGCCGTCGCGGAACTGACCAGCCGGGCCGGGCCGTAGGAGCGGAGGAGGCGGGTGAGGTCGGCGGCCTCCCCGCGGCCGGCGGCGTCCAGCGGACGCAGCTCGTCCGCTTCGCGCCAGTCGAGTTTCTCGCCCGCCGACGCGTGCCGCAGGATCACGAAGGGCACGGTGTCCGAGGGGCCGCGCAGGAACTCGCGGAGCAGGTCGACGTCGTGGCGGTAGCTGAGCCTGGCCTCCGCGGCGGCGGGCGGGAGCCAGGCGAGCTCGTCCACCTCGTCGTTCGGCGTGAACGCGCTCTCCGCCACGGGCCTGGCCGCCCAGTAGTAGACCTGTTTGGTGCGTTCCCGGACGGGATAGGTGCTGGTCGGCAGCCGGCGGCCGAGGCGCGGGACGATGCCCGTCTCCTCCTCGGTCTCGCGGACGGCGGCGCGCAGCATGTGCTCGCCCTTGTCGATCTTGCCCTTGGGGAACGACCAGTCGTCGTAGCGGGGACGGTGGATCACCGCGATCTCGGGCCCGCCCTCGGCGCCGACGCCGGGGCCGTCCCGCCACAGCAGCGTGCCGGCGGCCCGGACGACTACCGGCAGCGCCACCTCACACCTCCCCCGGCCCGCGGGGCACAGGCCCGCGGGGCGCACGCACAGGTCATTGGGCTTCGACCGTCCTCCATCGGCGGCTCTTGACGAGGTGGGTCTGGATGTCCTGGAGGGTCTCGCCGGGACCGGCCGCCAGCCGCGTCCAGGCGCCGTCGGCCGTGAGCGCCCACGCGTCGGTGCGGTCGTCCATGGCGCGGTCGAGCAGGTCGAGCAGGCCGTCGCGCTGCGCCCGGTCGGTGACGGTGACGAGGGCCTCGACGCGGCGGTCCAGGTTGCGGTGCATGAGGTCGGCGCTGCCGATCCACACCTCGGGCTCGCCGCCGTTCTCGAACGCGAACACCCGCGAGTGCTCCAGGAACCGGCCGAGGACGCTCCGCACCCTGATCACGTCCGACAGGCCGGGCACGCCGGGGCGCAGCGCGCAGATGCCGCGGACCCAGACGTCCACCGGCACCCCGGCCCGCGACGCCCGGTACAGCGCGTCGATGATCACCTCGTCGACGAGCGAGTTGCACTTGATCCGGACGCGGGCGGGATGCCCGGCCCGGCGGTTGTCGATCTCGTGCTCGATCCGCTGGACGAGCCCGGACCGCAGGCTGTTCGGCGCGACGAGCAGCCGGTGGTAGGAGCCTTGGCGCGAGTAGCCGGTGAGGTGGTTGAACAGGGCGCTGACGTCCTCGCCGACCTCCGGGTCGGCGGTGAGCAGGCCGAAGTCCTCGTACAGCCGGGCGGTCTTCGGGTGGTAGTTGCCGGTGCCGATGTGGCAGTAGCGGCGCAGCTGGCCCTCCGCGTCCTGCCGGACGATCAGCGCCAGCTTGCAGTGCGTCTTCAGCCCGACGAACCCGTACACGACGTGGCAGCCGGCCGTCTCCAGCTTCCGCGCCCACGCGATGTTGGCGCGCTCGTCGAACCTGGCCTTCAGCTCGACGACGACCACGACCTGCTTGCCGGCCTCGGCGGCGCTCATCAGCGCGTCCACGATCGGGGAGTCGCCGCTCGTCCGGTACAGCGTCTGCTTGATCGCGAGGACGCGCGGGTCGGTGGCGGCGTCCTCGATCAGCCGCTGGACGGTCGTGGTGAACGAGTCGTAGGGGTGGTGGACGAGCACGTCCCGTTCACGGATGGCGCTGAAGATGCTCGCATCCTCCGGCAGGGCCTCCTTGGACGGCACGAAAGGGGGGTATTTCAGCTCCGGCCGGTCGAGGTCGGCGATGGCCGCGAGGCCGCCGAGGTCGAGCGGTCCTGGAACGCTGTAGATCTGACCCTCGTGCACGGCCAGCTCGGACGTCAGCAGTTCGAGCACCCCGCCGGAGATCGACTCCTCGACCTCCAGCCGGACGACCGGGCCGAACCGGCGGCGCAGCAGCTCCCGTTCGAGGGCCTGGAGGAGGCCCTCGCTGATGTCGTCGTCGATCTCCAGGTCCTGGTTGCGGGTGACGCGGAACGCGTGGTGCTCGACGACCTCCATCCCGACGAACAGCTGGCCGAGATGCGCGGCGATCACGTCCTCGAGCGGGGTGAACCGGTCCGGGGACGCCTCGATGAACCGGGGCAGCAGCGGCGGGACCTTGACGCGGGCGAACATCGTCGCGTCCGTCTCCGGGTCGCGGACGATCACCGCGAGGTTGAGCGACAGGCCCGAGATGTAGGGGAACGGGTGCGCGGAGTCGACGACGAGCGGGGTGAGGACGGGGTAGATCCGGTCGCGGAACAGGCGGCGCATCCGCTCCTGCTCGGTCTCGGCCAGCTCGTCCCAGCGCAGGATGTCGACGCCCTCGTCGCCGAGCGCGGGCCTGATCTCGTCGCGGAAGCAGGCGGCGTGCCGCTCCATCAGCTCGTGCGCGACCTCGCCGGTGCGTTCGAGCACCTCGCGGGGCTGCCGGCCGCTGGCGGACTGGACGGCGAGCCCGGTCGCCATCCGCCGGGCGAGGCCCGCGACGCGGACCATGAAGAACTCGTCCAGGTTGCTCCCGAAGATCGACAGGAACCGGACGCGTTCGAGCAGCGGCAGCGCCGGATCCTCCGCCAGCTCCAGGACGCGCTGGTTGAACCGGAGCCAGCTCTCCTCCCGATCGAGGAAGCGGTCCTCCGGCAACGCCTCGGCCTGATGAGGGATATGTCCTGGATTGACGGTCATACGATGATTTTCCCTGAGCAAGGTGAACGACAGTCGAACTCGGGTGCTTAGCCGAAGTATCAGACAATTCGATGATCCCCCGGGTTCCCGCAGTTCACTCGCTATCTGAGCGGGGTCCGCGCGCCGTCACCCACCGGAGTGGCCCGTGATCAGACGGTGTCCGAGGCGGCGGGTCAGATCGTGCACGAACGCGTCCGCGAGCGGCGGCCAGTTCCAGAAGCGCAGGCCCAGCTCGGCGAACGCGCACGGCACCGGCCAGCGCCATCCGTTCAGGCCCGTCCGGGTGGCGCAGCGGGCGCAGACCAGCGAGTCCGGGCCGCCCTCCAGCCACTCCTCCACCTCGGGCAGGACGGCCTCGAACGGCAGCCAGGCGCAGCAGTGCGGGCAGGTCACGCGGTCGTCCTCGCGGACGTTGCCGTAGAAGGCGGTGCGGCCGACGTCGACCTCCAGGCCGTTCGGCCACACGTCAGGGAAGCCGCCGAGGTCGCCGACCACGATCGTCGAGGCGCACGGGCCGGGCGCGTACCCGCCGGGGACGTCGCCGAGCACGCAGTCGGTCCGGTCGGCGACCACGACCCCGGCGCCGACGAGCCGGCCGAGGACGGCGCGGGCAAGGTCGGGCGCGTCTCCGGGATGGGCGTCCACGTCCGCGACCCACCGGCTCCGCTCCCCCACAAGCCCTCACACTACGCCGCACAGGTTGTCAAAGGGGGCGGTGTGGACGCGGGGGACACCGATCTCTCCATGAAGAGGGCTTCACTGCGGGTGGCGCCGTTGGTAGACCGAAGAGCGTGACCCATCACGAGCCTTTCCCGCCGTCCACGACCGCGGTGTTCTGGCCGCGGTGCTCAGCCGTCCAGGGATGCATGGGACGCGCCGTCGACGGGCCGGGCGGAGCCCGTCGTTTGAATGGTGGTGGGTGGGGGCTGGAGGACGGTGGGCCGGGCGACTCCCCGGGGCCGGGCGGCTGCCCCGCCCATCTGGCTCCGGCCGAGTTCGAACGGTTCGTGGGTTCGCTGCGTCCGGGCGGCGATCTGGACCTGCGGGGCGTGACCGTCCCGCCGTGGCTGCTGGACGCCGTGCTGGACGCCGTCACCGGACCCGACGGGCGCCCCCACCTGGGCCGGACGCGCTTCGACCGGGCGGTGCTGCCGTCCGACGCCGGGCTGCGCGGCTTCTGCGTGGAGGGCGACAGCTCGTTCGACGGCGCCTGCTTCCTCGGCGGCGCCTCGTTCTACGACGCGCGGTTCTTCGGCAACGTCTCGTTCCGCGGGGCGCGGTTCGGCAGCAACGTGTCCTTCCACGCGGCGCGCTTCCACCGGCACGCCTCCTTCGAGGAGGCCGTCTTCGCCGGGGACGCGCTGTTCGGCGAGGCCGGCTGGCACGCGGACGCGTCGTTCCGGCGCGCGGTGTTCATGGGCGCGGCCTGCTTCGACCGCGCCAGGTTCGGACGGGACGCGGCGATGCAGGCGGCGTGCTTCGGCGGAGCGGTGTCGTTCAAGCGCGTCCAGGTCACCAGGCACGCCAGGTTGGAGCGCACCAAGTTCCGCCGCGGCGCGTGGCTCGGCCCGCTGGTCGCGGGCGGCCGGATCGGGCTGGCGGACGTCTGCGCGCACGGCGGCCTCCGCGTCCACGCGGCGGCCCGGCACGTCACGGCGCGCGGCGCGACCGTCCACGGGGAGGCCGACTTCCGGCTGCGGCACGCCGAGCTGGACCTGGAGGACGCCGTCTTCGACGCGACGGTGTCCGTCCGCACGCTGGCGCACCCGATCCAGGGCCTCGCCGAGCCGTCCTGGCCGGGCCCCGGGACCGTGCGGCTGACCTCGCTGCGGCGGGTCGAGGCCGCGCTGGTCCGGCTGACGGACGTCGACCTGAGCGGCTGCGGCTTCCTCGGCCTGCGCCGCCCGGACGCGCTGCGCATCACCGGCGACTGCACGTTCGCGACCGCGCACCGCAGGTCATGGCCGCGCCGGGGCCCGGGACGCGCCGTCCTCGCCGACGACGACAGCGCCCGCGGCAACAACGACAACGACAGCGCCCGCGGCGACGACCGGCTGGCCGCGCTGTACCGCGACATGGCCCGCGCCACCGCCGACTCCGGACGCCGCCGCCTCGCCAGGGACTTCCGGTACAGCGCGCTGGAGAAGCGCCGGCGCAGCGAACCCGGACGGTGGCGGCGCTGGGGCCTGCACCTTCTCTGGATCACCTGCGGTTACGGCCTCCGGGCCGGACGCGCCGTCGCGTGGATCGCCATCCTCGTCGCGCTGGTCTGCTCGGGCGCGACGCTCCTGCGCCACGACAATCGCCAGGACGCCGCCCGCATGCTCCACATGAACGGCGACAACACATAACCGCCCCGTGATCTGACGTCCGCGCGCGCCCCCGGGTCTCGGCAAAAGGGCGGGGGCTCCGTTTTGTCAGACCCTTGGGTAATCATTCTTGTTATGAGCAGAGACACCCACCATCCGGGGGTGCAGTGCCCGCACTGCCAATCGCCTCTCGCGCTCGTCCCCGTGCCCGCGAACACCGCCGCCGCACCGGTTCCCGTCCTGCCGCTCGTACTCAAGGAGGAATGGCAGCCGCCGCCCGTCTCCGAAGTCCTCGCGGTTTACGCCGGACGCGCCAAGGACACCGCGACCGCCACCCGCGGCGCCGCCAAGGTCAGGGAAAGCCTCAACCGCGCCCGCTCCGCCGCCGCACAGCGCAGAGCCGCTCAGAAAACCGCCCGCCGAACCCCCAAAAGCGCCTGATCACATATAGATCACTAAACCCTCGCGCAACGCGCGTGAGGAAGGGACGGCACCGCCCTGCGGGCACCGTCCCCTCCCGCTCGCGGCTCAGCGCGGGGCCGAGTCCGTCCATTCGGCGGTGAGCAGGACCTCGGAGCTCATCGTCCGCCCGGCGGGGACGTCGGTCCCTGGCGCGGGCTTCGCCATGACGGTCGCCCTGGCCAGCGCCGTCCCGGTCGACAGATCGATGATCACCTGTTCGCGGAGCATCCCGGACGGCGTCTTGCCGTCGACGGCGATCGCATTGCCCGGACGGCCCTGCGGGTCCGTGACCTGGCCGATCGACGTCACCGCCGGGAGCCCGGCCAGCATCCGGAACCCGGCCGCCCGCACCTCGGGCCGCACCGGCATGTCCATCACCAGCCCGCTCGCGACGCGGTAGAGCCACTCGCCGCCGTCCATCGGGCGGTCGGACTCGGTGTCGTGCCCCTCGTACCACCGCATCAGCTCGGCCTTGAGCCGTTTCGGGTCGGACGGCAACGCCCGCAGCTGCCGCATCGTCACGTTCCGGCCGAGCCAGAACACCTTGTCGCCGTCGACCAGCGGCGACGCGTTGAGCTTGGGCGGCTGCTGCGACGTCGGCGCCAGCTTCGCCCGGTACGGCTTGGTGATCTTGCCGCCGGGGGTGATGGGCACCCGGATCTCGAACGCGTCCGGCGATCCGGCGCGCCGCCACGCCGCCTCGTCCGCCGCCGTCGTGGGCTTCGCCCCGAGGTACTGCTGCCGCCCGTACACCGTGCCGCCCGGCTTGCTGGGCGTCCAGCTCTCGTACTTGTTCCGGACGGTCACGCTGTAGCGGGCGCCGTCCTTCCCGACCGTGGACGTGTGGGACGAGACCGACACCGTGTGCCAGTACGCGCGCATCGTGTCGGCCCGTCCATCGGCCTTCTGCGCGGCGGTGAGCAGGACGGTCTTCGCGTCGAGCCGCTGCGTCTGCCCGTGATCGCCGCCCGCCCGGCGCGGCTCCGGCCCGTCCCCGCCGGACGGGACGAAGGCCACCGCCGCCACCGCCCCGGCCGCCGCCACGACCCCCGCGAGGCCCACACCCCACACCGGACGGACGCGCCTCCGCGCCGCCGCCCGCGACCGCACCCCGGCCGGGCCGGGCCCGGCGGCCATCGCACGCACCAGCTCCGCCTCCCGCACCCGCGCGTCGACCGGCGCATCCGGGTCGAGGTCGGCAGGCCGGGCCTCCCGCAGGGTCCGCAGCACGTCGCTCATCACATCTCCTCCTGAACAGTCGCCACTTGCCGCCGCGTCGCGGCCTGGGGGGTGGTCGCCGCCGGGTCGGCGGCGGGGGCTTCGGCGCCCTCGGCGGCGCGGGCGAGCCGGCGGCGCGCCCGGTGCAGCCGGACCCGCAGCGCGGCGGGCGAGCAGCCGACGACGCGGGCGGCGTCGCGCGGTGTCAGCCCCTGCCAGGCGACGAGGATCAGGATCTCCCTGTCGCCGTCCGGCAGCGCCGCCATCGCGCGCAGGACGGCGAGGCGCTCCGCCACGTCCTCGGCGATGTCGCCTGCGGGACGCGCCGTCCACCGCCCGAGCTCGGCGGCGAACGACTCCCGCCGCACCTCCGCCCGGTGCCCGGCGCGCAGCACGTTCCGCGCGACGCCGAGCAGCCACGGCAGCGCCGGGTCGGGGATGTCCGCGAGCCGCCGCCAGGCGATGGCGAACGTCTCGCTCACCACCTCGTCCGCGGCCTGCCGTCCGGCGCGGGCGGCGGCGTACGCCCACACGCGCTGGCGGCATTCGTCGTAGATCGCGGTGAAGCGCCGTTCCTCGTGAGTCTCGTGAGCCTCGTCGGCCTCATCTGCCACCGCCTGCTTCTCCGTCCATCCGGGGTCCGGGGTGTCCGCGTGTTCGTGTCACCAGGTAGTGGCCGGGGGAGGCCCATCGTTACGCATGGACCCGGGAGCGACGAGCGAGAGAAGTACGTTGGAGCGAGAAAAGCTCCGTTTCGCACGCGACATCACCCCTAATATTTGCCCAACGGCAAACGACGACGCCAAGGGAGCTGAGAGATGACCGCGATGCACAGTCGCGGCGCCGAAAGGCTCCTCGGTGTCGCCGGGTCCCCGCACCTGCTCCTCGTCGAGGACGATCCGGGCGACACCTTCCTGTTCGAGGAACTGCTGACCGAGGCGCAGCCCGACGTGCGGATCACGGTCGCGACGACGCTCGCCGGGGCCCTGGACGCGCTGCGGGCCGACATCCAGTGCGTCATCGTCGACCTGTCGCTACCGGACGCGGAGGGCCTGGACGCGCTGCGGCAGGTCCGAGCGCACGCCCCGGCCACCGCCGTCCTGGTGCTGACCGGCCTCGCCGACGAGCACGTCGGCGTGGAGGCCGTCGCCGCGGGCGCGCAGGACTACATCGTCAAGCAGGACGTCGACGGCGCCCTGCTCACCCGCGCGATCAGCTACGCGATCGAGCGCAAGCGGGCCGACGAGTCGGAGCGGCAGCTCGTCGAGGCACGCGCGCTGAGCAGGGAGAACGCGCGGCTGGAGCGCGGGCTGCTGCCCGTCCCGATCCTCACCGACACGACGCTGCGGCACCACACCCGGTACCGGCCGGGACGCGACCGCGCCCTGCTCGGCGGCGACTTCCACGACACCGTCGAGACCGCCGACGGCGCCGTGCACGTCGTGATCGGCGACGTCAGCGGGCACGGCGCGGACGAGGCGTCCCTCGGGGTGCGGCTCCGCATGGCGTGGCGGACGCTGGTCCTCGCCGGGCACACCGGCGACCGGCTCCTGGACACGCTCGACGCCGTCCTGCAGCACGAGCGGTGGGGCGAGGAGATCTTCACCACCGTGTGCATGCTGACGATCGCGCCCGACCGGCGCACCGCGCGGCTGCACCGGGCCGGGCATCCGCGCCCGCTGTTCTTCGGGCCGGACGGCGTGCGTGCCGTCCCGGACGAGCCGCGCGGCCCCGCGCTCGGGCTGCTCGGGATGATCCCCGGCGTGGAGTGGCCCGCCGTCGACCTCGAACTCGGCGACTCGTGGGGGCTGCTGCTCTACACCGACGGCCTCATCGAGGGGTTCGCGGGCGACGGCGGCGGGCATCTCGACCTGTCCGGCCTGATGGAGCTGGCGACGGCCGCGCACGGCGAAGGGCAGCGCGGCGACGTCCTGGTGGACGGGCTCATCGCTGAGGCGGAGCGGCTGAACGGGGACGTCCTGTCCGACGACCTGGCCGTCCTGCTGCTGAGCCGGGGCGACGATTGATGCCGCCCGGCGAGCCCGCGGAAGCCGAACCGGAGCCGGAGCCGAAGCCGGATGTCCGGCGGGTCTCCGGACCGCCCATCGTGCTACCGGCGAAGGACGTCCCCAAGGGGCGCGGGATGGGCCGGATCCGGCTCGTCCAGATCTACCGGATCGGCTCGATCGTCCTCGGCGTCCTCCTGCTGGTCGCCTTCGCGCAGACCGCGGCGGCGCTGTACGAGAACAACGAGGCGCGGGACGTCCTGATCGACCAGGTCGACCCGGCGGCGCTGGAGCAGTTCCAGCTCTCGTCGGCCGTCAGCGCCCAGGACACGGCCATCCGCGAGTACGCGATGGACGGCGGGCGGGGCTGGCTCACCGAATACCGCGCGGCCGTCGCGCAGGAGGCGGCGTCCGCGGCCCGGATGCGCCGCCTCCTGGAGGGGGTGCCCGGCAGCGAGAACGTCGTCCACCTCCTGGACACGGCGACCGCCGACTCCCGCGCGTGGCGCACCGCCTTCGCCGACCGGGTCGCGGCCGGGCCGGGCGGCCGGGGCCTCGAACCCGATCAGAGCCGCCTGTCGCGGCGGCTGCTCAGCCAGGCGCGCGGCGACATGACGCCGCTGCAGGCCGGTCTCACCAGGCTGCACGACCGGGCCGCCGACAGGCTGCGGTCCCGCGCGACGACGGCCATGTGGTCGATCGGCGCCGCGCTCGCCCTCGTCGTGCTGGCCGCGCTGGCGCTGACCGTGCTGATCAGGCGGACCGTCCTGACGCCCGTGTCCACGCTGACCGGACGCGTCCGCGCGGTCGCGCAGGGCGACTTCGGGTATCCGCTGGACGTCCCGGGCCCGTCCGAGATCAACGAGCTGACGGCGATCATCGACGCGATGCGGCACCGGATCATCGACGAGTGGCGGGCCACCGTCGAGCAGACGCGGCGCCTGGACGAGCAGGCCGAGGAGCTGCGCCGGTCCAACGCCGAGCTGGAGCAGTTCGCCTACGTCGCGAGCCACGACCTGCAAGAACCGCTGCGCAAGGTCGCGAGCTTCTGCCAGATGCTCGAACGCCGGTACGGGGACCAGCTCGACGAGCGCGGACGCCGCTACATCGAGTTCGCCGTCGACGGCGCCAAGCGCATGCAGGCCCTCATCAACGACCTGCTGAGCTTCTCCAGGGCCGGGCGCCTGACCGACCTGGAGGAATCCGTCGACCTCAACGACGCCGCCCAGCGCGCCCTGGACAACCTCGCCGCGCTGCGCGAGGAGACGGGCGCCCGGGTGGACGTCGGCGACCTGCCGAGCGTCCCCGGCGACCGCACCCAGCTCGTCCAGCTCTTCCAGAACCTCGTCGGCAACGCGATCAAGTTCCGCCGCCCGGACGAGCCGCCCCGCATCACCGTCGACGCCCGGCGGGCCGGGGGCGAGTGGGAGTTCCGCTGCGCCGACAACGGCATCGGCATCGAGCCCCGGCACGCCGACCGGATCTTCCTGATCTTCCAGCGGCTCCATCCGCGCGACGAGTACACCGGCACGGGCATCGGGCTGGCCCTCTGCAAGAAGATCGTCGAGTACCACGGCGGCCGGATCTGGCTCGACACCGCCGCCCCCGGCACCGCCGCCCCTGGCACCGCCGCCGCCCCGGGCGCCCCCGGCACCACCATCCACTGGACGTTGCCGGCCCGGAACCGGGCGAGCATCGGCGCCCCGGTCACGGACCCGACAGCGAAGAGGGACTTCCCATGAGCGCAGCCCCCCACCCCATAGAGATCCTGCTCGTCGAGGACGACCCCGGCGACGTCCTGCTGACCGTCGAGGCGCTGGAGCACAACAAGGTCCGCAACGCGCTGCACGTCGTCAACGACGGCGAGCAGGCGATGGCGTTCCTGCGGCAGGAGGGCGAGTACGCGGACGTCCCGCGTCCCGACCTGGTGCTGCTCGACCTGAACCTGCCGCGCAAGGACGGGCGGGAGGTGCTCGGCGAGATCAAGGCGGACCCCGGCCTGCGGGCCATCCCCGTCGTGGTGCTCACCACGTCCGAGGCGGAGGAGGACATCCTGCGCAGCTACCACCTGCACGCCAACGCCTACGTCACCAAGCCCGTCGACTTCGACCAGTTCATCTCCGTCGTCCGCCGGATCGACGACTTCTTCGTGACCGTGGTCAAGCTCCCCCGCTGACCGGTCCGCCGGGCCCGCCCGTCGCACCGTCCCGGCCCGTCCAGTCGAGACAGACGATCACCGCGTCGTCGGCCGGTTCGGTGTCCTCGTGGAAGGCGATGAAGTGCCGGATCATGGTGCGGACGGCCTCGGGCGGCGCCTGCATCCGGGTGGCGCGCATCGCCTGCGCCAGCGCCGACCGCGTGAACGGCGCCCCTTCCGGGGACAGGGCCGAGTGCACCCCGTCGCTGACCAGGACCAGCCGGTCCCCCGGCCGGACGGTGAACTCCTCCACCTCGTACAGGGTGTCGCCGAACATCCCGAGCGGCATCTGCGCGTCGAACCCGACGCCTTCGGGGACCCCGTCCCGCACCCGGAAGATCATCGGCGAGCCCGCGTCGACGGCCCGGACGCGTCCGGTCGCGAGGTCGAAGTCCAGCAGCAGCGTGGCCACGTGCCGCTCGCCGCGGTGCCGCGCGTACAGCGTCTGGTCGGCGAGCGCGGCCTGCTCGACGAGGTCGCCGCCGGACCGCCGCGCGTTCCGCAGCGCGCTGATCGCGAGGTGGGTCAGCACGGCCGCGTCCGTTCCCGAACCCATTCCGTTGCTGACCGTCAGCGTGAGCCTTTCCTCGGACGCCGCCCAGTCGAAATTGTCGCCCCACACCGCGTAGGCGGGTTCGAGCTGCCCCGCGAAATGGAATTCGGCGGCGTCGCAGGACGGCGCCGGCAGCAGTTCCCATTGGATTTCGGCCGCGAGCGTCAGCCGGGTCCGCCGCCGGATGCGCCGGAACAGGTCGGTGCTCTGGTCGGCCAGCTTCAGGGCGCGGGCGACGACGACGGCGAAGTCCTCCAGCCAGCCGGGCGCGCCGTCCGGGAGCCCGACGGTCAGCACGCCGAGGCGCTCGCCCTGCACGGTCAGCGGCAGGTGGACGAGGCGGCCGCCGTCCTCGCGGGACGGTTCCCCGACGATCCGCTGCGACGCGAACGCCCGTCCCGGAAGGGTGTTGTCGACCGGCACGTCCGGACGTCCCCGGACGGTCGGGACGAGGAACGCCTGCCGGTAGTCGATGAGGAGGACGCCCGCGTCGCCGCCGTTCGCGTACCGGTCGATCAGCCCGTTCGCGACTTCGGCGAGACGGTGCGGGGGCGCCGCCCAGACGGCCTGCTCGATGCCGCGGAACTCGTCCTCCACAGGTCTCTCATAAGTGCTCATATCGGCACGGACTCCTTCCTGACGGGGGGTGGACGCCGCCGGGGGGACGGCGGGCCCGCGGGCGCGGGATGCCGTCGGGCGACGTGGTGTGTAACAGTGGGAGCCATGGTGGGAACGTCGGGTGAGGGAGCCGCGGAATCCGCGGCGGCGCTCGACGACGCCGCGTTCACCCTGATGGACGTGTGGTCCCGTGCCCATAACGCGTCGGATGTACCGGTTCCGTCGACGCAGCTCCGCGCGCTGTTCGTGCTGGAGCGCGGGGCGGTCAACGTCAGCAACCTGGCGGGCGAGCTCGGCGCGCTGGTGTCGTCGGCGAGCCGGCTGTGCGACCGACTGGAGGCGTCCGGGCTGCTGACCCGCGACCACGGCCGGGACCGCCGCGAGGTCACGGTGCGGCTGAGCGCGGACGGCCAGGCGCTGCTCGACCGGCTGCGAAGGCACCGGCGCGAGGCGCTGACCCGCGTGCTGGCCTCGATGCCGGCGCCCGCGCAGGCGGCGCTGCTGTGGGGGCTCACCGAGTTCCACGAGGCGGCCTCCAAGCCGGGCTCCGAGGGCGGCTCGTTCTCCATGCCGGCCTGACCCTTCGGGCCTCCTCCATGCCCGTCTGGGCCGTCCTTAAATATCCGCTTTTCTTCGGAACTGCCTGCTGCGCGCGAAGCTTCCAATAGTTCGGGGAATAGCGCCATTTTAGCGGGCGACCTCGGGCTCGATTTTGGCCATTTACGCTGCGCACTCTCCAAGTCGCAGTAACATCCCGCCTCATGGCGATTCAAAAAGCCCCGCGGCATTCCCGGCGCGCCGTTCCGGCGGTCGCCGCCGGTCCCGCGGTCGCCGCCGTGCTGCTGCTCGGCGGCTGCGGGGGCGCGCCCCACGGCGCCGCGTCCACCGCGTCCACCGGTTCCGCCGGGCCGGCCGCGTCCGTGGGCAAGGCGGGCGCGTCCAAGATCCCCGAGGCCACCACGTTCACCACGGTCTCCGGAGCGCCCAAGGACACCGAGCCGAGCCGTGCCACCGACGGCCTGGTCGTGCACCCGGACGGCCCGGCCCCGGTGTTCGACCGTCCCGCCGGACGGCCCGTCGCCACGCTCCCCGCCGAGCAGCTCGGCGGCCCCACCTGGGTGCCCGTGGTGGAGACCTCCGGCGACTGGCGGCGCGTGCTGCTGCCGTCCAGGCCCAACGGGTCGAGCGGCTGGATCTCCGGCGACGGGCTGAGCACCGCGCGCACGCCCTACACCGTCCGGGTCGACCTCGCGAAGCGCCGCCTCACGCTGCTCAAGTCCGCGCGGAAGGCCGGGCAGTGGACGGTCGCGATCGGCGCCGCCAAGACCCCGACGCCGCAGGGCCGGACGTTCATCATGGCGACGCTCGCCCCGGCGAAGAAGACGCCGAGCCCCCTCGTCCTGCCGCTCGGCACCCACTCGGCGACCCTCGACACCTTCGGCGGCGGCCCAGGCACCGTCGCCCTGCACGGGTGGCCCGACACGTCCGTGTTCGGCACGGCCGTCACGCACGGCTGCGTCCGGGTGCCGAAGGACGCGCTCCGGACGCTGTCGCGCGTCCCGCTCGGCTCGCCGGTGCTCATCACCGCCTGAGCCGCCCTCAGCCCCGCTACATCCGGCCGACCGGCGACCCGGCGGTCGGATCCGTCCCAGATCTCAAGAATCGGAGAACGATCATGCGTTACCGCCATGCCTCCAAACGGCTTGCCGTCACCGGCCTGCTGGTCACCGGCCTGGCCGCCGCCGCTGCCGCGGTTCCGGCCGCGGCGACCGCCGCCCCGCGTCCCGAGGGGTCGGCGTACGGGCTGACGGTCGACGGGCCGCTCGCCGTCCCGCCGATGCCGGCCGTCTCGTCCGCGGCGGGCCCGGTCAGCAAGAGCCTGGCGCGCGAGAACCACACGAAGCTGGTCGACGCGTCCGCGCTGGACGTCAGCGCCTCCTCGTCCCGCGCCCGCTCGACCGTCGCGCACCTCGCCGTCCCGCCCGCGCGGCTGCTGGCCAGCGCCGTGTCCGCCGAGTGCGACGGCGGGCGGGGCTCCGCGCACCTGACCCGCGCCGAGTTCGCGGGCAAGCGCCTGGACGCGTCACCGCCGCCGAACACCACCGTCCCGGTCGACGTGGACGGCCTCGGCCGCGCCTCGCTGATCCTCAACAAGCAGCAGCGGATGGCGGACGGCCGGCTCGCCGTCACCGCGATGGAGCTGCGGCTGCCGCTTCCGGGGAAGGCGTCGACGGTCCGGATCGCGTCCGCGACGTGCAGGGGCGGGTCGGTTCCGGCCGAGGCGCCCGCCCCGAAGCCGGTGAAGCGCGACCTCCCCGTCACCGGCTGACACCCCCGGCCCCTTGACGGACGCACGACGCGGCGGCCCGGCGGATCGATTCCGCCGGGCCGTCGCCGTCTCCGTCTCGTTCTGGCCGTCGGACCGTTGCCGTCAGCTCGCCAGCGACTTCTCGAAATGCACGATCGAGCCGTCGCGGTGGACGCGATCGGCGAAGCGCAGTTCCTCGGTGAACGCCCGCATCAGTTGAAGGCCCCGCCCGTGCTCGGCCAGCAGCGACGCCTGCGCGTCGTCCCAGCCGGCGGCGCCGGTCTCGGGACGGGGCTCGGGACCGGACTCGGAACGGGGCTCGGGACGGGGTTCGACGGTCTCGGAGTCGTCCGCCACGCCCCCGTCGATGACCTCGACGACGCATCTCGTCCCGTCCATCCGCGCTCGGACCTCGTACTCCAGCCCGTTCGCGGCGTGCTGGATGACGTTCGCGCACGCCTCCCCGAGGGCGAGCGAGATGTCGGCACGGATATCGGAGGCGACCCCGAGCCCGCGGAGCGAGGCGTCGAGCGTGTGCCGCACCAGCGGCGCGCTCTCGGCGTTCCTCGGCAGGGTCATTTCGAGAACGACCTCCATGCCAATCGCCTCCGTTCCTCTAGCAGCCAGATTTCCCGTTGATCTCCACGGGAAACTCCTGCCACCGGAAAAACGCGCCGACCAGCGCCCTACCGCCATTTGATGAGAATTCCGCTGTGACGTGGACCACTTGACGTGCGGCGGCGGAGGGGCACACTGGGGCGGTGGTCAAGTCACTGCGCCCCCAGAACTACAACGAGGTCCTGTACGTCGGGCACTTCTTCCGCAAGGGCGTGCCCGTCCTCATGGACCTGACGGACGTGACGGACGCCGAGGCCAAGCAGATCGTCGATTTCGCCACCGGCCTGGTCTTCGGCCGCGGCGGCGCCATGGACCGCGTCGACCGCAGGCTCTTCCTCCTCCAACCCTGACGCCCCCGGCCCTCGACGGCAGCCCCCGACCCGCGCCACTTTTCCCTCCCCCCGCCCAGGAACTAGAGGCGGGCTTTGTGCATCTATTCCTCCGACATGGTGTTCGCCAGAGGAGGGGCAGTGTTCCGTTCAGTTCCCGTCGTGGCCGGCCTTGTGCTCGGTGGTGCGCTGCTGGTCAGCGGCTGCCAGGGAAATTCGTACTCCTGCATGCACGACAAATGCCATGTGACGGTGTCCGGTGCCGGTCAGACCATCGAGGTCAAGGACTTAAACGTCACGGTCTCCCAGATCACCGCCCAGGGCATGACGGTGTCCGCCGGGGGCTCGGCGCCGGCGACGATCGCGGTGGGCGAGAGCGCGAAGGTCGGCGGCGTGACGATCAAGGTCACGTCCGTGGCGGGCGAGGAGGTCAAGTTCGACCTGAGCTGACCGATCCGCACGTGTGAGCGGTTTGTGAGCGGCGCGCGGCAGCCTCGGGGGCATGAGCTACGCGTTTCAGGCCGATGGCCTGGTCAAACGATTCGGGAAGACGACCGCGCTGGCCGGTGTGGGGCTGGCCGCGCGGCCGGGCACGGTCCTCGGCGTCCTCGGGCCGAACGGGGCGGGGAAGACGACGGCCGTGAGGATCCTCGCGACGCTGCTGCGGCCCGACGCGGGCAGGGCGGAGGTCTGCGGGCTGGACGTCGTCCGCGACGCGGCCCGGGTGCGCGAGCTGATCGGCCTCACCGGCCAGTACGCCTCGGTGGACGAGGACCTCACCGCGCGGGAGAACCTCGTCCTGATCGGGCGGCTCCTCGACCTGCGCAAGGCGGAGGCACAGGCCCGCGCCGCCGACCTGCTGGACCGGTTCGAGCTGACCGACGACGCCGGACGCCGCGTGTCGACGTACTCGGGCGGGATGCGGCGCCGCCTCGACCTGGCCGCCAGCATGATCGGGCGTCCCGCCGTGATCTACCTGGACGAGCCGACCACCGGCCTCGACCCGGGCAAGCGGGAGGAGGCGTGGGCGATGATCCGGTCGATGACGGACGGCGGCGGCACCGTCCTGCTGACCACGCAGTACCTGGAGGAGGCCGACGCGCTCGCCGACGAGATCACCGTCATCGACCGCGGGACCGTGATCGCGTCCGGCACGCCTGCCGAGCTGAAGCGGCTCGCGGGCGGCCAGACGATCACCGTCCGGCCCCGTGACCCGGCACGGCTCATCGAGGCCGCGGCGATCCTGAACGCGGTCTCGGGACGGGACGCCGAGTCCCCCCGCCGCGACGTGATCTCGGTACCGGTGACCGGCGACGACGGGGAGCGGGCGTTCGGCGAGGCCGTCCGCCGCCTGGAGACCGCCGGGATCGGCGTCACCGAACTGTCGCTGCGCCTGCCCAGCCTGGACGAGGTGTTCTTCACCCTGACCGGCCACCGCACCGACGACGCGGAGGCAGCGGCATGACTGACACCGTCCTGGAAACGGGCAACGCGACCGTGCAAAACGACGCGCGCCCTAGGCGCCCCTACAGGCTGGTGCGGCACAGCCTCCTGCTCGCCGGACGCAGCCTGACCAAAACCAGGCGCAACCCCGGAGTGCTCACCGACGCGCTGTTCATGCCGATCCTGTTCCTGCTGCTGTTCGTGTACCTGTTCGGCGGCGCGGTCTCCGGCTCCACGCACGACTACCTGCAGTACGTGTTCCCCGGCGTGCTGGTGATGACGTTGCTCCTGGCCGGGATGCTGTCCACCGGGATCAGCATCAACATCGACGTCAAGAAAGGCGTGTTCGACCGGTTCCGCAGCCTCCCGATCGGACGGTCCGCGCCGCTGATCGGTCTCGTTCTGGGCGACCTGATCCGGTACGTCGTCGCGGCGGTGGTCCTGTTCGGCACCGGCTACCTGCTCGGCTTCCGCGCCCAGACCGACCTGCCGAGCGCGCTCGCCGCCGTGGGCCTGGCGACCGCGCTGGGGTTCTCGCTGAGCTGGCTCAACGTGCTGATCGGCGTCCTGATCAGGGAGGTCACGGTCGTGCAGACGGTCGCGTTCCTCGGGATCTTCCCGCTGGCGTTCGGCACGAACATGGTCGTCCCGGCCGACACGCTGCCCGGCTGGCTGCAGGCGTGGGTGAAGGTCAACCCGGTCAGCGACGCCGTGGACGCGTCGCGCGGGCTCCTGATCGGCGGCCCGGTGGCGGAGCCCGCGACCATGACGCTGCTGTGGTCGGCGGGCTTCCTCGCCGTGTTCGGCCCGCTCGCCGGGTACGTCTACCGGCGGCGGAGCTGATCTTCCAGCAGGGCGAGCACGCCGGGCACGTCCAGGCGTGCTCCCCGGTCGTAGGCGGCGCGGAAGGCGCGCTCGCCCAGCGCCCGGCGCAGGCGGCGGGTCACGAGCACGACGTCGGGATTGAACGCGTCGGGCGCACCCCGCAGGACGGACGCCGCCCCAAGCACCTCCGCCGCCTCGGCCGCCGCCGCCTCGGCCTCCGCACCGGCATCCGCATCGGCACCGGCACCGGCCGGAGCCTCCGGTTCGGCGTGGGCGCGGAGGCGGGCGATCGCGATCCCGGCGACGGCGGCGATCGGCATGTCCGGCCCGTCGACGGCGAGGTCGAGCGCCTTGCGCAGATGCCCGCGCGCCGCGTCCAGGTCACCGGCTCCGATCGCGAGCTGCGCCATCCCCGTCTCGTACAGCGACCCGTACTGCGGATAGGACGGGACGCGCCCAAGCTCGCGCCCGGCGACGCCATAGTGCTCGCGCGCCTCGTCCGCGTCACCGGCGTGCCGTGCGAGATCGCCCAGGGCCAGCCGGACGGACACCAGGTGGCGGGCCTGCGTCCCCGCACCCGGCTCGATCATCGCGGTCAGCTCGTCCCGGGCCCGCCGGACGTCGCCCGACCGGGCCCGGGCCACCGCGAGCATCACCCGCTGCATGCCGGTGTTGTCGCCCTGGTCCAGCCCGCGGAGCAGCTCGATCGACTCCTCCAGCCCGGCGATGGCGGCGTCGAACTCTCCCCCGACGGTCTGCGCGTCCGCCAGGAAGACGAGCGCGAGCGACAGGCCGACCCGCTCCCCCGCTTCGCGGAACCCGGTCACGGCGACGGCGATGTCCTGGTGGGCCGCGTCCATCTCGCCCCGGTTGCCGTTGAGCATCGCCCGCATCAGGTGCAGGGCGGCCCTCGTCCAGGGGTCGCGCTCGGGCAGGCGGCGGTCGATGGCCGCGACGCCGCGCGCCGTGTCGTCGGTGAGCAGCGCGATGGCGGGCTCGATCATCGCGGCGAGGGGATGCGCCGAGTCCCGGCCCCGCGCGCCGATGAACGGGTCGTCGCGGGCATCGCCGCCCGCCATGACGGTGTTGAACAGGTAGCCGCCCAGCGCGATCGCCTCCGCGTCGTCCGGGACGGGCCGCCCCTGGCGCGGCGCCTCCAGCGCGAGCCGCAGCCTGCGGGCCGCCTCCGCGTGGTCGCCGAGGATCATCCAGAACGTGGCCAGCGCCGCCCCCAGCCGGACGGCGGACCCGCCGTCGCCCGCGTCCACTGCGTGGTGCAGGGCGGCGATGAGGTTCTCGCGTTCGGCGGCTAGCAGGAAGAACCACTCCAGCTGCCGGGGACCGCGAAGGTGCGGTTCGGCGCGCTCCGCCAGGTCGAGGAAGCACGCGACATGCGCGGCCCGGACCCGGTCCAGCTCTCCGGCCTCCGCCAGCCGCTCCCGCCCGTACTCGCGGATGGTCTCCAGCATCCGGAACCGCGGCTCGTCCCCCTCCACGACCTGGAGCAACGACCGATCGGCGAGCGAGTCGAGCACGTCCAGCGCATCACGCCCGCCGAGCCCGTCAAGCGCATCACGCCCATCGAGCCCGCCGAGCCCGAGCCCGCCGAGCCCGTCACGCCCGTCACGCCCGTCACGCCCGTCACGCCCGCCGAGCGCATCACGCCCGCCGAGCCCGTCGAGCGCGTTGAGCCCGTCGAGCGGCTCACGCCCGTCGAGCGCGTCACGTCCGTCGAGCGGGTCGCTTGCGTGGCGGGCCTGCGGCGTGGCGGTCACGCGGGACGCGGTCTCCGGGGTGATCGTGCCGGGGAACACCGACAGCCGCTCGGCGAACCGGCGTTCGGCGGCGTCCAGGAGGTCCCAGCTCCACGCGACGACCGCGCGCAGCGTCCGGTGCCGGGTCAGGGCCGTCCTGCTGCCGCCGGACAGGACGCGGAACCGGTCGTCCAGGCGGGCGGCGAGCTGGTCCAGCGACATCGAGCGCAGCCGTGCCGCGGCCAGCTCGATCGCCAGCGGCAGGCCGTCCAGGCGGCGGCAGATCTCCCCGGCCACGGCCGCGCCGTCCCCGCTCAGCGCGAACCCGGGCCGGACGGCCGCCGCCCGCTCCGCGAACAGCTCCACCGCCGACGACTCCAGGGCGTCCCCGCCCGGCTCGGGGACGTCGAGCGGCGGCACCGGGCACAGCGCCTCGCCGTCGACGCCGAGACGCTCCCGGCTCGTCGCGAGGACGCGCAGGCTGGGGCACGTGCCGAGGAGATCGTCGGCGAGCCGGGCGGCGGCTTCGACGACGTGCTCGCAGTTGTCCAGGACGATCAGCGTCTCGTCCGCGGACAGGGCCTCGACGAGGTGGCTCGTCCCGTCCCGCAGGCCGAGCACGTCCGCCACCGCGCGCGGCACCTCGTCGGGGTCGCCGACCGCCGCCAGCTCCACCAGCCACACCCCGCCCGGGAACCGACCGGACAGCTCCGCGCCGACCGTCGTGGCCAGCCGCGTCTTCCCCGAACCTCCCGGCCCGACCAGGGTGACGAGCCGTCCTTCCCAGAGCCGCCGCGCGATCCAGGCGCGTTCGGCCTCCCGCCCGACGAAGCTGGTCGGCGGCACTCTCAGGTTGCCGCGGGCCGTCCCGTCCGGAACGCGCGGGACGGCACGCAGCACCGCCAGGTACGCGTCCTGCAACTCCTGCCCGGGGTCGGCGCCCAGCTCCTCGGCGAGGCGGCCCCTGAACTCCTCGAACGCCGCGAGCGCCTCCGCCGAGCGCCCGGCCCGGTGCAGGGCCTCGACCAGCAGGGCGCGCAACCGCTCCCGCAGCGGATGCCGCGCCGCCAGCTCCTCCAGCTCCGCCGCCAGCCGCACCGGCTCGGCGCCCGTGGCCAGCTCGGCGGCCACCCGGTCCTCGGTCGCCGCGAGCCGGAGCGCCTCCAGCCGCACGGCCGCAGCCTCGGCGAACGGGATTCCCGCCGCGTCGGCGAGCGCGTCGCCTCGCCACAGCTCAAGCGCGCTGGTCAGGCGCTCAACGGCGAGCTTCGCGTCCCCTTCACGGAGCGCCCGGCCGCCTTCCGCCGCCAGCCGCTCGAACTCGGGAGCGTCCACGGCCTCGGCGTCCAGCACATACCCGCCGGGCACCGACCGCAGCCGACCAGCGCCAGGCAGGACGCGCCGCAACCGCGAGACGAGCGCCTGCAACGCATGCACGCGGTCTCCCGGGCCGCCGTCCGGCCACAGCGCATCGACCAGCGACTCGACGGTGACCGTCCGCCCCGGCTCCAGCGCCAGCCGGATCATCAGCGCCCGCAGCCGTGCGCCCCGGATCGCGACGTCCTTCCCCTGGTCCGTCACCGCCAGCGGACCAAGAATCCCTACGCGCACCCCTCAACTCTGCCACGCGGCGCTCGTCACGCGTCCTCGCGCAGCAGCAAGATCAGCTCAGCGGCGAGCGGCGCCTGCCGGGGCAGGTCGGATTGATAGAGCGCGATCCGCGCATGCGTGCCGCGCTCCTCTCCGAAGACCTCGATGAGCAGGTCGGACGCCCCGTCCAGCACGGCGGGCGCCTGCGCGAACTCCGGCGTGGAATTGACGTGTCCCGCGAGCCGGACGGGTCGCTCGACCACGTCCAGACTGCCGAGTTCGGCACGCGCCATGGCCAGCAAATTGATCGCGACCAGCCGCGCGGACTCGTAGCCCTGCTCCACGTCGATGTCCCGGCCGAGCTTCCCGCTGATCGGCAGATAGTCGTGACCGTCATCGCCCTTGGCCGTCCCGTACGTGCCGGACACATAGAAGAAGTCACGGGCTCGCACGCCGTACACGAACCGTCCGATCGGATCGGGCGGACGCACATCGCCCAACCCCAACCTCACAAGAGCCTGTTCTGGTGTCATGCGCACAATCCTGACTCGGCGGCATTCATTTCAGGACGGGTCCTGGCGGCATTCAGAGATACTTCCCGTATGCGCAGCCGTGTCCTCGTCCTGCTCCCCTGCCTGATGCTGGCGGGCTGTTCCGCGGGTGAGTCGACCGCACCCTCGGCGGCTCCCACCACGCCCGCCACGGCGCCACAGGCCCCATCGCCCGCGGCGTCGACGCCGACATTCGGGACGACCGCGATTCCGACCGCACCGCTCCGGCTGACCGGTGACATGACCCGGCCTCGCGCGCGACTGCGATTCGGCGAAAAGGCGATCGTGCCCGTCCGCCACTATTACCCCCTGCTGAAGACCTACAGCGAGGGTGTGCTCGGCATCGTGGTGCAGCGCATCCGGACGGCTCCGGGATCAAAGGTCGAAGGCAACTTCGACGAAGACGACAGGGCGCTGCTCAAGCGCCACATCGCTTACTACGCCAAGATCACCATCACCAACGAGAGCGGCAACGACTTCTCGCCGGATACGCCGCGCTTCAACGGCGAGTTCGGCGACTTCGGCCCGGCCGTGACCATGCTCGGCGAGAAAGGGCTGCCGGGCTGCCGGGAGGGCAACCCACCCGATTCCACCGAGTTCGGTCGCAAGGGCGCCGAATGGAAGACCTGCTTGCTCAGGGTGTCATCCCGTTCTCGTCCCATGACGGAAGTGCAGTACGACGACCCGCCGTATGGCAAAGAGACTCAGTTCGAGGAAGACCCGTCCCCGGACTTCAACAAGCACTACAACCTCGGATCGATCACCTGGTCGTAGCCCGTTGCCGGACGCCGCCTAGGGCGCCTCAACCCCGGAGATTCGGAACCGCATCACCTCCGCGCCACGGATCTGGGCGGCCTGCTCGGGCTCGGGCCCTGAGCCGCGAAAACGTTCGAGGTCCTCGTCGGTCTCCCATCGCTCGTAGACGTTGATCCGATCCGGCTCGACCAGATCGGCCGACAGCGCGAAGTCGAGACAGCCCGGCGCGGCCCGCGCCTGCTCGACCACCTCCCGGCATCCCGCGAGATAAGCCTCGCGGTCGTCCACGTACAACTTCCCCGAAATAATGATCATCTTGGCCTTCGTCCCTCTGGTCACCCCGACCGCTCCAGCCTGCCAGCCCACGCCGACATTCTGGCCAGCCGCGAACACCGGCCACCAGCCCGCCGAACGGACGAGCCGGAACACCGCGCACGCGGAGAGCTGCGATCGGCTCAGCCGCCGGCCAGCTCGCCGAGCATCGCGGACTTGCGTTCGTCCGAGGTGAACGCCGCCCGGATCGCGTTCCGGGTGAAGCCGGCGAGCTGCTCAGCGCTCATGCCGAGCCCGGCCGCCACGGCGTACTCCTGCTCGATCGTCGTGCTGAGCTGGACGGGATTGTCCGTGGCCAGTGTGACCGCGACGCCCGCCTCGACCAGCCGCGGCAGCGGATGCTCCTCGATCCCCGGCAGGACGCCGAAGAAGTCGTTGCACGTCAGGGCGCATTCCAGCGTCACCCCCTTGTCGACCAGCAGGTGCAGCAGCTCCGGGTCCGCCGCGGCGTGGATGCCGTGCCCGATCCTGGTCAGACCCGGCATTCGCGCCGCGGCGGCGATATTGGCCGTCGACACCTCGCCCGCGTGCGCCGTGATCCCCAGCCCGGCTTCGGTGAACCGCTCCGCGAGCCGGTACATGGGGGCCCAGTCCGCCTCGGTGTCGTAGGGCGCATAGAGGAAGTCGATCCCCGCCAGCCCTTCGGCGGCTGCGCGGATGCAGCCGTCGGCGAACGCGTCCGCGCGTTCGGGGTCCTGCCCCGTGTGGACGACGATCGCCAGCGCCTCGGCGCGCAGGCACGGATGGTCAGCCCGCACCTGCTGCTCGGCTTGCCGAAACATCGACATGAAGCCGTCGCGCGTGACGACCTCACCACCGCAGCGAATCTCGACGTAACACGCGCCCGCGGCAGCGTGATCGCGCATGAGTGCCGCGAACCTCGCGACGAACAGTTCGTCGTCGAGGTCGTGTTCAAGCGGAACCGGCTGTACCGAGCCGATCCGCTGCAAGCGCTCCTTGCCGGGCGGAAGCTCAGCCGCCAGCCGGCGCCGCCAGGCCGACCAGTCGTACGGCTCCCGGCCCTCGCGCTCGGCCAGAATCAGATCGAGATAGCGCGTCGCTTCCTGATGGACGTGCAGATCGGCTTTCGGCAACTTCGCAAGGGAATCCGAGACCTTCACCACCCGAATTTATCGGCCGGCGAAGGCCGTCGGGGTTCCTCGCGCCCGGGGTCGGGCCATGCCGAGCAGAAGAATCCCGTCGGTCGGTCATCCAGCGACCACCCGGATACGAACCTCGGGTGGTTGTTCGCGGTCGCATGAAGGGACGGAACCGATGAAGAACACACAGGTGACTCGGGTGGGCAGGAAGGCGGCCATGGTCTCGCTCGCCGTCGTGGCCACCGCGGCGGGACTGGTGGGCATCGCGCCCAGCGCCTCGGCCACCCCGACTGGTTGCTTCACCACCACGATCGACTCGCGCAACGCGGAGAGCCGGTGCACCGGCGGCACCGGCGAGCACCGCGTGATCATGCGGCAGCGGCATTTCGACCCGAATGTCGGTGAGGTCGACTGCGTGGGGCCCTGGGTGGCAGTGGGCGCCGTCTCGCGTGTGCTGTGCGGCGTCCATCAGGTCGTCTCGGTCAGGCTGGAAACCCGGTGGTGACTGCCGATCGGTGACGAACGGCCCCCCGTCGCAACCAGTGATCGAATCGCTCGCGGACGCGGGTATCGATGCGCGTTACTGCGGGGGTTCAGCTTTATGCACACCAGGCATCCTGCACAAGCGGGAATTTCATCGAAGGGGATGCCGTCCAGGATCGCGGCTGCGCAGAGGGCGCAGATCCAAGCGCAATACCAGCGCCGAGCGTCCAGCGATCCGGTCAAATCGAGTTGGCCGCTGAGCTGATTCCTCGAATCCCGGACGGTACCCGTCAATGCCGAGTCGAGGCGTGATGGATCGTCGCGGGCCGCACCGCGAAATATCAGGGTCGGAACGGAGCTGTCGGGAGGAGTGACGAGCGCCGCATCCGCGTCCGCTGGAACCAACTGCGACGATTCAATCCCCAACTGCGACGCGATGCCCACCGCCTCGAAGGAGTCATTGCCAAAGATCCCCGCTAGGCCGCCGACCTCTGCCTTGACACCGGCCAGGAGGCCCAAGGCGCTGATCACCTGAAAGGAATCCCCGTCACTTAGCCGAGCAATCGTCCCCTGGGCGGCTCCGTCGATCCGCGCGTCGTCGATGTTCTCCGAAGTCAAACTGTCGCGCCACCGGGCGATAACGTCGTCGACCATCTCCGTCATGACGCCATGATGCCCAGCCTCCTTCAAGGCTTCGACAACACGGCATCAAGTCTATGTTCCGACCTCGACCGGCACCATTTCGCTCAAGATGGGTCGGCCTTCGACGGCCGGCGGTCGGCGCGCGTGAAAGGTTCCAGCATCCATTGGGCGAAGTCGGCCGGTCCCACATTGCTTCCGCACAGGATGGTGGTGACGCGCCGTCCGGCGAACCGCTCCGGCTGCTCCAGGACGGCGGCGATCCCGAGCGCCGCGGAGGGCTCGGCGACGAGTCCCGCGTGCTCGTAGAGCAAACGCATTCCGGCCTTGATCGAGTCCTCGGTCACGAGCGCCACGTCGTCGAGGACGACGAGCAGGTCGTCCAACACCTCGGGGATCGGGCAGCGACCTGCGACGCCGTCGGCGATGGTCTCGATGCGGTCGGTCTCGACGACCGCGCCGTGCCGCCACGACAGCGCCATCGCGGGCGCACCGGTGGGCTGGACTCCGATCACCTGCGCGCGCCCGGCGAGCGAACGCACGACGTAGCCGACACCGCTGGCCATCGCACCGCCGCCGAGGGCCACGAGCACGACGTCGAGCGCCGGATCGTCCCGGACGAGCTCAAGACCGATCGTGGCGGCTCCTTCGCAGGTCGCCAGGTCCAAGCTGTCTTCGAGCAGGTAGGCGCCGTCGGTCTCCGCGATGTCGCGTGCCAGCCGCCGGGCGTCCTCGATGTCCTCGCCTTCGAGCCGGACCCGCGCGCCGAGGTCGGCGATCCGGCGCAGCTTGAGCGGGTTGGCGGTTCTCGCCGCCACGACGGTAACGTCCAGGCCCCGGCGCGAGCCGCTGTAGGCCAGCGCCTGCCCGAGATTCCCGGCGCTCGCGCACACCATTCGCGACACGCCATTCTCGCGAGCCGCGGCCGCCACCGTCTCCGTGCCGCGCCCTTTGAAACTCCGCACCGGATTGAGCGTCTCGACCTTCAGCGTCATCGAGCATCCGAGCACCTGGCCGAGCGGCGCGCATTCCAGCGCCGGAGTGTCGAGGAACACCGGATCGATTTCACCGAGCGCGCCGCGAATCCGATCGAGCCGGAGCCGAACACGACCGAGATCGCCCACGCCGCCCAGCATGCCACGCCCCCACGCCGGACGAGACAATCGCGCCCATTACTGCTCCCGTGCCGCCCGCCGGGGCGAAGCCCCGCACCGGTCACTTCTCCGAGGAACACAGGGTGGTCGGACGGCCGGTAGAGGTTGGTCTGGCCCGCCCGGACCGAGCCTGCCGACGCTCGCTACGTCCTGGCGGGCAAGGTGCGGGTCAGGGGCACGGCTTCCATTCGAGGTGGTAGGTCTGCTTCACGCTGCCGTCGAAGGAGCTCATGGAGACGGAGTCGACCTTGGACCGGTCGAATCCTCTGATGACTCGCAGTTCCGTGCTGATGTCGAGCGTCGGCTCCGCACCGCACGGTTTCCACACGGGCTGGGACGGTTTATCGGTGAACTGGTAGGTCCCACCGCCGGGGCCAGGAATTTGGTACGTCTTCATTTCGTTCTGCGGATTGCCCTGGAAGTTGTGGTCGGCCTTGAGGATCGCCCTCGCGCCGGACTGAACCTCGGAGGTCATGCGGTAGTCCGTCGCCCGGACGGCGTAGGAGAAGTTTTTGCGGAGGTCCATCTTCAGGCTGAGACGGCAGTCCTTGCGAGCGTCGGCGGGCGCTGAGGAGCCACCCGCCTGGGCCGTGTAGTCGGCGAAGGCGAGGCTGAGGACTTCGAAATCGTCCGCCATCCTCGCCGCGACGGTGCCGCCTGCGCACCCGGAGCCGTTCGCGCTCACGATCTCGATCTCGATGGGCGGGAAGGCCGCCGGCGCGGACGCGGCGGCCGGTGCGACGAACGCAGCAGTCAGGGCGAGCGCGGCGGCGGCCGCGGCGGATAGTGCGATCCCCTTATGCATGCGAATTCTCCTTCACGGGATTGGACGCTTTTCTGCAGGCGGCGGGACGGGCCGGGAATGTAGATTTCCAAGCGCCCGGCAACAGATATAAGATCAAGATCGTTTGCCGAGAAGGTAACCAAGCGCCCAAGTATTGTCAATCGGCAAATTTCAACTCAATGTGCATTGTTGACAGTCAACCCTTGGATTTTGACAAGGACCGTTCCATTTCAGCGGCCCGCGACGCCCGCACTCGGCCTTAAACAGGACGTCGGCCAGGCGGTCCACCCCGGGTGGGGTCGCCGTCCACGGCGTCCCGCACATTGGGACTTGGGGGGCACCGTTTCGTCCTGGCGTGTGAGGCTGCCGCCGTGTGATCGGCCGGTCGCGGTCGACCGTGGGAGGGGATCGTATGGCCCGTACAGCGGCAATGGCGTTCCGGACGGGGTGCGTCGCGGTCAGTGCAGTCGCTGCGCTGGGGCTGGTCCAGCCCGTGGCGCCGTTCGCGCACGCGGCTTCGCATGGCAACCCGAAGATCAGCACGGCTTCGGCAGTGCGCGCGGCGGACGGCTCCTACACGCTCGACTGGCCGCGGGGACGCCGGGGCCAGGTCTTCGTCTACGCCTCGACGGACCCGCGCGACCCATCGCGGTACGGCCGGTTGGTCGGTGTGACGGCGGCCGATCAGATCCGGGTGAACGGCCTCGATCCGGCGCGGCACTGGTTCTTCGAGCTCGGTCACCAGCGTTCGGCGCGGACGGACGGCCTGGTCGTCGGCCTGCGGCACATCGCGCTGACCGGCGCCGACAACGTCCGGGATCTCGGCGGCTATGAGACCGCCAGCGGCCGGGCGGTGCGCTGGGGTCTCGTCTACCGGTCGGACGCCCTCGCCGAGCTGACCGACGCGGACGTCACGAGGCTGGCCTCCCTCGGCCTGGCCACGGCCGTCGACTTCCGCGGGCAGGAGGAGATCGACAGATCGGGTCCCAACCGGGTGCCGTCCGGCACGTCCGTGGTCAACATCCCGCTGCTGGACGAGGGCGGAAACGCGCTCGCCGCGGCCATCCTGAAGGCGCTGGAATCCGGTGATCCGGGCGTGCTGGAGGAAATGCTCGGCAATGGCAAGGCCGTCCAGATCAACCTCGACGGCTACCGGAAGATGGCGACGGCCGAGGCAGCTCGTAAGGGTTTCAGGCAGGTATTGCTGCAACTGGGTGACAATGCTCGCACACCGTTGCTGTACAACTGCACTGCAGGCAAGGACCGGACCGGCGTGATGTCCGCGGTGATACTTCGCCTGCTCGGCGTCCCGGAGAAGACCGTCATCGACGACTACCTGCTCTCCAACAAATACCTGGCGGCGGACCACGAGCAGACATACGCCTACCTGGCGAGCAAGGGCATCGACGTCGAACTGATCCGTCCGCTCATGGAGCAGCGGGCCGCATACATTGAGGCGTTCTTCGATGGAGTGCGCAGCAGCTATGGGAGCCTCGAGGGCTACCTGCACGAAGGGCTCGGCCTCGATCAGCGGGCGATCACCAACCTGCGGCGCACACTGCTGACGAGCTGAAAGGGCCGCCCACGCATGCCGCGCGGCTAGAGGATGCGGTGGGCCAGGAGGTAGGCGCGGCGGGTTTCGACCTCGTCGGAGTGGTGGACGCGTTCCATTCGCATCTCCACCTTGAAGCCTGCGGCTTCCAGGAGGTCCGCGACGTGCGCGGGCTCGAAGAATTGGAAGTCGATGCTCACTTCGTGGCCCCACCACTCGTCCAGATGGCGGACGTGCGTACCGACATGGAACGCGACCAGGAAGAGGCCCGATGGGCGCAGGGTCCGATGGACTTCCGCGAAGGCCCTCGGCAGCTCGGACGGCGCCAGATGGATGATGGAATAGAACGCGATCGCCGAACCGAACTCACCGTCCGCGGCGGGCAATGCGAGCAGGTCGCCCTCACGGAATTCCACGTCCGGGTACTCGCGCCGTCCAGCGGAGACCATCGCGGCTGAGAGGTCGATCCCAACGGTCTTCGCGCCCCTCTCGCCCATCCAGGCGGCCACGTGACCTGGGCCGCAGCCGAGATCGGCGACAGGGGTGCCGGGGGCCGTCTGCTCGATGAGGGACGCGAGCAAGGCACGATCCAGCGGTTTGCCCGCCAGTTCGTCGCGGAACCTCGCGGCGTATGTTTCGGCGACGGTGTCGTAACCCTCACGGGTGGAGTCGTGTTCCACGGTCGTCAGAAATGGCCTTCCAGGTCGGCGAGGAGGAGCCGCTTGGGTTTGGCACCGACGATCTGCCGGACGACCTCGCCGTCGCGGTAGAGGTTAAGCGTCGGGAATCCCATCACGCCATACCGGGCCACGATTTCGGGATGGTCGTCGCCGTTGAGTTTCGCGACCGTCAGGCGGTCGCCGTGCTCCGCCTCGATCTGCTCAAGGATCGGCGCGATCATCTTGCAGGGAGGGCACCAGTCCGCCCAGAATTCGACCAGTACCGGCTTGTCGCCGTGGAGCACGCGGGCGTCGAAGTTCTCCGCCGTCAGTGTGATCATTCGTCTTCTCCCGGGTGAGCGGGCAGCCCGGGCAGGCCCGGGACAGCTGGTCGGAAATGTCGGCTCGGCGGCGGATCAGCGCGCGGATGTCGGCGTCGATCTCGGCGAGTTTGCGCTGGTACACCGCGACCGATTCGGGGCAGGCCGCCCCGTCGGGGTGTCCGGCGCGGAGGCAGTCGACGAACGGGCGGGTGTCGTCCAGCGTGAAACCGGCCGCGAGCAGCGAGCGGATCTCCGCGACGAGCCGGACGTCCGCCTCCTCGTACTGTCGGTAGCCGTTGGCGGCGCGCCGCGCGGGCAGCAGCCCCTGCTGCTCGTAGTAGCGCAGGGTGCGGGTGCTCACACCGACGCGGGCGGCCAGTTCCCCGATCCGCATCGGCCCCTCCTCGATGCCCGTCCTGTGGCTGAGATGCCCGTCCTGTGGCTGATTGCGACGGTATCCCCTGACACCGGCGTCAAGGTCAAGCAGCCGAGGCCGGACGCGCCCCGCGTCGGACCGAGGCCGCAGGCGTCCCGCGTCCGACCGAGGCCGGACGTGGGACGGGCCCGGCGGTGGTCACCGCCGGGCCCGCCTTGAGGAGGATTGCTAGCGGCCCTGGAGCCTCTTAACGTTGTCGCCGAAGGTCCAGTTCTTCGAGCCGTCCCAGTTCATGGACCAGGTCATCAGGCCCTTGAGCTGCCCGTTGAAGCTGTTCCACGCCTGTCCGACCAGGCCCGTCGACATGTACCCGCCGCCAGCGCCCGGCTGTGCGGGCAGGCCCGGGGCCTGCTTGTCGTACGGCACCTTGATGGTGACGCCGTTGACGACGAGGCCCTTGTTCAGGCACTCGGTCTGCTTGACGAAGCCCTCGACCGTCCCGGCCGAGTAGGAGTCGCCGGAGCAGCCGTACATGCTGCCGTTGTAGTACTGCATGTTCAGCCACCAGAGGCGGCCGTTGTCGGCGTACTTCTTGATGATCGGCAGGTACGCGCCCCAGATGGAGCCGTAGGTGACGCTGCCGCCGGTCACGTAAGCGGTCTCCGGCGCCATGGTGAGCCCGAAGTTGGACGGCATCGCGGCGAGCACGCCGTCGATGATGTGGATCAGGTTGGCCTGGGACGTGGACGGCGTGGCGGGGCTGCCCGACCCGGTCAGGCCGGTCTCGATGTCGATGTCGATGCCGTCGAAGTTGTACTTCTTCAGGATCGGCACGACCGTCTCGATGAACTTGTCGGCGACGCTGCGGGAGCCGAGGTCGATGCCGGCGGTCGCGCCGCCGATCGACATCAGGATCGTCGCGCCGGCCTCCTTGGCCGCGCACATCTGCTCAGGGGTGGCGACCTTCACGGTGTTGTCCATGCCGTCCTCCCAGAGGACGGTGCCGTCGGAGCGGATGACGGGGAACGCCGCGTTGAACACGTTGTAGCCGTGCTGCTTGAAGACCGGGTTCTCGATCGGGCTCCAGCCGAACGGCGGGTGGACGCCGTTGGACGCGCCGTCCCAGTTCTCCCAATAGCCCTGCAGGATCTTGCCCGCGGGCTTGCCCTTGACCGCGCACGTCGGCTCGCCCTCGGGCGGCGGCGTGGTGGTGGGAGGCGTCGTCGTCGGGGTGGTGGGCGGGGTGGTCGGCGGCTGCGAGTCGTCGCAGACCCCGAGGTCACGCCACAGGGTGGGGGTGGCGGCCGGGTTCCAGCCGGCGCCCGTGTAGGCGGTGTGGGCGACGCGGGCCTCGTAGCCCCGGCCGCTGTAGGTGACCTTGGTCCCGGCCGCGTAGCTGCCGCCCTCGCCCCATGCGGGGTAGGTGCAGACGGCCAGGGAGGACGGCTGGGCGGACGACGGCGCGGACAGCACGACCAGCGCGACGACCGACAGCAGGACCGCCGTGACCGCCGAGGCCAGCGCGGCCGTGGCCGCGGACCAACGTCTGTGCATGAAACTGAAACGCTTGGGGGGGTGGTGTTTCACGGGACTCCTCGGCAGGACGGGGGGCACTGAGGAGCCGGTGGAGAGCCAGACACAAGTCCCGAACGGGACTCTCCCAAGCGCATGGCACAAAACCGGCATGGACGCCAGTAGCAGAGTACCGGCGCCATTCCGGGCCGGGAAGCCCTCTAACCCGCGGGCATGGCCTGGGCCGGACGGTCGGGCGGGGCGCACCCGAAGGGATTGTCAATGATGTAGCGCCAATGACCGTCGGATCCGCGGCGGGCGACGTCGGTGGCGGTGCCCTCGATGTGGACCGGGTGTCCGGCACGGTCCACGCCGTCGATTACCCAGTCGACGATGAGCAGCGCGAGGTCTGCGGTCGTGTAGACGTGCCGGGGGCTCACCGTGATCGGTACTCCAAGCGCCATGAACTCCACGTTGGCGGCGAGAGCGTCCGCGCCGGTGAGCGGCGAACCCGGCTCTGGGACGAACACCGCGCCGTCCTCGTACACCTCGGCTAGCGCGGCCGGGTCGCCGCTGTTGAAACGCTCCGCGAACACGAACGGGACGTCTTCGGGACGGTCGGCCAGTGGGCGCATGGTCATCCTTCGCGATAGACAGGCATGGCATCGTCCGTCCCGGACGCTAGGAGGCCGCTTCGTGACTAACCAAACGGTTGGCCGCCCGGAGCGGCCCGAGCGCCGTCCGGAGCGGCCCGAGCGCCGTCCGGAGCGGGCCGGGCGCCATCCGGGGCTGCCCGATGATCCGCGGGCGGACGTCGCCGAGCCGAGCGCGTCCTGCCCGGTCGAGATCACGCTGGACGCTCTTCGCGGACGCTGGACGACCCTCGTCCTCCGCGAACTTCTCCGGCATGACCATTCGTTCAGCGAGCTGCGCCAGTCGCTGCCCGCCCTCTCGGACAAGGTCCTGACGGACCGCCTGGCACACCTCGTCCGCTCAGGCGTAGTCGACCGTCGACGCGAGCCGGGCTGGCCGCCGCGCACCCGATACGCGCTGACCTCGCGCGGCCGAGCCCTAGGCCCGGTACTCCAGGCCCTCTGGGACTGGGGAAGCGAGACGCCTCAGCCCCCAGACAGACGGACGACGAGCTGACCGGCCGGGATCTCTTCGGCGTCCCGGAAGGACTCCCCGGCCCACAGGTTGACGCCGTCCGGGTCGCCCTGGGCAGCGGACGCCTTGCGCAACGGCGAGGTGACGAAATGGACGTCGGGGTAGGCGGCAGGCGCATGCGCTGAATGCTCGGTCAGGAACCGGTTGACGAGGCCGCGCGCGGGCCGTCCGCTGAACGCCCTGGTCATCGCGGTCGAGGTGAAGCGAGGATCGGCAAGCGCCGCCTTGTGCACGGCACTCGCACCACTCTCCGGACACCGGACGAACACCGTCCCGAGCTGCGCGGCGGCGGCCCCGAGCGCGAGGACCTCGGCGACGTCCGCAGCGGAGGCCAGACCACCCGCCGCAATGAGCGGCTGCGCCGTGACGGCGCGGACGTCCCGAAGCAGCGTGCGCAACGGCACGGGATCGTCGGACGTGTTGCCGAACGAGCCGCGATGCCCACCCGCCTCGGCTCCCTGAACGCAGAGTGCGTCAGCGGCGGAAGCCTCCCGGGCCTCCTCAACAGTGGTCACCGTGACGATCACCACGGCCCCGCGCGCCTGGAAGGCGCCGATGACGTCCGCAGACGGACAACCGAACGTGAAGCTCACAAACCCCGGAGGGTCGGCCAGCAGATCGGCGACCTTGGCCTCATAAGCATCATCACGAGCGGACGGCGTACCAGGAGAGACACCCAAGCGCTGGCCCTCTGGGACGAGCCGGTCGCGGTAGGCGGTGACGGCGGCGGGGTCGATCTCGTCCAGCGACGGCATGAAGACGTTCATCCCGAACGGCCGGGACGTCAGCTCCCGCGTCGCGGCAATGTCGGCGCGCATGGCCTCGACGCTCTTGTATCCGGCGGCGAGGAACCCGAGCCCGCCCGCGTCCGATACAGCAGCGGCCAGCGCCGGAGTCGACGGCCCACCTGCCATGGGCGCCTGCACGACCGGAACCTCAGGCCACGACGACAGCGTCATGATCACCACGATAACGAAGCAGGCCACAGCGAAACCGCCCTGCATGTCGAACGCCCCTCGCCCACCTCCGCAGCGGGCGAGGGACGCCCTTCGCCGTGCTCAGTGACACGTCCCGTCCGTGCCGACCACGGCCATGAGCACGATCACACCACCGACGAGCCACTGGCTGTAAGACGGCCAGCAACCGGTCTCGATCGCCCGCAGCGCACGCACCGCCCGGTCCTCACTGCTCATCCATTCCGGGACGGAGTTCAGCGCCTTCTCGCACGCCCGCCCCCACTCACCCATCAGCCAGTCGCAAGCAGCCCTCGGCTCGTCGTACACGGCCGCGATGAACCGTGCCGACTTGATCAGCCAATCGACAGTCCGCACGGGCGGCCGATCGGGACTGTTGAGGTCGAGCGTGTCGGTCTTCCCGAGCCGCTCCCACTCCCGTCCGGCACCCGACCACGCGTAGCAGTGGTAATGCGTGGGCTGGACGCCCGCCCGCCTGGTCGTGTCAGGGGCGATCTGCTGCGTCATCGGAGTGGGTCACTTCCCGCCCATGTTGTTGCACTCCGGCGGGCAGCACGGCGACCGCTCGCCGTGCCAGAACTCCACGTCCACCCGGTACCCGGTCGCCTCCAACTGCGGGATGGTGGCCTCCAGGGCGTCACCGCTCAGCATGGCCTCGTCCTGGTACGGGACGTGGTGGATGTACTCGCCCGCGTGCTCCTCGCAGAACGCACCGTAATCCTGCGACCGCAGAATGAACGCGTGCCACGCCGGGTCGACGGGCGAGGTCGGCACGATCCGCTCCCACGCCCGTCCTTCCCGCCGAGCCCGGACGATCTCCGCCTGCGCCTTCAGGAAGACCAGCGCCTGCCCCAACATCCGCTCGGCGTAGGCGAGGGTGACGTGGTGGTAGCGCCGCAGGTCCTCGACGAGCAGGCTCCACACCTCGGGCGGCACAAGCTCACGCGGATCCTTGACGGCCTGAGCCGCCCGGTCAGTGGTGATGGTCACGGTGCCCTCCAACGGCGCGCGCCTCGTCGTCACTACCGCCGCCCCGGATGCGCGCCTGCCGGCCCGGAGCACGGAATCTGGGGGAATGCCCGTCCACCTCCGCGAGCTCGCGCGTGATCGCGTCGAGCGCACGCGTGATGTCGGACGCGGGCGCGATGGCGCGGCCGTCGGCCGCCCAGCAGAACCACCACCCGCCGTCGCGGAAGTCGCAGCCGATCTCGGCCGTCCGTCGCGGGCCGCCGTACCGGACGACGCTCACCCAGCTCACGCCGCGTCGCTCGATCAGCCCGCCCGCCAACTCCGGGTGCGCCCGCACGCCCTCGTGCAACGCGGAGAGGTACTCGCGCCGCTCGTTGCGCGGCGGCGCGTCCACGGTCGCCGCATGCCGCCCCTTGTCGAAACTCATAGAGCTCACCTCGCTGTGTTCGGCTCGTCTCTTCGGCGGAGGGACGCGGGCGGCGCACCCGGGGGGACGGGGGTGCGCACCGCCCGCGCTTCCGAGCCCGCCGGCCTATGACCAGCGGCCCCGGGACCGGCGACCAACGCGGAGCCTCCCTGCGCCTCCGCGCGTCACCGGAACCTGGCGCGCAACTCGGCGCGCTCGCCCTCCTTGACCAGCGCCGCCCGCAATTCCTCGGCGGTGGGGCACATGACGGTCGGATCGACTCCCACCGCCGGGTCATGCAGGCTCGCCACCCACTCCCCCAGCGACCCGTCCGCCCGCACCGACCGCCAGATCCGATATCCGACGAATTCCAACCGAAGCCGGACAATAGCCCGATCATCGGAATGGGCAAGCGACGGATTGCGGACGACGTCGAGTGCGCTCATCTCACCGCGATTGACGCCCATGAAGATCACTTTCCTGGTCGGATCGAATTCTTCCTTTCGCCGACTAGGATGCGACACAGGGCGATATTCTCGCTACGTTCCGGAACGAACGGCAACGCCCGAGGAGGCCTTTGATCATGATCAGTGATCTCAATCCAGACCGCTCGCTCTGGCATCTCATAGCCGTTGAGGTGCGGAGACAACGCGAGTTGCACCAATTGTCCGGCAACCAGCTCGCGGAACGGTTGGACGTTGATCGTTCCACGGTTTCCAGGTGGGAGAACGGCATCCGTCGACTTACCGACGGGTACGCCAAGCAGCTCGACGCGCTGTGGCACACGAACGGTCTGTTCGAGCGGCTCGTTCGCTTCGCGACCGCCATCGACACCGGAGACTGGATGACGGGCCTCGCGGCCTACGAGGAGCGGGCAACACGTCACCGGATGTGGGAGACCGTCCTCGTACCGGGGTTCTTCCAGACCCCCGACTACGCGCGCGCCGCCCTGCGCGTCGGACTTGCCGACGACCCCGAACGGGCACTGGAGCAACGGCTGGCGCGGCAGACGGCCGTGCTCGACCGGCCGAAGATCCCGTACATGTCCGTCATCCTCAACTGGGCGGTTCTCGCCCAGCCCATCGGCAGCGCCGAGATCATGAAGGGGCAGCTCGCCCGACTGCTCGAAATCGGAGAACTCCCCAACGTCAGCATCCGAGTACTAGAGCGCGAGGTCGGAGCGCACTGCGGGCTCGACGGCCCGTTCCAGCTCCTGACGGTGGACGACAGAGACATCGCCTTCGACGACGCGTCCACGCGAGGTCGGCTCATGCTCGACCCGGCGGAGGTTCAAAGCGTCGCAGTAAAGTACGACCGGATAAGCGATCTCGCCACCCCCCTCGGCCCGTCGCGGGCTCTGATCGAACGAGCGATGGAGACCTACCAATGACCAAGTGGCGCAAGTCCAGCCGCAGCAACACCAGCGGGAGTGCCTGCGTGGAGATTGCCGACCTCGCCGGAAACATCGGCGTGCGCGACTCCAAGGACCCGGACGGCCCCAAGCTCACCCTCACCACCACCACCTGGCACACACTCACCCGCAGAATCAAGAACGGCCACCACGACCTCACCTGACCCCGGCTCAGAGCACAAGCGATGGAGGGTTTTCGGTGACTCCCATCTGGCGCAAGTCAACCCGCAGCGGCAGCAGCGGCAGCCAGAGTGACTGCGTCGAAGTTGCAGGGCTGCAACGCAACATCGGTGTTCGAGACTCCAATGACCCGGACGGCCCCAAACTCACCCTCGCCCCCACCACATGGCACACACTCGCCCGCCAAATCAAAAACGGCGACCACGACCTCACCTGACCCGTCCACGCACAATGGAGCAGGGCCCATGACCAAGTGGCGCAAGTCCAGCCGCAGCAACACCAGCGGGAGTGACTGCGTGGAGATCGCGGACCTCGCTGGAAACATCGGCGTACGCGACTCCAAGGACCCGCACGGTCCCAAGCTGACCCTCCACACCACCACGTGGCACGCCCTCACCCGCAGAATCAAGAACGGCGACCACGACCGCACCTGACCCCGTCCACGCGCAATGGAGCAGGGCCCATGATCAACTGGCGCAAGTCCTCCTACAGCGGTGTTCAGGAGGGCAACTGTGTCGAGGTCGCAGACCTCACCTCACTGGTCGCGGTGCGGGACTCCAAGGACCCGCATGGCCCCAGACTCACCCTCAACACCACCGCATGGCACGCGCTCACCCGCCACATCAAAAGCGGCGACCACGACTTGGCCTGAACTCGCGTCCCATGAGCCCTCGGCCTGATGCGGTCGGGGCGGGTTGTGACCAAGGGGTTGATTGACATCGCCGAAGAAGCCTTCGCGTCCACAGCATTGAAGGACACGGTCAACACGGCACTTGCCGAAGACAGCGCCGTGTTGCGTCGCCGCCGGGCGCTTTCGCGGCTCCATCAACGGGCCTTGGCCGGGCAGTTCGACGACACGTACGACAAGAACACCTACCGTCCCAACCCCACCGCAGGCCCTGCTGCCTCTTGACCGCCACGAGCTGCTCGCACACCATCAGTTCGCCATGCTTCAATCTGTCCGCAACAATCCAGAGTCCTAGTTCCACAGTGCGCCGCTTTTCAGTGGTGAAATACCAGGCTATCCAACGCCCGTCTTCGAGCAGGGAGTTAGATGGGGCATACAAATTGGGTTGCGGTGGCAGCGGTGGTACCAGGGCTGGCGAGCATGGGCACGTTGCTTGTGGTGGCCTTTCAGCTCAGGGTTCTGTCCAGGCAGGCCCGAGAGCAGGCCAGACAGACGCAGGCGACTGCCGAAGCGATTCGGGCTTCGGTTTATCTGAGCACTATGCAAACCATGGTTTCCATCGACCAGTTTCTGGCTGATCGGCCACGCTTACGAGCTGACCTTTATGGACGCCGTCCCGGCAGTTGGAGGAGCCGACGGCGCCAGCAACGCGACGCGGGGGCCGAGATGCTGTTCGACCTTTTCAAGATGGTATTTGCGGTTGTCGATCACCACGAGACCGACGACGTGAAGGCCTGGCAAAACTACATTACTTCAGTAATCCACGAAAGTCCGACCCTGCAGGACTTCTGGCGGCGAAACGGATACTGGTACAGCCAGTCAATGCAGGACATTCTCGATGACTGGAAGGACCACTAGCTGCCGAAGCGTCTGGCGTCGCCCGGCTCTCGCAACGACTGAGCGTGCGGCAGGCCGCGTCGCCAGCGCGCGGGGTCGTCTCGCGCAATTTCCCACGCCGGGGTGGACGGCGACGGTCAGGGCATCTCCGGCTGCTCCGCCGCTACGGATGGGCCGCCACCTGTGACGCCGTCCTCACCGGCGCCCGCTTCTGGCCGCCCGCGCCCGAAACAGCAAGGTGGGTGCCCAGCCAGAACCGGTCCTAGGATCGCCGGGTGAAGGTCCGATCTCTCGCTTTTCGCACTGATCTGTTGCTCCGCCGTCTGGCCGGCTCGGTCATCCTGGACCGCCCATCTCACCAGGTGGTTCGGACGCCCGCTAACCCGTCCTTCTGGTGGGGCAACTTCGTGCTCGTCGCGCCCGACGCGCTTCCGGAGGCTCCTGACCTGTTCGCTGCGGAATTCCCGGAGGCGTCTCACCTGGCAATCGGGGTGGACGGGACCGAGGGGGAGGCGGGCCAGCGCGCAGAATGGGCGGTGCTCGGGATCAGCGTCGAGACCAACACGGTCCTCACGGCCTCCTCCCTCCAAGTCCCCGCACGGCCGGCACAAGCCGACCTGCGCACGCTGACCGAAGACGATTGGGAGCAGGCAGCCCAACTGCGGCACGCGTGCGATGAGTCGCCGCCGTCGGAGGAGCACACCGCGTTCCTGACGGCGAAACTCGCTGAGGAACGACGGCTGTGTGAGGCGGGCGACATCACCTGGTTCGGCGCGTTCGAGGACGGTGAGATGCGCGCGGGCCTGGGTATCGTCCTTGACGGCCAAGGACTCGCTCGCTACCAGAACGTCGAGACCCATCCCGCCTTCCGCCGACGCGGCCTGGCCTCCTCACTCGTCCACTTCGCCGGAGTCGAGGCCCTGGCCAAGGGAGCGCGGACACTCGTGATCGTCGCAGATCCGAACGCCGAGGCGATCGGGATTTACCGATCACTCGGATTCACCGACACCGAACGCCAAGTCAGGCTTCAGCGCACGGTCGACGCGCCCCTCTGAAGGATCTGGAAGAGGGGCGAAGCCTTGCGCCACAGAATCCGCGGGGCGGGACGGGTCGGCCACGCCCCTCCCCGTGGCGGCGGGTTGGGTGGGGGTGGTGGGGATGCGTCATGATCTGGGGGGTGGGAAGGGGGATGTGATGCGGGTGTTGTTGCACTTCGATATGGAGCATGAGGCTTCGGGGCTTGATGTTGTGAGTTGCTCGGAGCAGGACGATGAGCGGTTTGCTGAGCTGCTGCCGGACGCTGAGGTTCTCTGGCATGTGTTGCGGCCGTTGACGGCTGGCGATATGGATCGGGCGCCTAAGTTGCGGTTGATCCAGAAGCTTGGGACGGGTGTGAACACCATCGATCTGGACGCGGCGGAGGAGCGCGGGATCGCGGTGGCGAACATGCCTGGGCAGAATGCGCAGGCCGTTGCGGAGACGAGTTTGCTGCTGATGCTGGCCGTGCTGCGGCGGGTTGTTCCGTTTGATGCGCGGACGCGGCGGGGTGAGGGGTGGCCTGCGGATCGGGGGCTGGTGGGCGGGGAGCTCGGTGGGCGGACGGTCGGGCTGCTTGGTGGCGGTGAGATCGCTACGTTGCTGCGCGGGATGCTGGAGGCGGTCGGTGCGCGGGTGCTCTACACGTCGCGGCGGCCGAGGAGTGGGGATCCGGCCTGGCGGGAGTTGGACGAGTTGCTCCGGTCGAGCGACATCGTGTCGGTGCACGTGCCGTTGACGGACGAGACTCATCATTTGTTGGACGCTGAGCAGCTTGGGCTGCTGCCGGAGGGCGCCATTGTTGTGAATACGGCGCGCGGTGCGGTGATTGACGAGGGCGCGTTGGTGGGGGCGTTGAGGTCCGGGCGGCTGGGGGGTGCTGGGCTGGACGTGTTCGAGAGGGAGCCCGTTGGGGAGGGGAACCCGCTTTTGGGGCTAGAGAATGTTGTTGTCATGCCGCATGTGGCTTGGCTGACGCGGGAGACCTGGGATCGGTATTTCGCGGTGGCGGTGGAGAACTGTCGGCGGCTTGGCCGGGGTGAGGAGCTGCTGCACCGCGTCCGCTAGCGCAACGAATACCGGACGGGGAGGCGTTTTAGGCCGCCTACGAACGTTGTTGCGATGCCCACTGGTTCGCCTGCTAGCTCTATGGATTCCAGGCGGGGCAGGAGTTCCTCGAAGAAGGCGCGGAGTTCTACGCGGGCCAACGCTGCGCCTAGGCAGTAGTGGACGCCGAATCCGAATGCCAGGTGCTTGTTCGGGTCGCGGCCGACGTCGAAGCGGAACGGGTCGTCGAAGACGTCCTCGTCCCGGTTCGCGGATGGGTACGAGAGCAGGAGCGAGTCGCCCGCGTGGATCTGGACGCCATGCAGTTCGGTGTCGTGGACGGCGGTGCGCATGAACTCCTTGACGGGCGTGACCCAGCGGATCATCTCGTCCACGGCGAGGGGCATCAGTTCGGGGTGTTCGCGGAGCCGGTCGAGCTGGTCGGGGTGCTCGATCAGCGCGTGCAGGCCGCCGGTGATCGTGGCGCTGGTGGTGTCGTGGCCGGCCGTCGCGACGATGACGTAGTAGGACGCGGTGTCGAAGTCGTTGAGCGGCTCGCCGAAGACGCGCGCGTTGGCGATCGCGGACGCGAGGTCGCCGGTCGGGTTCCTGCGGCGCTCCTTCGTCAGCTCCTGGAAGTAGGCGAAGAATTCGAGGAGGACTTCGAGTTTCTCCTCCTCGGACGCGCCGCGCCGGTATTCGTCGTCGTCCCCGCCGAACAGTTCCTGGGTGAGTTTCAGCATCCGGTCGAAGTCGCTTTCGGGCAGGCCGAGGAGCGACAGGATCACGTACAGCGGGAATTGCGCGGCGACCTCTCGCGCGAAGTCGCACTCGCCGCCCGCCTCGGCCATCCGGTCGACGTACCGGCGGGCGAGTTCCCGGACGCGCGGCTCCAGCCCCCGCATCGCCCGGGGACGGAACCAGTCGGCGCCGATCGCGCGGAAGACGCGGTGGTCGGGGTCGTCCATGTGGATGAGGGTGCGGAGGGCGATGCCGTCCTGGGCGCGGCTGCGGTTCAGTTCGTCGAAGCGGGCGGTGGCGAGGAGCGGGCGCGGGGCGTTCAGGAACCGGTCGTGGTTCCGTTCGACCTCCATGATGTCCTCGTGCTTGGTGACGGCCCAGAACGGGTTGTAGCCGGGCGCCTCCACGCGGTGCACCGGGGATTCGCGGCGCAGCAGCGCGAGCGCCTCGTGCAGGCGGCGGTCGTCGGCGTAGGTCTTCGGGTCGGCGATCGCGCGTCCGGCCTCGTCCACGGTCAGTGTCATGCGTCGGCTCCTCCCTCACCCAGGTCGAGCATGTCTCCGGCCGTCCGTAATGATCAACTTACTCGCCCGGGTCGCGGCGGCGCGCGGCGAACCGGGCCGCGCCCTTGAGCGCGTCGTCCAGCGATTCGATGCCGTGCCGGTGCTCGACGGCGATCGCCTCGTCCTCCGGCAGGCCCTCCGTGTCCAGGACTGACAGGCGGTCGTTGCGCAGGCAGGTCTGCGGGAACGCGGCCAGCGCGGCCGCCAGTTCCTCGGCGGCGGCCCGCGACTCTCCCGGCGGGACGAGCCGGTTCGCGAGGCCGATGCCGAACGCCTCCGCCGCGCTCACCGGACGGCCCGTGAGGATCAGGTCCATCGCGCGGCTCGTGCCGATCAGCCTGGGGAGGCGGAACGTCCCGCCGTCGACCAGCGGGACGCCCCAGCGGCGGCAGTAGACGCCGAACGTCGCGTCCTCCTCGACGACGCGCAGATCGCACCAGAGTGCCAGCTCCAGCCCGCCTGCGACGGCGTGCCCGGCGACGGCCGCGATCACCGGCTTGGACAGCCGCAGACGGGTGCAGCCCAGCGGGGCGTCTGCTGGCGGTGGGTCGACGTGTGGGCTGGTCTCGGTGCCGATCGAGGTGAGGTCGGCGCCGGAGCAGAACGTCCCGCCCTCGCCCCACAGGACGGCGACGCTCGCGGCTTCGTCCGCGTCGAACGCGCGGAACGCGGCGGCGAGTTCGCGTGCCGTCGTCCCGTCCACGGCGTTCCGGGTCGCTGGACGGGACATGACGACCGTGGTGACCGGGCCGTCCCGTTCGATCCGCACCGCCAACGGAGCCTCCCCTGCCTGCCGATCAGTCGCGATGGTCGATCAGGGCGCCGTCGGCGAGGTCTTTGAAGCGTTCCAGGTCCTCGGCCGGTCCGTCGATGGCGCGCAGCGGGCCGGTGTCGGCTAGGTGGGAACGAGCGTAGAGCCGTGCGACTAGCGCCTTGCGGTCCGTACCCGAGTCGGCGCGTTCCCATCCGGCTTGTTCCAGGAGCAGTGCCGCCGCGTAGACGTCCGCCATGTATTGGGCCAGCGGGTAGAGGCGCGCTTCGGCCACAGTTCTGTCCAGCTTGCGCCATGCCCCTACGGCCTGGCGGACGTGGCCTATGCGGTCGCTGACAAGATCGACGGTGGCGTCGTCGCCTGGTGGGGCCTGCTGGACGGCTTCGGTGAGGCGGTCCAGGAACGGTTCGTGGGCGTCCTGGCGTTCGATGGCGCGCCGGACGTCCAGGCACAGGATGTTGTCGCCGCCCTCCCAGATGGGGTTGACCTGGGCGTCTCGGAGGATCCGCGCAACCGGCCACTGCTCGATGTAGCCGTTCCCGCCGTGGATCTCGATGGCGTCGCTCGCGGCGGTGACGCCGAGCCGCGCCGCCCGCAGCTTGATCAGCGCGGCGCCGACGCGCAGCCTCGGACGCCCCAGATACCCGTCGAACACCAGCGCCTGGACGGCCTCGGTCTCCACGATCAGCTCGGCGAGCTTCCGACGCATCAGCGGCTGCTCGGCGAGCGGCGCGCCGAACGCCTCCCGCGTCCTCGCGTAGCAGAGCGACTCGACCAGGGCCCGGCGGGCGCAGCCGAGGCCCATCATCGAGATGCCGAGACGGGCGCCGTTCGTCAGCTCCATCATGCGCGCCAAGCCCCGGCCGTCGCCGCCTTCGCCCGCGCTGGCGGACGGGGCCAGCAGGAACGCCTCCGCGTCCGTGAACTCGATCTCGGCCGACGCCACGGAGCGGGTGCCGAGCTTGTCCTTGAGCCGCCGGATCCGGACGCCGTTGCGCGACCCGTCCCGCCGCTCCGTCAGGACGAGGAACGGCGCGATCCCCCGCACCCCGTCGGCGGCCCCTTCGGGCTTGGCCAGCACGACGAACGCCGAGCCGTTGGCATTGGACGCGAACCACTTGAGCCCGTTGAGCCGCCACGCATCGCCTTCCCGGGACGCCGTGGACTCCAGCGCGCCCAGGTCGGAGCCGCCCGACCGCTCGGTGAGCATCTGCGCGGCCTCGCCGGACATCTCCCCGGCCGCGAACAGCTCCCGCACACGCGCCTTCACGTCCTCGGGCGCGAAAAGCTCGGTCAGCGCGACGACCATGTCGCCGCCGGTGCCGAGCGCGCAGGCCATGCCGATGTCGGCCTGGTCGAGAAGGTAGCTCCAGGCCACGCCGAGAGGGGCCGGGGCGACGCCGTTCGCCGAAGCCTCCGCGACGAAGCCGGGACGGGTGAAGGACGTCGCGACGATGTCCCTGCGCGCCGCCTCGAACGACGGCGGCATGACGACCCGGCTGATGTCGCGTCCCCATCGGTCGTACTTCTCCAGCCGGGGCGGGTTCCGGTCGGTCTCCTCGGCGCGCTCGGCGATCGGGCCGCCCATCAGCGCGCCCATCTCGCGCAGCCGGGGCTCGGCCCAGCCGAACCCGTCCCCGAGGTGCCGCCGCATGAGGAACCGCAGCGTGGGGTCGCAGTCGTACCAGTTGAGGCCGACCGCGCCGTGATAGCGCTCGGTCGCGTAGCGGCGCGACTTCTCCGGGCCGCCGAACGGGAGCCGGTCGAACGGCTCGGTCAGATAGGACGCCATGACCTCGATATTACGTCTTCGCTGCACGTGATAGAAGACTGTAATCTAGGGAGCCTCCGCACCGACCCCGATAAAGTCTCGACCAGCCATGGACAGTCTGGAGATCCGCCCCCTCACCGCCCGTTCCGTCGTCCTGAGCACGCTTCTGGGCGTCCATCCCCCCCGGCTCCCCGCGCGCTATCTCGTCCGCGTCGGCGACCTGTTCGGGATCGCCGAGGGAACGATCCGGGTCGCGCTCTCCCGCATGGTGAACTCGGGCGATCTCGTCCAGTCCGGCGGCACGTACGCGCTGACCGAGCGCCTCCTCGAACGGCAGGCCCGCCAGGACGAGAGCCGCCTGCCCCCGACCCTCCCGTGGGACGGCACGTGGGAGATCGCCGTCATCACCGCCGAGCGCCGTCCGGCCGCCGACCGGGCCGCGCTCCGGCAGGCCATGTCCGCACTCCGGCTCGCCGAACTCCGCGAGGGGACCTGGCTGCGCCCGGCCAACCTGACCCGGCCCCGTCCGGACATCGTCGGGCGGCAGTGCACGTTCCTGCGCGGACGTCCGGAGGAGGAGCCCGCCGCCCTGGCCGCCGGCCTCTGGAGCCTGGACGCCTGGACGGCCAAGGCCCGCGCCCTCGGCACGGCCCTGACGGAGGCGACCGCGATCGCCGAGCGCTTCACGCTCGCCGCCGCCGTCCTCCGCCACCTGATGAACGACCCGCTCCTCCCGGCGGAGCTGCTCCCGCCCGGCTGGCCGGGGCCGGGCCTTCGCGACCAGTACGAGCACTTCGAGAGGGAGTTCGAGCAGCTCCTCAGCGAGCACGTCCTGACCTGAGCCCGGCCCGGCGGCGAGGCCGGGGGCCAGGGGCCGGGGCTGCTACTCGTCGTCGGCGCGGGGGTTCAGGGTGCCCGCCCATTCCAGGTCGGACAGCTTCCAGATGGCGTCCATGACCTCGTCGGTGATGACGCGGCGGGCCCGGCCAGGCGGCAGGTCCCGGTAGCGGGAGAAGTCCATCGGCTCGCCGAAGCGGACGGTCGGACGGACGTTCAGCCGGGGACGCCACGTCCCGAGCGGGATGATCTGGTCCGTCCTGCCGAGCGCGACGGGGACGACCTTGGCGCCCGACTTGAGGGCGAGCCAGGCGACGCCCCGCCGTCCCAGGTAGAGGCGTCCGTCCGGGGAGCGGCTCCCCTCCGGGTAGATCGCGACGCCGCCGCCCGCGTCGAGGTAGCCGACCATCTGCTCCAGCGCGCGGACGGCCGCGCGCGTGGGCCCGCGCCTGATCGGGACGTTCCCCAGCGCGAACATGGCCCACCGGATCACCTTTCCGGCCGGGCCCGGCAGCTCGAAGTACTCGGCCCGCGCCAGCCACCACAGCCGGCGGGGGATGACGGGCGACAGGACGAAGCTGTCGGCCATCGACAGGTGGTTGCTCGCCAGGATGAACGGCCCCTCCGCCGGGATGTTCTCCCTGCCCTCGACCCTCGGGCGCAGGAGCAGGCGGAGCAGGGGCCCGACCGTGTGCGACAAGACACCGTAGTACACGCAGCCTCCCGTGACTCGGCGCACCGGGGACGGGGTGCGCGATGCCGAATCTAGGAAGCCTCGCGCCGGTTCGCATCCGCCATGTGACCAGCCTCATGCGACGCCCCCTAGTAATTAATCGAACGAGCGATTATTTTTTGGGGCACAGAGACGCACCGCATCGACAGCAAGGAGGCAGCGATGCATGAGAAGGGCAAGCCCATCGCCGTGATGGTGGCGGTGTCGCTGATCGGACTGATCTTCGCGGGGTCGTTCCTCGGGGCCCTGCACCACCTGGAGCCGCACAAGCTGCCCGTCGCCGTCGTCGCGCCGGACGCCGCGGTCGACCGGCTCGGCACGATGATGGACCAGAAGGCCGACGGCGCGTTCGACCTCACGGCCTACGGCGACGAGCAGAAGGCGCGGGACGCGCTGCTGGAGCGCGAGGTCGACGCGGTGTTCGTCCCCGGGCAGGGCGGCGCCCAGCCCGGCGGCCAAGGCGGCGGGCAGGGCGGCGGCGCGAAGCTGGTCCTCGCGGGGGCGAACGGGAAGATCGAGCAGGCGGCGCTGACCGCCGCGTTCCAGGGGGTCGGGCAGGCCACCGGGCAGCCGGTCACGGTCGAGGACGTCCGGCCGCTGCCCGCCGACGACAACAACGGCGTCTCCGCGATCTTCTTCGTGATCACGACGGTCATCCCGGCCGTGATCCTGGCCGTCATGCTCGCGGTCGCGCTGCCGAAGGCGGGCGCGGCGCAGCGGATGGGCCTGCTCGCGGCCGGCTCCGTCGCGCTCGGCGGCGTCAACGCCTGGGTCGCCGCCGGCCTGACCGGCGCGCTCGTCGGCGCCCCGCTTGAGCTGTGGGCGCTCGGCAGCCTGCTGGTCTTCGCGGTCGCGTCGTTCGCCGCGGGCGCGCTGCGCGTCGGCGGGCCGCCCGCCCTGGGGCTGACCGCGCTGGTGCTCATCCCGATCGGCGTCCCGGCGAGCGGAGGCCCGATCGGCCCGCAGTTCATCCCCCAGTGGTTCGCGGCGATCGGCGAGTGGCTGCCCGTCGCGGCCGCCATCGACGCGGTGCGGAACACCGTCTACTTCGACGGCAACGCGACCGGCGCGCCGCTCCTCGTCCTGGCAGTCTGGGCCCTGGCCGGGATCGTCCTGGTCCTGGTCCCGGCGAAGGCGCGGCAGCGGAAGCACGGCGCCGCGACGGAACCCGCCACCAGTTCATGAAGGATGTCAGGGCCGAAGGCAGGTCCACCGGGCGCACCGGTGGGCCTGCCAGGGTCAGGTGGAACCCAGGGTCAGGTGGAACGGGGAGGGGAGCGAGAGGTGTCGATGAGTCCGGATGGGCAGGCGCGGGGGCAGGCGCGGCGGCGTCCGGGACGCCCGCCGAAGACGCAGGCCGGGGACACCAAGTCCGAGCTCGTCGAGGCGGCGCTGCGGCTCTTCGCGCAGAAGGGGTACACGGGGACGTCGATCCGCGCGATCGCCCGCGAGGTCGGGCTGAGCGAGAGCGTCCTCTACGCGCACTTCGCGAGCAAGCAGGACATCTTCGACGCGGCCGTGGCGAAACTCGGGCCGCAGGGCCTCGTCACCGGACGGGAGACCCTGGGCCATGACCTGGCCGACCGCGACCCCGCCGGCTACCTCCGCGCGCTGGTCGCGCACGTCCTCGACGCCTGGGACTCGCCGAGCGGACGGCTGTTCATCAGCCTGATGGTCCGGGACGGGCTCGTCCACAGGGCCGCCATAGGCGACACCATCGCGCAGTCCATGGACGAGACGGGCACGCTCTTCCAGCAGTGGATCGACGCGGGCCTGATCCCGGACGACCTCGGCCGTCCCGCCGACCTGGCCTGGGCGCTGTTCGGGCCCATCGGCCAGTCGCGGCTACTGTGGTTGCACGCCGACGCCACACCTGAGGAACGGCAGGACGCCCGGGATCGGGCGCTGCGACACACCGAACTGTTCATCAGGGCGGTCTTCCGCGAGCCGCGGACGCCCCCGGCCGGATGATCGTGGAGGACGTGATCATCATGACGGGCTTGAGATGACGGGCTTGAACGGTGACGTCACGCAGCCGGACGTGACGCGGCCGGACGTCACGCGGCCGCGGGCGGACACGCCGCCTATGAGCGCCGGGCCAGTAGATACGGTGCCTACCGTGCCCCGAACGATCCGGATCCTGCTGGCCGAGGACGTCGCGCTGCTGCGCGGCGCCCTCGCCGGCCTGCTCGGTCTGGAACCCGACCTGGAGGTCGTGGCGGAGATCGGCAGCGGCGACGCGATCGTGAAGGCGGCGCTGCGGCACCGGCCCGACGTCGCCGTCCTGGACGTGGACCTGCCCGGCGTCGACGGCGTCACCGCCGCCGCCGAGCTGCACGAGCGGCTGCCGGAGTGCCGGGTGCTGATCCTGACGGGCCTCGGCCGTCCCGGCGACCTGCGGCGGGCGCTGGACGCGCACGCGAACGGGTTCGTCCTCAAGGACGTGCCGCCCGCCGAGCTGGCCGCCGCGATCCGGCGCGTCGCGGCCGGTGAGCAGGTGGTCGACCCGCAGCTCGCGCTGGTGGCGCTGCGGCAGCCGGAGAGCCCGCTGACGCCGCGGGAGGCGCAGGTGCTGCGGCTGGCGGCCGAGGGCGCGGACGTGGACGACATCGCGCTCGCCCTCAGCCTCACGGTCGGGACCGTCCGGAACTACCTGGCGAGCTGCATCACCAAGCTGAACGCCCGCAACCGGATCGACGCCGTCCGCATCGCAGGCGAGTTCGGCTGGGTCTGAGCCGTGAGCGCGGCCGGGCGCGCCCTGGTGTGAGCAAAATCCAGGTTTGAGGCGCGTATGAGAAACGCATGGCCCGACCCCCGGACGATTCACATGCGGATCGGTGCGCACCGCACTGGCCAGCGCTAACGCGCGGTGACAGGCTCCGGAGCATGGTGGGGGAACCTTTGCACGGACGCCTGCGCGGACGCGCGGCCGAGACCGCCGGGATCGACCGGCTCCTCGACCGCGCCCGGTCGGGTGCGGGCGGCGGCGTCCTGATCCTGCGCGGCGACGCCGGGATCGGGAAGACCGCGCTGCTCGACCACGCGGAGGCGCGGGCGGCGGGGATGAACGTCCTGCGCGGGAGCGGGATCGAGGCGGAGTCGGACATCCCGTTCGCGGCCCTGCACCTCCTCCTCAGCGACCGCGTCGACCAGATCGACGCCCTACCCGCCCCGCAGGCCGCGGCGATGCGGGCCGCGCTGGGCCTGGCCCGTCCAGACTCAGGCGACAAGCTCCTCATCGGCCTGGCCCTGCTGACCCTCCTCACCGAACCGGCCGACACCCCGCTGCTCTGCCTCATCGACGACGCGCAATGGCTCGACCGGGAATCGGCCGACGCGCTCCTGTTCGCCGCCCGCCGCGTCGCGTCGCGCGGCATCGTGTTCCTGATCGCGATGCGGGACGGCTGGTCGCGCACCGGCCTCCCCGAACTCACCCTGACCGGCCTGGACGCGGACGACGCCGACCATCTGCTGGCAGAACGCGCACCCGAGATGTCCGCCGAGCGGCGGGACGACCTGGTGGAGCAGGCGCGCGGTAACCCCCTCGCCCTCATCGAGTTCGCCGCCGCCGGGTCGGGACGTCTCGCCGGGGTCCCGGCGGAGTTCGAGCGGACCGTCCGCGACCTGCCGGAACCGGCGCGGCTGCTGCTCGCGGTCGCCGCCGCGGACGACTCCGGCGAGCCGGGCGTGGTCGTCCAGGCGGCCCGGGACCTCGGCGTCCCGTTCGGCGCGCTGGAGGCGGCGGAGGACGCGGGCGTGGTGGCCGTGACCCGTACCGCGATCGGCTTCCGGCATCCCCTGCTCCGCGCCGCCGCCTACCAGGGCGTTCCGGTGACGCGGCGCATCGCCGTCCATCGCGCGCTCGCGGAGGTGCACGCGCGGGCGGGCGATGCCGACCTGCGGGTCCGGCACCTCGCCGCCGCGGCCCTCGGGACGGACGAGACCGTCGCCGCCGAGCTGGAGTCCGCCGCCGACGACATCCGGGAGCGGTCGGGCCCGTCCGGCGCGGCGTCCGCCTACGAGCGCGCCGCCCGCCTCGCCGGTGACCCGGACGTCCGCGCCCGCCGCCTCGCCGCCGCCGCCGAGGCGGAGCTGGCCGCCGGACGGCTCGTCCGGGCCCGGTCCCTGGCGGACGACGCGGCGCTCGCGGGCGGTGCGGAGGACACGAGGGCGCGGGTCGACATCGTCCGGGCGGGCGTCGAGCTGGAGCACGGCGTCCCGCAGGCCGCGGGCCGCATGCTGCTGGAGCGGGCCCGCACGTACGGCGATCCGCAGGTCCGCGTACGAATTCTCGAAGAGGCCGTGTTCCATGCGTGGTCGTGCGGTGATCGAGCGACGGCCGTCCAGGCGAGGGACGGCCTCGCGGACGGCGACGAGACGTCCGTCATGCTCAAGGCCCTGTCGGCACTCCTCTACGACGACTTCACCAAGGCCCTGCGGCTGCTCACCGACACGCGCACCGAGGACGAGCGGCTCTGCCTGCTCGCCGCCGAGATCGCACTGCTGGCCGGGGACGACGCGGCGGCCGCCGAGATGTCCGCGCACCTCGTGGCCCGGTGCCGACGCCGCGGGCTGCTCGGTCTCGTGCCGCGCGGGCTGGCCGTCCAGGCGTGGTCGCGGCTCTGCCACGGCGAGCACGACGAGGCCCGCGCGCTGACTCGCGAGGCGCTGGAGATCGCCGAGCGGGCCGGGCAGCGGCGGCAGGCGGCCGTGGTGAAGTCGATCCAGGCGCGGCAGGCGGCGGTCGAGGGCGACGAGGTCCGCTGCCGCGCCCTGTCCGCCGACGGACGGGTCGGTGACGCGCTCGGCCTGCTCGCCCTGGGCCTGGGCCGTCCCGAGGACGCGCTCGAACACCTCCAGGATGCGCGCCGGAACACCACCCCCTGCACCCCGCCCGAGATCCTCGCGCTCATCGACACGGTCGGCGCGGCCGTCGCGGCGGGCCGTCCCGGCGCGGCCGTCGAGCCGATGTCCCGGCTGGAGGCGTTCGCCCGCACCGCCGCACAGCCGTGGATCGACGGCGTCACGTCCCGCTTCCGGGCGCTGCTCACCTCCGACCCCGACGAGGCGGAGCGGCATTTCACGCTCGCGCTCGCGTCCCACCGGGAAGGCGGGCGGCCGTTCGAGCGCGCCCGCACGGAGCTGCTGTACGGGGAGTGGCTGCGCAGGTCGCGGCGCCGCGCGCAGGCCAGGGCCCGGCTCCGCGCGGCGCTGGACGTCTTCGAGCGGCTCGGCGCGGTCCCGTGGGCGGAGCGGGCGCGCGGCGAGCTGCGGGCCGCGGGCCAGGGCGGCGTCCGGACGGGCGGCGACGACGTCCCCGGGCAGCTCACCGCGCAGGAGATGCAGGTCGTGCGGCTGGCGATGACCGGCGCGACGAACCGGCAGATCGCGGCGCGGCTCCGGCTCAGCCACCGGACGGTCGCCTACCACCTCTACAAGGCGTTCCCGAAGCTCGGCGTCGCGTCCCGGGCGGAGCTGCACCGGCACGTCCCCGCCTGACGCTCGCGCCACAAAATTACCGCCGAAAAAATATTCAAGCGCTTATTTCCCTTGATCCGGCGGCCCCGGCGTTTCATCATCCGATGGGACGGCGTTGGGGGGCCGGTGAGCAGAGCGTGACCAGGGCGCGACAGGACGAGTCCGCGCGGCGGCGAGGCGCGCCGGCGGGACCGGCGAAATCAGCCGGCCTCGCTGGTAGAACGCCCCTTTTCGCGCGCACGATCACCGGCATGTACCTCGTCCTGATGCTGCAGACGCGGCTGCTGAAGCAGGCGGAGACGGGCCCGTCCCACATGCTGCTGTCGGCCACCGTCGTGATCACCGGCATCTTCGCCGTGCAGTGGCTGCTCGTCCTGTACGGGCCGAGGTCGCAGCGCCCCCGCCGGTGGGTGATCTGGACGCACCTGACGACGCAGACCGCGCTGGCGCTGCTGCCGCTGGCGGTGTTCGGCACCGACTGGTATCCGGTCGTGGGCGGGTTCCTCGCCGGGTCGATGCTGCTCCTGCTGCGTCCGCCGCTGTCGTGGTTCATGGTGGCGGGCGTCGCGGCCGGCGAGGGCCTGCTGCGGTACTACCAGGGCTGGTCGGCGGTCGACGTGTCGTTCTGCGTGATGGCGACGGTGAACGTCGGCATCTCCATGTACGCGATCACGCGGCTGTCGGGGTTCGTCCGGGAGCTGCACGCGACGCGGGAGCGGTTCGCGGCGGCCGCGGCGGCGCGGGAGCGGCTGGAGGCGGCGGGCAGCCTCCGCGCGGTGCTGGGCGCGGCGCTCACCCGGATCGAGGAGGTGAGCCGGCGCGCCCGCGACCGGCTCCCGGTCGACGCGCCCGCGGCCCGCGACGACATGGACGAGGTCGCGCGGACGGCACGGCGCGCGGCGACGGACGTCCGGACGATCGTCGGCGCGCTGCAGGGCCCGTCCCGGCGGCGGGAGCGGCCTGGCCGCGTGACGCAGTCCCGCCTCGCCTGGACGATCATGGTCATCCTGACCGCCGGTTTCGCTTGGCAGCAGGTCATCTACGTCTACGCGGGCACGGACGGCTCCTGGCGCGCCACCGCGGGCGCCGTGGCTGTGACGGCCGCGATCTCGGCGCTCGTGCTGCGGCACTCCTCGACCGTCCTGCGCAGACGGCGCCCGCGCGGCAGTGCGTGGACGCTCTCCGCGCAGATCCTGCTGGTCTTCGTCCCGTACGCGATCCTCGGCCAGGAATGGGCGACGATGGCGTGCCTCGCCACCGGCTCGGTACTCCTGGTCTCACGCGGACGATGGGCCTGGATCCTGTTCTCCCTCACCATCGTGGCGTGGTGCGTGCCCGCGCTCTGGGCGTCGCACGGGACGCTGTTCTACCTCTACACGTCCGCGATCTCGGTGCAGATCGGCGTCGTCGTCTACGCGCTGTACCGGCTGCCGATGCTGGCCCGGGAGGTCGACGTCGCCCGGGAGCGGCTGGCGCGGATGGCGGCGCTGCACGAACGGCTGCGCATCTCCCGCGACGTCCACGACCTGCTGGGCCTCGGGCTGTCCACGATCACGGTGAAGGCGGAGCTGGCGCGGCGGCTCGTCACCGCCGACCCGTCCCGCGCCGCCGCCGAGATCGGCGAGCTGGCCGACCTGGCGGAGCGCTCGCGTGCGGAGGCCCGCGCGGTCGCGGAGGACGACCGCGCCCTCTCCCTCCGCGACGAGGCGGTTTCGGCGCGGGCCGCACTCGAAGCCGCCGGGGCAGACGTCCACGTGGACCTCCCGGACGAGGCCGGCCTGCCGCCGTCCTCCCCGGTGGACGGCGTGCTGGCCGCCGTCCTCCGCGAATCCGTCACCAACGTGCTGCGGCACGCGCACCCGGAGCACTGCGCCGTCACGGCCGTCGTCCGCGACGGTGCGGTGCGGCTCACGGTCCACAACGACGGCGTCATCCCGCCGTCGTTCACGGGCTCCGACCCCGGCACCGGGAAGGGCCTGTCGAACCTGACCGCCCGGACGGCCGCGCTCGGCGGCTCCCTCTCCGCCGGGACGGACGGGAAAGGCGGTTTCACGCTCGTCGCGGAGGTGCCCCTGGCAGCGGATTCGGGCACCGGGGAAGAGCCCGGTCACATGACGGATTCGCCCCTCCCCTTCCGTGCCTAGCGTTCCGGACATGAAGCAGGACTTCGACCTTGACCGCTACGTGCGCAACTCGAAGGCGGTCGATCTGTCGGGGGTGGAGTGGGACACGATCCCGTCCTTCCCCGTCTCGGGGGCGGAGGCGCGCACGCTCACCTTCATGATGGACATCGAGACGCACACCGTGATGTACGCCCGCGACCTGCTCGCGACGCGGGCCGCGTTCGACCCGGAGATCACGGCGTTCATGAGCTGCTGGATCTACGAGGAGTTCTGGCACGGCGAGGCGTTCTCCCGGTTCCTCGGCGAGGCGGGCTTCACGCTGGCGCCCGACCGCGAGCGGGTGAACGTCCACTCGCCGTACCCGACCAAGGTCGCCCGGAACGAGCGGATCCGCCGCGCGCTCGGCCGCGGCGTCTACACCGGCCACCTCGTCTCGATGGCCGGCTCCGCGCTGACGAAGGACTTCGTCGCGATCCAGATGACGTGGGGCGCGATGAACGAGCTCAGCGCCATCAACAGTTACCAGTCGATGATCGAGAAGAGCGAGAACCCGGTGCTCCGCGACATCCTGCGGCGCATCATCAAGGACGAGCGCCGCCATTTCGCGTTCTACCGGGCGCAGGCGCGGCTGCGGCTGGAGCGCAGCGCGCGGGCCCGGCGGATGGCGCGGTGGGCGATGCAGCGCCTCTGGGCCCCCGTCGGGACGGGCCTGCGCCCGCAGGACGAGAGCGACTTCGCGCTCGTCTGGCTGTTCGGCGACGACGACGGCCTCGACCGGCTGCGCCGCCTCGACGCCACCATCGCGCAGCTCCCCGGTTTCGCCGGCGCGACCCTCGCGGAGGACGCGCGGCGACGTTCGCTGGAACGTCTCCCGCGCCACCGCATACCCCAGATGGCCTCCGACTGGGCGCTCGCCCACGCCGGCGTACACAGGGAGACACAAGCAGCATGAGCGAGACCCCCGCACACGACGGCCTCGCGGGACGCACCGTCCTGCTGACCGGCGTTACCGGTTTCATTGGGCAGGCGTTGCTGGAGCGCGTCCTGTCCCGGCACCCCGAGACTCGCGTCGTCGCGGTGCTCAGGGAGAAACCGGGCGTCACGGCGGACCAGCGGCTGGACGAGCTGGTCGACAAGCCGGTGTTCTGGCCGTGGCGGGAGCGGGTCGGCGACGACGCGGCCCGCGCCATCGTGCGGGACCGGGTGCGGATCGTCGCCGCCGACCTCACCGAGTCCGTGCCGGAGCTGCCGGACGACATCGACGTCGCCATCCACGGCGCGTCGATCGTGTCGTTCGACCCGCCGATCGACGAGGCGTTCCAGACGAACGTCGTCGGCACGGTCGCGCTGTACGACGCCATTCGGCGGGCCGGGCAGCGGTCGGGGAAGACGCCGCACATCGTGCACGTCTCCACGGCGTACGTGGCGGGGTCGCGGAAGGGGATCGTCCCGGAGACGACCCTCGACCACGAAATCGACTGGAAGACCGAGCTGGAATGCGCCGTGGAGTCGCGCCGGTCGGTGGAGCGCGACTCGCGGCGTCCCGAGGTCCTCGGACGGCTCCGCGCCGCCGCGCTCAAGGAGCAGGGCAAGGCGGGCCCGACCGCCGTCGCGGCCGACACCGAGCGCCGCCGCCGCGAGGAGGTCGACGACCGCCTGATCGCGTACGGCCGCGAGCGGGCCCGCAGCCTCGGCTGGCCGGACGTCTACACGCTCACCAAGGCCCTCGGCGAGCGGGCGGCGGAGCAGACGGCGAGCGACGTGCCGCTGTCGATCGTCCGTCCCGCGATCGTGGAGAGCGCCCTGGAGCTGCCGTACCCGGGCTGGATCGACGGGTTCAAGATGGCGGACCCGCTGATCCTCGCCTACGGGCAGGGCATGCTGCGGGCGCTGGCCGGGATCGCGGACGGCGTCGTCGACATCATCCCGGTCGACCTGGTCGTGAGCGCGCTGCTCGCCGCGGCCGCCGCGCCGCCCGAGCCGGGGACGCCCGCGTACTACCACGTCGGGTCCGGGGCCCGGAATCCGCTGACGTTGCAGCGGCTGGTCGAGCTCGTCCAGGAGTACTTCGACGAGCACCCCCTTCCCGGCAACGACGGGCGCGGCGCGATCCGTCCGCGCGAGCTGACGCTGCTCAGCGAGGGACGCGCCGAACGCATGCTCGGCACCGCGGAGCGCGCCATGGAGGTCGCGGAGAAGGCGCTGATGATGCTGCCGAGCGGGGACCGCACCCGCGGTTGGCAGCGCAACCTGTACAAGCAGGGCCGCGAGGTCCGGATGCTGCGCCGCTACCGCGACCTGTACGGGGCGTACGGCGCCGCCGAGGTCGTCTACGCCGACACGGCCACGCTCGCGCTCGACAAGTCGCTCGCGACCGGCGCGGGCTGCGACTCGGCCGTCATCGACTGGGCGCACTACCTCCGCGACGTGCACTGCCCGGCCGTGACCGCCGCGTTCCGCCACGTGCAGGCGCCCGCCCCTAAGCCGCGCCCGATCGGGACCTCGGCCCGCCCCGCACCGGCGCCCGCCGCGTTCGAGGAGCGGAGCGACGTCGTCGCCGTGTTCGACCTCGACGGCACGATCGTCGCGTCGGACGTCGTCGAGGCGCACCTGTGGGCCCGCCTGCTGGACGCCCCGCTCAAGGCTTGGCCGACCACGCTGCTGCCCGTCCTGCGCAAGGTCCCGCATTACCTGCGCACCGAGCACCGCGACCGTGGCGAGTTCTTGCGCGAGTTCGTCAAGCGCTACGAGGGCGCGAACGAGGAGCAGCTGCGTGAACTGGCCCGCGACCGGCTCGGGGACGTCCTGCTGCGCCGCGCCTGGCCGCAGGCGATCCGCCGCATCCGCAACCACCGCGCCGCTGGCCATCGCACGATCCTGCTCACCGGCACCCTGGACGTCTTCGTCGAGCCGCTCCGCACGCTCTTCGACGACATGCTGGCCGCGCACCTGCGCGTGGTCGACGGACGCTGCACCGGCAGTTTCGAGCAGCCGCCGCTCATCGGCGAGTCACGCGCCGCCTGGCTGCGGGCCTGGGCCCGCGACGAGGGCGTCGACCTGACCGGCAGCTGGGCCTACGGCGACCACTACTCTGACCTGCCGGTCCTCCAGCAGGTCGGGAACCCCGTGGCCGTCAACCCCGACGCCCGCCTGTACCGGCACGCCAAGCGCCAGCGCTGGACGATCGCGGACTGGGACGGCGACTCCGGCGCCGTGTCCACCCTCCTGGACGCCGCCTTGGAGGGCGCTTCTCAGAAAGGTGGGGTCCGATGATCCTGGCGCTGGAGTACCACCGCTCCCCCGCCCGCTACCTGGCCGCCTCGCGGCTCCCGGGACGGCTCAAGTCCGCCGCCGTCCCGTCGCTGGCGCCGCTGCGGCTGACGTCCAAGCCGCCGCCCGGGACGCCGGGACCCGGCTGGGTGCGGCTGCGTCCCGTCCTCTCCGGGATCTGCGGCTCCGACCTGTCCATGGCCGCCGGGAAGGTGTCCCCGTACCTGGCGCCGCTGACCTCGATGCCGTTCGTGCCCGGCCACGAGATCGTCGCCGAGCTGATGGACTCCGCCGGCCCCGACATGCCCGCCGGGACCCGCGTCGTCCTCGACCCGGTGCTGCCGTGCCGCGCGCGCGGCACCGGCCCGTGCCCGCCCTGCGCTGAGGGCAACGAGAACCGCTGCGACCACGTGAACGCGGGACGGATCTCCGCCGGCCTCCAGACCGGGTTCTGCGCCGACACGGGCGGCGGCTGGTCCGAACGCCTCGTCGCGCACCACAGCCAGCTGCACCGCGTGCCGGAATCCCTGCCGTCCGAGCGGGCCGTGCTGGCGGAGCCGCTCGCGTGCGCGGTGCGGTCCGTCCGCCGGATCGACGTGCCGCGCGGGACGTCCATCGTCGTGGTCGGCGCCGGGACGGTCGGCCTGCTGACCGTCCTCGCGCTGCGCGAGCTGACCCCCGCCGGCCCGATCACGGTCATCGCCCGCCACGCGGGCCAGCGGCGCCGCGCCAAAGCCCTGGGCGCCACCGAGACGATCGACCCGTCGGCCGCGCTCCGCGGGTTGCGGCGTATCACGGGCGGCTCGCTCGTCCGACCTGAACTGGGCCCCGGGTACCTGCTCGGCGGCGCGGACATCGTCGTCGAATGCACGGGCGGCGAAGGGCTCGACACGGCGCTGCGGCTCGTCCGCGCGGGCGGGACGGTGCTGCTGTCCGGCATGCCCGCCAAGCCCGTCGACCTGACGCCCGCCTGGTACCGGGAGCTGAACATCGTCGGCTCCTACGCCAGCCGCGGCGCGGACGACTTCCAGGCCGCGATCGACCTGGCCTCCCACGACGCGCTCGGCGGCTTCGTCGACAGCGTCTACCCCCTCACCCGCTGGCGGGACGCGCTCTCGCACGCCCTGTCCGCCGGACGCTCCGGCAGCGTCAAAATCGCCTTCGACCCCCAGAACGGGGACAGACCCTCGCTTGGCGAAACCCCCGACCACCTCGATCGCGAAGGAGCCGTTGGATGAGCAGACCGGGACTCGTGCTGGAGGTGGACGAGCGGACGCCCCCGCTTCTCGTGCACGAAGGAGAAGGGTTCCGGCTGGAGCGGTTCCCGCTCGGCACCCGCGTCATCTATCCGCCGGACTCGCTGCCGGGCGTCCGCGACGTGACCGGGCGGATCCGCGACGCGCTGCTGAACCCGCTCGGCAGCGAGCCGCTCCCCGAGCTGCTGTTCTCCGGCATGCGGCTGACGATCGTGTTCGACGACCTGTCGCTGCCGCTGCCGCCGATGCGGGCGCCGGACGTCCGCGGCCGGGTGATCGAGCAGGTGCTGGAGCTGGCCGCGGCCGCCGGGGTGGACGACGTCGAGCTGATCGCCGGCAACGCGCTGCACCGCCGGATGACGCCCGCGGAGATCAAGCACATCGTCGGCGAGCGGGTGTTCAACTCGTTCTGGCCGGACAAGCTCGGCAACCACGACGCCGAGGACCGCGACAACCTCACCCTGCTCGGGCAGACCCGGCACGGCGAGGACGTGGAGATCAACAAGCGGGCCGCCGAGAGCGACCTCATCGTGTACGTGAACATCACGCTGGTCGCGATGAGCGGCGGCGCGAAGTCGGTGTCGGTGGGGCTGGCGTCGTACAAGAGCCTGCGGCACCACCACAACGTCCACACGCTGCGGGAGTCCCGCTCGTTCAACGATCCGCCGAACTCGGCGATGCACCACTCCTACGACCGGATGCACAAGCTGCTCTCCGAGTCGGTGCGGGTGTTCCACATCGAGTGCACGGTCAACAACGACCAGTTCCCGTCGCCGTTCGAGTTCCTGAACAAGCGCGAATGGGAGTGGACGCTCAAGGACCAGGCGAAATTCCTCGCCGGAAAGCGCGCCAACGACCTGGCTCCTGCCACCGCCCGGCACCGGGTGTGGCAGAACATGCGCGCGCCTTACGGAATCACCGGGGTGCACGCGGGCGCGACGGACCTCGTCCACGAGAAGACGCTCGCGAACGTCCACCGGCAGCAGCTCACCGAGGTGCAGGGCCAGTCGGACGTCCTCATGCTGGGCCTGCCGTACCTGTGCCCGTACAACGTGAACTCGGTGATGAACCCGATCCTCGTGTACAGCCTGGGGCTCGGCTACTACTTCAACATGTACAAGAACAAGCCGCTGGTCCGTGAGGGCGGCGCGCTCATCATGTACCACCCGATGAAGTCGGAGTTCCATCCGCTGCACCACCCGAGCTACATCGACTTCTACGAGGAGGTGCTGACGCAGACGACGGACCCGGCGACCATCGAGACGAAGTACGAGGAGCAGTACGCCACCGACCCCTGGTACGTCCACCTGTACCGGAACTCGTACGCCTACCACGGCGTCCACCCGTTCTACATGTGGTACTGGGGCGCGCACGCGCTGTCGCACCTCGGCGACGTCATCTGCGTGGGCGCGGACCGCCGCGTCGCGTCCCGGCTCGGGTTTCGCGCGGCCAGCACCCTCGCGGACGCGCTGGAGATGGCGGGCGAGACCGTCGGACGCAGCCCGTCCCTGACTTACCTGCACACCCCGCCGATGACGCTGGCGGACGTCCGATGAGCGGCGGCTCCGGCAAGCGCGGCCGGATGAAGCTCGCCGAAGAGGTCCGGCTGCTGCGGCGCGGACGCGACTGGCGAGGACGGGCCCCCGCGCCCCGGTCGGCGCAGCCGTGGCAGGAGGTCCCGCAGAGCCGCCCGTTCCCGACCGAGTGGGCCCGGACGCCGCTCGCCATCGCGGCCCGGAAGGTCGCGTTCGACGGCGTGCTCAGGACGGTCACGTGGAGCCAGACCCGTCCCGAGATCCACGGCGCGGACGTGCTGGACGAGCTCAAGGGCCCGGTCGTGTTCGTCGCGAACCACGCGAGCCACCTGGACACGCCGCTGATCCTCGGCTCGCTGCCCGCCCGGATCCGCAGCCGCGTCGCGGTCGCCGCGGCGGCCGACTACTTCTTCGACGCCCGCTGGCGCGCGGTCGCGACCGCGCTGACGTTCAACGCGTTCCCGATCGAGCGGCGCGGCTCAGGCGGGGCGCTCGACCTGGCGTCCGAGCTGCTGCAGGACGGGTGGAGCCTGCTCATCTACCCGGAGGGCACCCGCTCCACGGACGGCTGGGCCCGGCGGTTCCGGATGGGCGCGTCGCTGCTGTGCCGCGATCAGGGCGTCCCGGCGGTGCCGCTGGTGCTGCGCGGCACGTACCAGGCGATGCCGCGCGGCGGGTTCTGGCCGAAGAAGGGCCGGCCGGTCGTGTCCGTCCGGTTCGGCAAGCCGCTCGACCCGGGCCCGGACGAGTCGACGAGCGCGTTCAACGCCCGCCTTGAGGACGAGATGGGCCGCCTCTGGGTCGAGCACGACGAGGACTGGTGGACGTCCCTGCACGCCCCCGACCGCCGCCGCGCTCCCCGCGGCCCGGACGCGTCCGAATGGCGCCGCAAGTGGGAGTCGACCCGTCCGGAGGCACCGTCGTCCAGCCACCACCGCATCTGGCGCCGCCGCTGAGCGTGGGCGCCGCCGGCCAACGGCGTCCGGCGGCGCCCCTTCCAAGCGTCTAGGCGGTCTCGCCGAGGACGACCTGGGTCACGTTGGGGAAGTCCCCGAAGATCTTCGTCCCGGCGCCGAACCCGTTCCCGGTGACGGTCATCGACGGCATCGGCCCGAACGCGGTCGCCAGCGTGACCAGCAGCGCGGTGCCCGTGGGGGTGGCCATCTCGGAGTCGATGTCGTGCCCCTGGATCGGCGCGCGGGCGCGCGCCAGCAGCTCGACAACCGCGGGACCCGGGTTCGGGATCAGCCCGTGACGGCACCGGATGAACCCTCGTCCGACCGGTATGGGCGCGGCGCGTACCTCGTCCACGCCCAGGGTCTCAAGCGCGGCGCACGTCCCGACGATGTCGACGATCGCATCGTGCCCGCCGACCTCGTGGAAGTGCACGTCCTCGGGCGGCATGCCGTGGACCGCGCCTTCGGCTTCGGCGAGCGTCCGGAACACGGTGAGGGCCCGCTCCCGCACCCGCCCCGGCAGCGGCGCGGCGGTGACGATCTCCTCGATGACCGCGTGCGTACGCGACACGGCGTCGTCCTCGACGTCCACGATCGCGCGGGTGGCGGCGATCCCGCGCCGCGACACGCGCTCGACGTCCAGGGACCAGCCGGGGACGTCCAGCCCCTTCAACATGGCCCGCACCTCGCCGAGATCGGCGCCCGCGTCGAGCAGCGACCCGAGCGCCATGTCACCGGCCACCCCGGCGAAGCAGTTGAAATAGGCGATCTTCGTCATCTGAGCATCCTTCGCGCTAGTACCGCGGCTCCGAGCCCGTCGTCGATTCCGGTGACGGCCAGGCCCGGCGCCCCGGAGTTCAGCAGCGCGGCCAGCGCCGCGAGGCCGCCGCTCGAACTGCCGTAGCCGACGCTGGTCGGCACCGCGATCACCGGACGGGACGTCAGCCGCGCCGTGACCGAGGGCAGCGCACCGTCCATCCCCGCCGCGACGATGAGGAGCCGCGCCTCGACCAGCCGCTCCCGGACGGCCAGCAGCCGATGCAGCCCCGCGACTCCCACATCGGCGATCAGCGTCGTGTCCAGCCCGAACGCGGTCGCCCCCGCCAGCGCCTCCTCCGCCACCGGCAGGTCGGCCGTCCCAGCGGACACGACGGCGACGGGCACCGCCACCGAAGGCCGCGGACGCGTGAGCACCACCAGCCCAGACCGCGAATGATGGACGGCCCCCGGCGCAGCCTCCTTAGCCGCCTCGTACTGCTCGCGCGAAGCCCGCCGCAGAAACGCGACCTCGGCATCCCGAGCCAGCAATTCTTTAACGCGCTGCCGCACCTGGTCTGGATCAAGCTCAGCGGCTTCAGCCACGGCGACGATCGGACGGCTCATGACCCCGCCGCATTGACGAGATGGGCCGCATACCCGGCCCCGTACCCGTTGTCGATGTTGACCACGACCACGCCAGGCGAACACGAATTCAACGCCGAGAGAAGTGCGGCCTGCCCGGCCTGATCCCCGCCCGCCGACGTGGGTAGCGCGACGACCATGCGATCCGTCAGCCCGGACACAAGCGTCGGCAGCGCGCCGCCCGTCCCGTCCGCGACGACGAACACTCCGGGCGCGTCCTGCTCGCGGAGCCAGTCGGGCAGCGCGGCCGGATCGTGGACGGGCGCGTCATAACGCCGGACGACCCGGCTGCCCATCGCCTCCGCGACCAGCGCGGCCTCCTCGGCGGCGGCCTCGTCCTCCGGACGGCCGCACACGATCTCGACGCGTCCCGTCCCGGACACCGCGACCGGCGCCAGCACGGCCAGCCTGGCGCGCTCATGCACCACGGTGCCGGGGAAGGCCGCCCGCAACGCGTCCAGCGTCTCCGCATCCGCTCGCGTGGCCAGCACGTTGACCGCACCAGACCCGATCAGGCTCTCCGCGATCGCCACGACCTCAGCGACCGTCTTGCCCTCGCAGTACACCGCCTCCGGATGCCCGCGCCGCCGCCCCCGCCCGATGTCGACGCGCGCGAACCCCAACTCGTCAACCGTCATGACGCCCGCACCCGGGGAAGCCCGAGAACGGCGTTATGACTGCCCTGCCGATAAGGCTCCAGGTCAAGCGTCACATAACGGAACCCGGCGCTTTTCAGTAGCGCGACGATCTCGCCCGCCCGCTCCGCCGCGCGTCCGATGTCCGCCGCCTCCACCTCGATCCTGGCCAGATCGCCGCCCTGGTCGCGGACCCGCAGCCGTCCGCCGAACCCGGCGCGGCGGAGCGCGTCCTCGGCGTCCTCGATCCGGCGCAGCGCCTCCCGCGTGACCGGCACCCCGTACGCGAGCCGCGACGACAAACACGCCGAAGCGGGCTTGTCGGACGTGGGCAGCCCAAGCTCCCGCGCCGCCTCCCGGACGTCCGCCTTGCTCAACCCCGCGTCCACCATCGGGAACCGCGCCCCGAGCCGCCGCGCCGCGCTCTGCCCCGGCCGGTGATCGCCGAGGTCATCGGTGTTCACGCCCAGCAGGACGGGCCAGTCCCCCGCCTCCGCCGCCACGGCGGTGAGCACCGACACCAGCGCCTCCTTGCAGAACCGGCACCGATCGCCACCGTTCGCCGCATACCGCTCGTCGTCCAGCTCCTGCGTCTGCACGACCCGGTACCGCATCCCGAGCCGCTCGGCCTGCGCGCCGGCCTCCGCCAACTCGGCCCGCGCGAGCGAGGGCGAATCGGCCGTGACGGCGATCGCCCGGTCTCCCAGCTCCTGATGCGCGAGGTAGGCGAGCAGCGAGCTGTCCACCCCGCCCGAGTAGGCGACGACAGCGCCTGGCAGCGCGGCCAGCGCCCCGCGCAGCGCCGTGACCTTGGGCAGCGCCGTCACCTTGGGCAGTGCCGTCACGTCCGGTGAAACGAGGCTGTGGGCCATGCGATTCTCCTTCGGCGTCGTCGTCCTCCGGCTCGTGAGGCTAGACGGACGGACGCCATCGGCGAATCCGTCATCCGACGGGCGACTTCAATCTGCCCCCTGACATGGCACGACATCCCCCAGGCCGACCGCGTTCGGGACGCGGTGTCAGCGAAGGTAGAGCAGGCCGTCGATCGCGACCGTGGGACGCCCCGACGTGCCCGCCACAACGATCTTGATGGTGTGCTTGGCGCTGGAGCCCCAGGTGCGCGTCCACAGCAGCTGGCGGTAGGCGGTGGTCGAGGCCCCGGTGTCCAGCGTGGCGACCTTGACGCCGTCCGAGTAGATGTACACGGCGCCGAACCTGGCCGCGCGCGTGAAGATCAGGCCCACGTTGCGGCCGGTGAACGTCCAGCTCGCGCTCGCGCCCCGGTAGGGGCTGTAGAGGCCGCGCCCGCCGTAGTAGGACGAGGTCGTCGCGAGCTTCCAGGTGCCCGTGCGGGACGCGGACCCCTCGCTGATGCCGCCCACGTAGCGGCTGATGGCGCCGGTGGCGGTGTTCCCCGCGGCGTCCGCGGCGGTCAGCGACCACGACTGCGTCGCGCCCGGCTTGGCGTTCGCGGACCAGCTCGTCGCGGTCGTGGCGAAGCTCTGCGCGGACGGGGACGTCGCCTTCAGCGAGCTGAGCAGGGTGTTGTCGGTGGCCTTCCAGCCGAGCTGGACGGGGTACGCAGTGGTATTGACCGTCGCCTTCCGCAACGTGAGCACCTGGGACGAGATGACGGGACTGGTCGTGTCCGCCACCACGGGGAAGACCGGGGACGCCGACGTGGTGCCGTCCTCGAAGGCGGCGTGCAGTTGCACGGCGTGCGTGCCCGGGACGAGGTTCACCGTGGCGGACTCGGCCCCGGACGCGGGCGTCGCGGCCGTGGCCCCGTCCACGCTGACGGTGTAGGCCGCGCCCTCGGACGGCGTCCAGTTCAGGGTGGCCGCGCTCTTGGTGTAGTAGCGGCCTCCGGTGGACGTCGCGCCGGTCATGGTCGCGGCCAGCGCCGGAACGGTGAGCTGCTTCGCGGCCGTCCGGACGGCGGGAAGCGCGGTGTAGAGCTGCTCCCCCGGACACAGGGTCGCGAACCCGTCGCGGTGCCCCGCGATCGTGTTGAACTCGACCTGCTGCCCGTACGGGTATTTGCCGCCGGTCCCGTCCGGGGCGGCGGCGGTCAGGGTCGTCTTCGCGGTGGGGTCGACGCCGGTCAGCCCCAGCTTCCAGGCGGCGGTCCTGGCGGCGCCGTCGAGCGCGGCCTTGGCGGGCGCGACACCGGCCGCGTCGGCGGTGTGGGTGCCGAGAACGGCGATCCCGGTGGTGTCGGTGTTGAACCCGTACGTGTGCGCGCCGTGGACGGGACGGTCGACGCCTCCGGCACGTCCCTCGAAGACCGTCCCGCACTTGTCGACGAGGAAGTTGTAGCCGATGTCGGACCAGCCCAGGCTCTGCACGTGGTACAGGAACACGGACTTGATCACCGCAGCGGACTGCTCGCACGTGTACGCGTTGCCGGTGTCGGTGTGGTGGACGAACGCCGCCTTGACGGAGCCGTCGTAGGCCGGCGGCTCCTTGACGATCGACTCGTCCGCCGCCCATCCGGTGCGCGGCACGATCGTCGGCTTGGGCGCGGTGAGCGGAGCCGCCAGAGGGGCGGTGAGCGGAGCCGTCGCCGCCGCCAGCCTCATCCCGGTTCCGGTTCCGGTTCCGGCTCCGGCTCCGTTTCCGGCTCCGGCCGCACGCGGCTTGGGCTGCGACTTCTTGCCCGTGTACGGGTCGACCAGTTCGACACGCAGCCCTGCGGGGAGGGTGCGGCCCTGCCCGGTGACGCGCACCTCGACGCCGTTGGACGGACCGACCCACAACCCGTTCGTGCCACCGCGTCCGCCCTTTTCGGGCGCGTCGGCCAGGTTCGGCTCCACGGACCGCCATCCCGACCAGGCGCCGGTGCGGGCGTCGCGGGTACGGAGCCGCACCGTCCCGCGGAGATCTTCCCTCGGCTTGTCCCACGTGACGCCCACCAGGCTGAATGGCTCCGTCCGCATCGGGGACAGCCCCACCGCCTTCCGCCCGTCGGCGGCGGCGAGGTCGCCGAGCGTGCGTGCCTGGACCCGGCCCGGGCCGGGTTCGGAGCGGGCCGTGGTCGTCGCCGTCGACTTCGCGGAAACCGTCCAGGTCACCGCTCCGGCCGCCACCACGGCGGCCACCGACGTCCCGATCAATGTGCGCTTGAGCATGCGTCTCCGTCCACTTCTTCCTCGATCAAGAAGCGCCATGCCAGCCGCGAACGTCACAAAGTCACAATCAGTACGCGGAGCCGCACGCTCAGCGCGGGCAAACGGTGCGCAACCGCTCGTTTCAGGACGGGTCGACGACCGTGCGGTCGCCGTCTGTTTCGTAGGCGACGACCTGGACGATCGGGAGGCTGGACGTCTCCGGGGGCGTGCCGCCGGTGCGCGGGCCGGGCACCACGAGCAGGGGCGTTCCGTGGTCCATCTTCATCTCGTGGGAGCCCAGTTCGCCGACCGTCTTCAGCCGCACGATGTCCGGGCCCGCCGCCGCCACCAGATGCCAGCGCCGGGGCGAGCGCCACCACACGGCGGCGACCGTCCCGGCGGACGAGGTGAAGTCGCTGTTCGTCCTGCCCCGCTCCGACAGCGCCCGCCCCTCGGCGGAGATCAGCATCGAGCTGCCCGGGGCGCCCCACGGCGAGGACGCGTCCACCGTCAGCAGCGTCGCCCGGCCGCCGCCGTCCGGCAGCTCGCCGCTCCACAGCCGCCCCAGCCGCAGATCGCCCGACTCGCTCAGCGTGGCCGCCCCCTCGCAGGCGACGGCGTGCAGGGCCGCCCAGCTGAACCGCTCGTCCCGCTCCGGCGGGCCGCGGAACCACACTCGCGGCGCCGCGGATCGCGGGTCGTGCGAGGCGAGCTGGGTGACCGTCCGGGGCCACCCGCCATTGCCCGGACGGAACGTCATCTGGAACACCAGGTAGTTCTGGCAGCGTGGCGTGAACCAGCGCCAGGGCAGCGGATCGGTCAGCCCGTCCTTGACGGCCACCGGCGCCCAGTCTGGAGACCGTCCTGACGGCAGCGCCGCCTGCACCTCCTGCAGCCACGGCGGGACGAGGTAGCGCCACGTCATGCCCAGCATGATGAGCTGCCCCGCGCCCGTCCCGAGCCTGCGGACCGACTCCACGCCGCGCGACAGCCGCCGCTCGAAGTACTGCGCCACGCTCGGCGTCTCCCGCAGGCCGGGTGAGTCGCGCAGGACGACGAGGGACGCACCGTCCACCGTCCCGGCGTACAGGACGACGACGCGTCCGTGCGGCGGGTCGTGCCGGTCGTCCCGCCAGGCGTCGGCGGCCCGGCGCAGCAGCCCGGCGTTGTCCCGCAGCTCGCCCTGCGCGGGCCATTCGTAGATCGTCGGCGAGCCGGTCCGCTGCCACGCGCGCGGGTCGATCGCGGCGGGCCCGCCGGACCCCTCACCCGGCGGTATCAGCACGAACCCGGCGACCGCCAGCACCACCGCCGCGAGCCCGCCCGCCAAGGCGACCCGCCAGGCACGCGGAACAGCAAGCGGCGGACGCAACCGGACGAGATCAGGTTCGAACGCCTCGATCTCGGCCCGTTGCGCGGCTTCGTCCAGGCCCGTCCGGTCGTCGACGGCGTCGGTGGCCCGGTCCACGTCCCGGAAGTCGGCCTGGAGGTGGACGCCCAGCTCGGCGGCTGCCTCGGGGGCGGTGAGCCCGTCGCGGTGCAGCAGGTAGGCGAGCCGCTCATGCCGCGACAGCTCAAGCAGCGCCGCCCGGACGGACTCTTTCGGAGTCGGCACAGGCTCGAAGAAGAGGCGCTGCAGCAGGGGCCGACCAGCAGGCGGGTCGGTGAGCAGGATCGCGACTAGCCGCGCCCGCATCGCCGGATATCCGCCCTTCCTGACCCGGGCCGCGCGGGCGGCGGCGCGGCGGGCGCGTGTGAGCGGTGCGTCGCCGTCGTCCAGCACCAGGTACGCGAGCCGCAGCAGGCCGGCGTAGTGCTCACGGTCCACCGTTCGCACCGGGCACCTCCCACCCGCATTGTGCGCACCCGCCGGTAACGGACGGGTTGAGACGGCGAGTGCCCGCCACCCCGAGAACCGGCTACAGGGAGGAGTCCTGGAGCGCCGCCGCCGGAGCAGCGGTCGAGCCATCGGAACGGACCGCGCGGTACATCAGTACCGCGACAAGAATCATGATCGCTGCCAGCACTGCGTAGATGGCGGCGAAGAGCAGGAGCGCCCCCACGTCGACCTCGGGCACCGCCTCCTCGGCCGTCCCCCCGGCGACGGCCATGGCAGCGAGCCCGCCGATGAGCAGCCCGACCGCGACGCCGAGGACGCAGTTCATGCCCGGCGACGGCACCCGCCGCGACCACCGCACCAGACGCCAGCCCGCGGCGTAGACGAAGAGGAGTCCAGAGACGGCCAGCACGACCGCCATCGTCAGCATGGTCTCCGGCATGGTGGCGGGGCTCGCGTTCGTGGTCTGCACGGCGTCCTCATTGGCGATCTTCACCACGCCACCGCGCCAGATGGTGCCCTTGACCCGGTCGCCGTCACGGAGCGTGTTCAGCAGCGGCCCGTCGTTCCGGTACACCGTCGGCCACTTGTACGTCTGCCCCGGCGGCGTGAGCATGGCGCTGATGCTGCTGCCCCTGCCCTCGTAGAGCCGGATGTCGGAGACGATGAACTCCTGCGTCCACGTGCAGTCCGCCGGACGCTGGGGCGGCGCCGCGCAGGCGGGCGCGTCCCGCAACTCGTGCAGCCGGTCCCTGCGCTCGGGGAACTCGCCCGCCGCGTACACCGACCCCCACAGCATCCCGAGCCCGATCAGCAGGACGGGAATCGCCACGAACCGCCAGGACAGCAGAGGCCGCGTGCGCACGTCGTCCGATTCGCCGCCCATGACCAGATCCTCCCAGTTCCGTCGCTCAGAAAGTCACCCCAGCCGGTCATCCAGCAGCCCCCCGGACACGAACCTCTAGTGGCTGCCCACGGTGGTGCGGCGCGGCCCGCGCGGCACACCACCGCTGTGAAGGGGAGGAACCCATGAAGGACACGCACGCGTCGCCGGCAACCGGCCCGGGTGGCGCTCGCCGGAAGGCCCGCAGGTGGGCGCTGGTCTCGTTCACCGTCCTGGCCACCGCGACGGCGCTGGTGGGCACCGCGTCCAGCGCCTCGGCCGCCCCGACGGGCTGCAGCGTCGTCAACGGCGGCAACTTCGCGGAGAGCACCTGCACCGGCGGCACCGGAGAGCACCGCGCGATCATGCGGCAGCAGCACTTCAACCCGGCCGTCGGCGTGATCGCCTGCGAGGGGCCGTGGGTGCCGGTGGGCGCCGTCTCCCGCGCGCCCTGCTCGTCCCACCCGGTCATCTCGGTCGCGGTGGAAACCCGGTAACGAGGACAGCCCTTGACCGTTCGACGTGGTCAAGGGCTGTTCTGGTGACGGCCCGCCCGTCAAGGGGACGGCGCGGAAGCCGGGACGCGGATGCCATCCAGTTGGCGGACGATGTGCTCCGCCGTCTCCTGCAAGTCGATGAGCGGACGCCGAAGGTAGCGCCCCGGCCCGCCCTGCCAGGAGAAGTGCTGCGGATGCACCCACACGTTGAGTCCGGGCAACACCACGACGGAAACCCCTCTCTCGTCACTGGCCCGCATCCCGGGGAACCCGCGCCGAGTGACGCACAGCAGGAGGCATTGCGCGGCCGTGCCGGGGTGGAGTTCGAGCGTCCGGCCCGGCCAGTCGCGGGTAAGCGGCAGCGCGAACCAGACCGCCTTGCCCCGCACGACGGGTTCCGCGACCCGTGACCGCGTCAGACTGCACCCCCAAGCGGCGGTGAACGCCCCCACCAGCCCGAGCCCCTTCCCGTGATCGTCGAGCAACCCACCGCTGGACGCCTGCGGCAGCGCGTCCCGCGCACCGTCGAACACGGAGACGACGAGCTCCGGCGCGGGGACGGTCCGCGCCCAGATCCACAACTCGGGCGCGATGGGCGAACGGTCACCGTGCACGGACCTGCCGTGCCGGAGCGCGTTGGTAGCGATCTCGGACACGGCGAGCTTCCCGTCCTCGATCACGTCCCGCCCCACCCCCAGCCCGCCCACCGTCTCCTGCAGAAGCCGCCGCGCCGCCGCCGGCCCCCGCTCGCCCTCCGGCAACCGCCAAGCACAAACCCCACCCGGCGAAAGCCGCCCCCCACCCTGACACTCCATCGAGGCCACACCTCCATCATCAGGGCCACATATGGATACAGAAAGCGACATCTCGGTCGCACTCCGTGCGTGGCCGGGATCACATGGTGTGACACCTCAAAGGTTGGTGCAACTGTTTCATCAAATAAATCCTTGATCGTTTAAGAACCGGCTCACCCAAATCGGTTGCGGGATGGCTACGGAGCGAGCACGATCAACTACATGACGCCCAGACCTCCGACCATCCGTGAACGCCGTCTCGCCAGTGAACTGAAGAGACTGCGTGAGGCATCGACATCGTTGACGCTTGAGGAGGCCGCCGACCAACTCGGCTGGAACAAGGCGAAGCTGTCGCGAGTCGAGAACGCCCTCCGCCGCGCTACCGCTGCCGAGGTGCAGGAACTCCTGACCCTTTACGGAGTGACGGGCTCACGTCTCGACGCGCTCGTCAGCTTCGCCAGGACGGCTCGACAAAGCGGCTGGTGGGACGCGTACGCGAAGAACCTGCCCACGGACTACGCCACCTACATGGGCCTTGAGGCCGAAGCCGAGTGGCTCAGCACCTACACCCTGGGCTTGGTACCCGGCCTGGTGCAGACCGAGGCCTACGCGCAACAGGTGATCAAGTCCACCCTGAAGCGATTTGCTTCACCGCAGGGCATAGAACGCCGGGTCGCGGCCCGCATGGAACGCCAGAAAGCATGGCTGGAACGAGACGAACCTGCTCGTCTCTGGTCGATCCTGGACGAGGCGACGCTCGGTTGGGTCATCGGCGACCTCGAGATCATGCGAGACCAGTACCGCCACATCATCGAGCTGGCGGCCCTTCCTAACGTGATGTTCCAGGTTATGCCTGTTGCTGCTGGCGCCCACCCAGGCGCGATCGGCACCTTCACCATCATGGGCTTCCCCGAGCGGTTCACGCCCGATGTCGTGTATGTCGAGAACATGACGAGTGCTCTGTACATTGAAGACGATGCGGAGGTTCACACTTACTCCCTGGCGTTCGAGCAAATGCAGGCGATGGCTCTGAGTCCCGAAGACTCGCTGGTCATGCTCAAGCGCCTGGCAGAGCAATGACCGCAAGGAGGAGCAAGATGACCAGGATTGACCTCGGACGGGTCGTCTTTCGCAAGAGCAGCCACAGCAATGGCGGCAACGGCTGTGTGGAAACCGGCGCCATCGGCACCCGGCACCTCATCCGTGACTCCAAGAACCCGGCAGGCGGCCACCTGACCGTCGAACGGGACGCCTGGGCCGCACTGATGTCGCACATCAAGCAGGGCACCTACGACCTCCGATAGGGACGAACGAGGCCTCGTGATGGACACCGTTGACGGCGTCGTGTGGCGCAAAAGTTCCCGTAGCGGCAGCTCGGGCGGTGAGTGCGTGGAGGTCGCCCGGCTCGGTGCCCTCAACGGGGTTCGGGACTCCAAGAACCCGCACGGCGGCCACCTATCCCTGGAACACGACCAGTGGGCCGCCCTCGTGTCGCAGATCAAGCAGGGCGCGTTCGACCTCTGACCATAAGGCAATAACGGCAACGCCCTGAACAACCACCTGTTCAAGAAGCAACGGATCCTGCCGGCCGTCTTCAAGGACGGGAAGGACATCCCTGGCGACTCGTTAACCCGCACGGCGGCCGGGAGTACCTCCCCTGTGGTGAGAGGTACTCTGGCCGCCTTCTTGCCGTCAGGAAGGACCGCCCCAGTGCACCCGCTCGCCAGCGCCGGCGCCACAGTGCAGGTCACCGAGAACGGCTGGTATCAGATCTCGACCAGTGACGTGGTCGCCGCCGCCCCGAGCCGGACCATGCCCGGACGTAGCTACCCCACCCTGGACTTCCACAAGGGGGACGTGATCGTCGATACCGGAAACACCGATGGCGTCGTCGACATCGCCGTTGAGGAATGGGGCGCCGAACCTGCGCTGCACATTCCCGGCAGCGGCGGTTTCGCCGAAGTCGTCGAGGAGTCCGTTCCGTTCGAGGCCGCCCGGCTGCGGATACTGGCGGCCGACGGCTCCCAACTGCTGGCCTTGGACCTTGCGGGCGGGATCGGCAACTACCGGCTGCGCCTGTACTCCCGCTATCTCAACCCCCGCCGCCAGCGGCATCTGCTGCGGCTGTGGCCCGCCCCCGCAGCCCCGATGTGGGACTACCACCTCGACGAGGACGGCCGGCCAATGGAACGGCCCGACCGCACCACCACCGAAACTCTCACGGTGGTGTTGTCTGCCGAGCAGGCCGACACCCTCTGGAACGAAGTCAATGAGATGGCCCTCAACGAGGTCACCAACGGCGACGTCGACGACATCGTCGAAGACTGCCACCGGATCTGCGACATCATCCCCGCCCGGAACGATCGGGCGCAGCAGGCGGCGCTGACGGTGCGGCAGTGGAAGGTCGCACTGGCGGTGCTGGAACATCGCAACACCTTTTTCGATGAGGTGGATCCCGATGACGACCCCGACGCCGCTGACGCCGCCGCCACGATGCGGCGTACCCGCAAGGCGATCATCTCCCAGATCGGGGACCGCCTCCCGGCGGGGCGAGTCCTGGGCCTGTGAGCGGCGGGTGGGCGCGAACACCCGCGGGTTCAGCGTGGAAGAGGGAGCGGGGGTTTGGGGTTGGGGCTTGGGTGAGGATTGGGCGGGCGTCTCAGGTGAGTGGGGCGAGTGTCAGGGCGTTGCGGTATTACGAGGACGAAGGGCTGATCACGCCTGGTCGTCTGGCGAATGGCTACCGTGACTATTGCCCCTCCACGGTCGCTGCCGTGGTTCGGGTTCGTTCGCTGTTGGAGGCCGGGCTGCCGGTGCGGCTCGTCCGGGAACTCTTGCCGCATCTTATTGGGGGAGGGCGGTTATTGCGACGTGCAGTATTCGGGTCACTCTGATGCGGCACCTGTCCGCATGATCTGCAGAGATAATCCAGTTCGCTTCCGGAGCAGGGGCCGCAGAGCCCTTGTCCGGCCGGGTCGACGCCGATGAGGACCCGGGATTGTCGGCAGCGGACGCAGTCGCCGGGATAAGTGCGTGCATGGTAGTAACACTGGTTGCAGACCGGGCCGATCGGCCATTCGGCCTGGACAGGGCGGCGCTGCGCGCAGCGGGCGCACTTGCGCTCGGGTCGGCCGAACAGACGCAGGCGGCAGGTTGGGCAGAGCAACCGGCCGTCGGGGCCGCAGGCGACGCGGCGGTAGCGCCCGCACTCCTGACACGCCTCTTCATGCAGTGCGCATGTCCAGCACAGATCCGGGGTCCCGTCGGCTTTGGCGCGGATGTCGATGCGGCTGAGCTGGCCGCATTGCCCGCAGGGCCGCTGCGGCTGCAGTGGGGTAACACTGTCGGCAGACCGCGCCTTCGTCGGTGAGGGTGTGGGCCGGGGCGGTATTTCCGCAGAGGATGCAGGTGTGCAGCGGCCGGGGGGCACAAAATTGGCAGAGGGCCGCGCCATCAGGAAGCCGCCGGACGACCAGCCGACGTCGTCCGCAGTCACGGCATTCCTCGTGGAAACGAGGATCCCGGCCTCGGCATCTGGCGCACCATCCGCTGCCGCCCGAAGGGTCCTTGGCCACGATCCTGGCGACGGTTCCGCACTTTGAGCACGGGCGATGGTTGGCGCGGTTGTAGCAATTCTGGCAGCGCCGTCCGTTCGGACCGGACAGTCGCAGGCTGACGTCGACCTGGCCGCAGTCGCCGCAGCCCGGTCGCCGGACCTCCTCAATCCCCAGCCCGGCCAGGACATGCGTCAGCCGCACTACGATCAACGGGCAGCGCGCATCACCGGAGGACAGCGCATCGGGGAACTCGTCCAGATGCTTGCTGAGCTGGCCGAACGGCCTGGTCCTCATTGCGCCGGCCTCGCGTAGGGCGGCTAGGGCCTGCTCGGTGGTCAAGCCTGGCAGCAGCGTGGTGAGACGGACGGCCATGCCGCCGAGGTTGGCGTCGAGAACCGTCGAGCTAATGGTCACGGTTCGCCTGGCCGCCGGATTGTCGTCCGCCGGGCTTTCGGCGGCGAGTCGTTTCCGCCGACGGTCTTCCGGAGCTGGGCGTTGACGACTTCGATCTCGATCAGGTCATTAGGGGTGCAGTCGAGGATGTCGCAAAGCGCGGCCAGGGTGTCCATGGACAGCCGTTGCGGAGGCTGAGTGACCAGCCGAAACACCTGCTCGTGGGACAAGTGGACGCCGCGTTCGGCCAGCAGCGGCACCAGCTCCGTGGTCTGGAACATGTCCCTGCTGGCCATAAGCCTGCGCAGGTTCCACCGGATGCCCGTCTTCTTGATCATCACGCGTCCCATAGGTCGGATCGGCGTTCCCTCAGTGCGCGCTGCACCAGCCGGTTGCGGTACTCGTCGGACACGCCGGTGTAGATCGCCGTGGTGCTGGTGTAGGCATGGCCGACCTGCTCGGACACGAACCTCTCCGGATAGTCGAACTCCACCAGGTGCGTCACATACGAATGGCGCAGCGAATGCAAATCGAACTCTGGCGGCAATCCAGCATCGGCGCGCGCCTGCTCGAACGCGGCGTTGACACCGCGCTTGGAGATTCGCCCAGCCCGTTCGGTCACGAACAGCGCACCCAGCGCACCCAGCGCCCCCGGCGCCCCCGGCGCCCCCGGCGCCCCCGGCGCCCCCGGCGCGAGCATCGGCCGCACCTCACTCACCCAGTGCTCCAGCACCTCGACGATCCAGTCCATCTCCGGGACGGTCAGGACCGTGCGGCGCTTGGGCGGGCTGCCGTTCGAAGCCTTGCCGAACCGGACGCTCATCGCGCCGAAGCGACGGTACTGCGGGGCCTTCGCAACCCGCCTCAGATCAGGCAGATCCAGCATGCGAGCCTCGTTGCGGCGCAGCCCATAGGCATACACCGACTTCAGCAACGCCGCGTCCCGCAGCGCGGTCAGCGCACCTTTGCGGCCTCTGCCCCGGGCCTGCTCCACGCGGCCGTCCACCGCGTCGAACAACGCCTGCACCTCGTCATAGGTGAGCGGCCGCCGCTCCGGCCGCCCCTCCTAGTCCACGACATTGGCGACCCGATTGTCCTCATGGAAGATCTGCTGAGGAACCTGCCCGAATTGCTCCAGGCACTCCGCCTGCCAGCCATAGCGCCGGTCCGTCACGTACTCCATGAACAGCGACAACGCCGTGCCATAGCCGCGGCACGTGGACATCATGATCGGCCGTTGCGGTTCGGCGAGCGCAGATGCGCCAGGAACTCCTCCCCGTCGGCTGCCGTCCACTCCCACGGATAACCGTTGGTGAACTCCACCAGCCGACGCACCAACCTCACTCTGCGCTGGATCGTGCCGTCCTCGCTGAGGAAACGGGCCCGCTGCTGCCGTGCCCAACCTGCCAGCATCGCCTCCAGCACCGCCGACGCCGCATCGAGATGGACGACCCCGTCCACCAACTCCAGATGCGCGGCACCAGGCAGATCGGCAGCCTCCGCCACATCCCACCTCCGTTGCACCAAGTGCAACATTGTTGAGGCATCGTCGGCCGCCCGCTACCGCCTCGCAGAAACTGATCCAGAAGATCTCAAAGCCGCCTCGCACCACCCCCGTCACCAGGCAAGATGGCACGTACTACCTCACGCCGAGAGTTGTATCAGACGCAATTTTGCCCGTTCCGCCGGTTTCGTTGCGACCGCGGCCGCGCTGACGCTGGGCACCCGCGTGGAGGGGGGAGGTTCCGGCGGCGGCAGCGCGATCCGGGTCGACTACATTGGAGACTTCAACGGCGCCAGCGCGTTCGCGTTCGCCGAACAGCGGGACCTGTGGGCGACGTACGGTCTCGAGCGGGAGCCGACGCTTACGCCCGAGGACGTCCAGCAACGACTGCGCATCACCGCGCGCCGTGACGCGGGCACCGGTCGGGTGTGGAACCCGCGGTACGGCTGGGAAAGCTCGACGCCGAGGAACTGCTCGACACCGACCGGCCCGGGCCGTAGTGCGGTCGTCGTCGGCCCCGCCGTCTCGTCCAGCCCGGTTTGTCAGACCCCGTCGTTACCATTACCGCTGCCCGAAGCGACAAGGACGCGACGGGGACAAGATGGGGACACGACAAGGAGAGACGATGAGCGAGCTGACCACCACGCAGCCGGCTGGCACACCGACCTGGATCGACCTGGGCATCCCGGATCTCGACCGCGCGATGACCTTCTACGGCGCCTTGTTCGGTTGGGACTTCGATGTGGGACCGGCGGAGTTCGGCCACTACACCCAGTGCTTGCTACGGGGCAGACCCGTCGCGGCCATCAGGCCGAACCCCGATCCCGACGCCACGGACTTCTGGTGGAACGTCTACTTCGCGACGGATGACTGTGACGCCGCGGCCGCTCGAGCGCGGGACGCGGGCGGCTCGATCATCACCGGCCCGATGGACGTGCTGGACCAGGGCCGGACGGCGATCATCAAGGACACCACCGGTGCGCAGTGTGGACTGTGGCAGGCCGGTGCCCACATCGGCTGCGAGATCGTCAACGAGCCGAACGCCCTGCTCCGCAACGACCTGGTCACCGCGGAATCCGGGCCCGCGCGCGACTTCTACGTCGCGGTCTTCGGCTACACGTTGGATGCCAACCCGGACATGCCTGAGCTCGACTTCACGTTCCTGCGCAGACCGGATGGCCACGAGATCGGCGGCATCGCCGGTGACCCAAAGGCCACGAAGTCCCGTTGGGGGACCTTGTTCCAGGTGGACGACGCCGATGCGGCGGCGCGGCGAGCGGTCGACGCGGGTGGGACCTCGGCCGAGCCCTACGACATGATCTACGGGCGGGTCGCTCACATCACGGACCCGTTCGGCACGGAGTTCGATGTCGGTGCGGCGATGACGAGCTGAACCGGCGGTCAGCTGGCCGGGTGGTCGAGCTCGGCAAGACGCGCGTGGATGTCGTCGGTGTGGACCTCCTCGACAAGGTGAGACCGAGGTCGCCAAGCACCATAGTCAGGGTGGACCTGCCTGCACCGCCCATCGGCATCGCCTGCTTCAATCACACGGGCGATCACCGCCGTGGTCCCGGATCGTCGCCGTACCCGACACGGCCCCGTGATGACCATCACAACGGGTCTCATATTGCTGTCCCTTGCGACGGTCTTGTTGCGGCGAGGTAATGCCCGATGGGATCGATGCGGATGACGGCGCCGGTGTAGGGGGCGTTGATCATCTGCGTGCTGGAGATTGCGATGCCGACGTGGGTGATCGTGTTTGGGCTGTTGCCGAAGAACACCAGGTCGCCTGGTAGCAGTGGTGCGCTGGGTGGGAGCAGTGGGCCGGCGTCGTGTTGGGTTTGCGCGGTGCGTGGGATGGTGACCCCGGCTGTCTGGTAGGCGGCGCAGGTGAGGCCGCTGCAGTACCGCCGCGACGCCCTCGTCGGACAGGTCTGGCGCCACCGTGATCATCGCGGCCATCACTGTCTGCCGAAGCGGCCTGCGACGTGCGTTTCGCGCTGTCACGGTCACAGGTCCTTCGGTCGGCGGATCACCGTCCGCCGCGCCTTCGGCGCCGGTGTGGTGGTCTCGCCGGCGGTCTTGCGGACCTGCTGGTTGACGGCCTTGGACTTCGATTAGGTCATTGGGCCGGCAGTCGAGGATGTCGCAGAGCGCGGCGAGGGTGTCCATCGACAATCGTTGCGGGCTGGGTGACCAGCCGGAACACCTGCTCCCGCGAGAGCGTGATGCCTCGTTCGGCGAGCAGGGGCACGAGCTCGGAGGTCTGGAAGTAGCCTTTCTCGGCCATGCGCAGCCGCAAGTGCCACTGCACGCCCATCTTCTTGATCATGTCTGGTCCTCCCACAGATCTGCGTGGCGGTCGGTCAACGCACGTTGCACCAGGCGGTTGCGGTACTCATCCGAGACCCCTGTGTAGATGGCGGTCGTGCTCCCCAGGAGTGTCCACATTGGTCCTGGATGAACTTCTGCGGGTAGTCGAACTCGACGAGGTGGGTCACAAAGCTGTGCCGCGCGCATGCAAGTCCAGTTCGGTGGGTAGACCGGCGAGGTCCCGCACGAGACCGAACGTGCGGTTGAGCCGACGTCGCGACATGCGTCCGCCGCGTTCGGTGACCCACATCGCCGGATGCTGAGCCGGCGCCAGCAGCGGCCGGACCTTGGTGAGGTAGTGCTGCAGCACGGGCACGATCCAGTCGAACTCGGCAACAGTGAACACGGTGCGCCGCTTGGGTGGGCTGCCGTGGGAGGACTTGCCCCAGCGCACGAACACTCCACCGAAACTGCTGTATGCAGGCACCTTTGGGTTGCGTCGCCAATCGGCAACATCCAGGCCGACCGTCTCCTGGCGGCGAAGTCCGAACGCGTACACCGCCTTCAACATCGCCGAGTCCCGCATCACGGTCAGTGCGCCCTTGCGGTGCCGGGCCTGGATCTCCTCCACCCGGCCGTCGGCCGCGTCGAATAACGCCTGCACCTCGTCATAGGTCAACGGCCGCCGCGCGGGATCCCCTTCGTAGTCGGCGACATGGCTAATGGTATTTGCCTCGTGCAGGATCTGCCGAGGCGCGCTCCCGAACAGCTCCAGACACTTCGCTGGCCAGCCGTACCGTGCATCCGTGACGAACTCGCAGAACATCCGCAAGCAGTTCTGATAGTTGCGCGCCGTCGACGGCGCGATCGACCGCGACACGATGAACGCCTCCACCTCGGCCGGCTCCCACTACCACGGGTACAGGTTGGTGTACTCAGCGAACCGGCGCACCAAATCCGACCGCGGCTTGACCGTCCAACCCACGCTCAGAAACCGAGCCCGCTACTGAGTCGCCCAGCCCTCCAACATCGCCTCGAACACCGCCGACTCCGGATCAAGGTGCACCACGCCGCTGGCCAGCACCAGATGCGCCGCACCAGGAAGCTCAACAGACCGCTCCATGGCGTTGCATCTAACACAACATCGTTGAGTCTTGTCTAGTCGAAACCGAGATTCCCAGGCAGACAGTGCAAAGTGAATCGGAGATCCTGTAACCGGCGTCGCTCCCACCTGCCGGTTGTCCACATGTGCGGAGCCTGCCCAATCCTTCATCAAACGCAACTCGGCGCATTTGGGGGACGGGCCGCCGTGCGAGGAGTTCCTGGACGAAGTGCAGCGCTATCGCGATCGGCTTGCGGCGCACATCGCGGAGCTGACCACGCGGCGATCGGCGCTTGACGCTTATCTGCGGGAGGCTCGGGGGCTGCGGGAGTAGAGGCGCTTGACCTTGACGCATGTGTGAGGCATTTACGTTTGCGGCATGGAAAACGTTGAGGGGCGGGGACGTTCAGGCATGCGGGCTCTGGTTCAGCGGTCGTGGGGTGGGCCTTCGGAATTGGGGCTTGTGGACGATGCTCGTCGGCCCTCTCCCGGGGCTGGGGAGGTGCTCGTCCGGGTCACGGCTGCTGGGGTCAACTTCGCCGATGTGATGCAGAGTCGTGGGACGTACGGTGGTGGGCCTGTGGCGCCGTATGTTGCGGGGTTTGAGGCTGTTGGCGAGGTCATCGGTGTTGGGGCTGGGAGCGCGACGCCGTCCGGCCTCCGGGTGGTGGGGACGGGGCGCGGGGCGTTCGCGCAGTACATGGTGATGCCGGACGCGGGGATGCTCCCGGTCCCGGACGGGTGGGCGGACGCCGCAGCGCTCGGCATGGTGCTGAACTGGGCGACGGCGCTCGCCGCCTTGCGGCCTCTGGGGGACGTCCAGGCCGGGTCCGTTGTGCTCGTTCACGCGGCGGCGGGAGGGGTCGGGCAGGCCGCCGTCCGGCTGGCGCTGCACTACGGCGCGCGGGTGATCGCTACGGCGTCGCCGTCCAAGCACGGCGCGCTTCGGGCTCTGGGCGTCGAGGACGTCCTTGACGGGTCGCGTGGCGATCTGGCTGAGGAGATCATGCGGCGAACCGGCAGTGTGGACGTCGTGCTGGAGTCGGTCGGGCGGGCCACCTTCGAGACGAGTCTGGCGGTGGCCAAGCCGTTCACGGGACGGGTCGTGGTGTTCGGCGCGGCGTCGGGTGACGCGACGCTGAGCACGCATGATCTGGTGTTCAGGCATCCGGTGCGGGTCATGGGCCTGCACATCGGCGCGCTTGCGGCCAAGGCGCCGCAGATTTATGCGGGGTTGATGAGCGAGATCCGGGAACTCATCGCGAAGGGTGTCTATCCGCCGGGTGCTCCGCAGGTGCACGCCTTGGCGGACGGGCCCGCGCTCCTGGCCGACCTCGAAGCCGGCCGGACGGTCGGGAAGCACGCGCTCGATCCGTGGGCCTGACCGGCGCGCGGCCCTTTTCCGCCAAAGTCGAAAACTCGCCATATCGCTGGGTAACGGCGATTGAATCGGCGTGAATCTGCTGGGATACTGTCTGCGTTTTATTCATGATCAAGGCGCATTCCCCCTCGGTCGTGGCCATTTGACCGTTCCATTATTTGCGTGAAGTTGGTCATGAGCAGGGCGGATATCCCCAATGTTCGGGACCGGCCGCGGACGTGCGGCCTCGTCCGCGCGCGGTCGGTGGACGCCGGGCGAGGGAGAGGTGGCGAAGTCATGATCGGTTCGGCTGACGACCGGGGGCTCGCGGGCGCGTTCAGACGGGTCGCGCGGGCGTCCGCGGTGCGGGTGGCCGCCGTGAGCGCGCTCGCGCTGCCGCTGGCCGCGTGCGCGACGCCGCCCACCACCAGGGAGATGTTCAGGGAGTACGTGCGGTCGACGGAGGTCGTCGGCGACGAGTTCCAGAGCGCCAGCAGCCAGGCCCGGGTGGCCAACTTCGCCAGCATGGGGTCGCCGGAAGAGCTCATCGGAAGGCTGATGGCGCCGCGTCCTTGCAATACGTCCGGTTGCATCCGGCCGTGGCGGGAGGGTGGTTCCAGCAAGCCGCCGGCCGGGTTGGACGCGGCGCGGGCGATTTCGGGGCCGGACGGAAAGGTCTACGAACGCAAGGTCCTGGTCAAGCGGGACGACGAGAAACTCGAACTCATCTCGCTGTACCTGGTGCACAAAGCCGACGGCACCAAGCTGCTGGTCGATTCCAAGAAGGAGCATCACGCCGGTGGCCTGGACGGTTTCCGGAAGAACAACGACGTCCTCGGCTCCGACGACTTCATGCTCGTGACCCGCGACATCACGGCCGTGTCGGGCAAGAGCGAGATCGTGGTCATCTCCGGCCACACGTCCCCGAGCCGGAAACCGTGGTTCGTCGGCAGCGGCATCTTCATCGTGGCCGTTGCCGCGCTCTGGGTGCTCGTGCGCCGCGTCCGCAAGGCTCGTTCGGCCGGCTCCTGACGGTCTCTCGCGTGGAGCGGAGCTTGCGGAGGCATCTCATATACTGAGTATTATACTCGGTATACCACTACCGAGGCGGTTGCCGATGAGCGTGCGACATGCGTTGCTGGCCCTGCTCAGCGAGGGCCCGAAGTACGGACTGCAACTGCGCCAGGAGTTCGAGGCCCGTACCGGAGAGGTCTGGCCGCTCAACGTGGGGCAGGTCTACTCCACGGTGCAGCGGCTGGAGCGCGACGGCCTGGTGGTCTCCGGCGACGGCGCGGAGCCCGGCCCGCAGAAGAGCTATCAGATCACCGAGGCGGGCGGCGCGGAGCTGCGGGCCTGGCTCACGACCCCGCCCACCGCCGACGTCCCGCCGCGCGACGAGCTGGTCATCAAGGTGCTGGTCGCGCTGCGGGTGCCGGGGGTGCGGCCGGCCTCGATCCTGCAAGCGCACCGCAGGCACCTGATCGAGACCATGCACCGCTACGCCCGGCTCAAGGAGGATGCCGGGCCGGACGACGTCGGCCTGTTGCTGGTGGCCGACGCCGAGCTGTTCCGGCTGGAGGCGATCGTCCGCTGGCTGGACGCCGCCGACGCCCGCCTCCGGCATCTGGCGCCCGCCGAAGCCACCGAAGCCGCCGACGCCACCGCCGAGGACACGGAAGGGGCGGCCCGATGAGCCCGGTGCTGGAGCTTCGCGACATCACCAAGGTGTACGGGTCGGGACCGGACAGGGTGCACGCCCTGACCGGGGTGAGCCTGACGGTGCACGCCGGGGAGATGGTCGCGGTCATGGGCCCGTCCGGCTCGGGCAAGTCGACGCTGCTGACCATCGCGGGCAGCCTGGAGCGGCCGACCAGCGGCGAGGTGCTGGTCGAGGGGGTCCCGCTCGCCGGGATGGCGCGCGCCGACCAGGCCCGGATGCGCCGCCGCCACGTCGGTTACGTCTTCCAGGACTACAACCTCCTGCCCGGCCTGACCGCCACCGAGAACATCGCGCTGCCGCTGGAACTGGACGGCGTCAGGGCCGGACGAGCCGCGAAGGCCGCCCGGCAGGCGCTGGCGCAGGTCGGACTCGCCGACCAGGCGGGACGCTATCCCGACCAGCTGTCCGGTGGGCAGCGCCAGCGGGTGGCGATCGCCCGTGCGCTGGTCGGGGAGCGGCGGCTGCTGCTGGCCGACGAACCGAGCGGCGCCCTCGACTCCCGTACCGGCGAGACCGTCATCAGGCTGCTGCGCAGCGCCTGCAGGGAGGGCGCCGCCGCCGTCCTGGCGACCCATGACGCGCAACTCGCCGCGTGGGCGGACCGGGTGCTGTTCGTCCGCGACGGGGTCGCCATCGACCAGACCACGCCGCCGTCCGGCCCCGAATCCCTGCTGGCCGAGTCGTGAGCGCCCTCGCCCCGCCCCGGCCGAGCGCCGGACGGCCCAGGCGTTCCGGGCTGCCCGCGCGCCGCGCGCTGGTCCGCTGGTCGTGGCGGCTGCTGCGCCGCGAGTGGCGGTCGCAGGCCATGGTCACCGTGCTGCTCGTCGTGACCGTGATCGCGGCGGTCTGCGGCGCGGCGATCATCGCCAGTCTCCCGCCCACCGCCGATCCGCGGCTCGGTTCGGCCGACACCATCATGACGCTGGACGGGAAGGACCCGCAGGCCGTCGCGTCCGACCTGGCGAAGATCCAGGCCGGCCTCAAGAAGGCGGAGGTGATCGGGCACAGCCACCAGAGGGCGCCCGGGCTCGGCACGCCCGTCGACTACCGGTCGCAGCAGCTCGACGGCCCGTTCGCCGGGGCGCTGCTGGCCATCCGCAAGGGCCGCTATCCCCGCGGGTCCGGCGAGGCCGCCGTCACCGCCGGGCTGGCGGAGCTGCTCGGGCTGCGGCTCGGCGGGGCGATCTCGCTGGACGGCCACGCCCGCGCCATCGTCGGCATCGCGGAGAACCCGAGCCTGCTGGACGACCAGTTCGTGCTCGTCGATCCGGCGTCGACGCGGCCGCAGTCGTTGTCGATCCTGGTCAAGGGCAAGCTGAGACCGGGCGACCTGGGTCTGACCAGCGCCAACCCGGTGGTCGGGGGCGTGGGTGGTGACAATTCCGGGGTCGTGGTCGCCACGCTGGTTCTCGGCGGCGCGACGATCATGCTGCTGCTCGTCGCGTTCGTGGCCGCCGCCGCGTTCGCGGTTCTGGCGCACCGCAGGCTCCGCCAGCTCGGCATGCTCGCGGCGATCGGCGCCACCGACCGGCAGGTGCGGCTGGTCATGACCGCCACCGGTCTGCTGATCGGCGTGCTCGCCGCCGTCGTCGGCACGATCGGCGGGCTGGCGCTGTGGCCGCTCGTCGCACCCCGGCTGGAGAGCACGGTCGACCATCGGATCGCGGTGTCGGACGTGCCGTGGGCGCTGATCGCGATGCTGCTGGTGCTGGAGATCGTGGCCTCGACCGCGGCGGCGTGGTGGCCGGCGCGATCCGTGAGCAGGGTGCCGGTGACGCTGGCGCTGTCGGAACAGCCGCCGGTGCGCCCGTCCGGCCGCCGGTCCGCGCTGCCCGCCGCGGCGCTGTTCGCCGCCGGGGTCGCGGTGCTGGCCTGGGCGGGGAAGACCCATCCGTGGCCGACCGCCGGGGCCACCCTGCTCACCGCGCTGGCCGTCCTGTTCGCCGCGCCCGGCGCGATCCGGCTGCTGGCGGCGGCCGGAGCGCGGGCGCCGATCGCGGTCCGGCTGGCGCTGCGCGACCTGGCCCGGCACCAGGCCAGGTCCGGTGCGGCGGTGGCGGCGATCAGCCTGGCCCTGGGCGTCCCGGCGGTCCTGGTCATCGTCCTCACCGGCGCCCAGTCGACGCCCGCGACCGGCAACCTCGGCGACCGGCAGATGATGGTCCGCCTCAGCGGAACCGAGGACGCCAACTTCGTCCATACCCACACGCCTGCCGAGCTCGCCGCCCTCGCCGACCAGGTGAGTCGGCTGCTGCCGGGGGCGACCGTCGTCCCGGTGGACCAGGCGGTGGCGCCCGATGGCCGGGAGAACGTCACACCGGACGGAGTCCCCTCGCAGATGACCGTCTCGGCGGGGATCCCGGTCACCGAGCACGAGAGCGCGGACGTGTTCACCTACATCGCCTCACCGGCCCTGTACCGGCTGCTGGGCGTCGACCCGGCCCTGATCGGCCCGTCCACCGACATCGTCACCACCCGGTCGGGCCGCCTGGTGATCCCGCGCGATGAGCGGGACCCCGCCATCACCCACGTCCGCGGCCCGGCCTACACCTCGATGCCGACCACGCTCATCACCCCGGCCGCCCTCGCCCGGCACGGCTGGACCACGATCAGGGCGGGCTGGTTCATCCAGGCGGACCGGCCGCTCACCGCGACGCAGAAGGCCACCGCACGGAGCTTCGCTGTGAGTAACGGGCTGACCATCGAGACCCGGGACCAGCAGGGCGACGTCACCAACACCAGGCTGGGCGTCGTCACCACCGGGGTCCTGTTCGCGCTCGGCATCCTGGCGATGACGGTGGGGCTGATCCGCAGCGAGGGCGCGGCCGACCTCCGCACGCTCACCGCGACCGGCGCCACCGGGACGATCCGGCGCACCCTCGCGGCGACCACGGCCGGGGCGCTGGCCCTGCTCGGGGTGATCCTCGGGGTCGGCGGCGCGGGCCTGGCCATGCTCGCGATCTACCGGGACGACCTTGCGGTGTTCGGCCGGGTCCCGATCGGCTACCCGATCGCCGTCGTGGTCGGGACTCCGGTGCTCGCCGTCCTCGCGGGCTGGCTGCTGGCCGGTCGCGAGCCGCCCGCCATCGCGCGGCGGATGCCGTAGCCGCGGATGCCTTAGCGGCAGGACGCCGCTAGGCGCAGGCCCGTCCCCGGGACGGGACGGGCCTGGAGGGGTGATCGGTGACGGTCGTCACCGGGGGTCAGTGGCGGGATCCGCCGGAGTCAGTGGCGGGATCCGCCGCGGACTTTGGACAGCAGGCGGCGGGCCTTGGCCTGGTGGCGCGGGTCGCGGGCGAGCCGCTCCGCCTTGGCCCGCGCCTTCTGGCCCTGCGGGCTCCGGAGAAATTTCTTAATCCGGTCGATGATGGAAGCCATCGTTCTTCCTCCTCGGCCTTGCTATGACAGTTCAACGTCTGCCCACTCTGGAAAGTTCGGAACCGTCCCAGCGGCGCGGAACATGATCCTCCCTGTCAGGCCCGCCGGGTACTCCAGACGGCCAGGAATGTGAGGACGGTCAGCGCGGCGCCGAACCACAGCACGGCGGTGGCGGACGCGCCGTTCACGACGAGGCCGCCGAACAGCGCGCCGAGCGCGATGGCGAGGTTGAACACGACGGTGTTGAGGGCCGTGGCCGCCTCGGCGTGGTCGGGCGCGGCCTTCAGGATCCACATCTGGACGGTGACGGGGACGGCTCCGAACGCCAGCCCCCAGAGGATCAGCAGGGCGACCCCGGTGACGGCGGTCGCGCCGAGCAGCGGGAACAGCGCCAGGACGGCGGTGAGCAGGACGCTGACGGCCGTGATCGTGACGCGGACGTTCTTCCCGGCGGCGGATCCGGCGACGAACGTCCCGGCGATGCCGGCGGCGCCGAACAGGAGGAGCAGCGGGCCGATGAGGTCCTCGTCGATGCCGGAGACGTCCTGGAGCACGGGGCTGACGAAGGTGTAGGCCGCCATGTGCCCGCTGACCAGGAGGAACGTGGCGATGGTGGCGGCGCGGACGAATGGGTTCCCGAAGAGGGAGAGCAGCGCGCCGAGGCGGATGGAGCCGGTGGCGGGGATGCCGGGCAGGAGCAGGAACAGCGCGGCGACGGCCAGGAGCCCGAGGCCGGAGAGGGTGAGGAACGCGATCCGCCAGTCGGTGAGGCCGCCGATCAGCGTCCCGGCGGGGACGCCCAGGACGTTCGCGGCGGTGGCCCCGCCGAAGGCGATCGAGGTGGCGCGGGCGACGTGGCCGGACGGGACCAGCCGGACGGCGATCCCGGCCGCCAGCGCCCAGAACCCGCCGATGCTGATCCCGACCAGGAAGCGGGAGGCGAGGAGCACCGGGAAGTTCGGGGCCAGGAAGGAGAGGAGGTTGGCGACCACCATCAGGCTGATCAGGGCGAGCAGGACGGTGCGGCGGTCCAGGCGTCCGATCGCGACCGGGACCAGGAGCGCGCCCGCTGACGCGACGAGGCCGGGCACGGTGACCATCAGGCCCGCGGTCCCCTCGGACACCCCGAGGTCACCGCCGATGGACGTCAGCAGGCCGACGGGCAGTTGCTCGGCCGTCACCACGAGGAACGTCCCGACCGCGACGGCCACCACGGCCAGCCAGCGCTTGACGGACACGTGCTCGGCGGCGGCCTCGGCCGATGCGGGTGGTTCGACGCGGTTCATCGCTGCACACTCCCAACTCAAGGACAACTGTTCAACGTCAAGTAGATGAACGCTAAGAATTATTCCATTGAGAGAGTACTGGGATCCGCCGGATGCGCAACGGCCCAGCTCCAGACCAACGTCCGGAGCCGGGCCGCCACCCGTAGCGGGTCAGAACGCTTCGTCCAGCGAGACGCTCCCCTCCACGCCGATCTGGTACGCCGAGACGCGCCGCTCGAAGAAGTTCGACAGCTCCTGGACGTCCTGCAACTCCATGAACGCGAACGGGTTCGCCGTCCCGTAGCGGGCCGGGAGGCCGAGCCGGACGAGGCGCTGGTCCGCGACGTACTCCAGGTAGGCGCGCATGTCGTCCGCGCCCATCCCGGGCAGGCCGTCGCCGCACAGGTCGCGCGCGAAGTCGAGTTCCGCCTGGACGGCCTCCTCCAGCATCCGCGTGACCTGCTCCGTCAGGTCGGCGTCGAACAGCTCCGGCTCCTCCGCCCGGACGGTGTCGACCACGGAGAACGCGAACTCCATGTGCATCGACTCGTCCCGGAACACCCAGTTGGTTCCGGAGGCCAGGCCGTTCAGCAGCCCGCGCGAACGGAGCCAGTACACGTAGGCGAACGCGCCGTAGAAGAACAGTCCCTCGATGCACGCAGCGAAACAGATCAGGTTCAGCAGGAACGCGCGACGGTCTGCGGCGGTGCGGAGTTCGTCCAGGGAGCCGAGCGAGTCGATCCAGCGGAAGCAGAACTCCGCCTTGGAACGGATGGACGGAATGTGCTCGATCGCCGCGAACGCCTTGGCGCGCTCGTCCTGGTCGGGCAGATAGGTGTCGAGAAGGGTCAGATAGAACTGGACGTGCACGGCCTCCTCATAGAGCTGCCGCGACAGGTACAGCCGCGCCTCCGGGGCGTTGACGTGCTTGTAGAGGTTGAGCACGAGGTTGTTCGCCACGATCGAGTCGCCGGTGGCGAAGAACGCGACGAGCCGGTTGACCAGGTGCACCTCGGCGGGCGTCAGGCGCGCGAGGTCCACGAGGTCGGACGCGAGATCGACCTCCTCGACCGTCCACGTGTTGCGGATCGCGGCGCGGTAGCGCTCGTAGAAATCGGGGTAGCGCATGGGCCGCAGCGTCAGGTCCATGCCCGGGTCGAGCAGCATGGCGCGCCGTTTCGTAGGAGCGCTCACTGGCATGCCTCGCAGGTCTCGGGGTTCTCCAGGGAGCAGACGGCCGCCGCCACTGTGGTCTGCGCGATCCGGGTGGCCGGACGCGAACGCAGGTAGTACGTGGTTTTCAGGCCGCTCCGCCACGCGTAGGCGTACATCGAGGAGAGCTTTCCGATGGTCGGCGTCTCCATGAACAGGTTCAGCGAGTGGGACTGGTCGATGTACGGGGTGCGGGCGGCGGCGAGGTCGATCAGCGACTTCTGCGGCAGCTCCCAGGCCGTCCGGTAGAGGGACAGCATCTCGTCCGGCAGGTCGACGAGGCCCTGGACGGACCCGTTCGCCTTCTTGATCGCCTCCCGGACGGCCGGCGTCCACAGCCCGAGCGACTTCAGATCGTCCACCAGATAGCCGTTGATCTGCAGGAACTCGCCGGACAGCGTCTCGCGCTTGAACAGGTTGGACACCTGCGGCTCGATGCACTCGTAGCAGCCCGCGATGGACGCGATCGTCGCGGTCGGCGCGATCGCGATCAGCAGCGAGTTGCGCAGCCCGACCTCGGCGACGCGCGCCCGGACCCGCTCCCATTCGGCCGGACGGGACGGCGCGGCGTCCGGGAAATGGTCCAGGTGGAGTTGGCCTCGGGCGGTGCGCGTCCGGTCGTAGGCGGGCAGCGGGCCGTGGGCGGCGGCGAGGTCGGCAGACGCGTCGTACGCCGCTAGCGCGATTTCCTCGGAGATGCGCGTCGACAGCGCGCGGGCTTCGTCGGAGTCGAATGGGAGGCGGAGCGTGAAGAAGACGTCCGCTAGACCCATCACGCCCAGGCCGACCGGACGCCATTTGCTGTTCGCCGCCTGCGCCTCCGGCGTCGGATAGAAGCCGCGGTCGATCGTCCGGTCAAGGAACCGGATGGCGGTGCGGACGGTGGCGCGGAGCCGTTCCCAGTCAATGCCGGACGGATCGACGTGCGCGGCCAAATTCACCGATCCGAGGTTGCAGACGGCCGCCTCGCCGTCGCTCGTCACCTCCAGGATCTCTGTGCACAGGTTCGACAGATGGACGGTCTGACCCGGTTCAAAGGTCTGATTGCAGGCGCGGTTGGCGGCGTCCTTGAACGTCATCCAGCCGTTGCCCGTCTCGGCGAGCGTCCGCATCATCCGCCCGTAGAGCTTGCGGGCCGGGACCTGCCGGACGAACCGTCCCGCCTTCTCCGCCGCCCGGTACGCCTCGTCGAACGCGTCGCCCCAGAGGTCGGCCAGCTCGGGGACCTCCTTCGGGTCGAACAGCGACCATGTCCCGTCCTGCTCGACGCGGCGCATGAACTCGTCCGGGATCCAGTTGGCCAGGTTCAGGTTGTGGGCGCGGCGCGCGTCCTCGCCCGTGTTGTCGCGCAGCTCCAGGAACTCCTCGACGTCGGCGTGCCACGGCTCCAGGTACACGCACGCCGCGCCCTTCCTGCGTCCGCCCTGGTTGACGGCCGCGACGGACGAGTCGAGCGTCCGCAGCCACGGGACGATCCCGTTGGAATGCCCGTTCGTGCCGCGGATCAGCGACCCGCGCGAGCGGACCTTCGTCCACGAGATCCCGATGCCGCCCGCGTACTTGCTGAGCCGCGCCACCTGCCCGTACCGCTCGTAGATCGACTCCAGCTCGTCGCGCGGCGAGTCGAGCAGGAAGCAGGACGAGAGCTGCGGGCGGCGGGCCGCCGAGTTGAACAGCGTCGGTGAGCTGGGCAGATACGAGAGCGTGCTGAGCAGCCCGTACAGCTCGGCGGCCTCGTCCACGTCGTCGGACAGGCCGCACGCGACGCGCAGGAGGAAATGCTGCGGACGTTCCAGGACGAGCCGCGATTGCGGATGCCTCAGCAGATAGCGGTCATAGAGCGTCCGGAGCCCGAAGTACTCGAAGCGGTCGTCGGCGGACCCGTCGATGAGGGCGTTGAGCGCGGACGCGTCGGCGGCGACGAACGCGGCCGGAGCGTCCGCGAGCAGACCCTCCCGGTGCGCGGCGGCGACCGAATCGGCGAACGTCCGGACCCCGGCGGACGCCGCCTCGTCCCGTATCCGCAGGCCGAGCAGCCGTGCCGCGACCTTGGAGTACCCGGGTTCGGCGGGCACCAGTGCGCTCGCCTCGCCGATCGCGAGGTCGCGCAGGGCCGCCGCGTCCAGCCCGTCCGTTCCCGTGCGGACGGCGGCCAGCACCCGTCCCGCGTCGACGTCCGGCACCCCGTCGCAGGCCGCCCCGACCTCGGCGGCGACGCGCGCGTCCGCCGCCGTGCCCGCCGTCGTGCCCGGCTCCACCCGTACGGCCAGGTCCTGTGTCACGTGCTCTCTCCCCTCGCAGCCGCCTCGCGGACGGCATGCGAACGGGACGCCGGCGTCAACCGATGGGCACGCCGCGCTCCGCCCCCGGCCCACCCGCGAAGCCTGGACGTGTCGATCCGAGGGGCGACCCTCGGATCATCGTGCGGGCAGGTCTTCGGACTCGCGGGCGCCGCGCCTCCAAAACCGAAGACGCGTCCTACTGGCCGTCGCTTCCCAGGCCGGTGGATTCCGGCCCAGTGCGTAAGACGGCGGTCGTTCCCGCTCACCGCTGCGGGGCAGTCCCGGACTCGCACCGGGTTCCCTCTTGCGACGCCCCCGCCGACCAGCGGCGGGGGCGAACCAGCACGGGATTGAACCCTACATGTAGTTGACGATCTTTGCATCACCCCAAGATGTTGGGCGTGTCGAAAGATCGCGGGGCCGACTACCCAGACGGCGGATGTGGTGGGACGATGGTTGCGCCATGTCCCCGCGTCCCCCGCAACCGGGCTTCCGAACAGCGCGCGCGGTGGTGTTCGCCACCGTGTGCGTCACGCTGGCGACCGCCGGGCACGTCCTCGCGTCGGGGACGGCGATCCCCATGTGGGCGGTCCTGACGGGATTCGGCGCGGTGCTCGGCGTGACGCTCCTGCTGGCGGGCCACGAACGGTCGCTGGCGACGATCCTCGGCGGCCTCCTGGGCGGCCAGTTCGCGCTGCACGCGCTCTTCACGGGCGCCACCGACCCGATCAACGCGCCAGCGGCGGCCCTCCAGGATCCGGCGCTCCGCGCGGCGGCCCTGCACCAGGCGGGGATGCACCAGACCTCCGTCTCCGACGCGGCGATGGCGGGCTCGGACATCCTGGTCCCCGTCGCGCACGCCGCGGGCGGCACGACGATGACGCTCGCGCACACCGTCGCGGCGCTGATCGCGGCATGGTGGCTGCGGCGCGGGGAGCGGGCCGCGTGGTCGCTGGCCCGGCGGGTCGCCGGCGCGGCCGACCGGCCGATCCGGCTGCTGCTCGCCCTCCTCGCCGTCGAACCCGTCGCCGCTCCGCCGCGCATCCCCGCCGTGCCGGCGACGGCCGCGGTCACGGCGGTCGGCCGCACGCTGCGGCATCAGGTCGTCCGGCGGGGTCCTCCATCGCGTTCGAGGGCGCTCCTTTCGCACTGAGCGAGCGCCGTACGTCACCGGACGCCGATTCCCGGCGCTTCCGGATTTCCCCGTACACTCGAACGGATATTCGCCATGCTCTCTCTTTCCCATGTCCTCCCTCGGGGCGCCCGCCGGTTGGGCGCCGTCGCGGGCCTCGCCGCCGTGTCCGTGGTCGGGCTGGCCACGGCCGCGTCCGCGCACGTCACCGTCAACCCGAAGACCGCCGAGCAGGGCGGCTACACCAAGGTCGCGTTCCGGGTGCCGAACGAGCGCGACAACGCGTCCACGACCAAGCTGGTGGTGCACCTGCCGGCCGAGCATCCGCTGTCGTCGGTGTCGGTCCGTCCCGTCCCCGGCTGGACGGTGAAGGCCGAGAAGTCCAAGCTCGCGACCCCGCTCAAGACCCACGGCGGCGAGCAGACCGAGGCCGTCACCAAGATCACCTGGTCCGGCGGCAAGATCGACCCCGGGACGTTCCAGGAGTTCGACGTCTCCCTGGGACCGCTGCCGACGAACACCGGAGAGATGATGTTCAAGGCCGACCAGACGTACTCCAACGGCGAGGTCGTCAAGTGGGACCAGCCGCCGCCCGCCGCGGGCGCGGCCGAGCCCGAGCATCCGGCGCCCGTGCTCAAGCTCGTCCCGAAGGGCCAGCAGGAGGCGGTCGGGCTGACCGCGAGCGCGAAGACGAAGCCGGCCGCCACCGCGTCCGCCGATGACGGCACCGCGCGGCTCCTCGGCGGCATCGGCATCGCGGTCGGCGCCCTCGGCCTCACGGTCGGCGGCTACGGCCTGAACCGCGCCCGGAGCCGCTCATGACCCGCGCAACAGCACGGATCGCGACAGGACGGATCGCGACAGGACGGGTCGCGGCGGGACGGGTCGCGGCGGGACGGGTCGCGGCCGGTGCGCTGGCCGTGGGGACGGTGCTGGCGATGTCCGCGACGCCGGCGTCCGCGCACACCGCGCTGACGGCGGCCAACCCCAAGAAGGGTTCGTCGGTCGCGGCCCCGTCGCAGATCGTCCTGACCTACACGGAGACGATCCGGCTGCCGCGCGTGATCCTCACCGACGCGTCCGGCAAGCAGCACCAGGCGGGGACGGCCAAGGCCGTCGACAACAAGGTCACCCAGCCGGTCAACGGCGCGCTGCCGAACGGGAAGTACACGGTCGGCTGGCGTGTCGTGTCGGTGGACGGCCATCCAGTGTCGGGCAGCTACAAGTTCACGGTGGAAGGCTCGTCAGCCGGTTCGGCCGGTTCGACGGCTTCGCCGGGTGCCGCGAGTTCGCAGCCCGTCGTCCCTGCCGCGTCCCCGTCGAACGCCGCGTCCTCCGAGGACTCGGGCGGCGGCTCGTCAGGCTGGCTGTGGATCGGTTTGATCGCGCTCGTGGTGGCCGCAGCGGGTGGGGCCGTCGCCTGGTTCCGCCGGTCGCCCGCGTCCGGCGACTGACCGCCCGGTTTGCGCTTCCGGTCGGGTGATTACAGGATTACAGTGATTACCCGACCGGTCGCAGCCCAGGGGGTCCAATGATCGTCGAGTACGTCCGCTACCGCATCGACCCGTCCGGGACGGACGAGTTCGAGGCCGCCTACGCGCGCGCGTCCGCGTCACTGGCCGCCGCGCCGCAATGCGTGGACTACGAGCTGTCCCGGTGCGTCGAGGAACCCTCGTCCTACATCCTGCGCATCGGCTGGACGTCCGCCGACGACCACATGCAGGGCTTCCGGGGCGGCGAGCACTTCCCCGCCTTCTTCGCCGAGATCAAGCCGTACGTCCAGCAGATCGAGGAGATGCGGCACTACGAGCGGACGTCCGTGCGCGGCGCCGGGTCGTCCGTCCCGACGATGTACGACTGGGCGGGCGGCGAGGCGCTCGAACGGCTCACCGAGGCGTTCTACACGAACGTCCTGAAGGACGACCTCCTCCGCCCGCTGTTCGAGCACATGGCCCCGGACCACCCGAAATGGGTCGCGCACTGGCTGGGCGAGGTCTTCGGCGGCCCGGAGCGCTACACCCGGGAGCGCGGCGGGTACCACCACATGGTCCGGCAGCACCTCGGCAAGGCCATCACCGAACCGCAGCGCCGCCGCTGGGTGACCCTCCTCATGGACGCCGCCGACGAGGTCGGCCTCCCGGACGATCCCGAATTCCGCGCCGCGTTCACGTCCTACATCGAGTGGGGGACGCGCATCGCCCTCGCCAACTCGCAACCGGACGCGAAACCGCCCCTTGAGGCCCCGCTGCCGCACTGGGGCTGGGGCGTGGCCCCGCCCTACATCCCGTCCAAGCCCTAGGGGACGGCGCGCCGCGCCCGAGGGACGGTACGCTGCGGCTGCTCCGACGACGAGGGAGGTTGATGAATATGGCCTGCGCCGTGCTTCGTCATCAGCATGCCCTCGTCCGGGCCGCGCGGGACTGAACGCGGCCCGGTCGTCCAGCACGACCAGGAGCGTTCATGTCTCTGTCAGATCTGTTCACCGATCGTCTCGTCCTCCGCATGTGGACCCTCGCGGAGGTGACCGCCGTCCTCGACGGACGGCGGCAGGCCCACTGGGCGGACGACTTCCCCGCCGAAGGCGACCACGTCATCGCGGGCTTCATCGCCGAGAACCGCGCCGCCGCGCTCGGGGAGCACGGCCAGCGCCAGATCATCGAGAAGGCCACTGGCCAGGTCGTCGGCGCCGTCGGGCTGTTCTGGCCGCCTCGTGACGGCGTCGTCGAGTTCGGGTACGGCGTCGTCGCGTCCCGGCGAGGCCGCGGCTACGCGACCGAGGCGACGCGCGCCATCGTGGCGTTCGCGCTGACCGCGCCGGGCGTCGAGTCGGTGGTCGCGACGGTCGAGTTGTCGAACCCGGCGTCCGTCCGCGTCCTGGAGAACGCGGGGCTGAGCCGTCTCGACGGCGACGCGCGGACGGCCACGTTCGGCACCGCCGTCCGGACGTAACCGCAGCGCCCACCCACAACGTGCCGCCTTTCCTCCCTGGAGGGGCGGCACGTTCGCGTTCACCCCGGCTTGACAGAAAGCGCTAGTTCACTAACACTTCCTACTCTAATAGCGAAAAAGGGGTGGGTGTCATGGCGGTGTTCCTGAGCCGGGTCGGCCGGTTCTGCTTCCGGCGGCGCCGGCTGATCGCGCTGCTGTGGGCCGGGCTGCTCGTGGTCGCCGTGGCGGGAGCGGCCGCGCTGTCCGAGCCGGCGCCCGACACGTTCTCCGTCCCCGGCACCGAGTCGCAGCGGGCGAACGACCTGCTCAAGGACCGGTTCCCGCAGGCCGCCAGCGGCGGCGCGACGGCCAGGGTCGTCTTCGCCGCCCCCGCCGGACGCGCGCTGACCGAACCCGCGAACCGCGCCTCCGTCGAGCGCGCCGTGGCCCGGATCAAGGCAGCGCCGGACGTCGCCGACGTCGCCTCCCCCTACGCCCGGAACACCGTCTCCGGCGACGGCCGGATCGCCCTCGCCGAAGTCGCCTACCGCGTCCCCGAGTACGAGCTGACCGGCGCGGACCGCGACGCGCTCCGCTCGGCGGCGGCCGCTCCCGGCCTGCGCGTGGAGATGAGCGGCGACGCCGTGGCGCCCCCCGAGGAGGGCGCGGGCGAGCTGCTCGGCGTCGCCGCCGCCGCGATCGTCCTGCTGGTCACGCTCGGCTCGCTGGTGGCGGCCGGGCTGCCGCTGCTGACGGCGATCATCGGCATCGTCATCGGGCTGTCGGCCGTCAGCGCCACGAGCGCGTTCGTCGAGCTCAGCTCCGACACCCTGGCGCTCGCGCTGATGCTCGGCCTCGCCGTCGCGATCGACTACGCGCTGTTCGTCATCGCCCGCTACCGCCAGGAGGTCCTGGACGGACGCGCCCCCGCCGACGCGGCCGCGCACGCGACGGGCACCGCCGGATCCGCCGTCGTCTTCGCCGGGCTGACCGTCGTCATCGCCCTCGCCGGGCTCGCCGTCGTGGACATCCCCGTCCTGACGCAGCTCGGCCTGGCCGCCGCGTTCACCGTGGCCGTGGCCGTCCTGATCGCGCTGACCCTCCTCCCCGCCCTCCTCGGCTTCGCGGGCCGCCGCGCCCTGACCGGCCGCCGAACCCCGCGCGGCCAGCGCACCGCGGCCGGGCGGCGGTGGGGGCGGTTCATCACCGCGCACCCCGTTCCCGTGCTGGTCACGGCCGTCGCGGGGCTCCTCGTCGCGGCGACGCCCGCGCTCGACCTGCGGCTCGGGCTGCCCGACGACGGCACCGCCCCGTCCGGGACGACGCAGCGCGCGGCCTACGACCTGCTCGCGGACGGCTTCGGCCCCGGCGTCAACGGCCCGCTGACCCTGGTCGTCCAAGCACCGCACGACACCAAGGCCGCCGCCGAGCGCGTCGCGAAGGGCGTCACGTCACTGGACGGCGTGGCCGCGGTCGAACCGCCCGTCCTCAACCCGGCCGGTGACACCGCGCTGGTCGGAGTGGTCCCCGCCAGCGCGCCGACGGCCACGGCGACCGAGGACCTCATCCAGGACATCCGGGACCGGTTCCGTTCGCGGGACGGCGCCACGGTCGCCGTCACGGGCCAGACCGCTATCGACATCGACACGTCCGACAAGCTCGCCGACGCGCTCCTCCCCTACCTCGCGGTCGTCGTCGGGCTGGCGTTCATCCTGCTCACGCTGGTGTTCCGCTCGCTCCTCGTCCCGCTGAAGGCCACGGCCGGATTCCTGCTGAGCGTCGCCGCTACGTTCGGCGCGGTCGTCGCGGTGTTCCAGTGGGGGTGGCTGAACGGCCCGCTCGGCGTGCACGCGTCCGGCATCATCGTCAACCTGCTGCCGATCATGCTGATCGGCATGGTGTTCGGGCTCGCGATGGACTACCAGGTCTTCCTCGTCACCCGGATGCGCGAGGAGCACGTCCGCGGCGCCTCCCCCGTCGACGCGGCCGTCACCGGCGTCGCGCACGGCGCCCGCGTCGTCACGGCCGCCGCCGTCATCATGATCGCGGTGTTCGCCGGGTTCGTCCTCTCCGATACCCCGATGGTGCAGTCGTTCGGCTTCGCCCTCGCCGCCGCCGTGTTCTTCGACGCGTTCGTCGTCCGGATGACGATCGTCCCCGCCGTGATGGCGCTGCTCGGCCGCGCCGGCTGGTGGCTGCCCGCCCGGCTCGACCGCGTCCTGCCGCGCCTGGACGTGGAGGGCGCGCCGCCGCCCGAACCGGTGACAGTAGGCTCCACACCGGACGCACGCTGACGAGAGGCAGGGGATGGCGCCGAAGCAGGGCCTGCGCGAGCTGAAGAAGGCGAGGACCCGGGCCGCGATCCAGCGGGAGGCGCTGCGCCTGTTCCGCGAGCGCGGCTACGAGGCCACCACGGTCGAGCAGGTCGCGCAGGCGGCCGAGGTCGCGCACACCACCGTCTTCCGCTACTTCCCCACCAAAGAGGACCTCGTCATCAGCGACGACGCCGACCCGCTGTTCTACGCGGCGATCCGCGCGCAGCCGCCCGAGCTGTCCCCCGTCCAGGCGCTCCGCGCCGCAATGCGGGAGGTCCTCGACGGCTTCTCCGCCGAGGACCTCGCCGCGGGGCACGACCGGACCGTCCTCATCCTGTCCGTCCCCGCGCTTCGCGGCGTGGCGTTCGGCAGCTTCGTCGACACCATGCGCACCGTCACCGCCATCCTCGCCGAACGCACCGGCCGCCCCGCCGACGACGCCGCCGTCCGCACCCTCACCGGCGCCGCCTTCGGCATCATGCTCGACGTGATGCTCCGCTGGTCGGACGACCCGTCCCTGAACCTCGCGCAGATCCTGGACGACGCCCTCACCACCCTCGAACCCGCCCCGTAAATCAGAGCAGACACCCGCCAGATGTCTCAGACCAACCGGATGTCGGTGCGGGCGATCCGTCCCGACGACATTCCCACGGCCAGGACGGTGTACCGGCCCTGTGATGACTGCTGGCGTATCGTCGCGGTGGCCTGGCCGTCCCGTTTCATGGTGACGATGGCGAGCGGGATGCCCGGGGAGCCCGCCAGCATGAACCAGACCTGCTCCCCAGGGGAGAAGCCCGAGACCAGGACCGTCGATTCGGTACCGGCCAGCAGGGTCGGGGACACCCGCATGGACGCGCTCGCAGGCGGCGGCTCGTCGGACGGTTCCGCGGGGTCGAACAGGCCGTAGCCGAAAAGGCTCGCGCAGAACACCCCGGCCACGACCAGCGCGGCGACGACGACCGTGATGAGCCCGCAACTCGCCAGCCTGGCCCGCCGTCCGGTTCGCCTTGGGCCGGACGCGCCGGGACCACCCCCGGGATCGGTGCCGGTGTCGTCCGGGTCGGGGCCGGTCATGCTGCCGAGGACGAGAAGGCGCATGCGTTCCTCGCCGTCGAAATAGGCCGCGTCTTCGGGCGCACCGGCCAGCCGGGCCGCGTCGCCGCCCAGGGACAGGACCCGTCCCCAGGCACCCCACCAGAGCGTGGCGCCGAGCGCCGGGGCCGCCGCCCGCGCGAGCTCGGATGCGTGGGCGTGCGCGCCGACGCGGACGGCGTCCGCCAGCACCGCGATGATGACGGCGGCGGCTTCGGCGACCTGGCTCGGCGGGACGTCGGCGACCCACCGGGCGAGCGTGCGGACGTAGTCGGCCGGCGAACGATCCGCGCCGGTCACGGGCATGCCGGGGGTGAGGGTGGCGACGTAGCCGGGGCCGGTTCGCTGCGCGAGCCGCGTCCGCAGCAGGTCGTTGAGCGCTCTTCGGCCGTCGGTCACCTCGGCCAGCCTGATCAGCAGGCCCGGCGGCACCGGCACGCCGTGCAGCACGCACAGCACGCGGAGGACGGCGCGAAGGTCGGGGTCCGCTGAGTGCCACAGGGTGCGGACGGCGTCGTCCGGACGAGCGGGCAACGCGGCCGCCATCCCCGTCCGGGCCGCGGCGACGGCCTGGAGCAGGGCCCGGGGATTCCCCCGGCTGGACCGGGAGAGCTTCCACGCCGCCGCGGCGTCCCCGTGCCACACCCGGTCGCCCAGTTCGGCGTCGAGCAGAGCTCTGGAGGCCCCTTCTGGCAATCCGTGCAATTCCAGCAGCCTGCCGCGGTTCCAGTCGATCCGGTCCCGCGCGATGATGACCACCGCCCCGCCGGACACGAGGTCGGCGAGCGCCTCGGCGTCCTCCGCGGAACCGCTGAAGTCGTCCACGACCACCAGTGCGCCGACCGTGCTCATCAGGCTTCGCAGCCGCGCGGGTTCGGGCCGGTGGTCCTCCGCGTCGTAGCACCGGCGGAAAAGGGCGTGGACGACGTCGTCAGCGCCCATCCCCGCAGCGGACATCGACACGACGTCCGCTCCCGCCGCGACCCGCTGTCCGGCGAAGAACCCGAGCAGCGCCGACTTGCCCACGCCCGGCGGCCCGCACACCAGCACCGGCTCCCCCGCTTCGAGCCATGCCGCCAGCCGCGCCAGTTCCTCGTACCTGCCGACCAGCCGACGGTCGCTGCCGGGCATCGCCCCGAAATCCGTTCGGAGGCGGCGTCGCCAACTCTTGGCGACATTTCCGGCCCGCACTGCGACGACAGTTCCCTGCGGGCAGATCTGCACGTCATGGTCGCCCACCACGACTCGCCCGTAAACGTTCGCGTCCGGTTCGGCGTCCGGCGGGAAGGGCGGACGGCCGCGTCCCGTTCTGGCGGGAAAGTAACCCCACGCCTGAAAGTCGTCCTCGCCGGGAAGGCGTATGGGTTGAAAATCGTCCAGGTCCATCAATTCCGAGTAGTGCCTGATGATGTTGTCGTACACGTACACCGATGTGACGAGACCGAAGTCCCCCGATAGGACGCCGGGGCGGGCGGTGCGGTCGAGCATCCGGTAGAGCAGTTCGAGCGACCGGCCGGTGGCGCCCGTCTCGTCGAAATGGACGGTCCCCAGGTGGACGGCCATCCGGATGCGGAGCTGGGCCAGGTCGCTGGAAAGCCGATTGTGCCGCCGCAGGCCGGCCCGCGTTCCGTGGATGAGCGCGTTCGCCAGCAACTCGGGCACGACGTCGGGCGGGACGAGGATCAGGACGCTGTCGCCGCGGTCATAGGAACGGCAGGCCGACCAGCCGATTCCCACCCCGTCGAACGAATCCCGCATGACCTGGTAGAGCGAGTCACGGACATATCGGAGCAACCCGTCCTCGCACCGCATTTCCTCGTCACGGCCTGCGTTGACCGCACTGGCGGCGACCATCGGGCAATGGACGCTCCCCCTGGACGGCCACGCACGCGAACGCGACCACAATCCGGCCGAACCAAGAATGTGCGACTTACCGCTGTCGTTGGATCCCACGACGACTTTGACGTCGCCGAACTCGCCGAGGTCGCCGAACTCGCCGTCGTCCGGCGAACCTCGCTGCTCCTCGATGTCCGTCTCGTCGTCCACGAACTCGACGTCGTGTGCGGTCTCGTCGTCCCCCGCCGGTGCCGGCGGTCCCGGCGCATCAGGCGGCGTGAAGGGCACGGTCAGGGCGAAGGGCACGGGCGGCCCGGTCGACGTGACGGACACCGACGGCGTGACGTGCCCAGACGGCGCGACGTGCCCGGACGGCGCGACGGGCCCGGGCGGCCTGACGGTCGTGGTCGCAGGAAGCGGCGGCGGCTCGTACACCTCCAATTCGCACCCCGCAGGCGCGCCGACCGCTCGCATGACCGCGCTCCCGAGATGAGGGGGCGGGGGCAGACCGGCGGCGGACCGGACGAACCAGACCTTCTCCTGGGCCTCCTGCGCGCCCGCGATCCGGCCGCTGGCGTGCGCCTCGGCGAGTTCGATGATCCTGTCGGCCTCGTCGCACGCCTCCTCCAGGACGCGTTCCGCGTCCGCCCGGATGCGCTCGGCCTCCTGCCGGGACTGGGTCAGCTCCTTGGCCGCCTTGCGGATTCCCTTGTCCTCGTAGTCCTCCGCCTTCGCCTGGGCGGTCCGCTCGATCATCGCGGCCCACTCCCGCGCCGCGGCCTTGATGTCCTCGGCCTCGCACTGCGCGTCGTCCAGGATCTGCTTGGCCTCCCGCTGCGCGGCCGCCCGGATCCGAGCCGCCTCCTCGCGCGCCGCCGCCTTGATCTCCTCGGCGGCCCGCCACACCGCGGCGGCGTCGGCGCACTCGTCCGGCCCCGACAGCACCGGAAGGTCCAGGTCGCCGGACGCGGCGTCCTGCGCTCCCGGGACGGGATCGCCGGGGTCGCCCGCCGGGATGTCGTGCGTGCCGGCCTCGGGGAACTCGCCGCCGGTGAGCCTCCGGAGGCGGCGTTCCACCTCCTCGTCGGGGAGCAGGAGCTGGTTCGCTTCGTCCATCAGGTTGAGGAAGTCGGCCAGGATCTGCTCTAGGGGCTCCTCCGGCTCAGGCGGCTGCCGAGGAGGCGGGTCATTGGTCATCGAGCTTCCTCCCATCGGGTCCGGTCGAGTTCTGGACCCGGCGTTCCATCTCCAGTTCGAGTCGCTGTTGGTCCTTGAGAAGCTTTCTCAGCCCCGCTTTCGCGAGTTGCAGGTTCTTGCGTATGGCGTCCTGTGACTTCTCCAGTTCGTCGGCGGCCTCGGCGGTGCTCATTCGGTGAATCAAGATCAGTCTGGCGGTGTCGCGCTGGGCGGGAGGCAGCGTTCCGATGATCTGTTCGACCCATTGGTTGTCCTCCAGCTCGCACATCAGCGCATCCGGCTGGGCCTCCGGACGCTCGTGCCCGCCTTTGATCGCACGCGCCACCTCCGCACGGTCATGCTGTCGCTGTTTAATGAAGTTGCTCTTGACCGCACGGCCGGCGTAGGCCAGCGGAAAGCGAATGTCGACCCAGCGCCGGAGCACGTCCAGCATGGCCTTCCCGACCGCGTCCTCCGCCTCCTCCCAGGTCGCGCCCAACGTCATCGCCAGAGTGATCAACGACCGGTAATGGTCGCGATAGAACTGGGCGAATCCGGCTGGGGCGGGCGCCCGTTGAGCCGGTACCGCGGCTCGGTCAGTCTCCGATTGCCCCACGAGCGCGCTCCCATCGTCACCGTGGTCGCCTCCTTCAGAGAGGAGGTCCGCGAACACCCCGGAGTGTGAAGTCGGATCGCGAAGTTTTTTGTGTCGGGTCTGACATTCACGAATGACCGGTCCCACCGGACCTAGGAGGCACAGGCCCATCCCCGACTTCCCCCGGGAGCACCGCCATGGACCGCACGCCTTCTCCGGCAGAGCGTTCGACAGAGTTCTCGAAAGACAATTCGATTCCACCGGTACTGCGCGGCCGCCTGCGGAAATTGCGAAAGCGCGCGATACTGCCGCTGCTCGCGGCGTCGGCCCTGGCGCTGACAGCAGCCGCCGTGGGTCTGACGGCCCACCCGGAGGCGGCCGCGGCGCTCAGCGCGCTCACCACGGTCTACATCGCCGTGGTGAGCACCCAGCGCATGCGGGAGGAGCGTTCCACCCCACACCCGCCACAGGGCGAGGCACGCCAGCACGTCGCCGAACGCCGGGTCGCCGGCGACCAGGAGACCGTCCGGAGCGTCCCGTGCGACGGAGACGCCCCGACCACGAGCGACCGCGCCCGGCGAGGCGAGCCCGACCTCGGCACGGCGTCGCCCCTCGACCCGATCGAGCGGATCAGGCCGGACGCCGAGCCGCGCACCGAACGCATCCGGTTCCAGGACGAGCCGAACCGCCCCGCGACCGGACCGCGAACCCGGCGCGCCCCCTCCGCCGGAGACGAGTGACGGGAACAAAAAAGCAACCACCGGTTGCGCATCGAGGTTCGCCCAGGTTACGGTGGTCATGCAACCAAAGGTTGCGGATTATGACGAACGGGGAGGGCCTGTTGTGAGCATCGAGCACGAGATCCTGATCGAGGCGCCGGTGGACGTGGTCTGGCGGACGGTGACGGAGCCGGAGCAGATCGCCCAGTGGTTCAGCGACAAGGCGGAGATCGACCTGCGGGCCGGCGGCGACGGGACGCTGACCTGGGTCGACAAGGAGACGGCCGCGCAGGAGCAGGCGAAATTCGTCGTCGCGGCCGTCGAACCGCCGCACCGCTTCGCCTACCGCTGGGGCAATCCCGAAGGCACCCGGCCGGAGGAGGGCAACTCGACGCTGGTCGAGTTCAGGCTCGTCCCGGACGGCGACCGCACCCTGCTGCGCGTGACCGAGACCGGCCTGGACGAGACCGGCTGGACGGACGAGCGCAAGACCTTCTACACCGACGACCACAACGAGGGCTGGTCCAAGCACCTCGCCGACCTGGCCACCTACGCGGCGACCGGGGTCTCGCCCAAGTGACCGAGCATGACGAGGAACTGCTGGCGGCGGTGGCGGAGCCGAGCCGCCGCCGGCTCCTCGACGTGCTGCTCGCCAAGGGCGAGGCGACGCCCACGGCCCTCGCCGCTGACCTGCCGTTCACGCGCCAGGCCGTCGCGAAGCACCTGGCCGTCCTGCAACGGGCCGGGCTGGTCACGGCACGCCGCGACGGCCGCGAGGTGCGATACACCGTCCACCCCGACCGCCTGGACGAGGCGGCCCGCGCCCTGGCCGACGTGGCCGCCCGCTGGAACACCCGCCTCAGCCGAATCAAGACACTCGCCGAAACCGCCCACCGCGAGGCCCAACCTGCGGCCCAACACGACGACCACCCTTGACGCACTCTGCTCTCGCGCGACCAGCAGCGAGGCCGCAGCCGTCGTCAAGGCGAACGCCATCGGCATCCCGCTCAAGGAATAGCTGACGCGCCATAAGGCTCTAACGCCATCAGAGCCGGCGGCCGCGGTCAGGCCCATTCCCTGTGCGGGAACATCCGGTGCTTCAGGAGCAGGTCGAGTGCGCCGGCCGCCGCTTTCACGTCCCCGCATGGGGACACGAACCCGCCTCGCCCGTCTCCCGCCTCGAAGTAGCCCCATGCCTGGCCGGGCAGCGCCCGGACGGTCACCGCGACACCGATGTCATCGGCAGCGCCGCTGGCGTACACCCACAGCAGCGGCACGGGGAATCGCAACTCCTGCTTGTCGTACAGACCGACGCAGCGCCAGCCCATCGGCAGCAGCGCGACCCTCAGCAGTTCCAGCCTCTGTACCGCCACCTCGTGACCCGCGAACGTCCGCCACTCCAGCACGACCCGCCAGCGGCCGGCCGCCTGACGCACGCCTCGCGACGCCCCGACCAGGTCACGCCAGGACACGCGCCCACGTCCATTTCCCGTTCGGTTCGGTCGGGGTAACACCCCACCTGTGCGCCAGCGCTTCCACGATCGGCAGCCCCCGGCCGGACGTCCCGACCTGGTGTCCCGGCTCCAGCGCCGCAGCGTCCGGAACCGCAGCGTCGGACGCCGTTTCCACGGCCCGCCCGCGCACCGGCATCGCGTCCGAGCCGTCCCACACTTTCAACAGCACGCCGTGCGGCTCGCGCGTGAACCGCACTCGGATCTCCTTCCCGGACGTGTGACGCACCGCGTTCGTCGCCAGCTCACTGGCGATCAGCGTCACATCGTCGACGAGCCCGGCCAGCCCCCATTCCACAAGCCGCAGCTCCACCAGCGTCCGGACCTGCCCCGGAACCGTCGGCGCGGTCCGGAACGTCACCGCCAGACCTCCAGCGGCCACAACGCTCACACTCATCCCGCAGCCCGCCATCACGACCGCCGCGCGATCTGCCGCAGCACCAGGATCGCGCGCTCCGCCGACGCCGCCTCAGCGCCAACGGCCCCGAGCACGTGCCCGCGCTCGCCGCCCCACCGGAACCGCCGACCATCGCACGCGATCACCCGCTCACCACGGGCGCCCAGCGACACGGCCAGCGTTCCTCCGTCCACGGTCGCGCGATATCCCCGCTGCCTGAGCTGCACCGCCAACTCCACCAGCGGATTGCCCGTAACATCGTCCATAAGTCCGACTCCTTTCCAGTCGGGCCAGGGCCCCGGGACAAGTGCTGGTGACACCCCCGGGGCCCACTCCTTTATTTCTCTGCGACCCTCGCGTGGCGCGACAGAGCCAGGATAAATCGGACAATAACTGTCCAATTAGTCCGTTCTGGATATTCGATTGCGGGGGAAGGGAACACTTGCCCTGAGTCACCCTCCGCTTCGCGCTCCGAGGCATAGAATGCTCGCAGGAAGAGGAAGCGCGCCAGTTGTACGGGCATTTTTACTACCCCCGGGAGTGCCACATGAGCGCCGCCAACGAGCTTCGCCCAGAGGACTCATTCTGGAATCTAATCGCCGTCTACCTGCGAATGGAGCGCCTGCGGCGCGGGCTCTCGCAGTCCCAGGTCGCCGAGATCATTCAGGCCGACAAGCAGCGAGTAGCAAACACGGAGGCCGGACGCCTCAACATGACGTCCGTCCAGGCCGAGCAGCTTGACGAGGCTTGGGGCACTTTGTTCCGAGTTCTCCGCAAGTACGCCGTTACCCTCGGCCGCGACCAGGAGTGGTGGAAGCAACTCATCGACTTCGAGACCGGCGCCCTGATCGTCAAGTCCTACGTGTCGAAGTACATCCCAGTCCCGTTCCAGACGGAGACGTACGCACGGCAACTACTCACCGCCCGGCGAGGTGTCCGAGACATCGAGGCCGCTGTCAAAGGACGGATGGCCCGGTCGAGCCTCCTCCTGGACCAACTCCCAAAGCTCGACCTCTGGGCCCTGATCGACGAAGAGGCCCTGGACCCGCCGATCCCTTCCGAAGCCAAGCGGGAGCAACTCCAGGTGCTTCTGGACCTCACCGAACGAACTAGTGTGAGGATCATCCCGGCCAGAACCTGGCACATCGGCGGAGAAGGGAACTTCGAGCTGATCACCACATCAACCGGGGCAAACGTAGGCTACATGTGGGCCCAACTAGGGGGCCGACTGGTCCACGACGCCCCGGAGGTCAGGGAACTGGCGCTGCGGTACGACCGAATCGGGGCAAAGGCCCTAACCGAACACGGCTCACAAGAGCTGATAGAGCAGAAGTTGGAGCGTCTCAATGAACATCGAGTGGCGCAAGAGCAGCAGATCAGGCATGGGTGATACGGCCGGGGACTGCGTTGAACTGGCCTCGCTGGACGACAAGATCGGCATCCGCGACAGCAAGAACCCCCACGAGGGCCACCTCACCATCCCCCGTAACACCCTCCGCAACCTCGTCCGCCAGATCAAGACCGGCGGCCTGGACCACTAGGACTGTTGGACGGCCCTTCGATAGGGCCGTCCCCCTCCTGTGTGAGGTCTCGCCCGGTGAAGGAAGTCTCGGACCTGGGGCTCGGTCCGCCAAGGGGTGAGAGCCGTGGTCAACTCCTGCACGTAGTGGTGGGCGCGCTTCGAGTTGACGCGGGAGAGGATGTCGACGGACCGATTCCCCAGATCAAGGCCATGGTCAAGTTCCCGGTCTTGGATATGGACGGTGGCGACAATGGCTAGGCGCATGCCGACCGAGCGGGTGTAAACGCCGGAGGCCATCGCCGCTGCCTGCCGGTGCCAGGCAAGCGCTTCTTTGGGTTTGTGCAGGTCGCGGTAGATTTCAGAAGCGTCGGCGGACAGCCGGGCATGCGTGTAGAAGTCGATCCAGTGCGGCTCGTCCGCCCCATCGCGCATTCGTCCCAGCATGGTCTCAGAGTCGGCGAGGGCGCGGGACGCGGCTCGGCCGTCCTTGGCCCGGGCATGTGCACGAGCCTCGATCAGCTTGGTGAACGCCAGGACCCGTGGAGCGGCGATGGTCTTGGCGCGCTCGAAGGCACCTTCAGCCATGTCGATGGCTTCGGTGGGGAAGCCACGCATGAGCGCTTGCATGGCCATGGTGGTGAGCACGTAGCAGCCGAGTTGGACGTCGCCGGCGGCTCTGGCGAGACGCAGCGCCTGGATGAAGTGACGTTGGGCCGCTTCGTGATGATTGATGTCGAACGCGGTCCAGCCGGCCAGCCGTGAGAGTTCGGCGGTGACCGAGTACAACTGCTGACCGATCTCCGCGGAGTATGTGCCGTTCAGCAACGGTGTCGCGCGGTGGTTCAGGCAATCGGCGACGGAGGTTGAGCGCCAATTCCCACCGCCGTATCGCGAATCCCAGACTCGGGCGGCATCGGCCGACTCACGGAGTTCTTCAACGTCGGCGCGACCAACGCGGACGCCGCCACGGTGGTCGGCGGGTACGTCGGCGGGGGCGATCAGCCAGCGGGTCACCGGGGTGGAGAAGGCAGTGATCGCGAAGCTGGATCCGAGGAAGTCACGGCGGTTCACAGAACTCCAGAATGATGTTGCGGCACGTACGGCATCGGCGGTTCCTCTGGGGAATTCCAACCCCAGATCCGCCGCGGCCGCCTTGTGATCAGGCATGCCGATGTCAGCGAGTTGGACTCGCCTGCCGAGCCGCTCACTCAAAGCATGCGCGATCAGCCTGGGGATGGGCCACGTGGGAACCATGCCCCGACGGCACCAGTTCGCCACCGACGTGTGGGTGTAGTTGGTGGACATACCTTGCCGACGGGCGAGCTCGTTGACCCGGAAGGCCAGTGCGTTGTGGCTGGCTCCTGAAGATTCAATGAGCCGGGTCAAGGCCGTGTTGGGCGGTCTGGCCCGGCGCGTTGTGGACGCCACGTCCATCCCCTCACAAGCGTGCGAGTGAGGTTTCGACCGTACTCCCAGTCCCCCGTCCCGCACATCGGGTGTGCGATCTGTGAGCCCCCCTTGTGAGCCTCCCCCGACATCTCAGACCGGAGGTTTCCTGAACCTCAGAGACCGTGTCCCGGGACGGCACCTCTCCCGAACGCAGCCGGCCAACACCATCTCGTGGCGATGTGAAAGGGGTTCGACGCTCATGTGCGGAATCGCAGGTCTGGCCGGTCTGGACGCCACCGCCCACCTGACGACGGTCAGAGCAATGGGCCACACCCAGGACCACCGGGGCCCGGACGGCACTCGCTGCGCGGTATCCACCGACAGCCGGGCGGTGCTGGCGATGAACACGCTGCGGATCGTCAACCTCGACGTGCCATTGGGCCCGTACGCTGATCCTGGCTCGGGACTTCTGCTCACCTTCAACGGCGAGATCTACAACTGTCAGCGTGTCGCCGCCGACTGGGGCATCACCCTAGGAGCCGGGGAGAGCGACGCTCACCTGCTGCTGCGAGCTTGGGCTCGGGCTGGCCCGGCATGCCTGGAAGCACTGGACGGCATGTTCGCCTTCGCGATCTATGACCCGCGCTCGGGCACCCTGTTCCTGGCTAGAGACCGGCTCGGGGAGAAGCCGCTGTACTGGCGGCTGGACGGCGGCAGGCTCGCTTTCGCCTCTGAAGTGACCACGCTCACCGGATACGGAGCTGCGCCAATGGTGGCCCGGCCGGAGATGCTGGCGATCGAGACCTGCACCGGCGTGGACACCCCTTTCCAGGGGATCCAAGCGCTCGCTCCTGCCACGCTGCTAGCGTTCCAGGTCGCTGCCGGATCGCTGGACCAGCGACTGTGGTGGGATCTGGCCCGCACCACTCCGGCAGTTCCCTGCTCCGGCGAGAAGCGGTCCTACTCTGAGCTGCTGGCCGAGTTTTGCGGCCTGCTGGCCGAGGAGATCCCGCTGCGGGCACCCGCAGGTGACTTCGCGCTCCTGCTGTCAGGTGGCCTGGACTCTTCGGTCTTGGCCTATTTGATGCGGCCCAGCATGTGCGTGACCGTCCGCTACCCGGGCCAGGACCGCCTGGACGAATCGAGGCTCGCCACCCGGGTCGCTCACGACATCAACGCCGAGCTGGTGATCGTCGAACCTGACGTCAGGCGCTTCAGCCGGCACCTGCCCGACATCGCACGTGCCCTGGACTACCCGATGGGCAACGCGTCCATCTTCTCCGAGTACATGGCCTACCACGCGATCCACGACCTGGGGTTGCGCGTGGTGATCGGCGGGCTGGGCCCCGACGAGCTCCTAATGGGTTACGTAAGGCACGCAATGACCCTGTACGGCGCCAACGCGGTACTCGACGCCGGGCTGGAGTCCTACCAACCGCTGGCCGGCAAACTCATGTATCCGGCCGGGCAGGAACTGCCGGTCGCCGACCAGATCACCCGGCTGGTCCTACGCGGGCCCGACCCTGACAGCCGGATCAACGTACTGGTGTCCGACGCGCTCCAGCGCGCCGACGGGGACATTGCGCGCGCCTGGACACTGGTCGAGCTGGCGACGAGCTGGCGGCCTCTGGTCGCCACCAGCGACAAACTTGCTTCCTCCTTCGGGCTGGAACGCCGGTCCCCCTATCTAGCCCGATCGCTGGTGGAACTGTCCTACTGGCTTCCGACTTCCTGCAAGATCGACCAACCCGCACTGGGTAAGCGAATTCTGCGTGACGCCGCCCGGCTCTTCGGGCTTCCCGCCGAGGTGTGGGACAACCGGGACAAGCTCGGGTTCGCCTCGCCGGTCCCAGCCTGGATCACGGGTGAGCTGCGGTCGTTCACGGACCATCGGATCGCCATCGCGCTGCGCGGATGCCCGCCTTCGGTGCAGCCTTTGTTGGAGGCGGGTCTCGCCTCCTCGGAGCCCTACAGCCGAACTCGGATGGTGGCGTTGCTCACCGCGTTTTGGCTGGCCACAAGCTCGGCGAGGATTGCCGCGTGACGAATGCCCGGGCCACTACCGTAGCCGGATGCAGAAGACCTCTGAACAAACTCACGCGCCCCTCGCCGCATCACAGCCTGAGCGCGGCGCGGTCGCCATCATCGTCAACGGGGCCAGGGAAGTCTTGCTCCACCTGCGCGATGACATCGAAGGAATCGCCTGGCCAGGCTACTGGAGCCTGCTCGGTGGAGGTTGCGACCCGGGCGAAACCCCGGCCGACGCCATCGTGCGCGAGCTCCACGAGGAGGCCGGCCTGGAGGTCGGCAACCTGGCCGAGGCCTTCGCCGTCCACGACGAGGACGGCTCCGGACAGATGATCAGCTTCTTCGTCGGATACTGGGACGGCGACGAGCAGGCGCTGCCGCTGAACGAAGGCGTCAAGCTCCAGTTCTTCCCCCCACACCAGCTCTCCGAGCTGACCATCCCCCCCTACATCAGTGACGGCATCCGCCGCGCCATCACCGACCGACCCACCTGAACGGCCGGCAGTCTCGACGAGCTCGACGTCACCAGCACCCCCGCCCGGCATGACCCTCACCCACCCGGCCGCACGGCGCGGTGTGCGTCACCCAGTTCGAGGCGCCCACCGAGCAGCACGGCGACACCATCGCCGTCCTGGCGGCGGGCAAGAAGCTCACCTTCAAGGCACGGGCCGCCGCCGCGCTGGAATCGCTGCTGAGCGGAGCGCCGGTGGAATTTCACCGGCGCCGACACCCGCACCGTGGCGGTGGCACCGGAATTGTCCTTTGGGCTACACCGGCTCCGGGGAACCTGCACGAACAGCTCATGCCAATCGGTCACTTCTTCTCGGCTACCCCCACATGGCCTGACCTGGTCTGATCTCGCCGCCGCAGGAGCACGGCCGCCGACCAGGTCGAGACCGCGACGGCGATCATGCCGATGCCGCCTCCGACGAACCCGGCGGCCGGACGGGGAGCGGCGAGCATCGGCAGGAGCAGCGTCCCCGCCGTCCCCGCCGCACGCAGCACGGTCTGATCCAACCTCATCCACGCCACCCGCTCGTCGCGGCCGAACGAGCCGAGATGCGTACGAAGGCCGACCGCGGTGAAGGGGCCGGCCGCACCAGCGGCCGCCGACAGCACAACGATCTGCAACGTTGTTCCCGCGGCTCCCGTCGCGACCATCACCAGGCCGTAGCAGATCCACGCGACGCAGTACGCACCGGGAATCACACTCGCCCGGCGCCAGTGCCCGGCCACCGCATTCGCGACGACAGCACCGGCGCCCGTCGCGGTCATCGCCGCCGCATACGTCCGCGCGTCCGCGGCACCGCGCGCCGACAGCAGCGCCGGCAGCACCAGCGAGACCCCGAGCAGCATTTGCCCGGCGCCGTGCATGCCGATCATGCAACCCGTCACCGGCCGGGCACGCACCAGGGCACGCGCTCGCAGCCGCCGCCTCACACCAAACGGCCCCACGGGAGCTCCACGACCAGGCGCGGATGCTCCGCGGGCCGCAACGGCCAGCGCCACGCCGCTCACCGCGAACGTACAGGCGTCGACCACGTAGAGCTGCACCTCTGACACCACAATGAGCAGCAGCCCCGCAGCGCCCGGACCGGCGACTCGCGCAATCCGGCCCATCAGATCCATCAGCCCCGTCACCTGCTGTACCTGTTCAGCCGGGACCAGATCGGGGACGAGCGCACCCAGGTTCGGGTCGAACAACGCCCCCAGCAAGCCGAGCACCGCGGCCACGATCAGAAGCAGGGCCAGGCTCGGTCCGCGCAGCGTCCACGCCAGCGGCAGGACGGCGACCACCGCCATCCTCGCCAGGTCCAGGACAGCGAGTTTGCCGAGGCCCGCCCACCAGCCCAGCAACCGTTGCCCGAACACGCCCACCAGCACGTACGGGACGGACTCGGCGACGGCCACCAACCCCATCCAGGCGGCCGATCCAGTGGTGTCCCACACCAGCCACATCACGGCCAGCGCGTACATCCGGTCGCCCAGCACACTGAGGGTCTGCGCGATCCACAGCAGCAGGATCCGGGGTTGCCGCAACAGCCGCAGATACCCCACAGGCCCCTCCACGCCATCGAGGACACGGCGGCCTCAGCCTGCCTCAAGATCATGTTTCGCCGTGCCGATTCAAAGGCGTGGCGCAGATCGGCGAGCCTCTGGCGGTGCTGCGGTCGGCGGTTGTTGCCTGCGAGTAGGACTACGGCTCGTCCCGGACGGCGACCGCACCCTGCTGCGCGTGACCGAGACCGGCCTGGACGAGACCGGCTGGACGGACGAGCGCAAGACCTTCTACACCGACGACCACAACGAGGGCTGGTCCAACGGGCCGGGCTGGTCACGGCACGCCGCGACGGCCGCGAGGTGCGATACACCGTCCACCCCGCCCGCTGGAACACCCGCCTCAGCCGAATCAAGACACTCGCCGAAACCGCCCACCGCGAGGCCCAACGCGAACCCCAACAGAACAACCAGTCCTAGAAGGCAGGTCGAGTGCTTCGGCCGCCGCTTTCACGTCCGCGCACGGGTGCCTCCGTCGGGGTGGAGAGTGTTCCGAGGTCGTGGGAGTAGAGCCAGCCGGTGGCCTTCTCGTAGAAGTGCCGGAAGAAGATCGGCATGATCAGGTCGTTCAGGCGGCGGGCGATCGGACCGGCGGTCTTGGCATCCCGGTTGCTCGCGGCGGACCTGACCAGCTTGGCGATGCGCGCGCGTCGCCGCTGGTCGTACCTCCGCAGTCCGTCCGCGATCGTCGCGGTCCCGGCGACCGTCTGGGCGAGCACGAGCGCGTCCTCGATGGCCATGGAGGCGCCTTGCCCGGCGCCGACCGGGTGCCCGGCATCACCCACGAGAGCGATGCGGTCGTTGTGACGCACCGGAACCTCGGGGAGCACATGCATGGGCGTCGGCCGGTGGACGGACGTCGTCGCCTTGAGGATGGCCTGCGGCAGCTCCTCGAAGCGGTAGAGATCGCTCAGCCGGTCCAGCCATTCCGCGTCCCCGACGCCGTTCAGCTCCGGCCGTTCGGCTGCGGCGACCTGCGCTGACCACCAAAGGGAGCCGTCGGGAGCGGGCAGGTGGATGAAGGCGCCGTTGCGCGCGAAGACCATGTTGAACGTGCCCTGCTCGACCCCGACGTTCTCGGCGACGCCCGAGATGCTGTAGAGGCCCGCGTAGGCCGGTGCCGGGGCGGACGGGTCGAGGACCGTCCGGGTCGTGGACCAGATGCCGTCGGCGCCGATCAGCAGATCGGCTTCCGCCACGCGCCCGCTCGCGAACTCGGCTCGGACACCGTCCTGCGTGGTGACCGCGCCGACCAGCCGCTCACCGGTGACGATCCGGGCGCCCGAGCGCGCGGCCCTCGCGCGAAGCACCGCCACTAGGTCGGCACGCATCAGCGTCACGCTGTGCAGCGGGTCAGCGGTGAGCCGGCCTCGGGGCACGTCGCCCAGCAGCTTCCCGGAACTGCCCCACATGCGCTGCCGCGCGACGTCGAAGCCGGACCGCTGAACCTCCTCCAGGCAGCCGAGCTCGTCGAGCACGCGCAGCCCGTTGCTCGCCAGGCTCAGGAAGGAGCCGACCTGCCCCGCGGGATCCTCGTACGCCTCGTACACCGTCACCTCGGCGCCGATGCGCCGCAGCGCGATTGCCCCGGCGGCCCCTGCGACTCCGCCGCCCACGACGATCACCTTCACGACACTCCCTGAATGTTGATTCACCGAATCTCTATTCGGTGAAGTGGGGTTCAGTATCATGTGGCCATCGATGGACGTCAAGGGAGGACCACCGGTGGGTGTGCGAAAGGCGCGCGCGGCCGAGACCGAGGCGGCGCTCAAGGGGGCGGCCCGGAGGCTGTTCGTCGAGGACGGCTATCTCAACGTCAAGATCACCGACATCGCGCAGGCGGCGGGACGGTCGACGGGCTCGTTCTATGACCATTTCTCCAGCAAGGAGGACCTGCTCAAGAGCCTGCTGGCCGATCTTGAGGCCGACGCCGACGCGGAACTCGAGCCGCATCCGCACGACCACGACCTCACCGACCGGGCCCAGTTGCGGTGGCACGTCGCGATCGTCTGGAAGGTGTTCCGGGAGCATCTACCGGTCGTGGTCGCGATGTACCAGTCCGCCGCGGCCGAGAAGCCGGGCACCGGTCACGCTTGGCAGACCCTCACGACCGAGACCGAGACCTTTCGAGACCACCTGGAGTACCTGCGGGAGAAGGGTCACGTGCTGCCCGGCGATCCGGCACTCGTGGCGGCCGCGATGGGGGCGATGCTGTCGATGCTCGGCTACGCCGTCCTCACCGCCGGCGAGCACGCACCGGCCTTCACCGACGACCAGATCATCGACACGCTCACCTCACTCCTCCTCAACGGTCTGACCGGCTGATTCGGCACTCGCTCGCGGTTCTCCCCATGCGAGGGCCGCCGCCGCGGTCGGCGGTCGTCGCAGGCGGGTAGGAGTCCCCCCGACCACCCCCGTTCGGGGGTGGCGTGGGTCACTCGCCATGGCGAACGATCCTTCTACCGGGTGTCCGTGCGGCTACGAGGAGAGACCATGCCCGCAGTCGAGTTCCGTGCGGCGCGCGACTTCCTGCTCGCGCATCGCGATGACTACGCGACCGCGTACGAGAAGTTCCGCTGGCCCGTCCTGACCGGGTTCAACTGGGCGCTGGACTGGTTCGACAAGATCGCCGAGAGCAACGACTCGCCCGCGCTGTGGATCGTGGAGGAGGACGGGTCCGAGGCGCGGTACTCGTTCTCGCAGATGTCGCGGCGGTCGAACCAGGTGGCGAACCTGCTGCGGCGGTCCGGTGTGCGGCGCGGCGACCGGATCATCCTGATGCTCGGCAACCAGGTCGAGCTGTGGGAGACGGTGCTGGCCTCGATGAAGCTCGGGGCCGTGATCATTCCTTGCACGCCGCTGCTGGGGACGACCGATCTCCAGGACCGGCTCATTCGCGGCAAGGCACGGCATGTGGTGGTCGGTTCGGCGGACGCGGGGAAGTTCGACGGCGTCCAGGGTGAGTTCACGAAGATTGCTGTGGGCGACCCTGTGGATGGGTGGGTGCGGTTCGCGGATGCCTATGAGGACGCGGAGTCGTTCACGCCGTATGGGCTCACCATGTCGCGGGACACCTTGTTGCTGTACTTCACGTCCGGGACGACGGCGAAGCCGAAACTGGTCGAGCACACGCACGCGTCCTACCCGGCCGGGCACCTGTCGACGATGTACTGGATCGGGCTGCGGCCGGGGGACGTCCATCTGAACATCTCGTCGCCGGGGTGGGCGAAGCACGCGTGGAGCAACGTTTTCGCACCGTGGGACGCGGAAGCGTGCGTCTTCATCTTCAACTACACGCGGTTCGACGCCGACCGGCTGCTCGACACACTCGAACGGTGCGGGATCACTAGTTTCTGTGCGCCACCGACCGTGTGGCGGATGCTGATCCAGTCCGATCTGGGACGGCTGGCCAACCCGCCTCGCGAGGTGGTCGCGGCCGGTGAGCCGCTCAATCCCGAGGTGATCGAGCGCGTGAAGGACGCCTGGGGCCGGACGATCCGGGACGGGTTCGGGCAGACCGAGACCACCGTGCAGATCGCCAACACGCCAGGGCAGACGGTCAAGCCGGGTTCGATGGGACGTCCCGTGCCCGGCTACAAGGTTGCGCTGATCGATCCGGTCACCGGGGAGCCGGGCGACGAGGGCGAGATCTGCCTCGACCTGGAGGACCGTCCGCTCGGGCTGATGACCGGCTACCACGGCGACGACGCGCGCACGGACGAGGCGATGGCGGGCGGCTACTACCACACCGGCGACATCGGCTCCCGGGACGAGGACGGATACATCACCTACGTCGGACGCTCCGACGACGTGTTCAAGGCGTCCGACTACAAGATCTCGCCGTTCGAGCTGGAGAGCGTGCTGATCGAGCACGACGCGGTCGCGGAGGCGGCCGTGGTGCCCTCGCCCGACCCGGTCAGGGCGGCCGTGCCGAAGGCGTACGTGACGCTCGCCGCCGGGTGGGAGCCCGACGCGGCCACGGCGAAGGCGATCTTCGAGCACAGCCGGGCGCAGCTGTCGCCGTACAAGCGGATCCGGCTGCTGGAGTTCGGCGCGCTCCCGAAGACGATCTCCGGGAAGATCCGCCGCGTCGAGCTGCGAACGAGCGAGATAGACAAGCATCCGGGAGTGGAGGACCGGCCCGAGGGCGAGTTCCGCGAGGAGGACCTGCGATGACCTCCTCGTACGCGTCGGGCGTGGCCAGCACGCCGCTGCTCGGCGACACGATCGGCGCGAACCTCGCCAGGACGGTCGCGGCCTTCGCCGATCGCGACGCGCTGGTGGAGCGGGCGTCCGGCCGCCGCTGGACGTACGGGCAGCTCGCCGACGACGTGGACGCCGTCGCGCTCGGCCTGCGCGACCTCGGCGTCGTCAAGGGCGACCGGGTCGGGATCTGGTCGCCGAACTGCGCGGAGTGGACGCTCGTCCAGTACGCGACGGCCAAGCTCGGCGCGATCCTGGTGAACATCAACCCGGCGTACCGGGTGCACGAGCTGGAGTTCGTCCTCAACCAGGCCGGGATCAGGACGCTGGTGTCCGCGCCCGCGTTCAAGTCGTCCGACTACGCGGCGATGATCGACGAGGTCGGGCCGAAGTGCGCGGCGCTGCGGGACGTCGTCCTGATCGGCACGCCGCGGTGGGACGCGCTCATGGAGGCGGGGCGCGGCGACGACCCGGCCGTCCTCACCGAGATCGGCCGGACGCTCACCGCCGACGACCCGATCAACATCCAGTACACGTCCGGGACGACGGGCTTCCCCAAAGGCGCGACGCTCTCGCACCACAACATCCTGAACAACGGCTTCTTCGTCGGCGAACTGTGCGCGTACGACGAAGAGGACCGCATATGTGTTCCGGTGCCGTTTTATCACTGCTTCGGAATGGTGATGGGCAACCTCGCGGCGACCAGCCACGGCGCGTGCGTGGTGATCCCGGCTCCGGCGTTCGACCCGAAGGCGACGCTGGACGCCGTCGCCGCCGAACGGTGCACGTCGCTGTACGGGGTGCCGACGATGTTCATCGCCGTCCTGAACGAGCCGTCGCTGGACGACCTCGACCTGTCGAGCCTGCGCACCGGGATCATGGCGGGGTCGCCGTGCCCCGTCGAGGTGATGAAGCAGGTCATCGACCGGCTCGGGATGGGCGAGGTCGCGATCTGCTACGGCATGACGGAGACGTCCCCGGTGTCGACGCAGACGCGGGCGGGCGACTCGCTCGACCGCCGCGTCTCCACGGTCGGACGCGTGCAGCCGCATCTGGAGATCAAGGTGATCGACCCGGAGACGGGCGTCACGGTCCCGCGGGGCACGCCAGGCGAATTCTGCACGCGCGGCTATTCGGTGATGCTCGGCTACTGGGACGAGCCGGAGAAGACGTCCGAGGCGATCGACGCGGCGCGCTGGATGCACACCGGCGACCTGGCCGTGATGGACGACGACGGCTACGTCAGCATCACCGGCCGGATCAAGGACATGGTGATCCGCGGCGGCGAGAACATCTACCCGCGCGAGATCGAGGAGTTCCTCTACACCCATCCCGACATCGTGGACGCGCAGGTCATCGGCGTCCCGGACGAGAAGTACGGCGAGGAGCTGATGGCCTGGGTGCGGCTGCGCGAGGGCGTCCCGGACCTCACCGCCGCAGCCCTGCGCACGTTCTGCGAGGGCAGGCTCGCCCACTTCAAGATCCCGCGCTACGTGCACGTCGTGGACGAGTTCCCGATGACGGTCACCGGGAAGATCCGCAAGGTGCAGATGCGCGCGGAGGCCGTCGACATCCTGGGCCTCGGCGACGCCTAGGACCTCCCCGCGTTACTTTCTGCGTGAAGGGCTTTCGAGACGCCGTCTCACCGGGCATGCTCGGAGCATGGGTGCGCCGATCTCGAGGGAACGAATGCCGGGCGGGCCGGGGAGCGCCTCTTCCAGAGCGCCCGCAGGACCCAGAACTCCCAGGATGACGCGCGATGACGCGGGCGCCGTCCGGTCGGCGGTGCTCGCGCTGCACCGGACGACCGGCCTTCCCGTGGTGTTCGGCGGCGCGGTGTCCGGGGGCGCCTCGGGCGGCGGGCACGACCGGCTCCACATCACCGAGCTGGTCGGCAACACGACCGACTCGCTGAACGGGCTCGTCGTCCGCCACGGCAACGGGCTCGGCGGCAAGGCGATGGCGATGGCGCGCCCGCTGTGGGTGAGCAACTACCCGTGCTCGGCGTCGATCAGCCACGACTACGACAAGCCGGTCGGACGCGAGGGGCTGCTATCCATCCTCGCGGTACCGATCGTCGTCCGGCGGCGGGTGCGCGGCGTCCTGTACGGCGCGCTGCGCGAACCGCTGTCGCTCGCCGACCGTGTCGTGGGCGCCGCCGTCCAGGCCGCTCGCGACCTCGAGCAGGACATCGCCGTCCAGGACAGGGCGGACGAGGCGGTCGCCCGCGCACGTCCCGCCGTGCCGGAGTCGGCGGCGCGCTGGGAGGAGGTCAGGGCCGTCCACGCGGAACTGCGCGCCCTGGCCGAGAGGGTCGAGGACGCACCGACCCGCGACCGCCTCCGCGAGGCGTCGCTCCGCCTGGCCGCCGCCGGGCTGAACGAGCCGGACGGCTCCCCGCGTCCCGTCCTGTCACCGCGCGAGCTGGACGTTCTCTCCTACGTGGCGATCGGCTGCACCAACGCGGAGGCAGCCGAACGCCTGGGCCTGCTCCCCGAAACGGTCAAGAGCTACCTGCGCTCAGCGATGCGCAAACTCGACAGCCACACCCGCCTGGAGGCGGTCACCACCGCCCGCCGCGCCGGCCTCCTCCCCTAGCCGACCAGCCAGCGCAGGACGGATAAAACCGCGGGGCCGCGCGGTTCTTTCCTTCCTCGCAATCGGGCCCGGCGACGGGGTCAGCGTCGCGTGCGGATGCGCGTCGTCCAGTGCAGATCGGCCCCCGTGGCGCACTGCCTGGACGGAGCGTTCATCACACGCCGGCTGCGCCGGGCCGTGATCGCTCGGCCGTCCCGCCCGCTCCAGGGACGGGGACGTCCGTCCCCCGATATGCACTGGAAACCGTAACATCTCGGCGAACAACAATGTTCGTGGTATTCGTCGTAAACGGGTTTCCTCGGCGGGCCCGAACACGTTGGTAGCTTGTCCGTGTGGACTCCGACGGCTTCACCTCGCTGCCGCGCGGGCGTCATCACCTCACCCGCGCACAGGTCACGGCCTCCCAGCGGGAACGCATGCTCCAGGGCATGACGCAGGCCGTCGGGGAGAAGGGCTACGCCCGCACCACCGTCGCCGACGTGCTGAAGCGGGCGCACGTGTCCCGCGAGACGTTCTACGAGCATTTCGCCGACAAGCAGGCGTGCTTCCTCGCCGCGTACCAGGCCGCCGCCGACCGCATCGAGGGCGTCGTCTCGGCGGCGCTCTCGGCCTCCGGCGAGCCGGTGATGGGACGGCTCGAACAGGCCCTGTACGCCTACCTGCGGGAGCTGTCGGCGGACGGCGGCGCGGCGCGCATGTTCCTGCTCGAGATCTACGCGGCGGGCCCTGCGGCGACGGCGCTGCGGTACACCGTCCAGCGCGGGTTCGTCGAGATCGTCGTCGGGCTGCTGGTGGAGGACGAGCGGTTCCGCACCCTGCCCGACCCGGAGTTCGCGTGCGAGATGCTCATCGGCGGGGTGGCGTCCCTGGTGACCGGGATGGTCGCGATGGGTCAGCACGCCTCGCTCCCGAAGCTGTGCACGCCGATCCTCGCCCACTTCAGGTCGCTCCTCGACCGCTAGGCCGCCGCCCGGCCGTCGAGCCGTCCCGCCGTCCCGCCGTCCCGCCGTCCGGCCCTCCGGCCCTCCGGCCGTTGAAGCGTGGCGGTGACCGGCGGGGCCGCCGCGCGCAGGCCCCGCCGGTCGGCACCTGTCAGATGAAGATGCTCAGCCCGGCCGCCATCGCGAAGCCGACGATCGACAGGATCGTCTCCAGCACCGTCCACGTCTTGATGGTGTCGCGGACGGACATGTTGAAGTAGCGCGAGATGATCCAGAACCCGCCGTCGTTGACGTGCGAGGCGATGATCGAGCCCGCGGAGATCGCGATGGCGATCAGCGCGATGTGCGGGTCCGCGTAGTCCTCGGCCTTCACCAGCGGCGCGACGATGCCGCCGGTGGTGACGATCGCGACGGTCGCCGAGCCCTGCGCGACCCGGAGCCCGCACGCGATCAGGTAGGCGAGCACGATCACCGGCAGGCCCGCGTCCGACATGGTTCCGGCGAGGGCCTTGCCGACCCCGGTCGCCGACACGACCGCGCCGAAGAACGCGCCGCCGCCGATGACCAGCAGGATCATGCCGATCGGGCGGAGCGACTTGGCGGCGAGGTCGGACAGCTCCGCGGTCGAGATGCCGCGCCGGATGCCCAGCAGGTACATGGCGAGCAGCACGGCGAGGGTGAGCGCGACGACGGGGTTGCCGATGAACGTCAGGGTGGGCAGCGCGGGGCTGTCCTCCCACCACACGGTGCTGAACGTGGCGAGCAGGATCAGCACGAGCGGCACCGCGATGATCAGCCCGACGAGGGCGAGGGACGGCTCCGGCTCCGGCTCCGCGTCCTTCTTGGCCTTCTCCTTCTCCGCGACGACGTACTCGTCCGGCACCTCGACGAAGACGCGCTTGCCGATCCAGGCGCCCCACGCGACGCCCGCGACGAGGAACGCCGGGATGCCGCAGATCAGGCCGAAGATGATGAGCCAGCCGAGCGGGACTTCGAGGAGCCCGGCGACGGCCACCGCGCCGGGGTGCGGCGGCAGGAACGCGTGCGTCATCGACAGCCCCGCGAGCAGCGGCATCGCGTACAGGACGAGGGAGCGCCCGCCCCGCCTGGCGGTGATGTAGACCAGCGGCGCGAGGACGAAAATACCCACGTCGAAGAAGACGGGGATGCCGAAGATGAGCCCGGCGAGGCCCATCGCGAGCGGCGCGCCGCGTTCGCCTGCGACGCTCAGCAGCCGCCGGGTGAGGACGTCCGCGCCTCCGGACCGCTCCAGGATCGCACCGAGGATGGTGCCGAGCCCGACGATCGGCGCGATGTGCCCGAGGAGCCCGCCGAAGCCCTTCTCCAGCACGGACTCCTTGGAGCTGAGCGCGGTGCCGACGATCTCCTCGACGCTCAGCCCGGCGACCAGCGCGAGGGCGAGGCCGGAGACGAGCAGCGCGATGAACGGTTCCAGCTTGACCTTGATGATGAGGAACAGCAGGACCGCGATGGACACGGCGCACAGCGTCAGCAGCCCGCCCGTCTCTTCTTGCAGCCAATGGACCATTGACGTGACCCTCTCGGTGAATGGGGGTTGGGGGATGCCGAGGGTGATGGGCGATAGGCGTTAGGCGTCAGGCGGGGTTGGTGGCGGGGTCTCAGGAGTCGGCGGGACGGGAGTCGGGAGGACGGGAGTCGGGGGCCTAGGCGGGGGTCAGGCGGTCGTTCCGGTCGGGGTGCGGCGGAGGGAGCGGCCGGGGAGCGCTCCGGTGTGGCGTCCGCCGGAGATGACGGGCGTGCCGCCGACGAGCACGTGCACGACGCCCTCGGCCTGCTGCTTCGGGTCGTCGAACGTGGCGGTGTCGCGGACGGTCGCGGGGTCGAACAGGACGAGGTCGGCGTGGTAACCGGGGCGGACGAGCCCGCGGTCTTCGAGGCGGAGGCGGCGGGCGGCGCGTCCGGTCAGGTGCGCGACGCACTCTTCGAGGGACAGGACGCCCAGCTCGCGGACGTAGTGGCCGAGGTAGCGCGGGAACGTCCCCCAGGCGCGCGGGTGCGGTTTCGCGGCGGCCAGGAGCCCGTCGCTGCCGCCGGTGTGGCACGGATGCCGCATGATCGCCTGGACGTTCTCCTCGTGCCCGACGTGCTGGAGGATCGTGGTGGCGAGGTCGTCGGCGATCAGCCGCTCGCAGTAGACGTCGAACTCGGGACGCCCGGACGCGGCGGCGAGCTGCGCGACCGTCCGTCCGACGACGGAGGCGTCCGGGGAGCCGGAGATCTCGATCGTCTCCCATTCGGCGGGGACGCCGTGGCAGCCGTCCGACCCCTCGACCTCCATCGCGTGCCGGATCCGGGCCTTCTCGGCGGGGTCGTGGAGCCGCGCCAGCAGCGCCGAAGGTCCGCCCGCGGACGCCCAGCTCGGCAGCAGCGCGGCGAGGGTCGTGGAGCCCGGCAGGTAGGGGTAGGTGTCGAGGGTGATGTCGCAGCCGTCGGCGATCGCGTCGTCCAGGAGGCTCAGCAGCTCGGGCGCGCGTCCCCGGTTGACGCCGAAGTTCATCGTCGCGTGCGCGAGGTGCAGCGGGCAGCCAGAGCGGCGCGACAGCTCGACCATCTCGGCGTACGCCTCCAGCGCGCCCGCCCCGTACGAGCGGTGGTGCGGCGCGTAGAACCCGCCGAGGGACCCGACGACACGGCACAGCTCGGCCAGTTCCGCATCGTCGGCGTACATCGCGGGCACATAGGTGAGGCCGCTGGACATCCCGACCGCGCCCTCGCGCATGCCGGTCGCGACCAGTTCGCGTTGCCGGTCGAGTTCCGCTTCCGTCGGCGGACGGTCTTCCCAGCCCACCGCGAGCATCCGCACCGTGCCCTGCGGGACGAGATAGCAGGCGTTGACCGCGATGCCCTGGTCGAGGCGGTCGAGGTATTCGCCGACGGTCCGCCACGACCAGTCGAAGCCGGGCGGGTCGGTGTTCCAGCCGGCGATGGCGCGGCGGGTGTCGGCGAGGGTGGCGTCGTCGACGGGCGCGTAGGACAGGCCGTCCTGGCCGATGACCTCGGTCGTCACGCCCTGGCTCACCTTGGCGAGATGGTCGGGCTCGATGAGCAGCGCCAGGTCGGAGTGGGCGTGCATGTCGATGAACCCGGGGGCGAGGACGAGGCCGTCCGCGTCGATGACGGTGGTCCCGGAGAGGCCGTCGCCGATCTCGGTGATCCGGCCTTCGCCGATCGTGACGTCGGCGACGCGGCCGGGGGCTCCGGTGCCGTCCACGACGGTCGCGCCGCGGATCACGGTGCCCGGCATCAGAACCACGTCCTGACAAGGTCGATCACGGCGGGATGATCGGCTTCGGCGTCGTCCAGGACGGGGATCAGCGTCCATTTGTCGAGCGCGGTGCAGGGATGCGACAGGCCCAGCTTCACCACGTCACCGACCTCCACGGAAGCGTCCTCCAAGAACGCGTGCTGGTCGTTGACGGCGGTGACCTGCGCCTTCTCGACCGCCTCCGGCCCCTTCCCCCGGACGAGCTGCGGCATCGGAAGCCCTTCGTCGAACGGCAGGTCGCGTTTGCCTGCGTCCAGCAGCGCGAGCGCGGGCTCCGGACGGGACACGACCCGCGCCCAGCCGTGCATCGCCGACCGCAGCCGCGCGTCTCCGGCGCCGCGCGAGAACGGCGAGATCTCCCGGTAGAACCCGTCGTCGTGGACGATGTAGGCCCCCGACCGCAGCACGACCTGGCCGCCCACGCCGCCGAGCACGTCCGCGACCTGGTCGAAGAAGGAGCTGCCGCCCGCCGTCACGATCGGCTCGCCGGTCTCGTAGTCGAGGCCGCCGAACAGGTTCGCCATCCGGCGCAGGTAGGCGTCGACGGCGCCGCGCCCCTCGTCGGACGCGTCGTGCGCGAGCGCGCCCTCGTATCCGGCGAGCCCGGCGAGGCGCAGCGTCGGCGCGTCGCGGACGGCGGCCGCGAGCGCGCGGGCGTCGCCGTCGTCGCGGACGCCGGTGCGCCCGTGCGGCCCGCCGATCTCGACGCACACGTCGACCGGGCGCTGGGCGCGGGCGAGGCGGAGGGCCTCGTCCATCAGCGCGACCGAGCGCGGCGAGTCGACCCAGGACGTGAACTCGAACTCCGGATGCTCCTCCAGCTCGGCGGCCAGCCAGGCGAGGCCCGCCGGGTCGAGGAGCGCGTTCGCGAGCATGACCCGCCGGACGCCGAACGCGCGGGCGACGCGGAGCTGCGGCAGGTTCGCGACCGTGACGCCCCAGGCGCCCGCGTCGAGCTGCCGCCGCCACAGCTGCGGGGCCATCGTCGTCTTGCCGTGCGGGGCGAGCGCGACGCCCGCCGCGTCCACCCAGCGCGCCATCGTCCGGACGTTGTGGTCGAGCGCGCCCGCGTCCAGCGTCAGCAGCGGGGTGCCGAAGTCGTCGAGGGGCGGACGGTTCGCGCGGACATCCGCAACCGACATCCCGTGCAGCGACGCCGGAATCGCTTTGAAGCGCCAGTCGAGCCGCTCCTCGCCGAGCGCGTCGATCGCCCCGGCGTCGATGCTCGCGACCATCATGACCTCCGTCATTGCACATATTGCAACGATAATTGCGTCTTGTGCTGTTGTGGTTGTAACATCACCCGCGGGTGCCGGTCAACGACCCGGGGCTACCCACGGAGGGAGCCTGAATGAGCCAGAGCCTCGGACGCGCGCTCGCGATCCTCGGCGAGCTCGGCGAGGGGCCGCGGACTCTGGACGAGCTGGCCGCGAAGGTCGGCGTCCACAAGACGACCGTGCTGCGGCTGCTGCGGACCATGGAGTCCGGACGGTTCGTTCACCGCGACTCCGACCACCGCTTCCACCTCGGCTCCCGGCTGTTCGCGCTGGCGGGCGCGGCGCTGGAGCAGCGCGGCATCCGGGACGTCGCCGCCCCCCACCTGGCCCGGCTGAACGAGGAGACCGGGCAGACGATCCACCTCGGCGTGTACGAGGGCGGCAACGTCATCTACCTGGACAAATACGACTCGCGGCACTCGATCCGCATGTACTCGCGGGTCGGGCTGAGCATGCCGCTGCACGCCACCGCGATCGCCAAGGTGCTGCTCGCCGACCTCCCCGAACCGCGCCGCCGCCGCGTCGCCGAGGAGATCGAGTACACCCCGTTCACCGAGCACACCCTCACCGGCCCGGCCCCGCTCCTGGACGAGCTGTCCCGCGTCGCCGACCAGGGCTACGCGCTGGACGACGCCGAGCACGAGACGTTCATCCGCTGCGTCGCCGCCCCCGTCCGGGACGCCACCGGACGCGTCATCGCCGCCGTCTCCATCTCGGTTCCCGAGGTCGTGCTGAGCCGCGACGAGGTCCTCGCCCTGCTGCCCGCCCTCCTCGACACCGTCCACGCCGTCTCCACCGCCTGCGGCCACACCGCCCCCTGACCCGAAACCCCTGGACAAGATCCTCAGCGAGGCCACAGGTCGTGCGGCCGGAGGGCGCCCAGCGCCCGGAGGTCGTGCGGCCGGAGGGCGCCCAGCGCCCGGAGGTCGCACGACCTGCCGGTCGGGGGGCCGGTTCG